>JALHNB010000117.1 GCA_022843745.1 Anaerolineae bacterium | reverse complement strand
GTAGGGTGTATTGGAGAGGACTTTGGAGACGGTAGCGGTGGACACCCCGGCTTTTTCGGCGACATCTTGTAAAGTCGGCATAAAAACTTTGACCCAAAATCTATTAAAAGCAATAGTTAAGCGCTTAACTACAAGCATATGCGCGAAAATCGCCCCTGTCAAGACAGCACACGAGCAGATTCGTACAAATTCAACAAAGCGCAAAGTTAGAAAAGATTCGGAAACATTTAGGTATTCAAACGAATATCATCGCAACCTTAACACTTCAATTTGCGACTCCCTCCTTAAAATAAATAAAGCGTAACAAGTAATTAAGATTGAGTTGAGAACAAATCCCACCTTAATTACATTCGAATAGCAATTATCAGGTCAAATCATTTCATGCCAGTACACCTTTCGTTATATGCTCTTTGGGGGCAGCGGAGGGCGAGGAGATTTTATGTTGAACTCTGTCCCGGAAACAAAGCAGGCGGGCTTTCTCGCCAATTTATGGAAGCTGCTCACCGAACCCGACCAAGCGGTTGAGAGCTTTGAAGGACGCAACCAGGCCAGGATGGTAGCGACACTGCTCATTGTCCTCATCCCGCTGGTCTTTTTTACGGTTTTTAGGACGCGCCTGATCGGTGATCCGAATATTCAACCGATTGCCTTGCCATCCATTCTGGCAATTGTTGGCCTGCTGGTTGCCTATGGCTTCAGCCGTAGTCGTTACTATATTGTGGGGACAGTGACACTGTTGGCGGCTCCAATGGTCGTTATCCCCCTCACGTATTTGAATGCTTCAACCGATGCGCCCACGACAAGCCTGTTTTATATGTCGATCAGCATCGTTCTGAGTGCGCTGCTCCTCTCGGCACGAAGTACACTGCTCGTAAGTGCTCTGACGCTTGGTGTGTTGCTCGTGTTGATGCAAACAAGCTCAGCGGCAAATATTGATTTTGACGTCAACGCCGTGATTTTTACAGCGATGGCAGCAGGCCTGCTGATCGCTGCTGCTGGCATACGTGAACGCTATCTGAGTGAAATTAATCTGCAGCTTGAGGATCGCAAACGTGCGGAGGCAGAAATAGCCAAACGCGCCTCCGAACTGGAAACGGTTGCCAGGGTAAGCGCTGCTGCCGCCACGAACCTGAATATGGATGTGCTGCTGCAAGAAATGGTCGATCTGACAAAAGAGAGCTTCAATCTCTATCATGCCCATGTCTATCTGCTGGATGATGTCACCAATAGGCTGGTGTTAGCGGCAGGTGCGGGCGACGCTGGCAGGCAGATGAAGGAAAAAGGCCACAGTATCCCCTTCGATAAGGAAACCAGTCTGGTCGCGCAGGCCGCCCGCACCCGCCAAGGTGTGGTCGCCAACGATGTCACGAAAAACCCCGACTTTCTGCCCAACGCGCTCCTGCCGAATACAAAATCCGAAATGGCGATCCCGATGGTCGTCGGCAGCAAGCTCGTTGGTGTGCTGGACGTGCAGGCGGATGCCTTCAATCGTTTCAGCGATGCTGAGGTGCAGGTACAGACGACGCTGGCCTCCCAGCTCGCCGTCGCAGTCGAGAATGCCCGTGCCTTCGAAGAAATACAGAAAGCCCGTCAGGAAGTTGAGCACGTGTACGAGAGTTCAATTGATATGATCGGCACAGCGGGTTTTGATGGCTATTTCAAATACCTCAACCCTGCCTGGGTAAATACGCTTGGCTGGACTACCGAAGAACTTACAAGTAGACCCTACACCGAGTTTATCCATCCTCATGATGCGGAGAGAACACAGCAGGAAGCCGATGCACAGCTTGCAGCGGGTCGCAAGACTATTTCATTCGAAAATCGCTATCTCAGTAAAGATGGCAGCTATAAATGGTTTGCGTGGAACGCCACACCGGACATGCAAACAGGCACCGTTTCATTTGTAACGCGCGATGTCACCGAGCAAAAACGCGTACAGGATGCCATTCGCGCCGGTGAAGAACGCTATCGCTCCCTGACAACTGCGACCTCCCAGATCGTTTGGAATACCGATGCGCAAGGTCTAGTGATCGAAGACCTCCCCTACTGGCGCGAATATACCGGGCAAACATTTGATGAAACGAAGGGTTGGGGTTGGCTATCAGCCGTCCACCCGGACGACCAGGCCAATTCTGGTCGCGTCTGGCAGCTCGCGCTCGATAGCAAGTCCATCTACGAAGTCGAACAGCGCATCCGCCGCCACGATGGTGTGTACCGCGATTTTGCCGCGCGTGGTGTGCCAATTTTCAACCCTGATGGCAGTATTCGTGAGTGGATTGGTACTTGTACCGACATTACCGAGAGCAACCAGCAGGACGAAGCCCTCCGGCAAGCACAGGCAGAAACCGAAATTCTGTATCAGATCAGCACATTGGTTAACGAAGCGCAGGATGAGCAGTCAATCATGGATGCCATCGTAAAACATGCGCTTGCTGAGGATGTCGATGCCGTTTCGCTCTCGATCTACAATGACACCGAGAAGCCAACTGGCAGCACGGTTGCGGCGGACTGGCGCAAGGGTGGTCAATCCTTCGTCGGCGCATATGTTCAGAACCACGATTTCCCGGTAACAACCGCGCTCGAACAAAGCGTCATATTCTATTCGAATAATCTTTTGGCCGATGATCGCGTGGACGATGCCGAACGCGGGGCTTATCTGTCCTTTGGCGTAAAGAGCCTCCTGTTTGCCCAATTGGTGACTGGCGGACGCAAGCTCGGTGTTATCAGTTTGTCATCCAGCCAGGAACGCACCCACAGCGAACGTGAAATTCGCCTCCTGCGCTCCATTGCTGAACAAGCAGCAGTGGCACTGGAACGTATCACCCTCACCCGCCAGGCACAGAGACGCGCGACAGAATTTGAGACAGTGGCGAAGGTCGGTGCGGCGGCGACGAAGGCACATGATATCCAGACACTGCTGCAAGAGACGGTAGACCTGACAAAAGCGAACTTCAATCAGTACCATGTCCAGATTTATCTGGTGGATAAAGCAGGTGAAACTCTGGTGCTGGCAGCAGGCGCGGGCGAGATCGGCGCACAGTTGGTAGCAGCAGGACACAGCATCGCGCTGGACAAAGCGAACAGTCTGGTGGCACAGGCAGCACGGACACGCGAAGGTGTGATCGTGAACGATGTGAGCCAGGACGAAAACTTCCTGCCGAATAAGCTGCTGCCGGAGACGAAGGCAGAAATGGCGATCCCGATGGTGGCAGGCGACAGGCTAATCGGGGTGCTGGACGTACAGGCGAATGTGACGAACCGATTTGGGAACATCGAGAAGCAAGCCAAAGTGGTGCTGGCCGCGCAGCTTGCGGTGGCGGTTGAAAATGCTCGCTCATTCGCTCAAACGCAGGCGGCACTTGCCCAAACCGAAGCACTCTATATTGGCAGTGAACGTATCTCCCGTGCCACTAACCTGGACGAATTGCTCTTAGGGTTGATCGAATCGACGGCGCTGAATGAGATGGATCGCATGAGCATTCTGCTGTTTGACCAGCCCTGGAACAAGACACGTCCAAACATGATGACCATTGTCTCAAGCTGGGATCGTGATGCGGCTGGCTTCATTCCGCCGGGTATGACCTACCCTATCAACCGCTTCCCCGTGATCCAGATGTTGAAGCCGAACGAGCCATTTATTTCTGTTGATGTGCAGGCAGACGAGCGACTCGACGAAAACGCCCGTGCAATCCTGAATCAAATTCGCAGCCGCAGTTTTATTGCCATCCCGCTTACCAGTGGTGACGACTGGATCGGCATTCTTTCCGCACAGTCTCACGAAAAACGCCAGCTTGCTGAAGATCAGATTCGTCAAATTGAAAGTCTTGTCGGGCAATCCGTGGCGATCATTGAGAATAAACTGGCCGAGGAAACGCAGACGGCTCTGTATGAAACCTCGACGCAACTGACCAAAGCGCATACCCCCGACGAACTGCTTGAAGCGGTTGTGGGTTACGCGCAGAGCAAAGACGCTATTTCCGGCGTGCTGTTTTACATCGACACCGACGCAAATGGGATGCCAGAATGGGCACGAATCGCAGCGACATGGCCGAACGAGCTTCCCGGCAGTGAAATTGGCGCAAGTTTCTATCTGCCCGAATTCCCCTTCGCGAAACTGTGGACAGCGACTCCTGACACACCAACCTTTATTGAGGATGTCATGACCACCCCGCTGCTGGATGAAGGCCTGCGGCAAATCTTCACACTTCAGGGCATACACGGCCTCGCACTCCTCCCCTTGTATACGCAGGGTCGATGGGTCGGTATGTACACCTTTAGCTGGCCTAAAACGCACGTGTTTAATACACAGGAGCGCGAGGTCTATACGACCATCATCCGTCAGGCGACCTCTGCTGTGGAAGCGACACGCTCGACACAAGCAACACTCGAAGCCAAGCAGCGTGCGGAAACACTCGCTTCTGAAATGGAGAAACGCGCCCTCGAACTGGAAACGGTGGCTGTCGTGAGCGCCGCGACGACAACCATTCTGGATGTCCAGGAATTGCTGCAAGCGGTGGCTGACCTGACGAAAACCAGTTTCGAACTCTACCACGCTCATGTTTATCTGCTGGACGAAAGCGGCCAAAATCTGGTGCTGGCAGCAGGTGCGGGTGATGTGGGACGCCTGATGCAGGATCGTCGTCACAGCATCCCGGCCAACCATGAGAATTCGCTGGTGGCGCTGGCCGCACGGAAACGTGATGGTGTGATCGCCAACAATGTCCATGAAAACCCGGATTTCCTGCCGAACCCGCTTCTGCCAGAAACCTGCTCGGAACTCGCCGTGCCAATGATCGTCGGTAACGAGTTGATCGGCGTGATGGATTTCCAGTCTGACGAAATCGGACACTTTACGGACGACGACGCGCGTGTCAAGAATGCCCTGGCAGACCAGATCGCCGTCGCCATCAAGAACGTGCGTGCCTTCGAATATCAACGCAGCACCGCCGAGCGTTTGCGCGAAGTTGACCGCCTGAAATCGGAATTCCTGGCGAACATGAGCCATGAACTGCGCACCCCGCTGAACTCGATTATCGGTTACTCCGAAGTGCTGCTGGACGGCATCGACGGCGACCTGAGCGATGACGCGGTAGAAGATGTACGCGCTATTCATGGCAGCGGTCAGCACCTTCTGAACATCATCAACGACATTCTTGACCTTGCCAAGATCGAAGCCGGACAGATGCGTATTGACCGTCGTCCGCTGGAATTGAACAACTTTATTCGCGAGATCGTCCAGACGGCGCAAATTCTGGTCAAGAGCAAGCCTGTCGAATTGAACATCATCGAAGAATCCAACGTCTCCAATGCATACGCCGACCCCATCCGCTTGCGCCAGATCATCTGGAATCTCGTCAACAATGCGATCAAGTTTACCGAAGAAGGTAGCGTGAACGTCCATATCGGCATGACCGACGACCAGCAGGCAAGCATCCGAATTGTGGATACGGGCATCGGCATGAAGTCCGACGATCTGCCTCTGCTGTTCGAGCAGTTCCGTCAGGTGGACGGCTCATCGACACGACGCGCGGGCGGCACGGGACTCGGCCTGCACATCACGCGCCATCTGGTGCGGATGCACGAGGGCGACATCCATGTCGAAAGCGAATTTGGCATCGGCTCGACCTTCTCGTTCACGCTGCCGATTCATGTGCCGGAGATGGTCAAGAACTAAACAGAGTGCATTACCTTCGTAGGGGCGACCCGCCGGGTCACCCCATATGCACCAACTTAAGAGACCTGCCGGAGAGACTGAAAGGTCAAAGGATGGAGAGAACGGCAGGACATGCGGGAGGTGGCGGGCAAGAGATGGGCGAGACGGCGTAAAAAAGC
>JALHNB010000116.1 GCA_022843745.1 Anaerolineae bacterium | reverse complement strand
TGTTGAACTTTTTATTTCGGTAATGTCGTCAATATTGGGTGTAAGGGCACGATGCATCGTGCCCCTACGAAATGCGTTACCGATTTATTTTGTTCAAACGCATCATCGTGCCCCTACAAACGCGACGTTCGAATATCAGGTTTAATAAACTAAACACCATTATTGCGCCCCTACAAATATGGCATTGGGTTAACCGGCTTATTTGCAGGATATGGTAATTATTGCGCCCCTACAGACAGAATTTACGGATAGACATTTAGTATTAAAATGCGTCGCAAATAAGTGTTTAGTGAAAGACCGCTTGATTATTGCAAATTTGGGGCTACAATTCTACCAAACTGTAGGTTGAAAAATGAGCGATATACCCGATAACGAAACACGCAGGCGCATACTGGATGTGGCAGAGGGGTTATTCTCCAAACGGGGATACACCGCCGTCACGCTGCGGGATATTGCCACAGTGGTGGGCATGAAACACGCTTCATTATATTACTACGCACCGGATGGGAAAGAAGGTCTGTATGTTGAGGTCATGGAGCGCAGTTTTAAACGCCATTATGACGGACTGATCGAAGTGATCGCCGGAGCAGGGGATGACCTACGCACTCAGATTCAGGCTGTCGCACGGTGGATCGTGTCGCAACCACCGATGGATTTGTCACGGATGATGCATGCGGATATGCCCGCCATCAAACCAGAACACGCGGCGCGGTTGATGCAGTCGGCTTATGATGCGCTGCGCCTCCCGATTGCCGATGTCTTAAAGCGTGCGGCAGGGGAGGTCAGCGTCACCGATCCTGATATGGCGGCGCTGGCGCTGGTGAGTGTGTTGCAGAGCGTTCACAATATCCCCGCGTTTTATCCTGACAGTGTACGCCAACGAATCGGGCTGGAAATCGCAGATATGATGCTGTACGGGTGGCTAAAGCGGTAATTTTTTAAGTCGGTTTTCTACCAAATTGTAGGTTGAAAATATAGGGTATGAGAAGGAAGCGAAATGATCCCCAATATGTGGTACGCGGTTCTGGAATCGAAGGAAGTCAAACCGGGCAAACCGGTGGCCTTCAAACGGCTCAACGAAGAGATGGTTTTCTGGTGCGACAAAGCGGGCAAAATTGTTGCTATGCGCGACATCTGCCCGCACCGCCAATCGAAATTGAGTCCCGGTAAGATTGTGGACGGCAATATCCAATGCCATTTTCACGGCTTTCAATATGACCGCGAGGGGGCGTGTCAGTTGATCCCGGCGAATGGTCGAAATGGCCCCAAGCCGAAAATTTTCCAGTGCAAAATATTTCCGGTTCAAGAGGCATTCGGATTGATCTGGGTGTGGAACGGCGAGCCACGCGAAGAATATCCACCGCTGCCGTTTTTTGATGACCTGGACGATTACACCTATGCCAGCTTCCAGAAACACTGGGATGTCCACTATACACGGGTCATTGAAGGCCAGCTTGACATTTCACATCTGCCGTTTGTCCATCCCAACACCATCGGGCGGGGTCAACAGACTCTCGTTAATGGGCCATACACCACACTGGAGAACGACAAAATCCGCGTGTGGGTCAGCAATCAACCGGACGCGGGTTTGCCAGCACTGAAGCCAAGCGAGGTGCCGCCGCAGAATCGTGCGCCAGACTTGCTGTTCAATTATCCGAACATCTGGCAGCTTCGGCTTGGTGAGGGCATCCGTAACCTGATTATCTCCGCGCCGATTGACGACGACAACACGATGCTCTATGTGCGAACCTACCAGAACAGCGTGGGGATTCCGTTTGTGGGTCGCCTCATCGCCGTGATGAGCAACCAGTTTAATAAACTTGTTCTGAGTGAAGATTATGCGATTACGGTGACGCAGACTCCGAAAAAAGGCGGCCTTGACGCAGGCAACTTCATTCCGGGTGATCGCCCGATTGCGCTCTATTTGCAGCATCGCAACCATTTAATGACAGGTGAGAAAGTGAACTATGAACAACCTGAACAGCAAAGTCTGTCTGATAACGGGCGCGAACTCTGGCCTGGGTAAAGAGACGGCAATCGGCCTGGCAAAACTCGGCGCGACAGTGGTGATCGTCTGTCGCAGCCGAGAACGTGGCGAGACGGCACGACGGGATATTATGGCATCCAGCGGCAGCACGGCAGTCGATTTGATGGTCGCTGATTTGTCGTCCCAGGCGGCGATTCACCATCTGGTATCCGGTTTTGAGGCAAAGTACGGGCGTTTGGACGTGCTGGTCAACAATGCAGGAACGGTTTTTCAACAGCGCAAACTGACCGTCGATGATATCGAAAGCACGTTTGCCGTCAATCATCTGGCATCTTTTTTACTTACGAATCTGCTGATGAATGTCATCAAGGCCAGCGCACCCGCCCGAATCGTCAACGTCGGTACACGGCTGAATACGACTCTCAAATTTGACGATTTGCAGTTTGAAAAACGCCCATATCGCGGCCTGCAAGCCTATGCGGAAAGCAAGCTGGGCAATATCATGTTTACTTATGAACTGGCACAGCGGCTGCAAGGTACAGGTGTGACCGTAAACTGCGTACATCCGGGCGTTTTTAAGTCGAACCTGGGTGGCACGGACAGCCGAAATGATGAGCCATTTTTGCTAAAGTTCATCACGACGCTGGGGCGACCCTTTCTGGCTGATGCCGCGAAAGCCGCCGAGCGCGTCCTGTATCTGGCAGCCTCACCGGAAGTCGAGGGTGTCAGCGGCAGATATTTTGGCGACAAAAAAGAAATCCCCTCACCGCCACAAACCCATGATGAGGCGGCACGGCGACAGTTATGGGCCGTGAGCGCGGCGTTGACGAAACTCGATCCCTAGCCAGGTGCGTGCGCGACAGGTAGAATCAGGGTATGAGAAAAATTCTACTCCTGCTCTGGGTCTGCTTGATTGCGCCTCGCGTCGTGATGGCGGCGGGTTGTGCTGCCGATGCGTGGGTCGTCGCCGATTCTTTACGCCTGCGTGAAGCGCCGACGACGGAAAGCGGCATCGTGGGCATCCTCAACTCTCAAACGGAATTGATGATTTTGCGCCGTACCGAGGCCAACGATTGGCTGTATGTGCGCGCACCGGATGGTGCTTACGGCTGGGTATCGGCGGAGTTTACGCAGGTCTCCGTCGATCTGGCGACGATTCCGACTGAAGCGGGGATTTTACCGTTGGCGGTGGTGGAGCATGTGCGGGAGATTTTCATGCAACCTCACCCCCTAACCCCCTCTCCGCAAGCAGAGATGGGGAAAGATGGGGAAAGTTTGGTAGAGATATTATCTACCAACAATATTGCCAATGTGTTTTCGAAGGTGGGGGACAGCATCACCGTCGCGCATCACTTTTTAGAGCCGATTGGCGAAGGTTTATACGATCTCGGCGAATATGGCGATTTGCAGGCGGCGATTGATTATTATGAGGCCGATTCGTTCAGCCAAATCTCGATGGCGGCGGGGATCGGCTGGACGACGGCGGCGGTTCTGAGCGCTCGTTTTGCCGACCCGGAACGCTGCAACGAGGGTGAAATACCGCTGGAATGTGAATATCGACGCACAAAGCCAGCCGTCGCGCTGATTATGTTCGGCACGAATGATGTCAGCCACCTTGAGCCGGATACTTTTTGCGCGAATATGCGTAAAATCACGCAGATTTCGATAGATCGTGGCATCATTCCGGTGCTGAGTACGATTCCGAATCGCGTCGGTGAGGAAGAGGCTGTCGCACGATTTAACCAGATCGTCGTTACTGTGGCGCGGGAATATACCGTTCCGCTGTGGGATTACGGCGCGGCGATGCGCGATCTGCCGGACGGCGGACTGGACATCGACGGCGCACACCCTTCGATCCCACCAGCGGGGTATGATGGGGCGGCGGATTTTCGCGCGAATAATCTGTACTATGGCTACGTGATCCGCAATCTGACGGCGCTGCAAATGCTGGATGCGGTGCGGCGGGCCGTCACAAGTTAGTTGCCGCTAGAGCGTGACTATTGACGTGTTGAATCGGCGCATTCGTCACTGTGCCTAAAAAGCATCCCCCATCAGAATATGGATATGTTTTGATGTGGGAGAAATTCAAATGGCAAATTTTAAATGGCTTCTCCTGAGCGTCGTGATTGCACTGGCGGCTTGCTCAGGCAGCCCATCGTC
This sequence comes from Anaerolineae bacterium, assembly GCA_022843745.1. GTDB lineage: Bacteria > Chloroflexota > Anaerolineae > Aggregatilineales > Phototrophicaceae > JALHNB01. The sequence goes on along the minus strand of JALHNB010000116.1, from coordinate 2,148 downwards.
TCATTTAGCCTCGAAAACACTTTTACCCGATTTTCTGGATAACGCAGCGCCGCGAATCCAGGAAGCGTATCAATTCGCTATCGTCAACCAGCACGAACTTGCGAAATATCCTTGCTACTGCGGCTGTGTTTACATGGATCACACCAGCAACCTGGCCTGTTACATCGACCCGACCAGCGAGACGCTTAAGTTCGATCAACATGCTGTGGGCTGCGGAATTTGTGTGGACATCACCCATGATGTGATGAATATGCTGGACGAGGGAAAAACATCGCCCCAAATTCGAGCGTATATTGACGAGCATTACAGCAAATTTGGCCCAGGCACGAATACACCCTTACCAACGGAGTAATTTTGATGACCAAGAAACATTCAAAAACCGCGTCATCTCAACGCCCACGCTGGCTTTTGCCCGCTGTTATTGGCGGCGCACTGGTGGCGTTGGTCAGCCTTGTACTTTTCGCGCTGGCGAACCGGCAGCCGGCCTATACCGCAAAGGTGCAAGGCGAACCACGTGCGGAAATCGACCAGACGGAGATTGCGCATGGCGACGTGCGCTTCGAAACCCCCGTCGAAAGTGTTTTTCGCGTACGCAACGTTGGCGACCAGTCGTTGCAGATTCTCGGTGAACCCTGGGTTGAAGTTGCCGAGGGGTGCTGACCGCCCCGCGCTGTCGTCGGTTCGACGACATTAAGGCCAGGGGAAGAAACGACGATCACACTGCATTATACGATGCACGAAGGGATGGGCGGCGCACACAAATTCCTTGTTCATGTGCTGACGAATGATCCGACTCAATCTGAAATTGTGCTGACCAGTCGCTCGAATTGGGTGTCGTAGGGGTGCAGACCCCTGCCCCAGCCCTTCACAAAGGTAGGTTTTTAATACAACCTCACCCCCAGCCCCTCTCCGCAAGCGAGAGAGGGGAGAAAAAAGCCTTGGTGGGTGGGGTAATTCTGGATAGATGAATAGCGGTTTAGCCGTTTGCCAGATCGAGGCCGCGTAGAAGCTGCGCGTTGATGGCGACGATGACAGTGCTGAGGGACATAAAAGGCTTGTCCGGTGCTGAAGGCATATCCCCACCCCAAACCCCTCCCTCTTGCTATGGGGAGGGGTTTCAGACAATCTTCCTCCCCCTCTCCAACGCATTATCGCCAACAGAATCTTACAACAATTATTCCCCAGTCAATTTCCTGACCGAGGCGTTAACTCTTCACTGCCTCATTTAATTGACTCTATCTACAGCAGTCCACATTTCGATAGGAGCGCTAAAAAGACTTAGGAGGGAAGGGGTTAGAATCCAGTTCATATTTCATTTTCCTGGTTTATTATGTAATTCGATTAACACGATTCGATCTAAAACACCCCAGGCAAATGAAGATGACAGAAAGAGCCTTTATACACAATCAAAAATTAGCCATCAGGGTTGTGACACTTGGTATATTACTTTTAATGGCGTTCGCGAATCTGACTCCTCTTGCCGCGCAGGAGACGACTCATTCCGGCCAGCCCGCGCTCGTGACATCGACGCGCGCATACGTCCAGTTGCGAAGCGGCCCCGGTGAAACATTCAGCGCAATGGTGAGCGTACCGAAGAATACGGAAGTCGTCATTCTGGAAACACGCGATAACTGGATACAGATTCAGCTTCAGGACGGCAACGTAGCCTGGATCGAGTCAGCTTCGCTCATCCTTTTGCCAACACTGACTCCTTCACCGATATCTACAGCCACACTTATTCCAACCGCGACACCTTCTCCGGCATCGACAGTCACACCTTCTCTGACAGCGACAGCGACGGCCACACTTCCGCCAACCTCAACACCTTCGCCGGCAGCGACAGCCACACCATCCGCCGCGCCTCTGGTTAGTGAAGGTCTGAGAAATTATGGCAAGAAAAATTATGAGGAGGCAATTGAAAATTTTACTGCTGCCATCGAATTGGATCCCAATCACGCATTAGCTAATTATTATCGGGCAGAGACTTATTATGCCTTAGGGCGATATGAGGAAGCTGCCGCAGATTTTACCGCTGCTGCCGAGCTTGGGCTGGCGAATCCATTCACCTATTCATCGCGTGCCAACAGCTATATCATGCTCGGTGATTATGACCGCGCTGTTGAAGTGTGCAGCCGCGTAATCGATCTC
>JALHNB010000115.1 GCA_022843745.1 Anaerolineae bacterium | reverse complement strand
GGCTTTTTTACGCCGTCTCGCCCATCTCTTGCCCGCCACCTCCCGCATGTCCTGCCGTTCTCTCCATCCTTTGACCTTTCAGTCTCTCCGGCAGGTCTCTTAAGTTGGTGCATATGGGTGTGCGATGTAGGGGCATGATATATCATGCCCAGGCAAACCGAAAACGAAAAGGGTTTGATATATCAAACCCCTACGAACGCGGTGATCCGTATTGCATAATGAATCGCATGATTGCGCCCCGATAAACACAATTTATGGCTAGACACGAAATGCTGTCAGGAATATCACTTTCTTGACAGCATTTTTGATTCGGATTATGATAACTACCGAACGATAGGTAGGTGAATCTATGGCGGCGACGAGCGAGGCGCGGGAACGGGTTCTGCAAGGGGCGGCGAAATTATTTCGGGAGCGCGGCTATCTGGCGGTGAGCATGAATGACGTGGCGGCGGCGTTGAACATGCGCAAAGCGTCGTTGTACTACCATGTACCACACGGGAAAGCCCAGCTTTTTGCCGAGGTTACGATCCGTACATTGGCGCAATTTTCCGAAGGCATCCATGCGGTGATCGACGCGGCACCGCCCGACCTGGAAACCCAACTGCTTGCCATCGCAGATTTTGTACTCGCACAGCCGCCGATTGATTCGACGCGGCTTTATCGCTCGGATTTGCCAGCACTGCCGGAGAGCGCGGCGCGGACGCTGATGCTGGTGGCGAACACGGCGCTGATTATGCCCGTTGTCGAGATTATCGCGGCGGCACAGATACGCGGCGACATCAAATATGTGGACGTGAAAATGATCGCCGCAACGTTTATGGTGGCAGTCGAAAGCCTGCACGAGCAGAGCCGCTACCGGGGCGCGGATAAAGATGAACTAGCGCGTGGCATGGTCGCGCTGTTTATGGATGGGCTGCGGCGGTAAATTTTTTTGCGCGAAAAACTGACCGAACGGACGGTAGGTTAAAAAATAGGAGTCAATATCATGGCTGAAAAATATGTGGTGGTGACAGGCGCGTCAAAAGGGATCGGGCGGGCAGCGGCGTTACATCTGGACAGGATGGGCTTTCACGTTTTCGCCGGGGTGCGCAAGCCTGCCGACGGCGATGCGCTGTGCAAGGAAGCTTCTTCACGTATGACTCCGCTGCTGATCGACGTGAGCGACGGGGAGCAGATCGCGCGTGCCGCCGAGCAGGTCGGGAAGGTCGTGGGGCAGGGCGGTTTGGCGGGATTGGTCAACAACGCCGGAGTCGCTGTCGCCGCGCCCATCGAATTTATCCCGATTGACGACCTGCGCCACCAGCTTGAAGTCAATCTGATCGGTCAGGTGGCGGTCACACAGGCGATGCTGCCCTACGTCCGTCTGGCGCACGGCAGAATCGTGAATATCAGCTCGATTGGCGGGCGGATCGCCGGGCCGATGCTGGGCGCATACAGCGCTTCGAAATTCGCGTTGGAGGCGATCAACGATGCGCTGCGTCAGGAATTGCTGCCCTGGGGGATCGAAGTCATCGCGGTTGAGCCGGGAGCGATTGCCACACCGATCTGGGAGACTTCGCTGGCGGCTGCGGATGAAATCGAAAAACGGATGCCGCAAAAAGTGAAGACGTATTATCAGGCGGCGATAGATAAAGCGCGGGCGAATGCGGCAAAATCGGCGAAAGACGGCGCTCCGGCGGAACTGGTGGCGGCAGCGATTGCCCATGCGCTGACGGCAGATCGCCCAAAAACGCGCTATCTGGTCGGGCGGGATGCCCAATTCGTGGCGAACATTATTCTGCGGCTGCCGACTCGCCTGCGGGATCGCCTGATGCAGTCGCAGGGGTGAGGTTTTGCGCGAAAGCATTATGATTATCGAAAGCCGAACAGCATTGCCATAATATTTAGCATATTTTACACAAAAAAATTGACAAACGTGATGAGTCGTTCTATACTGTGAGCAGATACCAAGTATAGGGGAGATTTCATCAATGTCCGCTTCTGATCACTCGTCTGTAAAGCCATTTATTTTCATTACCCCTGAGCGCGAAGAACTGTTCTGTCAGGCTGTAAATGGAGCAATAGAAGATTATCAGCGTTTTGCGATTCAAAACCCTCTTGCGTTCAAGGAGATGGACAATCGGCAAAAGTCTGAAGTTAGACGAGTGTATCTGTCTACACGCCTCAAAAACGTATTCAAAGGTACGGAGGGGGTCAAATTTCGACATGATGGAAACGCTTTCTTAATTACTTTTGATGATACTCACGTAATTCATCTAAAGAAATTGGATTGTGCAACCTTTCTAGGAGTCATTCCCAAAACGCTCTTGGCAGTGGAAACTCAGCTACGGTTGTTTGAAGACGAAGAAGAAGTACCATTAGCTCAGTTATATGATCTAGTTGCTGGATACATAATTGATGAAGCCGGGATCATTTCTCGGTTTATGTTCAACGATCAAGAACATCGTGAGATACTTGATACTTATGAACTCAATCTGTCCCAAGATAGCAGTTCGGATTCGCAAGTTGATAATGAACCATCTCCTCAAGCACCGTCAGCACCGCAAACAAAGACAGAAATTAGACTCAAGTCAAAAAAGAAGGAGGGAGACGACAAGCAGTCTCGTGAGGCATGAGAAAAGAATTTAACCCTGAAATGCTCATTTTGGCTCGTGAAGTACGCGGCATTACACAGAAGCAGTTAGCAGAGCTTAGCGGCATCGATCAGGGTAGCGTTTCGCGTTATGAGGGCGGAATAAAATCAATTTCCGACCACGACCTTAAGCTCATCAGCGAAGCATTGCATTTCCCAACAGGGTTCTTTTTTCGTCGAGGAGAACGACGTGGGCCAGAAACGGGCGAGTTATTTCATCGAAAGTTGCGCTCTGTAACAGCAAAGGAGCAAACACCCATTGATGCCAGACTTAACATGCTTCGGCTTGATGCTGAAACCTATCTTGAAGTCGCAGACATTGAATCACCGTTTAAGATACCTTCTTATACCCCAAGTGATTTTGATGGCGATATAGATGCCATTGCGGCAAGTGTTCGGGCTGCATGGAATATATCTTCCGGCCCTATTCGTAGTGTGGTACAGACATTAGAAGATGCGTTCTGTATTATTCAGGTTTGGGATTTTGGTATCGATCAAAGTGACGAAACTGTTCAGTGGGTTGAACCCATGACACCAGTCATGTTAGTTAATAAGCGATCCAGTGGGGATCGCCTACGATATTCAATGACCCATGCACTTGGTCATTTGGTCATGCATCACAACAAACCACCCTATGAAGAAATGGAAGACGAAGCGAATCAATTTGCCGCTGCCTTTTTAATGCCTGCTGAAGACATTGCGAGTGAGCTAGAGCCTGTAACTATTGAGCATCTCTTACAGCTCAAACCTGCTTGGAAGGTTTCTGTCCAAGCACTCATTAGGCGGGCGAAGGATTTAGGAGTTATCAACGAAAGGAGATACACATCACTTTTTCAAATGCTTAGTAGGATGGGTTATCGTAAAAAAGAGCCTTTCCCGATACCAGTTGAAAAACCTACATTGCTTCCAAAGCTGATGGATTTATATCGAAAAGAGTTGAATTACAGCATTTCAGAACTGGCGGAGGTAATACACATACATGAAAATGATTTGGAACGATGGTACTTGCCGAATAGTTTCAGCGAAACCGATTTGAGAATTGTGCCAAAAAGTAAACCCCATGCGAGTTAACTTCACCTGAGAAGCGAAATTGACCTGTAATGGTTTATGTCATCTCATCTATACAAATATGTGTCTCTGGGCCGGGTTTATCCGGCTTTTCTATTTATTTGCAATAAAGACTGATGGGGAGAAGATGTCTTATTTTTGGAATAGGCATCTGTGAGACGCTTCCCTGACCATCTTACTCAACACACCCCCGACATACGCTGCGAACCTGCCGGGGGAATGAACGAAGCCGCGCCGGATTGTCAGCGGGTATTGTTGCAAGTGGGCGCGGTTTGTTAGAGTGGGATGCGCGTTCATGCCAGAATACGAGCGATCAACGAAAGTGACGACCCGAATCATCAGGCGTATCTGCTGGAGTCAAAAGAGCAGTAGAAATACGCATGTCTTCGGAGCAATTTTCGCCGATACTTTACAGCAGAGAAACCAGATGTGGAACTTTTACGCCCGTTCGAACGTCTTATGTCTGTACACAAGTAAAGGTGAAACAATGCGCAAAATCATATTCATACTCACAGCATTGATGGTATTGGCTGTTTTCCCGGCGGCAGCGCAGGAAGCAGCGAGCGACGGAGCGTCGATTACGCTGGAACGGACACCCTGTTTCGGCATGTGCCCCGTTTACACGGTCACGCTGCACGAGGACGGCACGGTTGTCTATAACGGCGACCAGCATGTCGATGTCGAAGGCGAACAAACGATCAACATCGGCGCAGAAGCATTTGACGAACTGATGCAGGTGATCGAGGATGTCGGCTATTTTGAGTGGGACGACGAATACACGGATATGACCGTGACCGACCAGTCCTACATCATGATATCGGTGACGCGCGATGGCGAAACCAAGTCGATTAACCACTACCTGGGCGACGCAACCGCACCGCTGGCGTTGGGTTATCTCGAAAACTGGATCGACCTGGCGGCAGGCACGCAGCAGTGGACGGGCGCACGGTTGTATAACCCGTCGTTCACCAGCGCAGGCTCGGCGGTGGTCACGATTGATCGCGGCGCGTGCTTCGGCACTTGCCCGATGTACCAATTGGTCATTTATGAGGACGGCACCGTCGTTTTCATGGGTATTCGCTTCGTCGGCGCAACCGGCATCAACATCGGCCAGATTGAGCCTGAAGAAGTGACCGCGCTGGTCGAGTCGATCACCGAGCAGGGATACTTTGAGCTGGACGACGAATACACTGACCAACCGGTTTCTGACCTGCCGACGGTGACGACCTCCGTGTTGGGAGAGGAAGGCTACAAGGAGATCATTCACTATCTCGGCGATGACAGCGCCCCGGACGCGCTCACGGCGATTGAGGACAGCATCGACGCGGCTGTGAACGTTTCGCAGTGGATCGAGGGCGATCCCGAAGCCACGCCGGAAGCGACTGCGGAAGTGACCGAGACACCGTAAGGGTAATTCAATTTGCACCCCCTCACCCTCGCGAAGCGTCCCTCTCCCACAAGGGTAGAGGGACTTTAAAACAGTTTTGCTCCCCTCGCCCCCTGTGGGAGAGGGGCTGGGGGTGAGGGGTCAGGGGTTGTTATAATCGCCGATACGCCTCCCATAACCGCACAACCTCATCATGCGGAATCGCAGTGAGCGTATTGCCGCCACGTCCGGTAAGTGTTTCGGCGGCGATCATGCTGTTCCAGATGGCTTCTTCAATCGACTCGACTACTGCGCGGAACAATTCGTCCATGCCGCGTCCGGTTTCGGTGAAACGGGTCACGTTTTCGACCTGTTTGGCAGGCGAATGCGCCCACAGATTGGCGGTTGAAAAAGCAATCGCGAAATCGCCGCTGGCGTCGTGACCTATCGTGCCAACACGTCCCAGCGCGAAAGCCGCCCGCATGGCAAGTCGCGATAACTGGCGTGAATCCAGCGGCGCGTCGGTGGCGATGACCATCATGATCGAGCCGGGGCCGGGTTGCGGCAAATAATTTTCGCGCAGATGCGTCCCAACTGGGACACCATAGAGCATCATTTCCTCACGCGCCCCAAAATTGCTCTGCACCAACGCGCCGACCATGAAGCCGGACGTTTGGCGCGATGCCGTGCCGATGCCGCCCTTGAATTGGAAGCAGGCCGTCCCCGTTCCCGCGCCGACATTGCCCTCCGGCACAACGCCGTCCATTGCCGATTCAATCGCCTGAAAAACATGCTCCTCGTGGACATGCCGCCCGCGAATATCATTCAGAAAGCCGTCGTTACATTCGCCGACGACAGGGTTGACCGTGCCTGTCGTCAGGCCGATGTCCGCATTTTCGCGCAGCATATAGCTCACGAGCGCATCGTTGACGCGCGGCACGTTGAGCGTATTGGTCAGCAAAATGGGCGTTTCGATCACGCCGCGTGTGCGGATTTGCTCAAAACCTGTCGCCTTGCCGAAGCCATTGATCGTGCAGACTCCGGCGCTGACTTTTTCGCGAAAGATATTACGCGGGTGCGGCAAAATGGCCGTCACGCCCGTGCGGATCGCTTGGCCGGAAATGAGCGTCGTGTGTCCGACACGCACACCGCTGACATCAGTGATGGCGTTCAGTGCGCCAGTCGGGAGGTTGTTGGGTGGTTCGATGCCGAGATCGCGGAGTCGCATTGGGCGTAAATCCTCTTGATTAGTTCGGAAGAATATACCATTCTCACTCCAGGGATGGGGATGAATCTCCCAAACAGGTTTTAAGGAAATTGCACGTATCAGAAAGGACGAGCGTGAAGGTGGCGCTTTCGTTTAATCAATAGGCAGCATGAGGGTGAAGACGGAGCCTTCGTTTTCGGTTGTGGCGAAGGTGATGCTGCCACTATGCAGGCGAGCGTAGTTCTGCGACATCCACAGGCTGACACCCGTGCCGCGCACCACGCCGATATTGGAGCCTCGGTGGAAAGCCTCAAAAATGTGATCCTGGTCGCGCGTGGGGATACCGATGCCATGATCGGTGACGCTGACGGTGGCAGTATTTTTGACGCGGCGGACTTCGGCAATGATCTCGGAATCCGGCTCGGAATAGAGGATGGCGTTGAGCAGGAATGTCCTGAAAATATAAGCGATCATGTTGGGGTCAAGCATCATGCCTCCCAGATCACCGCTGGAGGAAAACTCAATCGCGCGGGCATGGGTAGTGCAGACATCCGCAATCGTGGCCTGACAGATGTGTACGAGGTTCGCCTGGATGGGCGTGTAGCCAAAGAGCGTGTCTTCGTCGCCTAACACCGCCGAGACGCCATCCAGCACGTTGCGCAGCAGGATAACCTGCGTCTGCATCGACCCCAGCAGTTCGCTGCGGCGCTCCGGCGTCAGGCGGTCATAATGCTGCTGCATCAGAAAGGCCGACGAATTGAGGATCGAAAGCGGCGTGCGAATCTCATGTGACATATGCGTGATAAAGCGGGCTTTGAGATCGGTGACTTCGCGCTCAGTTTGCAGGGCGACACGCTGTTTTTCGCTTTCCAGGCGGGCAAATTCGGTTTCCTTGAGGTCGGTGATCTCGCGGCTGAGCACCAGGACGCGGTTGACCTTCATATTCTGATCGCGTAATGGCACTTTGGTGGTGAGATACCAGCGTTTGAGTCCCTTAAATTCGATCACGCGCTCCATGTTAATCAGGCGTTGTCCGGTTTCGATCACCTTGCGGTCTTCGGCCTGGAAAAGTCGCGCATCATCACCGGGGAAAAGGTCGTGAATGGTTCTGCCAATGACCAGATTGGTCGGGATGGGCTGGCCGCGCATATCCAGTGTATGGTTGGCGAGGATGAAACGACCATCGGTGTCTCGAACGCTGATTTGATCGGGGATATTGTCAATGATGGTACGGAGCAGATCATGCTCGGCCTTCAACATACCTTCCATTTCGATGCGCTCGGTGACATCCTGGCTCGTGCCGAGAATCTGCGATACGCTGCCATCCCGGTTGCGGGCGAAAACGATTTGCCGATCCAGCAGGGAGCGCCATGTACCGGAAGCCGTTTTCCATCGGTAGCTGACCTCCAGAATTTCGTCATCCTTTGCAAGAGCCATGCGCTTGAAATGATCGCTCACACGCTGGCGATCATCCTCATGAACCAGCTCGTCGGTGATCCTGTTACCCAATGCCAGAATTTTGTCGGGCGTGTATCCCAGATTCTTCAGCGTTCGTCCGGCGATATAATTGGTGTGCTGCTCTTGCGCATCAAACAGATAGATGCTGAGAGGTGTCGCGGCGAGAATCTTTTCGATAAAACGCTCACGTTCTTGCAGCTTAACTTCCGTCTGCTGACGGCGCATAAGCTCGCGGCGCAGGTCGTCGCGCGTATTGCGCAAATAGCCGACCACCACACAGACCACCACCAGCGCAACCATGCTGGGGAGATCGGCAGTATTCAACGACGCTTCTTCGGAGGGATATTTTGCCAGATAAAACAGGCCAGCGTTGAACAGCATCCCTAATGCGGCGAACGCAAGCCCAACCCAATAGCCAAAAAACCAGGTTGCCGCTACTATCGGCACCACCACCAGAAGGATGGTTGTCTCGCCAAAGCGCTGAAGCAGGGGGATCGAAACGAAAATATAGATAATAACGAGCGAAAATGTGACCACATATTTCGTATAGCGGGAGCGAACATCCGCTCTCAAGTTCAGCATGAAAAATTCTTTCAAGTCTTTGTTTTAACGTTCGATGGGGTGTAAGAAATCGCCCTCCTGCAAGTGCGGCATTTACAGCATATCTCGGATAACCCTGCTTGAGTCACGAAGAACCTAGTCATAAACCTTCACCCCAACCCCGCCAAGTTTATGGATAGATACCTTAAAAACAGGATTATCAAACAATTCATTATAACTTTGAATATCGTAAGATTCCAATAAGGACATTACGCCAAAATGATTATTTGACAAGTCTTATCTGACCGCTCTATCGGGATGAAAAATGAACTGACCTGCTGGAACGAGGAATGTCATCGATCCATCGGCAGGAGAAATGTCATGGCTTCGGGCAGCGTGGGCTGGGCAGTCGTCCCGCCCGCCGCCCGCACCGAGAGCGACCCACAAACACAGCCGAGGCGCAGCGTCCGCGCCAGTTCCCATTGATGCAGATAGCCATAGATGAAGCCCGCGTTAAAACTATCGCCCGCACCTGTGGTATCGACAACGGGGAGGGCGAGCGCAGGGGCATGGGCGATCTCTGAGCCGTGCATGGCTGTCGCGCCATGTTCACCTTGCTTGACGGCAATCGTCGCGCCGGACGCGGCGAGGATGCGCAAACCGTCTTCGATATTTTCTGTGCCGGCGATGCCGCGCAGTTCGGTTTCGTTGGGGAAGAACAGGTCGGTATTTTTCAGGACTTCCATCAGGCCGCTGTCCCAGCGCATCGATGGGTCGTAATTGGTATCGAGCGAGGTGGTCAGGCCGCGTGCGTGGGCGGCTGCAAACAGGCGCGGGACATCGGCGCGAAGGGCATCGAGCAAAAAGTAGCTGCTGATATGCACATGACGGGCGCGTTCCAGCAGGGAGAGATCAATTTCGTCGTAGCGCAGGGCAGCGATGGAACCCGCGTAAGTGAGCATGGCGCGGTCATTGCCGAGCGACAGAATCACGGTGAGGCCAGTCTTGATCGTGTCATCGACAATCACGCGACTGGTATCAATGCCACGCGCGATGAGCGAATTGAGCATGAAACGCCCGAATTCGTCGTCGCCGACCTTGCCGATGAAAGCCACGCGCAGGCCGAGCTTCGCCGCACCGCAGGCGACGATACAGGACGAACTGCCGATGGCGAGAGTCGCGTCATCGACGAGCTTTTCGGCCTGACCGAAGGCGGGGATCACGTCGCCGCTGAGGATAAGGTCGGCGTTGATCTCACCGATCACCAGAAGGTCGAAATCTGCGGTCATATCAATCCTTGCCGAAATATTCTGCGGTCATGACTTTTAGAATAGTCGGGGAAATTTAACGCAAACGAGGCCGGAAAGCGAGTCAGCATAACGCGACGACGTTTTTGTAGAGAGGCACGATGATCATGTTTAACAAAATAAACCGGAGTACGGATTTCGTAGGGGCGACGCATGCGTCGCCCCATATGCACCAACTTAAGAAAAGAAGGGTATCCTGAAGTGGAT
>JALHNB010000114.1:5350-12538 GCA_022843745.1 Anaerolineae bacterium | reverse complement strand
CTTCTGTTACACTGGTCGGGATAGTGCTCATGGTTATTTTCCTTTGTGAGGCTTTTAACCACTTTGCACTATCCTTCTCTTTTTGAAAAGCTTGAATCACTTCCACAAAAAACCGAGCCGGTCGCTGAACGAGATCAGACCGCGATAGACCGTATTGATCCATTGATCGGCGGGATAGTCAAACGCCGACAAATAGACCGCGAACACCCCTCCCACAAATACCAACCCGTCAATCAAAAGTGTCATTACGACTCGGCGCGGCTCACGTTCCATCGCGCGTGGCAGCCAACGCGAAGGCGGAATCGCGTCTCGGCATACCGCATCGCTCGTCACACATTCCACAAGTCGCCACGCGGTGTCGTCAAATCCCTGTCTGGTGTCGATAATCGAAGTATCTTGCAATTCCGGCGGCAGGCGAACATCCTCAAACAGGACGACAAAAATCGGCTTACCCGCCCGCAGCGCTCGCCGCCACTCTTTTTCGACATTAGACGACTCGTAAGCCGCTTTCGAAAGCAGCAGCACTAATCCCCGACATCCATCTATCCCCTGCTCAATGCTGTTTGACCAGTTCGAGCCAGGTATGAGTCGCTGCAAATCGAACCAGACCTCTTGTTTGGCCTTCTGCAATTCGTAGACCAGCATCTCGGCATAATGTAGCTGCTGGCGTGAATAGCTGAAAAACAGGTGCTTCATCCTACTTGATCCTGCCTGATCCCACTTGCAATTTTGCAACGGCGCACAGCGATCACCCCGCCAAGCGAAGCGGGACGAGCCGGAAATCCTTTTGTGAGCACCCTTATCTTAACCAACCCCAAGCGCGTCGATCAAAAACGCATAAATTTTGGCATATTCGTGCAGATAATCAAAGCGCCCGGATGCGCCGCCATGCCCCGCGCCCATGTTCGTGACCAGCAGCACATGATGGTCGTCGGTCTTGTGCGCCCGAATTTTCGCCACCCACTTCGCCGGATCCCAGTAAAGCACCTGCAAATCGTTCAGCCCTGCCGTGACATACATATGCGGGTAGGCCTCGGCCTTGATATTGTCATACGGCGAATACGACAGCATGTATTCAAACGCCTGCAAATCAGCCGGATTCCCCCACTGCTCGTACTCGATCACGACCAGCGGCAGATTAGGGTCGATCATGGCGGAAATGACGTTCGCGAACGGCACCTGCGCCACCACCGCCTTGAATAATTCTGGCCGCATGATCGTTACCGCCGTGACCAGTAACCCACCCGCGCTCGCGCCCATAATCGCCAGTTTTTCGCTGGTCGTATACTTCTCGCGAATGAGATGTTCCGCGCTGGCGATAAAATCGGTGAAGCTGTTTTTCTTATACATCAGCCGCCCCTGCTCATACCAGGCGCGTCCAAGCTCACTCCCGCCCCGGATATGCGCGATGGCAAAGGCAAATCCGCGATCCAGCAGACTCAGGCGCTTGCTATCAAAACTCGCTTCCATACTGTAGCCGTAAGAGCCATAGCCGTAGAGCAGCGTCGGCGCAGAGCCATCGCGATTCAAGCCCTTGCGATAGACCAGCGAAATGGGAACTTGTGTGCCGTCCGGCGCGGTGGCGTGTAGCCGTTCGCTGATATATTGCGAAGCGTCGTAACCGCTGGGGATTTCCTGCTGCTTTTTCACGTCCCATTTGCCGTCGGACAGCCCGTAATCAATCGTCGATTCCGGTGTCACCAGCGAACTATAAATAAATCGGAGCGTGTCGCTCTCAAATTCCGGGTTCGTGTCCAGCCGGAAGGTGTAAACGGGTTCGGGAAATGTCACAAAATGCGCGTCAGAAATCGCGTCCGGCGGCGCAATCCGAATTTGCGGCAGGCCACCTTTTCGTTCGCGCAGTACCACATGCTTGCGGAAGGCATCAACACTCTCGATCAGCACATCCGGGCGATGTGGGATCAACGTGCGCCAGTTCGCCTTTGACGGATCGCTCACGGGCGCTTCCATCAGCTTAAAATTTTCGGCCTCATCGTTGGTGCGGATCAAAAATCTTTCGCCATGATGTTCGAGATAATATTCCATCTTATGCTGGCGTGGATGGGCGATCCGAAAAGCTCCCATTGGTTCGTCTGCTGCCAGATAATGGACTTCGGTGGTCGTCATGCTTCCCAGCGTCATCAGGACATAAGCGCCGCTGCGGGTGCGCCGAAGCTCGACATAAAATGCCTCATCGACCTCGTGATAGATCAGCGTGTCCGAATCGCCGCCGATCACCAGCCGCCGGAGTTGGTAGGGTCGATGCGATTCATCAAAAACGCTGTAAAACAGGGTCTTGTTATCGCTCATCCAGGCGACTTCGGCGGTACCGAGTATCGGGCCGACAAGCTGTTCGCCCGTTTGCATATCCATCACATAAAGATTGAATACCCGCGCGCCTGTCGTATCCACCGAATACGCCAATAATCGGTGATCCGGGCTGGGTTCAAACGCAAACACGCGGCAGTATTCCAGACCTTCCGCCAATTTGTTTTCATCCACCAGCACCTGCTCCGGCGCGTCAAGCGAACCCTGCTTGCGGCAAAAAACACGATATTGTTTTCCGGCTTCCATGCGCGAATAATAAAAATAATCGCCGTGCTTCTGCGGTACGCTGGTGTCATCCTCTTTGATCCGCCCGCGCATCTCCTGAAAAAGCGTCTCTTGCAGCGCCTCGGTGTGATTCAGCGCCGCTTTGGAATAGGCGTTTTCAGCTTCCAGATAGGCGATCACTTCCGGGTCACTCTTGTCCTGCAACCAGAAGTAATTGTCCACGAATTTTCTGCCGTGAAGCTCAAATACGTGCGGAACGGTTTTCGCGCGTGGTGGGGTGGTCATCTGGCTCTCACTCCTGAAATAAATCCATGCCCAGGGTTTCTCAATCCAGCCCTATTATAGACTCAAATTGTGCGCCCCAGCCTCCCCGCCGGCGTGCGAAAATCCGTCCACAAATCCTTATATCGTGAATTTCTTCCCAATTATTGTAATTTCGCGAAATCTTTGTACATATGCGCGGCTTTCAGGTGCAAGATAAGGATAGATTGCCAAACATTATAAGCAATCATGATTCACGCATCTAAAGGATCACCCCATGCGAAAACGAACAATCACCCTATTTTCCAGTTTATTGCTATTGATTGCCTCTGCCTGCGCGTCTGCTGCGCCGCCGCCAACACCAACTCCTACGGATTCGCCACAGGTCACGCTGACAATCTCTGGTTCGGGTGGCGTATCGGGGCTGTTGTCGAACGCCCAGGCCGCATTTGAGGCAGACACTCCCGACTATACCCTGAATGTCCTCAGTG
Organism: Anaerolineae bacterium; assembly: GCA_022843745.1. GTDB lineage: Bacteria > Chloroflexota > Anaerolineae > Aggregatilineales > Phototrophicaceae > JALHNB01. Next base: position 9,233 of record JALHNB010000114.1, on the reverse strand, counting down.
GATCGGGTACGGGTGGCGGCGTACAAGGTGTACTGGATGGCCTGCTGGATATTGCCGCTATGGCGAGAGGCCCGAAGGACGACGAAACCGCCAAAGGCCTGCAATATCTGAACATTGGCAGCACGGGCGTTGCGATTTTGGTGCATCCCGATGTTGAAGTCACAGACCTGACTCAGGATCAGGTGAGAGATATCTTTTCAGGTGCGGTTACAAACTGGTCAGAAGTCGGCGGACAGGATTTAGCGATTGTCATCTATGTGCGTGATGAGGAAGAATCCTCTACCCTGAAACTCCGTGAACTCATTTTCGGCGAAACCCCCTTTCCCGAAACAATTGCAGGTGTGTTAGGCGGCGCAGGCGATATGCTCACGTCGGTAGAAGGCACACCTGGCAGCATTGGCTTCGGCAATTGGATTGCCACTGTCGGCTCAGACAAAAAAGTAAAGACGGTTACGCTGGATGGCGTTGCCCCGAATGACGACACCTACTCTATCGCCACACCGCTCGGTATTGGCTACGTCGAAGATCGCCAGGAAGCGGTTCAGCCTTTGCTCGATTGGGTGGCTTCCGAACGCGGCCAGGCTGCTCTACGCGACCTGGGTGTGATCAACCTGCCTTCGGAATAGTGCTAACCTTCAAGAAGGAAATGATATGCTGCTTCAATTTTTAAAACGTTCGAGCTTGAGTTTCAAACTGAACGCTCTCCTGATACTTACCGCTGTCCTGATAGTCGTCGCGCTCCAGCTTATTATCAATACAGGTTTTTCGTCGTTTCTGAACCAGGTGAGTCAAGAGCAGATTACGGCAGAAATGAACACGTTGCAGGAGCATTTTGGCGACATCGAAAACGCAACTTTGAATGCTGCGAAACTCCTATCAAGCGTACCGGGGTTGAGCGAAGCGATTGAAACAGGCGACTCGACCAGCCTGCGAACTTCTATTCTGCTCCAGGCCGAATCGCTAGGAATCGACGAAGTCCATATTGTCAACAGCGATGGCGTAGCAATCGTATCGACACGCACGACGGAAGCCGCCGAGGCAGAGAAGCGTTTGATCGGATTGGGCCTGATTGGCGCTGACACGACTGGCCTTATTACAAATGACGAGGCACTTCACCTGGCGGCGGCGGTGTCTGTCAAGAATGCAGAGGGAAACATCATCGGTATGGTGTTGACCGGGCGTATGATTGATGAGGCTTTTGTGGATGACCTTAACTTCGCGCGAACAGATTTCCATACTGCCATCATCTATGAGGGTGAATTAGCTGCCCAGAGCAGCGGAGCAGGCGAAGAATTTAGCGAAACAGACGAAGATGAGGCGTTTATTATCCAGGCGCAGCGCGGTCAGGTCTCGATTTCGGATGTCTTGGCTGAGGATGCAAACGATACACCGGATGCAGTGGGATATGCGCCTTTAAGAATCGGCAGTCAAATTCAGGCGGTGCTGGCGGTTAGAATCGAACTTGGAACGATGCTGGCTTTACAAGCCCGGTTAGCCACCCAAAACCTGATCGTCGTCGGAGCGCTTGCACTGATCATGTTTTCGTCGGTGTTCATACTCATCCGGCAAAATCTGACATTACCGCTTCTCCACCTCAAGACGACTTCAGAACTGCTAGCAGGTGGTGATTTGAACCAGCGCACGTCGGTGACATCACAAGATGAAATCGGTCAGCTCGCGATGTCCTTTAACAGCATGGCCGACCAGATCCAGGTTCAACTGGCAATCCTCGAAGACCAGCTTATGGAAACCGAGGAAGCGCGTGCCGATGCGGTGCGCTCCGATCAGGTGAAATCCGCTTTTCTCGCGAGTATGTCGCATGAACTGCGCACCCCCCTGAACGCCGTCATTAACTTCACCCGCTTCGTCATCGACGGCGATACCGGGCCAGTCAACGATGAGCAGACCGAGCTTTTGACACAGGTCGTCGCCAGCGCCAGGCATCTCCTCAATCTGATCAACGACGTGCTGGATATGTCCAAAATTGAAGCTGGTGCGCTCAATCTGTTTGTCGAGGATAACATTAGCCTCAACACCTTGCTGAAAAGCGCTGCCGCGACAGGACAAAGCCTGCTGGTCGGGAAACCTGTCCGCCTCCGAACCGAGGTTGAGGACAACCTGCCGCTGATTACGGGCGATAGACAACGTATGCTGCAAATTTTGCTCAATATCATCTCCAATGCCTGCAAATTCACCGAAGAAGGCGAAGTTATCATCCGTGCTCATCAGCAGGATGAGGAAGTTATTATCTCTGTGTCGGACACCGGGCCGGGCATCTCGCAGGAAGATCAGTTGATGGTGTTTGAAGCATTTAAGCAAACCAATACCGGCTTGCGTCAGGGTGGCGGGACTGGGTTAGGAATGCCCATTGCCCGAAGTCTGGCGGAGGCGCACGGTGGTCGCCTGTGGCTCGAAAGCGAATTTGGAAAAGGCGCGAATTTCTATGTGGCTTTTCCAGTCAAATCTGAAGCCCTGGTAGCGATCATGGCATAATCCTGAATATCACATGCATCGTATAAACGCTGAAAGCCTGTCATAGGCATCGTATAAACGCTGAAAGCCTGTCATGGGCAACAGCATCACGCTGAAACTCGATCACGAAACTAGCACAACAAGGACAGTGAATCATGAACAACCAGCCCGTCATATTATACATTGAGGACGATCCCCAAAGCCGCAAGCTGATGTCAATGCTGCTCAAGGGACGGCTGAAACTCCCCACCGTCACCATTCTGGAAGACAGCCAGGATTTTCACGACCACATGGATGCGCTCGACCCCAAGCCGGATATAATCCTGCTCGATATCCATATGAAACCTTACAACGGGTTTGAGATGCTGGAGATGCTGCGTCAGATGGACTGGGCCAGCCAAACGCCAATTGTCGCCCTGACCGCCAGTGTCATGAACGAAGAGGTGCAAAAACTCCGCAAAGCCGGGTTTAATGGCTGCCTCTCCAAACCCATTGATCTCGACACCTTCCCGGAAACCCTTGACCGCATACTCGATGGCGAAACCATCTGGCGCATTCTCGACTGAACTGAGGGGAAACATGAGTAACATGCTGCTGCAAAACAAACGTATTTTCGTCGTTGAAGATAACCTTCAAAACCGGATCATTTTCCAGATGGCATTGGCACGACACGGCGCAACCGTCGATTTTGAACGCTGGGGACGCGATGCCCTTACCCACCTGAACAACATCACCCATGTGGATCTCATTCTATTGGATCTGATGCTGGCAGAAGGCGTCTCTGGTTTCGAAATCTGCGATCAGATACGCGCCGTGCCAGACTATGCCAATGTACCGATTGTGGCGGTATCCGCGATGGATCCCGCTATCGCCATCCCGAAAGTACGCAATCATGGCTTTGCGGGCTTTATCGGTAAACCCATCGAAGTAACGCTCTTTCCAAAACAGCTTGCGTCCATCATCAATGGCGAGTCTGTCTGGTATGCGGGTGAGCGGAATTTGAGTTAACGATTTTGTCCGCTATAATCGTTATCGATCAATCTTGGAGGATATCATGAGTCAACCTCACGCACTTGTTATTGACGACAATCAGCAAAATCTGAGAGTCCTGGCGCAGTTGCTTTCGAAGCAGAAAGTAAGCTGCACCGAGGTTTCCGACCCCCGGAAGCTCACTGCCCTGCTTCCTACGCTGGAACGGATAGACGTGGTATTTCTTGATCTGGAAATGCCCGGTCTGGATGGCTATAAAACGAAAGACCTGCTGCGATCAAAGCTTGGCGATACCCCGATTATCGCCTATACCGTGCATGTCAGCGAAATCAACGTCGTTCGTCAGTTGGGCTTCGATGGTTTCCTGGGAAAGCCGCTTGATAACACCCGCTTCCCTGACCAACTGGCGCGTATTCTCCGG
>JALHNB010000114.1:0-5340 GCA_022843745.1 Anaerolineae bacterium | reverse complement strand
TTCATTCGGAATTCATAAAACTTAACACTTCGTGACCCATAAATTACCTTATATTCAAATAGGGTATTTTGGTTTCCGATTCGCGACGCGCAATAGTATTTTTGGGATTTCCCATCCGCGACGCGCAATGGTATTTTCTGGATCATATTTATGTTTACAAAACTAAAAACACGCCTGACCATCAGCTTTATCAGTCTCGTCGTCATCCCCATCGTGATTATCGCGGCGGTATTCGCGGCACGCACGTATGACAACCTGGTTTCGAACTCCGTCAAGGTGCAGGGTGAAGCGACTCAGTATTTCACCAGCCTGATGAATAACACCATCAATGATCGCGTTGACGAGATCAAACTGATTAATCGCGCCTTCGCCTTCGAGGATTTGCCCGTTGACCAGCAGGAAGGTCTGCTGCGAAACCTCTTGCAGGATCGCCGGGCCTATGAGCAGATCACTGTTTTGAATGCCGATGGCAGTAAACGTTTCCACGTCGCCAATTATAATGCGCTCATCGGCTCCGACCTCAGCAACAAATATCTGGAAAGCGTGTTCCAGGCCGTACTGGAAACCAAAGAAGTTCAGTTTTCCAAAATGAATTACGACGGGGTTACGGGCGAACCGTTCCTCACCATCGGCGTACCCTATGTGGATGTGCGCAGCACCGCCATCCGGGGAGTCGTCATCGCGGAATTTCGCTTCCGGCTGATCGGCGATCTGCTGGCGGAGATTCAGCAGCGCCCCGCCTACCAGCAGTTCAGGATTTTTATGGTCGATGATGCCGGATATATCGTCGCCCATGCCAACCCATCAGTCGTATTAAGCCATGTTCAATATCAGTTGCCCACCGAAAACGGCCCGTCAGAAAGCCTGGATGCTGAGCCAGCCATTGTCGTTTCGCAGCCGCTGTCTTTTGGCGATGTTCACTTTGCCGTCGTCAGTCAGGAGAGCATTGCCAACGCGCTGCAACCGGTCTACAGCATTCTGACCGATGTCGGCGTGGTGACTCTGATCGCCGTCGTCGTTGCGGTCATTCTGGTAACGCTCGTCGTGCGCCAGGTGGTCGCTCCCATCGAAGAACTTTCACGTACCGCCCAGGCCATCCAAACGGGCGACTTCAGCGCTCGCAGCCAGATCAAACGCTTTGACGAGATCGGCACGCTGGCAAAAACGTTTAACAGCATGGCGAAGCAGTTACAAAATCTGATCGGTACGCTGGAGGAGCGCGTCAACCAGCGCGTGCGCGATATTAACGTCGCCTCCGAAGTCTCGCGCCAGTTGACCACGCAGCTTGACCAGAACGAGCTGTTCGCCACTGTCACCGAAATGACAGCCGAAGCGTTTGGTTTCTATCATGTTGCCATCTTCCTGTTCGATAAAGAAGGGCAGAAGCTGACACTGCGCCAGGGTGTCGGTATTCCCGGCCAACGTATGACCGAGGAAGGTAAAATGTTCCGGCTGGATGATATTGGCATCGTGCCGCAGGCCGCACGCAAGTCTGAGGTTGTGCTGGCGAATGATGTGCGCCAGAGTAAGGATTTTGTTCTCAATCCCCTGCTTCCTTCGACGCGCTCCGAAATGGCGATCCCGATTGTGTACCAGGGTGAACTGCTCGGTGTTCTCGACTTGCAGGATGAGCATCTCAACCGCTTCCAGACTCACGATGTCAATCTGATGAAGACTCTGGCGGAACAGGTCGCTGTTGCCATCCATAACGCGCAGAGTTTCGAGGCTGTCCAGGCCGCACAGCAAGCCGCCGAGCGATCCGACAAAATCAAATCCGCATTCCTGGCGAGCATGTCCCACGAACTGCGCACGCCGCTGAACGCGATCATCAACTTTACGCGCTACGTCGCCAAAGGCTCACTCGGCACGGTCAACGCGCAGCAGGTGGAAACACTCGGTGAAGTCGTGGACAGCGCCAAGCACCTGCTCAACCTCATCAACGATGTGCTGGATATGTCGAAAATCGAAGCCGACTCCCTCACGCTGTTTGTCGAGGATGATGTGGACATCAGACCGATGCTCAACACCGCCATTTCCACCGGGAAAACGCTGCTCACCGATAAACCCGTCGAAATTCAGGTCGATATTCCCGATTATCTGCCGCCTATTCGTGCAGATCGCCAGCGCATCGTCCAGATCATGCTCAATATCATGTCCAATGCCTGTAAATTTACCGAAGAAGGCTTCATTACCATCCAGGCTTATCAAGCCGACGATGAGTTAATTGTGCGAATCGGGGACAGCGGCTCTGGCATCGCCGCCGAAGATCAGAGCGCGGTTTTCGAGGCCTTCAAGCAGACCAGCACCGGCCTGCGTCAGGGCGGCGGCACAGGGCTGGGGATGCCCATTTCCAAGAGTCTGGTGGAGGCGCACGGCGGGCGCATCTGGCTGGAAAGCGAAGTCGGCAAGGGAACGACCTTCTACGTCGCCATTCCGATCAAGTCCGAGGCACTGCTCACGTCCCTAGTAGCGTAAATGACCTATCGAAAAGATCGGGTATTGTACGGGCGCAATATACTGCGCCCCGATATTTGACCTGACGACTAACGACTAACGACTAATGACTAACGACCTACGACTAACGACTGACAGCGAACAGCTAGTTTGTTTGGAGAGAGAAAAATGAATGACCAACCCATGATTTTGTATGTCGAAGATGATTCACGCAGCCGCAGGGTTATGGAGATGATGACCCGTGATATGAATGTGTCGCTCACCCTCTTTGAACACAGCGCGAATTTCCTGACTCGCGTGCTGGATTTGCAGCCGCCGCCGGATGTGATTTTCCTTGACATCCACATGAAGCCCCACACCGGCTTCGAAATGATCGAGATGCTGCGCGAATCGCATCAATTTGACGGCATCCCCGTCATCGCCATGACCGCCAGCGTGATGAACGAGGAAGTCCAGCAGCTTAAAACCGCCGGATTCGATGGCTGTCTGGCAAAGCCGCTGGATTTCGACGCGTTTCCGGAGATGTTTGATCGCATTATCAACGGCGAGAAAATCTGGCGCATTGTCAGCTAATTAATAAGGCGTGTCTTTTGTAGGGGTGCATCGCGATGCGCCCACGTTGTGAAATCGTATGGCTCGTAGTCTAATCTGTAGGCCGCAATGTCTAAAGGAGTAAGGCAGCAATGCAGTTGAAAAACAAACTTATTTTTATCGTCGAAGACAACACGCAGAATCGCGTTGTTTTTCAAATGGCACTGGTCATGACAGGTGCACGAGTCGAATTCGAGCGTTGGGGTGCGGATGCGGTTTCGCGCCTGGAAAATTTTCGCAGTGTTGACCTCATTATTCTGGATTTGATGCTCAGTAACGGTGTTTCTGGCTATGACATTTACAACGATATTCGCGCCCTGCCGGAATATGCGTCGATTCCCATAATCGCCGTCTCTGCTTCCGAGCCTGCCATCGCCCTTCCCAAAACCCGCGAGATGGGCTTCTCCGGCTTCATCGCCAAGCCCATTGACGACGACCTTTTCCCTAGGCAGATCGAGCAGGTGCTGGCGGGCGAAAAAGTCTGGTACGCTGGCGAACGTTATTACGAAAGCTAAAAGCACACATGGAACAACTACACGCACTGATCATCGACGACAACCCGAAAAATATCAGCGTCCTGGCAAACATGCTCAGTGACGAAAAGCTCACACATACCCGCGTCACCAACTGCCGCCACCTGGACGCGATCATCGAGACGATCAATAATATTGACGTGGTTTTTCTCGATCTGGAAATGCCCGGTTTCAGCGGCTACGACGTTCTCAAGAGCCTGAAGGCCAACCCGCGCTTCGCCAAAACGCCAATTGTCGCCTACACCGTCCACACCAGCGAGGTGCAGAAAGCTAAGCAATCCGGCTTCGACAGTTTTCTGGCAAAGCCGGTCAACGCCGATAAATTTCCCGACCATCTGGCGCGGATTTTGCGCGGTGAACGCATCTGGGAAGCGACGTACTAGCGAGTCGGCTTGTCAGCACCTCAGCTTGTGCCAGTAAATTAGCTTGTCAGCGCCTCAGCTTGTAGGCTAAAATGCAGGAAAAGCTGAGGTCAGGCCATGCAAACAAAATCCATCAAAAATCAATACCTCGGTGTCAACGCGCACCTGCACAGTTTTTGGCAGAGTGAAGCTGGTTCTGGTGGCATTCACCTTTTGCTAATTTGTGATATTCTGAAAACTTTGAAGGCAGTTCTGCATCCTATTGGCTACACAGCCGACCTCATCGAATCGCTGCAAATCCGGCGAATCGGGGGCGAAATCGACTATGAGCATCCCTATTCTGCCATCGAAATTCGACCACTTTCGGAAAGTAATGTAGAAGCTGCACTTATTGGCTGGATCGAATTGCTCTCTCCATCAAATAAAGGCGGCAGCGATGCTCAAGCTTATAACGCCAAACGTGCTCAATTTCTGGACAGCGGATTGGTCTTTGTAGAAATCGATTATCTCCACGAAACGCCGCCGTTTTGGAACGTCTCGAATGACACTCATAACGAACCGAACACATACCCCTATCAGATTAGCGTTCTTGACCCACGCCCGACATTGAATATCGGCAAAGCCTATCGTTATCCATTTGCCGTCGATGCACCTATTCCAAAAGTTGAAATCCCTCTCAATAAGGACGATACGCTGACAATTGACTTTGGCTTGCCCTATCGCAAGACTTTTGAAGAGGGAATGTATGGCTACAACCTGGACTACGCCCGCCTGCCGATAAATTTTGACCGTTACAGCGAGGCCGACCAAACCCGCATCGCCGCGCGGATGCTCTCTGTTTTAGAAGCCGCCCGCGACGGCATCGACCTCGAATCCGGCCCGTTTCCGGTCAAACCCCTGCGCCTAGCCGAATCCCTCGCCCAGATCGAAGCGATCACAGGCGACAAATTCGCGTAGCCTCGAATCGCCGCTTTCCCTACGCCACCGCTGGAGAAGGTGTCTCACTTCTATCGCGAGCGGAGACAATGCTATTCCGGCAGCGTGTCGAAATAGCTGTAATCGTAAAAATCACCCTGACTGATGAGCCGTGTGAGTGCGTTTTTGGATGCCCATTTCCAGGCAGCGACCTCTGTGCCTGCAACGGGCATAGTCGATTTTTGAGAAACGTCTGCCAGCCAAATGTCCTCAAACCGATTTTCTATTATGAACTGCTCAAGTCGTCGCAATTGGGCGGGTAATAGCGTGATTCCGAGTTCTTCCTGAGTCTCCCGGATCGCGGCAACAATGCTTTCCTCGCCTGATTGGACAGCACCAGCGGTTGTTGCCCAAACGCCGGGGTGGATCGCCAGATGAAACGCCCGCTGCTGAACCAGATACTCGCCCGTCTCGTTGCGTACCCA
>JALHNB010000113.1 GCA_022843745.1 Anaerolineae bacterium | reverse complement strand
CGTGTGCTCTTCCGATCTGCGCGGGTGTCAGCGTTGTGATGCAGACAATGCAAGAGGCAGGCTATATCCGTTACAGCCGGGGTAATCTGACAATTGTTGACCGAGCGGGGTTGGAAAGTGTTACCTGTGAATGTTATGGTGTCGTCGCAGACGAGTACAGACGGGTACTCGGCTAGACTAAGAGCGTGTTTGGAAATTCATCCCCTATCCCCCGGCCCCTTTCTCCCACAGGGACTTCCGTTGGTCGCCCATTGCATGGAGAAAAGGGAGAAATGCGAACTCGCTAGGGGAAATGCAAGCGTTTAAAGCGTAACAAATCGAATTATCAAACAGTTTCTTAAACAAACTTCGCAAAGCTTAAATATTTTCACTCAAGACGAAAACTCGAATATTTTATTTTGCTGCCCACGTCCGGCGGATGAGATCAACATAATTGTCGCCGGGGGTGATCTGCCCCAGGACGACGGGATGATCCGCGCCCGTGAGCGCCGGGAGGGTGGCGGGGCGGGCGTGCCAGGTTTCATAGGCGAGAACGGCGAAAACCAGCGCCTCTTTGTTGTCGCTGTCCATGCCGATGTCCTCGTGAGTCATCACAGGTGTCGGCTGCAAAATGCCTCGCAGCAGATCGACGATGACGGGGTTGTGCCGTCCGCCGCCGCCGAGAATGACTTCTTCGATCTGCGCTGGGGCGAAGCGCGAATAGGCATCCACGATACTTTGCGCGGTCAGCGTCGTGATGGTCGCTAAAATGCTGGCGGAATCGTCGCCGCGCCGCTGGCCTTCCTCGATCAAACTTTTCGCCATCGCTTTGCTGAAAAGTTCGCGTCCGGTGGTTTTGGGCGGCTTGAGCTTGAAATAGGGATGCGCCAAAAGCTCTTGCAGCCACTCTTCGTCAATGCGCCCACGTTTTGCCAGCGCCGCGTTTTGGTCATAGGCCTGTGCGCCATCGGTGAGCAGTGTTATGATCGAGTCGATGAGCGCGTTGCCGGGGCCGGTGTCAAAGGCCACCGGCTGGCTGGTCGAATCGGAGAGGGGCGGTAAAAATGTCACGTTGCCGATGCCGCCGATATTTTGTACCGCACGCCATTTGGTCGGGTGGCGCAGGAGCAGCCAATCGACATAAGCCGTCAGCGGTGCGCCCTGACCGCCTGCCGCGATGTCACGGGGGCGAAAATTGCTGATGGTCGTGATTCCGGTGCGCTCGGCTAAAATCGCGGCCTCGGTAAGCTGCAACGTTGCGCTGACGCGGCCATCCGGCTCGACATTGTGCCAGAAGGTCTGCCCATGTGAGCCGATCAGATCAACATTTTCGGGGGTGTTTCCGCTTTCGGTGATGACTTGCAGCGTGGCTTTGGCGAATAATTCGGCGATGGCGAAATGCAGCTTCGCCAGTTCATCGACGCGCCCGGTGTCCGGCTGGCTGGCTGTTAAAATTCGCGTCTGGAAGCCATCGGGGTAGGGGTAGGCGATGCCATGCACGATACGCGCTTGCAGGTGCGGCGGTTCGCCTGAGATTTCGCACAGCGCGGCATCGATTCCATCGGCGGACGTGCCGGACATGAGGCCAACGATCAGCATTGGGGTTTGAGCTTTCGGATTAACATTGTGTAAAGGGCGCATAGCTATAATCATGAAGGGCGCATCGCCATGCGCCCCTACAAATTATTCTTCTCATGATTGTACCGTGAATTGCCTAATCATTCGGACAAGACATGTCTTGTCCCTACAGTAGCTACCTGATAAGCTCATCGCCATGCGAATTTTATTTGTTTCCCACACACAGACGCTCGGTGGCGGCGCGGCACGGTCATTTTTGAGCGTCATCGAAAATCTGGATCGCTCAAAATATGACATTCACGTCCTCGTGCCGGGGCAGGGCGCATTGACGAGCGCTCTGGGATCACGCCAGATTCCGTACACGGTTTCGCGTTATGGGCGATGGATCGCGCGGCGTGGCAGCATCTCGCAGATGGTCGTGCGCAGTGCCGTGAACGCGATTGGCTGGCCCCTGCTCTTGATGAAAAAAGACGTGCTTTGTGCTGATCTGGTTTTCAGCAACACGATCACATCGCCGATGGGGGCGTTATTGGCGCGAAATATGGGTGTGCCGCATATTTTGCATGTGCGCGAGTTTGTGCATGAGGATATGGGCGCGGATTTCATCGGCGGGACGAAACGCGCGATGCGGTTGATCGACCAGACGACGGCAAAAATGATCTGTAACTCGGCAGCGGTGCGCGACAAATGGGCGCACTATTTGCCGCCGGAAAAATTGACCGTGATTTACAACGGCTTTCCTGAATTGGACGGCGATCCACCCGCGCCGCGAACGGAGCGTCCGAACGCGAAAATTCTAAAGTTGTGTATCGTGGGTGCGGTTAGCCCGCGCAAGGGACATATGGAGGCGGTGCGGGCGTTGGCGAGGGTATCTACCCCTCCCCCAGCCCCTCCCCACTTCGCTTCGCTCGTAGAGAGGGGAGCAAAAACGCAAGCGGGGGGAATCGATGCGAGGTTGACGATTGTAGGGATGGGGGAGGCGGCGTTTGTCGCGGCGGTGAAGCGCGAGGCCGAAAACCTGGGCGTTGCGGAGCGAATTCACTGGGCGGGGCAGGTGGCTGACCCGATGCCGATTTATCGCGACTCGGACATCACGCTCATCCCTTCGACATGCGAGGCGTTTGGGCGTGTGGCTGTCGAGGCGCTGGCGGTGGGCTGCCCGGTGATCGCATCGGACGCTGGTGGGCTGCCGGAAATCGTCACCGATGGAGAAACGGGCTTGCTTTATCCTCCGGGGGATGTCGATGCTCTTGCCGCGCAAATTTCGCGATTAGCGGGCGATCCGGCACTGTATGCGGCGCTTTCGCGGCAGGGGATCGAGTCGGTTTATGCGCGATTCGGCTTGCAGGGGTATGTGGCGGCTGTGGAGGCCGTGATTCTGGAAACGAAAAACGAAACGCAACGGCGCAGGGAAGCATGAGGCGCAGAGAATTTTAAGAGTTATTCAGGCTGTGCGTCATCCACCAGAATAATATCCAGACCGCGCAGGAGTGACAGCGCTTCCGGCAGCGAAAATTTTGTCTTCTTGAGGGTGTTGTTGTTCGCCGAGATATTGTAATGGATGGCATTGACGAAATTGGCATCCGTCAGATCGGTGTGCATGAAGATGCTGCCGCTAAAATCGGTGTGCGAGAATATCGCGCCTGTTAAATCCGCTTCTCCAAAATCGACTTCCAGTGCGGTGCATTTGGTCATTTTCATCTTTTTGAGTTTTAGCCCGAAGAAGGTCGAATAATTTAACGCGCACTCTTGGAAATCAATCAGCCGAAAAAAGCCGCCTTTTTCCCAGGACGCTTCTGTCCAGTTGATGCCAATGGCCTTGCACTTCACGAACTGCACCTCTGCAAATTTCGAGCTTTTGACACGCATCATGCTCAGGTCACATTGGTCGAAGACACAGTTCTTAAAGGTGCATTCGTCGAAAAAGGCATCGGTGAAAGTGCATCGGGTAAATTTTGTGTCGGCGATTTCTTTAAATTTGATCTCTTTGCCGGAATAAACCTGATTTTTGAAGTCCGCGCCTTCGATGAGTGTGTCCGACATCAAATCCACTGTATTTTCTTTCCTGCTGATCGTTTTTATGGGTAGGATTATATCAAACGCAAGAGAACAAATGAAAATAAAGGAGTGAAATCATGCACCTATCGCCGGATGAAGTGAAGCGTTTTTATGGTATCTGGTTTTCGCTGCTGCATTACGTGAACCAGAAAAAGCAACTGGTTAAATCATTTCCGGCGAAGTGGGGAAAAGTCAGCGTGAAACCAGAGGATGCTTTTCCTTTGCGCGAGGCGCTGTGGGCGGATGACTCTTTGCGCGAGGCTTTCATCGCGGAGAATCCGGCCAAGCTATCGCCAGCGGATTTGATCATAGTGGAAAGCTGGAAATATCGGGTTGCAGGAAGCTTTTTCATCTTTCGCTATCTCAAAAAATACGCGGTTTTTATCGCTGAGGGTTCGCCCGCGCGGGCGTATGGTGTGCTTGGGCTGACCAATGATTTCGAGGATTTTACGGGGCCATATCTTCCAGTGTATGTGGAGGCTGTGCTGCTGCCGTTTGAGGATCGAATTATTTACGATAGCCTGATATCCCCATATCCGATCATGTTTGGCGGCGGTATCCAGCGCGATCTGAATGCGAGCTATCGCCTTTTGGAGGAGCGCGAAGGTGTTATCACGAGTTTGCTGCCGAGCGTGAGTAGCACGGCGGATGTTCGAAAAGCTGTTCAGACGCGTAACAAAAAAACCTTGACAGCTTTTCAAAAAGAGATGGGGCAGGGCGGCCTCAGTCCCAAAATGATGGAACAACACGGCGCAACGATTGCGAATTTTGCGCAAAGCCTGCTGAGTCAAGAGCCGCCGCGTGGGCTGCTTGAGATGACATTCATCGATATGAAAAGATATTTGAAGGAGAGCAAAGCGAATCCGGTCAGTTTCAAGCGATTCGTGCGATTCTTACGCGAGACTGAACGGATGGATTATGATGAGGCCGAAAATTTCCTCGAACTGCTCAAGGGCAAAGACTGATCGCTTACGCGACTGGCATTCTGACCCAGAAGGTCGAGCCGCCTTCGGTTGGGGAGAGGAAGCCCACTTCGCCACCCTGTAAATTGACAAGCTGCTTTACAATCCATAAGCCAAGTCCGGTGCTGCTCTCGCCGCCTGTGGGTCGCGGGGTGAGCTTGCCAAACTGTGTAAAAAGTTTGCCCTGTTCGGCAGCGGGAATACCCGGCCCTTCGTCGGCAATGTAGATGGTGATGTTGCTGCCATCGGATTCTGTCCATATCCTGACGGTAGTGTCCGACGGGCTGTATTTAATCGCGTTGCTGACGAGGTTGCCGACGACCTGATGAAAGCGTTTGGCATCGGCGAGAACCATGCCGGTAATATTGCTGATGTCCAGAGCGATATTTTTGCGGGTGGCGTTCGGCTCATTTTCGGCGACCACACGCGCGATAAACGACTCCAATGGCACAGGATCAATGTGCAGCTTGATCGCGCCATTCTGCATGGCAGCCGAATCCAGAAAATCCTTAATCAACGAGTGCATCAGATCCAGTGAAGAATCTGCCATTTCGATAATCGTCTCACCGTCGGGGATGTCCTTCATCGAGGGGCGGATGAGCGACATCACCATGCGCATATTCATCAACGGCCCCTTCAAATCGTGCGAGGCGATCTGTAAAAAGCGATCTTTGAGTTCCTGTGCTGCCTGCAATTCGGCAATGAGATGTTCGCGTTCATTCTGATGCTGCCGGAGTGCGACCTGTGTTCTGACACGCGCCATTGTCACATCAATATCAATGGGCTTGGCGATATAATCATTCGCACCCAATTCCAGCCCGCGCGAAATATCTTCACCGTCACTGAGGGCGGAAATCAGGATCACCGGAATATTGGCGGTTTCCGGGTTATTTCGAATATGCTCCAGGGTTTGCAGGCCTGTCATACGGGGCATCATAATGTCAAGGAGAACGAGTTCAAATGGCATTTTCGCCATCATATCCAGCGCTTCCTGGCCGCTGTGTACGCTGATAACGCGATGGTTTTTATTAAGAATACGCTCCAGAAGAAATAAGTTCGATGGCTCATCATCGACGGCTAACACCAGAGGAAGATCGGTTTCCATGTAAAACATACTCCTAGATTTCGAGCGGATGCACAACCTGCCTGGGTGTGAAAAGGGACGTTGCGATCTCAAAGCTTTCATCACACTTTTCATAAGTATAAGCATGGATTGGATGTAAATAACGTAAGAGGGAGTGAATTTGCCCCAAGCGCCGTATGCGATGTGTTGGTTTCCCCAGCGGTGCGAACAACTGATGAGCAAGTCGCGTCACTGATCGGAAGGCTGCCGTGATCAGCCCAAATAGCCGCAATGGTCGGGAAACTGCCTCGATAACCCCCCACTTAACCTACGTCTTAATCCTTCCAGCCGCCCATGAACATCCGAATATCATCATCTATTCTATACACAGATTTTTATAGCGTGATGATAAATTCGGTGGAGTGGTTAGACATGTTTCAAGAACTGCATGAACAAAAGGATACGGCGAATTTTTTGTCCTCAGACGATACGCCTTTGTATATTCCTGAAATGGGCGTTACCAGATCATTACCGCCGTTTGAGCAGGCCGATTCTTATGAAAGTACGCCGGATCGCCTGACAATCCGGCTGCTGGTGCGCAGCGGAAATATTGTCTCTGAAGTGCCAATGCCGGAGACAGAGCGCCTGGTATTGGGGCGGTACGCGGCCAACTGCGCACACCAACCCAACATCGACTTAAGCGATTTCAACGCCCTACAGCTTGGCGTTTCGCGGCTTCATGCCATTATTGAAGATCACTTTAACATTTTTACGATTACCGATCTTTATAGTTCTAACGGCACATCCCTGAATGGACGGCGTTTAGCGCCTAATGAAATCCGCTTTATCCACGACGGCGACACAATTTGCCTGGGCAATCTTGTCCTGTATGTGCAGATCGACGAACTGCTCGATCAGTAGATCGCGCCTCGTTTCGTCCAAAAAATCTTTCATAACCAAGCCTTCATTTTGGGCGCACGGCTGTGCGCCCCTACACAAAAACACCCTTCATAATTTCTGTCGTTGTACTTTGAAACCAATAGATCAAATATTCTGGATTCTTGCCGCGAGCCGGATTATACTCTCCGTATATCATCATTCAGCGGGGAGTTCAATATGGCCGAGCTTCAACCCTTCAAATATTACTTTGGACTTGACCTGACTCGCGATCTGGCCGCGAAAATTCAGGCCGTTTATCCGGCTTTTCCGGCTGAAAATTTTATTCAGGATGTGGCGGCGGAGGTTGACGCACTGGAACTCAAGGCGCGTATACGCCTGATTGCCGCCAGCTTGCGGCGACATCTGCCGGAAAATTACGCTGAAGCCATTTCGATCTTGTTGCAGACGTTGGATTCGGAGATTTCGGTTGCGGATGGCATGTTCAACGCAGGCTGGTTTGTGATGCCCATCGCGCAGTTTGTCGAGGAGTATGGGCTGGATGATTTCGAAGTGTCGCTGAAGGCGCTGTATGAGATCACCAAACGCAATACGTCCGAGTTCGCGGTTCGCCCGTATCTTTTGCGCGACTCGGAACGTGTGTTAGCAAAACTGCATGAGTGGGTGGATGACCCCAGCCCCCACGTGCGGCGGTGGGTGAGCGAGGGGACACGCCCGCGTTTGCCCTGGGGGATGCGGCTCGACCCATTCATCCGCGATCCAGCACCGACGCTGAAACTGCTGGAAATTCTGAAGGATGATCCCGAACTTTATGTGCGAAAATCGGTTGCTAATCATCTGAACGATATTGCCAAAGATCATCCGGCGCTGGTGGTGGCAACAGCCGAGCGCTGGTACGCGGACGGCAGCGAGGGGACACGCTGGATTGTCCGGCACGCGCTGCGCACACTGATTAAAAGAGGTGATCCGGCGGCGCTGGCGATTCTGGGATATGACACAGGCGCGGTGGTGAGCGTTTCGGATTTTGAGGTACAGCCGGGTGCGATTACGGTGGGGGAGACGGTGCGCCTCTCGGCGACGCTGACGAATGAGGGGGATAAGGCGCAAAATCTCGTTGTCGATTTTGTGGTGCATTTCGTCAAGGCAAGGGACAAAACCAGCGCGAAGGTTTTCAAATGGACGACGGTGGTGCTCCCAGCCGGGGCGACGGTTGCGCTGCAAAAGACGCTTTCGATGAAGCCTGTCACGACGCGGGTCTATTATGCGGGTCGCCATCGAGTCGATGTGCAGGTGAACGGGCAGATTCTGGCATCGGCGGCGTTTGATCTGACGCTGTAAATGCGGTGATAGATCAAATATTCTGGCATCTATTGGCTATCTGAATTATACTTTCCGTATTGAGATGTAAAGGAAGCAGGCATGTTCACGACACGAGTCACCGTCGAAGATTTTGAGCATTTTGTCGAGCAGCCGGAAAATACCGATAAGTTGTTTGAATATATTGGCGGGGAGATCGTTGAAGTGCCATCGAATGCGGTTGCCTCAAAATACAGCCAGATTATCGCGGGCGAAATCTATATTTTTATGAAGGGTAAGGATTTAGGCCACTTGACAGGTGAGGCAGGTGGTTACATGGTATCTGGTGAGCGATATGCACCGGATGTCGCATTTATTTCCAAAGCCAATCAACCTGATTTGGCTGAAGAAGGCTATAACCCGAATCCGCCCGATCTGGCTGTCGAGGTCGATTTCCCTTCGACCTATCAATCTCAAAAAAATCTCCGCACGAAAGTTGTGAATTATCTGGCAGCCGGAACGCTGGTCTGGCTCGTCATCCCAGAAGCGAAAGAGGTTGAAATCTACGCGCCCGGACAGCCCAAACGCACAGCTGGGATGAACGATGTTCTGGATGGTGGAAATGTGCTGCCGGGTTTCAAGTTGGCAGTGAAGGATATTTTTGCCTAGTAGTAGACCAATAGAGTGGCAATAGCTATAACCCCCAAAAAGGCGCACCGTTCAGGTAAAACAAACTTTCCACGTGCCTGATCGTACACAAAATTTACCTTTTCGTTAGAAAAAATGGAATAGTGTTAGGCATTTGTTAGCTTCCAAGAGAGATACTAATCTTGCACACTTCGTCCGGCGTCCTCAATGGATCGCTTATTGCTGCACGGTCATGAGGATAAAGTCATGGCTGAAAGGGTTAGAATCATGTCTCTTACTGCTCGTATCCCGTTGTTGATGCAGCGGGTGACGTTTCGCGCCATCCTCTGCATGATTATTTCAGCATTTTGTTTTGCCTTTGTCGAAATGGTCGGTCAATATCTTGTACAAGGCATTTCCCTTTATCAGGTCGTATGGGGACGCTACGGCATCCACATCCTGTTTATGCTCGTCGTGCTTGGGCCGCGCTACAAGTCCACGCTCTATAAATCCAATCGCCTGAGCTTACAAATTCTGCGGTCACTGACGATGGTCGCCATGCCGGTCTGCGCACTTTTGGCGACCCAATATATGCGCCCGGATGATATGTGGTCAATCTACTGGACATCGCCGCTTGTGATGCTGGCGCTCGCGTCCTTTATCCTGCATGAGCCTGTGGGATTGACTCGCTGGATCGCGGGGGGGATCGGTTTTATCGCCATGCTGCTCGTCCTTCGTCCCGATCAGGGTGTCATCAGCCCGGCTATTTTGCTGTCATTCGGGGTTGGGGTCGCCATCAGCCTGCATCTGATGTTTTCGCGCATTCTGCGGGACGACCATCCGATCACAAGCCTGTTTCATACCGCGTTATGGGTTTTTGTTGTCATGAGTTTCTTCGTGCCCGTTGTGTGGCAAATGCCATCGCTGCGCAATATGGTTGGCCTGGTGATGATCGGTATAGTCGGTCTTGTGACGCTGTATTTTCTGGCACGTGCAGGTGAACTCGCACCGATACCCGTTGTGGCGGGCTTTGCTTATACCGAAGCTATCGCACGGCTGCTGATTAACATTGTATTCTTTGGCGTTATGCCCAGCAAAAGCGCTGTCCTGGGAACATTGATTATCGTCGTGCTTACGGGCTATATGCTGTTCCATGAACTGCGCCAGCCTGAACCCGCGCCGGAAACAGAACCGGATGCCGCGCCAGAGCTTGTTCCAGCGACGAATAATCGGTAAACATATTTAGAAATCCGGTGATTATCCCGTTTTTGTAGGGCAAGGCACGCCTTGCCCCTACGAACTTGCCATGATGGAATAGTCGCTAGAATTATTGACCATATGATTGGGGGCGGTTGATACGCCTCCTTTTGATTCTCGCGATGCGGGGTTATAAACTCCACGCGCTCAAATCTCGCCCCAACAGATCGCCTAAACGCGCGACTTCGGGCGCGAATTCACGTTTGAGGGCGGCGCGGAGATCGGGATTCAGCGGCGGGCGTTTTTCGAAGCGGGTGTTGGAGCGTTTGAAGCGTGTTTGCGCATTCTGGAGCGCGTCATAAATAGGGCGCGGCAAAAAGGGGCGGACAGCACGGGCGGCGCGGCGCACAATCGGATCGCGCAAAATGTTGCGGACGGCGATCTTGTCGGCATATTTATTGGCGTTAACGACGGCGAAATCGGTTTCGATGCGCTCGGTATCCACGCCCAGAAATGCCAGCGTGTGTTGATAACAGGCACGGACATCGGCGGCGAAATCATCGTAAATAATGACGTGGACGCGCTCACGTCCAAATACGTCAAAATAGCGCCTGACCTGATCGGTGTAAAGTGCGGCTTCGCGGTAGAGCAAGCCTTGCGGCAGGTAGGTGGTGCGGGTGATGTTTTTCCCAGCGCGGCGGTCATTCTCGGCGGCAAGCGCTGCTTCAAAGGTCGGCAAATGCTCATTGCCATCCCACAGAAATTGATAGTAGAGCGAATAGAGCATCTCGACGGGTTCACGCAGCATGATGATGACACTCGAATCGGGGTTGAAGGCTTTGATTTCGGCGGCGGCCTGCGTCGAATAGAGATACCACACGGAGGCTTCCCCGGCGCGTTTTTGACGATCCCAGGCGGCATAGGTATCGAGGTAGGCGGCGAGGTTGCGGCGATAAAATGGCCCGCCAAAATTTAGATCCGCCCCGAAAAAGTGCATCTCTTTCTGCGGCGGGATGTAAATATCGGGATGGACGGATAAATATTCGTTCATGGCGGTTGTGCCGGATTTGGGCGCACCGACGATGAAAAAGTCAGGTTTTTTGGGAGTCATGCCGTAATGTCTGATTCAGGTACGTCTATAATTGGGAATATTTTAAATGATAGCGACGCATTATGTCAGCCGCAAACGTTCTGTTCGTCAATCCAGCGGAAATAGATTTCAGCACGTGCTGTCGATTCAATGAAAATGGACTCTAGCGCACCATTGTAACTTTTCGATAACCCAATTTCGCGTTATCATTGAGCGTAACTACTCAGGTACAGGCAGAATCTTACCCCTCCCCCGACCCCTCCCCATTTCGCAAGCTCATGGAGAGGGGAGGCTCGCAGTTTAGTTAGCTTTGAGTTTCATTATAGTGTTTTCCGGTCAGGAGTTGAGTGATGATAATCAGCGCATCCGATCATCAGATATTTGCCGATAGAGGGCTGATCCGGGTAGAGGGGCTGATCCCAGATGCTGTTGTAGCGCCAGCGCGTGACCTTGCTTATGGTCGGTTGGAGAAAGTCGGCCTGTGGCGGGATGGAGCGTGGGCGGGAGGGCGAGATGAAGCTCAAACCCTTAAGCTGGCAAAGGCGGCATTGAAAGATATTGGCAAGTCTTCAATTTTTAAGAATTTGCTGACACCCGATGTGCTTGACATCGCGCGGCAGCTTGTTAACGGTGAAGCGATTCGCGCAGAGGCCTATCCGCAGTTTCTTTTCACGCATCCGAACGCTTCCGAGTGGGTCGTACCCTACGCGGCCTGGCATCTTGACCTGCCACGTCTGGGGCCGTTGGGCGCGCCGGGTGCGCAGATGTTTTCGTTTGTGGATACGGTCTTGCCGGGTGGTGGTGGCACGCTGTTTGTCGCAGGCTCGCATCGGCTGCTCAATGATGTTGGCGCGATTCGCTCTCAGGAATTGAAAAAACGCTTGAGAGAGCATTCATATTTCCGCGACCTGATGGACAAAAGCATTGTGGATCGGAATCGCTTCATGAGTGAAGTTCACTACGTGGACGATGTGCCGTTGCGGGTCGTCGAGCTTACCGGAGCGCCCGGTGACGTGTTTTTCACTGATCTCAGGATGCTCCATGCCATTGCGCCGAATGCGTCAGGAAATCCCAGGATGATGATTACGCAGCGTTTCCCGCGCGAAGCAGTCGCCGACCATATCTATGGATAGCTTTCAGCCATCAGCTTTCAGCAGTCAGCTAAAAACAAGAGGTGTTTCTCAACAGCATCACTGAATAATTGGCATCCATTTTTATTGATCGCGAGGAATTATGTCAAACGTTCAATTTATTAACCCACCCGATATTGCCAAACCGAACGGATACACACACGTTGTTGAAGTCACCAGCGGGAAAATTATTTTTATCTCCGGGCAGGTGGCGCTGGATAGGGCAGGGAATATGGTCGGCGCGGGCGATTTCCGCGCTCAGTCGCAGCAGGTGTTTGAAAATATCCGGTCATCGCTGGCGGCTGTTGGGGCTGATTTTTCACACGTTATCAAGCTGAATCTTTATATGCTCGACGCGGATAATCTGCCGATTCTGCGCGAAGTTCGCGATCAATTTGTGAATACCGACCAGCCGCCAGCCAGCACTGCGCTGGAAGTGAGCCGATTTTTTCGCGAGGGATTTCTGGTTGAGGTCGAGGCGATGGCGGTCATTCCGTGACGGTCATGTAAGGAAAAAACTGCCAGTGAACAATTGAAATTAATCGGTTTCTCATTCGAAAATCCGCATTTCTGGTTTATAATTTCTACATGAATGTAGAAAGCTGATGCGCAAAAGTGCAGAAAAACGATGCGCAAAAATAACAAAACTCACCAACGAATACTTGATGCTTCAGAGCGCCTGTTTTCTCAACTTGGCTATACAGGTGTTACCTTGCAGGATATCGCAGAGGCTGTGAACATGCGTCACGCCTCACTTTATTATTATGCGCCGGATGGCAAAGAGCAGCTTTATGTTGAGGTGATGGATCGGAGTTTTAAGCAGCATGGCGAAGGGCTAACTGTCGCGATCATCGAAGCCGGAGACGACTTCCGGGCGCAGATTCATGCCGTTGCACATTGGTTCGCAACGCATCCGCCGATTGATTTGGGGCGTATTGTGCGCTCGGATATGCCTGCGATTAACCCAAAATATGCTGACAAGCTGGTTGAACTCAGCATCGAAGCGCTGCGGGTTCCTATCTCAGCAGTTATCAAGAATGGTGTGAAGAAAGGCATCATTGATGTGACGGATGCCGACTTTGCAGCAATGGGGTTGGTTGGCCTTTTGCAGAGTGTCCATAATATCCCGCAGCAGTTCTTGCCGACGCGGGAAGCACAGGTTCAGGCAACCACGGCGGCGGCGGATATGCTGCTCTATGGCTGGTTCAAACGATGAGATACTCTTTTAGTATTAAAATTCTACATAAGCGTAGAATAATAATGTGGGGTTAGCGATTATGGACATCACCGAAACAATTTATGTCAGCGAACGCGCACAGTGGCGGCAGTGGTTAGCCGATCACCACGCGACAGCCAAAGAAATCTGGCTGATCTATTACTCAAAGACATCGGGAAAGCCGTCGCTGCCTTATCTTCACGCCGTTGAGGAAGCGCTGTGTTTTGGCTGGATTGATGGCATCGCGAAAAAAATGGATGCTGAACGGAACGCCCAGCGCTTTACCCCACGCAGGCCGAAGGGTAACTGGACGGAATTGAACAAGGAGCGCGCCCGCCGCCTGATCGCCAGTGGACTGATGACCGAGGCTGGGCTGGCGGTAGCGCCCGATCTTTCGTTGGAGTCGTTTGTGTTAGCGCCGGGTGTT
>JALHNB010000112.1 GCA_022843745.1 Anaerolineae bacterium | reverse complement strand
TATGATTTCGGTAGGGCGCTGGGTGGTCAAGTTGCACCCACTGGTGATGACCGCTGCCAGGAGCAGGATCAAGACGGCTTTTGGCATAGGGTCGCTCCATGATTGAAATATTCATCTTTATACTATTCCACAAGTTTGTTAGAAATGTGAAAAAACCCTAAACTATGCATACCGATATTTTTTGTGAGTAAGGGGAAGTTATGAGGCAAAAACTTCGTATACTGCTGCTTGCACTCGTATTTGTGATCGTGCCAACGTTTACCGTCAGCGCTCAGGAAGTGACCTATACATTTGAGACGATTGACCCGCCGGATTCTCAAATCACCATTCTCAGCGGGATCAATAATGCAGGGGATATTGTTGGTACCTATGGCGATGCCGATTTCGCATTTCATGGGTTTCTGTTGAGTGGAGAAGAATTTACGGTCATTGATTATCCTGATGCGACGACGACGTTTGCCGCTGGAATCAATGATGAGGGCCATATTGTTGGGAATTATAGAGCTTCTGAGGGTGGGTCACACGGATATATCCTCGTCGAAGATGAATTCACGACGATTGATTACCCGGATGCGCCGAATACCTTTGGCAGCGCGATCAACGATGAAGGCCATATTGTCGGAGATACCTACTGCGACTCGTGCGAAAAGATGACAGAGAGCTTTGTTCTGAAAGATGAAGAATTTACGCTCTTTGAAATTCCGGATTTAGGTGCCGCTGCCGTTAGAGGGATCAATAATTCCGGCATTATCGTCGGCGAGTATTTCGAAGGGGGTTCCGATGACCCGTCTTCTCGAAACGGTTTTATGTTGGATGTAGACGGCAGCACCATCATCATCGAGTTTCCAGACGCTTTAACGACTTCCCCGGACTCGATCAACGATGAGGGGATAATCATCGGCTCTTATCGAGATTCAGATGAGAAAAATCATGGGTTTCGCGCAATTCCAGGGTGAGCCAATATCGAGACATGAGAATCAAAAGGGCAGGTCTCAGACCTGCCCCTACGAAAACGGTTCGTCAATTACGCAGGTATTTTGCTGAAATGCTGACAAGCTCCCTACGGCACGTCCACCTCGCATACGCTGGCGCTAAAGCTGCATGTCGCCAGCACGACCTGCCCGCGTTCCACCGTGAAATCGTTCGCGCTCCAGAACAGGTCGGTGGAATTCATGTACAGCAGACTCCGCGCCCACGAGCAGCCGTTTGGCAGCACCACGTCGCCGGAAACCGCCGAATCACGCGCCTGGACACAGTGATTATTGGGGATGCCGACCAGCGAAAAATCGGCGACGCGGGTAAATTGTTCCAGCGGCAAAGTCTGCCCACCGCCGGAGAGTGAAATTCCAGTCATATCCAGCGGTTCGCCGGAGATGTTGATGATATTCAGCGTGTCGCCACTATAAGCAATCCGAATCTCGGCGTCGAGAACGGTGGTCGCCGCTACGACGGATTCCTGTACTGCGGGGTCTGCCGTTGATTCTTCCAGCGGCGGTTGGTCTTCGCGGGTTTCGTCCGTTTCAGCAGCCTCGGCGGGCGGTTCGGACACAACAGTCGTGCTGCCGGGGAGCAGCGCTACATCCTGAGACAGGTTCACCATGCTCATG
Organism: Anaerolineae bacterium; assembly: GCA_022843745.1. Taxonomy (GTDB): domain Bacteria; phylum Chloroflexota; class Anaerolineae; order Aggregatilineales; family Phototrophicaceae; genus JALHNB01. The sequence continues at coordinate 12,459 of JALHNB010000112.1, read as the reverse complement.
GCTTCGTTTTCGCCGTCGGAATAGAGGACAAAAATCGTGCTGCCAGCGCCTTCGGGGACGGTCAGCGTTTCTGACCAGGGCAGCCAATCCTTGCTCAATGGACGACCATCGGAGTCGAAAAGGCGAATCTGGGTGACTTCCTGCATCGCCGTAAAATCATCCGCCCATTCAAACTGCTCGTTGGCAAGGTATAGAGTCCCACTTACAGGGTCGATCAGGGCAGGCAGTACGTCCGGCCTCGCGCCAAAAACCACCAGGAAAAAATGGCCGAATTCGCTGGGCAGCGCCGCCACGCCGATCTCGCGATAAGCCGGATTGAGCGTCGTGTTGCGATGTGTTTCGGATTCGTGCCAGAAATTCATGGCATAACCGACGCTGCCATTCGCGCCATTTTCGCCAATCGCGATCTGCCCCGGCAGGGTGTAGTGCGGCCACTCGTAATCCAGCGCACGCTCACGGGGGTTTTCGCCATCGGCATCAATGTGAATGTCGTTGGGGAAATTTGGCTGCGAGAGGACAAAAGTGGCCTGGTCAATCGCCATCTGTTCCAGCACCAGGTTGGGCTTCAGCGGCCACAAACCTTCCTCGATCCGCCAGGCGTTAATTTCCTCGATGATTTCCTTCGCGGCCTCGTCGTCCTGCGCTGCAACCAGTCCATAACTTTGAAACAAAATGCCTGCAAGTAAGATCACACTCAAAACTGACCACACACGAATATTTTTAAACATCGGATATTCCTGAAATACTCTGAAATCTTTTTTCAGGAAAATCATAGGGCAAATGTTAAGGACGAGTCAACAATTTGTTGCAGTTTTCAAACCGAATTCGCGCAAATTTCATGAGTCAGAACGTGAATGACACGACCTGCACAGGCGCGAGATAATTCAGTCGGTTAGCGGATGGCACAAGGGCGCTGACTGTTCGGCCATCTGGGATTGACCACTGTAACGTGGGTGCAGAATATGGGAATAAAGTATCCGGTCTGCCCCAGAGCAGCACGAGATCGCCCAAATAAAGGGCATCCTTCGTGACCTGGAAAGAAACTTCATGAGGAGCCTCGCGCTCGACTGTTACACGGATGTAAAAAAACGCACGATCAACAGGTCTATGAGAACACATTTGACGATCTCCTGAAAAAATCTTTGCGCAAGAAAAACTCCCATTTTCAACAACGTCCAGTGCCGAGTCTCTATGTAAAAGATCCGCATAAGGGAGAAACGGGTCGGGCGGTGGGCTTCCTTGCGTAGGCATCGAAAGCATCAGGATCAGAATCGAACTCATCACGACCAGAATAGTGATCCACATTCCCATAGCGACCTCTTTCACATGGTGCGAACGATGCGCCAAATGTAAAGGCAACCTCGTGGACTGACCATTATCGAAGGATAGGAAAGGGGGTTGGTTTTTCGTGTTGGGTTCAGCTAAAGGTGAACGTGACTACCTGCACAGGCGCGAAATATTCCATATTGTCAACGGCGAAGACGGTTACGGAAATATCCGGCCAGCTCAAAACAGACCGTTGAAAGCGCCCCCTATTACCCGGTTTCCCCCACAGCAGCACGAGATCGCCTAGTTGCAGGGTGTCCTTTTCGACTTCAAATGTCATGTGCAGTGGAACGCCTTGAGCGATGGTGACATAAATTGTTGAAAATATGTTGTCGTCTGGGCGAAGTGAACAACTTTGCTGCCCCTCTGAAAGAACAAATTGGCACGAAAAGTTCCAGTTCATCATCGCATCCCGTGTTTGATTTTTCGTCAAAAGATCGGTATAGGGCAAAAAGGGGTCAAATGGTGGACTGGCTTGCCCCATCATCGAGAATGTCAACACCAGAATCGAGCCAACGATAATCAGAATGATCACCCACGTCCCCATATTGATCGCCTCCACACTGAGCGAATAATGCCCAAATGTAAAGGCAGCATGAGGCGCGTGCAGGTATCGAAGGATAGGAAAGGGGGTTGGTTTTTGAGGTTAGAGCAGGTGGAGTTCGCGGGCGCGGACGACAGCCTGGGTGCGTCTCTCGACACCCAACTTGCTGTAGATGGCATGAATATAGGATTTGACGGTGCCGATGGAGATGATTAATTCCTGGGCGATCTGACGGTTGGAACGACCACTAGCGACAAGGTGCAGCACTTCGAGCTCGCGGGCGGTCAGTTGGTCGATAGTTGTCCCTGATGGCAGTTGTAGATACCCAGAGTCACTCGTGAGGATGCGAAGAATATCCTGCATCGTCTGCGCACCGCTGCGCATCCTTCCACGCGCCCATGCCTCGGCGAACGCCTGTACGCCGAGCTTATCTTCCAGACTGCGGCGAAGATTTGCGGTAATGCGCCATTTAGACACCCAGACAGTCAGGCCAGCGGGATAGGTGGATGTCAGTCCCAGGAGTTCAACAGCATCTTTCAAGCTCCCCGCACGGGCGAAGAGGATTGCGGCAATCGGCAGGGCGCGTATCGCCATCACCAGCGTGAAAGCCGGAGTTTCACCACGCCGCAGCAGGGCGCATAATGCCTGTTCCGCCAGAGAATAATCCTCCAGACCGCAGGCGGTAACGGCTTCTGCCCAATCCAGATGCTCGACATCGATTCGATTGCGCTCGGTAAGGGGTTTACTTTCTCTCAGATACGCCTGACCACTGTGATAGTCATTTTGCAGACTTGCCACTATTCCGAGCGTGTAGAGCGCTCCCCTAACGCCATAGACGACGAAATTGGTATCCCGGCAAATTTGCAGCGCTTCCTGTGCATACCTGTGCGCTGTTTCCCAATCGCCTCGCGGGATCAAAACGCCAAAACACAGTAGAAAACCTTTTATCGATGCTGCCCAGCCTACTGCACCAAATTCGCTGTACAGGCTAATCGCTTCGTTCAAAATACGTTCATTCTCGATGTGATTCCCGCTTAATTCGGCTGCACCTGCGATCATGCCAGTCGTTGTGGCCGCGCCACATATATCGCCGATCTGCTGCGACAGCTTCAGACTTTCCTGGAGCAGGCGGTTTGAGTCCTCCGTGCGACCCAGGACACCTGACCAGAACCCGATTGACCAGAGATCACGAGCTACCCAAAAAGGTTCGTCTAGCTCTCGGTAGAGCGCACAGCTTTCTTCCCAGCAGCGCAGCCCCGACTCAATATCGTTATCACCTACTGTCATCGCAAAGCCTAGCACGTAAAGGCAGAAGGCAATTTCCGCATGATCCTGACGAAAACGGGCGACTTCCAGGCAGCGCTCAAGTTCAACACGCGAGTTCTCACTGCGAAATAGAATGCCGAAATAACTGGCACGCAGATGCCAATAAACGGGCTGGTGGGGATCAAAGGCCGCGCCTGCGTTCTGCAAGATTTCGAGTGCCATCGTTTGATCGGTGGAAAAACCCTCATCATAAATTATGCGCAGTGTTTCGAGCGTCATCTCGATAAGCGTGTCTTCTTTCAAGGCGATTGCTCGATACCACGCAGTGTATATATTATCCAGTTCTGTAGTGAAGGTATTCTTAGACTCAATCTGTCGCTGACCTTTGAGGTGCGTCGCCAGGTGCGCGACGAAATGCAGATAGTACCCGCTGTGGGTATCACGGATCGCCTCAATTTCACCTGCTTCTGCGAGTTTTGCCTCACCGTACTGTCGCAAGAGTTCGTGAACATCATAGCGCCCCGATTCGCTCACCCGCAGCAGCGATTTATCGACGAGTGACGCCAGGATTTGCAGCGTCGCGCCGGTCACGTTTTCCGCCGCCTCGCGCGTAAAGCCGCCACGAAAGACCGACATGCGCCGGAATGTTTTTTGCTCATCATCGGTGAGTAACTTCCACGACTGCGCAAATGCCGCCGCCATGCTGCGGTGACGCTCCGGCACATCGCGCACATCCGCTGCCAGAAAATCCAGTCCGCGCTGAATCTCGTTGGCGATTTCGGCGCACGACAGCACTTTTAGCCAGCCAGCGGCGAGTTCGAGCGCCAGCGGCATCCCTTCCGTCAACTGGCAGATGCGGATCACGTCGGCAGGGTGGTCAGCCAGCGAAAAATTATGCCGCACCCGTCGAGCACGTTCGGCGAATAATTTCACCGCATCGAAATTTTCGATTTCACTACCATTCTCTGGAACATCCAAACCACCAACGGCATAGCGCCACTCCGCCTGAACATTCAGCACCGTCCGCGACGTGACGAGCAGCCTCACCCCCGGCGCGCTCAAAAGCTCAACCACAAAATCCACGCCGTCTGCGAGATGTTCAAAATTATCGAGGATGAGCAGCGTTTGGCGTTCGCGCAAATAGTTGAGCAGTTGCACACGGGGTTCGTCCGCGCCGAAAAACTGGATGCCGATGGCGTTGGCAATCGCGATGGGTAGGAGGACAGCGTCAGAAACGGGTTGCAGCGGGGCGAAATGCACACCGTGCGGAAAATCCATCGTCCGTGTCGCTTCAACTGCCAGCCGCGTCTTACCGATCCCGCCGGGGCCGACCAGCGTCAACAAGCGACAGGCCGGATCAGCCAGCAGCGTGGCGATTTCAACGAGTTCCTGTGCGCGGCCTATAAATGTGGTGAATTGCGCCACCATAGGCGGAAATTCTCAACCCTCAATATTCGATGGTCATATTATAGCTTTTTTATAAAATGCGCTCCAAATCGTCAGAATGTGAAGGACACCACCTGTACAGGCCCGAGATAATTCAGCTCATGATGTACAACTGCTCTTGCCGTAATATCCTCTGACCAGGATAAGATTGCACGAGTCTTTTGTTTTTCAGGCTGCCCCCATACTACAACCAGATCGCCCACCATCAGCATATCCTCGTTGACCTGGAACGAAATGTCGTTCGGAACACCTTCGTTGATAGTCACAATAATTTTCGAGAAATTGCCATCTTCGGGTATCAGCGAACATTTCTGGCTGGCCTCCAAAAGTGCAAATTCGCAGGAAAATTTTCGACTCGCAAGAGACTCAAGGGTTTGCCCTTTGTTCAGGAGATCGGCGTAAGGCGCAAAAGGATCGAATGGTGGGCTGCTTTGCGTAATTGACTGAACGACGAAAATCAAAATGGTGGCGGTGACGGTCAATACGATGGCTATTACGCTCATCATTATCCCTTTCAGATGGAGCGAACGATGCGCTTCATGCTAAGGGACAACCACGCGGTTGAGCATCTATCTAAAGATAGGGTCGAAGATAGGTTTCAAGATTAGAGAAGATCGAGGTCTCTGGCGTGGGCAACGGCCTGGGTACGGTTTTTGACATCAAATTTGCTATAAATGTTGTGAACATAACCTTTGACAGTACCAACGGTAATCACTAATTTGTCGGCAATCTGCGCATTAGACAGCCCGGCGGCAAGCAGGTGTAATACCTCAAGCTCACGTCGCGTCAGCATATCCGGTGAAGGATAGGGAGATGAGTCGCCTAAATCGCGCCATGCATCGAGGATTTTTGCTGCCGTTTCAAAGAGGTCGAAATCTTTGCCTTGCTCCCAGGCTGCTGTGTAGCGTTCGTAGCCGAGTTCCGCCTCCAGGCGGGTGCGTGTGCGGGTATACAGACCCCATTTTTCGGTCAGACCCATCACATCGGGATGCCATGTCGAGACGAAGCCCATCAACTGCGCGGCCCAATACTTTTTGCCTTGACTGTCAAGAATCAAAAGAGCGAAAATTATGGATATATGCAGCCCATCGACATGACGACCTTGCTGGAATCCTCGAAGCTTCTCAACCAGAATTTTTCGCGCGGCCTCATAATCGCCTGATCCGCATAATGCAGGGACGATAAACAGCCCATCATAGCCGCTATTTGAGTTCGGTGTGTCAAAGTGTTTGCCAGTTATCGCATAATCTTCTTCCACGAAAATGGAAAAATGCGCCTCGCTCACTTTGCAGTTGATCGAGCATAAGGTTTGTACGCCAAATTTTCTGCCAACCTGGATGGCTTCATCGAAAAGCCGCCTTGCCTCCTCAAAATCTCCTCTCCAAAAGGCAACTTCCGCCAGCGCATAGAGGGATTGCGAAATGCCAAAGTGGTTGCGCACCACCTGCATCAGGTGCAGCGCATCGTACAGCCATCCTTCCCGAACGCTATAATCCCCGGTGAGATCGGTCAGGAGATTCATAAACATAGCGCCCCAGGCAGCCACATATTGATTTCCTGTCCGCAGCGCGAGTGTATAGAACTCCTGAACCGTCTCTATCGAGCGTTGATACTCGTGTGTCTGGATATAACACCATGCCACCCAATTCAACGCCTCGGCAATATAATACGGTTCTCCCAGGCTTCGAAAAATCGACAGGCTCTGCTCTAACAATTCCAGTTGGCCGTGTTCACCCTTCATGAGTCGATGACCAGCCAGGTTATTCAGCATGATTCCGGTTAGCAAGGGATCGTCGTAAGCTGACAGGATACTACGGCTTTCATCCAGAAGCGCCTTGCAAAGTGCTTGTTTTGAGGGTTCCTTATCACCGGAGATAAGCGCACCGACCCGATTGAGCATGAGGTTTGCGTAAACGAGTTCCGGCGGTTGGCCTTCTCTAGGTGCGAACTTGTCCTGTGCATAGATATACAAGGCTTCATGTTCGCTGACACGGCTGCGCATCTCGAAAAACAGGGTACAGCACTCGATGGCGCGGTTAATAGCGACGGCGTTTCCCTGATCGACACCGCGATACCATGCTGTGCGCACATTCTCCAGGTCGGTTTCGATCTCGTCCAGCGCCGCGACCTGTCGCCTGCCTTTCACATCCAGGTCGCGTTGCGCCAAAAAGTTGAGAAAATAGCCGCTGTGCGTATCGCGAATCGCCTCTATCTCGCCCGCCGCTTCCAATTTTGCTTCACCATACTGCCGCAAGAGTTCATGCACATCGTAGCGCCCCGCCGAATCGACCCGCAGCAGCGACTTGTCCACCAGCGAGGCGAGAATTTGCAGCGTCGCGCCGGTTACTTGTTCCGCTGCCTCGCGTGTGAAACCGCCGCGAAACACCGACATACGCCGGAATATTTTTTGCTCATCATCGGTCAGCATGTGCCACGACTGTGAAAATGCCGCCGCCATGCTGCGATGACGCTCCGGCACGTCGCGCAGATCAGCCGCGAGAAAATCCAGCCCACGCTGAATCTCGTTGGCGATTTCGGCGCACGACAGCGCTTTCAGCCATCCGGCGGCGAGTTCGAGGGCGAGGGGCATCCCTTCGGTCAGTTGGCAGATGCGGATCACGTCGGCAGGGTGGTCAGATAGCGAAAAATTGTGCCGCACCCGTCGCGCACGTTCGGCGAACAATTTCACCGCGTCGAAATTTTCGATTTCATTGCCATTCTCTGGAATATTCAATCCGCCAACGGCATAACGCCACTCGGCCTGGATATTCAGCGCCGTCCGCGACGTGACCAGCAGCTTGACCCCCGGCGCGTTCAGAATTTCGACGACGAAATCCACGCCATCTGTGAGATGCTCAAAATTATCGAGAATCAGCAGTGTTTGGCGCTCGCGCAGGTAATTGAGCAGTTGGATGCGGGGTTCGTCCGCGCCGAAAAATTGGATGCCGATGGCGTTGGTAATCGCGATGGGGAGGAGGGCGGCATCCGCGACAGGTTGCAGCGGCACGAAATGGACACCGTTGGGAAAATCGAGCGTTTGCGTCGCTTCCACTGCCAGCCGCGTTTTGCCAATCCCGCCGGGGCCGACGAGAGTCAACAATCGACAAGCCGGATCAGCCAGCAGCGCGGCGATTTCGGCAAGTTCCTGCGTCCGACCTATGAATGTGGTGTATTGCTGCGTGACCATCGACGGAAAGGCTCACAACTACCTATTCGATTATACGATTATAGCGATTTTATAGAATGCGACCCACTTCGGATAAGTATGTGACATTTATCACAAACAGGGTATGACGCGCTGCACTGTAGCGTCTTTTGAAGTGATCATATGCTATAGACATATATGGATAGCTCAATATGTAGGCAATTACAGAGCATGAACACTCAACTACAGGAAGAAATCGCACTTTTACACTCACATTTTTGCAGCGGGCTGGCCGACCAGAGTCGGATACTGCTGATCTACGAACTTGCCGAACAGCCGCGCAACGTGGGTGAATTGGCCGAACGGTTGGGAATGACACAGCCAGTCGTCTCACGACATCTCTCCATTTTGCGTGAACGCGGCATCGTCACTGCTGAACGCGAGGGCAGGGCGGTTTATTATCGCATATCCGATGAGCGAATTATTGAGGCGCTCAATCTACTGCGGTCAATTATTGCCGACCAACTCCATGTGCAGGCACATTTAGCGGAAATGGTGAAATCATGAAAAAAACACTTCTCATATTAGGAGCAGGCACGGGCGGCACGATGGTCGCCAACAAAATGGCGGCGCGTCTCGATGCCGACGAATGGCATATCATTGTCGTAGACCGCGACGAAACCCATTATTACCAACCGGGGTTCTTGTTTATCCCCTTCGGTATATATGATGCTGCCGATGTCATCCAGCCGAAGCGGAATTTTTTGCCGAGCGCGGTAGAAACTGTATTTTCGGATATTGAGATTATCGAACCCGATCAGAACCGCGTGCGGCTTGTGAAAGACCAGCGCGTCATTCCCTATGATTATCTGGTAATCGCCACTGGAAGCCACATCCAACCCGAACAGATTGAAGGCATGACCGATTCCGGCTGGCGCAAGAATATTTTTGACTTCTATACCTGTGAGGGCGCAACTGCCCTGGCACAGTTCTTAAAAACCTGGGACGGTGGGCGAATGGTCATCAATATCGCTGAAATGCCGATTAAATGCCCGGTTGCACCGCTGGAATTTGCGTTCCTGGCGGACTGGTATTTCCAGGAGCGCGGGATGCGTGACCGGGTTGAGATTATCTATGCTACGCCGCTTTCCGGCGCTTTCACCAAACCGCGTGCCACTGTCGCGTTGGGCGATCTACTGGCAAGAAAAGGCATCCAGACCGTAGCGGATTTCAATATCGCAGAAGTTGATAACAACAGGCAAGCCATCATTTCCTACGATGAGCGCGAAATCAGCTACGATCTGCTCGTTACGATCCCGACGAATATGGGCGCGGACGTGATCGGGCGCTCCGGCATGGGTGATGAACTCAATTTCGTCCCGGTAGATAAACAGACGTTGCAATCGAAAAAGTGGGACAACATCTGGGTGATCGGCGATGCTGGAAATGCGCCGACTTCAAAAGCAGGTTCGGTAGCGCATTTTATGCTCGAAACGGTGACGGAAAACCTGAAGCGTCATATGGACGGCCTTGAGCCGCTGCCGACATTCGATGGACATGCCAACTGCTTTATTGAAACGGGTTTTGATAAAGGGCTGCTCATTGACTTCAATTATGAGGTCGAGCCGCTGCCCGGCAGATACCCGCTGCCCGGTGTTGGGCCGTTTCCGCTGCTGGAAGAGTCCAGAGTCAACCACTGGGGCAAACTCGCCTTCCGCTGGATGTACTGGAATCTGCTTATCAAAGGCCGCCCAATGCCCGTCAGCAATGAAATGTCAATGGCTGGCAAGTGGTCGTAATCAGAAATGACTTTGAGCGGTATGTTGTTGTCATCAGAAATTAACAACGATTGGAAAGTAGGCGTAACCCGGATTTACGCATATAGAAAGGTAGTTATCCTCATGAGCGCACAAAACCTGAGCATTCTCGATACCCTGGCCTTTAACGACGAGGGCTATATGACGGATCGAACGCAGTGGACAGAGGAAGTAGCGAACGCCATTGCTGAAGATGAAGGCATCACGCTGACAGAACGCCATTGGGTGGTCATTCACTTTGCCCGGAAGGTCTTTGCCGAAACAAAAGACTCGCCAACACTGCGGCAAATTACGAAACAGACAGATGTCAGTATGAAAGAGATGTACCAGCTTTTCCCCAATGGCCCGGCCAAAAAAGCCGCAATGATCGCTGGCCTGCCGAAGCCTACAGGCTGCATTTAATGTAGCAGAAATGGTTATATATCATGATCAAAACTAAGACCGCCCCCATTGAAACCGAGACCGCTCCTATTGAATTTGAGCCGACCCAATTGGGACGACGCAAAAAAGCGGAAACGAAAAAACAACGTAAGCTGTGCATCATCTGCTCAAAAGGCTCGCTTGATATGGCCTATCCGCCGTTGATCCTGGCGAATGCTGCCCGCATGAGTGGTATCGAGGCGCATCTGTTCTTCACCTTTTGGGGCATGGACATCATCACCAAAGCGAAGGCCGATGATCTGCATGTCGCGACGGTGGGCAACCCCAACATGCATCCGATGTTCCACATCCCGACGATGCTTGGCGGGCTGCCAGGTATGTCTACAATGGCATCGAATATGATGCGTACCGAGATTTCGCGGCTGGGATTCCCGCCTGTACCCGAATTTCTGGATATGCTTCACGACGCAGGTGCGCACATTTATGCCTGTCAGATGGCGATGGACATGATGAAGCTGGAAAAAAACGATCTGGTCGAGTACGCCGAAGTTTTGGGCGCGATGGAATTTCTGGAAGTCGCCGACGACGCGCAGATCATTTTTGTGTAGGAATGCTGGCGGACAATCTCATCCCAGCTTCGAGGAAGTTGGGATGAGATTTCTGATGCTAAAACGTGAACGTCACCACCCATACTGGCGCAAGATAATTCAGGCGATCCATCGGCGGCACAAGGGTGCTGATCGTAATATTGTCCCCATCCGACCACAATAGAGTTGATGAAGCATACGGAAATATCGTATCCGGCTTATCCCACAGCAGGATGAGATCACCGATTTGCAGCGCGTCTGTTTCGACCCTAAACGAAATGTACTGCGGAACACCTTGAGCGACAACCAGATGAATATTTGAAAACAGGCCATCTTCTGGCGCAACGGTACAACTGTGGTAATCGTTTGAAGGCGCAAAATTGCACGAAAAATCCCAATTTTTCATCGCATCCAGCACCTGATCTTTCAGCAGCAGGTCGGCATAAGCCAGAAATGGATCGGAAGGTGTGCTGCTTTGCGCCAGTGCTGTAAACGTGAGGATCATTATCGCCGCGATAATGAATAGCCCGATGATCAACCTTTTCATGTTTATCACTTTCACATTGAGCGAATGTTTTGCTCAATGCTAAGGATCAACAGTGTGGTCAGTCATCTATCGGGAGGTGGAATTGCGGGTTTATTTTCCGGTGTAGACCAGCTTGAGTTCTTGGATACGGATAATGGCCTGGGGCCGGTTTTCGACACCCAATTTTCCGTAAATATTGTGAATATGCGTTTTCGCTGTGCCGATTGAAACCACCAACTGGTCAGCAATTTGCTTGTTCGACAGACCAGCGGCGATCAGGCTGATGACTTCACATTCGCGCTCGGTAAGCAAATTGATTAACGGTTGTTTCGCGACAGGTAGACTCTGCCATTCATGCAAAAGCAGGCTGACGACCTCTTCTAGGTCTGCTTCAGCGCCGCGCTCCCAGGCTGTTGCAAACCGCGCTTCGCCGAGTTTCGTTTGCAGGTGCGAATGGGTACGGTTCAGCAGTCCCCAGCTTTGCAGCCAACCATTTGGGCTGGCAGGGTGGGTGAACACGAGTCCCAGAATTTCAGCCGCGCACTCGAATTGGCCTTCGTGGGCGTAGATGAGGGCAGCAAGGGGCAGGTAGATCAACTGTAAGGTGGGGTGTCCCTGTGTGGACGCATCACCAAGCGCTTTGGCGGCGTGAAACCTGGCTTGGGAAAAATCTTTTGACGCACAAGCCAGAATTGCAAAAACGAAATGGTCACCGGGCAGCAGGACACCCTTCTGTAATCCTATATTCTCGTTGCAGAACTGTCTGCTTCGGGCGTAATCTTCATCGACAATACTCGCCAGCAGGCTGGAGCAATGCGTGGCTTGCCGAACTCCGGCAGTGCAATTGGTTTCGACACACTGCCGATACGATTCCTCAGTCAGCGTTCGCGCTTCGTCAATGTCCCCCTGGAAAAATCGGTAGTAGCCCAGGCAGCCTTTGGCGAATCCACAACCACCGTCGTATCGAATCTCCTCGAACAGCCGGAGGGATTTTCGCAAATACGACTCGCCACGATCTAGCTGCCCCATCGGAAACAACACCTGCGCTAATCGGAATAATTCCCATGCGGCCTCATTATAATCGCCCATACTCAGGCTTAAATCGACATTCTCCTGTGCCAATTGAATGTATTTTTCCGGTTGGGAGGTGCGGTAGGAAGCCACTAACAGAATCGAGGTCGTCAAAAGGCTGTGATCATCGTTCAGCGCTCGAAAGTCATCACGTGCCTGTTCAAGCCTAACAAGTGCATCTGGATCGTTCTGATCCAAGAGGATGCGCCCCAACTCGAGATGGCAATAAGCAATGACTTCAGAATACCCCATATGCACCAACTTAAGAGACCTGCCGGAGAGACTGAAAGGTCAAAGGATGGAGAGAACGGCAGGACATGCGGGAGGTGGCGGGCAAGAGATGGGCGAGA
>JALHNB010000111.1 GCA_022843745.1 Anaerolineae bacterium | reverse complement strand
TCGCAGCGCTAAGGCGGTCATCGAATCGGTTCCAGGGGCGCGACCAATCCCAAGATCAATGCGGCCTGGGTAAAGCGCTTCAAGCAGCTTAAATGATTCCGCAACTTTGAGAGGCGAATGATTCGGCAGCATGACGCCGCCAGAGCCAACGTGCATGTGTCTGGTTTCGTTCGCCACATGCCCGATCATAATTTCAGGAGTCGTGCTGGCAATACCGGGGGAATTATGATGTTCCGCCAGCCAAAAGCGTTTATAGCCGCGCTGATCGACAAAACGCGCCAAATCCAGCGTATTGCGCAATGCCTGCGAACTGGTCGAGCCGGAAGTTACAGGAGAAACATCGAGAATGGATAACGGAAATGCCATCAGTCAATAACACCTTTACACTCATCTGTTGTCACAACTCATAGACGAATGCGCAGGCGAAAAAATTACCCACCGCATGGACGAGAATTAACCTATTGATTTGCGCCTAAAAATTTATCTTGCTATAAAACATGTATTGATTCGATCATCCAGGGATTAATCGAATGGTGGAGCGCCGTGTTGTTCAATTACCGCCGCAGTTGACATCGTTCATTGGCAGAGTCGATGAAATCACCCAAATCGCCCAACAATTGGCTGATCCTGATTGTCATCTGCTGACGCTGGTTGGCCCAGGTGGTATCGGCAAAACCCGACTGGCGATTGAAGTCGCGCGGCATGTGTCGAATCAATACACTCACGGTGTTCATTTTGTCGATTTACAGCCGGTGAGCAATGTCGATATGCTGGCGACGACGCTTGCCAATAGTATCGACATGCGATTTTTTGGCGAACAGCCGCCCCGCACCCAACTGTTCAATAATCTACGTGGCCGAAATCTACTGCTGTTGATCGACAATTTTGAGCATTTGATGGATGCTGTAGACCTGCTGACAGAGATTGTCAAAACAGCATCTAATGTGAAAATATTGGTCACATCCCGTGAAGCACTCAATATACAAGAGGAATGGCTGTGGCAGGTGCAGGGTCTTCAAGTTCCCGAAAACGAGCATGTCGGGTCGATTGAAAATTTCAGCGCCGTCCGCTTATTCACCGAACGCGCCCGCCGGGTACGCGCCGATTTTGTGCTGGGCAAGCAAGAAATTGCGGTGACTCGCATCTGCCATCTGGTTGAGGGAATGCCTTTGGCGCTGGAACTGGCGGCAAGCTGGACGAAGGTGCTGTCATGCGGTGAGATTGCGAACGAGATTCAGCGAGGTTTGGATTTTCTGTCAGCTAATCGGCGCAACCTGCCGGAACGCCACCAGAGTATGCAAACGGTTTTCGACCAATCGTGGCGAATGTTGACGGATGAGGAGCGTATGGCATTTCCCAAGTTATCCGTTTTTCGGGGTGGCTTCCGGCGGGAAGCGGCGGAAGCTGTAGCAAGCGCATCGCTGGCAACGTTGCTGGGGCTGGTCGATAAATCATTTCTGCGCGTGAGTGAATCAGGGCGCTACACGATCCACGAGTTGATGCGGCAGTATGGAGAACAAATACTTGAAAATGTCGGTCAAAAATCGGCCACTCAGGATATTCATTGTGCGTATTATGCTGGATTCTTGCATGAGCGCGAGGCCAGATTAAAAGGGCGCGATCAAATCATTGCATTAGACGAGATTGCGGCAGAAATCGACAATGTGCGTCTAAGCTGGACGTGGGCGATCCTGCAAGGCAATAGAACAGCAGTCGAGCAATGCGGATACAGTCTCTTTCGTTTTGGGCATATTCGAGTGAAAACTATTGAATGGGAGTTCGCTTTTGAGGCGGCAGTCAAGCGTTTTGGTCACGAGGAAAGTGCTTTCTATGCTTATTTAATCCTCGCGCAACAATGGTATCTCTTAGAGAATGGCAAGGTCATCAACTATAAGTCCATTCAACAAGCAATTCAGCTATTAACTAAATTTGGGATTCAGGAAAATATGGCTCAAGCGCTCACGATTGTCTCTGCGGGAGGGGTTGCAATACGCTGCGATAAGCCTGAAGAACTCCATTCATTTTTAATACAAAATCTGGCGTATTTTCGCGCAAGAAATGAGTTATGGGGAGCAGCCTGGTTACTTTATGCGCTGGGAGAATATGCCTGTTACTACAATAAATCTGATGAAGCCGAAACCTATCAGCAAGGGAGCAGGGCCATTTTCAAATCACTTGGGGATGCCTGGGGATTATGCTGGCCTACTGGCGCGTTATCTTTGATATTCAAGCGTTCTGGAAGGTACGATGAAGCACTACTCTTGCTTCAGGAGCATCAGATTATTTCCGAGGAAATCGGTGATATTTATGGTGCAGTATGGTCTCTTACGGCTGAATGTGAGATCGCAATTCAAACTCAAGACGTTAAAAATGCCGAACGCTGCCTGATTCAGAGTTTGGAAATAATTAAAGAATCAGGCGCTAACTATCACGGCCTGGGTGATTTGTTAACACTGCTCCCATTTGTGCTGACTAACAGCGATAAAACCGAACGGGGCGTTGAACTTCTGGCTTTTTTACATCGAGATGCACAAAATATTGGCGCTGACATTTATGCCGAAATTTATAAGCAAACTCTGGATTCATTAACTGACCAACTTCCCATCAAAGAATTCCAGAAGGCAATTGAACGGAGTAAAACGCTCAATCTCAAAACAATTTTAGAGCGATTGCTAACAACAATTTCAAGCCCCCTGCTATCCGAAAATACCAGCAAAAACCTTAATCCTAATCCTCTCACCGAACGCGAACTTGAAGTCCTCCGACTAGTCGCCGACGGTCTGCAAAATCAGGAAATCGCCAACCAGTTGTTCATAGCACTTGGTACGGTCAAAGCGCATATCAACGCCATTTATCGCAAGATGGATGTAGCCAACCGCGTCCAGGCCGTTTCCCGCGCCCGCGAACTGAAACAGTTGTAATACACCTATAAATCTAACCCCATCCTGAACCTTCGATGGATGACGCTCCACCCCTAATCCGCATACCCTGAGTCGTATATAGGGCGATCACATATCCGAAAAAACAAGACCTCTGCGAATAGTCTAAGTCTTTTTCCCTGAGATCGTCCTATTGCTTCAATCGGTAAATCAGAGGATAGGCGAGACGATTCATGCCCTCTGCAAAAGTTGTACGAAATGAGATCAGGGCTTCCCGACCTGTCGAGATACGACTGACGTTCAAATTACCAGCACGATTATGGGTCGTGATTATAATGTTCGCCGTTTGTTTACTGGCTTTGACTATCCCTGTCGCGCTTTCAAGATCAAAAGCTTTACCATCTGATCTGTTCGCGGATTACATTGATTTCTTTCCGGGGGCATATTGGAGTATGGGATTGGAGCGCACATTTCGCTGTAATGTCGATGTCGCCACTGGTGTCAAATATTGCTTTCTTAGACCGCCGGGCACCCTGTTCACGAATATTGGCCTGACAATTGTCGATAACCAGATTACGCGAACCACATTTTCACTGTATGAAAACACACTCAAAGCAGGTGATCTGGCGACGCTATGGGGCAAACCGGAAGTTCAAATTTCAGGTTATATCGCGTATCTCGATTGGCGCGATCAAAAGATCAGCGCTGTTGCCCGCACCGATGATGGGCGATTTGATTATTCTTTACTAGTTTCTAGTGTCACTTTTTATTGATCCAAAGTGGTGCTTCTACAACTCATCGCGCACATCTACCAGACATTCACCCGCGCTGATTTCACATTCGGCTAAAACCTGATCGCCCCGGCGCACTTCAAAGGTCGCTGTCGGGATGTCGCTGATCCAGAATAGGCGCTGCACCGATGTCGCCTGAAAAAAGGCGTGCCGTGTGCCACAGCTATCCGGCTTGGGCATACTCGTGGAAACGTTCGACCAAATCTCGAAACAATCACCCGGCGGCAGCGCATCTGGCAGCGCACTCCCATCCCAACTATTCGAGCGGAAATTGAGTTCGCGTCCCTCGGCTGTAACCTGAGTGAAAATTAAATCACTGACATCGACGGTTTCGTCCGAACGATTCAGCAGCAGCAGACTACGATCATCATAGACTAATTGCACCTGAGCATTATCGGATGCTGGCGCAATTTCTGGCGTTACTTCACTCGTTTCAGTCGCTTCAACTGTAGCGGTCAGTCTGGGGGTTGCTGTGACACGCTGGGTAACTGTCACGGGTCGAGGCGTGTTTGTCGGTTCATCAGTCACGCCAACCGCCACCACAAGAGTCGTGGGAGTGCTGGTTTCCGTTAATGGGCGATCAGTTGATGTTTCGGAAACAGATGTCGGTGTAACAGGTACATCGGTTGAAGTCGCATCTGGCGTATCCGTCATGGTGGTAATCGGCTCACCAAGTTGGGCGACTGAAGTAGATGTCGCCCCTAGCGCTGTAGGCGTATTTTCGCCATCCGAATTGGCCGGATTTAAGCCGCTGAAAATCAACAGGCCGCCGACGATCATGAGCAAAAGTGCCGCCCCAATGCCCATACCCAAATAACGTTTGTTGACTGTACGGGTGCGAATTCCTGGGGGCGCTGACTTTTCGGAGATGGTTTTTTCACTACCTGTCCCGAAAGGCGGCGTTGCGGTTTTCACCGATGGACTCGAAGGGTTTGAATCCGAGACCGCACGAGCGGATTTAAACATCGCCAATTCTGGATTGAGCGCCCAATCCGGCAGCGCCATCAGCTTGCGCGTGACTTCATCTTCGTCAGTCATACCGAAAGCGGTTTCCAACGCCTGGACAAAAGCCATGCCCGTTTGATAGCGTTTTTGCGGCTCTTTATCCAACGAGCGCAGCACCATATTTTCGATTTCAGGCGTGATTTCAGGGTTAATACGGCTGGGCAGCGGCGGCGGATCGCTGAGATGTTTGAGCGCCACACTCATCGCCGATTGGTCATCAAATGGCACTCTGCCTGTAAGCATCTCGTACAGCACAACACCCAACGAATAGAGATCGCTTTGTGGTACCGCCTGCGCCGACGAAACCGCCTGCTCCGGCGCAATATAATGCACACTGCCAAAGGTCGTGCCGATTGTCCCTTCAGGGATGCTCAATGCTAGCCCAAAATCGGTCAGCGTGGCGTGACCATTTGCGGTAATCATGATGTTCGAAGGCTTAATATCGCGGTGAATCACGCCTTCGTGGTGGGCATGATCGAGAGCGCTGGCGACATCGCTGATGATCCGCAAAATATCAATAAACGACATGCGGGTTTTATGTGAGTTATGTTCTTTGAGGATATAGCGCAAATCGCGCCCTTCGATAAACACCATCGCCATATAGTGAAGATGATCGACCTGTCCAAACTGGTAGACACCGACGATATTCGGGTGACGCAGACGACCAATCGAACGAGCCTCACGTTGAAAACGCGCGCGATATTCATCCAGGTCATCCTGTGCGACGACCTGGGTATCAAAGACTTTGACAGCGGCATAACGATCAAGATTGCTGTCAAAACCCCGGTACACACGGGCCATCCCACCCTGCCCCAGCAAACCTATAATTTTATAATCGCCTAGCTGCTTGCCGATAAGCGGGTCATTACTGGACATACATTACCTTCTTGATGGCGCTTCTAATCAAAACTAAACGGAAATTATACTCACGTTATCACAAAAACAAGGCGTTCTCCATTTATCTTACTCTGCAAACGCTTCTTGAAGACTCAACACAAATGAAATTTTTCCCCAATTGTGTGCGCATACAAATGAATTTTTTTCCCAATTGTGTTCACTTGGTATACTATCCCCAGATTAACGGACATGAGGTTGAATCTTGACACCTTCTCCTGATATTCCAGAAAAAGAAATACGCGAACGCTGCGCGGGTATCCTGTCACAATCCGCCGAAGAAGCGCGAAAACTCGGTCACAATTACCTGGGTGCGGAGCATCTGTTCATGGCGATTACCCGTCATGATGATGGCCCGACCTGTACGCTGCTCAAACAAGCCGGATTAAAGCCCCGCGATGTGCGCAGCGAGATTCGCCATGAGATCGGCAATGGTGAGGGGCAGCTTGACGAAGTGCTGCCGCTGACTCCACGCGCCGAGATGATTCTCTCGCTGGCAATCTTCCTGGCTGAACGCGACGAAGAAGACGAGATCACCGAAGACCACTTGCTCAAGGCGCTGCTCCAGGAAAGCGAAAGTGTGCCTGTGCGCAAGCTGATCGACATGGGCTTTAATTTGAATCTATGGTTGCAGCGGCTGCTCATGGAAGAAAACGACAACCTGCCGCCGCTGCCCATTGACGCTAACGACCCGTTTCAATTCGAGATCGGAAGTGATTTCGACGACTCGGATTTGGGATCGGATGAGCTTGAATCGCAGCAGGAACACCGGATGCCAACTCCACTGCTCGACAAATATGGACGCGATCTCACTGACCAGGCCAAGCAAGGCAAAATCGGTCCGGCGATTGCCCGTGAGAGAGAGATTCGTGCTGTCGCCCGCACACTGGCGCGGAGCAAAAAGAATAATCCGCTGCTGCTCGGTGATGCTGGGGTCGGTAAAACGGCTGTTGTTGAAGGTCTGGCTTTCGCGATTTACGAAGGCACTGCCCCGGAACCGCTGCTCAACCGCCGCATTGTGCAGATCGAAATCGGCACGCTGGTGGCCGGAACAAGCCTGCGTGGGCAGTTCGAGGAACGGCTCATCGGCATTGTCGATGAAGTACGACGCGCCGGAAACGTCATCATGTTCATTGACGAGATTCACACCATCGTCGGCGCGGGTGACACCATCGACAGCAACCTGGATGCCGCCAATATCCTCAAGCCAGCCTTAGCGCGAGGCGATCTGGTCTGCATCGGCGCGACCACGCACGAAGAATACCGCCGAGCCATCGCGCAAGACCCGGCGCTGGAACGCCGATTCCGCACGGTGGACATTGAAGAACCCAGCGAACAGGATACGTTGACGATTCTCAGCCAGCAGCGCACCCGGCTGGAAACCCATCATGGTGTGACGATCCGGCCTGAAACGTTAGAAGCAGCCGTGCGACTCGCAGTCCGCTATCTGCCAGACCGACGCCTGCCGGACAAAGCACTCGATTTGCTGGACGAAGCCTGCACGCGCGTTATTATCCGCACTATCACGCCGGATGAGGATGCCGAGGGTCAAACTGAAGTGCGTATCGAAAATATCGCCGATGTGCTCTCAGATTGGACAGGCATTCCCATCAGCGAACTCACCAGCGACGAAAAGCACCGCCTTGCCGGACTGGAAGGCGCACTCATGGCGCGGGTTGTCGGTCAGGATGAGGCTGTAGCGACGGTAGCCGATGCCGTCAAGACGGCCCGCGCTGGCCTGGGTGATCCGAATCGCCCAATCGGTGTTTTTCTCTTTTTAGGGCCGTCCGGTGTCGGCAAAACGGAACTGGCGCGGGCATTAGCGAATTTCATGTTTGGCAGTGACGACGCGATGCTCCGACTGGATATGTCTGAATTTCACGACTCGCATACCGTCGCGCGTCTCATCGGCGCACCTCCCGGCTATAAAGATGCACAGCGCGGCGGTCAACTGACGGATGGCCTGCGCCGCCGCCCCTACAGCGTCGTGCTGCTGGATGAAGTCGAAAAAGCGGCACCGGAAGTCTTTGATATTTTCTTGCAGGTCTTTGACGAAGGCCGCCTGAGTGACGCACGTGGCGGCAAGGTCGATGCGCGGCATTCCGTCTTTATCATGACCAGCAATATCGGCGCTGAGGAAACGGGAAAAGCTGTGGGTTTCACCGGAACGCCTGGGCGTGTGGCGGATTATTCTGCCCATTTGGGTCGATTCTTCAGGCCTGAGTTTTTGAACCGACTGGACGAAGTGATTACGTTTCGTTCACTAAGCCCCGACACATTGAGCCGGATTCTCGATCTGAAATTAAAGGATTTATATAAGCGCCTGAACGACCAACACTTAAAGCTTGTGCTTTCCGACGAAGCTCGCGCGTTGATTTTGGATAAAGGACATGATCCGGTAAACGGCGCTCGCCCGTTACAACGTGCTATCGAACGCCTTTTGACACGACCTCTCAGCGGCAAAATCGTCGAAGATGCTTTTGCACCCGGCGATACCATTATGGCTTACACCGCTGACGATGGTCGCCTGCGTTTTGAAGCTAAAACAGAATAAAACTTATGCCCGCACCCCAAACGAACCGCCAACCTGTCCCCATGACGGACGATGAAATCCGGTCAACGCTCAAGAAACGTCACAGCGCTGACCGCCTCGATTATTTTGCGACAGACCCTAATGCCGAGATTCGCAGCCTCGGCATGCTGGCGCTGCGCCGAAATCACATCAACGATCTGTTCGCATTAGGTGATCTCTGCGCCCTACGTGCGCTGACCGATGATAACCGCCTGCTCGTCTTTTATGTGGGCAAGACGCTTATCGCCTATCAAAAAGCGCTCCAGGCGGCAGAAAATGAAACTGATCAAAATCTCGCACGTGCGATTACCAACCAATTTATCGAGTGGACAATTCAGGTTACGCAGAAATACCCGACTCCGCGCAATATCGCTGCTGCACTGTGGGCAGCCTCGGAAGAGGGCGCGAATGTACGTCTGGATCGTCGGACGATGCGCAGCCTTTTTGAAAGCTATCGCAAGGGAATCGCAGATGATTTCGACAACGATGCCACGCATTTACCAGATGAAATGGATGATCGTACGGTAGCATCGCTGGATATTTCGTCGTTCAACAACCAATCTTCAGCGACGATGCTCGATCATGGATTCAGCCAGCCCTCGATCACGTCTGATGCTGAGGACGATGCTTTCAGCGAAACGCGAATCGAACAAACCGCCATTGAGCAATCGTCCGAACTCGACATTACCGGAATCAAGCCGATCCCCGGAACGGCGCAGTCCTTCACGAAAAAGCGCCCCCGATCAGAAGCCGTGGATGAATTTGCCGTCGGACAGCTTATTGATGACCGTTATGAAGTAGCGGATGTGCGGCGCGGTGGGATGGGTGTCGTTTATCTGTGTTATGACGTTGAGCAGCGTGAACCAGTCGCGATTAAGACATTCCAGAGTAAATTTCTGGAAAACGAACGGGCTGTCAACCGCTTTAGCAACGAGGCGCTGACGTGGATTAAGCTGGAAAAACATCGCCATGTCGTTCAGGCGCGGCTGGTGCAGAACATCGCCGGACGGCCTCATATTATTTTGGAGCATATCAGCGGCGCGGAAGGCTACGGCGCAGACCTGCGCAGTTGGATCGACCACAACCGGCTCGATCTGGCACAGTCACTTGAATTTGGCCTGCATATCGCGCTGGGAATGCAGCACGCCACGCGCAAAGTACCGGGGCTGGTTCATCGCGATCTCAAGCCCGCGAACATCCTGGTAACGCACGATGCCATCGCCAAAGTGACTGATTTTGGGCTGGTACGCTCACTTGAACTGGAAGACATCCCCTTAGCTGACGAGGACACCGACCCTGAATCGCTGACGATTAAGCACGACCCCTTAACGCGCGTAGGGGCAGTGGTCGGCACAGCGCCGTATATGTCACCGGAACAATGCCGTTCGCAAATTGTTGATGTGCGTTCGGATATTTATGCCTTTGGCTGCCTGTTATATGAGATGCTCACCGGGCATAACGTCTTTGTGGCGCGGAAATTTGCCGAATGGATGCACGCCCACATCAACCTGAAGCCTGTTTTCCCGACGCGCATGGCACGCCAGATTCCCGACCCACTGCGCGATCTGGTGTTGCTCTGTCTGGAAAAACAACCCGGCAACCGCCCAACGGCCTGGAGTGTTATCGTCGAGGAATTATCCTCGGTTTTCGAGACGGTCACGGGCAAACCCGCTGTGCTGGAAGTGACTGGCCCGGCGCTCGAAGCCCGCGAACTGATGGATAAGGGTTATTCGCTGACCGAGCTAGGCCGCCCGGAGGAAGCGCTCGAAGCCTATGACAGCGCCATCACGCTCAAGCCGGATTATGCCTGGGCATGGGCGCGTAAAGGCCGAACGATGCGCCTCTTGAGTCGCTATGAAGATGCACTGGAATGTTATGAGAAGGCCATCAAGATTCAGCCGCGTTATGCCTTCGCCTGGACGGGCAAAGGTCTGGTGTTGGAACGCATGGGCAAGATGGAAATGGCGCTCTCCTGCCATGAAACCGCCGCGCAGATTAACCCGCTGGACGTATGGCACTGGTGTAATCAGGCGGATGTCCTGCAAAATATGAATCGCCACCGCGAGGCCATCCCCCTGCTGGAAAAAGCGCTTCAGCTTGACCCGGCGCATCCCAATAGCTGGGCAAAACTGGGACAGGTACACCGCCTTTTGCACGAATATCCCGAAGCGATCCGCGCCTATGAGCAGGCTGTGGCGCTCGACGCAGAATATGCCTGGGCGCTCAATGGCTATGGTCTGGCCCTCAAGGCAGTCGGACGGCTTGAAGAAGCACTGGCAAGTTTCAAACGCGCGGCGCGTTACCAACCGGAGGAAGTCTGGCATTGGTACAACGTCACCGAGACACTCATTGACCTGAATCAGCATCAGGATGCGGTTTATCCGGCGCAGCAGGCTGTCCATACCGACCCTAAACACGCTTTTAGCTGGGCTAAGCTGGGGCAGGTTTTGCGCTATGTCAAACGCAACGAAGAAGCGCTCGAAGCCTATAATCGTTCGATTGCCTTACAGCCGGATTATGGCTGGGCGATCAATGGCAAAGGGATCGTTCTGGAGCGTATGGGGCATTATGAAGAAGCTCTCAAGTGCTATGAAGAAGCCGCGAAATATGACGAAGGCGACGTGTGGCACGCCCGCTACAACCAGGGCAATGTGTTGGTGCTGCTGAAACGCTATAAAGAGGCGCTCCCCCTGCTGGAACGCGCGACTCAGGTTAACCCGCAGCACGCACGGAGTTGGGCGCGGTTGGGAAATGCACAGCGTAATCTGAAACGCTATGAAGAGGCGCTCAAAGCCTATCGACAAGCGACCCTGATTGACCCCAATTACGGATGGGCGTGGAATGAGATGGGCATTACGCTGGAAACAGTGGGACAGCGCGAGGAAGCCTTAAAAGCCTACCGACAGGCCAGCATCGCTACACCCGGCGACGCGCTCTATCTCTATCAACAGGCCGACCTACTCGTCTACATGAATCAATACAAGCAGGCTCTTGAGCTGCTCGATCAGGCTTTGAAAATTGATACCCGTAACGCGCGTTATTGGGCCAAGCACGGACAAGTTTCGCGCCGTCTGAATCGGCTCGAACAAGCGCTGGAAAGCTACACGCGGGCTGTCGAAATCGACCCGGCCTATGCCTGGGCCTGGAATGGGCGTGGGCTGACTATGAGCAGCCTGAACCGTCATGAAGAGGCGCTGTTTTGTTTCCGCAAAGCCGCCGAAGCCGATCCACACGATGTGTGGTATTGGTATAACCAGGGCGATGAACTGGTGATGCTGGGGCGCGTTGACGAAGCGCTGGAAACTTTGAATCATGCCATTAAGCTGAATCCGCGCCACGCCGAAAGCTGGGGCAAGCGTGGTCAGGCTTTACGCCGCCTGGAACAGCTACCCGAAGCGCTGGCGGCCTACGATCAGGCCTTGAATCTCAACTCGCGCTACGACTGGGCGTGGAACGGGCGCGGCCTGGTGCTGCAAGCGATGGGACGCAGCGAAGAAGCCCTCGCCAGCTATGAACGCGCGATCCACGAAGACCCCAATGTGATTTTATACTACACCAATCAGGTTGATGTGCTGCTGGATATGCAGCGCAAAGATGAAGCTCTGCATGTTATTGACCAGGCGCTGCGCATACAACCGGATAATCCGACTGCCTGGGCGCGGCGCGGACAGGTTTTGCGGCGCTTAGTGGATAATGAAGCGGCTATCGAAAGTTATGAGAAGGCGCTGGCGCTGGATGACACCTATGCCTGGGCATGGAACGGTCAAGGGCTGGCATTTAGTGCGTTGGGGCGTTGGGAAGAAGCTTTATCGTGTTACGAACTTGCCGTACATTATAATGAAAATGATGCCTGGTTCTGGCATAATTATGGTGAGGCGTTGTTGATGCTGGGCGACTGTCCGAAGGCGATTGCGGCTTTTGAACGTGCGTTGCAAATTGACCCGGAACATGAGGCGTCGCAGCAAAAACTGGAATTAACACTGCAAAAGTGCCAAGACGAGGAATAGCGTGTTATTAGATAAGAAAATTTCAGTTACATTTATGAGTGGCCCGCTGGACGGGAAAATTTTGCGTTTCGACCAGCCGGAAATTGGCGAGGAAAGCGTCGTGAGCATCGGGCGACGCGAAGGCTGCGATATTTACTTGCCATTCGATAATCAGGTTTCGCGCCTCCACGCACGTTTGGGCTGCGATTCGCTACCAATCACCAGCACAGAGTCGGTGACAAACCCGTTTGTATTGATGTTCTGGCTGGAGGATGCCCACAGCCGCAACGGAACATTTGTCGAAAAAGAAAAAGACCCTCTCCGAGGACGCGTTAATCTGCGTCCGGGAACGCTCTTTCGCATTGGGCGCACCTGGTTGCGGCTCGATATCCCTTTTTCATTTGACGGCGACGACCCCCTGTTTTGATGACCCAACATATCGAAAGCGGCTTCCAAACCGCCAATGGACTGCGGATTCATACTGAGTCGTGGCTGCCTGATGGCGATGCTAAGGCAGTTGTTGTCATCGTTCACGGCATCGGCGAACATATCGGGCGGTACAATCATGTCGCGCTGTACTTAGCACAACAGGGATATGCGGTTTATGGCCTTGACCACCGCACACATGGCAAAAGTGGCGGTGAGCCGCGCGTTTATATCACCGATTTTGACCCAATTGTCGAAGATTTAAAAAAATATATTGGCACAATTGATCAGCCCGGCAAAAAACTTTTTCTTTACGGCCACAGCATGGGGTCATTTATCGGCTTAAATTACCTGCTGAAATATCAGATCGGAACAGCGGGGTATATTTCAACCGGCTGCCCCATCATGATTGACGGGCAGTTTCCGCCGCTGGTCGCCCAAATCGGCAATCTTTTGAATCTTTTCGTGCCGACGCTGCCATTGATTCCCCTGGAACTCGAAGGAGTTTCGCGCGATCCGGCGATTGTAGCCGCTTATAAAGCCGATCCTCTGGTTCATGCGAATCGTGTTCGTGTGCGCATGGCTGTAGGCTACAACAATGCGCTCAAGCCGCTGCGCCAGCGTTTATCCGAATTACGCCTGCCCATGCTGATCCTTCATGGTGGCGCTGATAAAATCGCGCCCGTCACGGGCAGTCAACTTCTCTATGAAAAAATCTCCTCGTCCGACAAAACGCTGAAAATTTACCCCGGCCTGTATCACGAAATCCATAATGAGCCGGAGCAAAACCTCGTCCTGAGCGATATTTTGGCATGGCTGAACGCACATTTAACTTAGCATCTATTCGCAAATTCTGTTTGTAGGGGCGCAATATATTGCGCCCCTACCGGAAATACCAAATTCTCGGATAGATACTTAGCGAAACAACTGGCTAAACGAACAAATATCCTAAGTGGATATATCGCACATTTGTTTTAACCACAACAATTGGATAGTCAGTTGTTATTGACTTGATCTACGCTAATGGTAGGGCGACCCAGCGGGTTCGACCCTACAGATGTATTTACGCATGATAGGGGATTTGATGAAACGACAGGCATGGATTTCTTTCTGGCTGGTAGGGTTGATTTGGGCATCATCATTTTTGCTGATTCGGATTGGGGTAAAAGAATTCAAGCCCGTCGAAATTGTTTTTATCCGCACAGCCATCGCAGCCATTGGGCTGAATCTGGTGATTCTATTCCGACGAATTCCTGTTCCAACGGATTGGCGGAATATTGGCGCGATTATTTTCATCGGATTGGGCAATGTTGTCGCACCGTTCCTATTGATTACCTGGGGTGAGCAAACCGTTCCCAGCGGTATCGCTGCCGTGTTCCAATCAACGGCGGCACTGTTTACGCTGATCGTCGCGCATTTTGCATTCGCTGATGAGCGCATGAACGCTCAAAAAGTGGTCGGCCTGATCGTTGGTTTTATTGGCATCATCGTGCTGTTCAGCCGCGAGCTTGACCCGACAAATATGTTTTCGACCAACATTACCGGGGAATTGGCAGTGGTGGCAGCATCCATGTTTTACGCAACCTTTACGACCTTCAGCCGAAAAATCATTCAAGGTCAGGTCGCACCCGTTGTGATGGCCGCCGGGACGATGACTGTGGCGGCGATAGCGACTGCTCCATTGGCGTTTTTCAGCGAGACGGGCTTCACGCCGCTGAATACAGTGCCAACGGATGTGATACAGGCTGTCGTTGTACTTGGACTTTTGAACACCTTCATCGCTTATCTGTTTTATTATTTCGTCGTGCGGGAATTGGGTGCGGCGCGGGCTTCGATGGTGACATACATCATACCGCCGGTCGGTGTGGCATTGGGTGCGATATTTTTGGATGAGCCAGTCGGAATCACGCTGCTGATAGGAGCAGGTTTGATTTTCTCCGGGATCGCGATTGTCAATTTGCGGGCATTCGAGTGGTTGAGAAGACAGCCACAAATCGAGAACATCAAATAGGGGAGCAGGGGAGGAGTCTAAAAACAGAATAGGGTAGGAAAGAATTCAATAAATGGAGTTAGCATAGCAAAGGGAAGGATGTGGAAGAAGGTAGGGGAAGGAAGGAGGGGGAATAAAAACAGAGCGAGTGGCGCGAGAGTAAAGGAAGTGAAAAAGGATCGTTGGCAGTGGCGTACTCTCCCACACCGTCACCAGTGCAGTACCATCCGCGCTCGTGAGCTTAACTGCCGGGTTCGGGATGGAGCCG
>JALHNB010000110.1 GCA_022843745.1 Anaerolineae bacterium | reverse complement strand
AGCGAGTTAGTCTTCTATCGTGTGCTTCCGGGTGATCAGATGGGGATCGAGCGTTTGACCGAACAGCGCATCAGTTTTGAAGATGTCGAAGTGAATGCGATCCGGTCTGAAGGGGTCAGTCATAATTTGATGGGGTTATATACAGAAGCCGAGAGAATTAGTGATCGTGCCTTACGCACCGTAGCGGTCAAACGCAATCCAGCCTCTTGGTTGCCGCATCTGCTCCGGGACAAACTCAGTGCTATGAGCCGTAACTCAGCCGTTTCTGTTCGTGAACTCGAGGAGGTGGTTCAGCAAGGGTATCGCTTCCAGAAGGTGCAAGACGACCCGATTGGGTTGTTGACGATGCACAATGCCTTAGCACGCGGGTACATCATGCGTCGGCAATTTAAATCAGCCGAACGACTGCTGGACGCTGAAATGAAACGGGTCAGCACGACCCAGAGCCTCGGTCAACTGCCACACGCGATGCTCTTGAGCCGCTTTGCCCTGTTGTATCGCGCACAGCACAACGAGAAGGAGTGGACGCACTATTTGCTACAAGCGTTGTCCCTGGCACATGACAGTGGCTTACTGAGGTTGACAGATCAGTTATCGAAAGAACATGGCAACCATCCAGCCTATGCTGATATTTACCGACAGGTAATGGGTAAAGGTGAGGAAAAGAATAGAAAGTACGATGAATGATTTTGATGTAAATTGCCTGCTCGCTAGGATATTGGATAGGGGGTCTCTACTCCATCAACACAAATAAAGTCAACAATACGGGCGGTGATTTTTGCCCGTATTGTCGAATTAGAGTATGAGATTTAGTGATGTCTACCTTTCAGGATTTGCTGAATACGCTGGAATGAAATACCGAAGACTTGTGCCAATTGTTCGAGAGTCTCCCCTGCATCATACCGCGCACGAATTTCTTCATTCCGCTTTTGTTTGGGCAAAATCCGGTTGATGACTGGCTTTTCAGGCAGCGGTTGACCTTTGTAGAGAATGTAGAGGATCGTCTCAGCCGCAAGCTCCAATTCGCGGAATGATGCGAGGTGAATGTCCCTATGGGGCAAAACACGCCCATCTCATCGAGATGGGCGTATTGTTTTTTATTTCCTGATTCATCTATGAGATGATCGACTCCTGATACACCTGACGGGGTTTCTGCCTGAGGTAAATATAGGAATCTTGTACCCCCACAAGACTTGCCCACCCAATAATTTCCGTAGCCACATTGCGCTATTAGAGATTTTCAGTATAGTGAATACCATAGACAAATCAGATATTTCAGGCAGTTAAATTGGATTTTGCCTCAAATATCGGGAAATCTCAATTCGAATTAAACGCAACTCCACTTATATTAAATCTAGGCTTGGCGTTTTGACCAATCACCAGGCCAAACCGTAGTTGATCCATATTTATATTCCATAGCTCTATTTTGTTGTCACGCTCTTCGTATTGCTGCTAGCAGAGTCGTTTGTGGCTTGAGAATCCTGACTGTGCCTGGTTTATCGCAGTAATTCGATATTTGCGTCAAAACTCTGATTGATATCTCGTGCTTCGTCAATTCTAACGATTTCAAGGAGGAACTCTTGGATCATATCAATCTTACTCAGCTAATGCTAAAAACTTGGGCAAATGACACGCTGAGACAAGAATTCGCTACAGATTTCAAACCCCTTTATGGACGTGAAATAGGAGAAATTCTCCCTGATTTTATCGACATTTTGCTCCTTCAGGAAACTCCAACGCTCATCTGGGTTGTTATCCCACCCAAGCCACTCAACTACCCGAACGTCATCGATATCCCGGACGAACCTCAGCTAAAACCGAACGAGTTTCTCACCCGGCAAGACCGGATTGCTGCTGTTAAAGCGGCTGTGGGCAAGGGTGAAATCGGGCTACCTCAATTATTGCGTGCGGCCATCCAGTCGCATATTACGGTGGAAGCGTGGAAGTCGGACACCTTCATGCAAAAGCTGATGTTTGACCCCAAAAGCGTGGTCAAGCAGGTTATCAAAGACCTCAATCTGCCGCTTGAACTGCCGGACGATCTGCAATTCCGGTCACTTGAAGAATTCGCGACTCGCCGCTATATGACATTGCCGACGAACCCAAATGTGAAAGAGCCGATTGGGTTTGAGCGTGCGTTAAAAGCGCCGTTCACTCGCGGTACTGACGCGACATGGTGGATCGGAAGTTCGAACACCTGGGTGTATTCGGCATCACGGCACGGGATTACGCTGCCGTATTGTGGAGCGCTGGTGATGACGACGGCCAACGCACCGAGTGATGCTTATGAAACAGTGGGTAGTTTTGATGTGAATGGCGCTACCCTGACATTCGGCCTGCCTCGCTGACGAACCTAAGTATTGGGGAAAATAGGGGCATTATTTATGAAACAACAACGCCGAGGATTTGGCGTACAACTCAAAATAACGGTGTGCCTGATTCAGGCATTGAAGCACGTTATACCAGCGGAATTCGATCAGATAGCGTGTGAGCAATTACGCTATTCCTATCTAGGATTCAATTGGAGTCCTTTCCGAAAAACCGCCGTACCACCATCGTCCTTTTCAAATTTGAACGTTTATACACAAGGAGATTCTCATGCCTATTGATAAGTTCCGTACTTTTACCGATGGTATTCCTCAAGAAATGCGCCGCCGTGATGAATTTATGGCGTTGACGAATCTGGACGATGAACGTCTCTGGGTTCCATATGTAGATGGTGTTTGGTTCCAAGCTTGCCTCTTTAATGTTACCAGCGGTGGTTTTGCCAACGTATTACGTGTTGAACCCGGCAAACGGCTTAACCCGCATTACCATGTCAGCACAGTGCATGGTTATACCCTGCGGGGCAGCTGGCGCTATCTGGAGCATGACTGGGTTGCCACCCCCGGTAGCTATATTTTTGAGCCAGCAGGTGAAGCCCACACCCTGGTGGTGGATGCAGATGCTACCGAGCCGATGATCACCTTTTTTGTCCTCAGCGGCGGACTGATCTATCTGGATAAGGTCGAAGATGGCGTGGTGGTCGGCTATGACGATGGCTTCTCACTGCTTGAGCTGGCACGGAAGCATTACCGTGATGTGGGCCTCGACCAGTCTCTGATTGATGCGATGATTCGCTAGTTCCGCAGCGGATGTGCAGTGGTAGATTAGCTCCATAACAGATGTGGAGCGATAGGATAATTCCGCACCAAATGTGCAGTGAAAGGTAAATTATGGCTAAACGTGTCAGTTACTACAAGGATCTAGCCGCCGATTTCTCGATACCAGGTTTGGTTTCCGAGGAAACTGCTGCGGCACTGATTAAGACAAGCACCCATATCCAGACTCTCAAAGAGGCGGCACTACCCGCGATTGATAGCCAGTACACGCTCGAAAAAATTGAGGCGGAGAATAAAGAGTGGTTTCCGACTCACTGTATGGCTCTCCGTAAAGGACGTTTCGACCTGCTCGGTCAGGAATATCGACCCGAATACATCTATCTGTGCCAGGATGGGCCATTTGGTCATGAAAATGACCGCGAAAAGCATTGGGTTTCGATCATTGCCCAACCCGATGTCACTATGTGCTGGCCGATTGTCCAGTTTCATCACGAAGTCGTTTACTTCGAGTGGCACGCCATGGATGATGGAACTCATGAACTCATCGCAAAGGGAAATGTGACCTTCATCCGGCGCGGACATCGTGGCGGCATCTCGCTCAAGACAGAACAACTGACGTTCTTCCGTGATGTGTATGCCCCTGATGCGCTCTTGAAGCTCATCACAGGCTAGGATTTAACACGTCCAAAGTATCTATCTGTAAACCCTGGCTTTTAACCCCTTAATATGACGCGAATGCCGATGGGTTGAGGCGAGGGTTTATGGATAGGTTCTTAAGACAAATCATCATAGAGAGATCATCAAATTTTATGGCGGACAAATTTAGTATCTGAATTTCCAGTATTGTTGCTTATTACTTGATCACATTATTGATTTAGCCGTCAGACAATTGTCCGCATCATATGGGGAATGAGAAGAATTATGACCAGTACCAAAGGCAAAATCGCAGTTTTGATCGAAGAGCATTTTGATCAGACTGAATATCGCAAGTTCAACGAATTTTTTCCGAAACACGGTTATGAAGTGGAATATGTGTCCCATCTGTGGGGACAGCCCCAGTTGCATTTTGGCAGCAACCCGGAAGAGGATCGCGTTCAGGATCATGTGACCGTGAGCGTTGAAATCAACGATGTCAAGCCTGACGATTATAAAGGTGTCCTCCTCATCGGCGCGTATGCGATGGATCGGATGCGGTATCAGGCCAGCGTGAAAAAGGGCCAGCCGAATCAAGCGCCTGCTGTCGTCTTTTTACGCAACGCGATGGCAACGGAAGGCTTGAAAGTCGGCACCATTTGCCATAGTTTATGGCTGCTTTGTGCAGATCGCACCTTGCTCGAAGGCCGTAAAGTCACCTGCGCCCACAACATTATCTGCGATGTGGAAAATGCCGGAGGTGATGTCATTTATGAAGGCGATCAAACGGCGGACATTGTGGTGGATGGCGATTTGATCACTGGCAAGCACCCCGGTATTACGGATCAATATTTAGACGTCTTCCTGCAAGCCCTTGAACCCAATGCCTAACTGCTCATATTATTCTGACCAGCGCTATAAGGACCTAACTGACCATGCCTAATACGATTCAACAGCCTTTCTCAGATACGATTGCGGGATACGTTGTCAACTACAATCAAGCAACGGATCAGTACGTGGTGAAAACCAGCGGCGGCGTGGATTTCACGATCCAACTCAAAGCAAATACCTACGCATTTTATGCTCGTAACCTCGGTGATGGTTATGCCGATGCCACTGGCACGATCCGAACGATGCTCACCCCTGGACGGTTTCTCTACACCTACGGCATTTTTTACCCGGAAAATGGCACCTTTGTCGTTGAAGCGCAGTTCCTCGTTTTTGTTGGGCAAGCGGTTGACGAATTTTCGTTTGAGAAGCCAGATTGGTGGGTGCAGCAGATCAAACAAGTGGCTGACTTCTACCTGAAAGCTCAATTTGGCGATGGCCCAGTTGATTATGCCAATTACCGCACGACGATCCGCTTAACAGGCCAAAAAGAGCAGGATAATTATCGCCAGGAAACCGATACGATTTCACGTCTGGTATATGGCTTTGCGTCGGCGTATTTGCTGACGGGCGATGATCGTTATCTTGAAGGTGCGGAACGTGGCACGGAATATCTCCGCGACCACATGCGCTTCTATGATATGGACAACAATATCGTCTACTGGTATCACGGTATCGACGTGAATGGTGATCGCGAAACCAAAGTATTCGCCTCACAATTTGGCGATGACTATGACGCGATCCCCGCCTATGAGCAGATTTATGCGCTCGCAGGCCCGATTCAGACCTACCGTATTACGGGCGATCCGCTGATTTTGAAGGATGCGCAACTCACGGTTGACCTGTTTGATCGCTATTTCCTGGATAAAGAACGTGGTGGCTATTTCTCCCACCTTGACCCCTACGATCTCGATCCACGCGCAGATTCATTAGGCGAGAACCGCGCCAAGAAAAACTGGAACTCGGTTGGCGACCATGCCCCGGCCTATCTCATTAACCTTTACCTCGCGACAGGTGAAGAACGCTATGCCAAGATGCTCGAAGACACATTTGACACCATCACGGAGCATTTCCCGAACTACGAAAGCACCCCGTTTGTGCAGGAAAAATTCTTCGAGGACTGGTCGCACGATTCGACGCACATGTGGCAGCAAAATCGCGGTGTCGTTGGTCACAACCTCAAAATTGCCTGGAATCTGATGCGCATGTACGGTCTGATGCCGAAGCCAGAGTATGAAGCGCTTGCCCGCAAAATTGCTGAAGTCATGCCCGCAGTGGGTGGTGATAGCCAGCGCGGTGGTTGGTATGACGTGATGGAACGCGCGTTAAAACCCGGTGAGGAACTGCACCGCTTTGCCTTCCATGACCGCAAAGCATGGTGGCAGCAGGAGCAGGGCATTCTCGCTTACTTCATTCTCGGCGGGTTGCTCGGCGATGCTGAATATGGGAAGCTGGGACGTGAGTCGGCGGCTTTCTACAACGCCTTCTTCCTCGATCATGACGATGGGGCGGTGTTCTTTAACGTCTTGGCAAGTGGCATTCCGTATCTGATGGGTACTGAACGCTTTAAGGGCAGCCATTCGATGAGTGGTTATCACTCAACCGAACTGTGCTATCTGTCACAGACCTATCTCAACCTGCTGGTCACCAAGCAGCCACTTGATATGTATTTTAAGCCAAAGCCACATGGATTCCAGAACAATATTCTGCGCGTCTCGCCGGACATTCTGCCAAAGGGATCGGTCAAAATCACCGATGTGTGGGTGAACTATCAACCCTACCGTTACTATGATGCCAATAATCTGACGGTTACGCTGCCGGATGTCAATGAGCAGATTCGCGTCAAAGTACGCATCGCACCCACAGCATAAATCATCCTGTTCGAAAATATCTGCGCTGCGTATCCCTATAATCGTGATGCGTGGCGCAGGGATTAATCTCAGTACGCACCGGATGAATTCCGGCTTGTTCAATAACATCAGAAAAGGAGGCAACTGCGGGTCGGGTCATCTGGCTTATAGACCGCAGTTACATAAAGCCAATGGAGCTTACAAAAGAAGTCCGCGAGGACATTACCGTTATTACGGTTAACGGGGATATTGATGGAGCCACAGCGCCCCAGTTGCAGGAATTTGTCGTAGCCGAGATTACCCCCAACTGCCGGATTTTCCTGGATACCAGCCGTGTCGAATACATGTCCAGCGCGGGGTTGCGTGTGCTGCTGGTTCTGTATCGGAAAATCAATGAAAGCAAGGGGACGGTTGTTCTGGTCGGGGTATCCAGCGACATTTATGATGCCATGAGCGCGACGGGCTTCCTCCGCCACTTTACCCTCGTGGACACGTTTGAAGAAGGGGTAAAAGCGTTAACATCATGATCTCACGGATAGATACTCACCCTACCCATGAGTACAAGGGCTATAAGCTGCGGGCAGGCAAACTTCAGCCATTTGGGGCTACTTTAGTCCCCGATGGGGTCAACTTTTCAGTGTTTTCGATGCACGCCACATCCTGCACTTTGCTCCTGTTTAATAAAGGTGCGAACGAACCACTCATCGAGATTCCCTTCCTCGATCAATTTCGCATCGGTAATGTTTACGCCATGACGGTGTTTGACCTGCCGTATGAAAATATCGATTATGGATTTCGCTTCGACGGCCCCTGGGAGCCGGAAAATGGTCATCGCTTCGATAACACCAAAATTCTGAGCGACCCCTACGCCAAAGTTATCAGCGGGCGGGATGTCTGGGGGCGTACCCCAGATTGGGACAAACCGTATCCCTATCGGTCACGCCTGGTGATTGATGATTTTGACTGGGAAGATGATCGTCCGGTTGAAATTCCCATCGAAGATTTGGTGATCTACGAAATGCACGTCCGGGGTTTTACCAAGCATGAATCGTCTGGTGTGCATGTCCGAGGCACATTTGATGGGCTGCGCGAAAAAATTCCCTATCTTGTCTCGCTCGGCGTGAACTGCGTTGAATTGATGCCCGTCTACGAGTTCGATGAATTCGAGCACAGTAAACGCAGTCCCGATAGCGATGAACTGCTCATGAATTACTGGGGCTATAGCACGGTTGGGTTCTTTGCGCCCAAAGCGGGTTATGCCGCAACTGGCAAATTCGGGATGCAGGTGGATGAGCTAAAGAATCTCATTAAAGAACTCCACGCGAACAAAATTGAGGTCATGCTGGATGTGGTCTTCAATCATACAGCAGAAGGCAACGAGCGCGGACCGTATATTTCTTTCCGGGGTATCGACAATAAAACCTATTATATTCTGACCCCAGAAGGCTACTACTACAATTTTAGCGGTACGGGCAACACGCTCAATTGTAACAATCCGATTGTGCGTGGGCTGGTGCTGGATTGCCTGCGTTATTGGGCATCTGAATATCATGTGGATGGCTTCCGCTTTGATCTGGCATCTATTTTAGGGCGCGACCAGTTTGGAGCGCCGCTTTCGAATCCGCCGCTGCTCGAACAATTGGCATACGATCCCATCCTCGCCAAATGTAAACTCATCGCGGAAGCATGGGACGCGGGTGGGCTGTATCAGGTCGGGTCTTTTCCGGCCTATGGTCGCTGGGCAGAATGGAACGGTAAATATCGCGATTCGATTCGCCGCTTTATTAAGGGCGACAAAGACCTCGTTGGCGATATGGCGCAGCGGATCATGGGTTCGCCCGATCTGTATGCGACGCGCGGCCCCACAGCGTCGATCAATTTTGCCTGCTGTCACGACGGCTTCACGTTGATGGATCTGGTGTCCTACAACGAGAAGCACAACTGGAACAACGGCGAAAACAATAACGATGGCGCTAATGATAACCATAGCTGGAACTGCGGTTGGGAAGGCGAAACCGATAATCCCGACATCAATGCCTTACGCTTCCGGCAGATCAGAAATGTCGCCTCAATTTTGATGACCAGCCAGGGAATCCCCATGATTCTCATGGGCGATGAGGTTGGACATACTCAGTTAGGCAATAACAATATGTATTGCCACGACACAGAGACGAACTGGTTTGATTGGCGTTTGACCGAGAAAAACGCCGATTTGCTGCGGTTCTTCCAGCATATCATCGCTTTCCGTCGCGCCCATCCCGTGTTGCGTAATCGCTATCACCTGAGCCAGAGTGATTATATCGGATCAGGCTATCCCGACATCTCATGGCACGGCACTCAGGCATGGAATCCCGATTGGTCGGCGAATAGCACGGCGTTGGCGTTCATGCTTTGTGGCAAACACGCGCGAGGTGGTCAGGCGCAGGATGATTACATCTATGTTGCCATGAACACCTATCATGATGCGTTATGGTTTAATATTCCGCAGCTACCCGCTGGGATGCAGTGGCATATGTCGGTGAATACAAGTATGCCCTCACCCCAGGATATCTGGGCATTGGGTGATGAGCCTGTACTAGGGGAACAGCAGAATATTTTGCTCGGTAATCATTCAGTGGTCATTCTGGTTGGTCGTTAATTTCAAAACACCTTGAAGGAGATGTAATAATGGCATTCGAATCGACTTTAGAAATGAGCAACGGTGTTGCAAAAATCACTTTGTCAGGGGAGCTTGACGCTGGCAGCGCCCCTCAATTCAAAAGCACAGTTGAAGAAGCCGCGGGCCAGGGGGCCAAGCGGATTGCGTTGATCGTGCCTGATCTCGAATATATTTCGAGCGCTGGTCTGCGCGTGCTGGTCTTTGCCCGACAGAAAATGGGGAAGGGGATCGACATCTATCTGATCGGCGCACAGGATCAGATTCTTGATCCGATTAAGCAGAGCGGATTGCTCCACAGCTTATACACCGCTGAGACTTACGACGCGAGTACCATCGAAACCGTTTAAGCAGCTATGCGGAGCGGAGGTTGATGATGCTTCAAAACCTGCTCATCAACATTCGCGGCACAAGATTAAACCCAGAGAACATTAGGTAGACATCTATAAAATCATTGTAGGGGGTTTCTTTCCCCTACAATATCAATCCAACCTTAAAGATGCCTGCCTACCACCGAGTTTTCGCTCCTCATCACAACTATTTGAGCCAGTCGATATTCATAGATTTAGGTAAAAATGATGCCAGATATTATACGAGACCCGATCATCGTACAAAGTGGGGAAGATCAGCTAGGGAGTTCACTCAGCGCGATCCGCAAGTATGTCGTCGATTCCTGTAAAGAAGCCGGATTTCCCAAAGAAGTGATTAATC
The DNA here is from genome assembly GCA_022843745.1 of Anaerolineae bacterium. Classification (GTDB taxonomy): domain Bacteria; phylum Chloroflexota; class Anaerolineae; order Aggregatilineales; family Phototrophicaceae; genus JALHNB01. The sequence goes on along the minus strand of JALHNB010000110.1, from coordinate 5,129 downwards.
GCTTACGATTAGCAGTCGATGAAATCGCGGCAAATATTATGATTCATGGTTATGACGAGGCAGGCTTACAGGGTGAAGTCAAGGCCAGCGCTGTTATTGACGACACCATGCTGACGATTACACTGGAAGATTCTGCCCCTTTTTATGATCCCCGCACCCGTCCCGCCCCTAAAAATCTGAACGATCCACTCGACCTGCGTGAAACAGGGGGCTTGGGCGTCTATCTGGCGCTGAAAAATGTCGATAAATTTGATTATGAATATATCGACAATAAAAACATCAACCGATTTGGGGTAAAACGCATTCACGCGGAAAACCAAAAAGGCAATGGTGTCTTTAAACTGCTGCTGAGAAGCCGGTCTGAGACTGTCGATAATCTCCTGCGGGAAGCGTTGCCAATCGCTCAATATAATCTCGATGTCGTGACGGATGACGATGCACTATTGCAGAAGCTCCAGCACGAGGTGGTCGATCTCATCCTTCTGGATTTGTGCGCCACCGACGCGCCACCTCTGGAACTGCTGACCACACTGCAAGGCAACACCCAGATTCAATCGCCTGTCATCATCGTGACTGATAATTTCGATATTGAGCCGATTTTGCAGTGTATTGACAAAGGCGCGAACGATTTCATCCTGTTGCCACACAAATCGGAACTCCTGCAATTACGGATTAGAGCCAATATTGAACGGGCTGCCCTTCAACAGGCCAAAATGAAAAGCCTGACGCAAATTGAAGACCGAATCAAGCGTATTTTTACGATTGATCCCGCCGTAGACGCACATTCGCCGACCCTGAATATAGATGCGTTCCTGCATCATGTTCTCGGTGAAATCAAAGGCATGTATAACGCCGATGCTGGCACGGTCTATTATCGCGAAGGGAGTCGGTTACGCTTTGCGGTGGTTCAAACGGACTCGCTTGGGGTTACGCTTGGTGGTAACAGCGATCAACCGATTACATTTGCGCCCTTGCCTCTGTACGATGATGACAACGTGACACCCAACACGCGCAATATCGCCCCTTACGTCGCCTTGCACGGCGAAACCATCAACATTCCGAATATTTACACCACCACCAAGTTTGATTTTTCCGCCACCAAAGTTTTTGATGCCGAGAATCACTATAAATCCATCTCCTGTCTGGCGATCCCGTTAAAGAATCACCGCAATGAAGTGATTGGTGTGATCCAGTTATTAAACGCGCAAGGACCGGATGGTCGTATTGTCACGTTTGATGGCGCAAAGCAGGGCATCACCGAATCATTATGCGCCCATGTCGCGACGATTCTGACCAATCGCTTGCTCGTTCAACAGCAAATGCTGATGAGCAAGATCGAACATGATCTCGATATTGGTCGGCAAATTCAACGGACATTTTTGCCAACCGTGTTTCCAAAACTGGATGGGTGGGAAGTTGCCAGCTATTTTCAGCCCGCGCGTGAGGTTGCTGGCGATTTCTACGATGTGTTTTTGATGCCGAGCAACTGCCTCGGACTTGTGATCGCGGATGTCTGCGATAAGGGTGTCGGCGCCGCGCTGTTTATGTCGCTGATGCGCAGCCTGCTTCGCGCCTATGCCATGCAGCAATACACCGAGGATTGGTCAGTCGCGTTTGAGCCGAGTAGGGGAGGCACTAGCACACAGATTTCGCCTTCTACCGGATCTATCGCGCTGGCGAATGCGATTCATCTTACCAACCAGTATGTCTCAACCAATCATGGTGATCTGAATATGTTCGCGACTACTTTTTTCGCGGTGCTTGACCCGATCACGGGTTCCCTGCAATATATCAATGGCGGTCATTGTTCACCCTTGATTCTGGATAAGGATGGTCATGTTAAAGCACAGTTGGAACCCACTGGCCCGGCTGTGGGCATGTTCTCGGACAGCAACTTTGAAATCGCAGAAGCAATTTTAGAACCGGGTGATAGCCTGTTTGCCTTTACGGATGGTGTGGAAGATACCCGCAACCCATTCGGCAAAAGATTTAAAGAAGACGGCATCAACGGATTGTTGCAGCCTGCTGCTCCTTCGATTCAGCATTTGCTTCACCGCGTTCGTGACCGCCTGGAGAACTTTAAGGGCGATGCCGTCCAGTTTGATGACATTACCATGCTAGGAGTTCGCCGGGAGCTATGAGCAATCCCATCGAGCGATTGCTGGATGAATTGATGGATCCCCAGACACCGCCCAAACGCCGTGCCGACATCGGTATGGCGTTGGCGGTCTTGGGGGATGATCGTGCAGGTGTGGGTGTCGATTCTGCTGGTCTGCCCCGCATCGACTGGTGTTTTGTCCCCGGTAAATCGGTCACGCTACTAAATAATCAATCCCATCCTCTCGGTGATTTTCGAGTTGAGTCTTTTTATATCGCCAAATATCCGGTCACAGTAGCCCAGTTTCAATCTTTTATGAATGCTGATGATGGCTATCAGGATGACCGCTGGTGGCAGGGACTCGCCTTTGGAAAACAAATCTGGCCGGATAATCAGGCATCAGCGAATTTACCCGCCACTCAAATTCCCTGGGTCAACGCGATTGCTTTTTGCCACTGGTTAGCTGCCAAAACAGTGTCGCAACCAGCATTACTCCCCGCCGACATTCTGACTCCTAATACAATCCGCTTGCCGACAGAGGCCGAATGGTGGCTGGCGGCGACAAATGGCGATCCCGCGCGTCTTTATCCCTGGGGGCAACACTGGGACGCCGGTTATGCCAATGCGAAAGAGTCTAAATCAGATGGCCCAATTGCAGTTGGAATGTATCCCTTTGCTGGCGCATTTTGCGGGGCGCTGGATATGGTCGGGAATACGTGGGAATGGTGTCTTAATGAATTTGCCCAGCCCACTCGCATCGGGTTAGAGGGTTCAGAGCGCCGCGCTTTACGTGGGGGTTCGTATCTGGATTCGCCCAGCGCTGTGTCTTGTATCAGTCGCGTGGCGCAATTCCCCTTAAGCCGAAATCCTGTGAGCAGCTTTCGGTTAGTCTGTGCAGGCCAGAGCGATTTGACTCAAGTCAAAAAACTACAGACCGATCTCTAATTTTTACTTGCCAATACTCGCCGAAATGCCCTTGACGAGATACCTTTGTCCAGTTTCACTTGCCGATACCCGCCGAGATGCCCTTGACGAGGTATCTTGAGAATACGATCAGGACGATAACTGTCGGCAGCGAGGACATGAGCAGACCAGTCATGAGCAGCGGTTGATTAGTTGTGAAGCGTCCAACGACCATCGAGACCGATGACGTGATCGTGCGCTTGCTTTCGTCCGGCAGCAGCATCAGCGCGAGGATGAGTTCATTCCACATGCTCAGAAAATTCAAAATGCCGAGTGTCAAAATCGCCGGACTGCCAATACGCAGGATGATGTACATATAAATCTGCCGGAACGACGCACCATCTATTTTGGCGGCTTCCATCAATTCATCGGGGATGTTGCGAAAGCTGGCGTTGAGGAAAAAGATGCTGAAGGGCAGGCTGCCGACGGTGTACATCAGGATGACCGACAGGAAATTATTAATCATCCCCAGTCGGGAAAACAACAGGTAAATCGGAATGAGCATCACCTGACCCGGAACCAGTTGAAGCGATATCAAAAAGAGGAAAAAGACTCGCTTGCCACGAAAGCGGAGTTTGGCGACTGCGAAAGCTGCCAGACTGCCGATAAATAAGGACAAGGTGAGCGAAGAACCAACGATCAGGGCTGAATTGCCCAGACTCCGCAAAAAACCGTAGTTTTCGACCATAATGCGGAAGTTATCGAAATTGAGTTGCTGTGGTAAGCCATACGGATTGGTGAAGTATTGCGTTTCGTCTTTTAGCGCGGTTATCGCCATATATACGAGTGGCAGCAAAGTCGTCAGGGCGACCACGCACAGCGCGAGAAAAACAGGGAGCTTAACCGGCAATTCGCGGCGCAGTTTGGAATCGGCAAAAGTACGGGAAGCAGGGCGCTGTGGGATTGCCAGAACACCTGGGTCTTGAGTCTCCATCGTTCGTTTTCTCTCTGGATTAATATTCTTCACCAAAACGTGCGACACGCAGTTGAATGACCGTCAGCAACAGCGTGATGACAGCCAGCATCAGGGCGAGCGCTGCCGCCTGACCGAAATCGAAACCGCTGAAAGCCTTCAAAAATATGAAATAATCGAGCGTCGTGGTTTCGTAGCCTGGCCCACCATTTGTCAACACGAAGATCAGGCCGAACAGTGACAGGAAGGTGTAGATCACGTTAATGACCGCTAAAAACGCCAGCACTTTGGCGATGAGTGGTACGGTGATATAGCGCATCCGCTGCCACCAACTAGCGCCATCCAGACGTGAAGACTCAAAAATTGAGGGGTCAATACTGGACATGGCTGACAGCAGGATCAGCATTCCATAGCCGAATCCACTCCACACCAGCACGAGGATAATCACGAAAACAGATGTGTTGCCACGCGCCAACCAGTCGATGGGTTGGCCGCCGAACGTAATCAGAATTTGGTTAATGGGGCCGTCATAATCGAAAAGCTGGCGGAATAGTGTGCCGATGACCACCGTAGAGATCACCGACGGCATAAAGAAGACAACTCGGAAAAAGCGCCAGCCCCATGCCTCTTCATAGATGAGCGTCGCGCAGAGTAGAGATACGATGAGAATCAATGGCACGGCGATCAGAAACAGGAAGTTGTTCCCCAGCACCCGCCAGAGTGTTGGGTCTTGCAGCAAACGGGTGTAATTTTGCAACCCGATCCAATCAAATTTGATGCCATTGACGGTTTTGTTGAAGCTGACGAAGATGGCATAGCCGATTGGATAGAGGAGCAGTCCGCCAATCAGGAGTATGGCGGGGAGGATAGCAAGATACGCAAATCGCTGCTCTGCTTTTGCCAGACTATTCATAAGGAAAATTCTTTTCTCCAAAAAAGGACAGCCGTAGCGGAAGGGCTGCATAAATACTCAACTATTGACTATTTATGCAGCCCGCGTTTCCACTAAGAATCCATCCTAAAAATCGGTTTTTCCGTAGGGGTACAATATGATGCGCCCCATATGCACCAACTTAAGAAAAGAAGGGTATCCTGAAGTGGATACAAAACCAAAGAAAGGAAACCCTTCTCGATGATAACAATAACGGATTTACC
>JALHNB010000109.1 GCA_022843745.1 Anaerolineae bacterium | reverse complement strand
CAGCGTTTGCACCTGTTGGGGTAAATCCGTTATTGTTATCATCGAGAAGGGTTTCCTTTCTTTGGTTTTGTATCCACTTCAGGATACCCTTCTTTTCTTAAGTTGGTGCATATGGGGCAAAGTCGGCAGCGACCATACTATTAAGCATAGAGGCCATCATTTCTGAGGTGGGTATCTCTGTTTTAAGCTCATTCAATAAAGTTCGCGCATCATCTCTACGTTCGACCAGCATATAAGCCAGTACCAACCGTGCGCGTACATATTGATTTAATTCTGAATCTATCTCAGCATTCAGCCCGGATCGTAACGCCATTTCATAGAATGGAATCGCAGCATGGGCATTATGATCCCACATGAGCTGTTCAGCTCGACCTACATCACACAAAAAGTTCTCTTCAATCGTTCGTTTGCTACCGACTTCGACGTAATTCTCGCCATCCCAATCGTAGGTAATGGTATCAACCCACTTGCAACCCCAAGTATTGCCATCATTTTGACGTTGTTCAATTTCCAGTGCTTCATCATTATCCAGATTAATGTAATATAGGCCGACGGTTTGCAGGGAATATCCTCCACCTGCTCCTTCACAGGCCCACTTTCCATTAAATATCTGAACTAAATGATTATCCCGCCATGTCAAAATGAAATAATTCCCGCAGTTGTCCCCACCCCCGATCCCACTTTCACCATAAGATAATGCCCATTCTGGCAAGCCATCCCCTGTAATATCCTGGAGAGATACCGAAAAAGTTTCAGTCCGTGTAGACGACCACCAATCATCAGGAAAACTAACGACTGGTATGATACGATAACCCTCTTTGAGAGTGGTGTCACGCTGAAAAACAAGAATACCTCTGTCACCCAAAATATATTCATCGATGTCATCTCCATCGAAATCTACTGCTTCCACTTTGGAATGAAAAGTGTAGGGGATTTCCAATTCTTCAACCTGGCTCAGGTTAATGGGATTTTCGCGCAGCCAAGCCTTGATAACGGCGGGTATCCATTCGTTTGAGTTGACAGGATTCACATTATCTATTGGGTAAAAGGCAATAAAAGCATTACTCAGTAGATCAAAATTTTGAGCAAAGACCTCATCCTGTGGGTAATTCAAAGCCAGTTCATCAAGTATGGCATACGCTAATGGCTGATCGGTTGTCTTCCCATAATAGGCAGGGAGTTCCAGGTACCAGCGTTCAAGAGCGGTTGGGATAACGACGAGATATTCTTCTACTGTCGGTGTGCGTAAGCGATATTTATCCTGACTAATATCCTGGGCGGATGTTTGAAAAATGTCGATAGGCAGAAGAAAAATCAATAGCAGAAAATATCGCTTCATTGTTTTATCTCGAATCAAAACAGGACACTTCAATTGTGTCCCGTTTCATACTACATGGCTACCAACGATTGCTCTACGTCAACGGCACCATATGGATGACCGTCACGCCACCGCCGCCCTCATTGGGCATAGCCTCGGTCACTTTGGAGACCAGCGGATGCGCATCCACACGTTCGCGGACAGCTTTTTTCAGTGCGCCCGTCCCCTTGCCGTGAATAATCCGCGCAAAGGGCAGGCCGGATGTATAGGCCGCATCGAGATAGGTTTCTAAACGCTTGAGCGCATCTTCGACTCGTTCGCCGCGCAGGTCGAGTTCCAGGCCAGGGCTTTTACCCTTCGGAACAAGCGGATCGGGCGATTTTTCGTATTGGCGCTGGTGGCCGCGTTTCATCTCGCGTTTTTCACTCCGGGTGCGGCGGCTGAGTTCATTCATGCCAGCGCGCACCCGCAGCGATCCCACCTGCACCACCGATTCCGTCGAGTCGAGTTCGATAATCGTTCCCTCGGCGTTGAGCGTTTGCAGCCAGACGGTATCGCCAAGGCGCGGCGTCCATTCACTGCCTTCCGGCATTTCGACGACATCCTGCAAAGGCGTTTGAATCTCGGTGTTTATTTTTCCGGCGGCTTCCTGCACAGCCTTGAGCGCTTCCAGCGGCAGCGATGCTGTTCGCATTTCGTTTCGCAGGCGCTTGATTTCTCGCTGGAATTCTTTGAGTTCATTTTCAGCTTGCCGCCGAGCCGAAGCGATCACGTCCCGGCGCTCATCTTCAATCTTGTCCAGACGCGATTCGAGTTCAGCGCGGTTTTCCTCGGCATCTTCCAGCGTGGCGTTGATCGCCATTTCACGTTTGCGGATGTCTTCGCGCGTGCGCTGAATTTCATCGAGCAGATCGTCGGCTACCAAATCTTCTGTCGTGACCATGCTGCGCGCGACTTCGATGATTTCGTCATCCAGCCCCAGCCGCTTGGCTATCGCGAGGGCATTTGAGCGGCCCGGCAGGCCAACGATCAGACGATAAGTGGGTCGCAACGTTTCCAGATCAAATTCGACGCTGGCATTACGCACACCCGGCGTTTCGACACCATAGATTTTCAATTCAGGATGATGCGTGGTGACAATGGTTGTCACGCGGCGGTTGAGCAGGTAGGTCAGCAGTGACCGTGCCAGCGCCGAGCCTTCTGCCGGGTCTGTGCCAGCGCCCACTTCGTCCAGCAGGACGAGTGATCGGGCATTGATTTCACGTAAAATCTGGATGGTGTTGGTCATGTGGGCGGAGAAGGTACTGAGGGATTGCTCGATGCTCTGTTCATCACCGATGTCGGCGTAGATGCCTTCAAAAACGCTGAGTTTCGCGTCCTCACACGGGAGATGTAGCCCGCACTGCGCCATCATCGACATCAGGCCAACCGTTTTCAGCGAAACCGTTTTGCCGCCTGTGTTCGGGCCAGTAATGACCAGCACCCAGGTATTGCTGTCCATTTCCAGGTCAATCGGCACGACGTTTCCGCTTAAAAGGGGATGCCTCGCACCTTGCAGATAAACAGTGCTTCCGGGTTTTTCCGGCGTTGGGTGAAAAGGCAGCAGCACAGGCTCAATAGCGTTGAGAACATCGGCATAACGCGCCTTCGCCAATACCAGATCGACGTAGGCCAGCACTTCGACGGTGCGAACAATGTATTCCGACTCGCCGCCGACCATTTCTGTGAGCGCCAGCAAAATGCGCCGGATTTCTTTTTCTTCCTCAAGCTGCAATTCACGCCACTCGTTATTAATTTCCACCGTCGCCAGCGGCTCGATAAAAAGTGTCGCCCCACTGGACGAGGCATCATGCACAATACCGGGGATGCGCCCCTTAAACTCGGATTTCAACGGAATCACATAGCGTCCGTTGCGCGTGGTAATCAGCGATTCCTGCAAAAATTGGGCGTTATTGCTGTTGGTGATGATGCGATTGAGGCGCGTCATCAATTTATCGTAGCTGATTTTCAGATCGCGCCGGATGATCGCCAAACGCGGACTGGCGTTATCCTGAACTTCGCCGTTATCGTTTAAGACACGCGCGATTTCTTCCTGCAAAGCGGTACATTCTTCTGCCTCGTTGATGATGTCCGAGAGCAGCGGATACTGCCCTTTCATGCGACCAATGGTGCGCCGCAGTGTGGTCGCCCGCCGCAGCGTGTAGCGGATGTCGAGCAGCGTTTGCGCCTCGATCATGATCCCGCGTGTTGCCTGAATCGCAGCATCGCGCACATCACGCGCTCCACCCATCGTCACATTTTGTTTATTTTGAAACAGCAAACGAGCTTCCGCCGTCTCGCGCTGCCAACCTTTTGCTTCTTCAAGATTATTGGTTGGGAGCAGTTGACTTGCCAGGTCCGCCCCGGCAGAAAACGTGCAATGCTCCGCTAATCTTTCCAGCACCTTATGGAGTTCAAGGATACGCGCTGTTTTTTCGTTCATAAATACTCAAATTCCAACACTTACATTCAGTTATCTCAAACCCTGGTTAGTATAATTCACACAGTCGCAATTTTCAATCATCAATGGTTGAAAGTGGGTCAATTAAGTTTTCTAGAGGTCAAAAACTAACTTCAGAGATCACCCTTTTCACACATGGTATAATGAAGATCACGAATGGGAACAATGCGAGATGCCCATGAAATATCTGATGATACTCTTTTTATCGACCAGCCTGGGTGTAACCAGCGCAGCTTTTGCGCAGGATTCTGACCTCATGGCAACGGCTTACCAAACAATCAATGTCCGCAGCGGCCCAGGGACGCAATACGAAATTGTCGGCCAAATCCCCCAGGGCGACATCGTACCCGTCAACGGGCGCGACAGCAGCGAGACGCGCTGGCTGCGTGTGACATTGGAAGACGAAATTTTAGGATGGGTCGCGCTGTTTTCCGTTACGCTGGAAGGCAGCCCGGATGATCTGCCGATTATCAGCGCCACGAATCCCGACGAAATCTCCGGCGATTCGGGTGTAGTCGTCATTGCTTTTGGGCGCGTGAATGTTCGCAGCGGCCCCAGCATCACCTATGAAGTTATCGGCGAGTTGGACGTAGATGACGAGGCAGAGGTTTTCGTCCGCAGTAATGCTCAAAACGATTGGCTCTATGTTGAAACGGAAGATTTGCAGGGTTGGGTGGCCTATTTCACCGTGACAGTCACGGGTGATCTGGACAGCCTGCCTATTCGCGTACCGGATGGCAGCGGCGAAGTGCTTGTGCCACCGTCAACACTCGTGCCGACTCGTTACAACGTACATCTGCGCACCGCGCCCACGCTGAATTCAAGAATCGCCGGGATTGTGCCGTTCGACAGCGCCACGACACCGATTGCGCGTACTGAAGATCAGCGCTGGATATACGTGGTTTATGAAGGTTTAGAAGGATGGGGCATGGCGGAACTGTTCGAAATTTCCGATGAACAAGTGGATGCCTTGCCTGTTTACAGCCTCCGTACAACCGCGACACCCCAGCCGCAAATCACACCCACCGTCATACCAGAATCGAGTGACCCCTAGAACAATGGATGCCTTCTCCAAAGATCAGTTGATTCAGCAAATTCTTGATCTCGGCGTTCAGCCGGGAGGCATCCTCGTCGTCCACACTTCATTCTCAAAAGTCAAACCTGTCGAAAATGGCCCGCTTGGGTTAATCGAAGCGCTACAAACTGCGCTCACACCAGCAGGAACATTGGTGATGCCCAGCATGTCCTGGGAAGACGACGATATTTTTGATGATAACACAACGCCCTGTCCTGAAATGGGCATCGTATCCGACACCTTCTGGCGACTTCCCGGCGTGTTACGCAGCGATAATGCCCACGCCTTCGCCGCAATTGGCCCACTGGCAGCACGAATCGTCGCTCACCATCCTATTGATGCGCCGCACGGCCTGGACAGTCCTGTAGGTCGTGTTTATGAACTTGGCGGGCGAATCCTGCTGCTCGGTGTCGATCATGATTCCAATACCACGATTCATCTGGCAGAATCGCTGGCTGGTGTGCGCTATCGCCGTAAAAAGTACCTGACGATTCTCAAGAATGGGAAACCGTCCCAACTGCATTATGAAGAAATCGACCACTGCTGCCAGAATTTCAACCTTGTTGATGGCTGGCTGGATGAAAAAGGCTTGCAGCGCAAAGGCAAGATCGGCCATGCAGACGCGCGTCTCATTCGATCTCAGGATGTCGTTGAGACGGTTATGCAGCGGTTGAGGGAAAATGAAACGACATTTCTGCACCCAGAAGGTGTGGATGAGGAATGCGACGATGCACGGGCAAGCCTCAAATCGTGAAATATCAAGTGCAGGCAAGCTTCATCATCTAAAATACCGCAGTGGTTTTGAACCTGCCCCAGCGATTATAATTAAACTATACAGATTGATTGAACAGGGATACGCATATGGCATCAACTCTACTGGAAGGCTTGAATCCGCAGCAGTGTGAGGCGGTCACGGCAAGTGACGGGCCGGTGATCGTCTATGCCGGGCCAGGCAGCGGCAAAACGCGCGTCCTGACTCACCGTTTGGCGTATCTGGTCGGTGAACTGGGCATCTATCCTGGCAGCGTCATGGCGGTGACATTTACCAATAAAGCCGCGAGCGAGATGCGCGAACGGGCCGAACACATCCTCAGCGGACGGTTGAAAGGCCTGCAAATCGGTACGTTCCACGCCATCTGCGCCCGTCTGCTGCGGCGCGAGGCTGCCCACACCCCCTATCGTTCGGATTATCTGATTTACGACACCGACGATCAGCTTGCCGTTATCAACCAGGCTTTTGGCAATCTCAATATTGACCCAAAGCGTTTTAGCGCCCGCAATGTTCTGAACCAGATTTCCAACGCTAAAAACGAATTGATTACGCCAGACAAATATCGAGCCGTCAATTATTTTGGCGAAGTCGTGGCGCGGGTATATACGGCTTATCAGGGACTTCTGCTCGCCAGCAGCGCGATGGATTTTGACGACCTGTTGATGCAAACCGTTATGCTGCTGCGCGATAATGCGGAAGTCCGTGAAAAATATCAGCGCATGTACGAATACATCATGGTGGATGAGTTCCAGGACACGAACATGGCGCAGTACGAATTGGTGCAGCTTCTCGGTCAACCGCAAAATAACATTTTTGTGGTCGGCGACGAAGATCAGGGGATTTATGCCTTCCGAGGTGCCGATTACCGCAATGTGATGCAGTTCCGGCGCGATTACCCGGACGCAAAAATGATCGTCCTGGCGCAAAATTATCGCTCGACGCAGATAGTGCTCGATGTCGCCCGCGCGGTGATCGACAAAAATCCGCATCGTGTTCAGAAAGATTTGTTCACCGAACGCAAGGGCGGTGTGAAGGTCAACGTGTATGAGGCTTACGACGAAAAAGAAGAAAGCCAGTACATCGCCAAAAAAATCAATGATTCGAAGCGCGAGAAGATGCTCGATTATAAAGATATTGCCGTCATGTACCGCACCAACGCCCAATCGCGAGCGATGGAAGAAACATTTGTTAACGAAAATATCCCTTACATTCTGATCGGCGGCGTTGGCTTCTACAAACGGCGTGAAATTCGCGATCTGCTGGCCTACCTGCGGCTCATCCACAACCCCGATGACATCGTGAGTTTTAACCGTGTCATCAACGTTCCTCGGCGCGGCATTGGCGACAAATCGCTGGCGACCTTTCAGTCATGGGCGGCGCACGAGCGCATGACCTATGCCGAGGCTTTGAACGCATTGGCTGACGGCGCAGAAACGCCGCTGGCCGGACGCGCCAGTAAACCACTGATCGAATTTGCGATGATGATTCGAGATTGGCGCAAGACTGCCGAATCGGGGCGGTTGGTCGATCTCTTTGACGACATGATGATTCGCCTCAAATATCGCTTCTACCTGCGCGAAATCAGCGACACGCCGGAGCAGTTGGTCGAGCGTGAGGAAAATCTGAATGCGCTGCGCGGACGTTTGCAGACCAGTCAGGAAGACGGCGATTCACTGAGCGATTTTCTCACCGAGGCGGCGCTGGTCGCGGACATCGACACTGCGCCGGATAATCGCAACGCTGTGACGATGCTCACGCTGCACGCGGCGAAAGGCCTGGAATTTCCAGTAGTCTTTATCACAGGCGTGGAAGAGGGTTTATTGCCGCACAGCCGGTCACTTGACGAGCCGGAAGAAATGGCCGAGGAACGCCGCCTGATGTATGTGGGCATCACTCGCGCCAAAGATCGCCTTTACCTGACTTATGCTTTCCGCCGTTCGCTTTTTGGCAACAGCGATACCAGCCTGCCCTCGCGCTTTCTGGCGGATATTCCCGTCGAACTCACTGAAGGCACAACTTCCAGCAAAAGCACCCACCAGCGCGACAGCTTCAACTATCAGCGTGAGACAACCTGGGAACAAACAGGTAGCTTCGGCAGCAAGCGCTCAAAAGTGATCCCCTTCGACAACAAACCGAAATCTAAATACACGACAGGAATGCGCGTCCGGCACTCAAAATTTGGCGAGGGTGTGGTGGTCGAAAGTCAGCGCCGGGGCGACGACGAAGAGGTGACAATTTCGTTCAAGGCGTTCGGGATCAAGCGACTGGCAGCCAGTTTTGCAAATTTGACGATTCTGTAAATCTCAACCAAACTCAGGATATTTGCAGCGTTCATAATTTCATTTTGAGACTGCCTGAAGCAACTTTTGAAGTGTTAGTCCAGCTGCAACCGGACATACAAACATTGAGATCAACGTTAATAAAGTACCCAGACTGAACGTAACCAGTTCCCAAATTGCGCTGTTATTTTGGTGTTCGATTACCAGCAAGACGGCGTAAACTCCACAAGCAACAAAAATAATGTAATGCCATGTGCCTAAAAAATCGCCAATCACATCAATTGGTGAAGCAGCCAGTTTTCGAGCTGTTGAAAAAGAAAACGCGCATATGATCACATACAGCAACACAGCTAAGGTTGAGAAATTATAGGTATCGCCGAGAGTTATCACGCAGAAAATCAATATGCCGTGTAACAACAGAACTTTGCCTAATGTGTTTGGAGCTGAATGTTCTCTCATCTCCATAGTATAGGGGTATTTCTAATACTCTATTCAATCATTTTAATCATTTTTCTCGTCCCCTTCGTGGCGGTCAATATTTTTCTGCTTTGCGACAGAACTTCCAAAGTTCATGGCAAGTTGAACAATACAGGCGAAAACAAAGCCGATGATAACAATAGCTAAACCCAGGGGCGCGGCGATTTGCATGAGTAATGAATCCGCATTTTTGTTGTCGATAACTGCATAGAGTCGCGGAAGTAACACTAATGCTCCGCCAATAACACAGGCACTACTGAATATCGAGGCAGAAACATTTGTTAGAGCAACAGTAGCTAATGGCCTGCTGATGGCTCTACCTCCAATTCCCAGACTTATTTGCTTGCGTAAAGGCCCTCTTATGCCATATAAAAACAAAGCAAAACCCACAATAATGTTAAAAATAGGATCCATTTTCTTGTCACTCAAGCATTGAATAAATTCCTATTCAAATCATATATCCATCATGTATAATGCGCGCTGTTTACGCCCCGTCAATACGGGGTTATTTGTATGAGGAACAAAATATGAGTGACACAATATCCGACGGGAAAGTCGTCAGTCTGGCCTATGTCCTGACAGTCGATGGTCAAGAAGTCAGCCGGACGGACAGCGACGATCCGTTAGAATATCTGCACGGTGCGCAGAATATTATCCCCGGCCTGGAAGCAGCGCTTACTGGCAAAAAAGTGGGCGACAAAATTGACGTGACGCTGAACCCCAGCGATGCTTATGGCGACTATGATGAAGAAGAAGTCGAAGAAATTGACCGCGACGAAATGCCCGAAGCCGAAGCGCTCGAAGAAGGCATGTTGGTCGAGGTTGAGGACGAAGACGGCTACACCTATGTTGCCACCGTGACCCAGATCACCACTGACACCGTGACGCTGGATTTTAACCCGCCGCTGGCTGGTAAAACCCTGACGTACAATGTCGAGGTTTTGGACATGCGCGAGGCGAATGAGGAAGAACTCGATCACGGGCATCCTCACTCACTCGACCACGAATTCGACGAATACGAAGATGAAAACTAAGGCCGATAAACCCCCGTTTATCCTGGCCTCCAGCTCTCCCCGGCGGCGCGAATTGCTCACGTCGCTGGGCCTCTCTTTCACAATCCTGAAACCTGAAATTGACGAGAATCAACGCGCGGGCGAACCGCCGCTGGATTATGTGCGCCGCCTGAGCATCGAAAAAGCCATTGACGTGCTGATGAAAATTCCACAAACCGGGCTTGTCTTGGCGGCGGATACGATTGTGATTCACGAAAATATCGTCCTCGGCAAGCCTGTCGATGCCAATGAAGCACGCCACATGCTGCATCTGCTCCGCGGGCGCAAACATCAGGTCTGCACAGCCATCACCCTGATGAGCGTGGTGCGTGAGCCGGATTTGCCAACATCGCTGACACGCCTGACCATCACCGATGTTACGATGCGTGATTACACCGATGCGGAAATCGACGCTTATATCGCTACTGGTGACCCGTTCGATAAAGCTGGCGGCTATGCCATCCAGCACGCGGAATTCAGCCCTGTCGCCCATACCGAGGGCAGTTATAGCAATGTCGTTGGGCTGCCGCTGGAAACACTGGGCGAAATGCTGGGTGAAATCGGCTGGAAAATATAACAAAAAGTGCGCTACAGTGGTGACTGGCACTGTCGAGCATTATAAAAATATCAGATAACCCCAATTTCTTGTGAAAGATACGTTAGAATCCTGTTCTACCTATATTCAAAATTTTATTTTTCAGTTATGCTTGGTATTGACATCAGGGTATGATCGGTCTAGAATTCCCATCAATCAATTACGGGCCTATAGCTCAGCTGGGAGAGCGCTTCAATGGCATTGAAGAGGTCAAGGGTTCAAGTCCCTTTAGGTCCAACCGATGATGAGAAAGACCCCTACATTCTTGATGTTGAATGATAGGGGTTTTTGCTTCTGGCTATTCTACGCGGAATATAGGTTCAGAAAGGCGTCGATTGTGGCAAATGATAAGCCCAGTATATTGGATGATCTGGTCGGACGGGTACGCGGACTCATTAAAGAACTTGAAAATATGGTGAATCCACAACCCAAACGCGCCCCTGTTCCAGTACCCGTTCCTGTGCGCCCCACCCGCCCACAAAGGCGAAATTCATACTAATAATCGTTCTGCTTTAGTCTTCACTCGGTTATTTCCACCAGATTTCCAAAGTCTGTAGTTTTGTTGTGTCGCACTGTTTTTATCAGGCAGTAATATTTTCCTGCGCATTACATCTCCTGATTTATTTGCCCGCCCTACTTTTTCCTTACGCCAGATAGTTTTTCGCCTTCGAGCAGTTCATCATTCAGCAGACAATTTCTCACCTTCGAGCAGCTCATCGACAAAAATTACCGGATTCTCGATCAGACGATGCACCGGACATCTCCCGGCAATTTCCAGAAGGCGTGACCGCTGCTCATCACTCAATGGCCCACGAAACACCATCTGATCGCGTATCTCGTGAACGAATTGGGCTTCACCTTGATATTTGGGATGTTCTTTGCCGCTAAAACGCTGCTGTTCAAGCGCGATTTCTACGCCTTCCAGCGGCCAGTTTTTGCGCTTCGCATAAAGCTGCAACGTAATCACCATACACGCTCCCAAAGCGCCCAGCATCAGTTCCATTGGGGTTGGTGCGCTGTCGATGCCACCATCCTGCGCTGGCTCGTCTGCATAGACGGTATGTTGACGAGCGCGAATCGAGGTGCGCAAGGTCGGGTCGGAGCGAACAATCACCTTACCCATGTAAATTTTCCTTTTCAATATAATTGCCTCTATTGGTTAGACGAGGCAATGATGTGAAATCTTTCACGTTCTTTTTTCGAAATAAATTTTCGCTATGCTGCATGTAACAATATCCCGGTTCGAGGTGACTACAAAACACCATCAGATTATCACGGTTAATTTTAGAAGGAACTTTCATGACTTCACGATCTCGGTTGATCCTGGTCGGATTAGTGCTGGTTGTCGCTGGCGCATCAATCACGTTCCCGCTGTGGCGGCCCCTATTTATCAATGATGTCGTTAACGAGGCATTTCCCGGTTTGTCCACTGAACAACAAGCCAATTTCCAGACGATGCCTGCCGATCAGCAAGCGGCGTTACGTGAGATGGCAACCGCCAACCCGACAATGGCTGCCGAAATGGTCAAATCCGTACTCGAACCTACCGTTGCAGCCCCAGCGGATGAACACGCAATGCCTGAAGGCGCTGCGCCAACCGCAATCAAGAGTGGGACATTTATCCAGATTGATATACTTCACGGCGCTGAAGGCACAGCGACAGTTTACCACTTAGGTGATGAAAGCCATTTTTTGCGTTTTGAAGACTTTCGCTCGACCAACGGGCCAGATTTGCACGTCATCCTATCAAGTGCGGAAGCACCGCGCAGTCATGAAGAGTTGGGGGAAGATTATATTGACCTCGGCCAGCTCAAAGGCAATGTGGGGAATCAAAATTACGAAATTGTGTCAGAGGTTGATTTAAGCCGCTACAAAAGCGTGGTTATTTACTGCCTGCCATTTCAAGTCGTTTTCAGCACCGCGACTCTCAGATAGGGATAAGTGGGCGATCACACGGATCGCCCATATTTTTAGTCTTTACGCAGACGCTGTAAACCCTGGAATTGTGAGTTGCCTTGAATTTCTTTCAAGCGTGCCGCGCCGCCGTCTGTATGCCATTCGACGACATGCATTCCATCCGGGTTATTATAGGCCAACGCGGGGCGCATCATCAGAATCTGACGCATCACACCGATAAATTCTTTACTTTCGCGCGGTGTGGTCAGGGTAAAATACTTACCCGGCTGCCATTCAAATGTGACCAGGTTGCCTTGCCAGTTACCTTCCATCTTGATCGGAACGGTGGCCTGTGTGCAGCTCATCGTCAGAGTTTGCAGGCGGTTTTTCCAGAGCGTGTGGTTGACGCGCTCCTCAATATAATAGGGACGCGGTTCTGGTGTGGTATAAAACCACGTCCGCGAGTCGGTTGCCATAGGTTGATTACTCCGGTTGACAGTTCGAGTTGTATGTTCAGTTTACCGCAAAATCGCTGAAGTCTCCAATGGATTCGCTGAAGTCTGCTCTACATATAACATCTTAACCTGCCGATCCGCCTATCGCAGTCAATACCCACAAGACACCGATGCCCGCGATCACCGCCAGCCCAAACTGCCGCGTCCGCCAGATTATGAATCCGGCAAACGCCAACGCCACCAGCTTAAAATCGAGCATTTCTACCTGTTTCGTCATAGCAGATACCACCAGGACTGAAAATATCGCAATCGGCACAAAATGTAAAAATCGTTCCCAGACGGGCGAAGCCGCTTTCAAATTCAACACAAAGCCGCTCGCTCGGCAGATATAGACCAGCAACGCCGCGCCCACAATTATCCAGAAATGATCCATCGTCATGATGCTGTTGGGCTGCGCTTCTGAAGTTCGCTGACCCAAATCCCCAACATCGGAGCCACGATAGCCACAATAATCACCGTCATACTGCCTAATCCGGCGATGTGGCACAGCCCAGCGATCACCGCCGCGAAAATAGCTACCGTAAAATCCAGCCGCGTCCTGAGCATCGAAATCAGCAAAACGAAAAAGGTCAGTGGAGCGACAAAATCCAGATGGGCAGACTGAAAATCAATCAGACCATTCCCGAATAAGATACCAAGCGCGGTAAAAAGATTCCATGAGAAAAATAAGCCCACTTCTGCGCCGAGCAGAAATGCGAAATTTCCATGCTCGCGTTCAGCAATAGCCACAGCATAAACAGAGTCGGTTAGAAGAAGTGGCGCTAAAAATCGCTCAAAACGGGATAATTTAATGTACTTTGTGAGGGTTAACCCATAGAGTAAATAGTGCAAATTCAGCACAACGATGGTGATAATCACGGTCCATACCGCTGCGTCCGCCGATAAAAGCTGCGCCAGCGCGATTTGAGTCGCCGCCGAATAAATGGTCAGACTCATCAGTTGAATTTGCAGGGGATTCAATCCGGCATTTCTCGCAACAGCGGCATACGCCAGCGCAACCGGAGCGCCTGCTACACACAGTGACAGCACCGACGCAAAACCCCGCCTGAATGAACTAAAGCGCGTTTTCATCTCATATCTCATATCGTAGTTTCATTTCACAGCGCGTTTTCATCTTACTTCATCGGAATATACTCAAAGACCTGTTCGACTAACGACGACTTGCCCGTGAGATGGCTGCCATCCTCTTCGCGGCATAGTTGGAAGCCAAACTTTTCATACAGATGTCTCGCGCTGTTCAAGCCAGCGAAGGTGGTCAGGTAAACACGCTCAAACCCTCGCTGATCGCAAAACGTCATCGCCGCCTGCATCAGCCGATTGCCAATCCCTTGCCCCTGATATTTCGGGTCAATAATGAACCAGCGCAGTCGCGGCCCTTTGGCATCCCCACCGTGAATAAAAATTCCACCGACGATGTCGTCACCCGCTTTTGCGAACCATGCGCCGTCTCGCTCAGGGTTAAAATTGCTCAAAAATGCGGCGAGTTCGGTGGCAACTTTCGCCTCAAAATACAGATCTAGTCCCCAATGGGTGTGGTAATACGCGCCGTGCAGTTCCACGATACGCCCCAGCGCACCGGGTGTATAACCAGTCAGTTCGATCTCGCTCATACCTGCGCATCCGTTCTGTTTAGGGATAAGGGTTATACTCATTCTAGGAATCTCAACCCTGAATGTCATAGACTCTTGAGTCGAGTTGAACCAAAATGAAAAGTTCAAGCCCTGGTGGAAATCGTTTAAGAGCGCTGCGCGAATTTTATGGCGGGACGCAGCTAGAGATCGAACTGGATGCCAGCCTGGGGATTGGCTATCTTCAGCGTGTGGAAGCCGGCAAGGTTCAGCAGCCTGAACGAGACACCTTAGAACGCATTCTGGCGGCGCTCGGCACGCGCTACACCGAACGCCGGGAAGTTCTGGAATTATTCGGTTACATTGTCGATGTGCCTATCCCGAACGAGGCTGAAATCCGATGGGCTGTGGAGGTGTGCCAATCTGAGCTGGACAGCGCGGTTTTCCCCGCGTATTTGCTGGATTGCGCCCATCGCTTATTGACCTGGAACGCGCTTCTCCCCAAAATCTTCAAAAATCATCCTATGACTAAGCCGCCCTATACTTCCATGCTCAAGCTGATTTTTGATCCCGCTTATCAGGTGAGTGCAACGATTATCAATTCTGAAACGTTTTTTCCTGCCCAGATTCGCGCCTTGCGTTACGAAATGCAGTGGATACGCGACGAAGCATGGTACAGCGAGTTGATTGCCGATATGCGGCAGTGTGCTGAATTTGAGAAGTACTGGGGAGAATACCAAACTGGGCAAACGCATATCCCCGCGCGGCCTCTCACGCCGCTTCAGTTAGATTTAAAAGAGAGTGGGTTGTTGCAGTTCCGGTTGATCTCCGAGCCATTCGCCCAGGATCGCCGCTTTCGGGTGATTTATTATTTACCCGCCGACGCAGATACCATGCAGCAGTGTTTGAATTGGTTTCATGCGGACGATCTGAAAATTCGTGTGTAGCGGCAGATTTAAACCGTTGGTCGTTTAAAGCAGGAACGCAACATCGCATTTGTAGGGGCGCAAGGCCTTGCGCCCCATATGCACCAACTTAAGAAAAGAAGGGTATCCTGAAGTGGATACAAAACCAAAGAAAGGAAACCCTTCTCGATGATAACAATAACGGATTT
>JALHNB010000108.1 GCA_022843745.1 Anaerolineae bacterium | reverse complement strand
CACTTGCCCACTGTACGCCCTCAGCCTCCAACTGTTCGACAGGCACGACGGTATTGACCAGCCCCATATCGAGTGCTTCCTGCGCGTTGTATTGGCGGCAGAGATACCAGATTTCGCGAGCTTTTTTCTGACCGACAATGCTGGCAAGATAACTCGCGCCGAAACCGCCATCAAAGCTGCCGACTTTTGGCCCGGTCTGGCCGAATATGGCGTTCTCAGCCGCAATCGTCAGGTCACAGATGACATGCAGCACATGACCGCCGCCAATCGCGTATCCGGCGACCAGCGCGATCACAGGCTTTGGCATCGTGCGAATAATACGCTGCAACTCCAGCACATTCAGCCGCGCAACACCATCGTCACCGACATACCCTGCATGACCACGCACTTTTTGATCACCACCGGAGCAAAAGGCGTATTTTCCATCCTTCGCAGGGCCATTACCGGTAAGCAAAATCACCCCGACGCTGCTGTCCATCCAGACATCCTTGAAGGCTTCGATCATTTCGTCAATCGTCTTGGGGCGGAAAGCATTGCGCACATCTGGTCGGTTGAACGCGATTCGCGCCATGCCATCGGCTTTTTGATAAGTGATGTCCTCATATTCCTTGACTGTCTGCCAATTCACGGTTTTCTGTGCTTCCTGCGTCATTTGGATAATATCTCCTGTAGATAATTTCAGTGATTAGATGTGCTGTTTTAATGCGTTTTGCACCGCAGCGACAATTTCTTTGCGGCGTTGTAAATCCTTGAGTGCGTCGGTGCGCACCTCGATCAGATGTGATTTTCCACTTGTGACACTTTCAGTAAATGCCTGCTGGAACGACTTGCGATCATCGGCACGAACATAATTCAGCCCATACAGTTGCGCGGCGTGTGAAAAATCCAGCCCGTGCGGGGTGATAAACAAGTCCGTGAAAGTCGGCTCGAACTGCTTGATGGGCAGCATATGAAAAATACCGCCGCCATTGTTGTTAAGCAAGACAATCGTGATGGGTATTCCGCAGCGCTGGATCGCCAGCAGGCCATTCATATCGTGATACAACGAAATATCGCCAATGAACAGCACCAACGGTTTATCGGGATATGCCGCGCCTACACCCAGCGCACTGGATACCAAGCCATCAATGCCGCTTGCGCCACGATTACCATAAATCCGAATAGATTTGCTTCCAGGTTCGCCGAATTGGTCAAGCAGGCGCACCGCGAGGCTGTTGCCAACGAAAAACGTCGAGTCGGGAGGCATCAGGTTTATGACATCAACCATCACCGCGCCATCAAAATATGCACCGTCTGTTATCTCATCGCCGATTGTATCCCAGGTGATTTTTTCGGCGGCTCGAAACTGATTTTGCCAGTGTGTTTCAGCGCGGGCGATATTGGAGATATCAGTAGGCCAGGTATCACCGCTAACATCAAAAAAATGTGTGACCATATGATTGTCATCTGACCATTCGCCGCCGCGATTGACGTGAATATGATAGCGTGGGTTCGACTTGCCGAGGTAGTCGATCAACCGCTGCGAGGTCGGCACAGCCCCAAAGCGCAGAATTACATCGGGTGATTGAGGGATAGGGTAGGTATTATAGCCACCCAAAACCTGATCCTCAAAGCGCAGACCTGATAGAGGATCAGCCAGAATGGGGTATCCCACGCTATGGGCGAAATCAATTAGAGTGCGGGCCGGAACAGGGGTGTGCGGGCCGCAGATAATGACACCTTTTTCATACTCAACAGCTGTTTTTAGAATTTCAACCTGCTCATCGCTGAGTTGGCTGACACCGCGTGAAAACACCGTAAACGGCTTACCATCTGCCCGCGCCAGAGCATCGGCAGGAATTTCGGTATTATCTGTTGTAACAAGTGTCGGCTCAAGCGGCTTGCGAAATGGGAAATTGAGATGGACTGGCCCTTTGCGCAGATCATTAGCTTTTGCATAGGCGCGGCAGGCCAACGTCCGCAAGCTGCGAATCAGGACGGCGGGTGGATCAGCTTCCGGAGGAGCAACATCGACTGCCCACAATACATTGTCTCCGTACATTTTCACCTGGTCAATCGTTTGATTCGCGCCGCTTTCACGCAGTTCATGCGAACGGTCTGCCGTCAGGATAAGCAGGGGGACTTGCGATTGATAAGCCTCGATAATAGCTGGGTAAAAATTGGCAGTCGCGGTGCCAGATGTGCAGAGCATGGCGACGGGTTCATCAGTGACGAGGGCGAGGCCGAGCGCAAAAAATGATGCGCTCCGTTCGTCTAGATGCGAATAGATTTTGATCGACGGATTCGCGGCAAAAGCCATGACCAGCGGTGTCGAGCGCGAACCTGGGGCAATACAAACGGCTTTCAGGCCGCATCGTGCCAGCTCATCGACAAAAATTTCCGCCCATAGGATGTTTCGGTTGGCAGGAGTCATTTTTATGCCTTTTTAAAATCCCTTGATACCAAGCGCGTTTAGCATGGGCTTGAATTTTAACGCTGTTTCATCCCATTCTTTTTGCGGTACAGAATCGCCGACGATGCCAGCACCCGCATACAGCCACACTCGGCGATCTTCGCTGACTGCCGACCGAATGGCAACACCGAACATACCATCGAGACGCGAATCAATCCAGCCAACAGGCGCAGCATACCACCCACGCGGCACAGGTTCCGCCTGACAGATAAAATCCATCGCACGGTCACGCGGCGCACCGCCCAAAGCCGGAGTTGGATGCAGCGCCTCGACTATTGGCAAAATCCCATTATCACGCTTCAGATGGCCCTTAATCGGTGTATAAAGATGCTGAATATTGCTCAGGCGATAAACCTGCGGCTCATCGGGAACATGCAGATCGTCGGTCAATGTACTCAGTTTTTCGCGCACGGCCTGGACGACAAGGGCATGTTCCAGTCGTTCTTTGGGGTCATGCAGCAGATGATCAGACAAATTTTGATCTTCATGTGGGTCTTTTCCACGTCGAATTGATCCTGCCAGTCCCATCGTTTCAACCGCGTGACCATCCACTTTTGCCAGTAATTCCGGCGTTGCGCCGTAGAAAGCATGGTAGGGGCGCGGCTCAAACAGAAAACGATAGCATTCAGCGTATTTTTCGCTCAGGTAATCGAGCGCAGTATCGACATTGACGCGATCGACGAAGCGAATCTCGCACACTCGTGAAAGCACGACTTTATCTAGTTCATGCGCCTTCACGCGCGTGGTGGCATCGGTGATGATGCGTTCCCACTTTTCATAGGACATCGGATAGTTCACCTCAACAGGGTTCTGATGCCCGGTGGGAGAGGCCAAAACCGTATTCAAAAGCATGTTATAGCGTATATCCAATGCTTCACGAAGCTGCGGCAGCGCATCATCGGGTTTTTCGTCGGGCTGTAAAGTCGCGTTAATCGTCAGCCAGATTTCGCCACCAAATTGCGTGATCTGGTAATGTGGCAGGACGAAATAGGCTGGCGCATAGATTGACCAGGTGTTATCCGGCACAAAATCATGGGTGAACGAAAACCCACCAAACAGACGTGGCCCAACCCAGGATTTACCCTCATTCACGATGATTGCGTCGGTAAAGAGCTGTTGCGCTCTTTGTTGAATCGCCTGGAAACGAGTTTCACCCCAGGCTGTCAATTCCGCTGTAACGCCAAAAGCCGCTAATGCAAGATTATCGCGTCGGCTTTCCCAATAGAATCGCTCTACCCCATACGCCTGTTTCAGAAATGTATCGACGCTCAGGCCGGGGCAGGGGCGGCTGTAGCTCACGAGTTGACTAACAGAATCGGGTGTATCATCCTGTTGCACAGTTTTGATTGTTGGCATTTCCATTATGTAACCTCGTGAGGGTCTTCATAGCCGACACTTTTGAGCAAAACAGGCAGAAGCGCCGATAAAATGCGTTTTGGCTCTGGTTCGCCTGTATAAACCCAACGGATGACCACGCCATAAATCGCCCCCATCCAGGCATGAGACACGACCTCTGTATCCACAGGCTCAATATCGCCTACCGCAATCGCCTCGTCCAGATAGACGCGAATCATGTCAGCAAAACGGTTGTTCACTTCCATGCGTTTCTGCTCAAACAGATTGCCCAGCCCAACAGCCTGTACCAGCAAAAGCTTTGCCGGGCGACGGTAGCGCCCAAATGTGTCCAGACAGGCTTGCAGGGCTGCGCGAACACGTGCCATTCCCTGTTCCTGTTGCTCTATGGCATCTTTTACACGCCGTTCAAGCAAATTAGCGAATTGATCGACCAGCGCCAGAAAAAGTCGCTCTTTGTTCGGAAAATGGAAATAGATCGAGCCTTTCGATGTCCCCGACTCTTCAACAATTTCGTCCATGCGGGTATCGTGATAGCCTTTATGGGAGAAAATATCGAGTGCGGCATCCAGAATTTTTTCGCGTGTGCCGTCTGGGTCGCGTGACGATTGATCTTTGGACGATTTAAAATTCATTGCCATGTCCTCATTAGACCGACTGGTCAGTCTATAGTATAGCATAAAATCATGCCGGTGCTTCATAAGCATTTGATAAAAACTTCACAAAGACTTGTATCGACCTTTATTAAACAGGTAGAATGCCAATATTCTTAATCGGACAGAGAGAAGACATTCTGAAATCAAAGCGAGGTTACATGAAAGATCAACTGCGTCAGTATATTGTCAACTACATGATCCATGATCCGCGTTATCAACTCAAAGACGACGAGGCACTGATTACGGGTGGGTTAGTCGATTCATTTTCTTTGGTCGAACTAGCGGTGTACATCGAGCAGGAATTTGGCGTACATTTCGATGACCCTGAACTAACAGCGGAGAACATGGACACGCTTAATAAAATTGTCGCGAATATTGAGGCAAAACAGTAGATCATGCCCTTTGCAACCTTGATCGAGCAGGTACAGCACTTGCTGGAGACACAGCCAGATCGCGAATGTGTCACGCTCATCACGCATAACGACGAATATACACTAACCTATCGCGAGTTTTTCGATAAGGCAGCCGGTTATGCAAGCATGTTCAAAATTGCCAATCTGCAAAATGGCGATCTGGTCGTGCTGGTGCTGCAACATGGTGAAGCGGTCATATGCGGGTTCTGGGGTGCGCTGCTCATGGGAAGTGTGCCTTCAATTTTTCCGTTTCTATCGGACAAGCAAAACCCGCAGTCTTATTTTAACAGCATTCGTCAGTTGGTCGCGCTTTCCGGCGTAAAAGCGATCCTCACCAGCACCGAATTCGAGCAAGGGTTGCGAGACGTGCTGGATGGAATTGACGTGCGGATACTGACCATCGAAATGTTGGTGGAAAATGGAATTGACATAGATACAAATCCGCTGGTAGTGGGGGCGGGGGACACGGCTTTTTTACAGCATTCATCCGGCAGCACAGGTTTGCAAAAAGGGGTGATGCTGTCACATCGCGCGGTTATGAATCAGATCACCAGCTACAGCGCTGCCATTCGACTTTCACCTGACGATGTGATCGTGAGCTGGCTGCCTCTTTATCACGACATGGGGCTGATCGCTGGTTTCATTATGCCAATTGTGCAGGGTATAAAACTGGTGTTGATGTCGCCGTTCCATTGGGTTCGCGATCCACAAATTCTCCTCCGGGCAATTGATTGCCATCGCGGAACACTCTGCTGGTTGCCCAATTTTGCCTATAATTTTTTGGCGACTCGCATCCCAAATAACGCTCTGGAAAATCTTGATTTATCATCCATGCGGGCATTTATCAACTGCTCAGAGCCAATTCACGCCGAGAGTCATCGCTTATTTGCCGAGCGATTCGCGCAGTGTGGGCTGCGGACGGATGCCCTGACGACGTGTTATGCAATGGCTGAGAACACCTTTGCCGTCACTCAGTCCTCAATAGGAGCAGCCGTCCGCGTCGATACTGTGGATCGGCGTGAATTGATGGATAAACGGCTTGCTATCCCAACAGTCGATAATTCGGATGGCATGTCTTTGGTTTCCTGTGGCGAACCTATAGCGGGTTGTGAAATCAAAATTGTAGATGTAGATCGCCAGCTACTTACTGAACGTCAAATCGGCGAAATCGCGCTGCGCAGCAACTCGATGCTCAGTGGTTACTACCACCGACCTGAACTCTCGCAACAAGTAATGCACGACGGTTGGTATTTTACGGGTGATATGGGCTATATCGCCGACAAGGAGCTATACATTACTGGACGCAAAAAAGACCTGATTATCGTCGGTGGCAAAAATATTTATCCGCAGGACATCGAAAATCTGTTGAATGAGATTGGGGGAATTCATCCCGGCAGGATCGCCGTTTTTGGGTTATTTAATGAACAACTGGGGACAGAGGATATTGCGATTGTAGCCGAAGCTGATAGCGAAGATGAAGAAGTACGTACAGCGATCAAACGCGAAATTCGCGCCCGTATTGCCCAGAATACGGATGTCACGGCGCGTTACGTCCAGCTTGTCGAGGAACGATGGGTAATAAAAACCAGCAGCGGCAAGGTCGCACGTGATGCCAACCGCCAGAAATTTATTCAGGAATTTTTGTCACCTGATAAATAAAAAGGCCGACAATGATGTCGGCCTTTGGAAAATCCAATACGGAAACGATTAACGGGCTTTCGATTTTTCCATACGATAATCGTAAGACAGCGACAGCTTGGTGTTTGCATCGAACAAATGGAGATTGTCAATGTTCACGACAACTGGCATACGTCCGCCGACATGCGCCTGGGTACGCGGATCCATACGAGCGATGAAGCTCGATCCACCTTCGTTGAGGTAAACGACGATTTCGTTACCCATTTGCTCAACCACGTCGATATTCGCTTCAAGCTTCGATGGGGAGATACCCGTCGGCTGATAAGTGGCATCATGAATATCTTCAGGGCGGATACCCAGAATGACATCACGGCCTGAATGTGAGCGATAGGGGGCAGCGTGTTGAGGATCAATAATCAACCGGAACGCGCCAGCATCGGCAACGAGATTGTCACCATCTGGCTTCAGGGTCGCGTCGAAGAAATTCATCGACGGGCTGCCAATGAACCCGGCTACAAACACGTTGTAGGGGTTATTGTAGAGGTTCGATGGCGTATCAACCTGCTGGATATCGCCTTCGTTCAACACGCAAATGCGCGTTCCCATTGTCATCGCCTCGACCTGATCGTGCGTGACGTAGATGAAGGTCGTTTCCAAACGCTGGTGCAGCTTGGAGATTTCCGCGCGGGATTGTACACGCAGTTTAGCATCCAGATTCGACAGCGGTTCGTCCAGAAGGAACACTGCTGGTTCACGCACAATCGCGCGGCCTACTGCCACACGTTGACGCTGACCACCCGAAAGCTGGCGGGGGCGGCGATCCAAAAGATTCACGCCTTTGGCTTCGTCGATCAGACCCAGGCTGCGGGCAGCTTCGTTAACGCGACGATCAATTTCGTGCTTTGGTGTTTTACGAAGGCGCAGACCGAATGCCATGTTATCATAAACAGTCATGTGCGGGTAAAGCGCGTAGCTCTGGAAAACCATCGCCACATCGCGATCTTTTGGCGCAACGTTGTTGACCATACGATCACCAATGTAGATTTCGCCGGATGTGACTTCTTCCAAGCCCGCCAACATACGCAGGCTGGTCGATTTCCCGCATCCCGAAGGCCCTACGAAAACCAGGAACTCTTTATCTGCAATATCAAGATTCATATCCTTGATAACAATAGTGTTCCCAAAAGATTTGTGAACATTTTTATAGGTTACACTAGCCACTGAATATCCTCCATATGAAACAAACAGCATTCGTAAAGGTGGTCAATATATAAATAATTGTCGAATCTGCACAAAGATATTGCACTCTATGTGCTTTCGATTTCTCAGTAGAAGATTATAATAGCCATTTTAGATTTTGCAAAAATTCGTCCGGCTGACCTTCCGTTATCAGGGCGATCATGTAAAATTCATATACACGGAAATTCAATCCATAACAGCAGGACAAAATGACACAAAATTTAAACGCCGAGATTATTAGTATTGGCACGGAAATTTTGCTGGGTGAAATCACGGATACAAACTCAGTGTATATTGCACGCGCACTGCGTGATTTAGGAATTAATCTCTTTTTCATGACCTCGGTTGGCGATAATGAAGTGCGCATCGCCGACTCGATTCGTATTGCCTTGTCACGCGCCGACGTTGTGATTACAACAGGTGGGTTAGGGCCAACGATTGACGACATGACACGGCAGGCCGTAGCGACAGCTACCGGACGCGGGTTGACATTCCATCAGAATTTGCTGGACAACATTGCGGAACGTTTTGCAGGATTTCGATCCACAATGACTGAAAACAACCGTCGTCAGGCATTTTTGCCCGATAACGCAATTCTAATCGAGAATCCGGTTGGTACAGCGCCTTCATTTGTTGTGGAGCATGAAGGCAAAATCGTCATCAGCCTTCCCGGTGTACCACGCGAAATGAAATTTTTGATGGTCGAGAGCATTATTCCTTTTCTGCAAAAACGCTATCGGCTTGGCATCATTAAGGCGCGTGTTTTGCGTACTGCTGGTATCGGCGAGAGCGCGCTGGACGATCTGATCGGTACTGCACTTTTGGAGGCCAGCAATCCAACCGTTGGCTTGGCAGCACACAGCGGCGTTGTCGATATGCGTATTACCGCGAAAGCTGAAAATGTCGCGCAGGCTGATGAAATGATTGCAGTCATTGAGACACAACTCCGTGAACTTGTGGGGGCTTATATTTTTGGGAATGATAAAGACACGATTGAAGGCGCACTGGTGGCTCTGTTGGCGAAGCAAGGCGCAACACTTGCGATCAGCGAAACAGGCATTGGTGAAGTGGTCAGCCAGCGTGTCAAGCGTATCCCACAGGGCGGTGAAATTCTGGTCAAAGCGGAACACTACGGATCGCCCGACGAATTGGTGAGTGCTTTATCGCTGCCCACGCTCACCGATCTTCGCGAACTGGC
Organism: Anaerolineae bacterium; assembly: GCA_022843745.1. Classification (GTDB taxonomy): domain Bacteria; phylum Chloroflexota; class Anaerolineae; order Aggregatilineales; family Phototrophicaceae; genus JALHNB01. Next base: position 6,262 of record JALHNB010000108.1, on the reverse strand, counting down.
GAATCGCACCGCCGAAACGATCAGCATTCAATCCGGCTCGACGATTGGGATTGCAGTCATTAGTGACCCTGACCGCGCCGAAGATCATTCGGATAATGATGCTGGCACAGCCATCGCCGTCTATATGGCAGGCAAATCCCGTTCACGAACTTACGGATTTGGCGGGCAATCGGACGACGCGCAAATCTGGACAGGCACATGGACGCTGGCAATGGCATGGCGCATGTTGCAGGAATAGGCGTATGGCGATCAGCTTTACTGAAAAATTTGAGGCGATCCAGAAAACGCGGCAAAGCAATCTGATTTTGCGCATGTCGCCCCACGTATCACAACTGCCGCTGCCGATTCAGCGTTATGATGATCCGTTTTTGCCGTTTGGTAAAGCAATTATCAACGCAACGCAGAATGTTGTTTGCGGATATATGTTTGACCTGGCTGCCTATCTCGCACTTGGCGCTGCCGGGATTATCGCTTTGGAACGCACGTTGCCCTATGTCGATTCAAACAGTATTCGTATTTTGCACGGGCCATTCACCGGATCAGATTATGTAGCGGCAGCTTTCGAGGGCAATTTTGACCTGGATGCTGTGACGCTGGCGAATGAGGTCGATGTCGCGGCTTATACTTCAGAACCTTGGCGCGGTGCGTTTGTCATGATGAATGGAAACATCCGGGAAGATATATCTTACAGCGCTTATTGGTCAGATGCCGGGTTATTGACCTTGCCGAATGATACCGGAAAATTCTCAAAAATGCGCGTAGCAGGGGATTCGGTATTGTACGCTGGGCGGGGTGACGATTTTGCGGATCAGGTGTGCGCGGCACTGGAAAAGATGCGCAATGAATAACCTGATACAGCTTTTGATGGAAAATGGGCTGCTGCAATTTGGCTGGTTCGAACCCGGCGGCACACCATTTCGTTCCAAGCTGGATATGCTCCCAGCTTATCCAGAAGCCCTCGCAGAGATCATTACAGCGGCAAAGCCTTATACCGCCGGCATGAATCGACTGGTTTGCACCACCGAAGCGTTACCATTTGGTGTGGGGTTAAGTCTGGCGACCCATATACCGTTAGTCTACAGCCGGGGCAGCACCGAAGCGCCTTCTCACGACCTTGTTGGTGCTTATGATATTGGTCATCCAGCGCTGCTGCTGGTGAATACACTGGATGACAGCCCAAATATCGCCAGACTTGTGATGAATGCTCGCAGTATTGGGCTGCAAGTTCATCATATGCTGTCGATTTTGGATATAGGCGGTGTGCCTATGCCAGTAGAAGTCACTACACAAGCGTTACTCACCTTGAGTGATGTGGTCAATACCTTAGTCGGTGCTGAACGATTACCTGCTGGACATGCGCAGGCGGTTCTCAGTTGGTTGAAAAGCCGCCAATAATCGAGCTAATTGTGATCGTCCAGACCGAAAATTCAACCTAATCGTCATCATCCAGACTGAGAAGCGCCATAAATGCCTCTTGGGGAAGCTCTACCGAGCCGATCATCTTCATGCGCTTCTTGCCTTTTTTCTGCTTTTCAAGCAGCTTTTTCTTGCGCGAGATGTCGCCACCGTAACATTTTGCCAACACGTCCTTGCGCATAGCGCTCACGTTGGCGCGTGAAATGATGCGCTTCCCCGCTGCGGCCTGAATCGGCACTACGAACATTTGACGTGGAATCAGTTCTTTGAGCTTACTGACCAGCTTTTGCCCTTTATGATAAGCATCATCCCGATGCACAATCAGCGCCAGAGCGTCTACAGGCTCTTCATTAACCAGAATATCCAGTTTGACAAGATCGCCGGGGCGATATTCATCGAATTGATAATCCAGACTGGCGTAACCGCGCGTCACGCTTTTCAGACGGTCATAAAAGTCGATAATGATCTCAGCCAGCGGAATGCGGTAGTGCAAAACGACCCGACTTTTATCGAGATACTCGGTGGTCACGTATTCACCGTGCTTTTTAATGACCAAATCCATGATTGCCCCAATATATTCCTGTGGGGTGTAAATCTGAATTTTCATCCAGGGTTCACGGATTTCCTGAATAGTGCCTTCATCCGGGAGATGCGCCGGACTGTCAACGGTTAACATCTCATTGGTACGAGTGAGTACCTGATACTCTACGCTGGGAGCTGTCGCCAGAATATCGAGATCGTATTCGCGTTCGAGGCGCTCCTGTACGATCTCCATGTGAAAGAGGCCGAGGAAACCTACGCGGAAGCCGAAATTAAGCGCTTGCGATGTTTCAGGCTCGTAGACCAATGACGCATCATTGAGTTGCAGTTTTTCCAGCGCGTCACGCAGATCGCTGTAATCATCGTTTTCGGTTGGGTAAATCCCCGCATACACCATCGGCTTCACCTGCGTGTAACCAGGCAGGGGGGTCTGAGCGCCGTTAACATCCAGTGTTAAGGTATCACCCACGCGGCACTCGCGGACCGTTTTAAAGCCGGTTGCCACATAGCCTACTTCGCCTGCACCGAGCGAGTCGATAACTTTCATGCCGGGGCTGAAAATGCCGATTTCGACAGGCTCAAAACGCGCATTCGTTGCCATCAACTTCAAGACATCATTTTTATTTAGCTTGCCATCAATGACACGGATATAGGCCACGACACCCTTGTAGCTGTCATAGTGCGAGTCAAAAACCAATGCCCGCAGGGGCGCATCCAGATCGCCTTTTGGCGGGGGAACTCGTTCGATAACGGCTTCCAGTACATCCTGCACACCAATGCCGCTTTTGGCGGATATGCGCAGCATCTCGCCGGACGAAATACCCAAGAGGTCTTCAACTTCTTTGGCGATGTCATCCGGGCGGGCAGCGGGGAGGTCGATCTTATTGATGACAGGGATAATTTCCAGGTCTTGCTCTAAAGCCAGATAGACATTTGAAAGCGTCTGTGCCTCAATACCCTGGCTGGCATCCACAACCAGCACCGCACCCTCACAGGCTTGCAGCGCACGGCTCACCTCATAGGTGAAATCCACGTGACCGGGCGTATCAATGAGGTTAATGATGTAATCCTCACCGTTTTTAGCCCTATAATTCATGCGTACCGCCGAGGCTTTGATCGTGACACCGCGCTCACGCTCCAAATCCATGCCGTCGAGAAACTGCTCTTGCATATCACGCGCGCTGACCGTACCCGTGACCTGTAGTAAACGATCTGCCAACGTGCTTTTGCCGTGATCGACGTGGGCAATAATCGAAAAATTGCGTATATTGTCGCGATTCATGCACAAAAATTCCTGTTTGAGCTATCAGATCATTATAAGCGGCAGAGCAGCGGAATTATAGAGCAATTAACCGGGCATCGCTTTTTCGATTATTGCTTCAATATCCAGCGAAGTGGAATCACTGCCCCACGCCAGCCAGGTTAAAAATTCGATATTGCCTGCCGGGCCTTTGAGCGGGGAAATCGTCAGCCCGCGAATCACAAAACCCTGTTCGCCCGCAAACGCAAGAATATCCTGCAAAACGCGGCGGTGAATTTTGTTATCCCGCACAACGCCGCCTTTGCCCACATCCTGCCTCCCGGCCTCGAACTGCGGCTTAATAAGCGCGATCAGATCGGCCTGCGGGGTTAGCCAGCCTTTAATGGTCGGCAGAAGCAGCTTGAGTGAAATAAACGACGCATCAATCACAACCAGATTCACCTGTTCGTCCAGCTTTTCCAGGTAACGCGCATTAGTCCGTTCGATAACCACAACACGCGAATGCTGGCGCAGCGTATAATCAAATTGCCCGTAGCCGACATCAATCGCAAACACTCGCGCCACACCGTTTTGTAGCAGGCAGTCGGTAAAACCGCCTGTACTCGCGCCGACATCTGCACAAATTTTACCGGTAACATCCATCTGGAAATCGACCAGTGCTCCTGCCAGCTTTTCGCCACCACGACTGACAAAACGCGGCTTCGATTTCAATGCAATATCCGCATCCAGCCCAAACTTCGTTCCCGGCTTATCGACTACTTGCCCGTTGACCTGCACCTCGCCTGCCATAATCATCGCCCGCGCTTTCTCGCGAGTAGGGGTAAGGCCGCGCTCGTGCATCAGAATGTCAAGACGTTGTTTCTCGGCCATTCTTAATCTCGCGTCAGGGGAATAGTCAATTCAAGCGGGTTAGGAGTCTCAGCATCCAATTCAAAGCCATCCGCCGTGATCGGCAGATAGCCATCGACAGCGATGACCACACTATAAGGCGCTGCCAGTTCAAGCGGGCGATCCACCTGAAAACGCCCCAACCGGTCTGTTACAGCGGTAGCATAGACCTGATCCTGTCGCCATTGGAAATCGCCCACTGAAAACGCCTCGCTAATCAGAATAAATGTCGCTCCAGCAATGCCTTCTCCGGTTTCGGAATCGAGAATCTGACCACGAAGCTGGACACCACTCGCTTGCGCAAAACGATCAATTGGAAGCTGACCGATTCCGACCTGCGCCTGGATGGATTGCAACGGCACATTATTCACAAGCAGTTCCATCTGATAAGTCCCATCAGGAATGGTCATTACTGTATCCAGACGAACCAGATAATTTTGACCGCTATCCGCGCTGTTCCAGGGAACAGTCTGGCTGAAGAATATCTCGTTATCAACCGACATTCGTAGCGTCCAGGGTGTGCCAACCGCGATTTGCGACCAATCAAAAAGGCTGTACAGACGGCTCAGTGTATTTGGGAAACTACTCACTGAGTTTGCCGTAACCGCTTCATCATCGTTATTGGCAGCAACGAAGCGGGCATTCTGGAATATCTGGGGGTAAACACTTTGCTGCGCTCCAGCGATGATAAAATCCGAGGTGGCTGTCAGTCGCCCATCAACATAGAGCGCCACACGATAATTGCCGGGGAATAATCCGCTACTTTCCCCTTGTAAATTGATTGTTTTCGAGCCATTGGGCGTGGCTTCTGACCAATTGGCCTCCGTGCGCGCGATTTCGACATTGTTGTAATACCAGATTACTGTCCAGGGCAAGTCGTTTTGCATATTGCGATAGATAAACCGTGCGCTAGCAGTATCGCCGGTAGGCAGCACAAACCCGTTACCTAGCGGTGTGCCACGATTATCCAGCAAGCCGAAAACAATATCGCTAAAAATAGGCGTGGATTGCGCACTGCCACCAATAAGCAGGCGCTTATTGCCTGCTGCAATACCATTCGCGAACAGCGTAAAATCATAAACACCGTTCGGCCAGGGCTGATTATCGCTGCCGATGTACCACAGACCGCGTTCACCGCCGCTCCAGCGAACCGGGGCAAGGCTGAAAGTCGAATTTGGGATGCCGTCTGTCGTCACACGCAGCTCATAAATCGTTTCCGGTGTCATGTTGGTATAATCAAAAAACAGGTAGAGACTGTTGCTACCGGCTGGCAGACTCTCAATCACCGAGGAGGGCATACCCGCCTCGTTCACCGATGGAGCGAAAAACAGGCGGTCAAAGGTTGGTGTCCCCAGGCGCGTTACCTGCGTATTTGATTGCCCCGGTGCTACGACACTCAGCCCGAGTGTAGCAGCACGCAGCAGTGTCCGCGCGAAGTTCGATGGTCGCAGCGAGTTGATAAACCCGCCAACAGGAATACAAATGTCGGCAACGGTCACAAGACCATCATCGTTGGTATCCTGAATCGGGAGACAGGTCGTATTGTCGGCCAGCAATCCCAATGGAGCCGTCGTGGGTACGCCAATCAGCCTGCCCTCCGGGTCGTATGCGCCACCCCCGGACATCGTGCCAGGGATTTCAGCGCGGGTTTTAATCCATGACTTTTCACCACTTGGCTCGGCAGCAAAACCGCTGATTGTACCGGTACGCACCTCAACGGGATCATTGCCGATACCTGGAAAACCCACAATTCGAATGGTTTGGTCAAGGCGCACCGATGCGGAATCCGCTAATTCAACAAACGGAAGCGCCAGGCTATCCGGCTCAATCAGACGACCATCAAATTGGCGTTTAATGCTAATCAGAGCCAGATCAATGCCTGCGTCAGCCTGAATGATTTCCGCGCGATATTTTGGGATCGGTGCTTCGCCATCGCGAATATTGAAAGCAATCACCAGTGTATCCCCAGGACAGGAAGCACTCGTCAATGTGTGATGTGCGTTGGTCAGAATCAGGCCACTGCGGTTGACGATTGTTCCGGAACCCACGCAAGTCACGATCAGATCACTACCAACATTGCGCGTTTGCATCACAAAGACCGTTGCTCTTTGAATACGCTCAAGATCCAGCGTGGGCTGCTGTTGGGCAAAAACTGGC
>JALHNB010000107.1 GCA_022843745.1 Anaerolineae bacterium | reverse complement strand
GCTCTTCCGATCTAAGATGAATATTTCAATCATGGAGCGACCCTATGCCAAAAGCCGTCTTGATCCTGCTCCTGGCAGCGGTCATCACCAGTGGGTGCAACTTGACCACCCAGCGCCCTACCGAAATCATACCGACGGTGGAGATTGACGATGTGGTCGAAACCGCCGAGCCGAGCAACCTGCCGACTGCCCTGCCGACCTTAGCGCCGCCGCCCGTTTTGCTACGATCCGGCGATGGCTGCGCAGTGTATACCACATTTTCCGGCGCTGACCCGGATAACAAGTTGAGCCTGCGGGAGCAACCTAACACAAGCGCGGTTCAGATTCTCAAGCTGCCGAATAACGCGCAGGTCTATCAGCTTCGCGGCACACAGGAAGTCGAGTCCGAGGGCTATCACTGGCTGAATATTTTCTATGTGGACGCGCAGCAAGTCCGCTATGAAGGCTGGGCTGCCCGCGATTCGTTCGAGCAAGGTGGCGTGCGCGACCCCTCCATCGCGACATTACGAGCAACGGGCAATCAGGTCGAATGTTGAAAAACTAGAACTCGCTTAGAATGCTCTTTATGAATGAGATTGAATACACGTCGATTCTTTCGACTAAAATTTTAATTCTTAAGGAGCAAAAAATGTTTCGCCGAATAATGCTTATTTTTGCCTGCATCCTGCTTGTAGTCACGTCGATATCCGCGCAGGACGCAGCACCCGCCGCCGTCCGAGTCTATGGTCAGCCGGATTTCGCCTCGAACGCCGCCGGGCATAACGCCGATGGCCTGTCATTCCCCATCGGGCTGGCGATGGATAGCAGCGGTGGTTTGCTCGTCGCAGACCGAAACAACAGTCGCGTCCTCTACTTCCTAGCAGACGGTAACACGACAGCCGACAGCGTTTACGGTCAATATGGCAATCTGAATTCTTACATCGCCAATTTTGATGGCATGGGCGGCACTGCCCTGCCAAGCGCCGACACGCTCAGTTTTCCGATTGCGGTCAGCGTCGATAGCAGCGATGGCGTGTATGTGACGGATCGCGAAAATCATCGCGTCCTGTACTATCGCGCAGAGGGCAATCTTACCGCTGACACGGTTTATGGGCAGTTCGGGAGCTTCACCGCCAACCCGCCGAACAACGACGGCAAGGGCGGAAACGGCCTCCCCTCCGCCGATAATATTGGCGTTTTTGCGCTCGGTGTCTTGGCAAGTCCCGATGGCGGCCTGTATGTGAGCGATTCGAGCAACAACCGCATTCTGTATTTCGAGCCGGGAGATACGACGGCGGATCGAGTTTATGGTCACAACGGCAGCTTCACCAGCGGCGCGAAAAATGGCGAGTCCGGCACACCCAGCGCCGACAGCCTGAATTTTGCGCGTGGTTTGGCGCTGGATAGCGATGGCGGCTTATACGTGGCGGATCGGGAAAATCATCGCGTGTTGTATTTCGCAGCGGGGGATACGACAGCGGATCGCGTCTACGGTCACAACGGCAGCTTCACCAACATGGGCATGAACGACGACGCGGACAGCCCCAGCGCTGACACATTCAACCAGCCGCCGTCAGTCGCGCTCGATAGCAAGGGCGGTTTGTATGTGGCGGATCGCGACAATAACCGCATCCTCTATTTCGCCGCCGATGGCGACACCTCTGCCGATTGGGTGTTCGGGCAGTTCGGCAGTTTCACAACAGGCGTGTCCAATAATGATGGCAGCGGCGTGTCCGGTGCTCCCAGTGCGCAGAATCTGAATCGTCCGCAGTTCGTGATGGTCGCCGCCGATGGCAGCCTCTACATCAGCGACACGGCGAATAATCGCGTGTTGGTGCTGCCGCCGGAAGTTTTGCCGTAAGAAACACGTTCACATTGGGGTGCGGCGGTGCGCCCCCAAAACTAAAAATGAGCAACCCTGTACACTATGCCTGTTACGATATAAGAGGCTGTCTTTATCCACTAATCGCCGTTCATACTCAGCGCTTTCGCGGCGAGATGCTGCATCATCTCGCGAAGTTCCGGGGGTTGGCGAATTGTAATCCCGAAATCAAAACGCAGAAGTAAGTGCGCTATCCAGCTTAATTCATAGGTTTCGCGCCGCCAGATGATTCCGGCTTTCGTTTCTTCCAGCGTTCCGGCTTCTGGATACAGAACTTGTCGCACTTGCTCCATTGTCCCTTGTAACAGAATCTCGACACGATACAGTCCCGGCATCGTCGCTAACGATTCGAGAACGTGTTGTAAGGCATTAAAATCGGCTGGATGCTCAAAAAACTGATCGAGCTGGTCGAGAGCGATGATTCGATCAATGCGAAAAGTGCGCAGATCGTTTCGCAGGTGGCAGTAGCCGGACGTGTACCAGTAACCCAGATGGTAGACCACCCCATATGGATCAAAAGGACGTTCAGATGGGTCTCCGCTGAATGCCAGATAGCGCAGAAAAACGCGCCTGCCCTGCTGCACAGCCGCGCTCAGGAGCGATACAAAAGCAGGCCGTAACTGTGTGGGCAGCGGGGAAGCACTGAAGGTTATTGCCGATTGCAACCCGCGTACCTGGTCAAGCAGATTTTCCGGCATCACTCGTTCAGTCTTGGCGATTGCGCCCTCAATGGTCGCGATTTCCATCGGGAATTGAAAAGCCCGCATCATCATTAGCCCAAGCACGAGTGCGACGGCCTCGGCGTTGTTAAACATGAGGGGCGGCAGCTTGTAGCCGCGTCCCAGATAATATGCCCCATCCGGGCCGCGTTCAGCCTCAATCGGAATCCCCATATCCTGCAACATGACGATATAACGGCGCACAGTCCGCACCTTGACTTCGAGGCGCTTCGCAAGCTGCGAGCCACTCATCCGCTGGTGCGATTGCAGGAGTTCCAGAATGGTGAGCAATCGGGTTGTCGGACTATACATCAATCAATTCCTCTTTTAATCAGGTCTGATTCTGACCTGATCGTACCGGATAATCAAATTATAGATCAGTGGTGATGGAGCGCTGTCGTTCCGAACCCTGTGCCATCCAATCAGCCCAGTGAAAGAGGAAAAACGATGTCTGTAAATACGGTTACGCACTTGAATTTTCGTGGTGATGCCCGCCCCGCACTTGAGTTTTATCAATCCGTGTTCGGTGGCGATACTGCCATTATCACCTACAAGGATGCCAACAATGTTCAGGAGTCGTCCGAAGCGAATCACGTGATGTGGGGGCAGGTATCCACCGACAAGGGTTTCCAGGTCATGGCCTATGATGTGCCATCGCGTTTGCCCTGGGATCGGGGCGAGAACGCTTTCTTCGTGTCAGTACGTGGCGATACATCTGATGAGATTGCCGCATATTGGGAAAAGTTATCGCAGGGTGCGAGTATTATCCAGCCGCTTGCGCCAGCGCAGTGGTCTCCACTTTGCGGAATGCTGAAGGATCGGTTCGGAGTGACCTGGGTCGTGGATGTCGCCAGCCCGTATAACGGATAACCCCCTTCGCCACGCATGGTTAGGGATCACTGGGGCGGGTCTGAGATCTGCCCTGTAGTTTATTTCCTGCGCCTACCCACGCCGTCCCACAAACACATGGCGATCAAACGGGTCGATCACGAAATGCGCCTCAAAACCGACCTCGCGCAGCAGATGCAGCCATTCGTCGCGGGGAAATAAGCCGAGAATATGCTGGTCATGCTCGACTGTGACAGGCTGGTCACCCTCGCGATAGACGAACACGTAATCGGTCACACAGGTGGTGTCGCTTTCGTCAGGGTCGTAGCTCCATTCCAGGTAGCGAATACTGCGCCCTTCCCCATCCTCACCCGCGTGATCCGTCGATGGCTCAAACGTTTCGCGCACATGATCCGGCACGAACAGCGCCATCCCTCCCGGCTTGCAGTGGAGATAGGCCGTCTCAAACGCCTGCCGCAAATCATCGAGCGTCGTCATATAATCAATCGCGTCGTGGATGAAAACAGCATCAAACGTGCGCCCCAGCCGAACCGTCCGCATATCACCCTGCGAATGTTCGCAATCGGGGTTGAGTTGTTTACTCACTTCAAGCATCTGCGGCGACAAGTCAACCAATGTGACTGCCGAAAATGCCGCTTTCATGTGCAGCGCGTTATTGCCGCCCCCGCTGCCGAGTTCGAGCAGAGTCACGGGCGGACGCGCCGTAACTTCTGCCAGCAGCGGCAGGAAAAAATCGACTTCTTCCGCATAATCCGCCGGGGCAGAAATCAGAGGCCACCATTTCGCCAGTTCGTTATAAAATTTCGACATTATTTTCCCCAGTTATCCTATCAAAATCTCTATCACTCGCCCGACTTACGATCACTCGCCGCAAGAATGATGTCCAATTCAACAATAAGCTTACTGACACTCTGTGTGGCTGTATCCCAAACGACATCCAGGCTCACCCGATGGTAATGGTGGATGACAAAATTCCGCATTCCGATAATATCTTTCCATTCAATATTAGTGTACTGTTGCCGCGTTTCATCACTGACCTGTGATGCAGCTTCACCTATCAAAGCAATAGCATGGCGCACACCATTGGCAGTCAAATAGTCACCCAGATCGGCGCGGGTTTTTCCCTCCAACGCGGTTTGCAGCTTACGTGACTCATCAAGCATGTCGAGCAAACGCACACGATCACGTTCGTTCATAAATGACCCGCGCCGATTGCATAATATGTGGCTTGATATGGTTACTTAAAGCGTCTGGCATCGAAAATTCGACCTCTCGCCCTAGAATGGAAGATAATTCGTCTTGTATGGACACGATGTTCCAACCCGGAATATGGGCGGGATCGAACTCAACCAGTACATCAACATCACTGTCAGCGCGGAAATCTTCACGCAGTACCGAGCCAAACAGCCACAGCCGCGTAATATAGTGCTTCTCGCAAAACGCAGAAATGTCCTCGTAAGGGATTGAAATTGCAGTTTGAACGGGCGTAATCATCTCTACACCTCCTCAAGAGTCTCCAGAATACGCGCGTAGGCATCGTTGATCTGCTGCATACGCTCGGTTGCGCCGGGGGATTTGTCCGCGTCCGGGTGATGCTGGCGGGCTTTTTGGCGGTAGGCCTGTTTGATCTCCGCCAGATTCGCGCTCACCGAGACTTCCAGCAGATCGTAAAATTCTTGCAGGGGATGCGACGGAAACCGCTCAACTTCTATTTCCGGCTCATAATCATGGTGGGTATCGAATGGGAGTCGGTTAAAGCCCGCTACCTTGCGCACACCGAGGATATAGCGTGTGTTGATCTCGGCATATTCGCCACTCAGATCAGCCAGATTGACCGGCTCACCCAGCGTCACCCGTCCCGCCCTGTCGATGTGAAGGCCGAGAATTTCGACCCCCCGCCCCACGATCCGATAGGTGTAGATCGTGCTGTTATACGCTTGCAGCAGCAGGCGCAAACCGTCGCTCATCTGTGCCGTGCGCCCGTCCTCAGTGATGAGTTCAAGCGCGAGAATATACAAGGTGTGTCTATCGGCGTGGCTGTTGGCGTTCAGCGTCTTTTTGATAAAGCCCGTCGAAATTTCGCCCGCCAATACATAGATCACGATTTCTTCATAAAAACCAATCTGCGTGACCTCGACCAGCATTACGCCTTCATCCAGCACGCGCACCGAGCGCACATGCTTCGTGCCACGCAGATTATCAATCAGATAACGAAAGGCCGCTTGCAAACTCACAGAAATTTCCTCAAGTCCATCGACATAGGGTTATTTTAGCTCAAATGAGCAAAATATTCGCTTCGCGTTTTGCAACGGCTCTCGGCTCGTTGCGTATTGTGTGTTAGATATAGCAAAGATTATTCAGGAGAGAAAAATATGGGCTTAAAAGAGAAGGCGAAAAATGAAGCGCCGCATGATAACTCCCGCTGGGTATTCCTGGTGATCGGCTTTGTGCTGGGTGTGGTCGTGACTTTGGCGGTGCTTCAGGTGACTCAGGTCAACAACGCCGGAACAGCCGCCGAAAATATTCAGCCTAATCTTGAACTGACGGCAACTGCGCTGATCCAGGAGGCGACAGGCACAGCCAGCGTTCTGATGACCGCGCCCGCACAAGGGACGCAGCCCGCTGATATGGATCCACTTTTGTTAACGGCGACGGCGATCATCCAGCAGGCGACACAGCAGGCATCCGGCTCATAAACTAGCGCACAATGTAGGGGCGCAAGGCTTGCGCCCTTCAAAACCTTTATGCGAAATCACAGCCCTGCCAGAAATGCGCGAAGGAAAAACTCGGTATCTTCGTCCACTGGCCCACGCGCACGTGCGGCGGCGAAAACGGCGGTTTCGTTCGCGCCGATCTTGTTGACCAATATCCCGGCGGCCCGCATTTTGCCACTATAGGCTTCGAATGCCGGACGATCCATCAGCGTCGAATTGTGGCCTTCGATATAATAATCGGCATCAAATTTATCGAGCTTATCCAAAAGCGCGAAAACGCGGCGCGTCGAGTAATGACGTGTTCTGGCATAAAGCGCATCGTACAGGCAGTCGCCCAGGAACAACACGCGGTCCGGCTCGATGAAAGCGACAATCGAGTCGCGGCTGTGGTCGCCACCGACATGCTGGAGGCGACAGGTGACACCACACAGATCAAGATCCAGCGCATCACGAAAAATAATTTCCGGCAGCTCGATCCTGACCACGCGCGGCTCAGGCAGTTCCAGCTTAATATCGCGGGCGCAGGACTCGACTTCTTCGTGGGTCGCAACGCGCTTGTCGAGCGACGTATCGTCCCACTCGTATCCTGCCATAACTGCCAACCGTTCTGCCGTCTCCGCATGAGCGATAATCGGAACATCGACTTCCGCCGCGCCAAAAACATGATCCCAATGCCAGTGTGTGAGCGCGACATAACGGGGTGAGCGCACGCCCTCCCCTGCCAGCGCATCCAGAAACAGCCGTGCATGAGCGTTCGATGCCCCGCTGTCCAACATCAATGTGTGTCGTTCGCCGACGACAGCCGCCAGCGATGGGCGATCCGGCTTATCAGGGGTCATCCAATAAACGTGATCAGTGATTTTTTGAAACATGGACAAGCCCTTCGGAATCAAAATCGAATAATCACGAACATTTTACCAAGTTTGTGTGGATAAATCTGCGCTGAACTCAATTCAACCTCGTTGGCTTTGGGGGGTTAGGGCAGGTCTCAGCCCTACCTTTACAGAAAAATACACCCCCTATCGTTACTGTGGCTGTATGTCGTGGTTGGGCGCATGGCTGTGTGCCACTACAAACCTGCCTATCCTAGGGGCGGATCGCCGCTTCGCCCAGCATGGTCTATATTCAAGCATCAATGTCGTCAATTGCAAACGACAATCGCAAAAACTTATGCGGGTCGCAGCCGGACGAACAGCAGCGGCGGCATATCATAATGCGCCCACGAGAAGGCACTGGCAGGCGGCGTGTCGGCGGTCATCGCGGGTTCTTCCAGCCGATCCATTACCAGTCCGCTGTTAAACGCGCTGTTGAGCAGCACATTTAGAGGCCGATGCCAGTAATATTGCTGCAAGGGCTGCTCGGAAATCGCCAGCCCTTTCGTGGCTTCGTAGCTGAGATAGCGCGAAATTTTGATCGAGTACGTCGGCACTTGCGCGTAATCGGGAAGTTCTGGCTGCATGGTAATCGAGATGCCGTTAAAAGCTGGGTGCATCACCGAGAACACGAATCTCCCACCCGGCTTGAGCATTTTGGCAACGGCACGGAAAAGTGGCTCGATTTCCGGCATATCCATGAGCGCGTTAATGCAGACTGCCGCGTCAAATTGACCGCCCTGCCCTGCCAGTGCCAGAAGTTGATTTTCGTCAGTGGCATCGGCGATATGATACTCAATCTGATCGACATGCGTGGTCGTGCGCTGCTTTGCAAACTCGATCAGCTTGGGGCTGAAGTCCGATGCAACGACAGATGCGCCGAGTTCCGCCAGCCGCCGCGAAAAAATACCGTTGCCGCAAGCGATGTCCAGCACCCGTTCGCCGGGTTGGATCGCCAGCATCTTTTCCACCATCGGCGCGATAAAAGTGGTCTGCCAGCCGCCACCTCCACCAATGCGCTTGTCCCACGCTTCCGCGTTCGCGTCCCAGATGTCGCGCGATTCCGCTAGAAGATTGGCGTCGCTGCTCATATAATCCTCCATGTTTTATAGGACGGCTCATTATATATTAAGCGCGAGCCAATACAACGCACGTATCAATGGTTGATGCCGACAAAAACAAATATGCGTAGGGGTGAGGCGCTGTCCCGCCGGATTTGGACGAGGCTTTAGCGGAAAACGAAGCCGCGCGATCCAATTTCGACGCTTTCCCGCCGTCCTCCAAAAAGAACATTTTGTGGTGGATCGAAAGCGCCAAACGGCCTGAAACCCGCGCCAAGCGCATCGAGGAAACGGTGCACCTCGCCGCGCAGAATATTAAGGCGAATCACTATCGGCAGTAAAAACGATTGGGCGGCCTGGCAGGTCGCCCCTACGATAGGCGTGTTTGTTGGGCACGGCGTGCCTCGCCCGGTATGGTGCACATTGAGCTGCTTTAGCCCGTTATCCTTTTAGTCTTCCTGTTCCAGCTCCATGATCCACAGGAGCGGCGGGAAAAACATCAGCACAAGGATCACGAGCGAGAACAGCAGCACCAACACGCCGCCGGAAACCAACGTCCACACAACCTGCGCGCCGATCACCAGCAGGCTCGCGCTCAGAATCGTTAACCACACCTGCTGCGGCTGCCCATGATATTGGTTGTCCCAGGTCGCGAAAATGACCCAGTAGTAAAACGTCAGTAGCACCGAGAAAACCAGCGCTGAATAGAGCGAAAACTCAGCCAGAGGAAGCAGCGCCACTGGTGAAAACAGGCCGCCATTTCCGGTTAAGGCCGAGACCACATGCGCCGGAACGATCGACAGCAATCCAGCGATGACGAACGCTTTTGCGCCAATTTTGAGCTGCTTGGCTGCTGCTTCCGGGCTGCGCCACAGGGCACGTGCTAGGATACCTATCACCGCCACCAAGCCGATCTCAAAAATATTGACCGTTGGCAGCGCGACGGCGACCATTGCCATTAGGATAACGACCCCTGCCGCCGGTAAAACGATTTCCGTAAAGAGTTTCCAGGCCGTTGGTTCTGGTCTATCCTGCGGGGCGAATGCGAACGGTGATAATGCAGAATGTTGTCTTGACATCATCGACCTCCATAGAGAGATAAGATTCCCTCTATATTTATTTTCGCGGATATTCCCCTTGTCGACCAGTTATTTCCATCACCCACAAGTCAGCGTAAGGTCACGGGCGCACGCCTTGACAGATGTCTACATTTTTCACCTATGACATTGACTATTTAGAATTTATGTTCTACCCTGACTGTGGATCATCTTTCCAAATGTGCAGCGGCTTTCAGGCGGGGTGTCTACCGCCCCGCCAGGAGCGCAAGACGCGTAACAATCCAATTCGGCAGATTATTTGCAATGTTGCGGACGATTGACATTAGTGGCGATTTCATCGGCTGGAGAGCAGCGAAAGATTATCCGCTCCCCAGCACGAACGGCGTGATATTGATGCGCTCCGCGCCCGTTTCGGTCATGACAAAACCATCCTCGACGCGCAGGCCGCCCCAGGGTGTGTTAAACAGCGGAATATCGACGGAAATGACCATATTCGGCAGCAAAACAGACGCGCTGCTCGGCCCAAAAATCGGCGGCTCAAATTCGATCACGCCGACACTGTGAACGCCGGAGTAGAGGAAATATTGACCTAATCCGGCATCCTCGACGGTGCGCCGTCCGGCAGCCTCTATCACGCGCCCTTCGATGCCAGGACGCATGGCGGCGAAACAGGCTTCCTGCGCCTTGCAAGCCACATCGAGCGCACGTTGGATTTCCGCGCTGACATCCCCCACCAACACTGGACGACCAATCGCGGCATGATAGCCTTCGTAACGCGGCGCGACGGTCAGCAGCACGATCTCGCCGGACTGGATCGCGCGAAAAGTCGAACGCGCCAGAATAGGCCGCGAATTCGGGCCAGAGGCGACGATGGTGTCGATACCCGTGCCTTCCGCACCCATCCGGCGCATGGCGGATTCGATTTCTGCGGCGACCTCGCGTTCGGTCACGCCGGGTTTTATGGTATCAAGCGCAGCCTGAATACCCGCCTCGGCGATCTGGTAGGCAAAGCGAATGACGGCGAGTTCGGCAGGCGATTTTTGCGCGCGGATGTCGCAAACGGCATTTTCGACATCCACCCACTCCGCCTGTGGCAAAGCAGTTTTGAAAGCCGCCCACACGTCCGCGCCCATCAAGCCGAATCCCGCCAGCCCGACCCGACGAACAGCCGCCAGATCAGAAACAGCCTCAGCAGCTACTTCCGCCAAACTTTGAATTTTTGAATACGGATAATCCTCGTCGGGATGCGTGAATTCGCGCAGTACGCGGACATCAGAAACGCGTCCGGCGAGTCGCGCATACTCGTCGCTTTCCGGCCCACAGAGCAGGACTGGCTCACCTTTTAGCGGCATCAATACGCAGATTGGCTCAAAATGAACCGGAAAATTCGCGAACCAACGGGCGTGTGCCGCGCCAAAGGTTGCGCGATCATCGGCGTAAGCCACCAGCAGATCGAGATTGCGCTGTGCCATCATCGCCTGGACTTTACGCCAGCGCTCAGGATATTCAGAAACGGGAATAGTCGGTTTATTGTTTGTCATCGCTCATCCAATCTTCAATAGTCCACGAACTGATAATTCACCGAGAGCGTTTTCAAATAAAGTGTTTCGAATTCTTGCAACGTATGGTTTCGTGCCATAATCATTGAGGTAATCCATCCTATTGTAGGAAACAATGCGAACAATCCCCAGCTAACATAGCACCACGCGGGTGCAAGACCCAAAAACAGCAGTGGAAAAACCAACACGATGAGGATTGATCCCAGAAAGAGCGCAAGCAGCGTGACACTGATGATGTCGGTTGAGGGGTAAATTTCGAGACTTATTTCAGTCCGGCAATTATCCGACTGCTCTGAAATCGTACCGATGATCTTTCCATGATCGTGGTTCAGACTTTTACGAAAAAGCATAAAGCGGTTAGGATCGGTTTCTAGCACAACGGAAAACACATGATAGTTGATCCTGGTACCGTCGAGCTGCTTGAGCTTATCAAGACACTCCTCAACGCCGGTTTCAATCACTAGGCGGCGGTAACGCTCCAGATGCAGCATTCGGATGATTTGCATCTCCCACGATTGATTATACTTTGCAATATGTGCATCTTTAGCCATATTCGCAGGGCCTCACCGCTGCTTCTAGATGATTGGCAACGTTTCAGCACAGTATACCCGTAGATGATTTTCGCCTGCCAAATGATCTGACTTTTGTCACAGGACTACTCATGCGCATCAGATTTACGATGAAGCTGTATGAAATAGTTCATGGAGTTTTATCATGCTTCGGACAGTGATTGTGATCGTCATCGCCGCGCATGGCATCGGTCATGTCTTGTTCCTCGTGCCACAGTTGGGCATCGCGGATTGGGGACAATCGACGCGCTCGTGGCTGTTTACAGGGGATACACCCGCCCGCTTGATCGGAAGTATCCTCTGGATTGTGGCAATTATCGCCTTCTGCGCTGCTGCCTATGGCCTGTGGAGTCAGCAGCCCTGGTGGCGAAATATTGCCATCATCGGGGCGGTCATTTCGGCGCTTGGCCTGCTTATCTTTGCCGCAAGTCCGGTCACATCCCCTGCGTTTTTCGCGATGGCCTTCAATATTGCGGTCTTGGCCGCGCTACTGGTGCTGCATTGGCCGACTGTCGAAACGTTAGGGGTCTGAAATCGTAAATGTGCGCGTTTCGCTGCGTGGCCCACAGCCGCCAGCCGCCGTTTCGCGACAGCCAACCGCATACCATTGATACGTGCCGGGTGGAAGCGGCGCGGGTGGCGCAGGCGTATACATCGTGTTCATCCAGCCGGACATGCCCGCCCCCACGCCCTTAATCACTTCCTGATGGTAGCCCGCGTCGTTGAAAATGACGATATGGATTGTCCACGCCCGCGCAGGCGACCCGATCTGAAAATCGGGAAAACCGCCGTCGATCACCGCGCCGTCTGCGGGTGCAGAAATTGTCGGCGGGTCATACGGCGGCTCACTGGTGGGGATCGCTGTCGGCGTGGACGTTGCCTGTAGGGGCGCAAGGCTTTGCGCCCAATTTCGCGACAAATCCCGCATCCAGCAGCCCGTCGCGCCCAGGCCAACCAAAACAGCGAGGAAAATGATGCGCATCGACATGTTCATGGCGAATCCGCCACGTACTTATTCGCTAAATAGGGCGCGGAATAGGCGAAAATCGTCGGCAGCCCCGCCGCGAAAATCCCCAGGCAGAAGACGGGCAGCACCCACGCCTGCTCACCCCAGTTGGCTGAAAAGAGGACTAACCCCAACAATGAGATACCCCAGCGCACGGCATCCAGCCCTAACAGCAGCCGCGCCGCCGGGAATGTTTCCACGTTCAAGAACGCTTTCCGGCACAAGATCGAAAAAATCAGCGTCATGGCAACGCTGGGCACAATCGGCATGATGATTCCGCCGGGAATTTGGATTTGCGCCAGTATCACGACTAGCCAGACCAACGCGACCAAGACGGGTTTCAGCGTCATCAACGCCGCGTACCAGACCAGCGCGTTTTTAGATGGCTTCCTGAGCAGCGTGATTCCAGCGACCAGCGGTGTCGTGAAGATCACGACGATCAGCAATACGACAATGACGACGAGTAATTCACCCATTTTTGCTCTTATCCAGGATGGCTATAAACCCTAAAATTGCATTATCGGGTACAATGCCCTGTGAAGCAATTTTTTCCGTTCACAAATTCAAAACCATCATGACCAAACGCCAGCTTTTCCTCATTTCCCCTCCGTCCGCCGCCTAGACCGGGCAGCGCGGACACGTTTTATTGCATCCACATGACCTGTGGCGAGTTTGATGCGTCTATCCTGCCCTCGAATATTCGTCTATAGATGTTCACGTTCTGGATTTTCTGTAGGGGCGCAATATATTGCGCCCGCACTGCTGAACGCCAAAAATCTTGAGGAAAAGGATACACGATGCAAAATATGACTCGCGGCGGGCTGCTGTTGATCGTCCTGGCCGCGCTCTTGTGGGGAACAATTGGTGTCGCGGCGCAGGGCGTTTATCAACTGACCGCGACCAACTCGCTTTCGATCAGCTTTTTTCGGCTCGCCCTCTCGACACCCTTCCTGCTGGTCGCCAGCGGGTGGATGCTCGGCAGGCGATTATTTCAACTCCGCCAGCGCGATCTGGCGACAATTCTGTTCATCGGCGTGCTGGTCGCGCTCTATCAATCGGCTTATCTGGCCTCGATCACCTACGCAGGTGTGACTATCGCGACGCTGGTTTCGATTTGTGTCGCTCCGGTGCTGGTGGCGCTGGTTTCGGTCATCACCGGACGCGAACGCCCCACGCGCACCGTTTTGCTGGCGCTGGCTTTAGCGTTAATCGGCACGGCGCTGGTAGTTGGGGTGCGCCCCGGCACGGAATTGCAGGACTCGGCGGTGATCGGTGTGCTGCTGGCGGTGGCTTCCGGCAGCGGCTACGGGATTGTGATATTACTGGGGCGCTCACTCTCCTCACGCTGCCACCCGTTGCAGATCACGAGCATCAGCTTTGCGACAGGCGCGGTGGTGCTGCTTGTCATCAATCTTCTGGCGGGGACACTCGTTATTGGCTACCCGATTCAAGGCTGGCTGCTGCTGTTGTATCTTGGCGCAGTCCCGACGGCTTTGGGCTATGGCCTTTTTCTCGCCGGGATGCGCAAAATCCCGGCGACAGTCGCCAGCATCACCGCCCTGCTCGACCCGGTGACCGCTGCGCTGCTGGCTGCGCTGCTGTTCGGTGAACGGCTGACGGCGCTCGGTTTCGTGGGCGCGGCGTTACTCCTGGCGGCGCTCGCGGTGCTGAGTCGCCCGTGAGTTTTCGGCGCTGATGGCGGGTTTTACGATGGTCGCCCGAATTCCGAGAGGGAACAAATACAGCGCGTTTTGTAGCTCGCCTCCCACGAATCCGGGGAGAACTTTCGCGCCACATTCAGTGAATATACTGATTTGCGCTTGGGGCGGCGTAATCGTTTGATCGGTCATTGTGTGGCCTCCATCACTTACATGAGAGAAATATTACCAGGAGTCGGCGCGATTTTATAAAATTGCTGCCTTCCTTCGCACATAAGGGTGCGGTACGCTGTCTTCGCCCAAAATTTTCCCTTACGGCAAAGCCACCGTAAACTGGAAACCCTCGCTCCAATCGCTCTCATTAATCAGACTCACGCCGCGCACGCGCCAGTAATAGATGCCATCGGCTAACGGTGTCTCAAATTCATAGTCTGTCGGGACGATTTCCCGGATGATCGTCGCATTACTAAAATTGCTGCTCGTCGCGTATTCCAGATCGTAGGTGTCGGCGTTCGCAACGCTCGTCCACGTCAGCGTTGGCAGATCGACATTCACCACTGCCTCATCAGCGGCCGAAACCAGTGTCGGTGCTTCCGTGACCAGATCATCCACTGTAAACTGGAACGCATCGCTCCAAGGGCCTTCATTGAGGGTACTCACACCGCGCACACGCCAGAAATAAGTACCTTCGGTCAGCGGGGTCGGAAATTGATAGAAGACTTCGGTCAGTTCCGTGACCAGTATTCCATCGGTAAAGTCGATGTCAGTGGCATATTCCAGATCGTAAGTGTCCGCGTCCAGAGTTTCCTCCCAGGAGAGGACGGGCTGATGATCGGTCAGCTCCGCACCGTGAATGGGCGCGATCAGCTCTGTCTGCTCGAAAACAGGCCAATCCGGGTACGCCCAGCACTCTGAAAATTCGGAGGTGTCGCCGTTTTCCAGGCGTGTCGCCGTCGCCGTCAGGTATGTGACTGCGCCGGGGTCGAGCGCCAGCCCATCAAAAATATAATCGGTGATGTCGCCAAATTCGTTGGTCATCAATTCGACTTCGCCCAGCCGGATTTCACCCTCACCGTGTCGCGAAGGATCACAGACCGATGAAGCGAAAAATTCGAGCTGATAGGGTTCTTCCAGCCCATCGGTACTCAGGCTAACCGTCATACTGGTTTCATCGACAGCCGTGATAACCGGATAATTCTGGCGATTATTCGCGCCCGTATCAATATCATTCACATCGTTGAGGGTTACGCCGTCACTGCTCAGGTTAATGCCCAGCCCGATATTGCCGAAAATCCAATTGCCGATTATCCGGTTTCGTGAGGGATCAGAATTTACCTGCGCGACACGGACACCATCACCACCGCTGTAAGCAATCACGTTGCCCTGGCCTGCTTCAAGCCCACCGACGATGTTATCGGACGACGACAGGAGAACGCCGTGTCCGCTGTTGCCCAACGGCT
>JALHNB010000106.1 GCA_022843745.1 Anaerolineae bacterium | reverse complement strand
CGCGCATTGGCCGGCAGACGACCATCGTCACTAACCAGACGATAGGCTTCAGCCATCACCTCGTAAGCCGCGCTTTTAACGCTTAATTCAGGCCGTTTTTTTTCGCGTAACAGTTTCGCGAATTGACGCTCCTGCATTTGATCGCTTCTCTTGAGATCACGTTTTACCTTTACCCACTGGGCAGTGACCTTACGAAATGCTGTTTGAAGATCGCCAAACATTTCGTCTGTCAGGGTGAGCTGGCCTTTGCCACGATCTGTAAATTCAAACGATGGGCAGGCAATATGAATAAAAATCACAACAGGGTCGTCAGGCCCTATCATGCTTTCATACGCAAGTTGTTGTATAGACATAGAAGGCAGCGTCAGCATGGGTGTCCAGTTCAGGCCGCAAACAATATAACACCTGCCATCGGAATTTTCGCGAATCCCGAAAGCCATTTCAATGACATAGGGCAGTGAATCGTTATGCTCGATTTTGATGTACTGGGAGGGGTCGCAAAGGTGAGAAAACCAATCTTTGATTGCGCGCTCTCCGATCACCCCCAAAGCTTTCGCCGGCACGGACTTACTTTCCAGGCACATGGCATCTAGCAAGCGGCCAGCTTTTACAGGGTCTATCGTGTCATGCGCGATCAGATCGCGCAGCCACGCACCGGATAAACCAGATGCTTCTGTAACTGCTTTTTGTTTACCCGTCGAACTGAGTCCCTTAAATTCCGATACAAATTCACGTATGGTTTTTGCAGCGCCGCCGTTGCGTTCAGTAGCAATGTATCCGGCAATCAGGGTGCATAGTCGCTCCAGGTCGTACCAATGGGGCGAGGTGGGATTGTCGGGTGTCCATTTAAAGCATTCACCCTGAACAGCTTTCCACTCTTCAACCAAATCGCCATTCACGATATATCGGAATGCCGCATGAGGGTTAAAGGCTGCATAGTTGTTTAGCAGCGTGTAGGCATTTGTTTTAGGCGCTTTGTAAAAATCGTGGCTAGGTTTGAAATTTAGTAAGCTTGCTGACTCAGGCCAGTAAAGCTTCAGAGTTGTGCCACTTTTTACAACGGGTTCGCTTTCGGTCAAAACCAGCCGGGGCGCTTGCTCAATTCTATCCATTGTGACGGTGATCTGATAACTGCCTGTTGGTGTCAGCACATCTACGCGGCCCATATCACCGTTCTGCACAAACGGAGCTGCCCAGATACATTTTAAGGCGTTTCCAAGCTGGCCGCGTGTGGGGCTAACATAATTCGATTTATCGCTGACCCTTATCGAATAATCGAGAGATTTCGATAAAACCGCGTATGGCAGACCCGGCCCATTATCCTCAACGGTCACAATGTCATGGTCGATAGTCACGGTTATTTCGGGCAGGATACCAGCGCCTTCACAAGCGTCGAGCGAATTATCTATAAGCTCTTTGAGAAGCGCAATCGGCCAGTCCTGCACGTCATGACCAATCTGCATTCGCAACTCTTTATAGGTAAAGAATTCGAGCAGGCGGCTGGTACTGAAAACTGTTCGTTCAAGCTGATTCATCATTGGCCCTTTCGCTCTGTACACCCACTCCCATCCAACGGACGTTGTGTTTTCATGGCAATCAGTCTCAATTAGTCCCTGCGCGACCAGCCTCTGCAAAACTGCAATGTCATAGGCGTTTAATTGTTTTTTATCGAGAGCGCGGGCGATCTCCCTGCGCGTCACCAATCTTCGCTCCCTTGTATCGCATTCAGAATACGAGGCGATTATTCGTCTAGCTCGACCCCGTGCGGTTGCATCTCGATTGTTCTATCCAGCATAAATTATGATCCTTTCTGTACTATAGCACATAGAACTATAGCGCAGGCGCAGTCGAGGTTTTACCGATCATGATGCACGGATTATCGCCCATATTGCCAGACTGAAAGCAGACGGCGAGGATCGTGATAGCATCCATGCTGCGTTTAATTCTATGCAAGCTGATAACTGGCGTGGGCGGGATACCTTCGGCAGCGCTTGTCGATGTAATGGGCAACATTGCGTCTGAGGTTGTTGGCGGTGCGCCTGCTGTCCCAGCTCTCGCCGGATCACCTCCGTAATCAGCGTCCATCACGTGTCGTGCGGTGTGCTAGCCGATCTCATCAAGAGGGTACCAATTCCGTATTTAAATACGTGTCAACCGTTTCTTCGCTGATAGGGGGAGTGCAACTTGGCATCAGCCCGTTGTGAGGGATATGATTGTGACACGCAAAAACGAAATTGATAACCTACATTCGCAGCTTGCCGATGAGAAAGGCCAAAAGCAATCAGACGGTTGGCCGGGCCGATCTGCTCAAAGAACTGCTCACCGACAAAGAGCAGCAGGTACGCCATCTCCTTGAGGAAAACGCGCGGCTGAAGGCAAAGGGGTAGAACTTTGCTGTTGGATTTACGGAGAGGTTGATTGTTGACGATTACGAATATGCGATAAAGAGTGATCAATTCGAAACATATTTAGGCCCGCACCGGTTAGTGGGTAATCTCGCCGCAATTTCATTAGCATTAAAACTTATGCTCTAATCATTGATGAATTAGACTGGTTACCCCAATATAGAAACGCAAATCGATCCCAAAGAGTAGTGACATCGCCCACCCCAAAACCGGAATTCGCGAGAGAAACACTAAAATTTGAGTGCGTTTGGTCACGAATTTTAAGCTCCAATAAGGAAAATGGACTTAAAAAAACCTTTGGGAACCTATCTACATCTCACACGGCTACAATAAAAACAAATAATAGTCCCACTCCATGCTTGGGTACCACAACGCTAATCAGGCAGCATTAGATCAGCGCTGTACTCAGAAGCCCGCGCTAAACCACTGGCCGGGTTTGGGCTTCTGGTTTCTTAATTTAGATCACTCCTGATAGTTTCAGGGCGGCGATTGCTAGCACGATGATGAGTGCTACTGCCCAACGGGGATAGAGCAGGGGCGCTATGGCGAACTTCTTCCCACAAACGTTTAGCGGAACAATTTATGGTAATACGTCCAGGGATATAACAGCACAATCTGTTCCGCTAATAGCATAGAGACAAGGCTGAAGTGTGGAAAAGATTTGGATGAATAAGCAAACAATTATTTACCAGGAGATGAGTAACTACAACATTACGGATATTTAACACTTTTGAGCTTGGTTAAGCTTTTCTCAAGTCTCTGCATATGCTGTATTTATTCACAAACATCTAGGAATCATGGTAGAATTTTACTTAAGTTCAGCGCTGAACTCTCGAATACAAAACGCCCGCAATGAACCTTGGCCGGATCGGGCGGGCGTTTTATACCGAATGAACACATTCGGAGGGAGTTTCTCATATGTATGATAGCACAGAAAACATCAAAAAGTGGCTAAAGGGATCGTTAATCTTAATAAGTTTCGTGCTTATTATCTTATGGCTTGTATCAGGCCAAGGACCTCCTTATGAGCCATTACTTGTTCTGTTAGGACTTATTGGAACGGTTCTAGCGACCAAGTGATAATCATGAATCAAACCGCCCGGCATTCACTGGGCGGTTTGCTTTTCACACTACACCCGCCACTTTCAACGCCACAAACACCAGCGCCGCCAGGACGATGAGCGCGACTGCCCAGCGAGGCAACGGCTGGGCGTTTCGCTGCCAACGGTTCAGGTCGCGGCGATAACTGCGCTTGCTCATGCTCATCCTCTCCGATATTCCCCGGTAATGCGGATCGTGCGCTCCGAATGCGGCTTCCAATCAATCGCCCCCCATGACCGTAATTCAACCAAATAGAGCCGCATTCCACCAACGGTTAAGTGAACGTGATTGGCGATTTCCTTAGTTGACGGGGCATAGCCGTGTTCTTTCCAGTAAGCGCCAATAAAGTCATAAATGATCTTTGGGTTGGGGGTGTCTGGCAGCATGTCGATCCTCCTAAATTTAAGAGGCATTATAGAACAGGTTTTCGACGGCGTGAGTTTGAATCTCCCGACTTTGGTAAAATGTTGACAAATTTTCTAGTGGGGGATTAAATGGCATCGTCATTCATCCAAAAGGCGCACGACGGCGCACAGCATCAGCGGGATAAAGACTACCTGTTTTATTATGGTGTCAAGCCTCATGAGGTTCATTTGCTGCGAGTGGGTACTGAGTTCAGTGTGGTCTATACAGATCGCTGGAAAGCGGTCTTGTTTCGCGTTAAGCAGGGTGATCCGGGCAAGCCCAACGTTTATGAGGTGGTGCGAGAGCGTCCACTAGAGCCGGATGAAATCGAGCATTTCGCGGCGTTGGTGGCTGGGCTGTAAATATTGCTCCTGGCGGGCGCGGTGACTAGATTACGCCCTTTTCTTTGAGTAGTGTGAGCGGAAAGTGCTACCGACGATTCCTATTTAACGTCAATTATGGATAAGGTCGTCAAGCAAGAGGCTTGAGGACAGGTGCAAAGACGGTTTCTTGGGCTGATGGCAATAGGCGATCAGCCCACACAGCAAGTTGACCATGAAGTTGGTCATACTGCGGTGGCGCGTGTGCTCGATCTGGGAAATGTTCTTCAACTGGTCGGTGATGCTTTCAATGATGGCGCGTTTCCGCAGCAGGATTTTGTCGGCGAGAGGGAGCAAGCGGTTCTTCATGTTGGATTTGAGCTTGGTGACAAGGTGAATGCCGCGCTGCCGCCGTCGCTGGTGAGTCGGTTGGTAGGTCGTCAGCCTGTCAGCCAGTCAGCTTGTCAGCATTTCAGCGATCAGGAAAAGACATAACGCAAAGGCTCAAAGGATCGAGGGGTCAAAGAAATTCATATTTTTGAATTTTTGTTTCTCGCGCATGATCAGGTTGGGGCGACCCAGGATCGTGCGTAAAACATCGAACGTGGTGTGAGCGGGTCGCCCGTACACACGTTCTGACGTTCACCCGTTTTGAACATGAGCGGTGTTTGTTTTGGCTGATGGCTGAAAGCTGAAATGCTGACCAGCTACTTTACGCCCTTGACGGCCCATGCGCGCAGGATCATGTCTATCGAGCCGTCGGCGTTGATGGGCAGGCGCTGGTGAATGCGCTCGCTCAGGCGGTTGACGGCGGGTTCATCGAGCGCGCGCAGGTATTTCGTGACTGAACCCTGAGCAGCGAGAAAAGGCCGCCAGAAATCGTCAAAATCGGTGAAGTGCGCGTCCACGTCGAGCGCGGTCACATCGACATCGCGCAGCACTTCGTCCGCGAACAGGGCGCGCAGGTTATCGGCTTTGCTCATGGGGTGCCTGCCCGCGTCGAATTCGGCAGCGGCAGGGTCGAGCGAGATGGCGGCGTCCCAGAAGTGGCGCGCCATCTCCATCTTGCCGCCGTAATCCCACACGTAAGCGGCGATAACGCCGCCGTGTTTGACGGCCTGCGCCATGCTGTGCAGCACATCCGGCGGCGAGGGCACGAAGTTCAAAACCAGCCCGGCCACGGCGGCATCGAACTGTTCTGAGTCGAGTGTGCTGGAGTCACCGACGATGAACTCGGCGCGCTCATCGTGAATGTGCTGGCGGGCAAGCTCGATGAAGCCTGCGGCGGGGTCGATGCCGACGACCTTGCGCGGCGCGGCGTGGTCGAGTATGGCCTGCGTGAGGATGCCCGTTCCCGCGCCGAGATCGAGCCATGTTTTGCCTGCGGGGACGTTCAGCCAGCGAAGGAACTGCGGCCCGGCCAAACGACTCCACCGCCCGATAAATGCCTCGTATGCTGCCGCATTGTCAAAAGCGCCGCTCATGTGTAAGCCTTTCTACGCAAGAGGTGAAGCCACGCCTTTACTCTAAAGCAATCGGCGGGCGTTTTGTATAGCCGCTTTGTCCTTTCTTGATACCCCGCTTCAAATTCAGCATCATCCTTCTCAAGTGGCATATCATCATCAATCTGCATATCATCAAAGTCAGTCATCATGACCCTCGAAATATCCACGTTTGCCCAAGCATACACTAAAAAGCAAGGCTAGAGTCGCTGATTTTTGATAGGGGTTGCGCTCCAAAATCGCTCTAATCGGCCTCTATGCGCGATTTAGGGGTGTTCTAGGAATGGACTTTAGGTCAATCACCCATAGCTCAACTTCAGCTTCTTGCGCAGTTCGTCCACCTCGACACCCTGCGCATAGCCCAGCGTCGTTTCAGCCCGTGCGTGTCCGGCGACAGCCTGGGCACTGCGCACATCGACCCGGCGAATCACTTCGGTGATGAGCGTGCGTCGTGCGTCGTGTGGCTTGCTGTCCAGCCCCAGCGCTTCGGCGTATTTCACCCACGCCCGGTAAATATCGGTGCCTGTCAGTGGCGTATCCGCTCCGGGCTGCCCATTGCGCTTGAGCATCGTAAAAACGTGCGTGTACCCGGCAGGCTGAGCCATCTGCCACTCGCGCAGCTTGTCAAGCGTCCCATCGGTGACGGGTATTTCCCGCGCCTTATCGCCCTTGCCATGACGCACGGCCAGCACACCGCGATCAAAATTCACATCCGTCCACAGCAGCGTCGTTGCTTCCGCCCGGCGAATGCCCGTCGTGAGCAGCAGGGCGATCAGCGCCATATCGCGCGGGGTCTTCTCCAGGTCAATCATGCGCTGAGCATCTTTGGGAGACATCGGCTGTTTGGTGCGTTCTTTCCCACCCGCCTTGTCTGCGCTCAATTTGGTCGCCTGGATGATCTTGTACGCCCGTTCGTCCTGGCTTTCGCCCGTCAACAGCCACACATGCTTGGCTAACGACGAGAAGGCCGATTTCTGGCGTTTGCGGGTCGTGAGTGTCGTGTCCTGACTCTCAATGAACTTCAGCACATTGGCAGGGTTGATGTTGAGAGGGTTTCAGCTTATCGCGTATGAAGTCTTTGAAAACCACTCTTATAATCCATGGCGGAGAAGAAGAGATGAATTATCTAAATTGGTAAGTAACTATTTATATCATCAGTCGATTAGGTACATATTCGTTGACTAGGCTCTCCATATTGATCCTAACCATAGCATAATCAGCCTGATTTGTACAAAAATATCAAATTACCTCTATAATTATATAAAGGCAGTTATAAATTAATATTGATTAATGCCTCCAACTAAACTAGTACGTATGTGAGTTCAATATGAAATGTTGGATCGTATTAGTGATTGGATCTTTAGGCCTATTGCTTAACACGCATGGTGTTCTGACGCAAGACTTCGACATTGCTCAATCGGCTTCGATTGCCAGTGCTGTAGTTCAACTTCAAGTCCAAAGTTCTGCGGGCAGAGCTGAACGAGGATCTGGTGTTCTTGTCTCACCCAATGGTATTATCTTCACCAACGCCCATATCGTTCGTGATGCCCTTGAAATTGAGGTCGCTATGGTGTCGGGCTATGGGGAACAACCCACACCACGTTATCGGGCGCGAACATTGAACCGTATGGAGGTTGATGGCCTCGATTTTGCAATGCTAGAAATTTATGCCGACGATAATGGGCAAGATATCGATCCTGATAACCTGAATTTGCCTTATCTCAACGTCGATAATATTGAGGTGAGCATTTCACTGTCAGTGTATATTGTGTCGTTTCAACAGTTGGGCGCTGGTACTGTGAGTATGATGCCAGGTGCGATAACCACAAAAATTCCCCGCAAGATGGGCAACGATAATAGCTATACTGTTTACCAAACGGATGCAAACTTCAGTGATGGTGGAAGCGGGGGAGCGGTCATCAATCAATCTGGCCGCTTGATAGGTGTTGCTTGGGAGTTCTCGCCCGACCCGATTGCCTTTAGCCAACTTGCCACCTTTATTCCTATCTCGACGATCTGTGAGTATGAGCCTGCCGCGTGCCTAATCGCCGACGACCAGACAGTGCTGCCGCCTATAACTATCACTGACCCCATGGCTGGCAATTCTGGGGTCAAGCTCAGAGGTGCGGTCAATGCCAATGTATTAAATATCCGCAACGGGCCAGGACCGGAATATGGCGAGGTGGCACAACTCCACAATGGTGATCAGGTAACAGCGATTGGGCGTAATCAAGAAGGTACATGGATACAGATTCAGGGTATTGGCGAACGCTGGGTGAATGCGCGCTACATCAACTTTACTAGCGGATCCAATACCAGTCAGCTTCCCATTACCTATCGAGAAGTGGGGGATTGGGCACCTGCGGGTGCATCTACTGGCGTTCAGGCAACCGCGACAGATGTATTGCGACTGCGCGGTGGACCCGGTGAGAATTATCGCCAGCTCGAAAACCCGGATACGCTGCGGCACGGTCAGACAGCCGATGTTGTCGGCAAGAGCCGCGACGGGCAATGGCTGCTCATCAACATCGGCCCGCGCAGTGCATGGATCAAATCCGAGTTCACCACACTTTCTGGCAGTATGAATCAGTTACCCATTTTGAACTAGGTATTCAATGTCGAAGAACAAGCGACCTTCAAAATCGCAGCCAAATAACGCACCTCGCCCTGCAAATGTCCTGCCCCAAGCTACGCAGCTGGGTACTGATACAAATTCTACGAAAAAACGCCGCTGGTGGTTGATTCCAGAGGTGATCATTGTTGGTATTTTGGTGCCTGTTGTTTTGTTTCTGCTTGGGCGTGATGATAAAGGCTGTAATCCTTTAGGAATGCTCTGCACACCTATCGCTACTGCTACACCTATACCCCGAATGCCGGATGGAAAATTTAACGTCATCGTCGCCGGCTTTGGCACGCAAGATCTCAGCGGTCATGTCACAGCTTCTGAACAAGCGGACGGCATTAGCCAAACTATCTACACGGAAATTGCCAACCTGAAAGGCACGGTCATCGACAATCTTTATGGTCCTACCGAAAACGGTATTGACCGTATCCTCGGTCAAACGACTCAAGAACGCTACAATCTAGCAGCGACACTCGCCAAAAAGTTTGGCGCAGGTGTGGTCGTGTATGGCACCATCCGTGAAGATGGAGGGATGATCTCTATTGAGCCAAGCTTTTATCTTGAAGGATTGTTTCCAACGATTGAACCTGAACTCCTCCACGATGCCAGTATGCAAATGCCGCTCGACTTACTACAAGGCGGAGTTTCGGAAGAACTGAGCATTATTCCAGACCGGGTAGCTGTGATTCGCTATTTTGTCGAGGGTTTAAACGCCTATATCGAGGGGAGTTTTGCTCACTCTCGCTCTATCTTTGAGACAGCAATAGCCGAAGAGCCCAATATTAGTGTGCTATATATTTACGCAGGAAATGCTGCGCTGCGCGAACCCAGTCCCATACGCGCTTTAGAATTATTCAATGCGATAGCCTCTAACCCCAATGACCTCATTCGTGCACGGGCACTCATTGGGCTTGGTAAGGCATACTTTACGTTGGCTGATGAGGCGCGTCAGCGTTACGAGCCTGGAGCTACATTAGGAAGAATGACTTGCTCAAATAGTGAGACTGAACTCCCCAGCGATTCATTGATATTGGCGCTACTTGCTCTAGACTGCTACGATCAGGCTTTGGACAGTGTCGAAGATGCCAGCAGGGGCGATATTGATGTTAAGGCTGCTTTTGGTCGAGCCCAGGTTTGGTATTGGCTCACTAATCGTGGGGCTAATGCCTGGGATAATGTGCAAACCTATGCGCAGGCTGTCATTGATCTGTACAATGCAGCCGACGAACGTCGCAACCGCTTACATTTCTACGCTGGACACGCCTATGCTTGGTTAGGTGCCGCCTACACGGAAGCTCAGCAACCTCGCAGCGTTGAGGGTGCTTTAAAGGCAAAGGATTCCTATAATCAAGCACAGTTTGTGCTGACACAGGATATCACCAACGCCGTCTATAATAGTACGCCAATGGCAATTTACGCAGAACGGATTGAAGGTCTGGATATATGGTTGGGTGACCACATGACTCCAACACCACCTTAAAAGAGGCTTTATGGCAAAAAAGGTCAGATCCTTATTGATTATTGGACTTCTGTTGTCATTGCTGGAATATACCCATGCGCAATCCGAGCTAAATCACAATATTCAGAGTGATTACGGTAGCCAGGGTATGAACGAGGAATCTTGGGATGAGCGTGCAACAGAGGGCGATCCCGATTATCTTACAGTCGAATTTGAAGGGGAGGGAGGTCGCATCAATTTAGCTGACGAGATAACGGGTTGTGTGGGCTTTACGACGGCTAAGCCGTCGTATGTCATTCAGTGGCAGCGTACTGCAATTGAGGAACACAAACGCCTACGTTTGTTTTTGTATTCCCGCTCCGACACTTCTTTAGCTATTCGTAATCCAGCAGGTGAATGGTTGTGTAGCGACAACAGCTATGGCACTAATCACCCGACCATTGACATTAGGCGCCCACGCACAGGGCGCTACAGCATTTGGGCTGGACTGCCAGCAACTGGGGCATCACTCAACGCCACACTTTATATTACACCGGGTTCGTATACACCGGATAATCCCCCACTCACACTGGAACCTAATTTCTTGCTCATTGGCCGAGCTTCGGGAATTGCGCACGGTGAGATTATTTATGTAGAGGCCTTTGACCGCCCTAGTCAGCTGATGTTATCAGTGGATGTCCAACTAGTAGGCATGGATGGTCACCAAGAAGTGCGTCTCGTCGCATGGCCGGTTGATCCAGACAGCGGTGAGCGTATACTCAACTCGGACAGCAGTGAAATTCTATCCGAGGTCATCTTTACACCTCGATTTAACACCTCATCCTACGATTATTTAAACGGCGAGCCTTTAGCACTTGACTTACAGGATGGCTTGTTCGCGATTGGTCAGAGCTATGAGGTAGATTTGCGACTTCAGATCATGAGTGAGCGCGGAGACTGGGAAGATCTTGATAGTTATGATGCACATAACCAGCCAGCACTACGCCATACAGTTTAACCGACTGGAACTGGTCGCGAGGGCATTACCGTGAGATTGTCAAAATATACAGTACCTTGACCGGTATCACCGAAATATTGAATCCCCAAACCAATTTGTTCGCCTAGCGCCTGTAACTGAATAATCGTTGCCAGATCAGTACCCATATAAACATCCACCTGCTGATTGGAGAAGCTAAGAGCGATATGCTGAGTGCAGTTCAAGTCGGCACGCGATTGGGCTGAGAGAATAAAACGCTCGCGCTGGTTGGCAAACTGATAGACATCAATGCGCTCGCTGTTAAAGGTGATGTAGTTATATGATTCACTAAAATCGCCAAAAGCTAATACGGCATTCGTCATGCCCTCACTAGCTTTTTCAATATGTATGTCGGCTTCCAAATAAAATTCGCTGGCTGCGAGATCAGGTAAAATTTCAATTGAGAGTTTGTCACTACTGACTAGCACTAGTTCGCCGTTAAGCAGAATGGGCTGCCCAGTTTGATCGGGCGGATTGGCTTGGTTGACGAGCGGCCAGACATTCACATTTTTGCGTGGGCTGAAATCATCAAACAGAAGTGTGCCTATTTCAGTCGGCAGTGGCGTTATATCAACGGGCGGCGGTAAAGGTGTTATGCAGCTTACAGGGGTGGGTGCTGCCAATGTGAGTGTTGGTTCAGATGTTGCAGTGACAATTTCAGGAGTAATCTCCGGTGTAGTCCATGGCTTCACCTGCATTGTGATTTCGGGTGTTACATCAGAGGTCGCGTCCGCCGCTACTTCTGATGTTGCTACAGGCACCTCAACTATCGGTATGAGTAGGCACTGCCCAGGGAAAATTTTGTCTTTATCGGGAATGCCGTTGGCTTGAACAAGCTCCTCTACACTGACCGAATACCGTTCTGCAATTATGATCAGAATATCGCCCCTCACAACCTGATGGGTTATCATACCTTCGGGTATGATCTCCCGACAAGCTGTGTTTACTTGGGCTAGAGCGGTACTGGAGACCAAACCGATGCCTAGCATTCCAACATAAATCAAGTAAATCAATAAACGTGCCAATTGTTGGCCCTTTATCAAAGTGA
This sequence comes from Anaerolineae bacterium, assembly GCA_022843745.1. Lineage (GTDB taxonomy): Bacteria > Chloroflexota > Anaerolineae > Aggregatilineales > Phototrophicaceae > JALHNB01. Next base: position 4,319 of record JALHNB010000106.1, on the reverse strand, counting down.
TTATCTTTCTATTTCCACTCAACCTCTATTGTACTATAAATTTGTACAATGATGAGCAAGCGGCAATAACTGTTAACTGGTGTGTCAAAATTGAGTTGGCCTTTGTTTTGTTTGCAGTTCGCAGGCCAACGACACAGGTAAGTAGACTGGGCGATCACGACCCCACATTTTGCCGCGCATGAGCCAATTGCGACATTCAGGCGAAATCACGGTTTCTTGTCCTCATCCTCCGGCGCATCTTCGTTATCGAGCATCTGTCGGATGTCCTCATCCGATAATAGAGGGATGATACGCGTATCATCGTTCTCGATAACCCAGTCGAACGACTCGCGCGCTGCTACTGCGCGCTGACCGCATCCCAAATCACTCTCAAAAAAGTATCTCACCTGCACGAATGATGCGAAATTCATACGGCGCTATGCCTTCAGACATGCTGAGAATTTGAACGGTGTAGGCATCCATTGGATACTCTTAAAGTACGTGGCTTAAAATTGGTCATCCTTATCTTCGTGTTTATTTCAAGTGGCAGCGTCCATTGATCTAATAGATAATAAACCATTCGATCCTTTTACCCATAACTCAGCTTTAGCTTCTTTCGCAGCTCATCGACCTCGACCCCCTGCGCGTAACCCAACGTGGTCTCAGCTCGCGCATGTCCGGCGACGGCCTGGGCGCTGCGCACATCGACCCGTCGTATCACTTCCGTAATCAGCGTGCGCCGCGCATCGTGTGGCTTGCTGTCCAGCCCCAGCGCCTCGGCATACTTCACCCACGCCCGGTAAATATCGGTGCCAGTGAGCGGCGTATCCGCTCCGGGCTGGCCGTTGCGTTTCAACATCGTGAAAACGTGCGCGTAGCCTGTGGGCTGGATCATCTGCCAGTCGCGCAGCTTGTCGAGTGTCCCATCGGTGATGGGTATTTCCCGCGCCTTATCGCCTTTGCCATGCCGCACGGCCAGCACGCCGCGATCAAAATTCACATCCGTCCACAGGAGCGTCGTCGCTTCCGCCCGGCGAATGCCCGTTGTGAGCAGCAGAGCGATCAACGCCATATCACGCGGGTTCTTCTCCAGGTCAATCATACGTTGGGCATCTTTGGGCGACATCGGCTGTTTGGTGCGCTCCTGGCCGCCCGCCTTGTCTGCGCTTAATTTGGTCGCCTGGATGATCTTGTACGCCCGTTCGTCCTGCGCTTCGCCCGTCAGCAGCCACACATGCTTGGCTAACGACGAGAAGGCCGATTTTTGCCGCTTGCGGGTCGTGAGGGTCGTATCCTGACTCTCGATGAATTTCAGCACGTTGGTCGGGTTGATGTTGAGCGGCAGAAAGCCATTGGCAGCCGCGAACGCTTCCCACTTTTTAAAAGTGTCGGTATAGATGCGAGCGCTACTGGTGGCAACGGTCATCAGCAGGCTGTCGCGGTAGCGGACGTAATCGGGATCAACGGGGACCAACGCAGTTTCGAGATTTTCGGCGGACATGGACTTCGCTCCATTGGTGTATCAAAATAGTTATTTACGTACTCCATCTTACCACCAAAATACCCTGTTTTTCCGTTCGAGTTGGCTAATTGTTGGAGCTTGGGAACGGTCTTATCGCTATATCAGTGGTTTTCGGTTGAGAAAAGCGATACTGAAAATGGCCGTTTTGAGTGAACAAAAGCAGTCAAAAATGTTCTTATTCGGAAAACAGATTAAATCTCAATGTTGAAGTTATCTTTCAACAGATATCTGGATAATTCAAAACAGTATCGATCCACCAACCTGCGAAACAGGCTTACTTCTTTACACCGTCCTAATTGTATCAAGTTAAAATCTACAATTCTGACCGTATACGTACCCTCCGTCTTGATAACAAGAAGATTGTTCATGAGCGCAAGTTCTCTTTTTCTGAAAATGGAGGCTGCACAAGAGTGTTGAAGTCCTTTATTTCCAAGTAAATCGAGGCTGAGTCCATAGGCATGAATGATCGCTCGATTCGCTTCAACAACCTGGATAAAATCGTGTTCCACTAAGGCAAAGTTTGTCCAGGTGACAAATTCAAATTCATGCAAGAAATCCTGCATAATAATGTAGCCATCATGGGCTTGGGTACGAAAAATTTGAGTGTCTACGATGAAATCGCCGAGAAATTCTTCTAAGATCGCCAGTTCAGCTATAATGTCTCGATAGGTGAACCTGCCATAAGCAGCCATGTAAACCGATTGCTTAGGAATTTTGATCACTTTATCATCCTGATAACGATAGGTGTAATGCTGCTTGCCCTCGGCAACAAGCTGACCTACGGCAGCAGCATCAATCTCGAAGTTTGCCACATACCGCCGTACATACTTTAAAGTACTTTCCACCTATTCAACCTTCATCTGAATATGGATGAGAATCAAGAAATACAAACTTATCCATTCCCTGTTAATATTGGGAATATTGCAAAACGAAATGATCTAAGATGATTGCAACCTTCACTGTGATGACATCTTTCGTTCTTTGAAAATCGTTGCGTCAGGACCCGCGTAAGTGACAAAATCGGGATGTTGAGTGTCCGTGAAGCGCGACATATCGGTATCCCCTGTCCAGTGTGTGCCATCAGGCAACACCGTTGCTTCATCAAAATGGGTTTCCTGAAGCGATGCGCCCCGGAAGTTGGCGTACAGTAAGTTACTTCCGCTTAAGTCCGCATGGTCAAGGCAAGCATGTTCGAGTTCAGCGTCATAAAGCGAGGCATCGTGTAAATCAGCATGTTTGAGGTGTGCCTCGCGCAAATTGGCATTTGCCAAATTGACTCGTTCCAGATTGCTGCTCTCTAATTCTGCCCGGTGCAAATTGGCACTCGTGAGTTTCGCGTATCGGAAGTTAGCCTCACCGAGCCAGGCATCCTGCAAGTTGGCGCTTTCCAGGTCCGCACCCGATAAGTCAGCACGCCAGAGACGGATCTGCTTCAAATTCGCACCTTCCAGATGGACTTCGGAAAGCTGTGCCTCGCTCAAATCCGCCTGCTCAAGTAAGTTTTCGAGCATCATATGATCCAACACATACTGACGAGCGCGTGGGGTTACTGCCCACTTAAGGCGGCGCAGGAAAAAACGTTGAAACAGCTTATATTGAACCGTAGCTTGCCGAAGGCGCACGGTGAAAAATCTGGTGAGCAATATAACCACGACGGCAACACGACTAAACTCAACCAGTATCCAACCCAACCACCATTCTGCTGGCTTGGAAACCTCCAGCGCAGCGCTGAGGAATGCTAGAATCAGGCTCGTCAATACGATCATGCCTAGCAGAAACAGCAGGATGAGGCGATCTTTTATGGTTGATGCCCTACGGTGCAACAGGGATAGAGTTTCTGGTTTAATCATTATGCTTGTTCTCATTAGAGGTTCAGATCTGACCGAACGAGATAGTCTTTACATAATCCTGTGAGTGAGTTTGACCGCTCTTGACTTCAGGACTAGATACGGGCAAATAAAAAGCCGACACACTTCGCGGTTAAGCAGGGAAATTTGTGTCGGCCTACGCTGCAACACATCTTCTTCCGAAAGAGGGAGATTATGCTTTGCCTAGTCTTCCGAAGTTCAGTGGTTAATTAACTCTACAGCTCTATCATGTTAACGTAACTTTTTGCCCTTTGTCCCCCTAAAAATCAGGGGCTACTTCTGAAGCGATTTCTACCTGTAACTGATGCAGCAATCGTGTGACCCAGGGGTTTTCAACCACCTTCATTGAGATGCACTCTCCATCCCGCTGAAGGTCAAGGTGATAAACATAGGTACAACAGTTGCCAGTGCGTAAGTATTGCGCCAGCAATGCAGTTCCTTGAATTCCCCAGCCGCTGTCCAGCGCTGTTAATAACGTATCGCCACCAACAAAGGTTTGCGACATTGGACTCCAGTGGCGATAAATGTTGTTGTCTTCGAGATTAACACGGAGAAGCGGCGCTCCGCTGGTAGGCAGTGCCCCGCTCATGCCTGTATGAACCCTATTTCTCTTCGAAACCCGTGTTTGCCAATCATCAAACGTACCGACCCAATCAATGACGATCTGGTTTCCGATGTCGCGGTCTTCAATGACACCCAACTGTTTTAGAGATATGTCCGAACATTGAGCGATATTATTCATGCCTCAACCTTTCTACTGTAATCCTTGAGAAGCTGCCCAAATTTAAAACGGTGGTTGGGTTACGCTGATAAAATATTGTTACGCGACTCGGCATTGAAGTCGCTCAATCAAGCGCTAATCTTCGCCTTGCCCTTCATTTTCGCTTTCGTCTTCGGTTTCAGCCTCTTCGCCGTCACCGAGCATCTCGCTGGAGCGTCCTTCAGCTTCA
>JALHNB010000105.1 GCA_022843745.1 Anaerolineae bacterium | reverse complement strand
AGGGCATCCAGACCGACACTTTAACCTTGCCCGCTGGCACACCACCCGTTATAGAGAGTGAACTGCTTTCAGCCTATCTGGATGGCTCGGTTTTTGTGAGCGCCTTGATCGAAGCAGGAGGTTGGGACGCGGTGAACGCCGCCTTTGCCGACCCGCCGCAATCCACCGAGCAGATTCTCCATCCACAAAAATATCTCGACGGCGAAGCGCCGCAAGAAATTTCACTTGCTGAACAGGAACTCGGCGACGATTGGGAAATAATTTGGGATAACGTGATGGGCGAATTTTACCTGCGTGAATATTTGCAAACACAGCTTGCAAATGCAGAAGCCAATCGCGCGGCGGCGGGCTGGGGCGGTGATAATTATCGCATTTTCTACAATGCCGAAATCGATCAACTTGCGTGGGTGATGTCTATTGGCTGGGATACTGAGGACGACACAGCGGAATTTTCGGAAGCCTACACAGAATTTGGGAACGAACGCTTTGGTGCAGCTTCTAATGAGGGCTGCTGGTCGGATGAATTAGGCGCGCTGTGCATGGTCGAGGGCGAAAATTCGCACACGCTGGCCTTCGCGCCAGACATCGAAATGGCTCGTGCTATAATCCAGGTACAGTCGCAGAGCGAGGGATAAAAAACTCGAAATGGTTGATAAAGTTCAGAGTATCATCACACTTGAAGATGTCATGCACTTTAACGACGACGAATGGATTGAAGTCGTTGATGGAGAATTGGTAAAAACAGACATGAGCGCAGCCGGATTTCTACAAGTCATCGTGGTTGATAACCTCTACGAAATTCTCAAACCATTTGCGCGGGCAAACAAGTTAGGTCGTGTTCAGACAGACGGGCTAACCTTCATCCTCCATGTTAATGAAAACGGCGTGCGTAACACCCGTATCGCTGACCTGTCATTCATACGCAGAGGACGCATCCCAAAAAATTTTAACTGGTCAAAGCCCTTCTCTGGCGCACCTGATTTAGCTGTTGAAGTCATTTCACCAACTGAACCCGCTGAGGAGACTTTATCGAAAATCAGCGACTATCTGCGCTTTGGGACAGAGCAAGTCTGGGTCGTCTACCCATCGCAGCGCCAGGTTTATGTTCATCGAAGCGATCAGCCGGATACCGTTCGCGTCTATAAGGAGAACGATATTTTGGAGGCTGAAACTTTATTTCCCGGCCTCAAGATCAAAATATCTGACTTGTTTATCATCGAGGAAGATTAAAAACAGCCGGTGGTAACAAAATTCACCGGGTTTTTAGCCCCTCTCCCTTGAATTCGGGGGAGAGGGGTTGGGGTGAGGGGGTGATTAGCTAACCTTTGGCGGCTTCTTTTTCTTTCCGCCCCGCATACCCATTCGGGTTGTTTTTGTGCCAGTTCCAGGCAGTTTCGATAATCTGGTTCAGTTGATTAAATTCTGGATGCCAACCGAGTTCATTCTGAATGCGCGTGCTGTCGGCGATGAGCTTGGCGGGATCACCGGGACGACGTGCGCCTGCTTGCGCGTTGATGCTGCGGCCTGTGATGGTCTGCGCCACGTCCACCACTTCGCGGATCGAGTAGCCTTTGCCATTCCCCAGATTATATTTGCGGCTTTTGCCATCTTGCAGGGCTTCCAGCGCCAGAATATGCGCGTCGGCTAAATCCATAACGTGGATATAATCGCGAATGCACGTCCCATCAGGCGTGGGATAATCGTCTCCAAAAATCGTCAGTTTTTCGCGCTGACCAAGTGCCACCTGCAAAATAATCGGGATGAGGTGAAATTCCGGCGTGTGATCTTCGCCGATATGTCCATTGGGATGTGCGCCGCTGGCATTAAAATAGCGCAGGCAGCAGCTTGCCATGCCGTATAAGCGCTCCATCCAGTAAAGCTGGCGCTCAACAATATATTTGCTCTCACCATAGGGGCTGCCGGGGACAATACGCTCCTCGGCGACAATCGGAATATGCGCCGGGTCGTCAAACAAATTGGCTGTTGACGACAAAATAAAGCGCTTGACACCTTTTTCAGCAGCCGCTTCGAGCAGATTACTGGCGGCGACGGCATTATCCCGCAGATACAGCCAGGGTTTTTCCATGCTTTCGCCAACGAGTGTGTGCGAAGCGAAGTGCATGATGCCATCGATTTTGTGATCGGCAAAGACCTGCTTGACTTTAGCAGCATCCAGCAAATCCCCCTGCACGAATGTCGCTTTGGGGTGTACCGCTTCGACATGACCTGTGTAGAGATTGTCGTAAACGACGACTTCGTATTTCCGGTCAATCAACATATCGACGACGTGGCTGCCAATATAGCCTGCCCCGCCTGTCACAAGTATTTTCATAATTGGGTTATCTCCTATAAATTCGTCTTTGCCATTATGCCGAGTACGCCTAACGCGCACCTATCACGGCGCGGGTGGCGCGTCACGATTCACGCCAGGAACTTCTAACGCCACTTCATAGCTTGCTTCGTTCTCATTAAACAGTGTCAGCGGTGACGATGTGCGTATAATATTCCACAGGATTCTCAAATTCTGATCGGTAATCCACTTGCGTTCACCGCTGCTTGCCAGATCCGCCAGCTTCAAACCGGCAGCATTACCGTCCCAAAGCAAGCCCGGCACATTTGGGTTGTATTCCGCTACCTGCGCCGATACCCACGCGCCTTGCGGCTCAAAGAGTACAGGTGCGGTGCTGATCGTTTTACACACTGTCACGATACTTTGGAAATAACCATTCTCCCAGGCCGCAAACGAATCGGTTTTATGGGGACGACCATTCACAAAAACACTGAGTGTTTCAACGACTGGTGAAACCGCGCTGGGAGGCTGCAAATCCGCCTGCGCATCAAAGGTGTAAATACGCTGGACAATAGTCAGATAGGACACGAAATCCTGAACTTGCTGATCGGTCAGTTGATCCCACAAAACCTGGGTTTCAAAATTACTGAGTTCATTCGTCCAGACAATGCGGTTATCGCCGTAGATCGTACAAATGGGTACTTCATTACGGGCGCGAAGGGTGTTCGCGGTATCGCCACCGACAACATCCGCCCGAAAAACAATCGTCTGCGGGCTGCGATCCCATTGAATGACGCTGTTGCCAGAAGCGGCTCCATCGGCGGGTGTTTGTCCACCGCAAGCAGCCAGCAGGAATGCCATTATTAAAAACAGGCTGGTCTTCATCATCTTTCTCCTCGAAATCAGGCCTATCTGAATTGTAGTACAAGGGTGACAGGCTGGATAGTAAAGGCATCTGCTTTGGAAGCTTTTGCTGGTATATATTGAACAGTAAAGGCATCTACTTCGGAAGCTTTACGCATCAACTTTGAAAGCTTTTACTGAAGCGATCTAATCACGCTTATGATAGAATTTGAGTGATACACACCCGGAGTTTCCAGTTATGTCCAAACAAAGATTGATGGAAGCGCGCGAACTCATGACGGCCAAACGCTATGACGAAGCGCGTGCGATTCTTGAAGGCGTTGACAGCCCTAAAGCCAAAGAATGGCTGGCGCAAATTGAACGTGAACAGCCACGAGCCAGAAAACGTTCGAGTGAAGGTGGCAGTTTCGCGGGATACCTGGTCACAATATTTGTCAGTATCCTCCTTACAGTGCTCGTGATCGCTGGTTTGCTGGTGGCGACGCGCTCATCCTGGTATAAACCATCGGGAGCATCAGGCGTGATCGTGCAGGGGATTCCAACACCCACACGCCAACCCAACACCGCAGGCGCGGATGCAACGGCAGAAGCCACCGAAGAAGCCACCGAAGTTCCGACTGAGGAGGCAGCCCCAGCGCTCACAGGCGTGGTGCAATCGAACCAGTCGATCAACGTGCGCAGCGGCCCAGGCACAAATTTTCAATCCGTCAAATCGCTGCTGCCCGGAACAACTGTCGAAATTCTTGGGCAAAATCCCGATGGCACATGGCGCAATATTCGTTTGAGTGACGGGACAGAAGGTTGGGTATCGACATCCCTGCTCGATATAGCGGAAGTCGAAGTTGATGCCGAAGCCACAGCCGAAGCCACCGTTGATAACACACCACCCCCGTGCCAGGGAAGCGAAGCCCAAACCTGGTGGAACGGCGGCCCGACGACCATCTATAATCTGGCGCGGCTCAACGTCAAACGCTTCGAGACCGAGCAAATTGTGGCGGAAAATCTGCCAACATTTGTCACCGATGTGGACACACTTCGCCAACAGCTTGAACAAACATCGCATCCCGATTGTGTCGAGACGATACATGAGACATTTGTATCCATCCTGACTGAAATCCACGATGCGGCTCAAGCCTATGCAGAAAATATTGAGAGTGGGGCGAATACCAGCGATTCATTCACCCAGTTGCAAACCGCGACAGCACGATATGCTGAACTTGATACACTTCTAGAGGCGGTCAGTATCATCAAATTCTCGACAAGCTGTGAGATTGATGATTGGTTGGTTGCCATCTGGCCGGACTTTGAAGCGGCACAGATCATCATTAACGGCTACGATGCGGCCACCATCACGCCACAGTTGGCGCGACCTCTGATTTTCGACGTGCGGCGCAATGGTCAGAATATCAGCGATGCGGAAGTTCCCGAATGCGGTGCAATAGCACAAAGTCATCTGGTCAACGCGCTTAGTGCCGCCGAAGCGCTTTTCCAGGCCGTTTACGAGAGCAATACCACTGCAATCCAGGCCAATCAAGGCACGATGTATCAGGAATTGGATGCATTCTTTACCGAAATGAACCGTATCGGCTTCCCCATCAACCGACCACGATAGCCGAAATAATCAGGATATGAGTCAAGGCGTGAAAATGCCTTGACTCATTATTTATCCCAGGTTGGGATATTTTACAGGAAGGCCGCTGATTTCCATCGGTGCGGTGGTGAGATTCCAGCCGCACAAGCTGGCGATCAACAGTGTTTTCATATCCGCCCCGCCGAAAGCGATGTTCGTCGGCGCGATCAATATCAACTGTTCCCAATCGTCATACAAAGTCGTCAGCTTGCCGTCAGCGCTGAAGCGATAGATGATATTCGGGTTATAGCACGAAATATACAGATTATTCTCGACATCAAAAGCCACACCGTCTGGCACGCTGCGTGGAAGCTCCACCACAACCGAACGTGCTCCGGCTGAACCGTCCGCATTAAACGGGATTTTTGAGATTAACGGTGGAGTCGATTCCACAACATAGAGCGAGCGACCATCCGGCCCCAGACACATCCCGTTGGTAAAACCTTTGGCCTCGCGCGACCAGACTTCCGCCTGACCACCCGGCTTGACCTTCCAGATAAAACCGTTGCCTTTGCCCCATTCGCCAGAATCGGACACGTAAAGGTTGCCATCGGCATCGAAAACCGGATAATTCGGCACGTTCATTTTGAGATCAGCCGAGCCGTTGGAATAGGTCGAAACAACCCCATCCGGCGTTACTTTGATGACTTCCTTACGCCCGTTATCGCAGGCATAGGTATTCCCGGCAGAATCGTGCGCCAATCCCAGGACGAATCCGCCGGAATTGGCAAACGTTTCCGAGGTGCCGCTTTCAAGGTCAATGCGGTAGACCTGCCCGATCTCACCGCCTGCGTAGACTTTGCCATCCGGCCCCCAGGCTACCGCTTCTGGATGATCCAATCCCGGCGGTAAAACGGACAAGGTTAAATGTTTGTGTTCTTCCATAGACTATTCTCCTAAACAAGCACTATTTTTTCGGCATTGAGTTTGCTGCCATTTTGCTTCAGCGTGAAGCCCGTAATTTTACCCTGGTCATCGCGCTTAAAAACAATCGTGGTATTCAGCGGGTAGAGTGAAAATTCATCCTTCGCTTGTTGACGCAAAGCTAGCAGCGGTTGGCTTTCCGATTCCAACATGAGCGCACCATTTTTCAGGGTAAAGGTCATCTTGAGGCGTGAGTCAAGCTGATACTCGCCTGCAAATTCATGCTCGGTGATGGGTTCGGGATCAAATGCCGAGATTTTCGGCAGGTAGCCCGGCCAATCGTAAATTTTGGCGAGTCCTCGTTCCAGTTCATCCACGACGGTCATGCCACTATCAGCATTCGTCATGATGGCAGCGCCTTTGCCGCTTTCCGCGTAGATCATGAAATGACATCGAAAGCCTACATTCCCGCCGCTGTGTCCGAAAAAGCATTCTTCGCCATCGCCTTTCATAAATACGCCCAGGCTGTAAGCAAGGTCAAGCTGGTGGCTGGGGTTAGCAGGTATGGGCGGTGAGAGCATCCAGCGGGCGACCTGCTGCGATACGAGATCATCCTTGCCGTGATACCCACGCTGCACAGCCATCGCAAATTTCGCAATATCCGAAGGCGTTGTCCACAAACCCGCCGCTGCCAGTTCCGGCATGGTAAACCAGCGACCATCTATGGCCTGTCCGGTGTAATAATGGGCTGTCGCGGCGTTGTCGTGAAATTCAGCAGGCAGCGGTTGGAGATACATGCTGCGCGTCATTTCCAGCGGCTCAAGCACCAGTTCGCGCACTGCCACTTCAAACGGCTTCCCGGTGACATCCATAATCATCTGCTGGACGATGCTCGTTCCACCGCCGGAATACCGCGAACGGACACCGGGGAGCGTATCGACTCGGATGGGATCAGAGTTTGCTGGCGAAAGGCCATCCAGAATTTGCAGCAGGGTCGGAACTTTTTCGGTGTGGTTATAGCCGAGGAAGCCAGAAACAGTTGTCCCGGCGCTGTGGCTGAGAAGCTGGCGCAGCGTAATCTGAGGCTGCCAATCGCCCACAGGCGGCACTTTCCACGATGTCAAAAATTCGTTGACATCCGAATCCAGCTTTAGCTTGCCCTGTTCGACCAGCAGCAGCGCCGCCAACGCCGCTACGGGTTTGCTGATCGAAGCGGCCTGGAACAATGTTTCGGTGTCAACAAGCTTATCAGAGGCGCGAAAGCCATAGCCCCGCGTCCATTCAACCTGTCCATTGTCGATGACGGCGACACTCACTCCCGGCGTATGATTGCGCACCATACTTTCAGCGAGCGTGGTCGTCGTGGGATTTACCTTATGCTGCTCTGGCTCTTTGAGGAGATTGTTTTCGACCTGGGCAATCCGCGATTCAATATCCATTATTTTTCATTCGCCGTCGTGAAAGCTGTTTCGAACGGATAAAAGAGGTGATAAGCCGCCCAACCGCCATCCACGCGCAGCAGTTCGCCTGTCACGAACGATGCCTCGTCGCTTGCCAGGAAGGTGATCGCCTCGACCACTTCATTGAGTTCGCCCAAACGCCCCATCGGAGTCCGGCTGAGATAGGCTTGCTCAGTGACGATTCCTTCTTCGATATTGCTGCGCACGAGATCGGTCATGACCACACCCGGCGCGACGGCATTGACGCGAATGCCATATTCCGCCCACTCCGAGGCCAGCACTTTGGTCAGCATAATCAACCCAGCTTTGGAAGTCGCATACGCCCCACGCGCTTTTTGCGCCTGTAAGCCGTTGACTGAGGCGATATTGACCATATTGCCGCTTTTTTGCTCGATCATGATTTTCCCGACATGGTGAGCGCAGTAAAACGGCCCGGAGAGCATCACGCCAAGCTGTTTATCCCAATCGTCCGGCTCCAAATTCACCGCCAGCGCTTTATTGGCGAGGCCAGCGTTGTTGACCCACACGTCGATTCGCCCGTGACGATCCGCAATCGACTGAACCACGCGGGCAACATTATTTTTGTCGCTCACGTCAAGCTGCTCAAAAGTGCCGTTGAGCTTGGCGGCTGCCGCAGCGCCCGTTTCAGGGTTGAGTTCGGCAATGACGACTTTCGCGCCTTCCTGGGCAAAGCGTTCGGCTGCCGCGAAACCGATGCCGCGCCCCGCACCTGTCACGACAACCACTTGATTTTCAAATCGCATCATAATGATGGCCTTCTCGTGATAATTCAACGAAAAACTCAACGCAGGGTCGCTAGGAAGCAGGGGCGCAGAAAATCTTTAACAATTTTCCTTTGCGTTTCTCTGCGTTCTTTGCGCCTTTGCGTTAAAAATTGCAGACAAGGTTTCCACTCAAAGTGGAAGATTTCCCCATGCTGTCCAGCCGCCATCGACTGTTACCGTCGTCGCGGTGATGTAGCTGGCGCGGTCACTCACCAAAAACTGCACGACTTTGGCGATTTCTTCGACTTCAGCGACCCGTCCCATCGGTGCGCGGTTGTTATACTGCGTCAGCGAGGCGATGCCTTCATCGACCAGTTGTTGCAGCATGGCGGTGCGCGTCACTCCTGGCGCGACACTGACCACGCGAACGCCGCGCCGCGCCCACTCGCAGCCGATATTTTCGGTCAGGCTAATGACGGCGGCTTTGGCGCTGTTATACGCCGAGCGCATCGGCCACGCGCCCAGTCCACCAATCGAGCTGATATTCAGAATCACGCCTTTGTGCTGTTCGAGCATCACACGCCCGACGGCCTGCGTGCAGATAAAGACACCATTCAGCATCACGTCAATCTGTAGATTCCATTTATCGAGTGGAAAGGTTTCTGTCGGGCCGATTTCTGCCAGACCCGCGTTGTTGACCAGAATGTCGATCCGCCCATATTGCGATTTCACAGCCTGCGCCAGCGCTTCGACACTTTCCGCATTGGTCACATCAACCTGCTGAAAGTGCGCTTTATGACCGCTGTCCATCAGCGACTTCACCGCTTCATCACCCAATTCCTGCCTGAATTCCGCGATAATGACTTCCGCACCTGCTTCACACAGCCGCTTGGCGATGCCGAAGCCGATGCCTCGCCCCGCCCCCGTGACGATGGCAATACGCCCGTCTAACTCACCCATTAATAGCTCCTTTAGCTGGTCAGCATCTCAGCATTTCAGCTTTTTAGTGCTGAGTCTAAAGTGCTGAGTGCTGAGGAAAGAAAAATTCGAAAACTCAGCACTTTCAACTTGTTTCTAAGAAGCTGACTGGCTGACACGCTGAAATGCTGAATAGCTTCCGTGCTAAAACGTACTCATCACGCCGCCGTCCACGACCAGCAGTTGCCCGGTCATGTAGCGGCAGTAGCTCGATGCTAAAAAGACGATTGTTCCCGACACATCCTCTGGGAAACCCGTCCGGCGCAGTGGCACTTTGCCTTTTTCGACATACCAGTCGATGAAGTCGGGCAGTGTGGTTTCGTCCACGCCGTTCACAAAAGACATCGGCGTTCGCATGAAACCCGGCGCGACGGCATTCACCAGAATATTGTATTTGCCGAGTTCAACCGCCATCGACTTGGTGTAGGCGAGAATACCGCCCTTCGCGGCGTTATACGCTCCGGCATCGCCGCTGGACGCGAAACCCTGAATCGACGCGACACTGATGATGCGCCCATATTCCTGCTTGACCATATGCGGCGCGACCAATTTCGACCCCATATAGACGGCTTCGAGGTTGACTGTGATCTGCTTACGCCAATTTTCCAGCGTGTCATTCAAAATTGTGCCATAAATCGCGATAGCCGCGTTGTTGACCAATGTGTCAATTTTGCCTTTCCAGGCGACGACATCTTCTACGACCTTCGCGTAAGCATCGTAATCGGTGATGTCCAGCGCATAAGCTCGCGCCTCACCGCCGCTGGCTTCAATTTCAGCGCGAACAGCTTCGACATTCTGCGAATTCAGTTCGAGAAGCGCAACCGCCGAACCTTCACGTGCAAATTCGAGCGCAACGGCCTTGCCTAAACCCTGCCCTGCGCCCGTAATGATGGCAACTTGCCCATCGAGTATTCCCATATCAAAATCTCCTATATGGCGTTCAGCGTTCAGCGTTCAGCTAAAATCAAAACTTAACGCAGAGAGCGCAAAGAGGCAAAGAACGCGGAAAAAAGTGGTATTTCTCTGTGTCCTCTGTGTCTCTGTGGTTCAAATTTTTATACCAATGTTACCTGTGCGGCCAACGTGGTCGAGAATTTTTCGCCCGGATTCAGCAGGATCGCCTCGCCAGCGTCAACGGCAGCGCCAAGCGGCTTATTGCTGATCCAGGGTTCGATTCCTACCGCGTAGGGCAAGCCTTTGAAGGGCAGCGCTTCTGCTCCCCCATATGGCTGCCAGCTAATGATCCACTTAAAAACCGCCGCATCCCAATGAAGCCCAAATCCCAGTTTCAGACGCGGATTCGTCACGCTGATCCAACCATTGGTCAGATCGGTCAGATACACGTCATCGTGGCTGTGCGCTTCCGGCCCCGGAATGACGCGCAAATCAACCGTGCCGCCGTCGCGCCTGCGGGCATTCGGCCAGGGTTCTCGCTGTCCAGGCGCAAGACACGCCGTTTTTTCCTCATAAATCTGCTCGATGGTTGTGATGGTTTGTGCGCCCATATCCAGTGTACAGCCTGCTTCCAGCCAGGGGCCGCCGACAACACAGTGATGCCCCCAGACAAAATGCTGCGGATTCGCGCCAATATTCGTCACGGTTTCGTCCAGCGTCAGCCGCGTAGAGCCGCGCTCCAGCGTCATCACTCGCTCCAGTTGAAACGTTGTCGCCTGTGTTTGGGTCGAAAAACGCACAGAGACTCGATCTTCGCTGTTGTCTTCAATCGCATATGTCCAGGGCAGGCTGACGACTTCGCCATGAAACGGAATTTGTGCGCCCTGGTAGGTTGTCGGGTCATTGCAGCTTGGGAATAATTCCTGCCAGCAGCCTTCGTAATTTTCGAGGAAGGCCATCCCCCCGCTGCCATCATGCGGCGGTGAACCGGGAGGCCACAGCCCAATCGGATTTTTCCAAAGGAAATCAATCCCGTCGGGCTTATAGATAAAGTTGTAAATATCCGCGCCTTTGAGAGGCAGAACGGTAATTTTGAGCAGTTCGTTTTCGAGATACACTGCCGGGTGTCCGGCTTCCGTTCCGGTGGTGACACCACAGGTCATAAAGATTTAGCCTTTCACCGCGCCCGCTACGAGGCCACGAATAAAATAGCGCTGAAAGAGAATATAAACGATCAGCATCGGTGCGCTTGCCAACGCCATACCCGCCATGCTCAAGGGGATATTTTGCAGATAGCGACCCTGGAACACACTCACGCCGACCATCAGCGTCCGCAGGCGTTCATTTGGCAGAAACAGCAGCGCGATCAACAGGTCGTTCCACACGTAGAGAATATTGACGATGAACAGCGTCACCAGCGGCGGGCCGGAAAGCGGCAGCATGATGCGCCACAGTAAGCCTATCGGTGATGCGCCGTCGATCAGACCTGCTTCGAGCAGTTCGGTTGGGATGGTGCGGAAAAATGTCACCAGCAAATAAACCGAAAACGGCGTTAGCAGCCCGGCGTAAATCAAAATCACGCCCTGGTATGTCCCCAGCAGGTCAATCTGTGAGAACAGCACGAACAGCGGCACGACCATCACGACAGGCGGCACGGCCATAAGCGAGGTCGAGATCGCCAGCAAAAACTCGCGTCCCCGAAACACCATACGCGCGATGGCATAGGCCGCCAACGCTGCAATAATGGTGCTGACGGCGACAGAGCCTATCGAGATGATCGCGCTGTTGCCCATCCACAGAAAAAAGTCATGTTTGAGCAGCACTTCGGCATAACTATCAAAAACGATCTGCGCCGGAAAGCCGATGCGATCCAGATTATAGTTTTCGGGCGTTTTCAGCGATGAGATCAGCATGAAATAAGCCGGGACGAGCGCGATCACCGCTGCTAAAATCAACACAGCTTGCAGCGAAAATACGGTCATCCAACTGCGATGCTGCGAGGGCGCACCTTCCCCGGCTTCGACCTGCTGCGATAAGCGAATCGTGTCCTGCGCCATTATGCCAATTCCTCAGCCGCCGCCTGTCACCGCACACGGAACAAAATGAACATCAGTGTCGCCGCCACCACGAAAAGCAGCACCGATGCCGCCGCGCCGATCCCCGGTTGATGTTTCTCAAACGCCCAGTTGTAGATATACAGTTCCAGCACCATCGTGCCGTTCGCCGGAGCGCCCTTGCCGGGGACGATGTAAACATAAGCGAAAACCGAAGCGGTCATCGTAATGAGGCCAATAACCGAATAAAATTCGATCACGCCTTTCATCTGAGGCAGGACGATATAGCGCGTGCGCTGCCACCAGTTCGCACCGTCAAGCTGCGCCGCTTCGATCAATTCCTCGTTGAGCGCCAGCAAACGCGACAAAAACAGGATGATCCCAAAGGCCGATTCCCGCCAGACGACCATCGCCAATACCGTCCACAGCGCGATATTTTTGTCGCCGAGCCAATCCTGAGCCAGAGTCGGTAGGCCGATATTGCGCAGCGTTTCGTTGATCGGCCCATTGAACTGGAACATATTTTTCAGCACCACACCCACAATCGGCACGGCGAGAATGTAGGGCATAAACACCAGTGTGCGATAAAAGCGCCAGCCGCGCAGCCGTTCATAGAGCGCGATGGCGATAATAAGCGAAACCAGCAGCAGCGGCACAACCGCCAGCAAGAGCTGCAAATTATGGACAATAGCCTCGCGGAAAACAGGGTCTTTAAACAAAAATTCGAAGTTTGCGAAGCCGATATTCTCGCCGTCGAAGCCGCGTACACGCTTCAGGCTGAAGTCAAATAATTTGTAAATGGGGTAAGCGAAAATGAACAACAGCAGTGCGATCAGCGGCGCGACGAGCAAATAAGGCGTAAAGCGATTGGAACGAATCATAGAAAATTATTGACCGGCTTTTTTCATCAGGCCAAGCGATTCAAAAATGAACAGATTTGATGTTAGACCGCCATCAATCGTGATATTTTCGCCCGTGATATACGGCGCTTCGTCCGAGGCCAGAAACGCCACCAGCGCGGCGCATTCTTCGACTGTCCCCAGTCGGCGCATTGGTACGCGGTCAAAGCGATTTTGCAGATAATCGAGTTCCTCGGTGGAGACGGCGTTGCTGGTCATTTCGGTCATGGTAAAGCCCGGCGCGACGCTGTTGACGCGGATTTTGTGCGGCGCAAGTTCGAACGCCATGCAGCGAGTCAGGTTGACCAGTCCCGCTTTAGAGGTGCAATAAGCCGAATAAGGGCCGTCCGCTGCCGTCGCATCAATCGACGTGATATTGATGATACAGCCACCTTTGCCACCATCAACCATCGCCTTTGCCACACGCTGCCCGGTAAAATACGCGCCGCGCAGATTTGTCCCCAAAACGTGATCGTAATAATCCGGCGATACGTCCAGAAACGCGCCTTCGCCGGGAACACCCGCGTTGTTAATCAAAATATCAATGTGACCGCTGCGGGCAATCGTCGCGTCAACCAGCGCTTGAATATCATCCACGCTGCGCACATCGCAGATTTGTGTCCAGGCTTTGCCACCCGCGCTGGTAATTTCGTTGACTACCGCGTCCAATGGCTCCTGCCGCCGACCAGCGATGACCACTTCCGCGCCTTCACTGCCGAAGCGCCGCGCGATCCCACGCCCGATCCCCGTGCCGCCACCCGTGACGATGACGACTTTATTTTCAAACCGTTTCGACATATATTTTTCCTGAAATAATCATACTGTTTATATAAAGCTGCATCTTCCGTAACTTCAAGGGCGCACGACTGTGCGCCCCTACATTACAGTCAGACTTTCTGTAGAACGAACTGTGCGCCCCTACAAGAATTCTTTGTGTTCTCTGTGTCTCTGTGGTTCTAAAAATCCTGTTTTTTTACTCCGCTGCCGCCAGACCTTCTGCCCATTTCTGATAATTCTCGACCAGATCGGGGTTGAGGTCACGCCACTGCTGGACGATGCCCGCGTTCTGCTCACCCGCCTGCTCACCGGTCATGTTGCCCCCGATGATCTCCTGCGCAGCGACAAACATCGCGTCCGTCCAGAATTGAGTCGGCATCAGGTCAGGGATGTAGACAGAGGTTTCGCCGCCAACCCAGGTATCATACATCTGCTTGAGTACGGGATCGGTGACGACGCTGGCATCCCAGGTTTTGTTGCCGGGGAAGAAGTTGTGCGTTTCCCAGAAAGCGGTCTGGCGTTCCGGCGACTGCATGTACATCAGGAAATCAGCCGCTTCCTGCTTATGCTCTGTGCCGCTGGGGATGCCCCATCCCTGCGTATCGGTGATCGGCACACCCGCCAGCGCACCCTCGCCAAACACGGGCATGACCATCAGGCCGACGCGATCACCCATCAGCGGTATGTGGGATGCTGCGACAGACCCGACAACCTGCGTGGTTGCGATCTCACCTGTTGTGACTTTGGTCGCCGCTGTGAACAGGTCAACCGAAAGCATGTCGTCGTTCATAAAGCCGTTCGACACCATCTCTTCCAGACGTGACCAGAAAGCGTAATATTTCGGATCGCGGAAATCCTTATCGCCAATAAACAGGTCAATCGCGTCACCGGGGGTATCCAGGCTTTGCGTCAGTGCATTACCCAGATACCACTCGCCCCAGAATCCATCGCTGATGCCGCCGCCCATTGGCGTAATGCCTGCCGTCTTCAGCTTGTCGCAGGCCGCCAACCACTCATCCCAGGTCGCGGGTGGGTTGTCGGCATCCAGGCCAGCTTTATCATAGGCATCCTTGTTGTATTCCCAGATCAACGGGACGGGATACCAGCCGAGGCGATACTGCTTGCCGTCATAGACGCTCAGGGATGTCGCGTTCGATTGTTCGAGAATTTCCGCCGGAACCCAATCATTCAGTGGCTCGACATAGCCCAGCCAGACATTTTCCATGTGGTAAATGCCGTTGAAGAAGAACTGAATGTCGGGTGGTTCATTGGCGGCAGCGGCAGTTGTAAATTGCGAGATGACGCAGCAGGTATCCATCTGGAGCGTGGAAATCGAGATTCCCGCATTGGCCTCGCCATATTTAGCGGCGGTATCGTCCACCCAGGTTTTATAGGCCGGGTCATCTGCCCACCACCACAGGCTCAACTCCAGCGCGTCCTGACGTAAACCTCTGGCGAACGCGGGCAGCGCACTTGCCAGACTCGCCCCTGCGCCTAACGCACCGGCGGCTTTTAAAAATGAACGGCGTGACAGGCCAGCAGCGTTCTTTTTGGTCATCATAAAATGTTCTCCTAAATTCAATTAAACTTTTAGCGAATATTTTTGCGCATTTGAGACTGATCGCTCAACTATAAGTGAAATGTAGCTCAGATTGGCAGAGATGACAAACAAAACCTGATTGAGCCTATACTGTCCAGTTGTCGATAGGCAAAGCACGGCTGTAAAAACACAATCAGCGGTTATATCAAAGTCAAAACAGGAAATTGAGTATCGTGTTCAATTGGAAATGTTAAATTTGCGTACACTATTATCTTCAACGTCTATCTTCAAGCTGGACAGAGATTCAGATGCAGCGGGTTGTATCTGGGTAAGCCGTACATTCCGTAACGAAAACCCCAATGATTCAACGATCCACGCAAGATCATTGGCAATATCAGCATAGGTACTGTTATGCAAACTCCACTGATGTTCGATTTCCACCTCTGTATCTCGAATTTCGTTCACCAGCCATCCTTTTATTCGAAGCTGTCGCAATCCACTCTTTTTGACGGTTCTCTCCAGTCCTGCTTCTGCAACTATAACATGACCATGCAGATGCAGGACAACAGGGGCAACATCTGTGCGGGAAATGCGAAGATCCAGCCAATCTTCCTCATCTGGCCCCAAAAGATCGCCTCCTGAAACCATCTTCGAAGCATGGATGACCCATACCTCACCGTTCTCGTCTGGATTCTGGGCAATTCGCCTTAGAAGGGAAGCAATTTCCAGAAGCACAATTTGTTTCAACTTCAGAAAAACGATTGCGATGAGGGGTATCGAGGCCACGAATAACCACGTCGGGATGGCAACCACAGCGGCAGCCCCAAAGTCTGGAACCAGCGAAAGGATTACAGGTAATAAAATGACCATTATCAGGCCAACACCAATCCCGTATCGTACCAAGAGCGTTCGCAGCTCTATGGGTGCCTCTTCCGAATTCGAATGAACTTCACGCTTGAATTCATCAAGCTCCTGATAATAGATGTCTAAATCAATGCTTCGGGCAAATAGACTGCCGAAGAAATGCAAGACCAGACCTCCGACAACAGATGCTATCAGCCCTGACACTACACCACCGACGATGCTTATTATGAGCAGCTCACCCATTGCAATGTCTCCTGTTAGTCCGCGTGGCTATCGTTTCAGATGCAGTTGGCTGCTAATTTCATGAGCAGTCTGTCCTATCCATTCCCTGATAGAATGGCGCATTTCATTAATCTCTTTAATAATCTGCGCACGTGTTTGACGAATGAACAAAACGATCCGTCTTGACAGTTCCCTGATTTGAGAGGCTAACCAACTGCGTATCTCTCTGGTGGACTGTGCAATAGCGTGCCAAAGAGTCTTGAACATTGCCCTGAGTTGACGCACGAGTTCGACGGTTTGCGTCCAAATGATCCTGCCAATACGCCGGGTGACTTTCACCAATATCCATGCCCAGTGGCTTACGACAGTGGCAAGCTGAGTGACTTGCCGCCACATCCAGTCCGCCACTCGCCTTACGGGGCGCATCATTATCATGACGGCCTGCACAATGACATGCCACAGCCCTCGTATCCCAGCGATGATCTGACTCCACATCCAGCGGATGTTCTGTCGAATGAAGCGGACAAAGCTCGTCGCCCATCCCCAAACCAACCTCACCCCTCGTTCGATCAATCGCGCTAACGCCACG
>JALHNB010000104.1:13637-17240 GCA_022843745.1 Anaerolineae bacterium | reverse complement strand
ACCGGCGTAGCGCTGCGACGCTCACAGGACAATTTGAGCGCGGAGGATTTTCCGCAGGAACTTATGAAATTGCAGGCCTTTGCTGCGGGTGCTTTTCCGGCAGATCACCCCTTCAAAACCGTGAGTGCTTATCCAATGGATGTGAAACTGCCGCCGATCTGGTTGCTCGGATCGAGCGGGTACAGTTCGCAGCTTGCCGCGATGCTGGGTACTGGCTTCTCATTTGCCCATCACATTAACGGCGAGTTCGCTGTCCAAGCGATGCGGGTTTATCGGGAACGATTTGAGCCGTCGCCGGAATTTCCGCAGCCACACTCGATTCTGGCGGCATCGGTGATCTGCGCGGATACCGATGAAGAAGCCGAAGAACTGGCGCTCTCGGTCACATTTGTATTTTTTGGGCTGCAAATTGGTCGTGTTTCCGGCGCTTTGCCGAGTCCGGCAGAGGTCGCAGCCTACCCGATGAATGATTATGAGCGCAAATTATTCCAGTCAATACGCGCACGCCACATCGTTGGCAGCCCCGCCACCGTGCGCACAGAACTGAACGCATTGATTGAGCAGACTCAAGCTGACGAATTAATGGCTTTGTCGATTGTTCACGATCACGCCGCGCGGTTACACTCCTACGATCTGCTCGCAGAAGCATTTGAAGTTGAGCCAGTCGAGCGACTAGCCGTGTAGGTTTAGCGGATTTCGAGCGTTACCGTTGGTTCTGGTGGATTATTGCTTTGCTGAGGTGCGCTGCTCAGGTTGATGACGACCAGCAACCCGATTGCCAGAGCGATAATCACCAGTGCCAGCCACATCAGCCGCTGCCTGCCGAGCGGTGGGGGAGATACGGCCACGCGCATGGACTGCGCATTTTCCAGCAGCCATTTTTGCATCAATCCAGCAGTGAGCCTGATGCCTGATGGCGTATTGGCGAGGATTTCGCGATATTCCAGACTGCGTACTGTGGCGTGAATGGCTGTGGCATCTAGCGGATAATCACTTTCCAGCAGCCAGCCTTCAATGGCTGCGCTGTCAACCGTTTGGAGTGGATTTTCATACACCAGATGGCTGATCGCATTCAAAATCAGCCGTTCATTCGATGTTGTTTCCTGCCACATCGCCTCAAGCTCACTGTGGCTCTGGGCGTAGATCGTCAAAACGATGGCTTTCACATCGTCCAGGGTGACGATAGAGTGTTCCTGCCAGCGTTGAAAAATCTGGTATCCCGCACGCTGCACAAACTGCGGCTGCCCACCCGTTGCGCGATACACTTCGTCGATGCACTGGTCGGTTAAGCGATAAGAATCCTTTACCGGGTCTGTCAAAACCGAAGCGATTTCGTCGCGCGATAAATTCGTCAGGCGAAAAGATTCGGAAAGATTGAACAGCGATTCAATGCCGCTAAAATGACTCTCATAAGGTGTATGAATGGTCATTACCAGCTTGAGCTGCGGGTGTTTGTCCATCAATTCATGAAAATAGGCGAACAGACCTTTGGGGAGCTGCCCATTTTCGCCGATCAGCGCCTGTGCATCGTCCATAAGGATCACCAGTTGGCGGTGATAGCGGATAACATGCCAGAGTTCCGGCAGCCATGAGTTGGACAGCCATTCCCGCAGATTGTCGCGCTGCGGCGGGATTCCCGGCAAACGGCTGAGAGTCAGATCGCGTTCAGCTAGCACATTGAGCGTATTCTGAACCAGCGCTAGCCAGAAATCCGCCTCATCATTGAAGGTTAACTGTTTCAGGGGAATGTAAATGCCGAGAAAGGTGTCATCAAAAACCGCACTGAAGTGCCGTAAAAATGCGGTTTTCCCCACTCGGCGCTGACCGACAAAAATGATCGCTTGCCCGTTGACCGGACTTTTGAGATATTGATGCAAACGCGCATAGGCAGACTGTCGCCCAGCAAAAGGCGCAAGCACATTGTCGTTATCGCGATACGGATTGTTTGATGTGTCATCATTCATGGTGGCTACTTATTTACGATGCCCGACCATCCCAGTTATAGCACTTATTTATTTGCGATGCCTAGCTGCCCCTTGACCAATGCGTCGAAGCCAGCGGCAGTCATATCGCTTAATACAGAAACCCGCGTCTCCGGTGGCAGTCCGATCACCGCCTGTCGTGCGCTTTCCCAGGTGCGGCTGGCTTTCGCCATATCGCCGATACTCGCATAGAGATTCCCCAGCATCAATGCCGCTAATGGGTGATCGCGCTGGCAATAGAGCGCCGCCCGCAGCGCTTCCCTGGATTCTACATCTTTACCTTCTTCCAGGAAAAGCGTTGCCCGCAGGTAATGTGCGTCTGCCAGCATCCCATCGCTGTTCAGCGCGTCATCAAGGTGGCGATGCGCGGACGAAAGCGCATGGCGACTGCCCAGAATGTACGCGAGTAGGATGTGCGTGGGGGCATGACCGGGTTTTTCCGCCAATATACCCTTTAAAATTTGCTCGGCTTCGCTGCTGCGTTCATTATACAATGCGTCCAGCGCTAATTCATAATCCGGCATGGCAGGGATAGACGCAATCGGATAGCGTGATGGGGGTGTCATAATCTGATGTGGCAGTGGTTTTTGATACAGGGTTGCATCCGCAAAAACGTGAGTCGTCCACCGTTCTCTTTGCCAGCGAATCGCTTCTGATTGACCCATAATTAACCAGCCGCCGGGGATCAGCGAGTCAAAAATCAGCGTTTCTATCGCTTTCGTAAAATCATTGGCGATATAGAGGAGAACGTTGCGGCAAAAAACGAGGTCAAACTGCGGCCTCGGCACTTCGTTAAGCAGGTTATTCTGCGAGAATGAAACCATTCGTTGAATGTGAGGCTTGATCTGCCAGCCGCCGGGTGCAGGATCGAAATAGCGCGTTTGAAAGCCATTGTTCGTGTGCCGGAAAGCCCATTCGCGGTAAATGCCCTGACGAGCGATTTGCACCGCGTGGTTGTTGATGTCGCTGGCCTTTAATCGGATCGTCCAGCTATCCAGATCGGGCAAAAGCTCGTATAGAAGAATCGCAAGTGAATAGGCTTCTTCGCCTGTTGAACAACCCGCGCTCCAAACATTAAGTTCAAGCCGCTTGTGGTGGCGGCGTTCCAGGATTATATTGGGTAGAATAGGTTGACGCAGAAGTTGAAACGGTGCGCTGTCCCGGAAAAAATAGGTTTCACTGATGGTCAGCGCCCGCATCAGCGTTTGCCAGGGGGGAGCATTTTCGTTGGTGGCGCGTAAATCCGCCAGATATTGCTCTAAATCGCCTTTAGCCAGATCGTGTAAAATCGTTTCGAGGTCGGCTCGAAATTGTGTGCCGACATCCAGCCCGGTGCGCTCTTTGATGAGCGTGCTTATGTGTGTAGAATTTGACATACATCAACGATCTTAACTCAGAAAAGCAAATCGACAACCTGAATTATATCAAAGTTTGAATATGGTTTAAAAAAAGTTATTATAAAGTTGATTTCAGGTGAAACTTTGTCTATACTGCGGCTCATTTCCAGCAAACTTCAGGAGCAATAACTTGCGACGTTTTTTGGCGGCGCTTTTCATTCTGCTCGTCAGTATCTCGGTTGCAGCCGCGCAAAACGGCGCGCAATCTCAACTTGGCCTGCCAC
>JALHNB010000104.1:0-13627 GCA_022843745.1 Anaerolineae bacterium | reverse complement strand
CCAGATGAAAATGGCCTGGTCACGATTTCAGGTGTCACGGGCGCTGTTTTCCCCGGCGCACAGCTTGCTATTCGCAATCTCTACACCGAAGAAACGGTCTACACCCAGGGCGGCATCACCGGAACATTCAGCACACAGATTGCTGGTCAGAGTAATACACCCTTCTGGCTCAGTCAGGCATCGAGTATTTCACAGCAGGTTCGCAATCTTCCCGGTTCGCTTCCCGGCGGGCCAGGCACCATTATCTACGCGCCATTTCCTGCGGCTCCGCTGCCCGATTCGACAGTTACACAGTTGGTGGTTGATGGCGATCTGGGTGACTGGTTATTCTATCCCCAGGCGGCTCTCAGGTCGAACGACGAACAAACGATCTTCGCGATTCGTAACCAGGAATCACTATATTTTGCCTTGAGCGAGGATCGTATCCCCGAAGAATATCAAAGACTGAAGACGGTCTTTACACTGGATAGTGCGACCTATGAATTAACGCTCGACCCGCAGTTGGAGGAGCAAACGGCGACTCTGCGTCGCCTCAATCCCAACCCGGCTGATCTGGGTACGGTAGGGGCGGCAGTCACGCAGGCCGGGGCGATTGAAATTCGCTTACCGTTGTTCTCGCTGCGCTCTGTTTTGGGCGCATCTATCGAGACATCAACGCTTGAACAGGTGCAGTTTTTATCAGCGGATAACGGCCAAATTCAAAATTACACCCTCAGCCAACCGATCCCCCCAGTTGAGGAAATTGACGGGATTGTTTATAGCGCGAATAGCTTAGACGACGATGCGGATTATTTCACAACAGGTGGGCCTATCGCTCAGGGCGCATCGACATGGAGCGCTGACGGTCAGATCAATCAGCTTCAATTTAATCCCGGCGATACTTTAAAGCTGGAACTGGGCGTTACGATGAACGTGCCAGGTTTGCCTGCTGGCTTGAGTGGATTGAGCATGATCGGCCAGATTATTTTGCAGCCTGTGGTTGGCGCTGATGGCAGGCAAATAACGGGCGGTCTGAACAGCAATAATGGCTGGTCGGGTTTGCTTACACCTAGCGGAATGGCAATCGACAACCTGCGTAGCGATTTCGTTTTGGGGGAGACGGTTCTGCCGTCGCCACGAGTGCTGCGTCGCAGTGAACAGTTAGCTTTCAGTTTGAGTTTTGATCTTCCGATTCCCGATGATCTTCCGGCAGGGCTGTATGTCCCGATTTTCCAGGGATTTGGCCGAATCGGTGATGGCGAGATTTTCCGATGGGAAGATAATGGTCTGCTTGGCAGCGGCCCCGGCATCTCACCGAGCTATGTCAATCGCCTGCCTGTCGTGCTGAATATCGGCAGCATCACCGAAGGGCATCTCGTCTGGAGCCTGTTCCAGGATAACCCCAGCAATGGCACACGCGGTCTGCTTTCGAAAGAAGATCGTGCTTTTTCAGCGTTATCCAACCGTGTGCGTTATAACAGCGCGACCTATATCCTGCCGCCGCGTGTGGGCGCAAGCGAAGAACCGCTGTTTTATCCACTCGAACCGTACCTGATTAATCAACTGCCCAACGCCTACGACAGTTCCAGTGCGCCGTTGATCCCGTTCTTATTTCCCGGCGGCAGACTCGGTGTCAAAATCACGCGCCCCGATGGCACCGTCGATGACATGGGCAATATGGTTATCTTACAGAATCAGCTTTCCACCGTATCGGATGATGAGCGTATCCATTTTGGCGCACAGTCGCAGGTGGATGTCTATCGTCTGACGACCCTCAGCACATCGCTTAATCAGTATCGTTTCGACCAATATGGTGCCTATGAAATTGAAGTTGTCGGTGCGCTGGAGGATGTGTGGGGCAATCGCTACAATGGCGGCGGCACCTATGAACTACTCATCGCCGAAATGCTGGATATGACTCCCGGTGTTATGCCGGGAACGCCATTTGAAGTCGGCAATTCATTTAACCCCGGCTTGCGTTTGCAACCGGGCGTAGCAGCGGATGTGACCATCACGGTTCGGATATACCCACTGGATGGTAGCGAGGTTGTTGAGAAAATCATCACGGGCAAGGCCAATCGCTACGGCTATTTTCACGCCGACGATGGCGAATTTCAATTCGAAACACCCGGTGAATACATCATTGATTATGAGGCACGTTATACCGACGCGAACAGCCGTTTGTGGGCGGGCAGCCTGCGCAGCGCGGGTGTGATCGCCAACCCTGATGGAGCGCTTATCGCGCATGGCAGACGTGGGCTGGAAGGCTATGCCAGCGATCAACAGCCCGCCTGGTTTAATACCATTGAGTATGGCCCAGGCGAAGACCAGACGTTGAGCATGTATTATCCCTATAACTCCGGGGACGTGTTGTGGTATCTGGACTCGCCCAGTACCCGAATCAACCCGATTCTTGAGATTCAGGATACGGGCGGCGCTTATGAGCAGTGGTTGAAGCAAGCCTTGACGGGCTATCAATCTGAAAATGGTCAGACCATTGACCAGCTTGCATCCAGAGATAGCCTGCCTGTCTGGATTGTGGGACAGCCCGATAATTCGGCTGGTTTCCCGCTGAATCCGGATGAGATCGTCAATGAGGCGTACACTTATCTGAGTGTTATTCGCCCTGGTCTGACAATTCGCCAGTATGTTCAGGGTGGCAAAGATGGCGGCCTGCCAATGTATTGGACTCCTGACGATCCGAATAACCAGCAAATCGGTGCAGGTATTGGCGGGGAACAGCCCGGTGATTATGTTTTTCTCTTTGGTGGCGCGGTGGTTCGAAATGCCGAGGCAGAAGTCGCCGATACCGCCATTTATGCAGCGCTGGGCGTTGTCATTGATGAACCGAGTTCGCCATTAGGATCGCGTGTTTATCCGCCGTATCGTGGTCAGGCTGGCGGCTCTGATGGTGGCGCTCTGCTAACGGTGCGTGAACAGCCTGTCAATATGTTTTTTCACCCCACAGGTGTCCAGCCGGGGCAGGTCTTGACAGTTGGAAATACACTGGCGATTGCTGGACAGGTCGCCCCAACGCTGGCTTCAAATGTTACCGTAGAGATCACCGATCCAACCGGAGAAGTCACGCAATTTCAAGGCAAGGCCAACGCGATTGGTTATTTTTATACGCCTGAGAACAATATTAACGTCAACTTGCCTGGAATCTGGACGATCAGCATTGTTGTCCGGCATGATGGCCTGACCTCCGCCGGGATCGTTCAGCAGCCTCTGCCGACTGGTGGGGTATTGGGCGCGGAAAGTCGAATTTTTTCGGTTTATGTCATTCCATCGGGAAATGGATCGTTAACCTGGGAAGACACCAGCCAGGATATTACGATACCGGGTGGCATACCCTATAATTTCAACTTTACGCTGCCAGATGATTGGACTGACATCGACGTCCAGCATACGATCACGATCCCTGGGTTTATCGTTGCGTCCGGGCCGATTGCTGTCAACGGCAGATCATTTAGTTATCAGTATAACCCGACCAATCTGAATCGCAGTTTCCCGATTATTGAAAATGATGCGCGTCTGGATGGCCCGGCAGCCTCTGACCCGGTAACACTGACTTTTGTTGCTATGGGACAGGATTCTGCTGGACAGTCGCAGATTTTGACGCGCACATTCTCAATTATGCATGATCGTTTAACGACACTGGAATAACCGTTGAGGATAGCGAATGCGTACTGAGCGTCAATTGATTCAACGATTTATGTTGTTTATAGGGGTGATGCTGTTTTTTAGTATCGCGCTCATTATTCCTATCGCGGATGCTCAGGTCGCGACTCCCACCCCGCTGCCGCTGTATTTCCTGCCGGATGCACGTACCAATCGCGCTTATACCAGCAATACCCTGGCGCTCACCAACGATGGACGTACCCTGATCGCCAGTAATATGCTCAATGGGACGATTTCGTTTATTTCCGTCATTACTGCGAATCAGGGTCAGGTGCAGGTTGAAATTCCTGTCGGCAGAGATCCGCGCGGGTTAGCGCTGACGGCGGATAACAGCCGTGTGGTCGTCGCGAACAGTGGCGATAATACGCTGACAGTGATTAACGCCCTCGATCAATCGCTGGTGGGGACAATCGAACTGGGCGGGTCGATGCCCTATGCGATTGTGATTCCTGATAATGAAACGGCTTATGTTTCACTCCAGGGCAGCAACGAGATTGTCACCGTGAGTCTCTCCGGTTTGCGTGTCACCCAGCGTATCCGTGTCCCGGTAAGACCGACTGGACTCATGCTGTGGGGCGATTCACTCTATGTGACACACTTTACAACAGGCCGGATCAGCCTGATCTATGTCCCCGGCGGGCGCGTCGTCGAAACTGTGAACACTGGCGTGGATATTGGCGCTTCGGCGATGATCGAGCCTGATGTAACGCGCGGCATCGCCTATTTGCCACAGACGCGCAGCAATATTCAAAATACCAACTTTACGTTCGATACAATTGTTTTCCCGGTTGTGAATGTCCTGGACCTGCACAATATGACGCTGCAACCGCAAAGCCGTATCGCGCTCGATACCGCAGATCGTCCGGTTAATATGCCGTTTACTGCTGCATTGGATCGCTTCCGCAACTGGTTATTTGTTGCGAACGCGGGCAGTAATGATCTTTCAATCATTGACCTGAACACGGGGCTGGCACGGGCGCATATCGACGTTGGTGCGAATCCACGCGGTTTGCTGCTCAACCGGGATAATACCTTTTTGTTCGTTCACAATGTCCTTGATGGCACGATTACGGTCATTGACACGAATCGGATGGAAGCGGTTGATGTTTTGCCGATCAGCAACCCTGTTGTGCCTGTCGATATTCTATTGGGCGCACAGTTTTTTCACAGCGCTGCTGACAGCCGTTTGAGCGCTGACCGTTGGGTAAGCTGCGCGAACTGCCATTTTGATGGCTTGTCCGATGGTCGAACCTGGCAGGGTTTCGCCGATGGCCCGCGCAACACACCTGCGCTTTTTAATCTGATTGAAACCGCGCCTTATAACTGGTCGGGGACGTGGGACGAAGTTGCCGATGTCGAGTTGAAAATACGTGATCTTCAGGCTGGCACGGGATTCATTGAAGATTTTCCGGTTTCCGATGCATTAGGCAGCCCCCATGCCGGGTTATCGCCAGACCTGGATACGCTAGTCGTCTATTTGACTTCGCTTCAGACTCCCACGAATCCTAATTCACCAGACACAGCGTTAGCCCAACGTGGGGCAGAGGTGTTTGAGGAACAAGGATGCGCGGAATGTCATGTTGGCCCAGCGGGGACAAATCTTCAGGCTTATGATGTTGGAACGGGTGCTTCTCCGCTCGAAAAACGCGGAGAGGTATTTGATACGCCCTCGCTTCGCTACCTGTGGCTGACGGCACCCTATTTTCATAATGGTTGGGCATCGAACCTGCGCGAAGTCTTCACACTGCCCGGCAGTCACCGCCTTATCCAAACAGTAACACTGGAAGATATAGATGCACTGGTGGCGTATTTGTTTAGCTGGCAGTAACAAAAAGATTTCGTCAAAAAAATTATAATTTCGGTATTGCCAAATTAATGTGTTTCTCGTTATTATTGATAGTACATATCATTATTATTCATAAAGCGCTGCTTGGGACTTTGAAATTCGATGAGCGTCAGTACGGCAATGCAAGAATATCTGGCAGAAATTTACCGTCTGTCCTACTACTCGGAAAATGACACCCAAATTTCGACTTCTGCTCTGGCGAAAGTGATGAAGGTTTCTGCGCCTGCGGTCACACGTATGGTTCAGCGCTTGCAAGAATCGGGCTATCTGGAACATGAACCTTACCGGGGCATTTACCTCACCCCGGCGGGCGAACGTGAAGCTCTTGCAAGCATTCGTCGTCATCGCCTAGTCGAGCGTTTCCTGACGGATGTAATGCACTTTGGATGGCACGAAGTTCACGAAGCCGCTGACGAATTAGGTTCGGTGGTCAGCGATATAATGGTAAGGCGGATTGACGAAATGGCGGGTTTCCCGAGTCGCTGTCCGCATGGTGAGCCGATCCCGACATCCGATTTCCATATGCCGCGTGTGAAAGATCATGCGCTCAATCGGATGATGCCTGGAAGCGATCTGGTCATCAGCCGTGTGAATTCGCACGATCCTGAGAAACTGCAATATCTGGATACACTGGGCCTGAAACCGGGGACACGTTTCCATCTCGTTTCACGTGCGCCATTTAATGGCCCGCTGCAACTGCGCATTGATAACAGCATCCAGGTCATTGGTCATGAACTCGCGGGTGTGCTGCAAGTTTGCACCGAGGACGAATTCGCGCTCGTGTAAGACTGATTTCAATACAAAAATTTAAAAAGGCATCGGCCAGTATTTACTGTGTCCTGTGCTTTTTGTGTGTCTCGCCTCAAGTCTTTTCTCGCCATGCTGCTAACCCTAACAACATCCACCCTCCTAGAAACGATACGCCTCCCAATGGTGCTACTGCGCCCATAATCCGCACGTCAAAAATCGACAGGATATAGAGGCTGCCGGAGAATAATATAACACCGAGAATAAACAAATAGCCCGCCCATCGGCGCAATCGGTTCGGGGATTTTGATTCCATCCATGCGACAGCCATTAGTGCCAGAGCGTGATACATCTGGTATTGGGTTGCAGTGTCGAAAGTACCGGCGCGGCCATTCGCTTCAAATGTAGCGGCGAGTCCATGCGTCCCAAACGCGCCGAATGCCACGCCGAGAAATCCGATGATTGCAGCGATGATAATGAATGTGCGAGACATATGATCCTAACTCTCTATAATCCTATAATTCATTTAGAGGGAAGTGGCCTGTTTGTGGTGGATGCCAACCGGCTTGCACCCATAGATTACGAGAAGAAACGATAGCAGGGCGGTTCATGCGTAATTGATTCACTGTTGCCCGACATCATATCCACGCTGTTTAAGCAGCAGTAACGCTTTGGAACGTAAGAATACATAGCGATCTACAGCTTCAATAAGTGTTTCCATCTCCGCTTGCTCGTTGTCTGTCAAGTGACCCTGTTTGCTGGCTTCGGTCAGTTCGCGTAATCGGTTATCAGGTGTAGAAGCGAATGGACGGCGGACGATTGTCCAGAGTTGGTCGTCTGCAAATGTTTCGAGAAGTTCGGGCGTTAACACCTCTTCATCTGGAAGATTACCAAATATAAGCGTAAGGCTTTCCAGAAGTACAGCTTCCAGCGAACGATTGCTATTCTCTGCAATCTGACGCACACGTTCGTAAAGTTCTTCCGGTATCTGCAACAAAACAGGTTGTTGATTCATCATTACACGCCTTCAACTACATCATTCCACTCTATTTTACCGCTTTGCGCCGCCTACGATATACTTATTCGATTAGGTCAATTAGGAATCACTCTCGAAAGGGCAACCTAAATGCTCGTTGGCGTCGATATTGGCGGCACATTCACAGACCTCGTGTTGAGCGTCGATGGTCGTTTGCATATTCACAAGCTCCTCAGCACACCGCATAACCCCGCCGAGGCGATGCTGGCTGGGCTGCAAGCGGTGGGCGCAGTCGCCGGGGCGCGTATCTCACACGGCTCAACCGTCGCCACCAACGCCATTTTAGAGCGCAAGGGTGCGCGAACAGCACTGATTACCACCAAAGGCTTTCGCGATTTGCTGGCAATCGGGCGGCAAAATCGTCCCGTTTTATACGCCTTGCAGCCACAGCTTCCGCCGCCGCTGATCCCGCGTGAGTGGTGTTTTGAAGTTCCCGAACGACTCGATTACACGGGCGCGGTGCTGACTCCGCTGGATATTCGCGCTCTGGACGCTGTGCTGGACGAAATTGTCGCGCAAAAAATCGAGTCTGTCGCCGTGTGTTTTCTCTACAGCTTCATCAATCCCGCCCATGAACAGGCTGTTAAAAGCCGTATTCTCAAACGTGGCTTGCTGCTGGATTGGCAAATTTCGCTGTCGTGCGAGGTGCTCCCGGAATTTCGTGAATATGAACGTGCCAGCACCGTTGCCCTTGATGCCTATGTACGCCCGGTGATGAGCCGTTATCTGCAAAATCTCGAAGATACGCTGCCCACCGAATCGCCTCTGCTGGTGATGAAATCCGACGGCGGCGTGATTAGTGCGGCTAGCGCCCGCCAGCAGGCCGTCCAGACTGCCCTCAGCGGCCCCGCAGCCGGAGTGATTGGCGCGTTTCACATCGCCCAGCTTGCCGGATTCGACCACATCATCACGCTGGACATCGGTGGCACGTCTACGGATGTCGCGCTGTGTCCTGGTACGCCTTCTCGCCGATCAGAAGCCGAAATCGACGGCCTGCCCATGCGAATCCGCGTGCTGGATATTGAAACGATCGGCGCGGGCGGCGGCTCGATTGCCCGCTTGGACGCGGGAGGGGCGCTGCGGGTGGGGCCGGAAAGCGCGGGGGCGAACCCCGGCCCGATTATCTATGGACGCGGCGGGAAACTAGTAACCGTCAGCGATGCTAACGCGATATTAGGCCGTCTGGATGTCGAGCATTTTCTCGGCGGCGCGATGCAGCTTGACCTGAACAGCGCCAAAAAAGCACTGAAAATACTCGCCAAATCCATGAACCTCTCGCTGGAAGCCGCCGCCCAGGGCGTGATCGACGTGGCAAATGTCAATATTGATCGAGCCGTGCGGCGTGTGTCGATTGCACGTGGCTATGATCCGCGCAACTTTACGCTCATGGCTTTCGGTGGTGCGGGGCCGCTTCACGCCTGCGCAGTCGCCGAACGGCTGGAAATTCCGCGCGTGTTGATTCCGCGTTATCCGGGCGTGTTGTGTGCCTTTGGTCTGCTGATCGCTGATGTGCGCCGCGATTACAGCCGCACCGTTTTGCAGCGTGTGACCGAATCCACCATACCCAATCTCCAATCGTATCTCGATGCGATGATTCAGCAGGCACAGTCTGATTTGCGCCGTGAGAACATCGCCGAGACGGATATGATTTTTAACCCGCTGCTGGATATGCGCTATGCGGGGCAGTCCTTTGAATTGAGCGTGCCATTTTCGGGCGACATCACTGCTGCCTTCCATGATGCTCACCAGCGGAGCTATGGTCACGCCATGCGTGAACGGGTCGTCGAAGTTGTGAATCTGCGTTTGCAGGCTGTCGGCAGCGTCGAAAAGCCCGTTTTAGAGCCGGAATCTGTGGCGGCGCACAACCCTGCGCCCCTGCAAACGAAAAATGGCTTCACATTTTATGATCGCGAATCGCTGCTTCCCGGCGCACAATTGGAAACCCCGGCGCTCGTTTTCCAACTCGACAGCACCGTTTATATCGCGTCCGGCTGGTCAGCCTATGTCGATGGCTATCGCAATCTCATTCTTGAGCGTCAGGGTTCTTAGGTACTTAAAATAACATGACACGATTAGCCGTTCTTTCCGATATTCATGGCAATCTGCCTGCGTTAGAAGCCGTTCTCGCGGATATGCAGCAGTTCGCCGTCGATCAGGTCGTCATCGCAGGTGATGTGGTGAATTGGGGGCCATTTTCCGCCGCCGTCATGGAACGGGTCACGCGTGAAAATTGGTCGATCATTCGTGGCAACAACGAGTTTTATTTGCTCGAATACAACACGCCTCGCCAACCCGCGCATTGGAAATCCTATACTCTGCTGCCCTGGCTGTACGATGAGTTAAAAGGGCGCTGGCATCAGGTGATCGCCTCATGGCCGGACGAAATCAGCCTGCGTTTTCCTGATGCGCCGCCGATCCGCATGTTTCATGGTTCGCCGAATAACCCCTGGGTGAGCATTTCTCCGCTGGCAGCAGACAACGAAGTTCAATCAAAACTGGCGAGTGTCGAAGAATCGACCATTATCTGCGGCCACAGTCATCTGGCGATGAGCCGCCGTGTTGGACGCTGGCATATCCTCAATCCCGGTACGGTTGGTGTGCCGCTGGATGGCCTGTTCACGGCGGGTTATATGATTCTGGACGGCGATTCTTCCGGCTGGACACCCACTTTCCGGCGCATCCCATTTGATTATGCCCCACTATTTGCCGAATTTGAGCGCCAGCGCTTTGTCGAGACTTACGGCATCACTGCTCAGTTACTCGTTGAAGAATTCCGAACAGCGCGTTTACAGGTTCATCCTTATAACGAATGGCGAAAAACGCATCAACCCAATGTGCCGGAATCACCCGCGCTGCTCGAACTTTTTTCAGCCGTTGATAAATGGGCTTTCACGCCGCTGGAATATCACCTCAACAGGGAGCAGAATGGGCGCTAAAGCCTCACCTAACGACGAAATTTATCAGATCGGCGGTATGATTTCGGCGTGGCGACCTGTTTGATCGTGGCTGCTTACTTCTTTTTCAGGAATATATCGCGCTTTATGCTGGCAAGCCTGCCGATTTATATGGTGCTGGCGTTCATCATGCCGCAGTTGGGGCGGGCGCAGGGTGGCAATATTCTGGCGTTCGTATCCGAGCGCAGCGGCAATAATGAAATTTATGTGATGGATATTTGGCATAAAATGCTGGTGAATATCACAAACGACGACGGCTCGGATTATGCACCTAACTGGTCGCCGGATGGCGCTCACCTGGCGTTTGTATCCAGCCGAAGCGGCAATACTGAAATATACGTCGTTGATTGGATACATGCCAGAACCATCGCCGTGAGCGAAAGTTCTGCGCCCGATTATGATGCACGTTGGTCGCCCGACGGTCAATGGTTGGCGTTCGTTTCGGCGCGCAGCGGTAATAATGAAATCTATATTCTGGATATGGAAAATCGCCAGCCTATCAACGCCACGAATTTTTTTAGTCGCGATGATTTTCCGGTCTGGTCGCCGGACAGCCAAAAAATCGCCTATGTTTCGCAGCGCGGCGGTCAGCGTCAGATTTTCCGGTTGGACACGGCGATTGGGGAAATCGAGAGAATTAGCTATAACGGCACATGGGATGATTTTCCAGCATGGTCGCCGGATGGCCGTTATCTGGCGTTTGTTTCGCGGCGCGATGGCAATCAGGAGATATATGTGCTGGACACGCAAACTGACGAGCAGCGAAATATGACGTATTCGGACTCCAATGATTACAGCCCGATCTGGTCGCCGGATGGCAGGCAGTTGGCTTTCCTTTCCAACCGTGACGGCAATGTCGAGATTTATGTGCTCGATATGCAGACCCAAAATTTGACCAATGTCACCCAAAGCAGGGCTGCCGAATACCATCCAGCGTGGTCGCCGGATGGTAGCCAGATCGCGTTTGTATCCAACCGCAGTCGCAATAACGAAATTTACATTTTGGATCTGGCAACGGGGGATGTAGTGAACGTAACCCAAAACGAAGCCAGTGATTTTAAACCTGTTTGGTCGCCTTAATTTTTCATGTAGGGAGCTATAGAAATGCGCAACAGTAAAATTCTCGCCAAAATTCGTGCCGGGCAGCCAGCCCGTGTCGCCCAATTGGGGCATTATTTGCCGCCCTTTATCGCCTATGCCGCGCACCTCGGCTATGACGGCATCTGGCTCGACCTCGAACATCGCCCGATGGATGCTCGCGAAGTTCAGGCGCTTCTGGCATTTTTTCACCTCTATGATATTGATTGTCTGGTGCGTCCTGCCACCCGCGAGAAAGCGCTGCTCTATCGCTATTTCGAGGACGGCGCTGCCGGATTGGTCGTCCCGCATGTTTCGACTCCTGACGAAGCGCGTGACCTTGTGCGTAAAGTCAAATTCCCGCCTGTCGGTGATCGTGGTTTACATGGCGGCAGCCTGGAAGCGAATTACCTGCTCGATCTCCCTACTTCGCGCGATCCGTTGGTTGCTCATGCTTTGCGTGAAACATTTCTCGTCGTTCAGATCGAAACGCCGGAAGCTGTCGCCAATATGGATGTGATTGCGTCAATTAACGGTGTCGATGGGATATTTATCGGCCCTGCGGATTTGGGCATCCGAATGCCGCTAGAGCCGGAAAACCAGCGCGTGAAATATGCTGATACGCTGGCAAGAGCAGCAGGGGCGGCGCAAGCGCACGGTAAATTCTGGGCGACCATGCCGCGTAACACTGACGATCTGCGCCAGATGCAGGAGTTGGACGCGAAAATGTTCGTCTGGGGAACGGATACCGTCGCGTTGCTGGATGGCCTGCGCAAAGCGAATGGCGATCTGGACACGGTTCTGGGTGGCAATTAGCAGCCTCATTTTGTGATTTTATTAGGG
The DNA here is from genome assembly GCA_022843745.1 of Anaerolineae bacterium. Lineage (GTDB taxonomy): Bacteria > Chloroflexota > Anaerolineae > Aggregatilineales > Phototrophicaceae > JALHNB01. The sequence continues at coordinate 1,464 of JALHNB010000104.1, read as the reverse complement.
CATATTCTCAGTTGCATGGCAAATCGAGGTGGGTAGCGTTACTAATAATGCCTTTTCAGAACTAGAAATTAAGCTTGGCAATCGAGTCATGGGCATAACATGGATTCATCAACCGCCAAGCTCTCACCAATTAGGAGGTGAAAAAATTTGGTAATTCTACGTAAGAGGCAAAATCAGTTATAGTACAATCTGACAAAAGCAACAGCCTCAATTTAGGATGGGATATGAATAGCTATAAATTTGAACTGTACAATTATGAACTTAAGGTCAAAATAGAGGCCGAATCTTCTCTACCCGATAGTGGTATTGATAATTCACAAGTTTATACTCAAATCATTGCTCATCTTATTGAGGAAGCTCAATTAGATTTCTGGATGAAAAGCTCAGAGGAAGTCGAACCACTTGATTTCTATGCTCAAATATTTGCTGCTTTAGCACGTTCTTGTGCATATACATCAGACATGCTTTCAGAACCTCAACCAGCACATAAAATATTAAGCGATCTCTTGGTTGAACTTATAGAAGCAAATTACCTACAGGAAGTTTTACCTCATCCAAATAAGGATGATGAATAAAAATGCCTGTAGATGCCATTTCCCTCGAAGTTTTTAAAAACTTATTCGCCTCTGTCGCCGAAGACATGGGTGTGACGTTGCAGCGTGCCAGCTTCAGCCCCAATATCAAGGAGCGCCTCGATTTTAGCTGCGCGATTTTCGATTCTCAGGCGCGGATGGTCGCGCAGGCCGCGCACATCCCTGTGCATCTCGGCAGTATGCCGGCTTCGGTGGAACACGCCATTCAGGAATTTGAGTCGTTCCAACCCGGAGATGTGATCGTTTTGAATGATCCTTATCGCGGCGGTACGCATCTGCCGGATATTACGATGGTGTCGCCCGTGTTCGCGGGTGGAGAAGTTGCCTATTTTGTCGCCAGCCGCGCCCATCACGCTGATGTGGGCGGCATGTCGCCGGGGTCGCTGCCCCTTAGCACCGAGCTTTATCAGGAAGGACTGATTATCCCGCCTATCAAGCTGATGTACAGTGGGTGGATTAATGAGGGTGTACTGGCGCTCATCACCGCCAACAGTCGCGCCCCAGAGGAACGTTTGGGCGATCTCGAAGCACAGCTTGCATCGCATCGCGTGGGCGAAAAACGCCTGATCGCGTTGATGGTTGAACATGGTGTGGAGCGTGTCCACGAACATGCCGACGCGCTGATGGATTATTCGCGACGTATGACCGAAGCCGTAATCGAGGATATTCCCGATGGCGTTTACACATTTGAAGACGCGCTCGAAGGGGATGGGCAACGCGAATTTCGTATCCCGATTCGTGCGACGATCACGTTTGACGGCGCACAGATGAACGTCGATTTTGCCGGGAGTGCGCCACAGGTCGCAGGCAATCTGAACGCGGTAGAGGCGATTGTCCGTTCGGCGACATGGTACTGCGTCCGGCTGTTGGC
>JALHNB010000103.1 GCA_022843745.1 Anaerolineae bacterium | reverse complement strand
GTTCAACCTCTTGGTTCAATGGCATGGGCTTGTCCCTGATGAGAATGGTTTCGTTCAGCTCTCGCTTGCTGACTTTAGTTTATGAACTAGCACCATTGGTTACTACTCCCATGATACTTGAAGCAGCTATATCTGCATCAGCTATCTGATTCATGTCGAGGGCAAACGGTTCTGGCATCCGCCCTTTGCGAGCAAAGGGATTTGTCATATATGAAACTTCCCACCAACGATATTCTTTTTTTTGACCTAAATCAGAATACCAAATATTTGCCCCCCATACATAAGGCTTTGGTTCCCGCTGAATTACGGTGACTTTGACTCCTGCGATCACGTCCCAACCCGATTTTTCGAAAGCATTTTCAGAAATTGGCTCTGCTTTATTCAACAGCTCTACACCTAATGTTGCAGATCCAAATTGGATTTTTATGAAGTAGGCTTGGTTATGAAGAATTTGCACAGTAAGTGCAGCATCTTTAATCCTGCTTGCAAGTTCGTCGGCTATGTGTCGTAGAATTTGAAAAGCTGTGTCTGAAAGTTCTTTCCTAGCTATTCGTCTCTGCTCAGCTTGAGCTTTGAGTGTATCAGAACGTATAGCTGCTTCTGCATCTTTTGCTCCCGCAATCGCGAGGTTCATAAAACCTGCACTCCCACTTTGATCTGACCATGAAGCTAGGGTATCGCTCAATATTTGGATAACCCGATCTATACTAGGGCGGGAAGCGGGTGGTTTTCGTAACATAGTTGAGACGAGTTGACGTAGACGGGGATTAGCTTCTACCTTAAGTGGAATTGGTTCTACTTGTAGGTGTTGCTTCTTGTAATCTTCTCGTTCAGGACCTTGAAAAGGTGGTTTGCCTGTAAGCAACGCATAGGCAATACACCCTAGTGCATAAATATCTGTGGCTGATGTAGCATGTTCTAAGCGCCATTGCTCTGGGGCAGCATATGGTTGTGAAAAATAATCTTTCAAAGTGCCAGTGGATGTTGATTCCCCTACGAAACGCGCTATTCCAAAATCCGCTATTTTCCAGCAATTTTCGTGATAAAGAATATTTCCAGGTTTTAAGTCCCTGTGAACGATGTCCTTTACTTCAGTAAGACCGTTTGCGATGTTTAGAAGTATATCAATAGCTTCTTTCTCAGTGAAACTGCCTTTATTTTTAAGCTCTTGTTGAAGACTTTTTTCTGCTTTTGGCATTATGACAAAATAATGGTCGGAATTGGCATCCTGACCACTATCAAGGATGGGAATCACATATTTTAGATTATGTTGAGACAACTCATCAGCTATCCGAAGTTCTCTATATGCTGCATCTCTGGCATTCAAATTCAATCGCTTGACAGACACAGGTTCTTGATTCTCACCTGTTCCTGCAAAAACACTTGCAAATCCTCCTACCGGGCCAAGCCGAGAATTAGGATTATATTCCCACTCTCCCCGCAGCAATTTGATTTTAAGCATATTTGGATACCTTTTCAGAACCCAGGCGGAATGGAATCTCCTTATCTACTGCGCCAGCTTATCAGCTTGGACGGCTCAAATCAAGGAAATATTAAAACTGCGAGGTTTGCAGGTTTATCGTTTTGGGTTGGGAAGCAGTCTGTTAAGGTAAGTTGAACAATCCGCTCAAAAGCTCCAGAATTGACTTCTAAGCATCACTTGTCCTCTAAAACAATCTCCTCCGCCAAAGTCTGCGCGGCTTCGAGGTCGAGGCTGCTTTCGATGCGGTAGGTCAGATCGCCCAATTCCCACAGCAGCACGTTGTCGGTAATGTCGCGCTGGATTTCGTCGCCGTTGGGCAGCCAGAACATAAACAGGTGCGGCTCATCGAACCAGTACGCCGGGCTGCTGTTGACCCGCGTCGTCACCGGATCGCGCGGGAAAAACTTCGCCTGGAAAGTTGCAGACGGCATGATGTGCAGGCTGATCGGAGCGCCGTCTCGCTCCCACATCAACACGACCTGCCAATCCTCCATCTGTTGCAGGAATACGCGCTCCGGTTCACCCAGACTCGGCGGATAGCGAATTTCAAAATTCACCGTCGCCCGCGCATTTTCGAGCGTCGTCTCCCCCGGCAAATCCAGCACCGATTGCAGCGGCGTGGGCAGTGGCACGGGCGTGGGTCGCGCTGTCTGTGAAGGTTGCGGCGTGAGGCTGGCGGTTGGCGCAGTCTGGAAAATCCGCACCGATCCGATGCGCAGAATTTCGAATACCGCCGCCCGGATTTCCGGCACAGCCATCATCGCGATGAGGACGATCAGAATCGCGGCGGCGACCTGTGCCAGACGACGATAAACCACCGTCGGCCTGCGCTGTAAACGCTGGATACGAACCCGTGCGGCGACATCCGGCGTTGGCGGGTAGGCAAATTGGCGGGCGTTTTCCTGCACGCGCATCTCCCAGCTTTCCTCTTGGTTTTGACCCTGATCGTTCGGCGTTCCGTTTGGATGGTCGTTCATCTCACTCATCACGCCTCCCGCCCTTCATACAGCACCGGAAAATCCTTCGCGACAACACCGCGCAGCCGTCCCAGCGCCCGACTCAAGCGTGATTTCACCGTCCCCGGCTCAACTTTCAGAACCTCCGCCGTTTCGTTGATCGACAAATCCATAAAATAGCGCAAATAAATGACCTCTTGATCGGCATCATTCAGCCGCCGCACGGCATCCCACAGCGCCTGCGACTCCCATTTTTGCGAGGTTTCGGCCTCGGCGGTGCTGGACTGCTCAGGGTTGACCCACACCAGACGGCGCAGCGCATTCACGTAGCGACCCACTGCTCGCCGTCGATTGCGGGCAGTGTTGGCAGTGATGCGCAACAGCCAGGGACGCAGCGGACGCTCGGTATCGAAGCGATCCAGCGCTTTTAACGCCGCGATAAACGCTTCCTGCGCCACATCCTCGGCTTCATGGGCATCACCCGTGATGAGATACGCCAGTCGGAAAACCGCTTCCTGATGCTGGCGCACGAGTGCTTCAGCCGCCTCGTCATCGCCCTGACGCGCGCGCCGGTTGAAGTCCGCTTCCAAATCGGGATGCCTTTCACGCGAATTCGTGTGCTGCCTAATATACACCACTGGCGGGGAGAATGTTCCCAAATGCCACTTGAGAACACAAAACGGTTATGAGGTTGGATCAGTTATGCGACTAGAACATCACCCCAAACGTATATGGGGTAGGCTTGTACCTAGTCCTTTAATGCTCTTTCACAAAAACGCAATAACTCCTGCATATCTCGATTGAATTCCGTAGACCTGACCTTCACAGATTGAAAGTAAGGCAACCTTTGAATATCTTCAGGGAGCTCGTACCTGTGAGGCATCGGCGTGTCATCTAGCAGCACAGGAATAACCCTGATGCCTCTCTGCAAACCGTCCCGAATTTCCCGGCGAACAAAATCATCGGGATTGTCAAGCCGGTTCACCCAATCGGGGCCAATCAAAACCATCATGACCTTCGTTGAGGCCAACGCCCGATTTATTGCTTGCTGAAAATCAACCCCTGGCTCTAATGACACAATATCCATAAAAATATTTTCATGCCCAAACATCTGCTCAAGCCGATCATAAATGCGTCCCGCATGTGCAGCATATGAGCGGCGATAGCTGATAAAAATATCTTTCTGGGTGTTTGCCGAACTCGGCGCTTCGACTTTGAGGGATTCAGCAAGCAGACGATCAATGAGTGTGACAAGGTGACTTTCAAGAAGAGCGCGAAATTCGTTCGGTTCTGCATAAGAATTGTAAGCCCCTTCGACTACCCCATCCTTATCTACTAAGGAATCGAAGAAGTGGCTCACACGATTCCACTGTTCAACTTTCTGTAGCAAGTTCCGCTCAGTCACAGGAAACTTTATCACTTCTGTGCGTCGGTAAACGAGAACTTGAGGCCGCCCGAACTGTCTACTGGTTCGCATCGCCTCTTCAAACTCCCATTCGGTACCCGATAAATAGGGCCTGCCATCGGGCATACGGTAGGAGTCTGGTAGGGGAGTTCCCATGCGTGACCACAGGATTACAATTACAATATCAGCTTCGGAGGGTTTAGACAAACCCTCGTTGATGGCTTCTTGAGGAGTCATAGGGGTAGCTGGAGTGACTGTTTCCCACGCTACTACTTCCAGCGTTACACGTCCTCTGTAACGCGAAGTGTATTGTAAATCTTCAATGAGTTTACGAGTAATGTAACGTTCCTCTGCGACATCTCCGGGAGATGACAAGAAGATTTTGAAGTGCCTGACTCTAGCCGTTGATGCTGGCAACTCTTGCCCTGTGTGCGAGACAAGATCATCTTCGTCAGGTGTATCATCAACGTCTTCCAATTCGTCGAGATTTTGCCAGGGTACGCTTAATTGGAGTAAGCGATCAGTGAAGTCTTGATAAAAGCGCCCAAGTGATAAGCTCTCAGTGGCACGTTCTTTGAGATACGCGATCTCCTCGCCGTAGCTATAGGCTGCAATATGGGGAATCTGCGTGTCATCAAAGTATTTTCCCAGCCGAGATTCATTATCGGAAAGCTCATAGACTTGTTTGAAAACATCGGCAAATCGCCGTTCGTAGCCATCGAACCCATCGTCGTCTCCGAAGCGCCAATACTCGCGTCGTACTCGCTCGGAAAAGTCAACTCGAGATGCTAGAGGAAATACTACAAGCGGTCTCAAATCATTTGAGCGATGGCGATAGCGGACAGCACGCTTGATATGTTCTATAACACCGCTGATACTCTGCTCATTTGGGGTGAAAACTGTTACCAGCTTGTCGGGCATCAGCATCGTGGTTATGCCGCTGGAGTCAGTATGACCTGTTCGTGAATCAATTAACACGAACTGAAATTGTTCACTCAGGTACTGGGCCAAAGCAGAAATAAGCCAGGGTGCTCGATAGTAAAACTTCTCCCAAGAAAAACTGCTGATGCGTTTCGCATAATCGTCGTCGAAACGACCCGCTTTCATAAAAAACAGGCCGGTGCGATCTGTCTGAATGATATAGTTCTGAATCGCAATATCCTGAAAAAATGCTGTTATGGCCTCGGGTTCAGGTTCTTCGGGCAAACTATGCTCGTCCAGTTTTTTTACAATTGTTTCGAATAAATCAATTACCCCTACTTGTTCGTTTACTCTTGCGCCCTGTTGCTCACGGGTTTGAGCGTTTCCTAGAAAAGAGTGAAGCAAATCCTGAAAATAACGATGCAACCCAGGTGCTTCCAGGTCCCAATCAATTGCTAAAACACGGCCTTCGCGACGATCTGCCAAGATACATGCAGCATTTGCCAGGGCCATCGAACGGCCTGTTCCGCCTTTATATGAATAAAAAGTGATAATTTGCCCTAGATTATTGTCAGGCATTTTGTTCGTATCCTACCTGGGAAATTCAGGTGTGTATGTATATTGGGCGCGATTCTGCTCAAACCAGTCTCGAGCTGCCTGTGCCGTGATTAATTCAAAATTTCCGCACGTTTCGCACGGATCGCTATTCGCTTTGCTCATGGCCTCGAACACCCTTCGCACATTAGCCAAAGTCTTATGGGCAGCTTCATTGATCATTGCTTGCTTTTTACGCTTATTTCCTGCGGCCATTCGATAAAGGTGAAAGGGAAATAGGATGCACCAGTGGCTGGCGAAATAGGGTGGCATGTATGCCTCAGTTAACACGACTGGGATGATGAGGCGAATATTTGGATTATCTTGCTTGCTGATGCGTTCTCTTTCTAAACGCAGCATCCCTTCGAATTCTCGTATACAGGCCACTCGGTCATTACTGAAATATCGCTGAACATAAATCGGCACTAAAGTGAGACTATTGCAAAGATGTCCTGCAATAGTTGGATCCATTTCATCGCCAGCTATGAGTACGTCTCTATCGCGGAAAACGCTTCCTGCTTCGCTTGCCAATTCCATGCTGATATAAGAGAAAAGAGACTTTTTGAATTCCGTAATGAAATCCATATATACTGTGTCGCTTGGTTCATGACGATAGCTAACAAAACAAGCCCAATCCCATTTATGCAGTGGCATAACTGGAACCTCCTAAACACGAAATCAGATTAGAATTGCACATAAACCTCATTGTACCCAATTTTGATTACTGGCACATAAATAACCTTAAATTATGCAGTGCATGGATAGGGAAAATGCAGCGAAACGTCAAGAGCATCGCGTACAGCCATGTTGCAACCCATAGCCTTGCGCCCGATCCCCAATCATGCGAAAATTTTGACATTCCTTTGCGAAAATTTGAGGTGAAACATGCCCACGATCATTGTCGAGGAACGCCCGGATACCGCCGACGCGATGGCGCTGATTGCCGAATTGGAAGCGCACCTTTCGCCGCGCTATCCGGTGGAAAGTCGCCACGGCTTCAGTGTCGAAAAACTCCTGCGCGAAGGGGTTGCGTTTTTTGTGACGCGCCACGATGGGAAACCCGCTGGCTGCGGCGGAGTCAAAATTTTTGATGGCGAATATGCCGAGGTCAAGCGCATGTACGTGCGCTCCGAGTTTCGCGGTCTGGGTCTGGGTCGCCTCATGCTGAATCATCTGGCGGATTATAGTCGGCAGCAGGGCATCACGATTCTGCGCCTTGAAACGGGCATCCACCAGACCGAAGCCATCGGCTTGTACGAGCGTTTTGGCTTCCAGCGCATCCCGCCATTTGGGAATTATCGCGAAGACCCGTTGAGCATATGCTACGAAATGCGCCTGGTTTTATAGATCATTATCAGTCGACCAAAACCGTTCCCAGAGTCTAATCCCACACGGCATTGTCATGAAATGAAATCAGTCGATAAAATCCGCGAAAAAGTATGAACAAAAGAGTCTTCCGAATATTTTTCACACTCTGCTTGATCGCTTATCTGGCGCTGCTGGTCAAGGTGATTATTTTCAAATATCCCGACGCGATGACCGATGACATCCTGCGCACATGGTCGCTGGATAACGTCAGCAGGCAGCTCAGTGTCGCCAACATAATCCCCTTCAGGACGATCTTAAACGGCCTGTCGGATAACGGGCTGCCCGTCGAGATTCCCACCATCATTTATAACATCGTCGCGTTTATGCCGTTGGGATTTCTTGTGCCGAGCCTATCAGAACGCGCCCGTAAACTGGGCGTGGTGCTGCTGGCAGGCGTGATCGTTTCGTTCGCGCTGGAAGTGATTCAACTGGTGACAACATTAGGCGCGGCAGATATTGACGACGTGATTCTGAATGTCACGGGCGCGGTGATCGGCTATGGAAGTTTTCGATTGGCGCTTGCGATTTATGGGAGGCTTTTTAAACCTGAGATGCAGCCGTCGTAATTTCGCTTCTCGCAAATCGCCGAGTCGCCCAATTCACAACCTGTAAATCTAGCGCAATTGTCGTGGTGTAGGGGCAGGTCTGAGACCTGCCCTCTTGGAAATACCGCGCCGAAATTTGCTAACCCGTTTCAATATTGGACTTCACGGGTTTTCCCATCGCTAGCCGTGCATATACGCGCTCGTCAACGACTGCTTCGCGCTTGCCAACTCGCGCGGTGTGCCTTCGAACATCACCTGACCGCCTTTGCTGCCGCCTTCCGAACCCATGTCGATAATCCAATCGGCGTTCTTGATGATGTGCAGGTTATGCTCGATGACGATCACCGTATTGCCCGTATCGACCAGCCGATTCATGATCTCCAGCAAGTGACCGATGTCCGACATATGCAAACCAGTCGTCGGCTCGTCCATCACGTAGACGCTGCCTTTTTTGTGGAGTTCGCTGGCGAGCTTGATGCGCTGGCACTCCCCGCCGGAAAGGGTACTCAGCGGCTGCCCCAATTTCAGATAGGTCAGGCCGACATCATTCATGGCTTGCAGCTTTTTCACGACCTCTTTGATGGTGAAAAATTCGAGCGCCTGCTGCACGGTCATATCCAGCACATCGCTGATGGATTTGCCATTGAGCTTGTAGTCCAGCACTTCCTGTTTAAACCGCTTGCCGTTGCACACCTCGCAGGGTGTCTTGATCGTGTTCATAAATCCGAGATCGGTATAAATCGCGCCCAAACCCTGGCAGTTTTCACACGCGCCTTTGGAGTTGAAGCTGAACAGCGATCCGCTGACTTTGTTGGCTGTCGCGAAGGCTTTGCGCACATCGTCCAGAATTCCCGTATAGGTGGCGGGGTTGGAACGGCTCGAAATTCCCACCGGCTCCTGGTCGATCACAATCGCGTCGGGATGCTGCTGCAAAAACACCTCGTTGATGAGCGAACTTTTGCCCGATCCCGCCACACCTGTGACCACCGTCAGCACGCCTGTCGGAATATCGACGCTCACATTCCGCAAATTGTTGACTTTCGCATTTTTAATCGTCAGCTTGCTCTTGCCGGAGCGAAATTTCTCTTTGACGGGCATTGACCGCTTCATATGTGTGCCTGTCAGCGTATCAGCGCCAAGCAAACCCTCAAAGCTGCCTTCGTAGACAATCGTGCCGCCGCCGCTGCCAGCCTTTGGCCCGACATCGACAATGTGATCGGCGACCTTAATTACGTCCGGGTCATGCTCGACCACGATCACGGTGTTGCCCTTGTCGCGAAGCTTTTGCAGGAGTTCGTTCATCCGGTGGACATCGCGCGGGTGCAGGCCGACGCTCGGCTCATCAAAAACATACATTACGTCCATCAGACTGCTGCCGAGATGCTTGACGATTTTCACGCGCTGCGATTCGCCGCCGGAGAGGGTGTCGGTGGGACGGTTGAGGCTCAGATATTCGAGGCCAATATCGACCAGATGTTGCAGTCGTTCCGCCAGCGCCTCGATCACGGTTGCCGCTGTCGGCTCTTTAATCGTTCGAATGACGTGAACCAGTTCGCCAACTTCCATCGCGGAGAGTTCACCGATGTTATAACCTTCAATTTTGCAATTCAGCGCCGCCTGACTCAACCGCGCACCCTTGCACAATGGGCATAGCTGCATCGTCAGATAGGGTTCGACAGACTTCTGTGTGCGCTCCGAATAGGTCTTGAGATCGCGCGTGATGTACTTGCGGCTGAATTTATCGACGATACCCTCGAACGTGAGATTGATGTCCTTGTTCCCCATGCGCGTTTTCACTTTATAGGGTTCGCTGTGGAGCAGCAGGTTCATTTCTTTGTCGCTGTAGTCGGAGAGCTTTTTATCGAGATCAAAAAATCCGGTATTGGTGAGGACGCTCCATTCCCAGTTATCGACGGCGTATTCCGGGTACAGGATCGCGCCTTCATTGATCGACTTTGAGGTGTCGATAAAGAGATCGAGTTTTACGCCCATCTTCTGACCTGTGCCGTTACATTCGGGACACATGCCCTGCGGATCATTGAATGAAAATGCGTTGGAATAGCCGACGAAAGGCTGACCGATGCGCGAAAACAGCATTCGCAAAATCGGCGAAATATCGGTGATCGTCCCCATTGTCGAGTGCGACCCGCCGCCGAGCCGCTTCTGGTCAACCACAATCGCCATACTGAGGTTCTCGATGGCATCGGCATCCGGTTGGGAATACTTGGGCAGGAAGTTGCGAATAAATGCGCTGAAATTCTCGTTGAGCAGCCTTTGCGCTTCGGTGGCAATCGTGTCAAACACGATGGACGATTTGCCAGAGCCGGATACGCCCGTAAAGATGGTGATCTTACGCTTGGGGATGCGCAGCGATACATTTTTGAGATTGTTCTCGCGTGCGCCACGAATTTCGATGTATTCCTGCATCTCGATTCTCTCTCCTTATTTGTTGCTTTCCCAATAGAAAGCCTGTTCCATATTATAGAATGGAAATGCTGAATTTCAAAGGTTGAGAATAGACTGGTTTGCGACTACAATAGAGGGTTTTTATGTGTCTGATAATGCAGATTTAGGGTCATGGGAGGCCTTAAAAGATCAATAGGTCGAGGGTCAATTCTGCTTATGGCGGGGAAGATTTTGAATCGTCTGAATCTACTTTCGCCTTGCGCCGGAAATAGTGTCGCCCTTCCCATTGAGGGTTAAATTTCCAATCCTGAAGCGTGATATACCCCTGCTCTATAAGGATTTGAAGTGCATTAACTCCAAACTTATTCTCAGTAATCTTTGCTTCCATTTTGAGCTTGCCTAGTTCACTCCCACTTAGCGCCTTAAACGTGGCTGGAACACTGACAAGCCCCTCGATACCCAACGCAGCCCATTCTGCTGCCAACGCCCGTCCTGCCCACCAAGCAATCTCCCCGAAAAAGAAATAAGGTGGTGCAATCAAACGGGCCAGTCTTTTATCGGTTAACAGGTGTTCCAAAGGAAGCAGCAGACGAGCATCTGGAATAGGATAATAATACAGGTCTTCCAACACACCGGCCACATCCCCGGTGTCATCGCTCGCCAAAAGCGTAACGATCATTGTTATCGCTTCATCATTAGAATATTGCGAACTCATGAGGTTTCCTTTTAGACACCGGCCTCCCATTATAGGCGCAAAATGAACGCAAAAGGGCAACCCGCCGGATCGCCCTACCGAAATTGCCCTTAGCCCAACTCCGCCACAATCTTCGCGACACGCCGATTTCGCGTATCCTCGGCCTTCGCTTCGACCACCTGCCGCACAAATTCTTTCTTTTTCGACGGCGCGAGGGCATCAAAAGCGGCTGCTGCGCCGGGTTTTTCCGCGAGTGCGGCGGCCAAATCGTCGGGGATTTCGACGGTGCGCGGCGCGGTATCCAGCTCAAGCGTGACTTCCACATCATCCCCACCTTTGACTCCGGCAGCTTCGCGGTTGGCCCTGCTCAACGCGATCATGTAATGCCCACCCATGACGGCGACGGTGCTGCGATAGGTGTATCCGGCGACGGTGACGACAACAGCTGGCTTTTTCGACGTTCCCAGCGCGGTCATCACGTCCGGCGGCACTTCGATTCCAGTGTTATTGCCCTCGGCTTTCAGGGTGGTTTTGAATGTTATCGCCATGATGGATAAGCCTCCTGATGTTGGTTATGATTATGATGAACAAGCTGTTGATGGTGAACTATTCCATCGTAACACAGGCGGCGATGCTTGTCTTGAATAAAAACGACAGCGGGTTTCGAACTTCACGCGCGGGCGCAGAAGTCTTAACACGCCGTTTGTGACGCTTGTTTTAGAATGATGAGTGGGAAGCGCAATGTTAAGGGGGCGGCGATGACGATCACGGTTGAATGGGACGACGCGGAGCAGACAATTTTGCGCAACGATTATTCCGGCTCATGGACGTGGGAAGAATACATTGAGGCGGGGCGGCAGAACAACGCGCTCATCGCCGCAATGCCCCACCGAGTCGACATTATCGCGAACATGCGCGAAGGGACGATGCCGCGTGGTGGGTCGGCGATTGCAATCAGTACGCGGGTGATCCGATCCGCGCCGCCGAACCGGGGGATTATCGTGGTCGTCATCAACCCGCTTCTGAAGGCGCTGGTGAGCGTGTTCAAGAAGCTGGACAACAATCTCGGCTCGATCACGTTCGCGGCGGACTCGATGGACGAAGCGCGACGGGTGGTTGCAAGAGAGAGAGAACGGGGACGGGTGGGGTAATTCAGTAATTCCTGAACTGTGAGTTAAACCAGAATTAAACAAATTTATCTAACTTTACTTTGTTACTTTTACGGTTTGCGGTAATATATTCTTGTCTCTACCTTTGATCGAGAAATGTTTTTCGCCTTTAGCGACTGGCGTTTCCTCTTTCTGAAGTTGGATTGTCAAGATGATTAAAAAGACGTTTTTAGTCGGTATTATATTGTTACTCTGGGTTAGGGGCAGTATCTTCGCTCAAACTGAGACCGAAACCCCAACAGCATCTCCTACGGCTGCATCGCAGATAGTCACGGTTAAGCTTCTATCAGACCGAGATACACTGGTGCTGGTGATCCCGGATAAACAGTCGGTAAGTCTGATGGGTCTTTCGCTGAGTGTAGTTACTGCTCAAGATGACATCCATACCTCGGTTATCGTTGATGATTTTCCTTTCTTGCGATTGACTTCTGGATTAGTTGAACCTCAATCTTGTCTTGTCTACCGGTTGTTCGGCTCGACAAATCCTTTACCAATAGCCTGTGATCTTCCCGAACGCATCTTCCGCCGGGATGTTGCCCGTGCTGACGTATTCTGGTATGACTCAGTGTCTGAACAACCTCGCGTAATAGCCGTTTACCGAGAGGAAGAATTCGTGACAGTCTGTTCATCTACTGCTCCTGAGTGTACGATCTCATGGGATGTAATATCTGTTACGGAAACCCCTAGCGTGACCCTTGTACCAGATAGATTGACTCAAGTCGCAACTGCAACTCCTACAAATAGTAGTAATCCCTCAACGATTGAAGCATCTATTTATCCTTGCGATGGTCAAATCGTATCTCGTACTCCTGCCACAACTGTACTCAATATCGTGCGCGAATCCCCGTCGAATACCTCCCAGTTACAATATCCGATTCAACAAGATAGTTTAGTTCAGGTCTTGGCGATGTCAGAAGTTCGAGGAGATGTATGGTATCACATACAAAACTCGGAAGGTGAAATACTAGGATGGATACCCGATAACTTCCTGAAATCTAGAGGGTGTAGCTAGAAAAGAGGAGACAACGTATGACGAAACAATCAAAAAGAATCGTGACGATTATCGGATTATTGGCCTTCTTTGTTGCAGTTATTCCTGTATATTCTCAGAGTGAACCAGTACCAATTGATTGTGGTCTTGTCGTAGATGCAGAGTTAGAAAATAATACAGCTATTCATTACTACAGTATTGACCTTACTGCTGGGGATAGCCTCGAAATTCAAGGCGATACATCGAGTTTTAGAGCGCAAATACAACTGTTAGAATATACGGGTAGAATGATAACCCACCAAAACGGTGTTAATTCTAAGTTGTTCCCAAACCCTATTTTGATAAAAAATACGGGGCAACATATTCTAACAATTGAGTCTCTAGGGGCTTTTGGAGGGTTATACACGCTTTATATTGATTGCACCCTCAGTGATGGGACAATTATGAAAGCTGGTGAGGAGCGCCCCACTGAAGCTCCAGTTCCTATGTTAGGATCGGTAGAATTTGGCTTCCCCGGCGCACCGCCACAGGATTTCTCCGTTGGCGTGACGCTTCCACTGCAAGCGGGTGTCGCCAATCCGGGGACGATTTCGGAGGGCTTTCAGGGTATTTTCGGCTATACATTTGAGGCCAGCGCAGGCAATACCGTCGATTTATCGTTCGTCCGGCAGTCTGGCAATCTCAGCCTCGGATTGGCGGTTGTCGGCGCGGACAATACGGTCGTGTATCAAACGAGTCTCATCGGCGCAACCAGCATGAGCGCCTCATTTCCGATACCCATTAGCCAAACCTACACGATTGGTGCGTATCTCATTAATCTCTCCGCGCCCGCGTCGCCCGAAAATACAGGATTTACGATCCAGGCATCCATCAATCAATAAGCGAGGTGTGCTGGGGAGAAATTATGCTTCTCCCCACACGCCCAGCAATACCTGATTAACCAACGACACGACGATAAAAATGATCGCCCATGTCACCTGTCCGGCGAGCGCTAATCCGATGGCGGCGATGCCAAAAAGCGCGAATTTCGCGATCAAGTATCCGGTTCCGGTGAGGCGAGTCGGGGATTTCGGTGCCATGAACCGCGCCCAGATGAGAATCGCCACCAGCGGTGCGCCGATCCCAACGACGACTCTTAGCGAACTCGCGATCTGGAATCCGGCGTAGGCGAGGGCAGCCAGCATCGCGAGTTCGAGGAAAAAGGTCAGCGCGAGATTGAGGGATTTGAGGAGCGTCATTACCAAATCGTTCTTATTGTTGACAGTTTGATTTTGCTGTCTCTGCTAATGGCTGGCACATCTAAATGTATGGCTGTGGCCGCAACGATGCGATCCGGCATATCAGGAACTTGAGTAACCTCTACACGAGATAATGCCCGCGCGATTTTCAAATCAACTGGGATTTCGATCAATATACTGTCCGGTTGACTGAGTTCTGTTGCCAACTCGCTAAAACGCTGCGCCGGAATTCGACCTTTCTCGATGAGATAGACCATCTCGACAAGCGTAATTGAGGAGATCGCAATTTGATCGCCGTTTTGGGCGGCATTATCTATAAATAGTCTCGCAGCGGCAGATAATCTCGTATCAGATGCAAGATACCAGATTATCGCGTGGGTATCGGCGACAGCGGCGATCATTAAATATCCTCGCGCGGGAAATTACCCCACATTTCTTGCCGGGCTACGTCAATATCGTCTGCGGAAACGCTCACATCTGACCACAAGCCATACAGTGAGCGTCGAGGTTTTGGCTGCGTGGGTGACAAGTCGCGCTCAAGTGTCGCCATGACCTGTTCCACGAGGCGAACTTTCTCCAGAGGTGATAGTGTCGCTATCTGCGTGATAATGGCTTCTAATTCGGGCGTATTTTGGCTCATTTTGGACTCCTTTTAGCACTTCAGGGCGCACCGTTGCAGCGATTTTTACGGTTATGATGCGCCGCTTAAAAAATGGACGTTATAACCGCACGACGGCTTCCAGATTATGCGGCTTGTCCGGGTTGAGATCGCGCGCCAACGAATGCTCGTAGGCCATCAACTGCACAATGGGCAGATACAGCACGTTGCGCATCAACTCGCTCACGCCGGACGCGAAGCTCACGGTGGATGTGAGTGTGTCGTCGGCTGGGAAATGAATCTCGCTTTCGCCCAGCGCCAGAATATGTGCACCCCGCGCCCGCATTTCCGCCAGAACAGTGCGCTCGTAAGCCTCGTTTTGCTCACCCACCAGCCCTACGATCAGCGTTTGCTCGTTCGCCATCGACTGCGGCCCGTGACGAAATTCCATAAAGCGGAAGGGTTCGCTGTGACTGAGCGACATTTCCTTCATTTTGAGGCTGAGTTCGCCTGCCAGACCGTAGCGCGGGCCAGAGCCTAGAAAATAGAAGCGCTCAAAATTGGGATTCCGGCCAAGCTCGGTGGCGAGTCCGTTGTAGGTCGATAACAAGCGGCTGGCGACGGCAGGCAGGGCGTTCAATTCATCGATTGATTCGCCGTTCCAGAGGGCGACGAGGGCGATGGTTGCCAGATACAGCACGGAAAATGCGCGTGTCTGGGCGATACTTTCCTCTTGCCCACTGGGGAAAAGCAGATTGATCGTCCCCAATGTGGTCAGCGCTTTGCCGGGATAGCACGAGAGCGTGATGACATCGCCCGTACCATTCTGTCGGAAGCTTTCGACAGCGCGAATCGTCTCAGTGGTTTCGCCGGATCGACTGAGGGCGACCAGCAGTGTGCGGCGCTTGGGATTGTAGGACGAGCGCGGATAAAGCCAGATTTCCGAGGCTGGCACACCGCGCGAATCTACGCCGCTGACGGTTTGCATGAGCTTGGCGGCGGCATCGGCGAGGTAATAGGGGCTGCCGCAGCCCGTGAAAACGACTGACTCAAAATCGCCCTCTCGCCAGAGTGCGCGGAGCGAATCGGCCTGAGCGAGCAGAATGTCGAGCGCGGATGTCCACGCTTCGGGCTGGCTGAGAATTTCGGCGTGCGTGTGGTGTCCGGGTTGGATAGTCATTCTATAATCCTAATTCTTCAAGTAGTTTTGTGTGCATTTGAGATTGATTTAAGTGTCCAGCACTGATGCCTTCCACCATCCAGTTTTTGAGTCTTTTGTGTGATTCTCGCTTGCTTTGGATAGGCTTAAACCGAATAGCATTTGCCAAAATTGTTAATTTCTTGAGCGAAAGCTCGATCATATCCTGATGCCAGCTATTCACTGTGTCATCAGGCGTGATGCCTTTAGTCGAGGCGAATTTGAAGCCCATATCATCAAGCATCGTTTGATCGAGAAGAATATAGTCGAGATTTGAGAGCGCTTGGCGGGCAGCGGCAAAGGCGACGATGACTCGTTGAAGATTTGTTTCATCATCTTCAATGATATAGAACGACAGCGTGTTACCGGATGTTCTCAGATCGGTCAGTATATCAGCCTGTAAGTCATCCTCAGCGAGCCAGGACGGGGATTTTTCTGGATACCACTTGGCTCTGGATATGGCTCGGAAAACAAGCGTCATAATGCTACGAACTTTTCTCGGAAAGCGTTTCTTCTAACTGCTCAAGCACCTGCGTCAAGTCCTGGCGCAGCATGTCGATTTCTTCGCGTTCAATGGCATATCGCAAACTCGGAATTGCTGCCGGGTCGTCCATAAATGCTAACCCTAGAGCAGCACCATCGCGCACTCGTGAATAAGGCGATGTCAATGCGCGTTCGAGCAGCCAACGACGGCGGCGATGCGAGGATGCGTCTTTAACGTGTCCGATGGTACGCAGAGCTTCGGCAGCGACGGCGGGGTTTACTCGTTCGCCAATGATGAGATAGACAAGAATCTCGATAGCGAAATCGCTGTATCGACTCATAAGCAGTAGTAAGTTTTTGGAAAATTCGCTCTCCATTCCATCTTCGAACAATTCATCCTGCGCCTCTATAAAAAGCGTTTCGAATTTTCGCTCGATGTCGATAGGGAGTTCATAGAGGTCTGACCCATAATTTGTTGTGTTCATAATCCCCTCGTGAACAGGCATATCCATATTGTGCCGTAAAACGTGGGAGGGCGCTACAGTACGAGTATAATCGTGCTGAAAATTTGCGCTTCACAATGGAGACTGAAAATTATGACCTCGAAAAATACATGGCCGCCAGAACTCGACGCGCTGGTCGCCGACCCGCAGCATCACGAACTGCTGTTTGAAAATGACAAGGTGCGCGTTTTGCGGACGCGGATCAAGCCTGGGGATCGCACACCCGTGCATACCCATCAATGGGCTGGGCCGCTGTATGTTCTGAGCTGGAGTACGTTTATTCGCCGCGACGATCAGGGAAATGTGCTGGTCGATTCACGCACGGTGGAAGCGCTGAAATCGCCAGGGCCAGTGATGTGGGGCGCAGCCTTGCCACCCCATTCGTTCGAAAATATCGGCGAAACCGATGTCGAGCTGATCGCGGTGGAGTTAAAGGATACCTAGACGCTCCTGAGGTAATGTTTGCGTGGGCGCAAGAAAATAACTTGCAGTATCCAGGAAGAAGCGTTAGACTTCCAAAATGGGTTTTTAGCACAAATGTGCGCACCGCGAAGCATACATTAGGAAAGTAAAAGCAGACACAGCAGACAGGAAAACTCATATGAGGAAGCTCTGAACTGATTCAAACTAATTTGCGAAAAGATGCCTGAGATTAATCATGGCAAATACAAGATGATGCCCGCCTAAGAAATAAGCATCTTTATGGTCATCTCGTAATCTCAAAGCCCGAA
>JALHNB010000102.1 GCA_022843745.1 Anaerolineae bacterium | reverse complement strand
GAACGGGTAAAACCCTGATGGCACGTGCGGTAGCAGGTGAAGCAGGCGTACCATTTTTCAGTATTTCCGGCTCGGAATTTGTCGAAATGTTTGTCGGTGTCGGTGCCAGCCGCGTCCGCGACCTCTTTGAACGTGCCAAAGCTGAAGCCCCTTCGATCATCTTTGTCGATGAAATCGATGCGGTAGGCCGTCATCGTGGTGCGGGGTTAGGCGGCGGTCATGACGAACGCGAACAAACACTGAACCAGATTCTCGTCGAGATGGATGGTTTTGAAACGGGTACAAACGTGATCGTTGTCGCGGCGACCAACCGCCCGGACATTCTTGATCCGGCGCTGCTGCGTCCAGGTCGCTTTGACCGCAAAGTGACGATGGATAACCCGGATATCAAAGGCCGTTTGGATATTCTCAAGGTTCACGCCAAAGGTAAACCGCTGGCAGGCGATGCTGATTTGCAGTCGATTGCCAAAATCACCCCTGGTTTCTCCGGTGCAGACCTGGAAAATCTGGTAAACGAAGCGGCGATCCTGACTGCTCGGCGTAATAAGAAAACTATCGGCATGAGCGAACTGCAAGAAAGTATGGAACGTGTAGTGATGGGGCCGGAGCGTAAGACGCGTGTGATCTCACCCGCTGAAAAACGCCAGATTGCCTACCATGAATCAGGTCATGCGATCCTGCATCACATGCTTGACCATGCTAACCCCGTGCATAAAGTGACGATTGTCCCGCGCGGACGTGCTGGCGGCTACGTTATGTCGCTGCCTGAAGATGATGTTTTCCTGAAATCAAAAGAGCAGTTCGAAGACGAAATCGTCGCCGTGATGGGTGGTCGTGCAGCTGAAGAAATTATCTTCAACCAGTTCACCACTGGCGCGAGCAGCGATCTGCAACATGCAACCATCCGCGCCCGCAGCATGGTGACACAGTTCGGCATGAGCAATCTGCTTGGCCCACGCACCTTCGGCAGTGGCAACAGTAACGTATTTCTGGGACGTGAAATCGGCGAACAGCGCGATTACAGCGAAGAAGCTGCCGAACAGATCGACGCGGAAGTCAAGAGCATTGTCGAGACCGCTTATAACCGCGCTAAAACCATCCTGACGGAGAATCGTACCAAGCTGGATATGCTGGCAAACATTCTCATCGAGCAGGAAACGCTGGATCGTTCGCAGTTCGAAGAATTGATGGACGGTACTTCGACCAGCATGGACAAAGCGCCCGCAATCGGTGACTAATCTCTAGTTGATCGTATCATCTCGTAGGGGCAGGTCTCAGACCTGCCCTTATTCATATCAACAAAAACCATATGCCTGAATCCTCGATCCAGTAAAAACCATATGCCCGAATCCCAAATCCGCTATCTCACCAGCTCACCCGTCACCAACGAACAATTAAACGCTTTATTTGGCGCAGCCTGGTCAGGCCACACGCCCTCCGATTTCGATAAGATTTTGAGCCACAGCCTGCTTTATATCTGTGCTTACTCGGACGAAAAATTAGCAGGATACGTCAATGTTGCCTGGGATGGCGGGATTCACGCTTTTATCCTCGATACGACAGTCCACCCTGATTTTCAACGGCGTGGGATTGGCCTCGAACTCGTTCGTTGCGCCGCAAACGAAGCAGGGCAGCGCGGCATCGAGTGGCTGCACGTCGATTATGAACCACACCTCGAAGATTTTTATCACAAATGTGGCTTCCAGCCGACCCTCGCTGGACTCTTGAATCTGAAAAACACGCAGTAACCCAGTAGCCCAAACGCCGAGTAAACGCCAAGCAGTGTTTCTAGCTAAAGATAGACTATGACTAGCGATTTGATCTGAAAAGGCGTTTCATATGTTGCGTCTGCTGCGATCACTGATTTTTGTGTTGCTGGCAATCGTCATATCGGGATGCGAGGCTTTCCGGCAGGATTCGATTAGTCCTGTTGCGCCAACGGAATCGACTCCCAGCACGCATTCTTTCAATGTTGATACTGCCCTCATTGATCGAGGTGGAAGCGTCACT
Organism: Anaerolineae bacterium; assembly: GCA_022843745.1. GTDB lineage: Bacteria > Chloroflexota > Anaerolineae > Aggregatilineales > Phototrophicaceae > JALHNB01. The sequence continues at coordinate 15,776 of JALHNB010000102.1, read as the reverse complement.
TTGAGCTGGGAAACACAGGGGAGTGAGAGGGTCGCGATTGAGCAGTATTACGGTCACAAGACGGGTTACGATGTCCGTTACGACGACCTCCCGCCAAAAGGTACGCTCACGGTTGAGCTTGCCTCTTCTCAGGCAACGCCTTTTTCTGAACCTCAGCCTTATATTTACGGCGCGACTTTTTACCTGATGCCGAACGATGAAACGGGCGTGTATAGCGACACTGAAATATTGGCTTACACCGAAGTTAAAATCCGCTGCCCATATGCAGGATTTTTCTTTGGCGTGGATGAATATTACGCCGATTTATGCCCCCTTGAGCCTGAGCATAAAACTGAAATGAATTATCAGGCGTTTGAGAACGGCTTTATGCTGCAACGTGCCGACACTGGGACAATCTACGTGTTTTATGTCAACCCGGATGGGGGAAGTGGCCCTGCGATACAATTTACGGTTGACCAGTATGCTGAATTTGAAAATTTGCCGGATAGTCCGTCCGAGATTCCTGCGGGACGCTACCCACCTGAAGGTGATTTTGCTCGTGTCGCGAATAGCAATCACGCGCTGGTTAATGGCCTCGGATCGGCGATTTCACCCGCCTCTCAATACGATTCTACGGTGCAGGATACCTATGGCTATGCCTTTTTCCATCCAGTCGTCTATATGACGTTACAGGATGGGCAGGTTATTCGGTACTTTACGAGCAGTTACACAACGGGTTGGAGTTATGTTGACTGACCGCCGGAAATAAAAATCGGGACGCAGTTTCCCGCATCCCGATTGAGGCCTGACTGAAATTAGCGTTTGCTCGGTGCCTGGAAAATTTTCGCGGGTAGATTGAAACCGAACTGCTTGAACTGATCGACAAAGTTGGGGCGGAAGCCTGTGCCATCTAGTGAGCCGCCGCCTTCGTGCGAATAGCTCATTTGGGTATGTCCTGGTGTCTTGTAGACGAACAGATCTTGCAGGGTTACGCTTTCGCCTTCCATGCCCTGGACTTCCGTCACCTGGACGACCTTACGGCTGCCATCCTTGAGGCGAGCTTGCTGGACGAACAAATTGATCGCCCCGGCAATCTGCTGGCGGATGACCATCAGCGGCAAATCCATCCCTGCCATCATACACAGCGTTTCCAAACGCCCTACAGCATCACGCGGGCTGTTGGAGTGGACAGTGGTCAGCGAACCATCATGGCCGGTATTCATGGCCTGGAGCATGTCGAGCGCTTCACCGCTGCGGCACTCACCAATGACGAGGCGATCCGGGCGCATACGGAGACTGCCCTTCACCAGATCACGAATTTCGAGCCTGCCCTCGGTCTTGCTGCCGGGGATGGGCGGCGCAGTTTCCAGACGAACGACGTGGCGCTGCGCCAGATTCAACTCCGCCGAATCTTCGACGGTGATAATGCGCTCATCTTCGGGGATATAGGAACTCAATACGTTCAGAAGGGTCGTTTTACCAGACCCTGTACCGCCGGAAACGACGATATTCAAGCGCGAGACGACGCAGGCCTCGAAAAATTGCGCGACTTCACGCGGGAACGAGCCAAACTTCACGAGGTCATCGACGGTCAAACGTTTCGATGGAAATTTACGGATGGTAATCGTTGTGCCGAGCAGCGCCGATGGTTGGCCGACGATATGGACGCGCGAACCATCGGGAAGGCGGGCATCGACCATTGGATTGGCACGGTCAATGGTACGTTGAAGCGGACGCACGATCTTTTGGGCTGTAAAATAGGCGTGGTCGTCGTCATCAAAAACAAATTCAGTTTCGTGCAGCTTACCTTTTTGCTCGGCGAAAATCACGCTTGGGCCATTGACCATCACTTCAGAAACAGTGCGGTCTTCGATCAATGTCTGAATCGCGCCAAAGCCGAGCAGATCATTCAGCAGGCCTTCGGATAACTCGGCGACTTCGACGGGGGGCAGCTTGACACCCATCTTCGCCAAAATGGTGTTCATGCGTCCGATGAGAATCTGTTGTTTCTCGCTGTCGTGTCGATCCCAGTGGTCAGCTTCATCCGGGAAAGCCAAAAGTTTGGTGCGAAGCTGTTTGCGTAATTGGCTGACACGTGCGCTTGTCCGCAGCTTGGGCGGAACGACATAGCCCGTGTCCAGCGTCACCGACTCACTCATTTCACCCGGTATTCTGGATGCTGAAGAGGCAGCGGGAGGGGGAACAGCAGGTGCAGCGGCAGCAGCTTTTGGCTCATCAGCGGCGTTAAATTCGTCATTAAAAAATGAACTGCGCTCGGCTTTTTCAGCGGAGTCTTTCTTTTCCTGTTCATTGATTCGGCGGGATAAAAATGATGACATCGTTCCATCCTCTAATCAGTCACACGACAATATTTCCATATTTCCAGTGTAACGTAGATTCTCGGATGATTAACGAAATTTTATTAATTTTTTGACAAGTTGGTGAAAATCAAGCGATTCAGGGGCGCAAAAACGGCAAAAACGGCATCAATTTGCGCCGTAGCTCGACGTAAGTTCGCAGTAATCGCGTGGGATGAATCACATCCTGCGGCAAAAATGCGACTGTCGCGTCTATGGTAATGGTCTGCGGCGTGACGAATCGCAGCAAGCCTTCGGGGCCGTTGCGTCGCCCGATACCGCTTTTTTTCTGCCCACCCATCGGCGCGGCTGCCGTACTCCACGCCCACAGCGGACGGTTGATATTGACATCGCCGCTGTTGATCCGCACCGCCAGCGCCTCACCCGCTTTGAGATCGTTCGTATAAATTGACCCCGAAAGGCCATACTCGTTGTCGTTTGCTAATCTGACCGCTTCGTCGATATTTTCGACTTTCATGATCGGGATCAGCGGGCCAAAGGTTTCTTCGCGCATCACCAGCATGGAATGATCGACGTTGGTGAGAATGGTCGGCTCAAAAAACAGCGGCCCCAGGTCAGGGCGACGATTCCCGCCAAAAACTACCTTCGCGCCTTTTGCCACCGCATCGGCAATTTGCGCCTCGCAGCGCAGCACTTCGCGCTCGTTGGTCAGGCTGCCCATGTGGACATGCCAACCATCATCGCTGCCAACAACCAGACGCTTGGCATGACGTAAAAGTCGCTGCAAAAATTCGTCGTAAATCGGCGCTTCGACATAAACGCGCTCCGTGCCAACACACGCCTGCCCTGCATTTTCCAAACCGCCAAGCAGCACACCCATCGCTGCTTTATCGAGATGAGCATCTTTGACGACAATAAATGGGTCTTTGCCGCCCAGTTCCATACTGTAGGGAATCAGCCGTTCAGAGGCGCGTACCGCCACCTTGCGCCCGACAGCCGTGCTGCCCGTAAACGCGACATAATCGACATCATCGACCAGCGCCGCGCCCGTTTCGCCAGCCCCGTTCACAATCTGCACAATATCGCGCGGGATGCCTACCCGATAGAGCATATCCACACCATAATGTGCGGAAAAAGGCGTAATCTCGCTTGGCTTGATGACGATAGTATTTCCGGCGATCAGCGCGGGGATCATGTCGATAAACGCCAGCAAAAACGGGAAATTCCAGGGCGTAATCAATCCAACGACACCGTGCGGTTTATAATGAATCCGTGCTTTTTGGAAGATGGGGATGGCTGACCGCCGTGTTTGTGGACGTAACATTCCTGGTGCGCGGCGACCATAATACTGCACAACGTTATCCATCGCGACAAGTTCTTCGTATGCGCCGCCATCGGGCTTGCCTGTTTCGGCGCGTATGACTTCAATGGCGTGCGGTTGATCTGCCCAGACGAGATTCGCCCAATCCATCAGAATCCGCGCTCGTTCGTGGATATTCCGCGCTGCCCATGCAGGCTGTGCTGCCCGCGCACGTTCGACTGTCGCCTGGACATCCTCGCGCGTAGCACACTCAATTTTGCCAATCTCAGCACCAGTAATCGGATTTCTAACGCTAATCTGCTCTTTTTCTCGTATAGGTTTTTCAAGCGCGACCATGATTTTTAATCGTGTCCTGCTAAACTTGTTGAAAGGGTGTTCCGCTAAACTTGTTACGTGGATTATAGCATCGTGGGGTAATTTCATGTCCAACCTGATTCTTGTCCGGCACTCAATTTCCCGCCAACAGCCGGGAATATCAGCACACGAATGGGATTTGACCGACGAAGGCCACGCCCGCTGCCTGATATTGGCCGAGCGCCTGAAAAAATTTCAGCCGGAAATCATCGTCACCAGCCCTGAGCCGAAAGCGCACCAGACCGCGAAAGCTATCGCCACCGAGTTGAGCAAGCCGTTGGAAATTGAAGCGGATTTGCAGGAACATCGGCGGGCGACAGCAACATATTTCGCCGATGAAGCCGAATTCCGCGCAAAGGTGCATGAGCTTTTAACCAAGCCCGACGAATTGATTTTCGGCGAAGAAACAGGCACAGCAGCTTATCAGCGTTTCCATGTCGCCATCAACTCGATTCTCGCGCGACACCCAGCTAAAAATGTGGTCGCTGTCACACATGGCACGGTGATGTCGTTGTTTTTGGCACGGGTCGCTGGAATCGATCCTATAAATTTCTGGCAAAACCTGGGGATGCCCGCCTATGTGGTGCTGTCGCTGCCAGATTTTCAGATTGTCGAGATCGAAAATTCTATCGGATCGCAAACCTGACCTGTTATTAGGATCACAAACCTGACCTTTTCGACGTTATAAGGTACTATTGACCGAAATTTGTATATGCACGTATCAGGAGGCAAAACTTGGCTACATCCGACTTGCAAACCCTGGCGATCAACACCATTCGCACACTGTCAATGGATGCCGTTCAGAAAGCGAACAGCGGACATCCCGGCTTGCCGATGGGCGCTGCGCCGATGGCCTATACGCTCTGGTCACGCTATCTGCGCCATAATCCGCATAATCCACATTGGGCGAATCGGGATCGCTTTATCCTTAGCGCCGGGCATGGCTCGATGCTGATTTATTCGCTGCTTTATCTGACTGGCTACGATCTGTCGCTGGACGAGATTAAAAATTTCCGGCAGTGGGGCAGCAAAACGCCCGGACACCCTGAAAGCTTTGTCACGCCCGGTGTCGAGACGACCACAGGACCGCTGGGCGCAGGTGCAGGTAATGCCGTCGGTTTCGCGCTGGCTGAGGCGTTTCTGGCAAAATATTTTAATCGCCCAGGCTACAACGTCGTCGATCATTACACCTATGCGCTGGTGAGCGATGGCGACCTGATGGAAGGTGTCGCGTCCGAGGCGGCATCACTGGCAGGACATTGGGGGCTGGGCAAGCTGATTTATCTGTACGACGACAATAAAATCACGCTCGACGGCAAGGCCGACATGACCTTTACCGAAGATGTGGGCGCACGTTTCCGGGCTTATGGTTGGCATACGATTGACGTGGAAGACGGCAATAATGTCGAAACCATCAGCGCGGCGATTGCTGAAGCGCATAGCCACGTCGATCAACCGACACTGATCCTGATTCACACAATCATCGGCTACGGCAGCCCGAATAAAGGCAATAGCAGCAAAGCGCATGGCTCGCCCCTCGGCGCGGACGAGATCAAGCTGACGAAGGAATTTTACGGTTGGCCGCAGGAAGATTTTTACATCCCCGGCGAAGCGCTCGAACATTTCCGGGAAGCGGTTGAACGCGGCTCGGTGCAGGAACAAACGTGGAACTCGGTTTTTGAACAATGGCGTGCCGAATATCCCGATCTCGCTGCCGAGTGGGATCGCGCGATGAATGGCGAATTGATCTATGGCTGGGACGCCGATGTTCCGGTGTTTAAGCCGGGCAAGCTCATCGCGACGCGCAATGCTTCCGGCGATGTGTTGAACGCCATCGCCAAGCATGTCCCGACCATGATCGGCGGTGATGCAGATTTGGCAGGCAGCACCAAAACGTTGATTAAAGGCGCGGGTGACACAGGCCCTAAAAACCCCACCGAGCGCAACTTGCGTTTTGGTGTGCGCGAACACGGCATGGGCGCGATTGTTAACGGGCTGGCGCTGCACGGCGGCATTATCAAGCCCTACAGCGCGACATTTTTGACCTTCAGCGATTATATGCGCCCGACGATTCGCCTGGGTGCGCTGATGGGTGTTCCTGCAATCTACGTTTTCACGCACGACAGTATCGGCCTGGGTGAAGACGGCCCGACTCACCAGCCAATTGAGCATTTCGCCGCCTTACGCGCTATTCCGCAGTTGAAGGTAATTCGCCCTGCGGATGCCAACGAAACGGCGGCAGCCTGGAAAGTGGCGATGGAGCTAAAAGGGCCAAGTGTGCTGATTTTCACGCGGCAGGATTTGCCCGTTCTGGAAGATGCAGAGCGCATCCACGAGGGTGTGGCGCATGGCGGTTATATTCTGGCGGATTGCGAAGGCACACCACAGATCATTCTGTTAAGCAGCGGCAGCGAAGTTCACATCGCGCACGAGGCTTACAAAAAGTTGATGGCTGACGGCATCAAGGCGCGTGTCGTTTCGCTCCCATCGTGGGAGATTTTTGAGGAGCAGGACGCGGCTTACAAAGAAAGAGTGCTGCCCGCGAAAGTGACCGCGCGTGTGAGCATCGAGGCAGGCGTGACGCAGGGCTGGCATCGCTACGTCGGCAGTGCCGGAACTGCCATCGGTATCGACCATTTTGGCGCGAGTGCGCCGTATGAGATTATCTATGAAAAATTCGGCCTGACACCCGAAGCGGTCATCAACGCAGCAAAGAAGCTGCTCTGAGGCAATTATGCCTGCTGAAGATTCGTGTCATCAACAAGTAGTCAATGCTCTACTCAAATCCGGGTGGAGCGTTGACGCTCAACCTTATTTCGTCCGAACAGAGGATTTAACGATCTTTGCTGACATTCGGGCGCATCAAACTAATGGTAAAATACAGCAAATCATTGTTGTTGAGGTCAAATGTTTTGCCGATAAACGCAACGATCAAGATGAACTTTACAGAGCCATTGGTCAATATCTCATTTATCGGAATACACTCGCTTTAAAGAAGCTGACAATGCCATTATATTTGGCAATCCCATCAACTGTTTATGATCGTGTGTTCAGCAAAAAAGTTGTGCGGAATACTATCAGCGAATCGAAAATTAAGCTTATTCTGGTCGATGTCGATCAAGAGGAGATAGTCGAATGGTTGGAGTAGCTGAGGACGAACTCATCCAAATCACCCGTCGAGAAGTCGAAAAATATGCGGGAATATCTGACGACGCAAAAGCTTATCTGATTTTGGATGATACACGCCGAACCTATGCGGTTAATGGCATCATGGACGAACCCGGCAAAGACCATGCCTGGATTATTGTGCAGGCGCGAGTTGCTGATAATCATGTGATTATCGACGAGGATAATGTCCTCGATAAAAATCTCGTCTACGCGTTGTTGCAGTCTGGTGTTCCTCGTGAGCAAATTATTCTAGCGTATGAAGGGGAAAATACCCCAGCGATCAGCGGAACTTAAATCCTACTTCTGCTTGAAGCGCGTCCCCAGTGCTGCCGGAGGGTCGGAACGCAGAAAATTGCGCGTCCATTTTTGCAGCGGGCGCGGCAGCACGGTTAACAATCGCTCAATCGCGCCACTGCTCACCAACAGCAGCGTGATAATCATCAGCACCCAGGGGATGCCGTTGAGTAGGACAACCGAAATCTCGATCTCCGGTGTGCGTTGAATCGCTGTCGAAAGCGCCCGCAATCCGGCGAATAAATAAGCCCCCAGCACGACGCGGAACGGATGCCAGCCGCCAAAAATCACAATTGCCAGCGCGATCCAGCCGTCACCCGCCATGCTCGGCGGTGTCGCCCAACCTGGCTTGACGCTCAATGAATAAGCCGCGCCCGCTAACCCCACCAGCGCCCCGCCGATGATGGTATACAGATAACGCAAGCGATTCACATTCGCACCACGCGCAAATGCCGTTTCCGGGCGTTCGCCAATCGCTCGAAGCGCAAGCCCTGGACGGGTGCGGAACAGCCAGTACCACAGGCCGAAAATCAGCGCATAGCTCAGATAAACCAGTGCCGTCTGATTAAAAAAAATCGGCCCGGCGACAGGAATATCCGCCAATATTGGAATCGGCGATCTCAAAATCTGCGGGCCAGGGATGCGCGTGTAATTCTGACCGAGAAATGTCGCCAGATCAGCCGTGAGCAGCGTCAGCACAAAACCAATCGCTACCTGATCCTGCCGCAGCTCGATGCCGCCGATGGCAATAATCAACGCGATCAACCCACCGACGATCATCGCCGCGATGATGCCGATAATTGCGCTGCCGGAGACGAACGCTGCCACGAAGCCGACCATCGCCGATAAAATGAGGCTGCCATCCAGCGAAAGATTGACGACACCCGCGCGTTCGGTGATGGTTTCGCCGATGCTGGCGATGACGAGTGGCGTTGCATTGGCGACGATACTGTTGAAAATGTTGATGAGTTCAGGATTCATAGGCGATCAGCCGTCAGCTTTCAGCGGTCAGCTTTTAATGATTCGGGCGTTTTGATGTCAGTTTCTGAAAGGTGAGCAGGATTTGTTTCGCGCCAGCGTTCGCGCAGGCCGTTGGAGAATAACACCGCCAGCACGAGGAAGCCCTGCAAAACGCCTGCCAGCGAGGCATCCAGTTGCAGCGCGACTTTCAAACGTGTGCTGCCGCCGAGGATCGCCGCGAAAATAAACGTCACAAGCGGCACCCACAACGCGCGAATTGACACCAGCAGCACCACCAGCAGGCCGAGAAAGCCGATGCCGCCGGAAACCAGCGGACGCAGGCTGCCATAGGTGAATAAGACGCGATAACCCCCGGCGATCCCGGCGACCATCCCGCAGACAATAAAGGCGCTCATGGCGCTGCGTCCCGTTGGTACGCCCAGCAGCAGGGCTGAACGCGCATTTTTGCCCGTTGCTTTTAGCTGCAAGCCCCAGCGTGTGCCACGCAAGGCCACGATCACACTCACAATGACCACGCCGACGATCACCAGCGCCAGCAAGCTTACGCCAAAATCTGGCGACATGGGCGGGAGCAGCGCGTCGGCAGGAAAGGGAGGTGTCGCGCGGACACTGCCGCCTTCGGCAGGCTGCCAGGGGCCGGAAATCAGATAAATTGAAGCAATGTTCGCCAGTGCGTTCAAGGCCACACCGCCGAAAATTTCATGCACTTTCAGCCGCGTTTTGAGGATGCCGACCAGTGCTGCCCACAACCCCCCGCCGAGCATCGCCAACAAAATTTCGACGGGGATGAGAATCAACGGCGGCAGTTGCAGCGTTAGTGCGCCCCAGGTGGCGAACACCGCGCCCATGCCCATCTGCCCTTCGACACCGATATTCCACAAGCCCGCCGTGAAGGTCACTATCAGACCCATGCTGACCAGTGTGAGTGGAATCCAGAAATTAATGACCTGCGAAAATGAGCGCAGATCGCGAAACGCGCCTTCCCAGACTTTTTCGAATACCGCGCGTGGGTCTGCGCCGACCAGCATAATCAACACTGCTGTGATGAGAAGTGATGCCAGAATCGGCAAAATTGTCAGGCCAAAAACCATCGAACGAGTTCTCATTGGATGACACCCTCGCCACCAATCATCCGCCCTAATTCGTCGAGCGTGAGGTTCTCCATGTCGGCAACTTCCTGTACCCACCCGCCGCAGAAAACTATAATCCGATCACTGTAGGTTACGAGTTCGTCTAAATCCGGCGAACTGAAAATAATCGCCGTGCCGCCTTTACGCCGTTCTATAAGCTGCTGCCATATCCAGCGTGCGGAATCAACATCCAGGCCGCGCGTGGGCTGTTCGAGCGCCATCAGAACAGGCTCCTGCGGCATCAACGCCATCAGGACGCGCTGCTGGTTGCCGCCGGAAAGTGTCTCAATTCGGCTCTCAGGTCGCCCGCGCACATTATAATGTTTGATCTGGTCTTCGGTGTGCTGACGGGCGCTGTTCCAGTCGATAAATGATTGATGGCTGGTGACGAGCGCGATGTGTTCGGTAAGCGTCAATCCAGCGACCAGACCTTCTTCCAGCCTGCCCGCCGCACCGAAAGCGACCCCGGTTTGCAAAAACTCGCGATAGGATTTGCCCGTCATATCCCGTCCGGCGATGTCGATTTGCCCGCGAGAGCATTTTTCCAGGCCGACACAAGCGCGAAGCAGCATTTCCTGACCGCTGCCATCCAGACCGGCCAGACCGATGATCTCTCCGGCCCGAACCCGCAGCGAAATATTGTCAATTTTCATGCGCTTATTACGAAGCTGGACTTTATGGAGTGCCAGAACCGCATCATCAGAATTTGCGTTAATTGGTTGACGTGGCTGAGCCGCAAGTTCCTGCCCGAACATGAGCGTGACGAGTTCGGTGGTGGTCGCAGGCATATCCATGCTGCCAACGATACGCCCCGCACGCAGCACGGCGACCTCGTGGCACAGCGCGATCACATCCTCTAATTTGTGCGAAACCAGCAAAACGGTCATCGAGTCTTTTGCGGCTAGTTCGCGCAGCGCATCGAACAGAAGCGTCTTTTGCTCGGTAGAAATGCCGGTTGTCGGTTCGTCCAGGATCAGGGTGCGAACACCGAGCGCCAGCAAGCGCACAATTTCCAACTGCTGCCGCTGCCCGATGCTCAACTGCGATACGGGCATATCGGGATCGAGTTCGAAACCAAAACGCTGGCTCAATTTTTCAAGCTGTTGCTGCGCCACTTTTCGCTTTGGCGATAAATTTCCGGGCTGCCCATAAATGAAATTTTCCAGCACGGTAAACGCGCCGACATCAAGGGGGTCTTGCTGTAACATGCCGATTCCGTGCGCGATAGCCGCCTGTGGGCCGTTGTAGCTCACAGGTTTACCGTCCAGCCAGATTTCGCCGCTGTCCATTGACTGGAAGCCGGACAAAATTTTCATCAACGTGGATTTGCCCGCGCCGTTCTCGCCCAAGATGCCGACGATTCGCCCCGTGGCAAATGTCAGATTAATGTCATTGTTGGCGTGAACCGCGCCGAAGCGTTTGTGGATATGCTTGAGTTCGATATTCATTACTAGACCCATAATTCGTAAGGGCAGGTCTCAGACCTGCCCCTACAACATATTTTATAGATTGTAGGAATTTGCCTACTAGCTGCTTGCGCCCGTGATGCCGTCCAGTAGTTGTTCCAGATACCACACGCTCGGCGCTTCACCCAACGGTGCGACAGCGGGCAGCTTCTCGCCCTCGGCGGCAATTTCTGTGCCGTCCTGATAGCTCAATGGGCCTTCCCACAGGAAAAACGTATCGGCATTGGCTTCGTCGGTGGCGTAGGCGGTCATCTCAGCAATGAAGGCATCCAGCGAAGTCTTGTCTTCTTCGCTCAGACCTGTACCCTCGATAAAGCCGACAGCGGAGGTGTCCGGGTTATTGATGTCCATCCAGTCCGGCCCGATCCAATCCCAGGTTTGTTCCCATGTGCCTGCCTGAATCTCGCTCACGATATTCTGATAGACTGGCCCCCAGTGGAAATAGGGGACACCCAAGCAGATTTCGGGAGCTTGTTCACATGCGCCCGCGAAGTCATACGGAACGGCCCACACGCTCTGGCCTTCAGCCGCGCGTTGACCCGCTACGACGATACCTTCGGTGGTGTCGATGCCGGAAATGACGACATCCGCTCCATTATCGAAGAAATCGTTGGTGACTTCGGTGGGGTCGAGTGTCACACCAGGGATATTAAACCAGAAGCCGATCCAGGTGACGGTAAATGTCAACTCAGCGGGGTCTTTCCCGGCATAGTTTTCATAGCAATAGCGTGCGCCCAGATAAGCGGAGGCGACCAGACGGCGGGTTTCAAAATTAATCAACGGCCCCAGGTAGCTGATGCTGCCTGTTTCTGTCGCGAGTGCGGCGGCGCAGCCAGCGATCATCTTCGCCCATTCCATCTCGCCCATGACGTTGCTCAGGTTGGGTGCAGCCTCGCCTGTGTAGGCATCATCGCCGGAAACATTGATGAATGTCACATCGGGGAAAGCGGCGGCAGCTCCGGCGGTATCTTCTTCAAATTCGTCCGAAGTCGTAAAAATGACCGTCGCGCCCTGGTCAACCATTTCCGTGACCACATCCAGCAGCGTCGTTTCTGGCGCATCAGCAGGGTTCAGTTTCTCAAAATAGACCATCTTCGCGCCGGGAACAGTCTCCTCGACATACTGCCCGCCTTCAAAATGCGCCTGGCTCCAGCCATTATCGTCTCTGGGGCCGACGAGGATCATACCAAAGACAAATTCTTCATCCTGCGCGGCGACAGGTGCGATAGCAACGGCGATAAACATCAAGAGGATTAACAACGATAATTTACGGGGCATGAACACGCTCCTTGTGTATAGTGGACAATTCTTGCGAACATTAAGCAAGTTTAACGAATCTATAGAGATAGGCCAAGTGTCATATTTCACAGTTCAATCGTCATAAGTTTTGTGTGAAAATGAACAAAATGACGACTTTGTGAAGGAGTAACCACGATGGTAGATCGCGCGATGGTTTTTGGGCTGGCTGCGTCAGTGGCGGCGCTGCTGTTTATCCTGGAACTGGTACGTCAGCGGCGGCTGCGCGAGGAATATTCGCTCCTCTGGCTGGCGACGGCGATTGTGCTGCTTATTCTAAGCGTCTCGCGCCCGCTGCTGGACGTGCTGGCCTCGGCGATGGGCATTTTCTATCCGCCGAGCGCCTTGTTCGTGGTGGCGATGATTTTTGTCCTGTTTATTTTGCTGCACTTTTCAACCGTCATCACCCGGCTGGCTCAGGAAAATAAGGACATCGCCCAGCAGGTCGCGCTTCTGCGTTACGAGCTGGAACGTGCCTCAGCGAACCAGAAGCGTCACGACAGCCAGGATAGCGATCAGGCCGATCCCGTAGAGTGACACCGCCCAATATTTCTGGTTAAATGGATTGGTGTCTTCGGCGACTGCGGCTTCCGGTGTCAGTGGATTCCACTTGAGGACGAGCTTTGGCCCCACCAGCCACGTCAAAAGCAGGCCGCCCAGGAGTCCGCCCAGGTGCGCCCAGTTGTCAATGCGGACACTTGCACCGGGCGCAGAACTGACGATGCCGATGAGGAAATTCATCGCGATCAGCACCAGCATATTTCGAAACTGCGCTTGTCCACGTGCGCCCAAAATCTGGCGGTGACGGTAGAGATAAACCATTTCCGCGCCGAAAATGGCAAACACCGCGCCGGATGCCCCCACCGAGCCGACATTCGCGGTCAGATCACCCAAAACCACACTCAAGATTGAGCCTGCCAGCCCACCGAGCAGATAAATGACGGCAAAACGCGCATGGCCGAAAATAGGCTCCAGGCTCGAACCGATGATATACAGCGCATAGATATTGAAAAAAATATGCGCGATGCTCCCGTGCAGGAACATGGCTGTCACCAGACGATAATATTCGCCCCCGATCAGCACTTCGAGTGGACGGCTTGCGCCCTGTCTGAAAAACTGTAACTCCATCTGTGGCGAGAGCATCCCGATCAAAAATATCGCGATGTTGATCGCGACGAGTACATACGTGACGGTTGGGCGCACAATCGGCATTTGCAGCCTGATCTGGGGGCGCGGGGATTGTTCCTGCGGCTGTGCGGGCTGCGGCGATTGTTCCAGCGGATGGGGTTTGCGTTTGGGTGGTTCGGGATCATTCAACATCGCATCTACCTTGAGCTAACATCACACAATTACCTTGAACGAACATCGCATCTGCTTTGCGCTAACATCGTATCTGCCTTGAGTTATAATGGGAAACAATGTTAGCATCTATACGAGATTTTGATATGCCAAGTTACGACTATCGTTGTAAAAATTGTGGTCGCCCGACGACGTTCAGCTATAAAACCTACAAGGATTATGATGCCGCCAGCCGCGTTTGTCCCCACTGTGGCAGCGCCGACCTGACGCGCATTATCAACCGGATCGCCATCGCCCGACCTTCGCGTGATTATTCCGGCATGTCACCGCAGGAAATGCTCTCCGTGTTCGAGGGGGGTAAATCGGAGGAAATGGGCGCGATGTTCCAGCAGGTGGCGGATACCGTCCCCGGCGGCGCAGACCCGCAGATTAAGGAAGTGACCGAACGCTTGCTCAAGGGGGACAAGCCGGAAAAAATCGAGTCGGATTTGCAGGCCAGCGCGAGTGCCGCCACGCCTGCTGCGTCGCCACCCACTTCCACATCCGGGAGTGAATAATAACATTAGCCCTTGAGATCGGTCAGACTGCGCTCAAAAATTGCGATTGCAAAATGTATAACGGATCGTAATCATATCGATGTGTCATTCGACACTATCTGCTCAAATGCGTTTTCCATACACTTGAATCAATAGAGAAATTTTACACCAGGGACGCTATTAGAGCCTCCTGCCCAATTTGTAGCATACGTTGAAGAACATAAACGGTATCCCTAATAGCGGATACCGTTTTCTTTAGGCGAAGTTTGGGGGGCGGTGCATAAAATGAGCGAGAATCGAATTTTCGATCCAATACGTCCAGATGAGAACGAAAATGTTCAGATGGACGAACAGACTGAAACTGTTCCCGATCAAAACCCTGATAGTTCGGAAGTCAAAGCCTCTCCTTTAAAAAAACCTTATCTGCCTATTGTTCTGTATGGACTGATCGGCATGGCGCTGCTTTATCTCTGTTATATCGTTGAGCAGCTTGCAGAACGCCTTACAATCTTTGCGCTGCATGATAACCAATTGTTTCAGGTCACTAAATGGCATGACAAAGAGATGTGGGTCATTGCCTTTCCTGTGACGGCACCCATATTGGCAGTACGTGCCATCTTATTACTCGTTATTGGGCTGATAGTCGCTATCGTCCGCCTGGCTTATATGATGTTGTCTCAATTGGCGCATACGACAATCCATGTGTTTCGCTTTATGACCACTATCATCAAAAGATTCTGGGGCTGGCTGGTGTTTCTGTTACCCGTGATCTTCACATTACTCACGCGCATATGGGGGTGGGCATCGAGCCTGGTTCACCATATCGCACAGGTAGTGACCAGAGTCTGGAGTCAGATAGCGGCAGGTATACAGAAAATCTGGCAAGTGCTTATGCAGATTGTCACCGTAATTGAACGCCCCGTGAAACGAATCATCACCTGGGGATGGCGGCAAGTCGTGGCGTTAGCGCGATTGATCGAACGAGGGGTGAGGTTGGTTTGGGGATGGGCGACGAGCTTTGTCCGCTTCATTCGACAGAACATCCGCTGGACATGGAGCCAGATCATCACCGGGATACGAGGGCTATGGCATGTCATTGTGCGTGTCGTCACGGTAATGATGCGCCCTGTGAAACGAATCATCACCTGGGGATGGCGGCAAGTCGTGGCGTTAGCGCGATTGATCGAACGAGGGGTGAGGTTGGTTTGGGGATGGGCGACGAGCTTTGTCCGCTTCATCCGGCAGAATATCCGCTGGATATGGAGTCAGATCATCGCCGGGATACGAGGGCTATGGCATGTCATTGTGCGTGTCGTCACAGTGGTTATGCGCCCCGTGAGGCGAGGCATAGTCTGGATGTGGCGACAAGTCGTGGCGTTAGCGCGATTGATCGAACGAGGGGTGAGGTTGGTTTGGGGATGGGCGACGAGCTTTGTCCGCTTCATTCGACAGAACATCCGCTGGATGTGGAGTCAGATCATCGCGGGGATACGAGGGCTATGGCAGGCATTTGTACGTGTCGTCACAGTGGTTATGCGCCCCGTGAGGCGAGGCATAGTCTGGATGTGGCGACAAGTCGTGGCGTTAGCGCGATTGATCGAACGAGGGGTGCGGGTCGTATGGGGATGGGCGAC
>JALHNB010000101.1 GCA_022843745.1 Anaerolineae bacterium | reverse complement strand
CATCCCATCAAATGCGATGTTGTCGATAAAGCTGCTATTACTAACGTAACACACAACTCCATCTCGCCCCTGCAAGCGATCTGCTGCCCATCGAAAAAATTTCACGTAGGGATCATAGAGCTTTGTGTTGAGAGTTGCATTTGAGTCTTTCGCATAAGTCTCGCGGACGCGGCTGTCGATCACGTCGTATTTGCGATTCTTGTTGTTATCGTTTTCGTTGAGTTGACCGACGTTGTAGGGCGGGTTGCCGATGATGACCGTGATTTTCGCCTGCTTCTGGCGCTCGACTCGTTCGCTGTTCTTCTCGGTCATGAAGGCCAGTTTTTGCTGTGCGCCCTCCGCCAGATCGAGCGTATCGACAAAGCACAGCCCCTCGAACGGCTCGTAGCGTCCGGTCATCTCGAAATAGGCGTGTTCGATATTCAGGCTGGCGACATAGTAGGGCAGGAGCATGACTTCGTTGGCGAACAGGCGGTTGTTATAGACTTCGGGCAGGGCGGCGGGGTTGGCGCGGTGGATGCGGTGCAATAAATTGATAATGAAATTGCCCGTCCCGGTGGCGGGGTCGATGACGCACACATCGGGGTGGTCGAGCGAATAGCCGAACTCGTCGCGCAGCACTTCCTCGACAGCCGCGCACATAAAATCGACAATCGGCTGCGGGGTGTAGACGATGCCATGCGTATCCGCCACCTTGACGGCGTACCCCTGGAAAAAGCGCTCGTAGACCGTGTTGATAAAATGCTGGCGTTCGGTGAAGCCGCTGAGTGTCCGCGCCGCCGCTTCGATGGCCTCGTAAAAATAATCCAACTGACCTAAAAACTGCTTGCGGCTAAAACTCTGGCTGGTGAGCGCCTTGATGACTTTTTCGACCTCGATGGCGATGGCGTTGCGCTGGGCGAAATCGGGATTATCGAAGACCGTACCCATCAGGCGTTCGGTGAGCAGATGTTGAATGAGCATCTCGTTGACGGCATCACGGCTGATGTTGGGGTTGAGCGCGGTCTGGCACAGGGCGAAAAAATCGGCAAACGCGGATTGAAATTTCTTGTTGCTTTTGTGCGCCTCGGTGATGCGCTGCAATAAGCCTTTGGCGATGTCCGGCGTGTCGGTTTTGAAGCGCTCGACGGCCTGCTCAAATCCGGCGATATTCGGCTCGGTGTAATTCAAAAAGCGCGTCAGCAGCGTGGCGACTTCGTCCGGCTGTGTCAGGTCATATTCGCCCACACGCTGGCCGGATTGGATCAGCACGGCGCGGCGGGTGTCCTCAAAAATGATGTTGCTTTTGGGGTAGCCCCGCGCGAATTTCTTGTCGATTTCGGCGTTGAGGTCGTCTTTGGTATCTTTGGCTTCCCAGTAGCCGCGCGGGAGGGTGTTGGCATCGCGCATCGTGCCGTCTGGCCGGACGATATTTTTCAGGCCTTCGACTTTTTGCTCCACGACGAGCGTCCATTTATTCGCCCCAGCGACCTGTTCCAGCAGCGTCTTAAAAGACTCGCGCACGGCCATTTCATGCGTCACGCCCTGGGCGGCGATCTGTTCGCGGCGGGCGTAAAAGTCGCGCACGGCGGCGTGTTTGGCGCTGATGGTGGTCATGGCGATAATCCTTTCCTGTAACCCCTCGTCTTTTCTCCCCTCTCCATGAGCTTGCGAAATGGGGAGGGGTTGGGGGAGGGGTAAGGATAGTTTTCGGTTGATGTTCTGGTAATAGCGCAATTGTACAATTCGCGCCGCGTTTGGGCAAATCACCCCGAATTTGTCACCACTTTATAACCACGTTGGAACTGGTCGTGTTACTCCTGCCTGATAAAGTAGCAACTATTCGTTTTTAACCAGACGCGATTGAGCAGAATCATGCAAGTGACCCTCTTAAACAGAACCATGCAATTGAGCCTTATGAATGTGATGTGTTGTGATACCAGGCTTACGGGGTAACTGTACGGCTCAATAACGTCTTGCGAAACGTCAGAGTGTAAAAGCCGCCACAGTGTAAAGCGGCTTTTTTATTTGTCTGGCCTAAAGAAGCGGCTAGCTTTTAGCAAATAGCTTTTAGCTAAAGACCAAAGACTAACGACTAATAGCCCACTTGGTGATGTGGCGAAGTGGAAACGCAATGGTCTGCAAAACCATTATGCGCGGGTTCGATCCCCGCCTTCACCTCTGATTTTCGACTATGCCATAAAAGGTTACACATGACCGCCGAATTTTTGCAGCCCGCCGCGCTCACTGCTGAACTATCACAGCCGCCCGCCGCGCTCACGCCAGAATATATGCTCATGCCGATTGAAGACGGATTCAACTGGTCGGATTATTTCGCCCACATTGATTCCGGCCAATGGTATCTGGTGGCGTTTCGTTCCAAACACGCTGCCGACGCGGACGAAGCGCTGCTGACACGGCTGGACGATGCGGCCTCGGCTGCGGCGCGGGAAACCCCAGGCTTCCTGTTTTATTTTATCGGCACACCCAAGCCGACAGGGGAATGCCTCTCATTCTGCCTGTGGGACAGCCAGGCCAACGCGCGGGCTGGCTCGGCACGTCCGGCGCATCGCACAGCGGTGGAGCAGGGGATGAGCGCGTTCGAATACTACACGCTGGAGCGCCACATCATCCGCAAAACGCCCGATCAACTGACATTCACGCGGCTGGCGTAACTGGCGTAACTGGCGTAAGTGGCGTAACCCGTTTTACTCATCCGCTTCAAAATCAACTCGACGTGGTTGATAGTCGGTGGCACGGTGGTGGGGTGGCTACGAGCCAATTCACCCGCTAATTCTGCTTCTAAAATTTTGACCAAAACTAGAATTTAATCCCCACGCTATTATGCGTTACCATAAAATGGCGAGATATTGTATGCTGGTGCTATCGAAAGTTATTTTCGGAGCATATTGTGAACGATCTCAAATATGAACTTTTGTACGAAGCCCATTTTGATCTTGCACCTCCGCAGGTTGTTGAAACCCCCAACGGTATGCGACAGATTATCCTTGTCACCGGGGGCCAGATGAAAAGCCCGAAATTTACGGTCACAGCAGCCATGCCGGGTGCGGGGGATTGGCTGCGCGTCCGGAATGACGGCGTTATGGAACTCGATGTGCGCGGCGTGCTAAAACTTGATGACGACAGTCTCCTGTATATGACCTATGGAGGCGTTGGAGTCGTTTCGCAAGCAGTATTTGGGCGGATTGTAGGCGGCGAGCTGGTTGACCCCAATGAATATTACTTCCGGGTCACACCCCGTTTCCAAACTGGCTCTCAGAAATATGGCTGGCTCAACAATGTCATCTGTGTCGCCAATGGCAAAGTCGGCCCTGGGATGCAATGGGTTGAGTACACGGGTTTTCAGATTTTATAAGCACAGACCTTCATTGTTTTCCTGCTACCCGGCGCGATAATTTCGGTTTCACATTTTGCTGACACTCCTGCTACTATTTGAAGCGGGAGTGTTGCGTTTAGCATGGATAAGCTGGCGAGTTGGACTTTCAACAGGCGCAGTGCATCGCCCACGCAATCACTCCACGCTAAACGGGCAACCCGAAATTTTCGATGCAGGGGACGCAAAGATGATTGACCAGCAGGAAATGTTTGAAAAATTAGTCGCGTGGGGCGAAAAACAGGACGCGGTTCGCGCCATGATCCTGACCAGCACACGGGCGATTCCCAACGGGCAGGTGGATCAATTTTCCGACTACGACGTGATTTTGATCCTCACCGACATCATGCCATTTTGGGAGAGCCGCGCGTGGATGGAGTCGGCTTTTGGGCGGATTCTGGCGATGTACCGCGACCCGATTTTGCACGACGGCGAATTTGAAAAATCCGGCAATGTCACCCAGTTCGAGGGTGATCTGCGAATTGACTTTATATTGTGGCCTGTCGGCTTGATGCAGCGCATCGCCACCGAGCCGCTGCCGGATGAATTTGACGCGGGCTACAGGGTGCTGCTCGACAAGGATCACCTGACGGACGGTTTGCAGCCGCCGACCTATAAAGCCTATATCCCCACACCGCCGACGGAGCAGGCCTATCTCGAAAATATTGAGAATTGTTTTCTGTGCGCGACGGTGGTCGCCAAGCTGCTTTGGCGGGACGATGTGGTCGCGGCGAAATTTCTGTTGGACGGCGAGATTAAGCACGAAAATCTGCGCCCGATGCTCGAATGGCACATGGAAATCGAGCATGGTTGGTCGCTGAAGCCGGGGCCGTATGGTCGCGGGCTGAAGAAATGGCTGCGGCCTGACCTGTGGCAAGAACTGGCGGACACGTATGTCGGGGCAGGGTTGGACGAAAACTGGGACGCGCTTTTTCGGAGTATCGCCCTTTTGCGGCGGGCAGCGCTGGAAGTGGGCGAGAAGCTTGGCTATGCGTATCCGCACGAGCGAGAGCAGCGGACGCTGGCACATCTGGAGAAGGTGCGGGGAACGGCGGCGGAATAGCGGAATGGGCAGATAATATCTATTTCAAAGCTTATTGAGAAACTCCCCTAAATCTGTAGACTCTAGTTCAGATTTATCCATTTCACGGGCAATTTTCCAAATATCAGCTTTGCCCCATCCTTGATTTGGGGGCAACTTCTCGTATGGCTTTAGAGCAGAATATTGATCCCCTTTGACCTTCTTCACTGCCAGATCAGTTAGATAGTTCTCCATAGCTCGATATTTGAGGACATGACAAGGTATGTTGGCTTTCTCGCAGGCTTTAACAAATTCATGTATGTTTTTGTTGAGAGGATCATTTTCTGATTCGCGTTCACTGTCTATCAGGGCGCGAATATTTGGAGTGATCCTCATGAGTTCAAGCAGTTGTGGCTCGGCACTTTTGTTGATGAGTGAGCCACCTCCCAGCGGCAAAATGATGACTTGGTGTTCTTTGCCCCATTTGCGTAACAATTCCTGCATTGTAGTAACATCATGAGGGCCTTCTACGAGTAAGAGTTTGTCAAACCCTAGTTCTCTGTATGCAGAAAAGCCAATTTCACCTAAAAACTCTGCTAGACTAGGTAACTGCTCAATTTCATTGACCTGGTGTGTCCCATTTTTATCTACTCGGACTGAGTAAATTCTCTGTGAACTGGCTCTTGCTAGCCCCATACTGTGAGTTGCAAATAAAACGCCTTCTTTAGCATAGATACCTAACGCCCTCAAGAATTCGGTTTGCAATTTAGGGTGGAGACTAAGCTCCGGCTCATCAATTAGAATAAAGGATGCTTCTTTCATAGCTACATTTGCCAGAACAATAATGAATTGAGCTAAGCCTGCTCCAAGTTCTGACAGTGTATAACTTTTACCATTTATAAACAGTTGTAGATCATTGTCGTTAGGACTGGTGTTTATTTCCAAACTTTTGAAGTCAAAAACACTCTTTATTTCTTCTGTGAGCTTAAAGATAGCCTCGTTGCGCTCTTTTTTTGATCCCGTTTTGTAATCATCCCATGCCCTTAGAAATGATTGACCCGTTTGGATATCGAAGTATGAACCTGCTGCCACAGAATTGATAGCATTTCTAAATGGCCCAATATAAAGTGTATTCTTCAACAAACTAAACGTTTCGAAAACAGGCAACATGTCTACAACAAGTTTGCCGATATTGAACTGTGTGCCTCTGAAATCGAGGGAATGCTCATTAATATCAACCTTCTTGTTATCTATAAATAATGTTACCCGGGATGTCAGGTCTCTACGGGATACGGTGATAACTACTTTGCTTAGAAAATGAATTTCGTTTTCGCCCTGCTCCACTCTTGGAGAAAAAAGCTCTCGAAATTCGACCTCTAACTCAAGGTCTCGATCATTTAAATTGCAGAACGCTTCCTTTTCATCACTAACGGCCCAAAATCCACGAGAGCGCTCGTGTTTCTCGATTGCCTTAATTAAGTTACCTGAAGGGTGAGATAACAAATCAAAGAATGTGCGGAACTCATGAAAAAACTTTAGCAGTGAAGATTTTCCGGCATTGTTCACGCCAATGAAACTGGTAAACCCATTTTGTAAAACAAAACGAGCAGGTTTAGTATCTTCAAAGCAGCGATAATTTTTGAGAGTTATTATAATATCCATACAGTAATTATATCCGTTTTGAGAAAATTTTGTGATGTAACTAATGATGGTATGAAAGGCTCACATGACACTCTTTGAAGGCTTCAAACTGGAAATGGTGGACACGGGCGAGGCGACGATCCGTGTACGGTATGGCGGCAGCGGTCCGCCACTTTTGCTGCTGCATGGACATCCGCAGACTCATGCCATGTGGCATAAGGTCGCGCCGCGTCTTGCGCAGGATTTCACCATTTTCGCGGCTGATCTGCGCGGCTATGGCGACAGCAGCAAACCGCCGACCACGCCCGACCATGAACCCTACTCCAAACGCGCGATGGCCCGTGACCAGATCGCGCTGATGAAGCATTTCGGCTACGAGCAATTTAACATCGCGGGGCATGACCGCGGCGGGCGCTGCGCCTATCGACTCGCGCTCGATCACCCCGACAGCGTTCTCAAAGTCGCTGTCCTCGACATCATCCCCACCGCCGAACATTTTCGACGTATTCATCAGGATTTCGCGCTCACTTATTATCACTGGTTTTTCCTGGCGCAGCCCTACGACTTGCCGGAACGCCTCATCAACGCCGACCCCGATCATTATTATTTCCACCGCTGGGGACATCTTTTTGATGCCGAAGCGCTCGAAGATTACAAACGCTGTGTGCGCAATCCGGCGACGACTCATGCCATGTGCGAGGATTACCGCGCGGGCGCGACCTATGATAATGCGCTGGACGAATCCGAACGTGGCAAGCGGAAAATCACGGCTCCGCTGCTGGTGTTGTGGGGCGGACGCAATAAACTCGGCGTGTGGTACGACGTGCTGGACGTATGGCGCGATTGGGCGGAGGATGTGCGTGGGCGGGCGCTGGACTGCGGCCATTACCTGCCGGAAGAAAAGCCGGACGAGACGTATGCGGAATTGCGCCAATTTTTTGTTGGGTAGCGAGCGCGGCGAACGTAATAATCATTATTGAAAGGGCAAAATTTCATGAACCAAAAACCACACCCACTGGTCGCACAATTACGGTTTACGCGGAGCGAATGGCTGCGCGGCTTGCAGGACGTGACTGCCGAGGAAGCGGCGCGGCATTTTGAGCCGATCAACTCGATCAGTTGGATGGTCGGGCATCTGGCATGGCACGAACAGCTTTACTGGTTGCAGCGCGGTCTTGGAAAGACGCTGTTCCCGGAAGTCGAACCCTGTGGCAATGGTGCGCCGCTGCACACGCCTGATCTGGACGACATGTGGCGGGCGTGGAAGGGCATCACGGCGGCTTCCGACCCCTATCTCGACTCGCTGACGCCGGAGATCATGCAAACCTATTTTATGGTGGACGGCAAGCCTGTGCGCGAAAATATCGGCACGAATTTGATGCGGATCACGCACCACTACTGGTATCACCTGGGCGAATCGCAGGCGTTGCGGCAGCTTCTCGGCCATCGCGACCTGCCGAGCTTCGTCGGCGGGATGGGCATTGTCATGTACGATGGGTGGTAGATGAAAATTTTTATCAGTTACGCGCATGATGACGTGGCGGCGGTACTGGCAATCAAGCAGGCGCTGGAGATACACGATGTCTGGTATGACCAACGCCTCTCGGTGGGGCAGACGTGGTGGAACGAAATCGAGCATCAGATTGCAGGCTGTCACTGCCTGTTATTTCTCATGTCGCCACGCGCGATGGATTCGGAATACTGTCAAAAAGAGCTTGAGCTGGCGCTGCGGCTGAACAAACCCATCGCGCCTGTGATGCTGGAAGCGATGGCGATCCCCGATAAGTTGAGTCATTTCCAGGTGATCGGCATTACCGACGGGTTTACGCCGGAAGCGACGGTCAAGCTTCTCAACGGCCTGTTTGAAATCGAACGTGTTGTGTTCAATCCACTGAAGCCGACGACCAAAGCCAACCCCAACATGGCGAAACTGGCGGCAAGCGATCTCTATTTCGCGACGACGAACCCACGCAAACGGGCGATGTATGAGCAGATTTTGAACGTGCCGCTGCAAATGTCGCCGGTGAGTTTTCAGGATATTCAGCATCTCGACCCGGGTGAAGTCGCGATGTACAAGGCGAAGCAGGCGTATGATGTGCTGAACAAGCCTGTTTTCGTCGATCATTCCGCGATTTCGATCCGTGCCTGGGGTGGATTACCGGGCGGATTGACGACGACGTTTATCCTCCCGGCGGGGCTGAACAATATCTGCAAGATGCTGCGGCCATTTGAGGACAAATACGCCGAGATGGTGTCGGCCATCGCGTTCACGGACGGGCAGATTCAGCGCAAATTTGTGGGCGTGGTCGCGGGTGAGATTCCCGATGAGCCGCGCGGGGATGGCTATAGCTGGAACAATATTTTCGTCCCGGCGGGGTTCACACAAACGCTGGGGCAGATGAGCGAGGCCGAAATCGTCTCGATCTCCAGCAGGCGGCGGGCGGCAGTGGAGTTCATGCGCTTTTTGCAATCGAATTATGAGATAACGTGAAACCATCGGCGCACGGCTGGCGTATATGATGTGTGTTGGCAGTGAGAAAAGGGGACACATATGGCGACAGCGACTTCTTCAGCGCAGCCGCAAACCTCACGGGCAGCCCAAACGGGTTATCCGACTGGGGGATTACGGTTTGATTGGGCATTTGTCGGGCTATCAATATTGTTTATTGCCGGATTATGGGTCGATGGCTGGGCGCACTTTCACAACCAGGTTGATGATTCTTTTTTTACGCCCTGGCACTTTTTGTTTTACAGCGCGTTTGGCATTACGGCACTTTTTGTTGGCGTGAATCAATGGCGCAATCTGAATAAAGGCTATGCGTTCCGGCGGGCGCTGCCGGAAGGCTATTGGCTGGCACTGGTCGGCGTGATGCTTTTTGCCGTCGGCGGCATGGCGGATATGATCTGGCACACGCTGTTCGGGATCGAGGCGGGCAGCGAGGCGCTCACCAGCCCATCCCATATTGCGCTGGCGATTGGCATGTGTCTGGTTTTCACAGGGCCGCTGCGAGCGGCCTTGCTGCGCGGGAATACGCATGGCTGGCGTAATCTCGGCCCGGCGCTGATTTCGTCAACCCTCGTGCTGACAATGCTGGCGTTTTTCACCAGCTACGCGCATCCGTTGATTAATCCGATTGCGGCGGGGCCGGGTGGCGAAACCGAAGATGTCGAATCGCTCAACCAGATTTACGTCATGAATGCCGATGGCAGCGGACAAACGCTGTTGGTCGCTGAGCGTGACCACTCCAACGCTTCGCCTATGTGGTCGCCGGATGGGACGCAGGTCGTTTTTTCGCGTTCGTCGGGCGATTTCGACGTGCTGGACTCCGACCTGTATCTCATGAACGCCGACGGCAGCGATGTGACTCAGCTAACCAGCGCGGATGGCGCGGAATATGGCGCGGAATGGTCGCCGGATGGGACAAAGCTCGTCTACATCCATGAGACGGACAGCCTGCGCGAAATTTTCATCATGAATGGCGATGGCAGCGGCAATCCCGTTCAGATTACCAATAATGCCGATAATGAGTGGCCGGTCCACTGGTCGCCGGATGGGACGAAACTCCTCTACGGTGTCGAGGGCGGCGACTTCACGATCATGGATGCCGATGGTGGTAATGCGACCACGATCAGCCCCGGTATGACGGCCTTTCTACCCGTCTGGACGCCCGATAGCAGCAGGATTATCTTCAGCGGGCAGAACGAAGGCGGGATGGATATTTACGGTATGAACCTGGATGGCAGCGATGTGACGCGCCTCACGCAAAGTGCTTCGTTTGATGGCTACAGCGTGATCTCGCCGGACGACCAGCAAATCCTTTTAACCTCGTGGCGTGGTGGCCTGGGCGAACTCTATACGATGCCGATCACGGGTGAAACGGAAGCATTGGAAGCCGTCAATATCAGCAACAACACAGCGTTACAGGTAAATGAGGCATCCTGGTCGCCGGACGGCAGCAAGATCATGTTCTCCGCCACAGGACGTTCGGCACAGCCTAGCGCTGGTAATTTTGAAGGTCAGGATTTTGGTGTCGGCAGCATTCTGCTTCAGGCGGGGTTGATGACAGGCGTTATTTTATTCATGGCGTGGCGCTGGCAGCTTCCGTTTGGCGCGGTGACGCTGATTTTGGCAGGCAGTACCTTCATGCTGACGCTGCTCAACGACTTCTATGTCCTGACTTTGGGCGCGCTGGTGGCGGGACTGATCGCCGATGTGCTGATCTGCCGGCTCAAGCCCTCCCACGCGAATGAATCGGGTTTTCACCTGTTCGCCTTCGTCGTGCCGATGATCTTCTTCGCGCTGTATTTCGTGACGCTGCAAGCTATCGTGGGCGTATCATGGAATATTCACGTCTGGGGCGGCGCGATTTTCATGTCCGGGATGCTTGGCCTGCTGCTGAGTTATCTGATGTCCGGGGCGGCAGCAACGGCGACGGCATCGGCAACGGCGCGGGAAGCAACGCGATAAATCAAATAAAAGGCGAGGCGACCCTCACAGGAGGATCATGCCTCGCCCGATATTTTGCTATTTCGGAAGTCGTAAATCTCGCGGTCTCAAGACTCGCGCTGGGCGAGGACTTCTGTCCAGGCTTCGCTAAGGACGGTTTCGAGTTCTGACAGTGTGAAACATTCAATTTCGTGCGACTCGATCACCATCGTTTCGGCGATCCCGTCCAGCTCAATTGCCGCGCTCCACCACTCATCGCCGGAAATCTGGTCGCCGTCGGGCTTGCCGCCGATCCAGAGCGTGATTTTCATGATGCCGGGTTTCCAGTATTCGCCATTTTCGTCCTTGTGATGCTGCGGCGGCGTGGGGCGAATCCAGAAGCGTTTTTTGCTGCCCATATCGAGCATACTGCTGATGCCACCGGTATATTCTTTGGCTTCCCAGGCGTTGCCCATGTCGCGCAACGACTGTTCGACCAGCGGCCTGTACGCCTTGAAAAAGCGCGTATGCTTGATCTCCTGAGCAAGGAGTTCATTATCGGCATCATCGATCATCTTTTTTTCGGCATCATCAAATACGGACATTCTTCAACCCTTTAAGCGATTTGGCTGGACATGTGGGCGCGAGATACAAGTGCGAACGGTTTCTTGTTCATAGATTATATGTAATCCGCGTGTTTTTTGTCACGAGAATTTACAGATTTTTTGCAAAAGGGTACAAATCGGCTAGAGAAATTGTTCGGAAAGCGTTCGAACACTGACGCATGACCGATAATTTCCTGAATTATGCTTTTCGCCAATCCTTCTACTGGCACTTTATGGACGTTTTACTGGCGTTTGCCCAGGAAACGGCGCAGGCCAGTGGGCTTATTCAGCGCTTCATTGGTGTAGTAGTAGCCGTAGCCGTAGCCGTATTCATAAGTCTGGTCGCGGGCGCTGATGCGGTTGACGATCACGCCTTTCATTTCGATGCCCAGGTGTTGGAACTGCTCTTTGGCTTTGAGCGCGGCACGGCGGCGGGTATGTCCGGCATCCACGACCAGCACCACCTCGGCTTTCGCACCAGCCGCCAGCACGGAACTATCGGCAGCCATCAGGCAGGGCGGCGTGTCGATCAGCACGACATCAATATCCGACGACGCGCGAAAAACATCAATCCAGCGCTGCAAGAGCGCCGAGCCGAGGACTTCTGTCGGGTTCGAAGGGATAAAGCCGCTGGTGATGACCCATAATTTGGGCAGGGCGGTGCTTTGCAGGCAGCTCAAAAGATTGGCAGGGAGCGTCCCACGTTCCAGTGGGCCGAGTTTGCCGCCATCCTCGCGGCGTGGATCGCCGGAAAGCAGCGTCGTGAAGCCGATGGAGTTATCCAGCCCGAAAATTTCGTGGACGCGCGGGCGGCGCAGATCGCAATCAATGAGCAAGACTTGCAGTCCCGCCAGCGCCATCGTCACGGCGAGGTTGGCGGTGGTGATACTTTTGCCTTCCTGCGGGCCAGGGCTGGTGACAACATAAACATTTTTGCCCCGCTTCTCGGACGTAAAGAGCAAATTGGTGCGGATTGTCCGATAACCTTCGGCGACAGGTGACATGGCAGGCATTTCCGTCACCAGCCGATCCGGGTACTTGTCATTTTTCTTGCCGAAGCGCATGATCGCGCCCAGCACAGGGATATTCAGGGTTTCGACAGCTTCTTCGGGCGTGCGAACGGTTTCGTCCAGATATTCGATGAGCAGCGCCAACCCCAGCGCCGCCGCGCCGCCGACAATCGTACCCAGAAGCGTGGTGGCGACGATGCCGCTGCCTTTGGGGCTGGTGGGGATACGCGCCCGTTCAACAATATCCAGCGCGTTGGTATTTTGTTGCAGCGAACTGATCGTGTCGGTGAACTGGGCGACGGTGGACGATGCCTGATTAATCTGGTCGATGATGGCGTTGCGCTGCTCGGTGAGGTTGGCGCGTTCGTCATCGGTGGTGGCGTCTGCGAGCTGGTTATCGATCACATCCAGACGCAGACGCGAATCGTTCAACTGCTCGTTGAGCGCGGTGATCTGTTCATTGGCAAAATCAATTTGCGCCTGCTGTTCGCGGGTGAGATTAGTCGGGCTTTTGAGGATCAACTGCTCGGCGAGGCCATTGGCGATGTCGGCGGCGAAAATCGCGTCGGTGTAGGTGACGCTAACGACCATGAGCGATGTACCCGTGAGGATACGCACGTCGATGATGCCGCCCAGTTGTTCGGCGGTCAGCGGCAGATCAAGCGCTTCAACCGTGCCATTCAGCACATCAAACGTTTTGGCGAGTTCAGCGTAAGTTTGCGCCAGTTCGATGCCGATGCGAATATCGGTGGACTCGGGGTTACGCGCCTCGATAAAACGGCCAATCGAAATTGTCGTTTGCGCTTCGTAAACAGGGGGTCGCCCGGTGTTGATGATAAAACTGACCCCACCCGCGACGAACGCCATCAATACAATAAGCCACAGCCACTTGCGGAATAAACGGATATACTGATTAAGTTCCATAGAATCTCCCAAGAATCTCAATTCATTATAACCGATACAGCCGAACACGTTTTGAAAGATTGTCCATAGAACCGAACAAATTTTGAAAAATGTATAAATAATGGGGTTGTTATATAAAGAACAAATGTCGTTTTGGTTATAATTTACTAACCCTTAATGTCGGCTAATAGCTACAAAATGGAAAATGCAGTAGATTAAATTTATTACAAGTCGTGGAGGAACGTCTGAACATGCGTACCCGTAAAATTTTGTTTCTCATTGTTATTTGTCTGGCCTTATTTTCAATCGCTCAGATCAGCGCTGCGCAAAGTTCAGCGGATTGTCCGGCGATTGCGGAGCAAGCATTTGAGGCGGTTGCGAATAATTGCGCGATCCCCGAACGCAGCAGCACGTGCTATGGTTTCCCTGGTGTTACGGCGACAGGTTTTGATGCTGAGGCATTAGCCAATTTCAGCGAACCATCGGATCGCGCCAATTTAACAGAGGTTTCCAGCATCCACACCTCACCGCTTAATGTGGCGGAAGGGGAGTGGGGTATGGCGGTGACGAATATTCAGGCCAACTTGCCAGTGGGGATGCCTGGGCAGGGTGGCGTTTTCATCTCGATGGGCGATGTGACCGTGACCAACGGTGTCGCGCCGGATGATGCGCTGATTTTGCCGGAGAGTGCGCTCCCTCTGACGACGACAGCCCCCGCCGATATCTACAATGTGCCGCCGGATTTTGGCACGGCGCAGGAAGTGATCGGCGCGACAGCCAGCGGCACGACTCTGCAAGCCGATGGACTCAGCGAAGATGGTGAATGGGTGCGCGTGTTTTTCACAGCCCAGACCACGTTGGCGCTGTCGTCCACAGGTTGGGTGGAATTGACCGCCTTCCCGGATGATGTTGACTTGACCAGCCTGCCGACAATCTCGGCGGACAGCATGACACCGATGCAGAAATTCTATCTGACCAACGGCATCGAAACGCCTGCCTGCGCCGAAATCGTGCCGTCGATGCTGTATGTGCAGGGGCCAGAAGAAATTGAACTCGATTTTGTCGCCAATGATGTGCCGATCCGCGTAAGTTCGACGGCGATCCTGCGTGTGATCCCGCCGGGGAACATCCTGCAAATCATAGCGCTGTCGGGGATTATCATTATTGACCCCGATTCCGGCGAACCGATCATCCTCGCGCCGGGGTTCACGTCGATCATCGCGCTGGGCGAACTGCAAGACCTGAACGGCGATGGAATCGCCAACGAGCGTGCGCCGCTCCCTGGTGCAAGCTGGTCGCAACCGGGGCTGATGGATGCCAGTGAGTTGGAGGCATTGGCGGACGCGCTGAACGAGAATATCCCGGAAAATCTGCAATATTATGAGGTTGGTGTGCCGATTCTGGTCTGCGCGTCCGGCGTTGGCGAACCCGTCTGCGAAGTTCAGCAGCCCGCGTCCTCAGCCCGCGTGACGGAATTGTGCGCACTCGGTGTGCTGCCGCCGGAATTGTGCGGCAGCTAGGCGGAAAGACGCGCGAGTTTTTTGACGTATGCCGGAGGCTAAAAGCCATCCGGCAAAAATAGAAAGCCTGCTCAAAGCAGGCTGGAAGTGGTCACACAAGGTTATAACATCCCCTTTCGAAGGGGCTTTCTTTTTTAGCCATAGGCTTCCAGCCTTTGGCGGCTTCGATGGCGCTGAACGGAGACAAGCACACATGCCGTTTTGGAAGCTCTTTTATCATGTGACCTGGGGAACTAAATATCGTGAGCCAACAATTCTCCCGCCTTATGAATCGGTCATTTTTGCGGCGATTCATGAAAAATCCGCCGAACTTGGCTGCACGGTGCTGGCGCTCAATAGTGTCAGCGACCATGTCCACGTCGCGGTGATCATCCCGCCCAGTACGGCAATCTCGAAATGGGTTGGCAGCGTCAAAGGCACATCTGCCCGCGCCATTAATATCAATTTCGAGCGCGAGAAGCGCTTTCACTGGCAGGAAGGCTATGGGGTTATATCATACAATGAACAGCTATTGCCGCAGGTGCAGCGCTACATTGAAAACCAGAAACTTCGTCACGCCAGCGGTAAGTCGAATGAAAATCTTGAGCGTAGTGATGATTAGAGACGCCGGAGACTAAAAGCCATCCGGCTAATCAAAAAAGCCCCCTGGAAGGGGACTAATGGGAAAATTTCAGTCCATACACTATTCGTTACCTGCAAAGCAATTTCGTTTGTACACCCAAGTTCTTTCAAAGTAGGATGTACCATTCAGCATTTTCAGCCTGCTTTGAGCAGGCTTTGGAAGATTAGCCAGGGGACTTCTAGTCCCTGGCGACTTTGCCTAAGCACTATTATGCTCACTCTGCCCTACGGTGTCTTCTCCGGCACCTTAAACAAATCATCCACCATCACCAACTGCTTGGATTTCATCGACTCGTTGCCTGCCAACCCCACGAGAATCGAGGCCGCACCGTCGATGTGCGAAGCTGCGCGGTGGAACGGGTCGGGCGGCGGATTCGGCGAGAAAATCTGCTCCAGCATCACCGGATCAGCCCCGCCGTGACCACCCTCGCTGGCCGGAATTTCCGCCTCGTAGGGATCGCCGAACATCGGGAACACGCGCAACGTCGTGGCTTTAAAGCCGCCCTTGCTGGCCTGATTGGTCGTGCTGAGGTGCGTCACATTTTCCACCACGTCGAGTTCTACGCGGCCTTTCGTCCCGGTGATCGCGACGCGCAAACCCTCCCAGGGCGAGTAGGCGATCAGGCAGTAGGAGAGAATCACGCCGCTGCGATAACGCGCCGTCACCGCCATTGTGTCCTCAATCGTGATCGGCTCACCAAAGACGTTCTGGTCGCGCAGGTAGCCCGTTTCGGCCTCCGCCGCCAGATAAACGCCCTTGTAAAACGGATTGTCGTCCAGAAACAGCGCGAACGGATCGCCCTTCGCTTCGGCAGCGCCCGTGTAGCGCTTGTAGGTATATTTTTCGCCGCGCGCCTCGGCATTTTCGCGCCCATAAAATTTCAGATCGCCCAGCGCGAACACGCTCTGCGGATACGAATCAATCCACCAGTTCACGAGGTCAAAGTGATGCGTGGCTTTATGCACCAGCAGGCCGCCGCTGTTTTGTTTCTCGCGATGCCAGCGCCGGAAATAATCCGCGCCATGACTGGTGTCGAGCAGCCACGAGAAATCAACCGCCAGCGGACGACCCACCGCGCCCTGCATGATGAGTTCGCGCAGTTTGGTGTAGGCGGGTGCATAGCGATAATTGAAGGTCACACGCAGCGATTTTCCGGTGCGGTCAATCGCGTCAAAAATCGCGCGTAAATTTTCGGCGGTGGTCGTCAACGGCTTCTCGGTGATCACATCGCAGCCGAGTTCCATCGCGCGAATGATGTAGGTGTGATGCGTCCGGTCAATCGTCGTCACGATCACCGTGTCCGGCTTCGTTTCGGCGATCATGCGGTCAAAATCAGCGGCGGGGTAGGTGGGCAGCGGCGGCTGAAGCTGTTGGTTATACCAGTTCATGCGCGTCTGGCTGACATCGCACAGGGCGACCAGTTCGGCGGTGTCGGCGTAGGTGACGGTTGTCGCCTGGACGTACATCCCCGCGCGTGAGCCTGTGCCGATGAGTGCGTAACGTTTGCGTATAGTCATAAGGAATTTTGTCCTTTATCTTGCCATGTACCCCTCACCCCAAACCCCTCTCCCACAAGGGGCGAGGGACTTAAAAACCGCATTTTACCCCTTCTCTCCTGAGTGGGAGAAGGGGCAGGGGGTTGAGGGGTTCGATCTACAAAAATTATATTATCCCGCGATCTCTTTCGCCTGCCATGCCCATCCAGCCCCATTCTCCGACACATATCCTAGCCCTGGAAACGGCAGGTGATAGGCCATTAGCAGAGTATGTTCTCGCACGGCCTCGTTAAAAACGCGCCGTCGGGTCGCGATGACCTGCTCGGCGTTCCCGTCATATTCCGACACCCAATTCGGGTCTTCGAGATTTTTCGGCTCATAAAATAAGTCGGCGATGAACAGCAATTTTTCGCCGCCGGACGTGACCGCGACAATCGAATTTCCCGGCGTGTGACCGGGGGCGCCGATAAGCTGAATACCGGGGACGATCTCCGCGCCGGATTCGACCTTTTCCAGAATGTCCGCTAACTGTGCAAGGCGGCGTTTGGGCGTATCCTCTTCCATTTTGCGGAAGGCTTCGCTGTAGTCGATGTCCTGACGGAGTCGCAGCGGCTTCGTCTGCCAATAATCCCACTCCGCCTGCGAGATGATATATCGCGCATTGGGGAATGCCAGCTTGCCATCTTCCTTGACCGCCCCGCCGATGTGGTCGAAATCAGCGTGGGTCAAAATCACAACGCCAATATCTTCCGGCGCGATGCCCGCTTCTTTGAGGCGATCCATCAGCGGCGCTGGGGTATCGGTCACATCACGCCCGACACCCGTATCGAGCAGCACTTTTTCCGCACCCGTATCGACCAGCAGCAGATTGATGCCGCCTTCGTCGGAGTCGCAGATGGCGAGCGCGTCAAAGCTGCCGATTTTGAAGCGAAAAAATGGGTTGTCCATAAAATTCCTTGCCAAAGTGTTCTCTATATTCGCCGATTGTAACGCGCTGCTGTGACATTCAGCAATATGAAAGCCAAGTGTCAGACGTAGCCAATGCGTTGGGTTTTGTGCAGGATTGTCGCCGATAATAAATGAGGCAAACCAACACAAAATCAAAGGTCAATGAGATGCTGCGCGAAAAAATGATTATAGCGTTCCATGTATTGATAGTCGTCGTGATATTGATGAGCCA
>JALHNB010000100.1 GCA_022843745.1 Anaerolineae bacterium | reverse complement strand
TAGCATTGCGGACGAGGGGTGTGAGTGATTTGGATCGGGTTTTGGGTGCGCGTGATTGGCTCTGGAACAGCGCCAGACTCGGTTTCTGGGCTTGGCGGAAGCGTTTGCGCCATTTCTTGACCCAACTCAGGCTGTAGCCGATGGCCTCGGCTAAGTGGCTGGTTGACCAGTCGGGATGATCGCGAATCAGCTCGAACAGCTTCATGCGTTCAAATTCCCACAGACTTTCCATCATTTCTCCTCCCATCTGCTTGATTGGTGAAGAGATTTTACTCGGTCACGATGTTGGTGATTTTATTTTGGGTCTAATGCAGAAGAATCATACACATGCCCTCTCAATCGCGTCTACAGGCGATTTGACGCGATTTCACCGTCAGCACTCAGAACCTAGGAAGGCATGTCCAACTAGCGCACCCCTTCATTGTTATGGCAAGGAACCTTCTGCCCACCGCCCTCCCCTTCTGAGGTGAAATCACATGGACACCCCGCTTTGGCGAAGAAAGGGCTGACCCGTATCCAGATAAGAAAATCAGGACGTTTCGTCAACACTCAATTCTCGCGCCTGAATTGATCTGTGTTTTCATCCCCCTTCCCCACTGAAAATAGTCGCTGAAAAAGGCGTTCATTGCTCGGCGTGGGTGGCTGTTTGTCAAATCGAGTATCATTGTATGAAAGGTCTAATTCTATAATCTATTATCAAGTATTCTCTACCGAGGTAGATTCGTGCCGCGTATTTTCGATAATATTTCCGAACACCTGCAAACAGCCCTCACAAAAACGCTTCAGACGGCAGAGCGTGCCGATTTTTGTGTCGGATATTTCAACCTACGTGGTTGGCGATTACTCCACCCTTACATCGAACCCTGGCCGGGCGGCGAACAGCATCAATGCCGTCTATTGATCGGTATGCAGCGTGCGCCGCAAGAGCAATTGAAGCAACTCTTCAGCCTAGTAAGCGATGGAGTGGATTTAGTCGATAACCAACAAGTGGTTCGCCTGAGAAGGCAGATCGTGAACGATTTTCGCAATCAGTTGATGATTGGTGCGCCTACGAATGAAGATGAGCAAGGGCTGCGTGATCTCGTTCATCAACTGCGAGAGGGAAAGTTGGTCGTCAAACTGTTTCTGCGTTATGCCCTTCATGCCAAGCTTTACCTGACCTATCACGACAATTACAACCTCCCCATCAATGCCTTTCTCGGTAGCAGCAACCTCACCCTGTCGGGACTGCGAGTGCAAGGCGAGTTGAATACCGATGTCACGGATTCCACTGCCTGTCAGCAGTTGGCGAAGTGGTTTGAGGAGCGCTGGGATGACTCGCGCTGCCTGGACATCACGCAGGATTTGATTGACATCATTGAGGAAAGTTGGGCAAGAGAAGATGCACTCACTCCTTACGAAGTCTACCTGAAAATGGCGTATCATCTGGCGCAGGAGGCACTGGCCGGGCTGAGTGGTGAATTTAAACTGCCCAATGAATTCGCGGCTTTGCTGTTCGAGTATCAATCAGCAGCGGTACAAATTGCTGCCCATCACCTGAATAAACGCGGTGGCGTGATGCTGGGCGATGTGGTCGGGCTGGGGAAAACCTTAATGGCGACAGCGATAGCCCGTATTTTTCAGGACGACTACTCACTGGAAACTCTGATTATTTGCCCAAAGAATCTCGTACCTATGTGGAAAAAAGTTGTCAGCGATTATCGGATGATCGCTGAAGTAATTTCATTGAGCCGGGTGAGCGAAGAACTCCCCAAACTCCGACGTTATCGACTGGTCATCATTGATGAGAGCCACAACCTGCGCAACCGGGAAGGTCAGCGCTACAGCGTCATTCAGGAATATATCACGCAGAATGAGAGCAAATGCGTTTTGCTCTCAGCGACACCCTACAATAAAAGCTATTTGGATTTATCCGCACAACTGAGGCTGTTTATCCCTGAAGATCGGGATTTGGGCGTTCGGCCAGAGCGCTATCTGCATGAAATCGGTGAGGCCGAATTTACGAGTCGTCATCAGGCGATGATTCGCTCTATTGTAGCATTTGAACACAGCGAACACACCGATGATTGGCGCGATCTGATGCGCCTGTATCTCGTTCGCCGGACACGAACGTTCATCCTCAACAATTATACCGAAACCGATCCCACCAGCGGCAGACAATTCCTGCAAATGCGCGACGGGCGATCATTTTATTTTCCTGTGCGTGTGCCACGTACCGTTCAGTTTGAGGCGAATGAGCAGTACACCCGCTTGTATTCGCTGGATGTGGTTACTGGCATTGCCGCCTTGAGCCTACCACGCTACGGCTTGGGGCAATACATATCGGAGAAGGCAGCCAAGCGTGCCACCACCGATGAAAAGCGCTTGCTTGAAAATCTCTCCCGCGCTGGATTGCGTTTAATGGGTTTCTGCCGAACCAATCTATTCAAGCGGCTGGAAAGTAGCGGCGCATCGTTCTTACAGTCGATTGACCGCCACCTCCTGCGAAATTTTGTCTTTTTGTACGCTATTGAAAATGATCTGCCTATCTCTATCGGTACGCTGGACGCTGAAGCGCTGGATACGCACACCGAGGATGAAGATACTGACTCGCTGCAAACGGCGCTCGACCTCGAAGAATATGATGAAAACACTGATGAAGCACTGAATGTTGAAAACGCAGACTCCCCTACCCGTACAGCCTATCAGCGGCGTGCAAAACAAGCCTACGATCTATTTGCTAATCAGTACCGCAAGCGCTTCAAATGGTTGCGCCCTTCCCTATTCACACCCAAACTCAAGAAACAGCTTTCAGAAGACGTAGAGATATTGCTGGAAGTGATTCGGCTTTGCGGCGAATGGCAAGTTGAGCAGGATACCAAACTGGCAGCGCTTCATGATCTCATCATGCGCGAACATCCTTATGAAAAAGTGCTAGTCTTCTCGCAGTTTGCCGATACCGTGCGCTATCTACATGATGTCCTGGCTGACAACGGCGTCGAGCAAATGGCCGCCGCAACTGGGCAATCGGACGATCCAACCAAGCTGGCTTGGCGATTTAGCCCCGTTAGTAACCAGGTGGTGGTTGCCGCAGAAGATGAATTGCGTGTGTTGATTTCCACTGATGTCCTGAGTGAAGGTCAAAACCTTCAGGACTGCGCCATAGTCGTTAATTTTGACCTGCCCTGGGCGATTATTCGCCTTTCACAACGCGCAGGCCGTGTAGACCGTATTGGGCAGCAATCAGAGCAAATCACCTGTTACTCGTTTCTGCCTGCTGAAGGAATCGAGCAGATTATTCGCCTGCGGGTTCGTGTCACGCAGCGCCTCGCGGAAAATGGCGAGGTTGTCGGCTCTGACGAGCAATTCTTTGAAGATCAAGCCCTTGCGCAGCAGCTACGTGATCTCTATACCGAAAAATCGGGCATTCTCGACATCGAATCGGATAACGAAGTTGACCTTGCCTCCTATGCTTACAGCATTTGGGCAAACGCGACCAAAAACGATCCTGCGCTCGCGAAGAAAATCGCCGATTTGCCCGATGTCGTTTATTCCACCCGCCACTATGTCGGATCGGCGCAGCGGCCACAAGGCATACTCACCTATATGAAGACTACCGACGGCACAGATTCACTGGCCTGGGTCGATGAACAGGGTCAGAGCGTCACACAGTCGCACCTTACCATTTTACGCGCTGCCGAATGCCCGCCAGACACGCCCGCCCAGCCGCGTCATCCCCGACACCACGAGATTGTTCTGCAAGCTGTTGAACTCATGCGGCAGGAAAATTTGACACCTGGCGGGCAGCTTGGACGGCCTAACAGTGTCCGGCGACGCGCTTATGAACGGCTGGATGCCTATTTTAAATACCTGCAAAGAACTGCGCCGCTGTTCGTAACACAGGATTTAGAGCGGACGATTGATGATTTGTACACCTATCCGCTGCGCTCTCCTGCGCGTGATACTCTAAGCCGCCAAATGCGCTCTGGCATTGGCGACGAAGATTTGGCACGGCTGGTCATTGCGCTGCGTACCGAAGATCGACTCAGCTTGATTCAGGATGAAACTGAAGAAAGCCAGGAACCACGCATCCTATGCAGTTTGGGTCTGTGGTTATAATGATGATAGAGCGAATACGGAGTGAGCGATGGATACAGTAGAGATTGTGCTGAAAGTACCCAAAGAATACGTCGAGGATGCCGCAGATTTTGGAATGCTTGACGCTGAAACCATCACCCAAGTGCTGCGCGATGAGCTTGACAGCCGCATCATGAAATTCGTCAATGCGGAAGTGAAGGCGCATCGGGCAGAACAACGCGCAAAACCCGGCAAAGATCAAAAAGACTGATGAGGGCTGTCCTTGACACCAATATCGTCATTTCCGGGTTGTTGTGGTCGGGTATTCCGCGTGAATTGCTTCGCCTGGCTGCTGAAGGGTGCGTGGACACCCTCACAAGTGAAGATTTAATTGATGAACTGCGAGATGTTCTAAAGCGCGAAAAGTTCCAAAAGTACCTGGACAGACTTAAACAACCACCTGAAGCGTTGGTCGCGCATTACCTCGGTTACACGACAGTGATTGAGCCTGCACCGATCCCGGAAAATGCTGTCCGCGATCTCGACGATACCAAAGTGTTGGCTGCGGCGGTTGGCGGCAAAGCGACACATATTGTCTCTGGTGACGATGACCTGCTCAGTCTGAATACTTATGCCGGAATTCCGATTCTGACGGCCCGCGATTTCATGAATCGCATGAAGCCTGATGATGCTTCTTGAACCACTCTCTGAAGGATTAACTTATGGCGATCAAACGGGAAAAGGTGCGCGAGTACCTACAAGATTTTAATTTTAAAACATTGTTTATCGAAGAAATGGGATGGTCAGTCGCATCACCTGCACGCCCTGTGCCGATGACGATTGACGGCACGCAGTATATCCGCACACCCATTGCCCAGATGTCCGGCGTGATGGTATATGAGATCGCCCCAGTCGACACCAAAAGCGAAAAAATTCCAGACTCCAAAATCCGTGCCGCTATTCATAAAGAGATCGAAGGCTTATCGCATGAGAACCTGCTGATCTTTCTCGACAACGGCAAACAGCGCACCCAGAGCCTATGGTATTGGGTCAAGCGCGATGGCAAGAAAAAATCCCCGCGCGAACACCTTTACCTGAAGGGACAGCCCGGCGATCTGTTTTTGAGTAAGCTCGACAGCATGGTGATCGAACTGGATGAATTACGCGAAGACGGCACAATCGCCATCACCAAAGTCACCGAAAAACTGGCGACTTCGCTAGATGTGGAGCGCGTCACCAAGAAATTTTATGGCGAATTCAGCAGCTTGCGCGTGGAATTCATCAACCTAATCGAAGGGATCGACCATGAGGCAGACCGCTTCTGGTATGCGTCGGTGCTGCTCAACCGGCTGATGTTCGTCTACTTTCTCCAGGAAAAAGGCTTCATCCAGAACAATACGCGCTACCTGGAAGACAAGCTGCAAGCCAGCAAAACGCGCGGCGCTGACCTCTTTTACAGCGAGTTTTTACAAGCGCTGTTTTTTGAAGGATTTGCCAAGCCAGAGACCCAACGTTCACCACAAGCACGGACACTTCTGGGTAATATCAAATATCTCAACGGCGGCTTGTTCCTCCCCCACCGCCTGGAATTGGACTATCCCAATATCCGAATTGCCGACCAAGCATTTGAGAATGTATTAGCGTTGTTTGGGCGTTATTCCTGGCATCTGGACGATACCCCCGGCGCGAACGATGACGAGATCAATCCTGACGTGCTGGGCTATATTTTTGAGAAGTACATCAACCAGAAGGCGTTTGGCGCGTACTATACCCGCACCGAGATCACGCAGTATCTTTGCGAACGCACGATCAACGCCGTGATAGTCGAAAAAATCAATCAGGTTTCGCAGCGACAGTTTCATGACATCGGCGATCTGCTGATCCGCCTCGATGCGGATTTGTGCCGTAAACTACTCAATATCCTGCCCACCCTTTCGATCCTCGATCCGGCTTGCGGCTCTGGTGCGTTCCTGGTGGCAGCCATGAAAACGCTGCTCAATATTTACGCCGCCGTGTTTGGCAAAATCGACTTTTTTAACGATACCAACCTCACCCAGCACAAAAAAGAGGTGCTGGCGCAGCATCCCTCCCTGAACTACTACATTCGCAAGACGATCATCACCGACAACCTGTATGGCGTGGACATCATGGAGGAGGCAACGGAAATCGCCAAACTGCGCCTGTTCCTGTTCCTGGTTTCCAGTGCGCAGCGGGTCGAACAGCTTGAGCCGCTGCCCAATATCGACTTCAACATCCTGTGCGGCAACTCACTCATTGGCCTGCTGAACGTAGACGGAAAGCGCTTCGACAGCCGCACCAAAACGCAGGATATGTTTCAGGGGCAGAAAGCCGCGCAATACCAGGATTTGTTAAAGCAAAAGAATGACCTCATTCAGCGCTATAAGGGAACGGCTTCGATCACGGGTGACTTGGTGGACTTGAGAAGGCTGCGTGACGACATTGACGACGCTAAAAAAGACGCCTACCAAACACTGAACGAAATTTTGCTAGATGACTTCGCCGCGCTGGGAATTAAGTACGAGCAGGCGCAGACCAACGGCAAAGCGACCAAACGCCCGCTGGAAATTGGCGATATGGAACGCCTTGAGCCGTTCCATTGGGGCTATGAATTTGACGAGATCATGGGGACGCGCGGCGGCTTTGACATCATCATTACCAATCCGCCCTGGGAGATATTTAAACCAGACACAAAAGAATTTTTCGCGAAATACAGTGATGTTGTCACAAAGAAGAAAATGAACCTTAAAGATTTTGAAAAAGAACAAGCCAAGCTAATGCAAGATTTTGAAGTCGCTGAGGCATGGCTCGAATTTCAGAGTCAATATCGTCATGTTAATACGTTTTTTCGTTCCGCTCCACAATTCCGCAATCAAACATCAGTTATTGATGGGAAGAAAAGTGGGGCTGATCTAAATTTATATAAGTTATTTACGGAGCAATGCTATAACCTTCTGCGGGAAAGCGGACAATGTGGCATTGTGATCCCCTCTGGTATTCACAGTGATCTTGGGGCGAAACAACTCCGCGAAATGCTGTTCAACAATGTAACCATCACCGGATTATTCGGGTTTGAGAACCGAAAAATGATTTTCGAAGGTGTGGACAGCCGCTTCAAGTTTGTCGTGCTGACGTTCGAGAAAGGTGGTCGCACAGTCGAGTTCCCAGTGGCATTTATGCGGCACGATGTTATCGAGTTAGAAACCTTCCCTAACGATAACAGCATAATTTATAGTGTCCAATTGGCATATAAGTTATCACCAGATTCACTCTCACTTGTGGAGTTTAGCACTGGTATTGATATTGAAATTGCTCAGAAGATACTTCGATTTAACCTCTTAGGTGAAGCACTATCTGACACATGGAATATAAAATTCTATAGAGAGTTTCATATGACAGATGACGCTTACTTATTTCATGAAGAATATAAACCAGGGCGACTGATTCTATATGAAGGCAAGGTAATTCATCAGTTTACACATATATTCGGCAAGCCGCGATATTGGGTAGATGAAAAAGAAGGCCGAAAGGCACTTCTAGGTCGAAAAAAGGATGTGGGTCAAAAATTAGATTACCAAACGTATCGACTTGGATTTCGAGATATAGCTTCCAACACCAATGAACGAACATTGATTTCTACGATTATCCCTCCAGCATTTCATGGCAATAAGCTTCCGGCGGTCATGGTTTTTGATGATGGTAAAAGTTTAATTGATAACCCAACACAGTTATTCGCCTGTGCAATTTTTAATAGCTTTACAGTCGATTATCTTATACGACAGCGAGTTACTACAACAATCAATTATCACTATCTTTATCAGCTTCCGATCCCTCGTTTTATCCTTGGTAATCAATATTTTGATCAACTTGTTGAACATGCCGCCAAATTGATCTGTACGACACCCGAATTTGACGATCTGGCTGCCGAATTAGGGTTTGGTAGCCATAAAAATGGCGTCACGAATGGAGTCGAAAGGGCGCGGCTGCGGGCAGAAATCGACGGTATGGTAGCGCACATCTACGGCTTGACCGAGGCGGAATTCGCGCATATTTTATCGACATTCCCTCTGGTCGATCAGGCGGTCA
Source organism: Anaerolineae bacterium (assembly GCA_022843745.1). Taxonomy (GTDB): domain Bacteria; phylum Chloroflexota; class Anaerolineae; order Aggregatilineales; family Phototrophicaceae; genus JALHNB01. The sequence goes on along the minus strand of JALHNB010000100.1, from coordinate 10,249 downwards.
AGGACGCGGCGCTGGCAGCGTTTCGGGAAGTGGAGCGGGGGTTGGTGAAGTGAGGCAGGATTTTGATGCACTGTTACATCAAAGAGTACATGCGTGATGATCTATTCCAGACCGAGGAGCGAGAACAGCTTGGAATGATAGCCTGGAATGTTGGCTGCTCCCCTGCCCTATCCCCACGAATTGCTGGCCCGGTGTTTTGCTACTGTGCCAGTAGGTCGCTCAGATTAATCATTCCGATTCTCCCTGATCGTTTCGGTCAAACAATGATCGTGTGAAACCGTATCTTTGCTCTGTCCGAACGCCAGGAAGTTTTTACTGCCCTACTCGCCCTTTTCCTGCAACATCTCCAATTTCGCCTCTAGCTTACCGACCTCACGATTTAAAGCGGCGATGGTGTCATCTTTGGCTTGGATTATATTTTGATGGGCTGCATCCTTATCTCTAAGGTCCTGGCGAAGTCGTTCTTTCTCGCCGCGCTCATATTCTACTTGCGCCCTCAGAGTTGATAACTCTGTATAGACGGCGATAGCTTGATTCCCTTCAATGGCTGAGTATTGGGCAGGCATATTTAGATCGAGGTCACGTGCGGTCAGCTTCGCGTGTATCTCTGCCCAATCAAGATTTGTCGCCCGGCAGGAGCGAATGGTGTTCAGGATAAACAGGTCTTCAGGCTGGTAGTCGCGCTGGATGCGCCCTGCCCCAATAGCACCCGCGCTGAAAAATTCTGCGAATCTATCCACCCAATCGGTAATTGTTTTGTTGTCAACTCCAAAGAGTTTAGAGGCTTGCCCTGTCTTCATTCCTTAATTCCTTGTTTTAGCGGAGTATGTATTGTATCATATCACGGATTGGCATAAGCTGCACAGAGATGGCAACTCCCATCCAGTGGCGAGTGTGGTCGCATTAATGTGACCGCACATTAATGTTACAGGAATAAATGATGGCAAAGCGAAAACGAAATTATATCCCCAGGAAACAGTTCAAGTTCTGGCTTCGGCTCGACGTTGATCGCGAAATAAAGCTCATTGAGTTTTCTGAGTACCTTATAAAAACGAACCAATTTGCAACGACAGTTCGCAATGGCCTGCGCCTCATGTGGTCGCTGGGGCAGGGCGATACCAGTGTTTTGCTGGAATTATTCCCGAAGGTCGTGCAGCAGCTTTACCCCGATCAGACAGCGCTGATCGCCACATTTCAGGCGATGATCGAGAAGGGTGGGGTAAGTGTTCCTGTGTCCCGCACGCTGCCCACACGAGTCCCTCAGCCTGTTCTTCAGCAGCCCATCGCCCAGGAAGTCGATACTTCCGAGGCATTTTTGAACGCATTTTAGGGAGTGTGAGAGATGGAAAGTAAACCGGATTATATCGCGGTAGTGGATTGCGGTCATGGCAATGTGACCGCGATGCTCTATACCATGAAAACAGGGAAAACCAAGACCTCCAGCCGTCCGTATATGCGTGCAGGTGTTACCGGCGATCTGATGGGCATCGGCGATCAGGAGATTAAAACGACTTGGTCAGAGTGGGCTGGCCGCCGCTACGTCACTGGCCGCGATGCGTTGATCGTTGCCCGCTCAAAGGTGGAGCGTCACAGCGGAGAAAATCGCTACGGAAATGAGCTTCAACGTCATATGATCGCCGACATCCTGGCACGCATGGGCGTGAAATCTGGGGTTATCGACCTTACAGTGTTCGTGCCACCCAAGTTCTACTCCAAGCTGAAGCAGATAGTGATTGATCGTTTCATGGTCGAGGCAAATGGGCAGGCACACATTTGCCTATCAACCGATAAAAAGGAGCGCACCTTGACCTATTCCGCCGTGAACGTGCTACCGGAAGGGCTGTCAGGTGGGCTGGTGCTGGCGCTGAATGCAGATGGCACGGTCAACAAAAATGCGCTCCTATCGAGTGCGGTTCTCATCGACCAGGGGATGAAGACCTGCGATGCAGTTCAGGTGATCGGCGGTCAATTTAACCCCGAAATGCTCCAGTTTTCGACTTTTGAGGACGCTGGAATCCGCAAACAAATGCTGGAGCCGATGCTGGCGGATATGAAAGATCGCTGGCCTGCCTATGCTGGGCTGCTGACGGATGATCTCGACATGGTGATCCGCGATGGCATACTGACCGGTACATTTATGATGGATTTTGCGGGAGCGATCAACGACATCACCGACTTGTATCATTATTGGCGTGAGCAATACGCCGGATACATCGCCAATGTCGTGATTGATGAGCAATATTCAGGCTTTCGCGATGTACAGTATGGTATTTTTCATGGTGGGGGAGCCGCATTGACCAACGATCTGATGCGCCGCTGGTACGCTGACAAGGTACTCGATGCCAGCAAGATCGCGCACGCGGCGAAAGTGCCATTGGTCGATTGGAATGCAGAGGGGGCGATGCGGAAGGCGTTGGCAGGAGCGCGTAAGCAGCGCTGGATAACGTAATTCAGGAAATGATTCGCCAGAATTGACGAGTCACGCTATAGTGTTCTCTCATATAAATGCAAAACACCCGCTGAATTGGTTTGGTCACCGTGCGAGTGCGTTTGCTACATACATCACCACCGAGGCGGTGGAATTTTTACTTACTTATCTTCCAAAGTATAGCGTTAAACACGGAATAAGGCAAGTCTAGTTCAATATTGCTACCTCTCGTCGGTGATTAAGAATTGACGAGTCGTGGCAACTGAGCAAAATCTGTCGCACAACCGCATATTGACGACCCTCAACGCCTTGTGGGACTCCCTGGCTGCTGATCCGCCGCGCCAGGCGCTCGAATCCGCGCAGTGGTGCATTCAGCACGCTCCGCATCTGGCAGACGCCTTGAGCGCGAAAATCTACGCCGGCTTGCCAGATGTGTTGCTTAAGCAGCTTCTCTTTGAGCCTGCCGGCCTGAAAGTGGATGGCCGGATCGCCGCGCTCGATGCTCTGGCACACTGCAAAGCCTCGTATGTCCCCGACCCGCACGGGCAGATCAAAGCTGCCGCCAAGCTCCAAAAACGTCAACAGCAGGCAAAACGAGGCACTGCCAAGTGTGCCGCCACCGCGACATTCGAGGAGATTTTCGATGTCACCCCGCAGATTTTGCCCCTATCTGAGGGGAGGTCTATTCGAGTAGATTGGGAGCTAGGGCGGCTGTCCATCTCGCTTCAGCTTGCCCATCAGTTTCGCCTCTGGGTGCTGGCACGCGACATCACGCGTAGCGAAAGTGGTAGTGGGGTGATTAGTCGCCGCAGCCTCTGGGAGAAGGTGAAGGCATACCGCATTCCCTGTACCAAGCGCCACTTCAATCGTTTGCTGAAGGATGGATTTGGGCTTTTCTGGTACTGCGTGGGCAAGAAGCTCTATCTGCGCGGCATCCAGCCTGTATCAGCCATCATGACTGAGATAGCGCGTGAGCAGGGCATCACCACCGAGACCAATCTGCCGGGTAATCGCGACGTGCTGCTCGATCCATCCGGCAGCCTTGAAGCATGGGAAAGCATGATTTACGCGGGCTGGGTGGCTGGACGAGGAGAGAAGGGGAAATACGATGTCATCATCGCGCGGGAGACACTAGAGGGCTTATTCGGGCGCGACCAGACGACGCTGCGGCGCTGGGAGCAGGATCGCCTCCAGAATGTCTTAACGGTGCGTTACAACATCGCGCAGCATGTCCCCGATGATGATGAGGCCAGCATCGACCATATCCCCAATCACGCCCAGCCGTACCTTGCGCAAATCCGCACGACGGAAGACATCGCCCAGGAAACACGGCTTTGCTGGCAACTGCCGAATAGTTACCACTCGACCATCAAGACGCATGTCCACAAGGGGCAGGCGGGCAAAATTCGGAAGGCTGCACAACAAAGTATGGACGATCCTGCTAATTCTAAGCGTGGCGGGAAAGCACGTCTGTACTTCCAAAGCTCGAAGAAGCTGAAAGCACGCCAGCGCAGCCGGAAATTCCGCATGGGCTTACTCGGTAACGTGAACCAGGGCGTGTACGTCTACCTGGGACAGCATGAGCGTTCGAGGCGTGGCGTTTTTGAGTACACGAACCGAGGGATGCCGATCACGTCGGCTGGCGAACGAGCGACACCGTTGGCCGAGGTCGATTATTTCAGCGGGGCAGGAGTGCCGGAGCAGGTCTTTTGGCAGCAGCGCCGGGATGAGTTGAAGGGCTAAATTCGAGACATTTTTGCAGATCACAACAAGCGTTGGAGAAAAATATCCGTATTGGCGCTGGGGATTTCGCATGTGGATAGCGAAGTCTGAGCGAGATAATTTGTGCGATTCCGGGTTTTGTATTAAGCTCTAAATAGTGATAAGAGAGCTACTAAGCGAAAAAGAGGATTAATGCCCAACGATCTTGCCAGCCTCTTTGGGATCGATACGCCAGGACTTAACAAAGATCAGCGGCAGCGCCTCCGATATTATATCGAATGGCTGCAAGCGACCAACCGAAACTGGTACGACCCTGATCTCGATGCCTACCGCGATTACCTGCTGAAGACGCGACACTTGAAGCCTTCGAGCGTGGCGGTACACATCGGTGCAGTGAAGACGGCTTATCATACACTGTGGATCAATCCCAAAACGCCGCAACTCCTGAAACAGGAATTTCTGAATGATGATGGGATGGAACAGGTTGATCCCCCCTGGACAGTGTCAATCTACACAAATGGGTGGGGAGTGTGGCACCTCCCTGGTCGTGTGCATGTAGATCGTAATATTCAGGTTCGCCATCTGACAACCTCTCAGATCAATGAACTCTTCAGTCAGATCAAGGTCGATACCCCAATCGGGGTGCGCGATGCAACCGCCATCGGCCTGATGCTGTGCGCAGGGATCAGTGCGACGGAGCTATGCACACTGACGGCTGACGACTTAGAAAGAGATGAAGGGGAAAACCTGCAAGCGCTCCATGTCCCTAAAACGCCGGGCGGTACGGCGCGAATGGCTCCCATTTACGACAAGGTAATTTTTGATGCCCCTTGCCTGGGAGCCTCTGTGGAGAAGCTACAACAACTTACTGGACCTCGGAATGGCCCGCTGATACGCGGCTTCCATCCTAGGGGGTGTGTCCCGCGCGAGACAGCACTCAAGCCGCAGGCGATTCAGAAGATGCTACGAGGTTACACGGTCACGGACGAAGAGGTGGGGGAGATCAACATCACAGCGCTCGATTTACGGCGCACCTATGCCCGTTGGCTGTATCGGTCAGGGGTGGCTATAGCAACACTTCAGGCGAACCTCGGCCATCGACTGCTTAAAACATCGTGGGAGTACATCGGGCTACCCGACCCGTTTCGTATCAACCGTAACGACGAGCCAGCGGATGGCCGTAAGCTACTCGAACGCTTGGGAATCCACACATTGGATGCAAATGACAAGCGCAAGGAGACTTAAAATCAGGATGAAAAATCACGCACGCGATCCCACGAAACACAAATCGCCGCACGCGCTTTCCATGTCCTCTGCCAGCAAGCTATCAGACATGGGAGCGCCGGAGGCGGCGACTTGGAGCAACACCGAGGTGTTACTTTCGAACGCATGGCGTTCAAACAAAAGCATAACACATTTTGCTTAACAGCGTATTCAAAATTCGGCGCGAAAACTACTTTAGCAGGATGCGCATAGAAGAAAACAAACTCTTATGAAAACGCTCATGGGGAAACATCTGCCGAACACGCAGACCGTGATATTCTACCCCCGGATATGCCCAGTCAGCAGGAAAACTTCTGGATCCGTATCCCGATACGGATCCGAAAAGACCTCGCACGAATCAGCCCACTGGTGTGTATATATGGCTCCACAAGTCAATTGCGATCCGAAATCGTCAAGACAGGTGGTGGATCATGGCAAATGACCCCAGTGCCTCCCAGATGATCCGCTGCGGACTGTCTCAGGCATTCCATAACAAGATAAATGTGACGGGTCGCCAAGCCGCATTCGGCGACAGCTTCATCCCTTCCGAAGTAACGATTGAGGAACTTGTCCAGCATATCCTGAGTGGCAAAGCTTTCACACTCGGTTACTTCAAAGGACGACATCGCAATAGGAAAAGCTTCGTTTCATCCCAATTAATGGCTCTGGATTTCGATCATGATGTCAGTGTCCAACAGGCACTCGCTGATCCCTTCATTTCTGCGTATGCCTTCCTGGTCTATCCCACGCCGTCGAGTACCATCGAGCATCCCAGGAGCCGCGTGTTGTTCCAGCTGTCCGAACCTGTTTACGAATGGCAGCGTTGGGAAGCCATGCAGGACGGCCTCATTCAGCATTTTGCGGACTGGCAGCCCGATAAGGCTTGCAAGGACGCAGCCAGGCTGTTCTATGGGAGTGACCTGCCTGGCGCTGTAGAGTTAGCAGGGAATATCCTACCTCTCGAAATTGCTGGAAGCCTCACCCTGGATAATGCCCTTCAGGATAACCAGCGCAAGATCCAACGCCAGGAAAAGATGCAGCGGCGACAGGACTCTCGCGCGGAACGGCTGAATCGCCCTCACGCGGAAGCCTACGCCGCCGCCGCCCTTAATCGCATTGTCAGAGACTATGAGGCTGTACCCGGTGGGGTGGGGCAGCGTCATCACGCCTTTATCGCATTCGCCACCAGTTTATGCGGAAAAGATAAAGGCGGCTGGCCGGGCTTCAGCCATTGGGAAACGATTGCCCGCGATCTGGGGGGAAGAACAGAACGAACGCCAAACGAAATTGAAAATGCGATCAAATGGGCAGCCCTCAATGCTGCCCCTGATCCTTTTGTCCTACCACCCCCGCCAAAGCACAAAAACGCCGACAAAGATAAGCCTCCTGCCTGGCCGCCCCAATTACCTCCCGTAAAGCTTGAGCCGTTTCCCGCCGATATACAAGTCAACAGTCGTTATCTTTCGAATGCCCCTTTTCCTAAAGAATGGACCACACTCGCCATCAAATCCCCTCTCGGCACAGGAAAAACACAGTTCGTTATCAATCACATCAACCAGCACCAGCCGCAGCGGGTGCGACTGGTCACATTCCTCCAAGCCCTCACGCAAAATATCGAGAAGCGCTTTAATGGAGACATCCAGGGGCGACTTTTTGAGCATTATCAGGGTATTCCTGGGAATTACGATCTGTCGCTGATAGACCGGCTGATTTGCACCCTCAACTCCCTTGTTCGCATGTCGCACACGGAAGAAGGTTATGATCTTGTCGTCATTGACGAATTCGAGCAGGTGATTCGCGCACTGTGGGACGGCACCCTGAAAAACCCTGAGATCGTCCCTGTCTTTTGCACTTTTGTGGACATCCTCACCCGTGCTAAACAAGTGATCATTGCTGACGCTCATTTAAGCGCGGAGTCCATCGCTTTTCTGCGGGATGTCTGTCACCGCGACGTAACGGCTGTCGAAAACACCTATCAACCTCCCTGGCCGAAGATGAAAATTTTCGAAGAGTTAAGCAACCTGATTGTGTCTGCCATCGAATGTGCCGACGCTTACCCCGACCAACCGGTTATCTTTACCACCAGTTCCCGCAAGGATGCCCGCACTTGCCATAGGCTATTCGCCGAACGCTATGGCGTGGATCGGGTAAAACTCGTCTACGGGTGGAATTCTCATGAAGACCCGGTTCGGCATTTTGTGGCCGACATCAATGAGGAACTGCCCAAACTGAGGATTTTAATCACAACCCCCAGCCTCGGCGTAGGCATCGATGTGCAATGCCCCGTTGCCGGTGTCTTTGGCTACTTCCCTGGCAAACACATCGCACCAACGGGATTTCTGCAACAGATGGCCCGCTACCGCAAGGCGAAACACTTCGCCGTCGTCATCCCTCTGGTTCATCGTCATGCTCCAGAGGAACCAGCAAAACTCAAGTATTGGGAACAATTCAAATGTCGGGAAACCCAAAAACTTGCGGGCGTGTCCGATATTTTGACGGAAAAACAACTCCAACTCACACGCCTCTGGGGTTCCTACACCGCGCTACATAATCGGCTGACCAATGAAGCCCTGGCGACTTTCGTCGCGCTGGCCGAAAAAGAGGGCTTTCAGATAGAGTGGGTGAGTGGGTCTTCCAAATCGATGAAAGCTACCCTAAAAGCGGCTCACAAAGCCTACCAGGATCAGGACGATTTCCTTACTCTGACCCTCCCGGCTGTATCGCCTGATGAATTTGAAGATAAACGTCGGAAGAAAAAGCTCTGTGAGAATGATTATCTGGCCCTACGCCGATGGCAGCTTGAGGATATAACGAAGCAGTCGATTACGGATAAATTGCTGAAGCGCTATTCGCGTAAGGCGAAGCTGGATGCCCTCATCCGGCTGACCCTTTACGACTTTGGAGGCGAAGAGGGGGCTTGCAAGGTGGATCGCCAGGAAAGTGATAGGCTGCCCTTTAAACGTCATCATATGATGCTGCAACTACGTTTTTTCGCCCAGCTCCTCTTCCTGGTTTTCGGTGACAGGGGACTGCAAAACACGGAGGAACTCACAGAGGATGAAATTGTCCGTCGCGTTGGCCCCTATCTTGCCGCCAATCCTGAAACGATCCTGGCACTCGATAACCAGCGCTCTGATCTGTCCTCTGATCCCTTTAAAACCTTCTGTCGAATACTGAGCCGCTGGCACGTAAAACTGTCCTACCGTCAGGTGAGAATTAACGACGATAGACCCTATCTCTACCGGATCAACCAGGAGCGCCTGGCCGTCTATCGAGCCGATGCACTGGTGCGCTGGGAGGGGCTGTCTCAAAACGTGGGGAAGAGTAATGCTACTATACGCGATTTAAGTAAGGAGTCACCCTTGGTGGCTTATGAGGGGGAGGGAGAGGCCCATCCGGCGCAAAAAAGACGTGAGTACGCGGCCTACGCATCGGCCAGCCCCTGAGTTTGGCTGTTTTCGAGGAGCAGGGGTCTCGAAAAACCGAAAATGCAACATCGAACATGCTCGACATCTGAACGAGCCTGATTAATGCGACTCGAACTCGATGGACCGAGAACGGGTGAGGTCATAGCATAGGTACAGCAATTTGCTTGTGTGGTCTGTTAAGAGCTATAGAGAACCCTGAGATCGTAGAAAATGGCGCTCCTCTCAGGGCATTCTCGATTTCTCGTATCCTGATACGGGCTGGATATGGATTGGTGCAGCACCGACATGAAATAGCTTCTGAGGAGTGCGCTAAAGGAAGCGGTGCAGCCTGGCGTTGTTACTGCATTTCATGCTTTTCAATTTGCTTGTTTGGCCTGTAAAGAACTTCCGAAGTTCCGAAAATGCGCCCCTCTCAGGGGCTTCGCAAATCGCTCGTATCCCGATACGGGCGATTTTAGATCGGCACAGCGCAGCCGTGAAAAAGCCCTTGCGGGAGTGCCAAAGGAAGCGGTGCAGCCCGGCGTTGTTCTGCCAGGCTGCTGACGGACGGAATAGAACTAGCGTTGCTGAGACGGCTTTTTGCGGATCGGCAAAGTATAGTCGCCTAGGAGGTGTCGCCAAGTGCGCCCCGCATTAATCTGGCTGATGGTGGTTCGGCTGACCCCGAACGCTTTGGCGATTTGCGTGTAGGAGAGAGTGCTGGTGGCAAGCAGCGTTTGAATAACGCTGACTTGAGCGTTGTTGAGGATTGCACCGCCGCTGGCCTCGCCTCGGGGCGTGACGAGCAAGCCGGTTTCACGCGCATGGATCATGTTGGTTTTGTGGGTCACAAACTCCAGATTGTCCAGGCGATTATCTTGCTTATTACCATTTTTGTGGTTGATCTCAAGCCCATCCGGTGTAGGACCGACAAAGGCTTCCATGACAATTTTGTGGACGAGCCAGGTCGTTTCGACACCTTCGACGCAGAAGGAGATGTTGCGATAGCGGCCACCCACTGTCCCGCCGCGAAGAATTCGAGGCCGCCGATACTGCTTTTTACTGTGAGTGATTGCACTGCGGATGCGGCGACCTAGCGACCTGACACGCCCCATATCGGAAACTTCATAGTAGCCTTCAAAGTTTACGACGGGTTTCCAGCTTTCGTTTTCGAAGTTCATGTTTTGCCTCTCATAGGTGGAATCAAAAAGGCTGCTTGTGAGGCGGCCTTTGGAACGGTGAAGCCGGTAGAGGCTTCGTGGTGGCAGGGTAGGGATAGAAGGCGAACGCCAATGGCTGCGCAAGGGTTGGCAGCGGCGTGCCTGTTGGTTGGATTGAATAGGCTATGTAGGGGTCAAGGCATGATGAAGAGCGATCATGTGAGAAGACAGCATCGGAGACTGTGTGTATGAAGGTGCTTTCCAGTGCG
>JALHNB010000099.1 GCA_022843745.1 Anaerolineae bacterium | reverse complement strand
TCTGGTTCAATCCAGATTGTGCGTAATGCTTATGATCCTTTCACCATTATTCCAGATCGCCCTCGCAGCGAAGTGATGGATTATGAGGTGGTCGAAGGCGACACAATTTTCTCGATTGCCGAGCGTTTCGGCCTCACGCCAGAGTCGATTGCCTGGGCGAATGATCGTTCGATTATTGGTAATCTGCGCCCTGGCCGCGACATTAATATTTTGCCTGTGGATGGCGTCTATCGTCAGACGATTGGCAGCGATACCATTGCTCAGATCGCTGCTGCCTATGGGATCGCCGATCCCTATGTCATTATTGACTCGGAATATAATAGCCTGTTTGGGGCAACGCCGGAGACCGTGCTGCCGAGTGGTACATGGGTGGTTATTCCCGGCGGGGTGGCGGAACAGATCACCTGGACGCCAAAAGTCGAGCGCGAGGGTGGTGAAGGCAACCAAAGCGGCGGTAGCTTCGTGACGTTTGCCCCCGGCGACCCCGGAAGCTGTGGTCGTGTCGCCAATGTTGGCGGTTCATTCTGGGCAAGCCCTATCGACAATTATCAGTTTATGCGCGGCTTTAGCTCATTTCATACCGGTGTAGACTTGGCCTCTTCCGTTGGCGCGGCAGTTAAGGCTGCAAACGGTGGCGTCGTCATCTTCGCAGGTTGGAATAGCTGGGGCTACGGCAATACGATTGTGCTGTCTCATGGACCGTTCAGCACGCTTTATGGTCACTTGAGCAGCATTAATGTCGGCTGTGGGCAGACCGTTTCAGCCGGACAGGTCATCGGTGGAGTCGGCAGCACGGGCAATTCATCTGGCCCGCATCTGCATTTCGAGATTCGCTACCTGGATGTGCCGCAAAACCCAACTGCGACACTGCCGTTCTAAGCTAATAGCTTTTAGTCTTTAGTCGTTAGCCATTGGTTTTGAGCTAAAGACTATTGACTAACAGCTATCTATAAGACAAATATCGAAAAGGTTTAGCAAAGTTTTGGCGTGTTTTACTGTAGGGGCGCAACGGCCTTGCGCCCCATCATTTCCAAATGTCCATCAATCCCACATCGTCACTACGGATTCTCATTCGCAGTTGGCCCAATTCCCCAGATATAGATGCCATTGGTGAGGCCAAACAGCACCAGCAAACGATTATCCGGCGTCCAATCGACATTCAAAATCAGGTTGCCTTGCGTATCTAAATCGGCGCGGTTAACAGTCTGACCACTGATGGTCGTTATGTTCCAGAGAGATGGCCTGCCACCCAGGAGCGAAGTTGCTAATAGCGTACCATCCGGCGAAAAAACCGCCCAGACGCGATCACCGCCGACACCCGGCAACCGTGCAACCAAAGCGCCCGTTTGCGGATCCCAGAGCGACATATCCGGCGCTGTGCCACCACTCACCAGATATTTGCTGTCCGGTGAATAGACCAGCGCATCAACACCGCCGTTGCCCGTGTCAATGATGCGTTCCACGCTGCCATCAGTCGTATCAATGATGCGCGTATTTTCGCGATTTCCAGCCGCCAGTTGCGAACCATCCGGTGAAAAACGCAGCGCGATAGCAAAACGATCATCTTCGAGCGTCGCGATAAGCTGACGGTTGCGCCAATCCCAAATTTTGACCGTGCCTTCTTCACCAGCTGTTGCCAGTCGTTCGCCATCAGATGAGAAGGCCAGGGCTGTAATTTGCAATTGGTGAGCGTCGATTGTCGCCAGTGATTGTCGCTCAAGCGGGTCCCAGACGCGCACTTCACCCCGTAAACTACCCACTGCCAGCCAGCCGTTTTCGGCATCAAAAGTGATAATACTGTTAAAATTGTCAATCAGGTTGAGATCTGTTTGTGGTGTTCCTGTATCAGCGTTATAGACTGCGGCAATGCCAGTAGGCGTGATGGTATACAGCTCCGTTTTTTCCGGTGAGTAGAAAATCTGATTGGCCTTGCCACGTCCCGTTGCATAAACGACGCTGCCTTTAACCAAATCCCAAACGACAAGCTGTTCGTTATCCAGCCCTGCCAGACGTGTACCATCCGGTGAAAGCGCATGGGCAAAAATGGTGCTGGGTGTACTCGTGCTGTCCAGCCGCCCCAGATAGCGAATATTCGCGACATTTTCCAGTGAGATGACATCTGCGGACTCGACCCATGCAGGAGGTTGAGAGGTCGGTGCGCTCCGGCTGTCGTTCTCAGGTGGTTCAATGCTGGGAGAACACGCCGCCAGCAGGATCATGCAAATAATTAAGGATTTCAGCATGGGCTAAAATTCTCCTGATATTGTAGGAGCGCAACGCGTTGCGCCCCTACGGAAGAACCCACCACTTTCACGAGGCGGTGTCGGGTAATGCGCCTTCTTCAATATCCATGCTGGCGACGAGAACGCCAAAGGTTGCGATTTGTTTCAGGCCGCATTCGCCTTCAAACGGGTCGATCTGATTGTTGCGGTTGAGATCAAGGCCATTTATGAGATTTGAGGATAGTTGAGTCGATTCAGTCATTTCAGCCTGAACCGCATCGACACTGGTTGCTGCCAGTAAAGCCTGTTCGCGCTCAATGATCTGGTCAACCCAGCCGCGTGCATTATCCAGACAGACACGGATCAGTTCGCCGTTGGATTGCACAAGAGGGGTCGCTGCTGGCGCTGTAACGGCCTGATCGAGTTGTGCCTCAATCTGGTCGAGAAAGTAGATGACACCTTTTTTTGTCGCACTGGGGTTTTCGCCCCGCCCATTGCCTGTGTAGTCGGTTTCCGTGCCGAGCAAAATATTGATGGTGTGTTCGGCATGGGTCTGCATTCCGCCAATGGTTGTTGATCCTGCCGCTAATCCGGCATGACGCGCGGCAAAATCCGCCTCTTCCAGAGCGCCATCAAGCAGGCTGCTGGCCGTTGAGGTCACATCGCCATACTCGCTGCTGCCCATTCCATCGCTCATTTGTGAGGAGGGCTGCGAAGTCGGAACATCCAGGTCAGCGCTGACCAGGATCGCGTTAAGCGCGTGACTCACTTCAAGTGGGATACTGCCGCTGTAAGAAACAGTTCGGTCTTCGTTGTCGTTCTTTTCCTGTGTAATCAGTACCGCGTTATACAGCATGGGCAGCGCTTTTCCGTCGGCATCGGTGAAGGTGAGGATACCGCCGCCCAAGCCATCAATGGTCAGTGTTCCCAGCCCAAAGCTATCACCGGTGGTCGTATTACTGAGCCAGACGGTATATCGCAAGCCGGGTTCGGGCGCAGCCAGATTTTCGACGCGCAAATTAGCGGTATCGCCGAGTGTGGATACCGTGCTAAAGCTCAAACGGCCAAGACGTGAGATTGGAATTGCTGTCGGCGCAACGACTACTACCTCGCTCGTGGCTTCTTCGGCGGTGGGAGTCGGGTTTGCAGCGATATTCACCTGATTATTGTTTTGACTAAGGGTGAAAATCGCGAGAACAGCGATCACAACCACCAAAAGCGCGATAATCGCTCCACCAATCAGGAACAGCGAATTGTTATTCGGTGCCTGCATAATAATCGTCGGCGTTGGGTTGGCGATGGTGGGATCAGGCGGTAAAACGACTGTGCTTGATGCAGGTTCTTTGAAAGCAGCGGCTTCCGTTGGTTTGGCATCCCGACTGATGGCTGCCATACCCGCAAAGGATTCTGAGCCATGAATCGCGCGGGTAAAATCCTGTGCGAAGGCTGTCGCTGTCTGGTAGCGATCTCTCGGGTCTTTGGTTAAAACACGCATCATCACATCTTCAAGCGCAGGTGGCAGACCTGGCATGACTGTTGTGATGCTGGGAACCGGCTCGGTCATATGTTTGATAACGATCTGCATGGGTGTTTCTGCTGTGAAAGGCTGCCTGCCCGTAATCATCTCATAGACCACAACGCCCAGCGAATAAATATCGGCAGTAGAGGCAATCGGCAGTCCCTGTCCCTGCTCGGGAGCCATGTACGCGGGTGTGCCAACCAGACCGCCCGTTGCAGTCAGGTGTGTATCACCCCCGACCAGCTTGGCGATGCCAAAATCTGCCAACAGCGTGTAGCCTTCGCTATCCAGCAAAATGTTATCGGGTTTGATGTCTCGGTGAATGATGCCCTGACGATGGGCATAATCCAGCGCGGCGGCTATTTGCTGAAGCAGCTTATCAATCTCGGCAAGCTGCATCGGGCCTTTATCGACGCGGTCACTCAGCGTTCCACCCTGCACATAGGCGATGGCGAGGTACAAAATGTCGTCTTGATTCCCATAGTCATAAACGGGCAGTATGTGAGGATGTTGCAAACGCGCGATAGTACGCGCTTCGAGTTGAAAACGATCAATAAACTGATCATCCTGGCCGGGGTGAGGTGGCAGCACCTTAATGGCAACGTAGCGGTCAATATCCTGCTGGTAGCCTTTGTAAACGGTTGCCATACCGCCCTGTCCGAGCAGTTCGGTGATTTCATATTTGCCGAGTTTACGCCCGATGAGAGACGATTTCACTGTAAAAATCCTTTGTTTGGTTCTAGAGTGTTACCCCTCTTATAGAATACGTCAAAATAACGCACTTTAGTTTGCGGGATTTGAGTTATTAACGATAACCTAATTTAGCTTAAAGGCAAAGGGTATCAGGCGATTGAGATGTGCTCTATATTCGCTATTTAAGACAAAAGGCCGTGCGTAATGGCGACAGCCTTTTGAGAATGCAGTGACGACAGCTTTTAGGAAATCAAAAAAGCAAATTCGTCGGGGTTATAGCGCGTAAGCTTTTTCGAGTTCGTCACGGAAGGCCAGGTAACTGCGAT
This sequence comes from Anaerolineae bacterium, assembly GCA_022843745.1. Classification (GTDB taxonomy): domain Bacteria; phylum Chloroflexota; class Anaerolineae; order Aggregatilineales; family Phototrophicaceae; genus JALHNB01. The sequence continues at coordinate 13,868 of JALHNB010000099.1, read as the reverse complement.
AGCGCGTAGGGCTAATATCACCCATATCGACTGCCTTACGTACCGAACAACCTGGCTCATCAATGTGTGCGCAGTTATTAAAGCGGCATTTCCCGACGTAGGGCGCGATGTCAATAAAATAACCATCCAGTTCTTCCGGCTCAATATCCCAGAACGTGAGCGTTCGCATTCCCGGCGTATCTGCCAGGTAGCCTCCGTTTTCCAGCCGCACCATCTCGCTGTCGCGCGTGGTGTGCATCCCTTCAGAGCGTAATTGGCTGACGGCTTTTACGGCGCGTCCCAATCCGGGCTGAATAGCATTGAGCAGGCTCGTTTTGCCGACGCCGGACGGCCCGGTAAAAACAGAAATTTTTCCATTTAATAATTGTTGCAGCGTTTCGACACCCTTGCGACCAGTCGCACAGGTATAAAACACCGAGTAGCCCATTTTTTCGTAAGGGGCAAATAACCCGCCGATGTGCGAGGGGTCTTCCAGATCAATTTTGTTGACGACAATCATGAGCTTTTCGATTCCCGATTTTTCGCCTGCGACCAGGAAGCGATCCAGCATCTTTAAATTGGGGACGGGCTGCGCGGCGGCAACGACAAAAAGGGCTTGATCGGCATTGGCGATGATGACTTGCTCACGCTCCGATTGTCCCGCGCCCCGGTTGCCTTCGGTGCGGACTGCACGCGAAAGGGTGCTGGTGCGTTCGGCTACTTCTTCAATCGTGCCGGAGCCATCATCATTCACTTGAAACTGTACCCGGTCACCGATGGCTGCGATGTCCGACGACTGTGCTTCTTCCATCAGGCGTCCGCGTAAACGACAGGTATAAATTTGGCGACTTTCCACCTCCACCCAGAAGAATCCACTCTGGTCTTTAACGATAAGGCCATTCAAAAGTTGGCTCAAAGGCAAACCTCCTCATAAGATAAATGCGTTATGCAATTGTTATCTGGTTGGGCAATTACCCATAATTATAACACTGAAAGCAAGCGCGGAGTCGGTACTGATGGGCTAAAAATCGTCGAATTTGTGGTATCCTTGCGGCAGTAATGGGTGTGGACGAGGGTTAAACTGTGGAAATCGAGAAAAAGCCTTACATGGCGGACATATCGCAGCAAGAAACGCCAACTAGTGAATCGGTGTCGGAAACGATGAATTCCGAGTCATCGGTAGAAGAATCCGCCGCAGTGCAGCCACCCGCCGAATTATCAACGGTGCTGGTGATCCCGCGTGCGGTATTCAATTATGTCATCATCGCTGCCGTATTTATGATCCTGGGCGTAGCGATTGGTATTCTGTGGGCGAATAACAATGCCGCCGCCAACAAGACCTTGATTGAGCAGTCGGTTGCCGCTGCTATCGAGGCTCAGGGTGATTTAGTCGCTTCCTCAAATACACCGAGCCTGGAAGACCCCAACAGCCGCTTTACCGTTAGCGCGGACGATGATCCATTCATCGGGGCAGCCGACGCGCCCATCGTGATCGTCGAATTCAGCGATTTTAACTGTGGCTTCTGCAAGCGTTTTAATGACAACACCATGCAGTCGATCCTCGATGCTTATGGCGACAAAATTCGCTTTACCTATCGTGATTATCCCATCCTGGCCGAGTCGTCTTTGACAGCGGCGCTGGCTGGCGAGTGTGCGAACGAACAAGAAAAATTCTGGGATTTCCATGACGTGCTATTCGCGAATCAGGGTGATTTCAGCCGTGACTCGCTTGTTCGCATGGCCGGGGAAGTCGGCGCGGATACCACTGCTTTCGCGGCCTGCCTGGATGACCAAAAATATATGGATGAGGTGGTCGCCGATTATCGCGATGCCCAGCGTATTGGCATTCGGGGGACACCCGCATTCTTCATCAATGGCCGCCCCATCAGCGGTGCGCAGGGCTATCAAGTGTTCGCGGACATCATTGAGCAGGAATTAGAAGCCGCCAGCACAACCGATCAGCCGAGCGAGACCTCCTCATAAATGCTCAATCGCGCAAAAGATTTGACCCGCCGTTTCAAGCGAGAACTGCGGGTCTACCAACTTGTCCTCATCGACAGCCGAACGCCCCGTTTAGCCAAAATTCTCCTCGGCGCTGCGATAGCCTATCTTCTTTCTCCAATTGATTTGATTCCCGATGCGATACCCATTCTCGGTCAGCTAGACGATTTGTTGATTGTGCCGGGGCTGGTATTTGTCGCACTCAGGTTCGTCCCGCCGGAGGTGGTCGAGGATTGCAGGAAACGAGTGGAAGAGAGTTAAATGGAAAGTTAAACGGGCGAAGCTGGAGCCAGAAGTGAATAAGAAAAGATTTAGAAAATGTATGTTGAAGATGTGGGGTATTACCATCGTTATTAAAATGGGATTACTTGGATTCGAACCAAGAACCGAGCGGTTATGAGCCGCCTGCTCTGCCGTTGAGCTATAATCCCTTATTAATTTGTCTATTAGCGGGCAGCCAGATTCGAACTGGCGATAAGACCTTGGAAGGGTCGTGTGTTACCGCTACACTATGCCCGCAAAACTACTGATACTGTCGGGGTGCCGGAATTTGAATCCGGGGCCTCTCGCTCCCAAAGCGAGCGCGCTACCAGGCTGCGCTACACCCCGATATACACTTATTACCACTGCGCTTTCAAGAAATCTATCCAGGCTTGTAAACGAGATCGTAAAACAGTGTCATTTACACTTATTGAAAGCAGTCCGTACTGAGAACGAAACTGTCTGCCTGAGAGCTGATTACTATTGGACTTCCGTATAATTTTTATGTTATCCGGGATCGCATTTACGATTGCTGCCCAATAATTCTTTAACTCGTCCTCATCATGATCGATATGGCACTGAATGCGATAATCAATCTTGTTCGCTTGCGTAAAGTAGCTGATCCAACGATTAGCCAGCTTTACCATAGATGAGTCAGAATTTACAAACTCAACCCTATTGCGGTCACGCTTGCTGCCTTCCGCCATATATAGCACAACAAAATCTCTAAATGACAAATCTTTTAGCAGTTCAGGCGCTTCGTTCAACCCTTGCCGGAAAGCCTCGTCGCGCAAAAGTGCATATTTGGTGCGAACCAATTCTGCTTTTCTGTGCTGCGCTTCACTTTGTTTCTGAGTGAAGGGTATCGGAATGTCTTTAATCCATTCGTATACCGTTGTTCTCGGCAAGGCAAGGCGCTCAATTATATCATCCAGAGACATCTGCTTCTCGGTGCGTAAAGCAATCGCTTTTTCGCGGAGATGATCGTACTTATGCGCCATGAGTAGAGTATACCATCACTTGGTATGCCCGTAAACACTGATTTTAGGGATTGAAAATGGGAGCTTACTTCGGGAAAATGCCGCGCACAGCCAACTTGAATCCTGGCAGCACGTCTTCGCCGTCCAGCATACCGTCGATGCTGACCTTCTGCTTGTTCAACCCGCCCTTTTCGCCGCGTCGCCACACATCCACGATGCGCTCGTCAGGATAAATCACCCACACCAGTCGCGTACCATTTTCCAGATAGCGTTCGATTCGATCCAGCACCTGTCGGGGCTTTTCATCCGGCGCTACGATCTCGACAGCCAGATCGGGCGCGAAGGGAATATGACCTTTCGGCAGGCCTTTGGGCGCACGTGTCATCGTCACAAATCCCACATCGGGATCGAGCAGTGTGTTGTCAACGACATAGCCTGTTCCGGCAGCGGTGAGACGACCCAGCCCGCGATCCTCGACATGCAAGCCGATTCGCAGGAAAATTTTGCCTGCGATTTCGCCCTGTTCGCCACCGATCATCGAAAGATCGGTTTTTATCGACGCAGGTCTAGGCGTTAACTCCGGCTGTGGTATTTCAATTCTTGCTGGTTTGGGGGCGTCTGGTGGTCGCTGCACCGCTTGTTTAGGTTCGGGGGATTTAGCGGGTTTTATTTGAGAAGCTTTTCCCGGCTTGGCATTCTTTTTCGTATTGGTGTCTTCATTGACAAAGCGCATCCATGCAGCCATATCGCGTGGCGATAAAGCAGGATTTTTCGCTTTTCCGGCAGGCGGTGGTTCGGCTGGTTTGGTTGATTTTCCTTTTGGAGATTCAGACATCTGTGGAGATTGGCGATGCGTGATTTTGTCATCGCCGAAGATTTGCAGCCATTCGTCCACTTCAGCAGCCGAAAGTTCAACGTTCGATTCTTCTCCGGCATCAATTATCGGCGCGGGCGGCGATTCGAGCAGAATCGCGAAAGCATCCGAACGCAGCGTTTGCATTTTGCGTCCGCGTGCCGCACCCAGTACATCATTATCCGACGACACGACAATCCACTGTACCGGATCAGGGATTTTGCCGATGCGCTCAATCATCACACGATCTGCGTTGGAGCGCTGAGAGGCGAAAACCACCTGCACATCGCGTGTGGACATACGGGATGTGCCACCCGGCAGGCCGTGATCGAAAACGACAACGCAGCGCCGTTTGGTGCGTGCGCTAAAACCCATCAATTTTTGCACCAATATCGCTTCGTCGTTGGGGTCGTCGAGTGAAATATCCGGCAGTTGGCCGATAACGTTATGGCCGTCAATGAGGTAAATCATGATACAAGTATAGATGAGAATAGTAACTTATTCAATGATGATAGGGCATAATAATATGCGGGAAAGCGGGATTATCTGGCGTGTTGCGCTGGTTTTAGTCGGTCTGCTGGCGCTCATGGTCGGCTACTATGTGTTTCACAAACCCATTGACCTGGGCTTACTGTTTACATTTGGTGGCGTGGTTCTTGATCTCGCGACGCTGGGACTAGTCGCTGTGGTTGCGGGGGGATTGGGACGACGAGCCTTAACCTCGTTCGATGGCATTTCGCGCGTGGAGCGTGTGGCGCTGGAATGCGGCCTCGGTTTGGGCTTGATCTCGACCATCATGCTCATTTTGGGGATGGTTGGCCTGCTCACCCCGCTTGTACTATGGGGAATAATCGTCATATTGGGTGTGATTGGGCTGAAGGGAATGCGCGGTTGGTTGGCGGATTGCTGGTCTTTAGCTCGCGAAATTCGCCCTGCAACATCCTGGGCGCGCTTTTTAGCTCTATTCCTTTTTTTGTCGCTCACAACTGCCCTGCTGCTGGCGCTTGCTCCCCCAACAGCCTGGGACTCGCTCATGTATCACCTTGTTGGCCCCAAAGATTATCTGGCGGATGGGCGTATCCTGGCGCATACCGAAAATCATTATCTCGGCTTTCCAGAGGGTGTCGAAATCCTGTTTACGCTCACAATGGGGCTTTTGGGGCGAGATACTGTGCCAGTCCATTTTTTGTTTGGTGTACTGGCGCTGCTGGCGGCAGGCGGAATCACGCGGCGCTATGCGGATGAGGAGGCGGGTTGGTTGGCAATGGTGCTGCTGATGAGTTCCTACAGCATCTGGTTGCTTTTCGGATGGGCGTATGTGGATTTGGGTGTCATGGCCTATGCGCTGCTGGCGTTGATCGCAATCACCCGATGGCGCGAAACACAATCCGAAAAATGGCTGCTGCTGGCAGGCGTTTTTGCGGGCTTGCTGCTCGGCGTTAAATACACATCGGGGTTGATGCTCATCGCGATGGGCGTTTATGCACTCTATCACGCGCCACGCCGCATACTTCGCAATGGGCTAATTATGGGTATTGCCGCGCTGGTTATCTTTTTGCCCTGGATGATTCGCGGCTTCCTCTTATATGAAAATCCGATTTACCCGTTTCTTTTCGGCGGGCTGAATTGGGACCCGATGCGTGATGCGACGTTTCAGGTTTCCGATGGTCTTCTGGCGACAGCGGACGCATGGCAGCTTATTATTTTGCCGATTGCCGCGACCATTTTCGGGGCTGAAAAAGGGCCAGGTTTTTCGTTTACGCTTGGCCCCTGGCTGTTGACCGCGCCGCTTTTAGTCTTGGTCGGCTGGCGCTGGTTGGATGATCGCGCACGTTCATTGGCGGCAAGCTGCCTGATATTGATCGGCGTGATGTTGATTTTCTGGATCATTCTGTCGGCGAAATATACTCTGGGGATGGCACCGCGCCAGGTCGCTGCATTAGTAGCGCTCTCATCGGTCGCCGGGGCACTGGGCTTTCACAGCCTGTCTCGATGGCCGCGTAAACCTTTTGATCTCTATTTTATTGCGCGTGGTATTTTAGCTTTTACGCTTATTCTAGGAATGGTCGAAATGCTGCAAACCACTGTCCGCAGCCGTGCGATCCCCTATTTTTTTACGACGATCAGCCGCGATGCGTATCTAGATGGTGAAATCGGCCTCTATATGGGAGCGATGCGCGAACTGGAGAAACTGCCAGCGGATTCGTCCGTTCAGTTGCTCTGGGAACCGCGCGGCTATTACTGTCCGCTAGCGTGTACAGCCGATGTTTTAACCGATAGGTGGACTTATCCGATTCGAAATGGTGTCGAGCCGGATGCGATATTTTCGAACTGGCAGGGAGAAGGTATTGATTACCTGCTGGTTTTCGATCTTGGTTATAATTTTTATACCTATGATGATACGCGCTTTGCTGCCGAGAATAAGCTGTTTCCAGAAGCGCTTGAACAGTGGATGACACCTGTGTGGACTGATAATTTCGCCTATACGCTTTATACCTGGCGGGAGACGGACTGATGTGCTGATATACGACTGACTGACGCTCTTTGCCCTCATATCATCCCTGTGCTATAGTGTCACGTTGAGATGATAAATACATGGAAAATGAGGCCAATAGATGCGCCGTTTATTTTTACCTCTAATCGCGCTCGTCCTTTTAATTGTTATCGGTTTTGCGCTGGGTGTCGCTTTTTCGGGACGAAATGCCCCAGCGATCCAAAGTGCTGCGCCACAGGTCGTAACTGTGCCGATTATTATCACGGCGACTCGTGATCCGAACGCTACCGAGGTTGTCAGAATCGTGACAACAACGCCGCTGCCGGGATCGGTTGGCCCATTACCGACCGGAATCCTAGAAACGGGTAGCAGCACAGCGGTGAGTGTTGCGACCCTGGACCCTGAACTTTTGGGCGCGGACGCTGCTTTGCAGGAAACAGTGACTTCACTGCCGGAGAACTGTATCCCCTATGCCATCCAGGATGGCGATACGCCGTTTGGTATTGCCGAGGTTTACGGGATCAGCGGCTTTGATATTATGGAAATTAACGGCCTTACCGATGACACCGCGACACAACTTCAAATCGGTGATGTCCTGATTGTGCCGCTTGAAGGCTGCCCACTGACAGTCGAGGATGTAGTCGGCGCACAATCTGAAGACGCTACAGATGAGGCGACTGAAGAATCGACAGCCGAATCAACTGCGGAATCGATAGATGAAGCTGCTACCAGTACACCTAGCCCAACAGTGATTCCGACCATTACCCTGCCGCCAACGGCGATTAACGCGCAGATTGAAATTGTTCGCGTCATCAGCGCTGGCGATATTACCGCTGAAGGTGTGGAAATCCGCAACCTGGGCGGCGTAGTCAATATGACTGGCTGGACATTGAGTGACAGTGAGGGGAATTCGTTCACATTCCCTGAGCAGCGCTTATTCACCAATGGTATGGTAACGGTTTACACCCGTGTCGGTCAGAATACCCCGATTGCGCTGTTCTGGGGTCAGAGCGAAGCTGTTTGGGGCGATGAGGGTGATGCCATCGTGTTAGCAAATGCTGACGGCGATGCCCAGGCCAGCCTGCGACTGCCATAAAATCAGATGATTCTCGTAGGGGCGACTCGCCGAGTCGCCCCTACAAAATAGTTTGCGCCCCCACAAACCCCCGCAACCTGCTTGACTCAAATCCACTTTTCCTTAAAATAGATTTTATGTGATTTATTTCACAATTTGATCGTGCGCAAAAGGAGATGCGGCATGTCGGATTGGATGTCCATAGTTGATAAACAGATTCAGCAGGCTATTGAAGAAGGGCGAATGTCCAATTTGCCTGGAGAAGGCAAGCCACTTGTATTTGAGGATGATTCAAATACACCGCACGAATTGCGTTTAGCATTCAAGATGCTCAGGGATAATGGTTTCGCCCCGGACTGGGTGATGATGGGGCAGGAATTGGATTCAAAACGCAAAAACCTGTTAGAGAAAATCAAAAAAGGCGTTCGCGCTTACCAGGGTGCTTTAGCAGATGCAGAACGAGATGCTCAAGAGGGGAAACAGCGCCAGTTACGGGCGCAATCTGCGTGGGAATTGGTACGCAAAAACTTACAGGAAGCATCTCAGACATTCAACAAAGAGATAATCACCTATAATCTCAAAATCCCGCAGGGTATTACACATAAGCCACAAATAAACCTGGAGCAGGAGATCAAGCAGCTTTTGCGGTAATTGATCTTAGAACAATATAACCAAAATCAGGGGCGACTGTCGTCCCTGTTAATGTTTTTGAGTCGAACTACCCTGTCTTAGGATGGGGTATTTTTTTCCTTGATTTCTTCGGTCTTGTTCTTCGAACCATCATCCAATCCCTTGCGGAAATTGGCGACAGCACTGCCTAGTTCACCACCGATGCGTGAAACACGACCAACGCCGAACAGGAGGAGAACAATAACCAGGATGATAATCAGTTCTGTAGGCCCTAACGATGGCATTTTCTACATCCTTTACTATACGATGAAAACCCATTATATCACTTTTGACCCGAATAAGGGTAGATTCTGTTTCACCTTTTCAGAGATCGTTAAACTGATGCTTCGTTATTCTGTGACTATCGCTTTATTCCCCTCTCACCGATGCTTATGTTCCGCTGTCACTGTTGCTTCGCACCCCTATCAATGTTAAACTTTAGAACAAATGGTGAAGGAGTTGCCGTCTTGCCCAAACAAGCGCTTTATCTGGCGTGGCGACCCATGTCGTTTGACGATATGGTCGGCCAGGAGCATATTACGCGAACGCTGCGTAACTCACTCAAGACCGGACGCATTCGCCACGCTTATCTGTTCAGCGGGCCGCGTGGAACGGGGAAAACCACCTCAGCACGTTTGCTCGCCAAAGCGATCAATTGCCACGACCCCGATCCCGATAAACGTCCATGTAATGTCTGCACAGCATGCGTCGCGGTCAACGAAGGGCGTTATCTGGACTTGATTGAGATTGATGCTGCCACACACACAGGCGTCGATGATGTGCGTGATCTGCGGGACAAAATCGCGTTTTCGCCCGGTGAAGGCCAATACAAAGTTTACATTATCGACGAGGTGCATCGTTTTACGGGCAATGCGTTTGACGCTTTGCTCAAAACGCTGGAAGAGCCGCCCGATCATGCCATTTTTGTGTTAGCGACAACCGAGATCGACAAAGTACCGGCGACGATCAAAAGCCGCTGCCTGCCGTTCGAATTCCGGCGGGTTTCAATGCGCGAGGTTGCGGATCGGCTTGATCTCATCGCGCAATCCGAGGGGTTGTCGATTGAGCGTTCAGCACTGGAATTGATCGCACGACATGGTACGGGCAGTATGCGCGACAGTATCAGCCTGCTCGACCAGATCGTGACTGACCCTGAGGAAGCGATTACGCTGGAACTGGTGCAGCGTATCCTGGGAACTGCCAGTATCGAGGCTGTCCGCGAGCTGGTGGATGCTATTGTGCAGCGGGATGCGGCGAGTGGTCTGCATCTCATTAATGTCGCCATTGATGGCGGAAGTGATCCCCGTCAATTTGGTCAGCAGGTGGTTGAACATCTGCGTGCCATATTGTTGGCGCAGACCGCCAGCGCTGATTTGCTGGAAGCATCTCAGGAAGATCGGCAGCTTTATCAACAGCAAGCCGCAGCGATCAGCCGGGGAATGCTCCTTCGTGCGCTGCGGGCATTTAATGATGCGGTCAATGATTACAAAGGCGGTTGGCAGCCCCAACTCTCGCTTGAACTGGCACTGATCGACAGCTTGCGCACACAAGAGCAAATTATTGTTGATGCGCCTGTCATTGTGCATCAGACCCCAATCGCGTCACCGGAATCTGCGCCAGAAGTGCCGCATGTGCCAGGGACACCGCCTGTCGTTGGGGTTGGCGCGATCCAGAATAAATGGATGGATGTGCTGCGGATGGCGGGCAACCAGAATAAGGCAGCCCCGGCGGCTATCGAGCAGCTTCGTGTGCTGCGCGTCGAAGGTAATGTCGTGGTACTGAGCAGCAACGACGACCTGATTTTTGAAAAATTCAAGGATGTCAAGCGTATTCAACTGCTGGAATGGGCGCTTTCAAACGTGCATAAAATTCAGCTTCGCGCGAAAGTCATCTTAGCCCAGCACGAGAATATGCCTAAAACTGTGAAATCGACGGTTGATGTCAATGACCCGCTGCTGCAAGAAGGTTTAGAATTGGGTGCTGAGATTCACCCGCACGATCAGGAACGTCGCGAATAGTAATCTACAATAATCTACTAATGAGGAGATCACAGGAAAATGAGTAAAAAACGTGGCGGTGGCTTTGGCGGTTTTGGCGGCGGTAACCCAAACGACATGATGAAGCAGTTCCAGAAGATGCAGCAAAAAATGCAGGAAGATATGGCTGCTGCCCAGGAAGCGCTCGAAAAAGAAACGCTTGAAGTTTCTGTCGGTGGCGGCGCGGTAACAGTTGTTATTACCGGACACCAGCGTATCCAGTCGATTACCCTCAAGAAAGAAGTGATTGATACGACGGATGACGAGTGGGTAAACGATCTTCAGGATATGCTGGCTATCGCAGTCAACCAGGCGATTGAGCAAAGCCAAACGATGGCTGCCGAACGGATGGAATCAATCACCAGCGGCCTGGGCAGTATCCCCGGCTTGGGCGGCTTATTAGGGTAAACCCTAGCCAGAAAGTCTAACATGAGTAAAGCAGTACCCGAACCTGTCACCCGATTGGTTGACGCATTTTCGAGATTACCAGGTGTGGGGCCAAAAACGGCCTCGCGCCTCACCTATTTCTTGCTGCGTGCGCCGGATGAAGTGAGCGTGTCGTTAGCCGACGCGCTGCGAGAGCTTAAAGAGCAGACCAAATTTTGCTCAGTCTGCTTCAATATCACTGTCGATGACCCCTGCGGTGTATGCAGCGATGCCCGACGCGATAAAACGACCATCGCGGTGGTTGAAGAACCGCTGGATGTGCTGGCACTTGAGCGAACGGGCAGTTATAGCGGCTTATACCACGTCCTTCATGGCGCAATTTCCCCGGTGAATGGTATCGGGCCGGATGAGCTGCGGATTCGTGAATTGGTCACGCGAGTCAACCAGGGGGATATTCTGGAAGTGATTATCGCCACGAATCCCGGACTCGAAGGCGACGCGACTGCAATGTATATCCAGCGTGAACTGCTTCCCAAAGGTGTTAAGATCACTCGTCTGGCGCGTGGCCTGCCCGTTGGAGGCGACCTGGAGTATGTTGACTCCGTGACCCTGACACGTGCCTTGCAAGGCCGAAACCTGCTTTAAGTGACCAGTTTTGTGAATTTTAGAGCAAGTTTGCGTTTAGTATGCAAACTGCCCTTGACACGCTCTAGGGTGACTGGTATTCTACGCAACGCTCCGATGAACAGCAGATTAACAAAGCGGTGAACACTCAATCAAATCAGTTGGTTGAGGACTGTTAACGACGAGTGCGGCAGGATATCCCAAATATCGCAAACGAGATTTGGAGAGGTTGCCAAACGGGAGTTGACAGGTTGGAGGACGGTTGGTATTCTAGCCGACGCTCCAACACACAGCAGATTAACAAAGCGGTGAACGCTCAAACAGGGAAACCTGGATGAGGCGCTGTTGACGACGGATTAGGCAGAATATCCCAAATATCGCAAACGAGATTTGGAGAAGATGCCGAAAGGGAGTTGACAGGGTGGAGCGAGGTTGGTATGCTAAACGATACCAAAAGCGCAGGAGCGCGACGCAGCTTAACAACAGCATAGTGAGAACGGTAAGAGAAGCGAAAAAGCCAGTCAATTGACAGCGAGTATGCGTGCTGCGACCAACGCATACAAGGAAAGAACTTCCAAATACGGAGAGTTTGATCCTGGCTCAGGATGAACGCTGGCGGCGTGCTTAACACATGCAAGTCGAACGGTTCTAGCAATAGGACAGTGGCGCACGGGTGAGTAACACGTAGCTAACCTGCCCTCAAGCGCGGGATAACGTTCCGAAAGGAATGCTAATACCGCATAAGCTCCCGATCTGTAGAGGGTTGGGAGAAAAGGCTTCGGTCACTTGAGGAGGGGGCTGCGACCCATCAGCTAGTTGGGGAGGTAATAGCTCACCAAGGCGACGACGGGTAGGGGGCCTGAGAGGGTGGCCCCCCACACTGGGACTGAGACACGGCCCAGACTCCTACGGGAGGCAGCAGTGAGGAATATTGCACAATGGGGGAAACCCTGATGCAGCGACGCCGCGTGGGTGATGAAGGTTTTCGGATCGTAAAGCCCTTTTCTGCATGACGAGCAAAGGACGGTAGTGCAGGAATAAGTGTCGGCTAACTACGTGCCAGCAGCCGCGGTAAAACGTAGGACACAAGCGTTATCCGGAATTACTGGGCGTAAAGGGAGTGCAGGCGGTTGAATAAGTTAGGCGTGAAAGACTTCGGCTAAACCGGGGGAGGTCGTCTGATACTGTTCAACTAGAGTATGGTAGAGGCGTGTAGAATTCCGGGTGTAGTGGTGAAATGCGTAGAGATCCGGAGGAATACCAGTGGCGAAGGCGGCACGCTGGGCCATAACTGACGCTAAGACTCGAAAGCATGGGTAGCGAACGGGATTAGAAACCCCGGTAGTCCATGCCGTAAACGATGTACACTGGATGTTCAGTCGGGGAAGCCTGACGGGGTGTCCAAGCTAACGCGCTAAGTGTACCGCCTGGGGAGTACGGTCGCAAGGCTAAAACTCAAAGGAATTGACGGGGGCCCGCACAAGCAGCGGAGCGTGTGGTTTAATTCGAGGCTACACGAAGAACCTTACCTGGGTTTGACATATAGGTAGTAGGGAAACGAAAGTGGACCGACCTTCGGGAGCCTATACAGGTGCTGCATGGCTGTCGTCAGCTCGTGTCGTGAGATGTTCGGTTAAGTCCGAAAACGAGCGCAACCCTCGGGAGTAGTTACAAGTGTCTACTCCGACTGCCCGTGACAAACGGGAGGAAGGTGGGGATGACGTCAAGTCAGCATGGCCTTTATATCCAGGGCTACACACACGCTACAATGGTCGGTACAATAGGTAGCGAAGCGGCGACGCGGAGCCAATCCAGAAAAGCCGATCGTAGTTCGGATTGCAGGCTGCAACTCGCCTGCATGAAGCTGGAGTTGCTAGTAACCGCAGGTCAGCTATACTGCGGTGAATACGTTCCCGGGCCTTGTACACACCGCCCGTCACGTCATGGGAGCTGGTCACGCCTGAAGTCGGGAAGCTAACCTTACGGAGGCTACCGCCGAGGGCAGGGCTGGTGACTGGGACGAAGTCGTAACAAGGTAGCTGTAGCGGAAGCTGCGGCTGGATCACCTCCTTTCTAAGAGACTGACTGGGAAGCACTGAAAAGTGAGACCCACAAGTTGACGTAACACAAAGTAACACAAAACATGACAAGCTCGTTTTCTCTTCCTTCTCACTATTCTGTTGTCAAGCATATCGTTATGGTTGACACCCCTACCCTACTTTGGTAGAATGGGGATTAATGAAGTAAATCAAACTAAGGAACACGATATACTTGAAAAGCCAGTTAATGGTCTTTCGCACAATTAAATAAATTGTTTTAGGGTATATCGAGGCGATACAAAAACGCAGCCTGGTGAATACCGGGCTGTTTTTATCTCAGGTGGCTGGTGTGAAACGTCAATCGGCTGGCGGGTACAAGTGAAAACTTGTGGTCGGCAGCGGGCAGAGGTGAAGACCAAAAACCCGACCGCCCTCTTTCGAGAGGGACGCAGCTTAACAAATGAATACAT
>JALHNB010000098.1 GCA_022843745.1 Anaerolineae bacterium | reverse complement strand
GCTGCTACGCGAGGGATTACGCCATCCTGAACCCGCCGTTCGCGTCGGCTGCTGTAAGGTTCTGGATCATCATATGGACGATACCGCCCTCCCTGAGCTGATGGAAAATCTGCACCATGAGGATGAGACGGTCAGAGCATGGGCAATACACGCTTTGGCCTGTGATCGCTGCAAGGAAGGCACCTGTCGCCCCGGCGAGGACGATGTGATCCCTATCGCCATTCAACTGCTGCTCGGAGATGAAAGCCGTCGCGTTCGTGAGATGGCGGCGGGGATGCTTGGCCCCAGCGTTCATCGGCGGCCTGACGTGCTGATTGCGCTTCAGCAGGCGCACGACCACGATCCGCACCCGGTGGTCAGAAAAATTGCCGGGTGGTATACGCCCGGTGGCCCCAGATACCAACGCTTAATGTCCAAGCCACCCCGGAGAAAACCCAACGCACCTTCTAAAGCTGATGGAGTTGATCATCATTCGTAAATGTCTGCTGGCAGCGAAAATCAGTAGAATAATAGAATACGATGAGTGATAGGCTTTGAAGTCAGGATTGGTGTAAATTGGCAGAAATTGGAATGACCCTCCAGCAACTCCTTGACGGCCTGCGTGTGAGTGACCCGGAAACCCGTCTCCGATCCGCGCAAATCCTCGGTACGCTGGACGAAGTAGCCGCGCTGGAAACACTGGCAGCCCAGGCCAACGCCGAACCAGACGCAAAGGTTAAAGAGGCGATTTACTGGGCGGGTAAGCGCGTTTTTGAAGCGAAAAAATCCGGCTATTCAACGCTGGAAGCCATCATCCAGTATTTCCACATCGACTATGAATTTATCATTCCGGCTGTCAATGATGCGCAGTCGGATGAAAAACTCATTCACCTGAAGCATGAAATGCAGATGCGCGCCCTGAAGGATGAGGAGGAATCAGCGCGCAAAATCGCCGCAAGTCGTCTCATATCCGGCTCGATGCTCAGTCTGCCGGGGCTGATGATGAGCAGGCCGACCATTCCGCAGTCCGGCGATCAACTCAACACCAGCTTTGATAAGCATCTGAATGCCAAAAAATCGCGCACCATGCCCACCAAACCCTCGGACGGCGAGATCAAAATTCTGGTGAATCGCCTGCTCAACGACACCAACAATGACAAACGTGCCAGCGCTGCCGTCGATCTGGCGGCTGTCGTCAATAATCCCGCTGCCCTGCCCTATCTGGCGCAAACGTTCATCAAGGATTACACCGTGCAGGTGCGCGAGGCCGCGCAGCGCTCCGCCAAGCTGATCTACTGGAACGCGATCTATTGGGAGATGGAGCAAAACGGCTCGATGGCGGCAGAAATCGAAAAGCGGCGCGGCACTCCCATGCAAGCGCAAGCGGAATCACCTACCCCACCTCCTACCCCATCCGCTGCGACTCAGCCAAGCGTCGATGAAATTCTCCGCAAAGCCGAACTCGCCCGCAAAAAACGGAAGTGAACGCATCGTATGTTCAAAGATGAGAACGATCTGCGCACTCAAATTCACAAGTTCAAGCTCAACCGCCTGGAAGAACAAATTGTTGCCCTGGCGAAACCTTCCGTTGCTATTAAGCGCACGGCTGCAAACGATGACTCGCTGCCAATTGGCGCATCCAAACTCGGCGGGTCGCCGGATTTGCCGCCGGGGTTTGAATGGCCGTACACCCCTGAAAATAAACCGCTGATATTCATCGCGCAGTTCACGTTATCCGAAATCACACACTACGATATCGAAAACATTTTGCCGCCACGCGGGAGACTCTACTTTTTCTATCAAGCCGACCAGTTTTGGTACGAAGAAAATGACGTTCGTTGGCAAGCATATACGATCTATATGATGACCGCACTGATTGGAAGGTCATATATGTTGAAGATGAAGATACGCCTTTAACCCGCATACCGCATCCGCAGTATCAAGGCGAAGAAGATTTGATTGTTGCATTGCCACCTCAGACTGTGCGTTTTGAAGGCGGTCTGACGCTGCCAAATCTGGATGACATAGATTCACAAGACGATTACAACATCCATTTTATGAAAGCCGATAGGAATATGGAATGGCATGCCTATAATTTCGACTTGCTAGATGATGCCTATCCAACGCAAAGACACCACTTACTAGGCCATCCCACAATCATTCAATGGCCTAACGAGCGAATATGCGTCATCACTAAACATCAGATGAAGCCAAAAAAATTCGTGAGTAGAAATCACTACGTTTTTACGGATGAGGAGGAAGCATTCATTCGTTCTGAAAAGCTCAAATGGCGATTTTTGTTTCAAATTGATACCGATGAAAATTTCAAAGTCATGTGGGGTTTATTCGGCATCTTATTTATCATGATCCCCAACGAGAGTCTCGCAAAACGGAGATTTGAGGACTGCTGGGTAGTATTGCAATCCGGCTCATGAATTCTTGAGGTAAATAGATGTCCGAGAACGCGCAGGAAATGATTTTCAACGAACTTCAAACTCGCTTCGCCACGCTCAAAGATGCCTATCAAAGGCTGGATGCTGAGGCCGACAAGCAGATTGTTCGCTGGCGTTACGCGGAAGAATCGGCGTTTGAGTTACGAGCAGACCATTTTCGCCGTTTCAATGCTGCCCCCGGCAAACTGGTCGACGACGAGCCAACCAACGCCTACATTTTTCACGCCTACGGTTTTGACGCGCAGGATCGCATTATTTACGATGCGCTGTTCCAGGCCGAGGAAAACCCGCGAACCTGCACATTTTACGAATATCGCGACGATCATATTGAGCTTGTCGAGTACGGCGTTCAGTTATACACAGATCGCTACCACATCAATAAAGTTGGGCAGGTTTCCCGGCTTCCCGGTCAAAATCCGACTGCCTACGCCGAATTTTCGCAGGCCAACGGGCAGGAGGTTCGCCTTTTCGAAACCTACGGCTACGACGAGTCTGGGCGAATAGCGCGAGTCGCCTCGTCCTTCAAATCAACATCCCATCTGACTCCTGAAAACAAGCGCGGCCTGGAACACGGCCTCGACCAACAGCGCATGTTGGCGAAAATGCTTGGCACAGGAGACTTGATGCCGCAGTTTGAGCAGATAGTGAATCAGGCGCTCAACCGGCAAATGGACATCCAGACGGACGAAATTTACGAATACGAAGGTGATACCATCAAGCGAATCGTCGCAAAATCGGACAATGCAGGTCAGAAATCCGAGCGCATCGCCTATGAAGCGCCGTTACCTGACCAGACCGACGAATCGCTTTTTGAGGCGGCGCGAACCAGCCTGCGCAGCGCGATCATCGAGAATACCGTACAATTCTCCGGTTCAGATCGACTCTGCTATCTCATCATGAGCTATGACGCGGTTGCCGATGATGGCGTGGGGCTTGTGCCGGGGTTTGAGTCGCACCGCAGCGAATGGGAAGCCGAAACCGACGATCACAGCTATCACTCATTCATTCTCGATCAGACCTATCACAACATGATAATGGTTGACGATCCGCCGGACTACGCACGATTTATCCGCATCTATCGGCGGGATCGGCGCTGGGATGACATTCGCAAGCTGTTGACGCAAGTCGCGCGGGATTTGAACGCGCACGTTTGGGCGCTTCCTGTGACTGATGATTTTATCGTCTATGCCAGCGATCACGAGGCGATGAGAGACATCAATGAAGAAATTGCCGCGTGTGTGCCGGAAAATAGGCTTCAGATTTTGCGCGCAAAAGGCTGGGTCGATTGAAGGCAGAATTTAAGAAAATTCGAAATAGGACGGCGCAATAAGGAAAAGATGTTTATATCACTTATCATCCTCAATATTTATTCTTGACTTCCAAAATTGAATACCCTTTTCAACTCGTTTCTCATCACTGGCGTTAAATGACCATTCCTCTATTGGGTAGATATCGGTGTAAGCCTCAAAAAAATTGAGGATTGCCTCAGCTTGTGCATTTGACAGGAGATTTGCACGTTTAATAAGCATCTCATATCCATAAGTTTCAGGAGTAGAACGTGGAACGAGGCTGGAGATGACGTTGTGCACCATTACATCCGCCTCTCTTGGATATTCAATTGCCATAGTCAAAAATGCAGGTAACAAAAAGCGGAACCTGGCCCCGTAAGATAAGAGATTCGATCCCGATTCTTAATCAGGGCTTCTTGAGGTATTTGATTCCAGTTCTCATAATCCAGTGCCGCTGCCGCTGCTTTGGCATCGAATATGTGATTTGCAGAGAAAATAAATAACTCAACACCTCTCGGAAAAGTTTCCGCACTAAAGGCATCCACTATCTTTTGAAGAACCTGCTGTTTTTTCGCGTCTTGGTTCACCCCACCGCCTCCAACCGCACCAGCAGGCGTTTCATCATCGAGCCGACGTAATCCAGCGACCAGCGTTCGGCGTGGGATGTGCGCCCATCTTTTGTCCCAAAACGCCTATTGATTTCAATACCACATTTCACGGATCGTCGAAAATCGGCAGCGGATCGCCCAGATACATCGGCTTTCGGTCACTAATCAGGTCAAAAACGGCGACGGCGGTAGACGGAAATTCGCGCACCTGACTGGACAGTAAGCTCCTTCGTGCATAGCCTGTGGGTCGCACCGCGTCCGCCGCCACCCCAACCGACTCGATTCCAAGTCCGGTACAGGTCAGCAGCGCACGATCCAGATGAAACGCCTGCGTCACCAGAATCGCCTCATTGACCTGAAAAATAGCCTGAGCGCGGTAACAGCTATCGTAGGTGCGGAATCCGGCGTAATCCAGCACCAGCGCGGAATCGGGAACGCCTAATTCGAGCGCAAACTGGCGCATGACCTCCGGCTCGTTATAGGTGTCGATGTGGTTATCGCCCGTCAACAAAAGCACCTTCACCTTGCCCGCGTGGTAAAGATTCGCCCCCATCTCGACGCGATCCGCCAACATCGCGGTTGGCCTGCCGCTGCGTGTGACCCCCGCGCCAAAGATAATCGCCACCGGGCGGCCTGACACGTCTTCGAGCGAATAAATCTGGCTTTGCGCCCACCCCGCGCTGAAAACACGCAAAAATATCGAGCTAAAAGCCAGCAGGATAAACAGGATCGAACCAACGACAAAGATTTTTTTGATGCCGCGCCAAATCAATCGCATTCCGGGTTTCTGCCTCACGCACTCACGGTTAACCCTCGATCCGCGTCCTTGATGTTCGGTAAAAATTAGATAATCGGATCGGCGGTAGCAAAATCTTATCATGTCTCCGCCGGAAATGGGCAATTATGAGTAAATGATGAGAGCGCCTGCCAAAGTGTCATTTTGGCGCGACTCAGTTCTACGTCTCTATAGAAAGACAAAAACAACCGACAATCGCTATAATCACTATAAGGAGTTCGTCATGAATCAAGGCATTACAACCATCGTCTATCCGGTTCAGAATATCGCCCAGGCGAAGGCTCTCTACACCGCGCTGCTGGGCAAACAGCCGTATGTGGATCAGCCGTATTATGTGGGTTTTAAAGTCGGCAATCAGGACATCGGCCTCGACCCCAACGGTCACAAGCACGGAGCGACAGCCTACTATCAGGTTGACGACATCCGACAAACGCTGCAATCGCTGCTGGATGCCGGTGCGCAAACCGTACAGGATGTGCAGGATGTTGGCGGCGGTAAGCAGATTGCCATCGTCAAGGATGCCGAAGGAAACATCATCGGGCTGACGCAGAATTCGTAGAGGCTGATATGCGCTTTCGCAGAGGGTTGATGCTCTTTTCAGAATTAATCGGGATAACGCGACGACGTTTTTGTAGGGGCACGATGGATCGTGCCCTGATGGGTGTTAAGGGCGCACGGCGGTGCGCCCCTATAAATCCATACTCCCGGTTATTTTCTTAATCCACATCAATCCCTGGCGATATATGAAGGAGACAAATCGTATGAAATATATGCTGCTGATGTACGCAAACGAGGCCAGAGTGCCGCAATATACTCCCGAAACGACACCTGAAGAATATCAGGCTACAGCGAAGGCCTGGTACGCTTTTGAAACCGAAGCGAAAGCCGCCGGGGTATGGCTATCGTTTAATGGACTCACCTCCGTCACCGACGCAACCAGTGTCCAGGTTCGGGACGGTAAGACACTCATCACCGATGGCCCGTTCGCCGAAACTCACGAGCAGTTGGGCGGCTACTACGTGCTGGACTGCAAAGACCTCGACGAAGCGCTTGCCTGGGCATCGAAAATTCCAATCGCGCAATACGGCACGGTTGAGGTGCGTCCGCTGAATAAGTGGTCGCAGCAGTCGCAAAATCCATAGGATCAACAGTCGTAGAGAAACAACAGGATCAGAATGACCGCAGCAGCACAGATCGAAACGACCTTCCGCGAAGAACACGGGCGTGTTCTGGCGGCGCTCATCACCCACTTTGGCGATTTCACGCTGGCGGAGGACGCGCTGCAAGATGCGCTGGTGGAGGCGTTGACGCGCTGGCCTCTGGATGGTGCGCCGCGCAACCCCGGCGCGTGGCTGACCACCGTCGCCAAACGCCGCGCCATCTATCGCCTGCGTCGCAGCGCCATACAGGAGCGCAACGCGGTCATTCTCGAAGCCGATGCTACCGACGAACAAGATGGGGAGGAAATCGAGATGGACTCCATCCCGGATGATCGGCTGAAACTGATGTTTACTTGCTGCCATCCGTCGCTGGCGATGGAGGCACAGGTCGCGCTGACGCTGCACACGCTCGGCGGCCTTTCGACGCAGGATGTCGCACGGGCGTTTCTCGTCCCGGTGACGACGATGGCGCAGCGGTTGGCACGGGCGCGGAATAAAATTCGCAACGCCGGCATCCCCTATCGCGTTCCGCCCGACGATCTGCTGCCGGAGCGACTCGATGCGCTGCTGAGAGTCATTTACCTGATTTTTAACGAGGGCTATGTCGCGACCAGCGGCGATAAACTAACGCGCAATGATCTGTGCGCCGAGGCAATCCGTCTGGCGCAGGTGCTGGTCAATTTGATGACGGGGAGTGCCGAGGCGCGTGGTCTGCTGGCGCTGCTCCTGCTGCACGATTCGCGGCGCGAAACCCGACTCAACGCGGCAGGCGAACTCGTGCTGCTGGATGAACAGGATCGAACGCGCTGGGATCGAGCGAAAATCAGCGAAGGGATCGCGATTCTGGATGATGCCCTTTTGCTACGTGCGCCGGGGGTGTATCAGGTGCAGGCGGCGATCAGCGCGCTCCACGCCGAGGCCGACACGCCGGAAGCCACCGACTGGCCGCAAATCGCCATGCTCTACGGCACATTGGCGAAGATGATGCCGTCGTCAGTGGTCGAGGTTAACCGAGCAGTCGCCATCGCGATGGCGCAGAGTCCGGCGGACGGCTTGGCGCTGCTGTACCGCATCAGGGATATGGAGGATTTTTACCCCTACCATGTCGCCCGCGCCGACCTGCTCCGGCGGACGAATCAGCGCGAGGCCGCCGCCGATGCCTATCAGCGAGCGCTCGCCCTGTGCGGCAACAGCGCCGAACATGCCTATTTGCAACGCCGTTTCGATGAGATGAATCGCGCCTAATCTGTGGAGTCCGTAGGGGCGTAAGGCTTGCGACCTATCATCAACAATGGAAATCAAAAGGATACGCGATGTCCGAAAACAATTATGCGATTGAACCGATTGGCGTGATCCGCTCCACGCTCGTTAACCTTGCGGACGCTCCCCGGCAGGGCGACGAAGGTGGCTACGAAGCATGGCTGGAATTAGCGCCTCTTGTGGCACCGGGGCTTGTGGGCATTCAGGTCGGCGACCAACTGCTTGTGCTGACGTGGCTGCACCACGCCCAGCGGGATATGCTACAGGTTCACCCACGAGGCAGGCTGGATGCGCCGTTGACAGGCGTTTTTGCGACGCGCTCACCAGACCGCCCCAACCCGATTGGACTGCATCAGGTTTCGGTCTTGCAGATTGAAGGGCTGCGTCTTAAAGTTGCCCCTATAGAGGCCATCGACGGCACACCCATCGTTGATATAAAGCCGGTTCTCACAGCGATCAATGAGCGCTAGGTTCAGATGACCTTTGCTCATCCTCGCCCCCTTCCTGCTGCGCGGCTCCAAAGCATTCGAGAGTGGGGAGTCAAGTCGATTTTAAGCCCCTCCCTATTGCCATGGGGAGGGGTTTGGGGTGGGGATGCGAGGAAATTACATCATCCGGCTGAAAAGTCAACAGAGCTAAAGAATACACGACGACAGTGAACAGTAAAGGAAAGCACATGGAAAGTAATAAAGCAGGTTTCGCATCCATTGATGATTACATCGCGCACTTTCCTGAAAATGTGCAGGTCATGTTGCAGGAATTGCGGGCAATCATCAAGGCTGCTGCGCCGGACGCTGAAGAAAAAATCAGCTACCAGATGCCCACCTTTGCCCTGAAAGGCAATCTGGTCTATTTCGGTGCTGCCAAAAATCACATCGGCTTTTATCCGGCACCGCGTGGAATCGAAGTATTTAAGGATGAGCTATCGGCGTATAAAGGCTCGAAGGGTACGGTGCAATTTCCCTATGATAAGCCGCTGCCCCACGACCTGATAACCCGCATTGTAAAATTTCGAGTCGCGGAAAATCTCGAAAAAGCCGAGAAAAAATCCCGCAAGAAAAAATAGCTCCAGGATACGTCATCACTATCAACAAACGACGGAAGGACAGATCATGACCAGTTGGAAAGAATTCGCGCAGCAAGCGCCGGAAATTGCAGCCTTTGGCGAGAGCCGTTTTCGCGGCGGGGTCGCCTATCTGGGGACATTACGCCCGGACGGAAGCCCGCGTGTGCATCCGGTAACGCCCATTATCGGCGAACAGTTATTTCTGTTCATGGAACCCACATCCCCCAAAGGCAAGGATTTGCAGCGCGACCCGCGTTATACGCTGCACTGCTCGGTGAGCGATTCCAGCGGCAGCAGCGGCGAATTTTATGTCCGGGGGCGCGGGACGTTGATCGAAGACCCTCTCATACGGGCGCAGGTCGTCCAGGCATCTTCTTATGTCCCACAGGAACACTATATCGCCTTTCTGTTGACCATTGAGTTCGCTTTTATGAATACGTATGTCGATGGCAAGGCCAACACTCAGCGCTGGCAATCTCCCGATTAAAATCAAAGCTGCAATTTACTCATGACTATGCGAATGAATTCACAGTCATCAGCGCGGTAAGTTTCAAAACGTTCCGGCTCAACCTGATAATTGAGCAGATCGCCCCACCGCCCTGCCCGGAACGTGTGCTGATACACAGGATTCAAATCGAAGGCGAGACTTTCATCGTTGGCTAACGGCAGCGGAAAGGCGCGAATCGCGTCGGGCAGGCCAAATCCATAAACACGCACCTTTCCCTCGCTCCAGTTTGGGCGCGGGTCGCTGACTACGATTGAATAGGGATAAGCTTTCGCTGCCGAGGGATAAACCGGTAGTTGCAAAACGGGCGATGGAGACTCGTGGAGATAATCGATTTCGACCAGCGGCACACCTGTATCAACGGCTTCAGTCCGCTTGACGGCATAACTGGTGTAGCAGCTCCCACCCGGCTTGTTGGAGGGTGAAAGCAGTTCGATACGGGTAACGATATTCCCTAATTTCCCCTGTGGCAGCAGTTCGCGAACGACGACTGCATTGGGCTGCGGCATCGGTTCAAACACATCAACGACCCTGCCTTCCCATGTCGGTGTCATCAGCACAGCCGCGCCTGCTGGACTTACAGACTCCGTCCGTTGATACACACTCACGTCAGGAACAGGATGGCGCACTTCAACCGCGCCCCCCATGTCGAGATCGCGAGTTTGGAGCGATTGCTCACCTAGTGCAAGATAATGATCGGGAAGCCGTTCGTTCAAGACATCCTCAATATGTGCAATATGATTGCTGTGAAAGCTCGGCCAAATCGCCGTTTGGTCGCGTGTACCGGGTGTCTGTAACAGGCTGTTGAGATGAGCATTGATGCCGGGATAGGGATTTTCGCGCATGGTCGCACTAACCTTGTTCACCTGATGTTATCGGAATTATAGCATGTCAGATGTTTCAGTGTCTCAGCGTCTCAACGTCTCAGCTAAACGAAATACGCAGCCTAATCGAAATATGCTCCGCGTATCCCTTTGCCTTTGCATTCAAAGCTGAATTCCTGACGGGCTGAAATGCTGAATAGCTGCCCTCCCCTATCCACTGCCACCTGTAATCCCGTAAAGAATCGAAAGGAGAATGCATTTAAACGAAGTAAAACGTTGACAACTGAAAGCACTATGGTCATAATACTTTCAACATTTTTTGCAAATGTGCAATACAATTTTATAATTGATAATCACAGGAGGTTGCGCAGCGTCTACAATCGGTGTTGATGAATATTTTTCGCATAAAATACGTTAAAAGGAACATAAAATGTCTAAAGTGAAACAGTTAACCATATTGGCGGTGCTCTGTAGTCTGGTGATTGCCATCGTCGGTGTCGCCAGCGCACAGGATACCGAACTTTCTGGCACGATCACCCTCTATCCGCAGGAATATTATCGCCCCGACCAGGATCCTGAAGGCGCAGCGGCTGTTGAAGCTGTTATTCAGGAATATACAGCTATGAATCCTGGCGTCACCGTCGAACTCGTACCGAGTGTTCCTACTGGAACAGACTATACCGCCTGGCTGACCACCCGCCTGGCCGCCGGAAATGCCCCCAACATCGCCTGGCAGCAATTTTATGACCGCAACCGCCAGGCTGATGAAGTCTGGGTTCCCCTGACCGACTTCTTTGAAATGCCGAACCCCTATATCCCTGAAGGCACACCCGGCCATGACCGTTGGGCAGATTCCTTCCCGGATTTCGTGCTGGCACAGACCCGCGCGGGTGATGGCAACTGGTATCAGGTTTCGCTCGACTGGGTGGAAACTGGCCTTTATATCAATGATGGCGTGATGGAAGCCAACGGCCTCGATTCCACATGGGACGGCTGGAATGATTTCCTGAATGATTGCGATACGCTTAAGGAAGCGGGTATCCAGCCTGTCGGTGTCTTCATGACCCCGGAATGGTCAACCTACCAATGGCTCGATGATATCTTCACTTCCGTCGCTTTCGGCCAGATGGCTCCTGACTGGTATCTGCCGCAGTACAGCAGCGAATTCCTCCCCTGGCGGCAGTTGGTGACTGAAGAAATGGCAAAGGCCGTGCATGATGGCTCGTTTAACGTCAACATGCCGCAATTTGACTTCTATCTGCAAATCACCAAAGAATTTGCGGATCGCTGCATCATCGAAGGCTTCGCGGGTATCGCCAACTATGACGAAATGCAACGTCTGTTCATCGAGGGCAACGTCGCGATGGCGTGGCTGGGTTCGTGGACTTCAGGTTTCCTGACAGAAGAAATTAAATTCCCGTTCAGCGTGACCTATCTGCCGGAATTCACCGCCGAAGAAAATCCGTATCTGAAGTATGGGACATATCGCGTCGGTGGCCCAAGCTCGACAGGTCAGTACGGCATCACTCAGGCAACCGTTGACGCAGGCCTGCTCGAAGAAGCGGTTGACTTGCTGATGTATTGGTCTTCGCCAGCGTCGTTCCAACGGGTTTACGATTCGAAGCCTGACCTGATCCCGATGGTCGCGGGTACAACCGCAACCGATGCCGCGATGGGCTTCCAGTTTGTGGCCGGTATGCCGGAACGCGCCTTCACTGACCCGATTGGTCGTCTGACACCTGAATTTGGCACGGAGCATAATCGTCTGTTCCAACAATTCATGCTGGGCGAGATCACCGCTGACCAGTTGAAGGCCGAATATCAGCCAATCCTGGATCAAGCTGTCGTTGACCTGTGCGCCCAGGAAAACTACGATTGGTGCAATAGCTAGGTAGGTTATCGGAAAGTAGGGGCGCAATATATTGCGCCCTTATGAGAAAGCATCCGAAGTAGGGGCGGCTCGCGAGCCGCCCCTACAACAGATATGGCCTTTGTAGGGGCATGAAGTGTCATGCCCTCGCAATCGCCAAATCGACATCATCATTGCAAAGGCGACTCACTGTCGCGCGTGTCATCAACCGAAAAATAAAAGCGCATCCTAAACGAATGACCAATGTCTACCGCACACCCTTTGCCTACTTCGACCTGGTGGAATCGTTTCCCAAATCCGGCTGCGCGATCTGCAACCTCATGCAGCGCGATGTCCAGCAGTTTATCGACAATATGCTGTTCGAATACGCCAATGAGCCGGGGCTGCGGGCCGAATTCAGCGCAGGCCGGGGGACGTGCATCGAACATGGTCTGATGCTGAAGAACAATAAAATTGGCAACGTGATCGGCGTTACCCGGCTGTATCAGGATACACTGGACGACCTGTTGAAAATCCTGAACGAAACGCCTGTCGGCACGGTTGAGCAGACAACCTTTCAACGATTTCGCGGATCACCACCAAAGGCGGACGGCAGTTCATTAGCTGATCTGCTCGAACCCACCGAAGGCTGTATCGCTTGCGAACGACTGAACGAATATGAAACGATGTATCTGGATATGTTTAACCGGTACATGCTCGACGAACGTTTTCACGAGGCTTATCGCCAATCCAACGGCGTCTGCCTCCCGCATTTCCGCAGGGCACTGCGTCACATCGAATCACCCGACGCGGTTCGCGCACTTGTCCGTCTTCAGCAAGCAATCTGGAGCAGCCTGCGCGAGGAAATGGGGATTTTTTTTGAAAAGCAAAATTATGAACACATCGGCGAAACCATCGGCGCTGAAGGGGATAGCTGGGTTCGTGCGATCCTACGGATGGCAGGTGAACGCTCGATTTTTGGCCTGCGCCGATCTCAGAAAAAATGAAACCGTTAACAAAATGGTTTAGATAACGCTTCCGTAGGGGCGACTCATGAGCCGCCCCTACAAACCAACGATGCGTTTCTTGATTTTGGAAGTCAAATCGCGTGAACCTACGGCGATTCAGCAGACAAATGTTATTGTAGAGGAAGAAAATTATGGCAGTACCTGCGCAGTCATCAGGAGCAGTGGCCGTCACCGAAAGGGTGAAGCCGCGCGCCCCATTCCCCTGGGTCAAGTTAGTCCCCTATCTGTTTATCCTGCCCGCGTTTACGCTCTTTGTTGTCATGCGTTATATCCCGGCAATACAAGCGATTTACTACTCCTTCACGGAATGGAATGGTATACGCGCCGCCACATTTATTGGTCTGGAAAATTATTCCCGCCTTTTTCAGGATAGCCTGTTTCTGGACGCGCTGAAGAACATGGCGGGTTATACGGTCATGCGTACCCTCATCGTCGTGGTCATGGCGTTCTTCGCCGCCGAGCTGGTCTACAGCATCCGCAGCACCTTTATGCAGACCTTCTGGAAAATCGCCTTCATCATTCCGCTGGTCGTCCCTGGCTCTGTCGTGCTGCTGGTCTGGGCCTTCGTCTTTAATACCCAGAGTGGCATCCTCAATTCACTGCTGGTGGCTGTCGGGTTGGGCGATTTACAGCAGCCCTGGCTCGGACAATCCAGCACTGCGCTGTGGGCGATCCTGCTCGTCGGTTTCCCATTTATCAGCAGTTTTGCCTTTTTGATCTACACCTCCAGCCTGCAAAGTCTGCCCAGTGAAGTGCTGGACGCCGCCAGAGTCGATGGTTGCAACACGCTGCGGCGCATCCTGTATATTGATCTCCCGCTGATGCGTGGCCCGATTGCGCTCACTGTCATCCTGCTGGTTCTGGAAGGCATCCAGGTTTTGACACCCCAGGTGGTGCTTACAGGTGGTGGCCCCGGCACGTCCACTGAATCGCCTGCCAACTTCCTCTACCGAACTGCCTTCCAATATGGCAAATTCGGTTATGCGACATCGGTAGGCGTTGTCATGTTATTGATAGGTTTTGTCTTCAGTTACTTCTCGATTCGGATGCGTTACAAAGGGGCAGCAGATGTCGATGTTTAGAACGATACGCAGGCACAGTATTCCACAGCACCTCATCCTGGGGTTTTTTGCGCTCCTCACGCTTTACCCCTTCTTCTTTATGTTGATGACCTCGTTCAAAGACAACGAGCAGTTTTTTACGCAGTTCTGGGCGCCAACGCTCCCGCTGCACTTTGAAAACTACATCACTGTCTGGCCGAGTGTGTCGCGGTTTATCGGCAACAGCCTGCTCTACTCTGTGCCAACACTGCTTTTAACTGCGTCGCTCTCGCTGCTGACCGGCTACGCTTTTGCGCGTTATAAATTTTATGGTCGCGAAGTGTTGTTTATGCTCATGCTGGCGCTGCTCATGCTCCCCGGCATCCTGACCTTGATCCCGCTGTTTATCCAGATGCGCGATTGGAAATGGCTGGACACACCGCAGGGCATTATCATCCCCTGGACAGCTTTTGAGCTGGTCTTCGCGACGTTTATCATGCGCGTGTTTTTCGAGAAATTGCCAAAAGAAGTTTTCGAGGCCGCGCGGCTGGACGGCGCGGGCGAACTGCGCCTGCTGTGGAGCATCGCTGTGCCGCTGGCGCTGCCGGGGCTTGGCACGATTGCCATTCTCAACGTGCTGTTCACCTGGAACGACCTGATCTGGCCGCTGGTGACTCTCTTTGATACCAAAAATTATCCGGTTGCGCCGGGTGTGCTGGGCTTCCGAGGTCAATACCGCACTGATTACGGGCGATTGTTCGCGGCTTATACGCTTGCCAGCATCCCGCTGATGGTGATGTTCATCGTCACGATTCGCAAGTTCATTCAGGGCTTGTCCGGCGGCCTGAGCATCTAACGCACAGCTCACAACGCATCGTGGAAATTGTAGGGGCGCAAGGTCTTGCGCCCTTTTAATTCCGCAATCGCTGTCAACTTTACGCAGCGGCTTGATATATTGCGTCCACGAAAAAAACCACCAATTCCCTAAAAGAGTCGTGCTGCAAAAACGAATTAGAGATGAGTGAGGTTCTTCAAAATTTACCCTTTGCGCAGCCGGGGATCGAGCGCGTCACGAAGGCCGTCGCCGATGAAATTCACGCACAGCACCGTGAGCGAGATCATCAGGCCGGGCCAGAATACCAGCGACGGCGTAAGGGTCAGATAATCCTTGCCGTCGAACAGCAAGCGCCCCCACGTCGGAAAATCCGGCGGGAAGCCGAGGCCAAGGAACGAAAGCGCCGATTCGGTAATGATCGCGGCGGCGATGCTGAACGTCGCGGCTACGATCACCGGACTCAGCACATTCGGCAGGATATGCTGTCGCATAATAGTCATATTCGTAGCACCCAGGCTGTGCGCCGCCAGCACAAATTCGCGCTCTTTCATCGCCAGCACATCACCACGCACCAACCGCGCCGTCGGCATCCAGCCCAGACCGCCGATGACGACGACTGTCAGGATAAAAATGCCCAATTCCGGCCCAAAAGCCACGCGCAGTGAATCGCGAAAAAGCAGTGTAATCACCAGCAGCAGCGGCAGCAGCGGCAGCGAGAGAAACGTATCCGTCACACGCATCAGCAGATTATCGAGCGAGCTATAGAACCCTGCCAGCAAGCCGACAAGCGTACCGATGACAATTCCGATCAACATGGCGATCACGCCAATGGACAGTGAAACCCGCCCGCCCTGAATCACACGCGCCAGGGTATCGCGTCCCAGGTTATCCGTCCCAAAAGGATGATCGCTGGTCATGCCGGAATACGCCGCCACAATGTCGATATATTCCGGGTCAAGTGTCCATACCAGAGAGCCAAACGTAACCATGATAACGATCAACAAGAGGACAAGCGACGCTGCAACCGCCATACGGTGCTTGCGAAAGCGCCTCCACACGTCGCCCCACAGGGTATGCGGCTTCACAATCTCCGCAGATTCCGCCTTGAGACTTATCATTTTTGTTGTCGTCGTCGCCATATTTTTTACCAGTTGGTCAAATATTTTGTTTTAGGCCATGTTCAAAGTGAGCGATTCTTCCGTAGGGGCGACGCATGCGTCGCCCCTACAAATCCGTGCCACTACCGATACGAGATTCGCGGGTCTAAAAAGGCATATAAAAAGTCGGCAATAAGATTAAATATTACGATCAGCACCGCGAAAATAAACGTCAACGTCTGCACGGTGGGCAGATCGCCGCCCTGCACCGCCAGAATCAAAAGCTGCCCCAGGCCGTTCACGCGGAAAATCTGCTCGGTGATAATCGCGCCCTGGAAGATCGCCGGGATCCCCAGCGCCACCAGTGTCACCACCGGGATCAGGCTGTTGCGCAGCGCATGACGCATCACCACAGTGCGTTCATTCAAACCCTTTGAACGAGCGGTACGCACATAATCCTGATTCAGATTTTCGAGCATGGCGGAACGGGTGTAGCGGCTGATCTGCGCCGTAAATGCCAGCGTCAGCACGGCGACAGGCATAAAAATCTGGCGAAGCTGCACCACAAAGCTGTCGAAATCGGTTACGACATGTGTGGTGTTATAGACCGAGGGGAACCATTTTAACTGGACGCTGAAAAGTACGACAAATAACAGCCCTGTAAAAAATGTCGGCACGGAATAGCCGACAATCGACAAAAAAGTCCCTATTTGGTCAAAAATAGAATATTGTTTATAAGCCGAGAGGATACCCAGAGGCACAGCGAGAACAATCGCCACCAGATAGGCTGTCCCCACCACCCACAGCGTTTGCGGCAGACGCTCAAAAATCAGATCGACAATCGGGCTGCGCGTTTGCCACGAGATAATCCGCAGGCGATCTTCGGAGCCAGGAAACGTGATGCCCGTCCCTTTTTCGATGAGATTAAGTGGCTCGTTGATGAGAAACTGCCCCAGCCACTTCGTATATTTGATAAAAAATGGGTCATCAGCGCCCATCGCTGCGCGGATTTTTTCGCGCGTCTCTGGCGGGATTGTTAGCGGCAGATTGCCTACCGGGTCGCTTGGCGAGAGGTCAAGAATCGCGAAGATCACAAGGCTGATCGCCAGCAGCGTTGGAATGATCGTCAAAATACGTCGAATAAAATATTGGGTCATCAATTACCCTAGTTTGTGGCTAAACTGCCCGATCTATCTGCGCAGAACGGAATGATGCAGAGCGACACCGAATCTGTGGGGGCGAGTCTGAGACCCGCCCTACTTTTTCCCCCTCACCCCCAGCCCCTCTCCCACAAGGGGCGAGGGGAGCAAAACAGGTTCTTCAAGCCCCTCTCCCCTGAGTGGGAGAGGGATCTAGGGTGAGGGGTTCAAAACTAGCTCGCGCGTGTCCAGTCCGCGATATTCCAGGGTTCAGCGTCCCAGGTGTTCATGATAACGCCTTCCAGCCGGTTGCTGGCAGCCGATACGTCACCACGATGCACCAGCGGGATCGCGCCACCATTCTGGACGATCAGGTCATTCATCTGGATGGCAATCGCGGCACGGGCTTCGATGCCGGATGTCTGTGCCATCGTCGCAACCAGCGCGTCATAATCGGCATTGCACCAGCGCGAAACGTTGCTGCCCAGCCAGTTATTATCCGGGCCGGAAGCCGAGCTGCACTGCCACTGCGCCATATAGCTTTCTGGGTCAGTTCCGGCGAAGTTATTGGTGAACATCTGGACATCGGCATAGAATTTGCCATAGGTATCCGGGCTGGCGACATCGCTGCCGAAGAACACGGCTGCATCAACATTCCGCAGTTCCGCTTCGATACCGATTTCAGCCCACCACTGCTTGACAAGTGCCTGGGTGCTCTGACGTACAGCATTAGTAGAGGTCTGATACAGAATGCGCATCGGAATACCGTTATATTCGCGAACACCATCACCGTCGCTATCGACAATTCCGGCTTCGTCCAGGCTGGCGTTCGCAGCCGCGATGTCTTGCGTCAGGCAGGCATCGTTGTTGGTCGAGGCGTAAATCGGCGGAGCAGGCAGGAGATTGCACGTGGCCTGTCCGGCAGCACCATAGAGCTGCGACGCGATCAGGTTGCGATCAATCGCCATCGACATCGCTTTCCAGACCACCGGGTCGGTCAGGAAAGGATGCGCGTTAGAGCCATCCGCGACCAGAACCGAGCGCAGGTCTTCACCCAAAGCGGGGTCTGGATTGGTCTGGTTGATATGGATACGTTCCACGCTGGTACCATAGGCGACCAGAACGGTTCCCAGGCCAGCGCCCGCCATCTGATCGAGAATGGCCGGGGCAATCTGGAGATTCCAGGCATAGTCGGCCTCGCCAGTTTCCAGAACCGCACGGGCAGCCGATTCCGCATCACCGCCACCTTTGAAGACGACGCGCTGGAAGTAGGGCTTGCCCTCTTCGCGGTAGTTCTCGTTGGCGACAAACGTAATCACGTCGTTGGCGCGGAATTCTTCAACCACATACGGGCCAGTGCCGATGGGGTTAAAGTTCTGCTCGGTGCAGCCCTGCGCGGCCTCGCCAATGCAGGCTTCGAACTGGGCTTTCTGGAGAATCGACGATTCCTGTCCCACGAACGCATTGTACGGGAACGGCTTGGGAACGGTGAACGTGATCGTCAATGTCAGATCATCCACCGCTTCGATGCTGGCGATATCGGCATATTTTTCCAGGTAGGAGCAGCCAGTCGCCTCGTCCGTGCAATATTGCCATGTGAAAATTGCATCTGCGGCGGTGAATGGTGTGCCATCCGACCACAGAATGCCGGGGGTGATCTTCCAGGTGATCTGGGTCAGGTCTTCCGAAACGCCGCCATTTTCGACTGTAGGAATATCTTCGACCAGCCAGGGGATGAGCGTACCCGTCTCGTCGTAACGAGCCAGCGGTTCGAGCGTGAGCGTGGAGGCATCAATTTCTTTCGTGCCGCCTGCCAGATAGAAATTCATGCTTGATGGTGCTTGCCAATAGAGAATGTTGAGAACGTCTTCATCCTGGGGTGCTACCGTGCCGATAACGCCCATTAAAAGACAGACCATGAGTAATGCACTGACAATTTGAAACTTTTTCATTGAACAACCTTCCTTATCA
>JALHNB010000097.1 GCA_022843745.1 Anaerolineae bacterium | reverse complement strand
TCCTTATCAATTATTTATGAAGACATATTTTTAGTGATACGTCTTGTGAGTATACTCAGGATATTAAAGAACCGCAACGGATATTGACATTTGCAATTTTGCCAAAACTTAAGCGCAGAATTTGTCCCAAATAGCTGATTACACTCACTTTGCCACTATACTTACAACACCTTACGATGGTTCAATTTTCCCAAATAAATAAAAAAACAGGCGACCCTGTAGTCACCTGCTTTGTGGCGTAGTCAACAGCCAATAACCTGAAATTGGCGCAAGTGCAGGTGGCGGACAATTCCAATGGGGCCGCCCTTGTCACATTCGTTGTCTATCCCCCTACACCACGAATTTCAGGCACACAGGCGTTGGCGCATGGGCGACAAATCCGGTTGGAGTGAGCGCACCCGTATCGCCGTTGATGCGAAACGTGACAATGCTGTCGCTGTCCTGGTTGCCGACCAGCATAATCGCGCCTGTCGGGTCAATCGCGAAATTGCGCGGCGTTTTCCCGCCTGTGGATTGATTGCCAAGAAACGTGAGCAGCCCTGTTTGCTGGTCAATCACGAAAATCGCAATCGTGTCGTGGAAACGGTTCGCCTGATACACGAATTTGCCGTTGGGATGAACGTGAATATCCGAGGGGTTGCTAATGCCGGCTGGAAAATCCGCGGGGACGGTGGACAGCGTTTGCAGCTTCGTGAATTTGCCATCATCCCAGGCTAACGCGCTGATGGTCGATGTCAATTCTTCGCTCACGTAAGCAAATTTGCCGCTGGGGTGAAAATCGATGTGTCGTGGCCCAGCGCCGGGTTCAACCGATACGCTGCTGTGCGCCACCAGATGCCCGTCAATAATCCGGTAAACGATAATCTGGTCGATGCCCAGGTCAGCCACGCACAGATAGCGACCAGAAGGATCAGGCACGGCACAATGGGCATGTGGCGCTTCCTGACGGCCTGCGTTCGGCCCACTCCCCTGATGCCTGCCCACAAATGACGCGGGTGAGAGCCGACCATCGACCTGAAGCGGGTACATAATCACCCCGTCCGGCCCCATGTAATTCGCGACGAAGGCATATCCGCCGCTGACCGAAACATAGGCCGCAGCAGCACCCTGCGTCGGCTGAATATTCAGATAGGTCAGGCCGCCTGTTTCGCGGTCAATTTTATAGGACGAGACCAACCCCTCCGGCCATTCGCCGACCTCGCCCGTCGCGTACAGGTTGTCCCCCGCAATCGCCAGAAATCCGGGGCTGTCCATGCCCGTCGTCACGCCGATATAGCTTAGATGCCCGGATTCGACATCCAGCGTGAAGCTGTAGATGCCTTTGCCGCCAGCACCCCGCGCGTGGGGGATCGTCCGCGTATACGAGCCAACAAAAAGCAGAAATTTTTGCGCCATTTTTTGCTCTCCAATGAGGGAAATATTCAATGGGCAGAGTGTGGCCTAGATTGCCGATTGTGGCAAGACGCTTTTATCAGAATACCTATTGAGGCAAGGCGATTATGTTATAATCATTTGAAATGTGAGAGAGGTTGTTGTGATGGTCTTGCAGACAAAACCGATAACAATTGATGAATTTCGCGAATTTGTGGATCAAGAGGAAAACTCGGATAAGCTGTTTGAACTCATCAGCGGGGAGATTATCGAAGTGTCGCCGGGACGAACCAGTAATTCTAATCGTAGTTATGTGATTGCCGTCGCTGTTCATCCTTTTTGCGCTGAAAATCAAATTCCTTGCTATATGAGTGGTGGTGACGGCGCATACGATATTCGAGGGCATGTGGTCGCGCCGGATTTCGCCTTCAAACGAACGCCGATGAGCGACGAATATCCCGACCCTATCGCGCCGGAGTGGGCTGTCGAAATCCTTTCGCCTACCGACAAGGCATCGGCGATTGCCACAAAACGGCGGATTTACCTGCAAGCTGGGATTTTATACTGGGAAATTGACCCTGAAGCGCAAACCATTGATGTCTACGCGCCAGGGCAGCCACTCCGTACTTTCGGTATCAACGACACCCTCGACGGTGGCATAGTGCTGCCCGGCTTCACGCTGGCTGCCAAAAAGCTGTTCTAGAAATTATTGCTTCTTAGCGCTTCCATGTGCCGAGGCCAATTCGACTTCAGGCTGTTCTTCGTCCGCATGTTCCATTTTTTCCACGTTACCCATCTGTTTCACGGCAAAATCGCCAATTGAGCGCATGGCGAGTAATGCATCTTCCAGAATATTTTCGTCAGCGTTTTTCATCGCGCCCAAAAAAGCCATGCTCATGTGTTTTTCTCCGCTAAGTGAATTTATTAACTATTGTCATTATAGGTAATAAACCCCTTGCAAGAACCGAAAATTTCGTGAAACTTTCCTTAATATTGTGCAAAAGACGTATAGACAGCTGCTAAACAGAAAATATCCAGGCGGTCATCATTTGATCCGCCTGGATATGCTGTGCATTATTTCGTTGGAAATATGCTAAAGAGTTTGATACGGGAGACGGCTACGCCATGACAGCGGCAGCCGCGATTTTTTCGTCTGTTTTTTCAGGAGTCGTGTCCTGGGATGCTGTTGAAACCAATTGCATAGCCTGTAACGCCTGCTCCAATGCTTGTTCACTTGCTTCTGCCATCGCGCCCAAAAATGCCATGCTCATTCACTTTCCTCCAGTTGTTGTTAAGTTCAATCTTCTAATGATTATAATTAAGATTGAGCCATAATCAACCGAAATTTTTGTGAAATTTCTTAATTCTTCCACAAGGATTTGAGTACAACAGAACCCCGAAACATCTACTTTAGCTTTTACTCTGATCTATTAATAATATGTGAATAATTAGAAAAATTTATGAAATTATTATAGTGTAGATATATTTACGTTTGAAATGTCATGGTATAGTTTTCAACAGTTGAGTTTAGCTAAGTCTAGCTTAAATAATAGAAAGATAAAAATGGACGAGTTATCTACAGATCTTATTTTGGCTTGGGAGCGAGTTGAGGCAGATATAGCTGAAGATCGTGTATTCTTCACTCACCCTTACGAGCAAAAGTTACTTAAGATTGATGATCAATCTTTGACTAATTGGCTGAAAACTATTGACAAAAAATTTACAGACAATATGTATTCGCCGAAAGCAATGGTCATCTGCGAGGTGCCCAAATTAGGTAGTACGCTTCGCCCAGGGGGTATATTAGCTCTGGAAGACCATCTATTTTTTACCTTTCTGGTATCTAAATTATTTCCTCGAATTCATCAGCATCTTCATACCCCGCAACAATTATTTGATTATTCATATCAACTAGAAGATGATCCATCACAACCAAGATGGCTCAAAAGTTATTTCAAGTCTTATCGAGGTTATCTTGATGACAGTTTAAAGAAATTAGATAACCCTGAAGTAAAATTTGTTGTCTTTACAGATATTACAGCTTACTACGAAAATATAGAACATGCTGTTTTATTTTCAGATTTGAATAGATTTAATGGGGATGAAAAGACCATAGC
This sequence comes from Anaerolineae bacterium, assembly GCA_022843745.1. GTDB lineage: Bacteria > Chloroflexota > Anaerolineae > Aggregatilineales > Phototrophicaceae > JALHNB01. Next base: position 16,282 of record JALHNB010000097.1, on the reverse strand, counting down.
CAATCTTCGTGCATGTCTAAGAATGTGGTCCCACGTATATATTTCTGGACGAGGGGTTCCACAAGGCTTTTCAGCTTCCGATATCTTAGCAAAACTTTATTTAAACCCGGTCGATCTTGCGCTGCATTCATACGGGATACAGCATCTGAGGTGGGTTGACGATTTCAGAATATTTTGCTCATCTGAATCAGAAGCGCGACTTGCAATTGTTAAATTGACTCAACTGCTACGGAAACGCGGCCTGAATCTTCAATCAGGCAAAACTGAAATCCTAAATAAGGAGGATGCTGCGAACAAAATAAAAGGTGTGGATCCAATAATAAAGAACGTCAAAGAAGATTATATTTCGCAGATTATGGATCAAATAGGGATAGATGGGATCAGTTATTTACCTCTCGCAGAAGAATTATTGACTGAATCCACAGAGGATACGCCTTTAGAGGTCATTATTCAAGCTTATGAAAACTATTTTGGGAAAGTACCAACAGATCATAGAGATTTTAATAAGACTTTATTTCGATTTCTTTTGAAACGACTTGGGAAACAAAAGCATGATCATGCTGCTATGCAATGTATTAAATATGCATCCATTTATCCATCAGAAACCGAAACTATCTTCACCTATTTAAAGGATATTGAGATGCTTATAGACCATCGAATCCAAGATTTGCTTGCAAGATTCCTTAGATCGCAAAAAGCTATATATGATTATCAGATATATCAGATATTTCGATTTCTAAACAATTTGGAATTAAACGAACAAAACACAATGCACATAGATATCATCCAAATTGCACGACAAATAACGTTTGACAATAATCGACCTGGATATTTACGAACGGTAACAAGGCAATTTCTTTCGCAATATGGAAATGAACTTGATGTGGATAGAATTCATGAACAATATGCTCACATCACTACCCCTTTAGAGCAATTTGAAATCATTATGGGTGTAAGGCGTATGGAAAAAGCCCGTCGTAATGCGTTTTTCTCCACAGTGGAAAAACAAAGCTTTTTACACACATATGCAGTCAAATTCATCAAAGAAAACAGAAACTAGCGCTAAAAGTCTTGTCCAGTTTTCTAGTGATCCCTAAGCCGATTAGCTTCTTATAAATATATCATTTCAATGGTGAATTTTTCCTACCACGCGCTGTCTTCCGGGAAGGCATTTCCAAATTTCACGGCGGAGCGCGGCTCGGCCATCATATCAGCGACGGTATCGCGCCAGGTGGCAAAATGCGCTGTCTCGCGGTGTTTGGGGTGCGCGTCCGCTGTGCGATACGCCTCGTACAGCACAAAGCGCGTGGGATCATCCTGCTGTTGCAGCACGTCAAACTGCGCACATCCGGCCTCCTGCACACTGTTACGCGCGTTTTCGACACACGCCGCCTTGAACGCATCGACAAATTCCGGCTTCACATGGCAGTACACGATCATCACGTACATGGTATCTTTGCTCCTGTTGGGTAAGAAATATTTATGGCGACATTCTAGCGGATGTTCTGCTTCTCGCCCACATCAGGAGCAACTTACCACTAATCATCACGGCACGAAGTCCACCTCAAAGCGCTCCCGGCGGCTATAACTGCCCACGCCATCGCCGCTAACCCCGCGCACACGCCAATACCACTCGCCCTCCCCCAGTTCGACTGTGACGGTGTGCGAACGCGATTCGAGTTCCTCCGGCGTGGTCGTGGAGTACGAGTAATCCGGCGAGTTAAAGGCCGGGTCATCGTCAATTTCGATGTCATAGCTGGTCGCCCAACTCAGCCGATTCCAGGTCAGAGTCGGCATATTGGTCGTGTCAAAATAATTCAATTCCGGTGTCGCGACTGGCTCATCTGTCACCGCTAAGGGGATTGACAGATAAATTCTCGCGGTCAACGGAAATATCTCAAGCTTTTCGCCCGCCCCACTCTGCGCCGTCACCACCAGCGCACCGGCAAAAAACATCCCCACACAGCATAAGCTAAAAAACAATAAGCGTTTGGTCATCGTTAATTCCTTAGATATTAGTTCTTACAGCACGTTTTTAGAGCGCATTACATCGAAATTTCCTTATTTCTCGCGTTCAACCCCCACCCATCCTCCCCCGAATTCGGGGGAGGAGTCGCGTTAGCGACGGAGGGGGTTCTTGAGCTTAAGCAATTTCTACATCCAAACTCGCTCTATCAACCATGCTGTCAATCTCTATCATTGTAACGATAGCACATCCGCAAATGGTTTTGTGGGTCTGGATGTTCAGGCCGATCACTTCCGCGCCGGACTCGCGAACGCCGCTGTAATGCCCAGGCCGATATACACCGTCCCGGCGACATAGCGCTGGACACGCTGGAAATGTCGATTTTGTTGCAACCAGCTTCCGGCTGTCCCCGCCGCCAGCGCGTAAAGGCCGTCCGTCACCGTCGCCAATCCGACGAAAATCAACCCCAATATCAGGAATTGCAGGCTGACCGAACCCAGCGCCGGATCAACAAACTGCGGGATAAAAGCGAAGAAAAACAGCGCCGTCTTGGGGTTAAGGACGTTCACGATCACCCCTTGCGTAAACAGTTGGCGATAGCTTTTGTGCTCGATCACCACGTCCGTCGGCACATCCTTCGTGCGCAGCGTGCGGATGCCCATGTAGATCAGGTAGGCCGCGCCGAGATATTTTACGATGTCAAACGCCAGCGCCGACGACATCAGAATCGCCGAAAGCCCCGCTGTCGCCGCCATAACGTGAAAAAGTCCGCCTGCCTCGATGCCCAGCACCGAAACCAATCCCGCGCGACGACCCTGCTCCATGCTCCGCGCGACGATGAACAGGACGGCTGGCCCAGGTGTCAGCAGCAGCGCCAACGACGCGGTCATAAAAAGTGACAAACGTGCGATGTCCATTGTAATTCCTTAAATCAGGTTGCAGATGAGAATGATGATGCTTTATAGCTTAATTTTGCCAGAAAGTATAGGGACTTTTCTGACCTCTTAAGCACCCTTGAAGCAGCAATATTATAGGGGTATCTTCTCTACGATGCAATTATCGAAGACGCATTCGAGCGCAGGACGTATTCAAGCAATCGTGATCAGATTTTTGGTGTCAGACGAGGGGAGATTTTATTGGGTTACGCTGTAGATCATGAGGTTATCAAACGTCGCATCGACATCACTGTTCGCGGAGGCGGCGACAGCGATGCCAGCATATCCCACAGCATAGCTCTCGTCGGTCACTTCGGCGAGCAGTTCGCCGTTGACGTACATGGCAAGGTGGTCGTCAATGCACACCGCGCGGATGGAATTCTCATCGATCTGAGGATGAATGACGTTTGATTGCGTCCAATCGACCAGCGGCAGAATATCAGCGCCCTTGCCGAGTTGGATCGAATAATAGCCGTTGGCGTTAATCATAAAATAGTAGCCGTCGCCGTTATTCTGGATGTCCGCGCGGCACATAATCCCATAGCCATTCTCAAAATTCGGGGTCATCGGTGTCACTTCGACTTCCAGGACGACATTGCTGTGTTCCTGCGCGTTCAAGCCCCAGGCAAAGCCTTCGTTCATGGTGTAGGCGCGGTAAACGCCGTTTTCGACACCCAACTCAACGCCGTTGGGGTTCGAATAGCTTTCCCAAGCGGTTTCGACATCAAACGTTTCAGCCAGCAGCAAATTCGCTTCATACGTTCCTGAAGTGGGCATGACCAGCATAAGGCCGTCTTTTGCCATCATCGGCGCGGCGGCGCAAGCCATGAAGACCAGAACACTGAGGCACATCAAAAACCGCAAACGCTGCATACCATATTTCCTGTTTAAGACTGATTGGTTGGGATTATAAGAATAAGAATAGCGTTGATTTCGACAATTTATCGTTAAGGGTTTGTGAATTTAGGGTTTGTTTTCTTCATAAATGCAGGCGGTGGCGCTCCGGCGATTATTGATTTCGCGAAGTATATCGTCTTATATCGGCATTTTCATCATGACGTGTGTACCAAAACTGTAATGTTTATAGTGCGTTGGCGAAGGGTCGATTTTGTACTGATTGATAGCCCCTATCGCTCACTTGAAATTTGCGAGACAATCCTTTTGAGGAAGCAGTGGTATTTTTGAAAGGACAGGTCTCAGACCTGCCCCTACGAGTAATAATCAGCCCTGTCGTCCACTCAGCACTGTATATTTAGCACTCCCCTCTTAGTCCTCAGCCCCATTTTCCATTCATCACTAAATCTTCGGCCCCACCCACGCTGGCATCACGGCCTGCTGGATCGCCATGCCTGCTGCGAGGATCACGTCTTCACGACCACGCGCTCCGACGATCTGCACGGCAGTCGGGAGCTTATTCGCGTCGAATCCGGTTGGCACGGTCAGCCCCGGCAGCCCCGCCAGATTCACCCACTGCTGATAATCAATTGTTAAATTCGAGGCGCTCTTTTGCCAGCCATGTTTGGGCGCTGTCGTCGGGTGGATCGGACACACAACCACGCCATTTTCGCCGACCCATTCCAGAAATCTGCTGTTCAGCCGTTCCCGCCATCGTGCGCCGTCAAACAGCTTCTCGAAAATCGAGGACAGCGTAGACGACATCCAATATTGCGTCGATTCCGCCGAGACATTTTTCTTGCCGCTGCGTTGACGGCGCATTTCCTTCCACACGCTGCCCGCCATGAAGGCATCGTCAATCGCCTTGCGTCCGTCACGGTCAACATACGCCAACCAACCCACCGCCGAAAATCGGACTCGTCCCGTAACAGGTTTTTCAATCGCCTGCATTCCCGCTTTTTCGAGAGCGCCTACTGCGAGACTCACCGCCGCGCGAATACTGGCCTCTGGCTTCATCAGGCCACCGCCGAACCAGTACGCCACTTTTTGACCTTTTAAAATTGACGTGTCCGGTGTCGCGCGTCCGGTCAGCACCGAAAACGCCAGCGCGACATCCTCGACACGCCGCGCCATTGGGCCAATCGCTTCCAGATCAGCCAGCCGCCCGGTGGCATAGGGATAATGTCCGGTTTCATCGAGCGTGGCGCTGGTAGGCCGCAAGCCGACGATCCCGGCAAACGCGGCAGGCAGGCGAATGCTCCCCGAAATATCCGATCCGATCCCCAGCGGCGATCCCCCGGCAGCGATGATCGCCGCTTCGCCACCTGTCGAGCCGCCGACGCTGCGTTCCAGATTCCAGGGGTTATTGGTGCGCCCGTAGAGCAGATTGGTCGTCTCCTGCGCCCAGCAGACTTCCGGCGTATTGGTCTTGCCGAGAATAATCGCCCCCGCCTGCCGCAGCTTCGTCACCACCGCCGCGTCTTTTTCGGCGATGCGATCTTTTCGCGCCAGCATCCCGCAGGTTGCCGCCGCGCCTGCCACATCGAGCGAATCCTTGATCGTCACGGGCAAGCCAAATAACGGCGGCAGACTCGCGCCCTGTACGCGCTGGTTTTCGGCGGCCTGAGCTTCTCGCCGCGCCTGCTCAAATATCGGCGTAACTACCGCGTTGATTTGCGGATTCACCTGCTCGATCCGCGCGATATGCGCTTCAACAATATCCACAACCGAAAGTTCGCCGCTGCTGGCCTTCTGTACAAGTTCCGTCGCTGACAAGTCCGTGATCGCGTTCATCTTTCCGTCCTGTATGCTATTGTGCTGTCGATGGGGTTGAAGGTGATTGTTCATCAGCGTCGTCATTTCACGTCTACCGATGAAATTCGATGCGGCTGATAATCAACCTATCCATATTATATTAAAAATTTATGGATGCGCTGGAGGTTGCTGCTGAATGTATCGCAGGTGCATATTTATAGGCTTTTGGTGCGGTTTTGCAGTAGAATGGTGTGTAATGACCGTGTTAAGGTGCTTTTTATGAGCGATTACACGCTGACCATTCCCAATGAGCTTTACCAACGCGCTAGCCAGATTGCCAGCGAAACCGCGCAGCCTGTCGATCAGGTATTGCTCGAACACCTCAAAACGCTTTCCGCACCCCTCCCCGCTTTGCCCCCAGACGAGCAAGCCGAACTCGACGCACTCAAGATGCTGTCCGACGACGCATTATGGACAATGGCGCGTGAGCAGATGCCCCACGATATTCAGGATCGAATGCAGATTTTGATGGACAAAAATTCGTTGGGAACAATTTCGGACAACGAATATCGCGAACTCGAAGGCTACGTGGAACGCGGTAATCGCCTCATGGTACGTAAGGCTGAGGCTTCCCATTTGTTGATGAGTCGTGGCTATAAATTTTCACGGATAGATTTCAAGCCGAAGGATGAATGAGCTTTCTAGGAATGCAATCCGGCGGCTGGTTTATGAGCGTGCCAATTGCTGCTACGAATACTTCCGGACGTGCGAAGAAAATATAGGTCAGGCTATGCACACCGAACACATCAACCCAGCGGGCGGCGATTTACTCGATAATCTGTGCCTGTGTTGATCCAATTGCAATTTGAGTAAACCCGCCAAAATAGCCACCCAATATTCGCATTTTCATTTATATTTCGCGCTCTGCCGTCCGGCTCAATCCTACCCGGCTTCTATCTCATCCGCAGGCTCGCTCGTTGGCGTAAGAGTCGCTTCTTCTGTCTCGGTTACTGAAGCATCAGCCTGAAATTCAAACGCGCCGATGTCACACGCCAAACCTGATGGACGCTCCGCGCCGCGCTGATCGACATCCGGCAGCGGGCAGTCAGTTGCGGCATCAATCACCTTACTGTCAGCGTAGGGCGGAATCGTCATAATCGTATCGCTACCATGAAGGGCTAGTGCGCTGAGTTTTGGATCACCCGACAGCGCATCAGGCACATCGCACGAGCCATCTTGGATCCAATTCACGCCCTCGGCCAGAATTTCGCCGCCGTCATTCACGCAGTCAGTACCATGCTGAGAATTTGCCAGAATCGAGTTTTTCAGCGTGAGCGTGCCGTAGTTGATAACATTGCCACGAACATTTGTAAGCGTGCTGTGGATGATCGACATCACTCCGTCATTGGCGATAGCAGCGCCATCATCAATGCCCGGAACATTGTCGAAGAATGTGCTGTTGATGATGGTGACGGTTCCGCCCTGGTTATAGATCGCGCCGCCATCGGAGGTCGACGAACTCATGTGAAACACGCTCGAATCCACCGTGAGGATGCCCCCATCAACAAAGATTGCACCGCCGTTGCTCTCCGAGTAACCCATCATGAAACCCAGATGATTGATTGTTACCGTGACTGCTTCCCCGACGGAGAAGAATCGCCCCATCCCTAGCCCCGTCAGCGTTGTGTCATTTCCATTGATCGTGATCGTATCGCCGGGGCGCGTAAACGCTAGCTCACCTTCAAAGTAGAGACCACATCCCGGCGTGAGGTTGATGATATCTTCGTCGGCGCTGCTGTTGGCTTCAGCAACCGCTTCCGATAACGATTTCCAGTCGCAGCCCAGATCAAAAGTCTCCGCCAGCGCTGCGTTGTGGCTGGATGTCAATAAACCAATCGCAAAAAACAGGATCGCAAGTCGTAAAAATGGCATGTTGATACCCACAAATATAGTTGTTCGTACTCATTTTATTATGGGTGTGGCGGTAAATATTTAACAATCATGCGGAGGGTAATCGGAGTCTGAAAGTATGGAAAACAGTACAGGACGTGACCGCCACCCTGGCGATCACATCCCGCGCGCAAAAATTTCGATCACACCGGCTCGGCTGCCAGCGCGACCTCAAACGTGTAAATCGGGCTGCGATCTTCCTGGTATGTGCCGTCGTCGTTGAGCGTCGAATTCAGGTAAAAGTCGATCTCGACGCGGCGCTCGGTCAGGTCATAAAGCGTATACCACAACGTCCGTGAATTCATGCTGACGGCAATCGAGCGAAAGCCGGGGTTGTCCTTCATCGCCTGCGAAAGCTGCCGCACGCCCACCGCCGCGTTGATGGCGCGAATACTCTCCGGCGTGTGCTTTTCCTGCGCCGAAATCCGATCCTGGAGGGTCGCGAAACGCCACTGGCTGTTGGTTTCCAGCGTCAGTTTGGGTGCTTCGGTGATCGTGTGGCGGTGAACGCCGTGATTCGTGCAGACCTGCGGATCACCATTGCCATCGACAATCACTGAATGGTTGCGTCCGGCAGAATTCTCAAAAACGAACGATTTACCTGACGCATCGGCGATGATGTAATGGCACGGCACGTACTGGTAAAACTGCTTGACTGTCAGCAGCAGGTGTTTGGCTTCCTCGACTGTCGCGCAGGTGTCCAGCAGCATCCGCTGAATCTGCAATTCATCGGCGCCGACTGCGCGTACAGATTCGCGATGCGGCTCAAACATGATCCCCATCACTTCATCGTCCGCCATCAACGCAACGGCCAGCCCTTCGCTGTTCATGCCATCAAATGTCCCGCCCAGCACATCGTTGGAATGGATCGCCCAGGATGCGTAACCGCCGTCCGTCGGCTCCCACTCCATAATGTACGGCTCCCCCATCATGGCCTTCATCTGTGCGCGGACTTCCGGCGGGAGCTGCAACCCCACGAGATCGCTGAAGCTGCCCGTCGAAAAATCGTAGTTGCGGCTTAGATAGGCGTGACCGTCCTCGGTGCGATGTGGCGGATAAAACGCATTCGAGCAGCCTGGGCGCAGCGGCAGATCGAGATTGTATCTCAGCCACGAAAAATCATAGCGATCATCTTCAGCGTCCATCCCGAACGTGGCGGCGACACCCTGCATCCGCTGCCACAGAATCGGATACTGCGCCTGGAAGTATTGGCGACGAGCGCGGGTATACACTGGGTCGGGAACGCGGTGTTTTTCCAACGTATCACCGTGATTCGCGATGTTGATCTCAGCAAGCTGCTGACCGATCTCGAAGTTCGTGCCGCGCAGCCGGACGTGACGCAGCAAAGGGAACACGCCCTCACCGTCGATGAGAATTTGTTGCTGGTATTCCATTGTCCAAAACTCCTTATATAATGAATTTACAAACACGCTGCCGCCGGCATCCAATTGAGAAGGGTTTTGTCGGCGCAGTGTGGGTACTCCCTCGGTCAGTGATTACACTTTCGGCAGCAAGAGATCAAGCTGGCGACGATAAGCCTTCCTGACACTTTTTCCGCCCCACAATGTGACCAGCATCGGTGTCATGAAAAACACACTCAGCAGCGTCATCGTGAGCGTTTCCAGGTTAATATCCGCCGCCAATTCGCCCGTTTGCTGCGCCGCGAAAAGCTGTTCGCCCAGCAGATCGTTGATATTTCGCACGTCACGGCGCTGGTCTTCCGGCATATCCGGGAAATGGTGGGCGAATTCGGCGGACGTGAGTGGCCGGAATGCGAATATCTGGCGCACTTGCAGCACGACAATTTCGCGCATCCCACCGGGCGCTCGTTCTTCCTGATCCGCCGACAGGTCAAATAAGATGCGGATCGCGTCGAGATGACTGCCGCCCTTTTCGAGATATTGCTGCATCCCCCACGACACGCGGATGCTCCAAAGCTGGACGCAATAGCTCATCAGGTCGTTTTTCGACGGGAAGTAGTTGAAAAACGTCGTCTCGGAAACCTGCACCTCGTGGCACACGTCCTTCACCGCGATCTCGTCTATCCCCTGCTCTCCCAATCGCGCGATAAATGCCTCCATGAGGGCGGCTTTTGTAGCGGCGTATTTACGTTCTCGCAGTGAATGTTCTGACATCTCATATTCCTTGTGTTGACAACATAACTGTAGCACACAATATTTTTTGTGTCAACTACATAATTTTTGTTTACGCCATAATTTCGCTGGTACATGCGGTCAATCATGCTGAGGTTGGGTTTGGGCCAATTATTGACGTTTCTTGTAACTGAAACTTTTCGGTGAAATTTTCAGAATAGCGGTCTTAACCGTCGCATCTTAATTTATAAAGTAAAATACTACTTAACGATCCTATGAAGGGGCAACCGACGAGCGATTACCCATGACCATAACATATAGATTTGTCTCCATGACCGCCTGAATGCCAGACCTATAAAGAATAAACTGAGAGATTAGTATAAATGCAGTTATCACAGGACATTGACATAAAAGTTCGAAAAAGTTTTGGTGACCTTGTTAAACAAACACAAACCTTATGCGAATCTAATCTTAGTAATCCTTATACTTTTCAGGGCAAATATCTGGTCGAGTTGACAGAAATACGAACGCAAACAATCACACTCATCCATCTATTATTCACGGATTCAGCGTTGAGGGAAAAGCACGTCAAAGATATAGAAAATCTTCCCGGAGATATTGAGGGGGCAACTAAATTACAAGGCATTTTAAAAGCACTTCAGCGGATTTATAAGATTGGGCTTCTGGATTTACGGACAGAGATAGAAGCTACTACAGCCTTGAACTACATGAAATTGGCAGAACAACTTTTAGGCGAGGGGGTTTCAGGGCAATATGATTATGTCCCTGCCGCTGTTTTAGCGGGCGCAGTCCTCGAAGATGCTTTACGTCGCCTCTGTGGAAGGCAAACACCACCTATTCCCACAATGACAAATGGCAAACATAAGATGCTCAAAAATCTGATTGACGAACTGAAAAAATCAAATTCGGTTAGTGTAGTAACCGCAAAGCAGTTGGAAGTATGGACAACCATACGAAATTCTGCGGCACATGGGCAATTTGATGACTTCAAGCGTGAAGACGTTGAACAAATGATTAAAGGTATCGAAAATTTTCTCGCAGAGAACCGCTAAAATCTCAAACATCTCATCAATGAACTTCCGGCGGCGTGATAGGATCGAAATCATGCCGCCGCTGCTCAAGCAAAATGGAAATGCGATCTCGCGGGCGGCTACGCCATGCTCTCCAACACCTTGTTCAGCCCCTCGGTGATTTCTTCGACGGTCTGCGAATCCAATTCCGGGCTGATGTCAATGTGAATCGCCCGCCCCAGCAAATCCAGCGTTTGCGGACACATATCCGTCGAGTAAGTGACCTTGCGCGGGTGGTTTTTCCAGGGGCCGCCCTGCTCCGACCACGTGCGCTGGTTCAAAATCGGCGACCAGTGCGCGTAAACGTGATAATCCGAGGAAGTCGGCGAATACATCACAAAGTTGCTGATCCCCTCTGCCCGAAGCGCCTTCGAAACAGGCTGGGCGGTTGCTGAATCCGGCATGAAAAAGATCAACGCAATCGCCGCGTCGCCCTGCGGGTCGTTGAGAACGCGGAACTGCACCCCCTTGCGGCGGGCGACATCGCTCATACCTTCTTTAATCACCTGCTTGCGATGACGCATATCCTCCAGCAAAGCATCCAGCCGCTTCAACTGCACCAGCGCTACCGCCCCAAGCAGTTCCGGCATCCGGTAATTCACGCCCGCAAGAATCTGGTCGGAAGGAATGTTGTTGCGGATGCCGCCGACGACATCGTGGTACATCAGTGTCCGCTGGTAGAGATTTTCGTCACTGGTAATGACCATGCCGCCTTCGCCGCTGGTAATCATCTTGTTGAATTGCAGGCTGAAAGCGCCAATATCGCCAATTGTGCCGAGCCGCTGCCCGTTGAAGCTGGCTCCATTCGCCTGAGCCGTGTCTTCCAATACGCCCAAACCGTGCTGTTTTGCCAGTGCCATCAACTCGTCCATGCGGGCGGGCGCACCGCGCATATGTACCGGGATCATCGCGCGGGTATAGGGCGAAATTTTGCTGGTGACATCGGCGACATCCAGCGTGAGCGATTCATCCACTTCCGCCATGATCGGCACGCCACCTACCGCGACTACCGCCGACGCGCTGGCGATCCACGTATACGCCGGGACGATCACTTCGTCGCCGGGGCCGACACCCAACGCCGCCAGACCGCTGATGAGCGCCGCAGTGCCGGATGTGACCGCTACACTATAGCGACTGCCCATGAAATCACTGAAGGCTTTTTCAAGTTCATCCACTTTCGATGAACCCTGGTTCGGGCCATAATAGCGGAACAGCCGTTTGCTGCGCATCACTTCGAGAACGGCCTGTTCCTCCTCCTCGCCGATGCGCATCCCTCCGGGGTACATGGGTGGCATAGGATTCGTGACCGAGGGCTTGCTTTGTTTCGCGTCCGATGTACTCATTATTTTTGACCTTTGATATGACCGAATAAACACGCTTCATGTTTCAATTGGGTCGAAAGTATCGCGCCAGAGGGGTACTGTCAATGATTTTTTCATTTTGGCTTAAAATATGGCAATGTTATCCGTCACCGAGCAAAGGAGTCTCCCACCCATGACCGACTACCTACAACACCCGATTAACTACAACACGACAGCATTCGCCAATATTTTCGATGAGATGTCGCTGTGGGGGGCGCGATTCGGCATGTTCATGCTCGATCACCTCGAACTGCGCGGCGGCATCACGGCGCTCGATCTCGGCTGCGGCACGGGTTTTCCACTGTTCGAATTAGCGCATGTTCACGGCCCATCGTCGCGATTTTACGGCGTGGACATCTGGAAGGCGGGACTGGAACGCGCCGCGCAAAAACTCGCCTACTATAATTGGCTGAAAAATGTCGTGCTGATTGAGGGCGATGGTGCGCGACTCCCCTTCCCCGACTCCAGCTTCGACCTCATCGTCTCGAATCTGACGATCAATAATTTCGACAATCCTGGCACGGTGCTGGTTGAGTGCGCCCGTGTCATGCAGAAAAATGGACGCATCGTTTTCGCGACCAATCCCAAAGGCCACATGCGCGAATTTTATGAAATTTACCGCGATGTTCTAGGCAATAATGCCGCCGCGCTGGAAAAACTCGCTGCCAATGAGAATCATCGCCTGGGGCGAGACGAAATTTCCACGCTTCTGGAATCGGCGGGTTTTCGAGTCAACCGCGTGGTCGAGGATGAATTCACGCTGCGTTTTCTCGACGGCAGCGCCTTCCTGCGCCACTCCCTGACGCGAGTCGGCTTTCTCGATGGCTGGCGCGTCACCGACCCCGCCGAGGAGGAAGTCGTTTTCGCCGCGCTGGAAGATCGCCTCAACGCCCTCGCGCGGGAACACGGGGAATTAAGGCTGACCGTGCCAATGCTTTATGTTGAGGGTACGAAACATAGGTAAAATAGAATGATGCACTCGATGCCGAATAAAACACTCGATTATTATCTTTCGCTGCCTTATACCATCCAGCTCACGCCTGATGTTGATGGTTATTGGTTCGCAGAAATCCCACTCTTGGATGGCTGCATGACCAACGGCGAGAGTCAGGCGGATGCGTTGGTGATGATTGAGGATGCCAAACGCGCATGGCTCACAACCGCGCTCGAAATGGGTATTCCAATTCCTGAGCCGGAAATAGAAAAGCAGAATTGACTCACATTCACACCACGCGCACACTGATTGACGATTTTCGCCGCGCGGGACTGTACGCCGGGCAGGTCGTCCTCATGCACACGTCGATGCGGGCAATTGGCGGTGACATCATTGGCGGCGCGAATGCGGTGGTCGATGCGCTCATGACGGTCATCACGCCCGAAGGTACGCTCGTCATGCCCACCCACAGCGCCGATAATTCCGACCCCGCCACGTGGCGCAATCCCCCAGCGCCGGAAATTCAAAAAATGATTCGCGACGAAATGCCGCCCTATCGACCTGAAATCACGCAAACCAACCGCATGGGCGCGATCAACGAATGTATCCGCACCTACCCCGGCGTGTACCGCAGCGCACATCCGGCGTTTTCGTTCGGCGCGTGGGGCAAACACGCTGAATTTATCGTAGCGAATCAGTCGCTCGATAACAGCGTCGCGGAAAATTCGCCCACCGCGCGACTCTATGATCTCGATGGCTGGGTATTTTTGCTCGGTGTCGGTCATGCGCATAACACGTCGCTGCATCTGGCCGATTTCCACGCGAATTACCCCGGAAAAGTGCCGGAATTGAACGGCTCGGCGATGCTGGTCGATGGCGAACGGCGTTGGGTGACGTACCGTGACGATACGATTGCCTCCGACGATTTCGATGTCCTCGGCGCGGCGTTTGAAGCGCTGCCAGAAAGCGTAAAAATCGCGCAAGTCGGGAATGCGACGACACGCCTGATGCGCCAGCGCACATTGGTCGATTTCGCCGTCACATGGATGGAAGCCAATCGCCCCGCCAGCCTTCGCCCATAGCAAATTGTTCAGCGCCAGTTCCCGCGCACCCATATACCGTATAATGATCGGTGTCAACAGAAACAAAAATTACCGACACTGCGCAGCATTCATACTCGGAGTCTTCAGACAGCATGTCGGATATAGGAGCAAATATGCCAACCATTCGCGGAAACACCATGCCAGACATGCAAGGGAAAATCTGCCTGATTACGGGTGGAACAAATGGGATCGGGAAGGTTACAGCGCAAGAACTCGCCAGAATGGGCACAACGGTGGTGATCGTTGGGCGCGATGCTGCGAAAACGAATCAGGTTGTTCAGGAAATTCGCGCGGTGACTGGAAACCAGAATGTAGACTCGCTGCTGGCGGATTTATCGTCACAGCAACAAATCCGGCGGCTGGCAAGCGAATTCAGAAGCAAATATTCGCGGCTCGACATCCTGCTCAATAACGCGGGTGGTGTGTTCATGGAGCGCAAATTGAGCGTCGATGGCATCGAGATGACGTTTGCGGTCAATCACCTCGCCTATTTTCTGCTGACCAATCTGCTGCTGGATACGATCAAGGCCAGCGCCCCAGCCCGGATTATCAACGTGTCGTCGAATGCCCATTCACGCGCCAAAATTGAGTTCGATAATCTTCAGGGCGAAAAATCCTATTCGTCCGCCGCCTATGGCAATTCCAAACTGGCGAATATTTTGTTTACGATTGAATTGGCGCGGCGGCTTGAGGGAACAGGTGTTACGGTGAACGCGCTGCATCCCGGCTTTGTGAGCACAGGATTCGGCAAGAATAACGATGGGCTGCTTTTCAAAATCATCGGAGCGATTGTTCCCCTGATCGCGCGTTCGCCGGAAAAAGGCGCAGAAACGTCGATTTACCTCGCATCGTCGCCAGAGGTTCAGAACGTTACCGGAAAATATTTTGTGGATTCCAAAGTAGCCACCGCCGCGCCACAGGCCTCCGATATGGTTGTCGCTGGAAAGCTTTGGGATGTTAGCGCCGCGATGGTCAACCGGACCCCGGCGACACCAGCGGTGGTCTAGCCGAACTTATCGCCCTGGTCAATCGACAGGAACACATCGCGATCCATACAGACGTTCAGCCCTTTTCCGCCGGGTGGCACGATCCCGTATTTCTGATAAATTCGCGCCAATTCGGTCTTAAACGTCCGATAGTATTCCAGGTCCTGACCGCGCATCGAATCCATCACAGGTCTGCCAAAGGGTATCCAGACCGAGGCAATCGGCACGATTCCATGCGAGGCGCAGTATTCCGCACCTTCCAGCACGCTTTCCAGCGGCTCCAGCCCGACGATAAAATTGCTGCACGCTTTGTTTTTGCCATACGTGTCCGCGATGTAATGCAGGCTGTCCAGGTGGCGCTTGCGGCCTGTAATGCGCATTTTCGCGGGCATAATTTTGGCGGCGAGTTCTTCGTCCCAGATTTCGAGGCTGCACGAAAGCCTGTCCGCGCCTGCCGCAAACAGATCATCAATGCTTTTCGGGTCTTTCGGAGGGGTGCAGTAAACGACGACCTCGCCCGGAATGTTTTCCATACCGACACGCTCGTCAATCGCGCGGAGGATATTGAGGATAATCTCGACCTCGGCGCGGTCATTAAACAGCGACCCGCCCGTGATCTGAACGCTGGTGGCACACTTGGCTGTGATGATGGCGTATTCCACCATCTGGGCGACATCATCCGGCGTGGGATATTGGAGCTTCCGCTTTTTCTCGGCAGACATCGACGCAATTTCGCTGGCAGGGAAACAATATTGGCACGGCTCGTTAATCATGCCAAAATCGCAGCGCCACACCAGCGGAAACGATACCCAATCTGTCCCTTGCAACACCGCATTCCCCACAAATGGCAGGCCAGAAGTCGTTTTCTGCTGATAAAAATCGGTGTATTCAATAAACTCAATCGTCGTGATTTTTTGCTTTTTGTGATAGATCGCCGGACAGTCGTTCTCGTCCAGCTTCAGGTGAAAATCAGTCTTCAGATCCGGCAAATACTTCACCTGTTTGAGCATATTCCAGGTAATCACTGAGCTGATGTATTCCATGTGGAACGACAGATCGGTGAGCTGGACAAAGATGCCGTCTGGCAAACGGATGGTGTTACATTCCAGCGGATTCTTGGACAGCCGCACCTTACCTTTGTAGCGCTTGTAAATTTCCCCGGCAACCTTCACACCTCGGCTCACCAGCAGGGTTTTCAGGTCAATCGAATCTAT
>JALHNB010000096.1 GCA_022843745.1 Anaerolineae bacterium | reverse complement strand
GCAGCGATATCTGCCCGGCCTTGAGTTCAATCACGACGGGCTTATCACCATAAGACTCGGCATCAACAATCGTCTGGTACAGGACATTGTTTTCTTCGGGTTGGCTGTCCTCATAAGCAACCTGAGCATTCACATGCGAACCGGGGATCACCTGCATCGCGCCGTTTTCGATGTCGGCATCGTCAATCGCCAGCCAAACCGTGACCGTTTTGCTGGGGGTAAGCGGCCAGTATGATGCGTCCTGATGCCAGCTTACCCGTTTGGGGTCGTGCGGCATCTTGGTAAAGTAATGCGTACCCCAGCAGATGAGATTTTCGCCCAACAAATCCTGCACATAGTCCAGAATGCGGTTATTGAGTGGAAGGTCATAAAGCCCCTCGCAGTGCTTATGCCAGCCATTGATGGAATAGCTGTTCCAGCCCGCCGCTGATGCTTTTGCCAGAAGCTGGTCGAAATAGGCGCGATGCGTGGCTATTTCTTCAGGGCTAAAAACGTCGAGTGGGAAAATATAGCCTTTTTCATTGAAATGCTGAATTTGCTCCCGACTGAGTGTGGATGGGTTTTCCACGCCGAGAGGGAAGAATTGTTTAACGCGGTCTAAATCAGGGTGAGATTCGGTGTGACGTGCCATATTTATTTTCTCTCGGATAATTTTCAAGCCAATGTGGATAGAAGATACAAAGATTGGGTTGAAGTGTCAAAATTCTCAAAAGAGGATAGTAGGCAAGCTACAAAGCGAGAGAGGTTTATTAAAACTGGGTCAGCTTGTGATAACTGACCCAGCTTCTTAAATTATGGACGGTGCAAAATTCGAGAAATATCTATAAATCATACACCATCTATCAAAGCCTAGTTCATCATTGCGTCGTAGGCTGCTTGGTTGAGTTCCAGATAGCGCGCGAGTCCCAGGCCATTCAGCCCTTCAACATAAGCATCCCAGTCCGTATCCAGGCTCATAGAACCTGTGACGAAAGCCAGTGCGCTTGAGTTAATGTAGTCTGTGATGTTCTGCTTCATCAGCGCTTGCTCATCGGCGACTGCCGGGTCGGGCCAGAGTGCCCAGAATGGGAATAAGTCCGGCGATTCCTTGCCCGCGTAGAGGTCGGTAGCTTGTTGCAAACGACGCTCATAGCCAGCCTGAGTATAGACGTCGTCCGATGTTACCCAGGCATCACGGAACGCAATCGGATTATAATATTGTGCTTGAGCACCCCAGGCATTGTTGGGCGTGGCTGGGTCGGGGTTGAGTGTAGTATAGAGAGGATCGACTGATCGGTTATTCGCGATTTCGCCTTCTTCAGGAAGCCGCCAGTTCACGCCTTCGACACCGAAGATACCATTCAGTGCGCCTTCAACGGTGAACATATAGTCCACGATCTTGATCGCTGCTTCCTGGACTTCTGGGCTGGCCTTATTCGTTATTACGAAGGTGGCTCCAGGTACCATGTTGGGGATGAGGGTTGAATAACCGGCGTTCGGTCCTTGCAGCGGCGGTAGGGGATCATAGTCCACGCAATACTGAGGATCGGCGTTGTCCGCGCAGTTTACGAAAATCCAGGGGTGCATACCAGCGGCAGCGCTCAACATCTGAGCAGTAGCGTTATTACCAAATGCGCTGTAGGCATCAGCGTTATAGGTAAACGCGCCGGGGTCAATAAGTCCCTCATCATACAGGCTCTTAATGAAGGTCAGACCTTCTTTCCATTCCAGTTTATTGGCGACGGTATCGACCTTGCCCTCGTTCATATACAAGTAGGTGCGATCATCATCATAGATGAAACCATTCATCAGGTACGGGATAAGGCGCGTACCATAATCCATTGTCGCGCCACCCAACACTTCGTCAGCAACACCATTACCGTTGGCATCCTGTTCCCGGAAGGCAATCAGCATGTCCTTGAATTCTTCAATTGTCTCAGGAACTTCAATATCCAGTTCTTCCAGCCAGCGGCGGTTGATCCACATTTTATTTGCATACGAACAGTGGTAGCACTGAATCAACTGCGGCAGACCCCAGATGGTGCCACCTGGCGAGGTGCTCATGGCATTGAAGTCGGGGTAGGTTTCCAGGGCATCTTTGATATTAGGAGCATGTGCCTCGATCAGGTCATTGAGCGGGAGGATTACACCCTGCGCCCCATATTTCAGCAGATCAATCTGCGAAAATTGGTCTACCCAGGGAACGAGCATAAAGACATCGGGATAGTCACCGCTGGCAAGCGCGAGGTTACGTTTCTCAGCAGCGGAAGTGCCATCATACGTCGTGACTGTCCACTCGAACTTGACATTGAACATCTCTTGCAGAGACAGCGTGAAGGCGTTGGTCGCCAGATCAGCCTCGGCACCCTGTGGCCCGAAAATTCTTATTACGAGAGGTTCTGACTGAGCCAGCCCTGGGGAAATGGCTAACACCATGCTCATGACAACAAGTATTACAATTAAAAGAAGCCTGTGTTTCACTTTATGTTACTCCTGTATGGTTCACAAATATGAGAATATTAGGGAACTTAAGTTTTTCGATATCTGTCACGATCCGATCAAGAATTTCATCTCCTTTCAACCTCATGTGTTTATTTGATTCGGCAATTTAGCCTTTAATAGACCCGATCAACATACCCTTAACGAAGTAACGTTGAACGAACGGATAAAGCAAGAGTACAGGTACGCTCCCCACCACGACCAGACAGTACTTCAACAAATCAGCTAACTGCTGACGCTGGGCCATAGCCGTAGCATCCATCGAGCCGCTGTTGGTCGTGTTGAGAATCAGGATATTGCGAAGCACCAATTGCAGCGGTTGAAGATCCGCTGATTTTAAGTAAAGCAAAGCATCAAAGTAGCCATTCCATTGGGAGACAGCGTACATCAGTGCCAAAACAGCGATAATGGGCTTGGACAGCGGGAACACCACCCATCGCAGAAATTGAAGATCGTTACATCCATCCAATTCGGCGGCTTCCACCAATTCGTCTGGAATTGCGGAGCGGAAGAAAGTGCGGGCAATAATAACCTGAAAGGCCGCAATCGCCTGGGGTATAAGTAATGCCCAGCGCGTATCAATCATTCCCAAATCCTTGACTACCAGGTAAGTTGGGATCAGCCCGCCGGAAAAGAGCAGGGTGAAAGTGATGAGGAACATCACGATGTTTGCGCCATACAAATCTCGCCGTGACAACGGGTAAGCCAGTAAAACGGTTAAAGCGACGCTAATTATCGAGCCGCCAACTGTATAGATGAGGGAGTTGACATAACCAGTGATGATCTGAGGATTCTGAAGGGTGACTTCATAGCCACGCAGCGAGAAATCAACAGGCAGCAACCAGACCTTACCCGCTGTAACAGCAATTGGGTCGCTGAAAGATGCGCTAACAATATAGACTACTGGATACAAGACTAGCAGCAAAACAACGATTAAAAACAAATAAATAAAGAACATGAATACTCGATCACCGAACGAGTCCTGTATCCGATTCTCTGACTTCAATACCCTTGTGCTTTCCATGCTTACATCGTCTCCTTAGCCTGTTACCACAAACCTGCATCAGAATCCGATACGCGCTTGGCTACGGAATTCACCGTTACCAGCAAGATCATGTTAACCACCGAGTTAAACAGACCGACTGCCGTAGCAAAGCTGAAATTGGCATTCAGAAGCCCGATTTTATAGACATAAGTGGAGATAACTTCTGAGGTGGCAAGGTTCAGAGGGTTCTGCAACAGGAACACTTTCTCGAAGCCCACCGAGAGCAGACTGCCAACATTCAGGATGAGGAGGATCACGATCACGGGCATGATACCCGGCAAATCAACATTTCGGATGATCTGGATGCGGGAAGCACCGTCGATCCTGGCAGCCTCGCGGAGCTGGGGGTCAATTCCGGCCAGCGCTGCCAGATAGACAACGGCAGCATAACCACTAAACTGCCACACACCAGACCAAACATAGATACCCGGAAACATATTCGGGATTCCAAGAAAGTTGATCGGTTGCTGACCAAGCGCCTGTAAACCCAGATTGACGACACCCAACCGGGGCGAGAGTAACAGCATGGTCATGGAAACGAGAATTACCGTCGAGATGAAATAGGGCGCATAGGTGACAAGTTGGGTAAAACGTTTGAAAAAACCATCGCGGATTTCGTTCAGGCATATCGCCAGGATAATAGGAATGGGAAACCCGACGACCAGTGAGTACAGGCTGAGGCCAAGTGTATTCTTGATGAGTGTCCAAAATACGGGATTGCTAAAAAATAAATTAAAATACTTAAACCCGGCCCAGGGACTTCCCCAGACACCCTGGACAACACTGTACTCTTTAAAGGCAATAACCGCACTCGACATCGGAATATATTTGAAGATTAAAAAGTACAATAAACCCGGTACCATGATGAGGTATAACTGCCAGTGACGACGGAAACTTCGTTTAGCTTTGTACCAATGTGAGGTTTCAATTTGGGATGCCACACGTTGTTGGCCTACGGCAGATTTGTACTCACTTCTTGCTTGTGACCGGAAAATCCGCATTCAAAAATGTCCTTTCTAATTTCTAACGCCAATAACGAAGTGCTGTAATATTTTGCAGGTTTTGTATTTAAATATTTTACAACTAATGCCGTGCTTTTATGAATTCACCCATGACAATCGGCTGAACTCAAAATTGTCATTATGCTAAGCTTGTTTGATTTGATTTGAAATAATTTGCCCATGTGGTAAGCTTACCATAAGAAGATACATGGGCGAGATGATTTTGTCAAGAAATGGACTCTTTATCATCTTTCATCTCAGTTTTGCCCAAGGAAGTATTCAGTCCATATTATAAAACGCCACATACTATGATTATTTATTTTTTCGATATGTCATGGAGGGCTTATTATCCATGTCTGCCATTCATGAGGTAGCAAAACGGGCAGGGGTTGCGCCGATTACTGTATCGCGCGTGGTCAATAACAATGGCTATGTGAGCAAAGAAACGCGCCGCCGTGTTGAGGCTGCCATTGAAGAAATGAATTATATCCCTAATGCGCTGGGGCCAAGCCTCCGTTCGAAGCGTACACAGACCTTAGCACTTGTGTTATCCGACATTACCAATCCCTTCTGGACAACTGTCGCACGCGGTGTTGAGGATGCTGCCAATTTGCGCGGGCATCACATTATTATCGGCAACACCGATGAATCGATTGAGAAACAAGATGATTATTTGGTGTTTCTGAGCAAGAAACAGGTCGATGGCTTCCTGGTCGTACCCGCATCATCATACGTCCCCAAGACCCTTGCAAAGCGCCGTGTCCCATTTGTTATCCTGGATCGGAAAATCCGCGATGCTCAGGTTGATTCTGTACGCGGTGATTCAATTAGTGGAGCATATCGGTTAACAAAACACTTGCTTGACCTGGGGCATCGTCACATTTCGATTATCACAGGGCGACAGGATCATTCAACTGCCTATGACCGTGTACAAGGGGCCGTCCAGGCATTTGAGCAAGCAGGCCTGCATGAAAGGCCGCAGGTTAATTGGGGAGAGTACGATCAGGAAACAGGTTATCGATTCACAAAACAGGTTTTGGAACTCACTCCGCGACCAACTGCTATTTTTGCGGCTAATAATTTTATCGGCATTGGTGTTATGCACGCTTTGCGCGAATCGAAGATACTCGTACCGCAAGCCATGTCTGTTGTAGCCTTTGACGATTTGCCAGCGCCCATCATGGTTGATCCTTTTTTTACGGTGGCGGTTCAACCTGCTTATGAGATGGGCAAACAGGCTACAAATCTCTTGTTAGATCGCATTAATGATAACGGCTCTGAAGGCTATCAGGAAATTGTGCTGCCAGTCGAAATTATTGTGCGGAACTCTACTGCCGTGCCTGCTAAACCTTAGGATTTGAATGATTCGACCCAATATAAAAGCAAGATTACATGCCTTTAAAAAACGACGCACCTTTATAAATACTATTTGCAATAAAATACAGGAGAATTTATGACCCCCTTAGTGACACCATCATCCCTTGCACTTTGGTATCAGCAGCCCGCGCAGCAATGGGTAGAGGCCCTGCCAGTCGGGAATGGTCGGCTCGGCGCGATGATCTTTGGCGGCGTTCAACAAGAACGTATTCAGCTCAATGAGGATACGCTGTGGTCGGGCGGGCCAAAGGATTGGAATAACCCAGGCGCAAAAGCCGTGCTGCCCGAATTACGCCGCGCCATTGATGCTGAGGATTATGTGAAAGCGGATCAACTCTCAAAGCAGATGCAAGGGATATTTAACCAATCGTATCAGCCGATGGGCGATTTATATCTGGATTTTGAAATAGCGGAAAACTACAGCGACTATTATCGCGATCTGTCGCTTGATGAAGCACTGGCAACCACACGCTATGCGGCAAATGGTGTGACATTCAGCCGCGAAATTTTTGCCAGCTTTCCCGATCAGGTCATCGTGGTGCGGCTTACGTGCAGCCAACCGGGGAACCTCTCTTTCACGGCGAAATTGAGCAGTTTGCTACAGTACGAGACCGATGTGGAAGGTGAAAGGCTGATTCTGAAGGGCAAATGTCCGGCGCACGTCGAGCCGAGCTATCGTGGCAATATGCCGAATGTGATTGTCTACAATGACCACGAAGGCATGACTTTCCAGATACATCTTCAAGTCATCGCTGAGAGTGGCACAGTCACCGTCGATAAAAATGGGTTTCGCGTTTCCGATGCCGATGCCGTAACGCTGATAATTTCGGCGGCGACCAGCTTCAACGGGTTTGATAAATCACCTGGACGGGAAGGACGAAATCCCGCTGAAGACGCTTCAAAATATCTGAATGCGGCAGCAAGTCAGCCTTATGAAACCCTTCGACAGCGCCATATTGAAGACCACCAGACGCTTTTCCGGCGAGTCGAATTGAAACTCGGCGGTGAGGATACGCATTCTATGCCGATTGATGAACGTTTGCGGCGTTATCAATCCGAAGGGGATCAGCAGCTTGAAGCACTCTTGTTTCAATATGGGCGCTATTTGCTGATCGCCAGCTCGCGCCCCGGTACACAGCCTGCGAATTTGCAGGGAATCTGGAACGAGGAAGTTCGTCCGCCCTGGAGTTCCAACTGGACGATCAACATCAATACGCAGATGAATTATTGGCCTGCTGAAACGGCTAATCTGGGGGAATGCCACGAACCACTTTTCGATCTGATTAAGGGTTTGAGTATCACAGGTCGCCAGACGGCTGAGATCAATTACGGAGCGCGTGGGTGGGTGGCGCATCATAATGCAGACGTGTGGCGACAAAGTGCGCCTGTTGGTGATTTTGGCGGCGGCAATCCGGTCTGGGCGAATTGGGAGATGGGCGGGGCATGGTTATGCCAGCACCTTTGGGAACATTTTGCCTTTAGTGGCGATGTTTCATTTTTGCGGGATGCCTGGCCTGTCGTGAAAGGTGCTGCGGAATTTTGTCTGGATTGGCTGATCGAAGATGGAAATGGGCATCTGGTCACGTCACCTTCGACATCGCCGGAACTCATGTTCAAAACGCCGGATGGCCGCACCGCTGCGGTGACGAAAGCCGCGACGATGGATATGGCGGTGATCTGGGATTTGTTTACCCACTGTATCGCTGCTGCTGAGATATTGGGAATCGACGCGGATTTCGCCAGCCAACTCCGAACCGCACGAGATCGTTTGCTGCCCTATCAGATCGGCGCACGTGGGCAGCTTCAGGAGTGGGCGGCGGATTTGCAGGAAGAAGAAGTTCAACATCGCCACGTTTCGCACCTGTTCGGCGTATTTCCTGGCAGTCAGCTCACGCCAGAAATGAATCCAGAGCTTATCAAGGCTGTACGGCAGTCGCTTGAAATTCGCGGCGATGTGGGTACAGGCTGGTCGTTGGCCTGGAAAATCAACTTGTGGGCGCGGCTGCGCGATGGAGATCGTGCGCATCTTTTTATCAAAAGGCTGCTCACACTTGTGGATGATACAGAGGTCGAGATGCACAACGCAGGCGGCGTATATCTGAATCTTTTTGACGCGCATCCGCCTTTTCAGATTGATGGCAATTTCGGCTATACCGCTGGTGTCGTGGAAATGTTGATGCAAAGTCACAGCGATGTGATTCACTTGCTGCCCGCATTACCCACAGTCTGGGCGGAGGGTATGGTCAGCGGCCTGAGAGCGCGGGGCGGATTTGAGGTCAGCCTCAATTGGCAGAATCAGCAGCTAACAGGTGCTGAAATCACGTCCCATCTTGGCAATATATGTCGCGTGCGGGCGAGTATTCCGCTGTTCGTCAGGGCAGAGGGCAGGTCAGTGACGATCCGAGAACCGGAGTCGTCAATCATTGAGTTTGAAACCATCGCGGGAGAGCATTATTCTCTGACACCCGCACCGAAATCGTAAGAAATATTAAACCCACTTTCGCGAGATCTCCTAAAAACTTTGGTGAATATACCTTCATCATAAGTTCGTGGGGACAAGGTATATCTTGTCCCCACGAAGACAGGATCAATCACTAAAACGATTGAAATGTGTCTGTATCGCTGCATGTGTTTTACCCATACCGCATAGTAAGACTACGATCTGGTAGTGGCTGACGAATCCCCGTATTACATATGAAAAATTTCTCATCGTGAATAACACCCCATAGCAGGCCTGAGACATTGTCGCCTATAAGATATTCACAAATTATTCGCAATATCTTTTACTTGTTTCATGGATGATTGTCATATGCTAGAGATATAGAGAAGTTGGAAAGTTTTCATCCGCCTCCTAACTATCATAATGAGTGTAATCATGGATAAACAACTCACACAGACCATCAGTTTAGAAGTAAACGAACTCATTTATGATCATATGAGGGAGTTGCATGGTTATCTCAACTTCCCAATTCTTCAAGATATCCAGACGCCAGAGCCAATCATCTCCCTTTTTGGAAAATTGGCCGAGATTTGTAACGAGACCGCCGACAATGTTTCGACAGATCGCTACCTTGAAGCGCAGCGATGTCTCAGCGAGATCAGGACATTTTTAGGAGTGTTTAATCAGCAAATCGATTCCACATTCGAGGGCACAAAGGTTGGACAATTGTTAGTTGCAGGTACACAGTGGTGCGATCAGGTAGAAAAAAGTCATCCGTATTCGATGGATGACGTTTGGGATATTATTGCGCCCGCAATTCCCGATCACATCGTACAATTGAGTTACAATACCTTTGAAGCACAATGGTGGTCTCCGATACCGATGATGGATATAGAAATCCTCCAGAGGACTGAAGGAATCACAATTCTGACTGCCCCGATGGAGCCTAAGCACCTTCCTGGAGGGTTGTCAGTACAGTTCACGCTATCGCTGGTTGTCGGGGGCGAGGATTGAGAGGTTTTCTTATGGACTCGTTAATTCGTGATCTTCTGGATCCGGATTTAGACCGCGTTCGCCATGCCCATAACGCACTGGTCGAGATAGGGAGTGATGCAGTGGAGCCTTTGTTAGAAGCGCTTTGCACTGCTCCTGATGGAGGTGCGTATCGGATATTAACCATTCTGACCAAGATAGGTGATCCACGTGCGATTCCCGGTGCTGTTAAATGCCTAAAATCAAAAAGCCCCGCGGTTCTGGCAATATCTGCTCAATGTTTAGCACAACTAGGTGGCGATGCAGCTCTAGAAGCGTTGTTGACGGCTCTTAATAAAGAGACCAGTTCTGCTTCCATGATGTGGATTCTCCATGCGATTGGCGCAATCGGTGACTCTCGTGCTGTTTCCGCATTGATTGAAATTGTCGAAACGACTTCCTCGTCGGTGGAGCGTTATACCGCCATAGAAGCCCTGGCGCGGATCGGTGATCCACGCGCCATTGGAACGATTGAACAACACCTGAATGATGAGAATCATCACGTGCGTTCCAAATCGTTGATTGCACTACAATCTTTAGGCGCAAGATAAAACCCGATAAAAGTGAACTGTGTTGTGTGATAAGGGTGTCACAATGAATGATCAGATAATTGCTACTGCGTTAGTTGTTGACGACAATTTCTTTAATCGCGACCTCTGTCGTATGGCTCTGGAACATGTTGGTTATGAGGTGCTTGAGGAGGAGGATGGACGTAAGGCTCTATCGACTCTGGCGCATCGTTCATTTGATTTACTGGTGCTCGATTTGGCGATGCCCGATGTAGATGGATTAACAGTTATTCGAGAAATCTATAATCAACCGCAGCATAAAAGCATGTGCATTATGGTTATCACTGCACATTCTCATATGACATCTAACATTATTGAAATGGGGGCCGACTACGTTTTATACAAGCCCTTTGACATTGAATCGTTTGCTCAACTCGCTCAAAGGCTCAAAGTGATGGTTAAATAGCTATTTAACCGCTTTTTACAGAAACAAAGGTAGTTACGCAATAACTATCTTTTACTAACAGCGCAACCTCGATACAAACCTTTTGAGGATATGCCTCACCCGTTGACCGATTCCACGATCTCATCAACCAGTGTCATTGAATTCACAGGTTTTGGTATGTAGCCATCAAAACCAGCTGCCAAGATGCGTGCAGCATCTCCATCCATGGTGTGCGCAGTGACTGCAATGGCCGGGATCGTGCGCCATTTCTCTTGCTTTCGAATCTCGCTGAGAAGCTCGTAACCAGACATCTCCGGCATCTGAATATCAATCAGCAATAGAGTGGGGATATTGTAGTTCAGTAACTTTAAGCATTCTAATCCCGATGCGGCTGTTTGCACTTCAGCATTGTGAAACTCCATGACGAGTTTAACCACACCCACATTATCTGGCTCATCATCAACAATCATGATTTGCCAATTCGATAGATCATGCATCTTGTTTCACCATCAGATTCTTGGTTATGGTTTCCAATTCTTATTATAAGGTGAGGGTTTGTCTCAAAGTATAAAGATTCGTTACATCTTGGATTGATGTTGATCGATAACCTGGGCGATGTAGGGTAGGAGATGCTGGGCGCTAAAGGGTTTTGCGATATAGCCATCAAAACCTCTGCTAATAACTTCGGTTTGAGTATCGTTGGTATAATATGAGGTTGCGGCGATAAAACTGCAACCCTGTGCTATGCCTGCTCTGCGAATCTTATCGAGAGCCTGATAGCCATCTAAACCCGGCAGAAATAAATCCATCACAACAACATCCGGTTTATTATTTTGGAGATGTTCAATAGCAGCCTCGGCATTATCGAACATCGACACCGACATCTGATGAAATTCCATAACCATCTGAAATACATTGCGGGCATGAAGGTCATCATCTACAAGCACGATTAACATATTTTGGATGTCCATGTAGAGTTTCCTGTTACAGTAGGTGATCGGAATACATAATTGTTTGCTTTTTTGTCAAACATCAGGGTTACTTTTCAATCTGCTTTTTTATACGATTTACAGCGGCTTCCGCGGTATCCTCCAGAAAACACAGCTTGCCCAATTCTCCTGAGCCAATGAAGTTTTCGGTTTCAAGCCAGCGCATTAAGACGGTGAAACTATCCAGAAATCCGTTTATATTGACGAACGCGACAGGCTTGTTATGCATCTGAAACTGCTTTGTAGCTAGTATCGTGAACACTTCATCGAGTGTGCCGATGCCACCGGGAAGCACAATAAATGCGTCCGACATGGCTTCCAATTGAGATTTTCGTGCAGGCAGGTCTTCAGTGATGATCGTTTCGTCGGCTTTTTCATAGATATATTTCGTGCCGATCATCAATCGCGGTACGACTGCAATGACCTTACCACCATTTTGCTGAACGCTTTGGGCAAGAGAGAGGATCAAGCCAGAATTAGCACCACCGCACAACAGCGTCCATCCATTTTGCGCAATTAACCTGCCAAGCTCTGTAGCCACTTCTGAATAGAGCGAATCAACACGATTGCTTGATGAGCCAAATACACAAACTGTTTCCTGCATGTCTTAATTCCCAAATAGGCTATCGAGACATTTATTCAAAAAAATGAAAGATAGTCTAATACCAAAGATTATAACTTAATTGACAGACTTATTTCATAAACGTTACATTCTCTACGTCATTAGGCCTGACATCTATATGTTCAAGGTATTCGATACAGGAATCTCAAGCAGTGATTGAACCCATCGAACGGGATGCTGCCCTCGTAACGACTCCATGCGCTGACTTCGGTCAATAATCCAACAGGGCAGACCGATCTTTGACGCAAATGCGCCGTCTGACCAGGGATCATCGCCAACTATAATCGCAGTGTTTGCACTCAGCTTATCGGTTGACATCTGCTTGGTTAAACAATCCCAAAGCGCTATATCCGGTTTGCGAGCAGCCCCACCACAGGATTTGGGTGTAATAATTGACTCAAAGTAGTGACTAATCCCGAACTCATGAGCCAATTCAGGCGCTTGATTCGTGTTTGATAATATAAATAGCGCTTGCCTTGCCTGACGCAATTTCTCCAGGAATGGGATCGTATCATCGAATAATTTTGGCCTGTAAAATTCAAAAGTCCGCTTGAGTAGCTCCTTTTTGAGATGATCGGGCCACTGGAGACTGGCAAACATTTCGTCAAGGACTGCCGCCTCATCCTGGGTTTCATTGGCTTTTTGTTGGGCTTTGAGTGTGATTTTATGGAACGATACAGGATCAAATGGTAGGTTGTTTTCGTGGATAAGGTCAGGAAAAGCATGGTCAAATGCCCAGGTTTTTGATCCTGTAACCAGCGTATCGCTAAAATCAAAAAGCCAGATCACAGTTATTCCCTTTACGATTGTGGTATTTATCCACCGCTACTCGGTCACTCTGCGAGTATAACCCAGCACAGAATCTGGATTGGAAGCCAACGCCATCACACGCTCATATTCTTTTTGCACCAGTTCCGGTGTGTACTGCCCTTTATAATCCGTTTCTGAAGAATGGAATCGCTCCTTAAATGCCAGGTCTTCCAGGATAGCTTTTAGAGTTTCGCTAGTAATAAACAAAGAAGGATAGGGGGTATAATAAAGTCGCAGATACTCGCCGGCAGTAAGACCGATACCGATAGGTGAGCGCAGTTTTAAGTCACCTCCCTTGTTTGTTCCCAGATAAAAATGCGGCATTGGAATCTCGAAGCCAAGAACCATCTTTGAAAAGTGACGGTAGAGACAGCGCTGAACGTCCAGAAGATTGTCGAATTGCTCAAGCTCGTCATTTAATGCGACTCGATCAGCTTCATTCATTTCCTGAAAACCGTGCCAAAGGGTAAGGTTAGGAATGGATGCAATTTCCCATATAAGCCTGCCATTTTCTGCTCGATAGGGCCACGAATTTTGAAATTCCTGCAACCGTTTCCCCATTTGATGTGCGGATGAGTCTGGCGGAAGCCTTAGCAGGGTGTCAATACCAACAAAGTAAGGGTCTAGCCTATGTTGCTTGTAGAATGCTATAGCAATTTCATCAACTAATCGACCCATCTCCCGCGTAGCAAGTTCGGCATATTCGGCTCCACGATTGTAAAAGCCGATAAATGAGAATGCTGAGATAATCAGATTCTGCCCCCCCAGTTCCACAAACATACGGGCAAAATTGAGATATTTCTCTTGTAGCTGAAGACCATAATCCGCAAAGTCCTGGATCTTTCCGGGATTTTGCGCGTTGCGATTGTGTTCCAAAATATAAGTGGTGCGTGTGCCGCCTATAGCAAACAGGCCAGTAAGCCCTTCAGGAAATCGTTCACGAATGCGGCGTGCGAAATCTTCGTCAATCATAATTACCCTATATGTTAAATAATTCCAATATCAAAGAGGCTGCTCTTAGTGAATTAGCTTAATTGTGCTCAATAGTGGCACTATTGTGGGGTTGTGGAACAGCAGCAATGGGCAAAGTAACGATAAATGATGTTCCTTTACCTAGCTCAGATTCAACAACAATCGTGCCGTGTAGATGGTCGATGAGTCGCTTGGTTATCGCAAGACCTAACCCCGTACCCTTGTGCTTTCGGGTTGCTGATCCATCAACTTGCCGGAAGGGTTCAAAAATATATTGAGGTGCATCCGGCGGCATACCAATTCCAGTATCTTTTACGCAAAAGCGCCAGTTATCTTTATCGACGCTGCTAACCTTTATGGCAACACCGCCCTCCGACGTGAACTTGAGCGCATTGCTTAATAAATTTACGAGGACTTGCTCGAACTTTTTCGAGTCGCTCAGCACAATTTCTGGCGCTCCGTTATCGAACTCTACCGTTAAGCCAATATTTTTTTGATCTGCCAAGCTACGCAAACTTTCGACAGTCTGACGAATTGTAGAACCGGGAGACATCGGGGCGAGAAATATTTCAAGCGATCCTGACTCGATCTTAGAGAGGTCAAGTATATCGTTGATAAGCTCCAGCAGACGGCGACCATTGTGTTGAATATGTCCCATTAACAGCAATTGTTTTTCAGTAAATGCGCCTGCCATCCCACCGATCATCGCTTCGGAATAGCCGATGATTGCGTTGAGCGGTGTACGGAGTTCATGGCTCATATTCGCGAGGAATTGCGATTTAGCATTATCGGCATCTTCTGCACGCTGCCGAGCTACATCAGCCTCTTGGCGTGCTTTTTCAGTCAGATCTATTGACTGGCGCATAGACTCAAATCGTGCATCAAATTCAAGTCGAAGCTGTCGGAGCAACGTGCTCTCTACTAACACAATCAGTAATACAGATACTGTTGCCGCCTCAAAAGTTAACCCAGCTATTTCAAAATCACTTATTGGAATCGCAAACTGTGATATAGCATACATGGATGCAGTCAACAGCCCCACAGGAATTATTGTATTTCGGGGTAGAACAAGTGCAGTAAAAAGAGGGGCAATCATAAATGTAGGTATAGCCCCTGTCATAATGCTTACGATTGTCTGCTCCTGCCTTGCCAAAAGCACCAACCCGCTAGCTCCGATCAGCATAGTGCAGGTTATGAGCCAACCTGAAATCGTAAGCTGCCCCTTTGACACCATAATTGCCGATGCGAAGAAACCGATTAAAACGACAACGTGAAGAGTTGGGAAAGATATCGCACGCCATGGAGATTTAAATACAAAAATAGTCGATGTAAAACTCAGAAGAACAAAGAAAATCGTTATTACCAATGTTGACCTAATAACACGTTCTCGGAACGCCTCATCACGGCTTTGAGATTTGGGCGTAATCCACTTGGATAACAAAGCGATTATCCAGTTAATTGGTTGTTTAAGTAAGGTAGGATGAGGCGTCATTTATCCCCCACTCAAGTAACTATAGAGGGTACTCAATATCGCTGACATGACTGGAAAATGGGGGGTGTATAGACTTTTGCCTATCCACAAAGGGGCAAACTCATTGTCATTAATTCTAAATTTGAGAAAATTCGCTGCGGAGTCTAGTTTTGAAGACTCGATATGACCCACATTTTGGTTCCACCAGAGCAAGGCATTCAAACAATAGGCTGTCTCTTCAGATGTGGATTCACCATAGTATCCCCAACCTCCATCATCATTCTGTGTCCGAATTATCCACTTCAGACGAGAATGTGATAAAACTCGATCTAATGGGTACAAAGTAGATATGGCAGTGCTGTTGACGTAATAAGGAGAGCAGTGCCACTTATCCCACCAGAATGAACCATTCTCATCAAGCCGTTGCAAGAAAGCAACCGATTTTTCAACCCAACGCGAGTAACTCGGGTGATCCTTGCAAAGTTCCAAAGCCTTGAGAAGTCTGACATGAGCACTTAAAGAGGGGTTAGTTTCACCGTGATAACAACAAAAATGATCCTCTAGTTCATAATATAAGAACACATCCGCAGATACAGGATAACCTGCCCAGGTAAGAACGATAAATGCCGCTGCGGTATCATCAATATCGGTCACGGGAAAATGTGATGCAGTTGCTACACCGAAGTCTTTAGACCAATTATTCCAGAGCTGATCCAAAACGCGAATAACATCTGGGTGATGGCGGTTAATTGCTCCAACCATCGCTAGATGGTATATCGACCACGCCGTTTCAAAGATGTCAATGGGAGCAAGGGCAGGCGTACCCCCTAGCGAATTTTTCGCTATCGCAGCGGTAAGATATTCAAGAGATGCGCGATGGCTGTTATCCAGCAAATAGCCACATGTCGCTGATGGGGATACTGCGACTGAATTGTTTTTTTCCAATACAATATCATTTGCTCGTAGCCCCGATCTTAGAGCCTCAAGTGAAAAAATCAGAGTAGTGTTTCGCCAGTCGCGCTGGGGTTGGTTGAGTAAGGCTTCGACTTTCTTTTTATATGCAGATGCATAGCGAACTGGCGCTTGAGGGACATCCAGCCCCAGCCTTGCCGCTTCTTCGGACAGT
Source organism: Anaerolineae bacterium (assembly GCA_022843745.1). Lineage (GTDB taxonomy): Bacteria > Chloroflexota > Anaerolineae > Aggregatilineales > Phototrophicaceae > JALHNB01. The sequence continues at coordinate 4,866 of JALHNB010000096.1, read as the reverse complement.
GAAGTGGAAAGGATAGGAAAACCCACTGTATCCGAATCGTCGCGGCCCAGTTTGCCGACGAGCTTCCAAAGCGCATCTTCGCCACGTTTAACACGCCGAGCATCACGCGGATGCCCGCCGCCTTCCTTCAAGGCTTCCTGCAAGGCAACGATAGCAGCCAGTGTTGAAATGTAACGATCATGATAATGAATGAGTGATCCCCCCCACGTGCCATCCGGGTACTGATGGCGGCGCAGCCATTCAAGACTCTGGTCGAAGCCATAGCTCGGATAGCGCAGAGCTAAACGGGCTGTCCAGGCTGTGTCGTAGGCTACACCATCTACTCGACCTTCGCCAAGCGATTCGAGCAGGGATTGGATTTGAAGTTCGATCTCATCACGTTTACGAATGGTGAAAGTAGATGTTGTCATCCCTGGTCCTTGGATAGTTGCGCTAATGAGGATATAAGTTCGAACGAGTCGTAAAGACGAATGGCAAATTTACAGAAATCGCAACTTCAAAAACACTATCAGAATTCAATTTCGATTATAAATCTGAAAAACGTATAAGTCTCACAATAGTATCCTTCCAGATAAGGAAACTTGCAAGCCGATTGTGTAGGAATTTTTAAACGAGTAAGCGTAATCAGCCAGAGAAAATGCCGAGTTCATCAGATTGATTCAATATGATGTTTTTGCTGTGGATTGTGCGGTTTTGGAAAATAAAATTCTGATCAAATCGGCTGATTTTTGTGTTCTGGGATAAGGTTTCCCCCCAGGCGAAACATGCCTTTGACTCTCCAATCATATCAATCTGTGATGTTCTGTAACTTTTGTAGATTTCTTCAAATGGACTAAACTTAACCTAGCTGAGTTATATCCAGCAAAGTGAAGCGAGTATAAGGTGAGGCAGAATCGGACGTTAGCATATTTCCACCCGGGCAAGCCTGTGATCGGTATGTGGATAGGCCCATCTACTTCTTGAAGAACGCCTGAAATTTAACATTTGTGATCGAAATCATCCGCTATTTTTACAATTCTGAGTGAGGAAAATCTGATGACACCTGATGAAAAAGCAAAAGAATTGGGCGTTGATCTTGCCGCCTACCCTGGCCTGACCAATCTGGCTCCGGCGACACGCACCGGAAATACGATTTATACATCGGGGCATGTATCGACGGGCTATAAAGGAAAACTTGGTCAGGATGTGACGACTGAACAGGGACAGGCAGCGGCGCGAGTGTGCGCGGTGCAGTTGCTCCAGGCGGTCTATACGCTCACAGGGACACTCAATAATATTCGATGCGTCAAAGTGCTGGGGGCTGTAAACTGTGCGCCGGATTTTATCGAAGCGCATCTGGTCATCAACGGCGCTTCGCAACTTATTTGGGACATTTTGGGCAAAGAGACTCGCGGTTTTCATGCTCGCAGTGCTTTGGGTTTTGCGTCGCTTCCCAATGGTTTTGCGGTTGAAGTCGAAGCCATTTTCGAAGTGATAGACGAGGCATAACGCGATGCAGCGAGAACCGATCATCTTTCTGGTCAGCAATCGTTTTACCGATGCAAATGACTCGCTCGAAGAAACGCTGCGGCAGCGCTATGTCGAAGGCTATCGAATCGTTGCTGTGCTGCCCGAAACTGATCTGTCCTATATGCTGCACGATTACCGAGAACAAGGTGAGCAGATTGCGCTGTTTGTGGTTGAGCAGCAAGGCGCAGAGGGCGTTGCTTTTCTGGAAAAGAGCGCTTCGATTTATCCCGACGCAGGTAAACTGCTCATCACGGATTATCCTGATCCAGAGGTTGCGATGCTCATGGTGAATCAGGATGTTGTTGATTACTACCTCGTGAAACCCTGGAATCCGGCTGACAAGAAACTTTATCCGGTTCTCGATGAATTATTGGCGGAATGGCGTGCCTCAGTGGAACTACCGTTTATGTGTGTGAAAGGCATTATGACCGTGCGGACGGTGCGTATTCGTATCGGGGATACGCTGCACCGCGCGGCTGAGATGATCGCACTTTCTGGTATTGGCGATCTTATGGTCATTGATGACGACAATAATTTTGTCGGCGTGCTTTCGGTGGGGGATGTGCTCCGTGCGGCAATGCCGGATATTGATGAAATTACAGGAGAAGGGGGAACACTTGAACAAGCCTTTCGCCTATTCCTGCGCAAAGGCAGCGAACTTATGTACAAGCCTATCGCGCCGCTGGTCATCATGAACCCGCTGGTGGTTGACCCCGACGATCACGTCGCCAAAGTTGCCGTCCTGATGCTCGAAAAAAATATCCACCGCTTGCCTGTCGTCAAAGATGGCCGTTTGGTCGGCACGGTTGGTCGGACAGATATTTGCCAGGCAGTGGTCGGTACGCTGTAAATAAGCCAGAGGAATATCGTTATGAAGCATGTTGATGTCGCTCCTGCTCGGCGCGTCGTGGAAGAGGCTATCGCTGTTAATAAGCAGTTTGGGCATGAAAATCTAGGTTCGCTTTCCTATTCTCACGGATTTTTGCCGACTCAAGAACCGATGAAACATCTTCCATCCAGCCACAAAGCCTGGGATGAAATAGCGCTGGCGATCCCTGACCTGTTTCGCAAATATGCCGTGCGTCAAACGATCAACGAAATGCCGATACTGAGCGCAAAGCCGGAAGATTTGCCAGATGAATATGTGCTGCGTGCCTCGTCGTTGTTCAGCATTCTGGCGCATCTCTATTGGTACTGCGAACCTGAACCGCCCGAAAAGGGCATCCCGCCACAGATACAATTGCCCTGGGAGCAAATTTCAATCCGGCTTGACAGACCCGCGCCGCACCTCTCGTTTATTGACCTCAATTCGCACAACTGGCATTTTATTAACCCGAACGCCGAACAGCTTTTTATTGTCGAGAATCTAAAATTGGCGATTCCGATGATCGGCAATGAGGATGAGCGCCGCTTTCAGACGACTCCGATTGAAATGATGTATCTTTTTTCGCCGCTTATCGAGGCGACCCTGAGCGCTCAGGAGGCGGCTGTACAGGATGACCCGGAGCTTTTAAAAGAATCGCTGGTTTTTATCAGCGATGCCATCAAATATCTCAGTTACGTCTCGCTGATGAAGGTGAATCCCAATCCCTATAACGACCTCTACATTAATCCGGTGGTATGGGGGAAAACGGCGGCTTTATTCGCGTCACCATTTCAGCCGAATAACAGCGTGCCAGGGCCAAGCGGAACAGCAATCCCCTCGTTTACAACGCTCGATATTTTCTTTGGTCGCAAAAGTTATAAGACGACGGTGGGACACGAAACAGTCAGAACCCGTGACTGGTTTCCGAAATATTGGCGCGAATGGCTCAATGCTTTGGAAGAAATCTCAGTTTCGGATTACGTAATGCAGCGCGGTGATCGAACGCTCAAAGGGATTTACGACGAGGCGCGTGATTCTTATATCGGAGAAAGTGGGCTTCTCAATCGCCATCGCCTTAAAGCCTATGGGTTTTTAGACCTGTCATTTAAAGGCGGACGTGTCAAAACGCTTGGCGGTATTGGCGGCTCTTATAGTGAGCGCGTCTGGGATCGTCTGGCAACCGAATTAGAGCATTCGCGGTTGGAGCGTTATGGTGATTATCCCCAGACGACCCATATGGTTCCCATCAAACGGGTCGATACCATTGGCGATCATGCAAATCAGCTTGTTCGACGCATCGTTTTTGATACTTCCCAAACAGGTATTCGTTATCAGGCCGGTGATCGCTGTGGCATTTTGCCGGAAAATAGTGACGATCTCGTTGAAAAGACACTCGCTGCACTTCGAGCGACGGGTGATGAAATGATCCAACTCAATGCCAATTGGCGCTGGCATGTCAATTTGTGCTATGGCTACCAGAACGCGACAGAACTGCCGCTGCGCACACTTCTAAAATTTGGACATATCCGCCCTGTAGACCGAGCCGTTGCGCTGAACCTTTTTGGAATCACCAACAACGAGCGTTTGCGTAAAATTCTGGATATATGGGCGGAAGACCAATGGGAAATATGGGATATGCTCGATATGCTGGCAGACGCTGGCTATAACCCCAAGCGCCTCTGGAAATCCCTCCCCGGCGATTATGAGCATGTGTGCCGCATTATTCCGCCGGAACGCTGGCGTTTATATTCGATTTCTTCGACCATGAGCGATCAGACTGATGAACTGCACCTCACGATTGGCGGCCTGAACTATCAAACAAAAGATACGGATGTCTCGCGTGGGGATCAGCGTCAGGGAACAGGGTCAAATTTTCTCTCACGCTGTGCCCTCGGAGAAGTATCTGGACGCATTTCGATAAAAGTCGTTCATCCGGCGCGTTTTAGCCTGCCGCATGACCTCTCACGCCCAGTCGTGATGTTCGCGGGTGGAACAGGCATAGCACCTATGCGCGGTTTGATCGACGAACGGATGCGTCATGCGGAGTCCGGCCCGATGTGGCTGTTTTTTGGGACGCGTCACCGTGAGGATTTTTATTATCGAGATGAGCTTGAGCCGTTTGTCGCCGAGGGCAAGCTGAATGTTCAGGTCGCCTTTTCGCAGGATGAGATCGCCGTGCGATTCAACTCTGCATCAGGTCAGTTTGATTTTGTAGCCGGTCAGCGCCGCTATCTGAATGACGAAATACTCGAAGAAACAAATGCCCGACTTCTTTGGGAGATGATCCGCAGCACAAAAGAGGGTGGGCAAGGCGCATATTTTTACCTCTGCGGACGCACGTCTTTTGCGAACACTGTCATGGACACCATTAAGCAGGTGATCGCCCGTTTTGCTGAAGGTGAAACTGAGGAGGAACGCACCGAATTTGCCCGTAAGACCTTCTATCGCCTCATTGGTGAAGATCGTTTTATGCTGGAGATTTTCACCACCTA
>JALHNB010000095.1 GCA_022843745.1 Anaerolineae bacterium | reverse complement strand
TGCTCTTCCGATCTCGAGCATCAAGTACGGCGCTGGCGCGACCCGCGAAGTCGGCGGCGATATGGCGGCGCTGGGGACGAAACGCGTCATGGTGCTGGTTGATCCCAATTTGCGCGAAAGTGAAGCGATTTCGATCACGATGGATGCGCTGCGGGCTGAGGGAATCGATGTGGCGCTGTACGATCAGATACGGGTTGAGCCGAGCGATGAATCGTTCAAACACGCGATTCAATTTGCGACGGATGGAAAATTTGATGGTTTTGTCGCAGTGGGCGGTGGCTCGACGATGGACACGGCTAAAGTCGCCAATCTGTATTCGACCTATCCGGCAGATTTTTTCGATTACGTGAACCCACCGATTGGTCGTGGCATCCCTGTGCCGGGGCGACTCAAGCCGATTATTTGCATACCGACGACGGCTGGGACGGGCAGTGAAACGACGGGTGTCGCGATTTTCGACTATAAAGAAATTCACGCCAAAACAGGTATCGCGCACCGGGCATTGCGGCCTTCGCTCGGCATCCTCGACCCGGAAAACACACGCACCATGCCCAAAATGATTGCCGCCAGCACCGGGCTGGATGTCCTCAGCCATGCGTTAGAATCGTTCACCGCCATACCCTATGACCAGCGTCCGGCCTCGGAATCGCCTAAAAAACGCCCTGCCTATCAAGGCGCGAATCCGATCAGCGATATTTGGGCGTCACGCGCAATTCAGATGGTGTCGCAAAACATCGTCCGCGCGACCCATGACCCCGAAGATGACGAGGCACGGGCGCAAATGCTGCAAGCTTCGGCCTTCGCGGGTGTCGGATTTGGCAACGCGGGCGTTCACTTACCACATGGCATGTCCTATCCCGTGTCGAGCATGGTTCGCAGCTATATGCCGGAAGGTGTTATCAACGATCACCCGATTATCCCGCACGGCATGTCGGTGATTCTGAACGCGCCTGCCGTTTTTCGGTTTACGGCGATTTTGAATCCTGAACGCCATTTACGCGCGGCGGAATTGATGGGGGCGGATGTGCGAGGGGCAGCGCCGGAGGATGCAGGCGAAATTCTGGCGAACGCGATCATCGACCTGATGAAAAAAACGGGCGTTCCGAATGGTCTGAGCGCGATTGGCTTCACGCCGGACGATGTGGGTGTGCTGGTGGAGGGGACGATCCCGCAGCATCGCGTGACCAAACTTTCGCCACGCCCTGCCAGCGCCGACGATTTGCGACAATTGTTTCTCGATTCGATGGTGTTGTGGTAGGAGGGATAATCTCTAAAGTCTGATGGGTTTGACTACCTGTTAGGGATTAGAATGAGGTATCGGTTGCGGAGATCACCTCATGATTCCTGAAAAGCGCAAAAACAAAGAACTCTCTGTGCAAGGTTGGTTGTATCGCTTCGTTTCGTCTTTGCAAATGGACGTGGTGATTCCTCAGCTACTTGAAACTTGTGCAGAACTCCTACAGCGTAAACATGATATAGGTTCTTGGAAAGTTCGCAAAACAACAGTGGAGCTTACTAAGGTTGATAATGATACTTACACGCTTTATATCAAACAATGGAGTAATGGGTTGATAGAAGTAGAGGCAAAGGGCTATCTTAACAGTTGGGGAGAAGACACAACACGTATGATAACAGACATTAATTTGACTCAGAACTCATACCGGAATTTTCTTCTTGCCCCAGTGGTTTTTGCCTTGTTCTTTTTTATCTTTTCCTTTTCCTTTAATAGTAGTAGATTTTTCCCTGATAGTATTATCTTGTGTGCGATAGGTACTTTCTTCTATTGGCACGCCATGCGACGTGAGCGCCACCACTTAAAACGCTTAATCGAAGATACATTTCAGCCAGATCTTCGCAAGAAGAAAAAACGCTAACCTCTACTCACTTCGCAGCGCCCGCGCCGTCACGAGTTGGCTGAGTTTCCATGCCGGATAGATACCTGCCGCCAGTGCTGCTAGAAGTGCAACCGCAAACGCCTGAATAAATTCGTTCGGCGTTAGCGCGATTTGCATCGTCCAGCCGAACGAACGCACGTTGATCGCGTAGATCAGCACCAGCGCCAGCACGAGGCCAATCGGCAGTGCCAGCAAACCCGCCGTTGTACCCATCAGCCCGGTTTGAATCAGCGTGTAATTCCAAAGTTGGCGCGGTGTCATGCCTGTAGCACGCATCACGCCATATTCGCGCGTATGCTCCAATTGCAAGGCCATCAATGCGCTCAAAATGCCGATAAAAGCGACGACGGTTGCCAACACTTGCAGCGCAATCGTGATGGTGAAGGCACGCTCGAAAACCTCAAACACACCTGTCCGAAGGCTGCGGTTGCTCTGAGCCAGCAAGTCTGTATCGAGTAGTGTGTTCGTTTTCAGCGTGTCGATGATCGTGTTCGGCTCAACGCCTTCGTTCAAAAACAGCGCAATCGACGAAATGTAGGGATCATCGTAGTATTCGCGGTAGACGTTATCCGCCATAAATATCGTGCCTTGATCGGTGGCGTAATCGTAAAACACACCCGCGATGGTGAATGTCTGCTCACCGCGATCTGTCAGCAGCTTAATGGTGTTATTTTCCGGCGTGATTCCCCGGCGGAAAGCGAACGGTTCACTCACCATGATCTGCCCGTCAGCGAGTGCAGGCCAATAATCATCTGACGGGACATTTACCCAGGCGAAACGGCGCGGGTTAGTGGTCACTTCACCATTGGCGCTGTTCAGATTGACAGGCGGCATATCGGGATAATCCGGCGCGATCACGATGGCTTCGCGTCCGGTGACAATTCTCGCAATGCCGTCGATTTTTTCGATTTCGTCTACGATGTTCCTGTCCACATCCGCAGTTGAACGGTTGGCGGTCAGCAGCGGCGGCGAAATATAAATGTCTGCGCCCAGTGTATTATCCAGCCAATCGGCGACACTGGTGCGGAAGCTGGCGATCATCACGCTCACGCCGACGATCACGCTGATGGCGACGGTCAGCGCGGCGACGGCAATCGACGTGCGGCTGAGAGAGCGCACCACCGCGCGGGGAGCCATCCGCCCCAGAACGCCGAAAATTCTGTTCGTGATCGGTGTGGCGATTCGCATCATCATCAGCAAAACCACAGGCGTAAATAGTGACCCGCCTAGGACAATACAAAACAGCGCTGTAAATCCGAGGGTGACGTTCGTAGACGGAATTTGTAGCAGCAAAAATCCGGCGATATTCAGCGCGACAGCCGCCAGCGTCATATATGGTACGAGCCGCCGCGCTTTTTGCTCGACATCCGAGCGCCGCAAAATGCCGACAGGTGGGGTACGTGTAGCGTCGAGCGATGGCACGAATGCCGCCGCGACACTGGCGAAAATCCCAATCGCCGCGCCTTTTATCAGCGTGAATGGCGCGACGGTGATGCTCTGGACACTGACATTAAAATACAAATCGCTGATCGTTTGTGACACCAGTCCCACTGCCGCGCGTCCAAAAATGATGCCGAGTCCTAGCCCCATTGCTGTGCCAAGCAGCCCCAGGATAAAGGCTTCGCCCAGAATCAGCGTAAAAATCTGGTTACGAGTCGCGCCGAGCGCCCGCATCGTGCCGATGATTGGGCGGCGCTGGACGACGCTGAATGTGACCGTGTTGTAGATCAGAAACACACCAACGACGAGCGCCAATAAACTCAGGGCTTGCAGATTCAACTCAAACGCCGCTGTCATCTGTTGGAGTGTGCCATTGGCTTCTTGTGAAGAAACCAGCGTAACGCCTGGGGGGAGAATGACCTCAATCTGACTCACATCGTAATTTTCGGGCAAAATCAGGTCGATTCGCGTGATCGTACCCGGCCTGCCGATGACTTCCTGCGCGGTGGCGATGTCGGTCAGCAGCAAATCGTCCAGCGCTTCTTGGCTCACCTTATCGTCCGCACGGAGTAGGCCAACAACGCGCACATCGACACGTTGGCTGCCGGGACGCAGCGTAATTGTGTCGCCGGGTTGGATACCGAAGCGTGTTGCCATTGTCTGGCTCATCAGAATTGTGCCAGGTTCGGCGATAAAAGCGTTGAGCGCGTCAAATGCAGTTTGTGCGCCGCCTTCAACTTCGACAGTGCTGAGATAATTGCGGAAGGGTGGTTCAGCGAATGTATCCACACCGAGCAAGCGCAGCGGTTGGTCGCCCATCTTAACGCCGCGCACATACTCTGTCACCACAGGCGCGATGTCTCTCAGCGCTAAATCGAGGCGCAGTTGGGTGTAAATTTCGCTTGGCAGACCACTGGGGCCACCGATAATCTGGTGGGTCGCCTTGCCCGTTACGCTCTCGGTACTCAGGTCAAAAGCGCGGCTGGAAGAACCGTTGGCGATGTCGATGGCGATCACCATTGCCACCCCCAGCGCCACGCCGATTACAAACAACAGACTCTGGAGAAATCGGCGGCTTATCGTGCGCCGGGCAAGCCGAAAAATGACAGGGGATACCATGAAATCAATCGCCTATTATAGTATGTCAATACAATATGGAATTTGAATAGTTGTGGGGCATATCAACTTTGGGGCGCATCGCTGCTGCGATGTCATCTTGGTCGGATGCACCCCATAAAGCTGCAAAGCGGCGGTTATTATTCCGCCTCTACTTGCAAGACCCGCTCTTTCTCTTTGTCACGGCCATGGCCCAGACGCTTGAGTGATTCGAGCGCGGCCTCACGTACCTTTTCATTGCCGCTGCTGACGAGACTGAGCAGGGGTTGAATGGCGCGTGCGTCGCCGAGTTTGCCCAACGCCTGTGCTGCGTACAGCGGAGTTTGCAGGCCAGGGGCATCGAGTGCTTGAATAAGGGGTTGGACGGCGCGCGGGTCGCCGATTTTGCCAAGCATGAGCGCGGCACGTCCACGCACAATTAAGTCCTCATGGTCATTCTTGACAGCCATAATCAGGGCGCGAACAGCTTCTTCACCGCCCACCATTCCCAGTTTCATCACAGCCGTGCGGCGTTTCTCTTTGTTGAAGTCACGCAGTTCGCTCAGTAATTGCTTGATGGCTAGAGGATCCAGGTCAGACATAAGGTTGTACCTTTCGCAGTGTCACGGTTTCCCGTTTAGCGACTATTTAGAGGTCATTGAACCCCATCATTGCGGACAATCATAAATCACTCACCTATCAATAAAATTACTTTCCGGGAACAAGCACCTGCTGGTTGAGCGTAATCAATAATTGCCCTTCGTGAATGCGGCATATACGGTCAGCCAGTGGCAAAATTTCCGGGTTATGCGTCGCCATAACCAGCGTTTTTCCGACATCACGAGTCAATTCCAAAAGCAGCATCAGCACATTTTTGCCAGTATCTTCGTCCAGATTGCCTGTCGGTTCATCGGCCAGCACCAATACCGGCTCTTGCACCAACGCCCGCGCGATAGCGACCCGCTGCTGTTCTCCACCACTGAGTTTATCAGGAAAGGCATCCTCACGCCCTACGAGTCCCACACGTTCCAAAAGTGCGCGACCTTGTTTTTCCGTTTCCCGCTGGTTTGCCCCGCGCAGTTCGGACGGCAGCGTGATATTTTCTAAAACGGTCAGTGTCGGGATCAGATTGAAAAACTGGAAAACGATACCGATATGATCGCGCCGGAACAGCGTTTGTCGTCGTTCGTCCAGTGCGGTGATCTCGGTATCCTCAATGTGGATTGTACCGCCATCGGGTTTATCAATACCACTCATCAGATTCAACAGAGTGCTTTTACCACTGCCGCTTTTACCTAATATAACGAAGAACTCGCCGGATTGGATTTCAAGTGACACATGGTCGAGGACGGCGCGCTCACGCCCGCCTTCATGGTAAATCTTGCTGAGGTCGTTAATCTGAACGATAGTTTCGCGGTGCTGACCATTCAATCGCGTCATGTAGACGTTTCAATCTTTTCGATTGTTCCTGATTTCACTTGATTATAACACACCGTTTCGAAAGAAAAATGATAATGTATGGTGAATAATTTCTGAAGGTATTGCAGGAAACCCTGAGCAGGTTGCACAAACGCATTGACACAGATCGTTTTGCGCCACTATAATAAACCTAATTCACCATCTCAAAGGCTGTGAAGAGGACGAGTAAACGTCAAAACGGTTGTACAGAGAGTGGGGTAAGCTGAGAACCCACCTGCACGCTGGCGTTGAATGGCCCTTGGAGCTGCAAGGCGAACGGGAATACCCAGTAGCCTGCGCCGGAGTCGCCACCGTTATCAAGGCAGAGGACATCGCAAAGGCTGTGTCCGCATAAGTGAGGCTGGTTTTTCAGCCTAAGCCGGGTGGCACCACGGGCATTTTTCACGCTCGTCCCTGATATGGGATGGGCGTTTTTTATTTTGAGTTCTCATCAGGAGTTAATGATTATGACGACCACACCTCCGTCTAAACGTGGGCGTATCCTCACCGGGGATCGCCCAACCGGACGCTTGCATCTGGGGCATTATGTTGGCTCACTGAGCAACCGTGTCCGAATGCAGGATCAACACGAATGCTTTTTTATCGTCGCCGATTGGCACACGCTGACGACGCGCAACGCCAAAGATGAAATCGCGCGGATCGCCGATAATGTGCGCCAAACGGTGCTGGATTACCTTTCGGTAGGCATTGATCCCGAAAAAAGCACGATCTTTTTGCAATCCGGCGTGAAGGATACTGCCGAACTGAACCTTCTTTTCGAGATGCTGACAACCGTTTCGCGTCTGGAGCGCGTACCCAGCCTCAAGGACATGGCGAAAGCCGCAGATATGGAAGAAGATGTGATGCCTTTCGGGTTATTGGGCTATCCGGTGCTGCAAGCCGCCGATATTCTGCTGCCACGCGCGACTCATGTGCCAGTGGGTAAGGACAACGAGTCGCATGTTGAAGTCACGCGCGAAATCGCCCGACGCTTTAATTTCCAGTATGGCGAGGTTTTCCCTGTTCCTGAACTGGTCGTCGGCGATGTGCCATCGTTGATCGGCACGGATGGGCAAGCCAAGATGAGTAAATCGCTGAATAATGCGATTATGCTTTCTGATGACGAAAAGACGGTCAACGAAAAAGTGCGCGGTATGTTTACTGACCCGAACCGCGTCCGCGCCGATATTCCGGGACGCGTGGAAGGTAATCCGGTTTTCATCTACCACGATGCCTTTAACCCGAACGTCGAGGAAATCAACGACTTCAAGGAGCGCTATCGCCAGGGCAAGGTTGGCGATGTCCCAGTCAAAAACAGCCTCGCGAAGGCGCTCAATAATTTTCTTGACCCGCTGCGTGAACGCCGCGCCAAATACGAAGCGCAGCCATCACTGGTCGAGGATATTCTGGTGGCAGGGACGATGCGCGCCAGCGAAGAAGGCCGTAAGACGATGGAACTGGTGCGCGAGGCGATGGGGATGTATCAACTGCCGCGCTAAATGGATCGTAGAACGACAAATTAAAAGCCCCGGATCATTTGACCGGGGCTGTTTGTTTGCGTATTAAGTAGGTTAGTTCTGGCCGAATTTGATCTTCGGGAGGCGGATAATGAAGTTCTTGACCTCTTTGAAGGCGATTGCCACTAAGTGGTCGTGTTCTGCCTCGCGGCGAAGTTCTTCTTGCTTGGCTTCCGCCATTTTCATCGTGATATAGTCACTACCGATGTTGTTCATTGTGTGAATTCTCCTTTCAACATCGAACTACACACTTATTCTACTGATTTTGGGCAGATAATACAATTGAGAGTTTGTTTTCATGATACATTTTTAACAAAATTCATGAATATTTAATGATTGTATATCACTTGGCGATAGTCTTTCGCAAATTCAGGACGATAATCTGAAGTGTGTATTGAGGAGTAAACTCAAATGGAATCACTGAATTGGCTGGATTATCGTCAATGGAAAGCAGAACATACCGTTAGCGGCACCGTGATGGTTCTGCCGGATGTCTGGAGTCCCCAGCTTGAAAACCGCCGCAATATTTTCGCCTATCTTCCGGCCTCGCATCATGAATTGGGCCGACGCTATCCGGTCATCTATATGCACGATGGTCAGAATTTGTTCGATGCGCTGACCAGCTTTACGGGTGAATGGTATGTTGATGAGACCATGCAGACTTTGGAGCAGGACGGACTCGAGGCCATCATCGTTGGCATTCCCAATACAGGCGAGAATCGCTTAAACGAGTATAGCCCGTTCACGCAAGGGCGTATGGGCGGTGGAAAGGGCAATGAATATCTGAATTTCATCGCAAACACGGTCAAGCCACTGATCGATTCGAGTTTTCTCACGCTGCCAGAACGCGAACACACGGGTATCCTCGGTTCGTCAATGGGAGGCCTCATCAGCCTCTATGCTTTTTTCAACTGCCCTGAAGTTTTCGGCATGGCTGGCGCGATGAGTCCGGCGTTCTGGTTCGGTCAGCGTGGGATTTATGCCTATGTACAGAATGCGCCGTATGTGCCGGGAAAAATTTACCTGGATGCCGGGACGCAGGAAGCACATGGACGGCAGTTGATTTCGCGCAAATATGCGTGGTCTGTGGCAGGTGCGGCACAGGAAATGCGCGATTTGTTGGTGAGTAAAGGCTACCATGACGGCGAAAATATACGTTACATAGAGGAAGAAGGCGCGGCTCATCATGAGTCGGCCTGGGCGCGGCGGCTGCCGGATGCGCTGCGATGGCTGCTTGGTTAGGTTAGATGTGTGGAAGTATTTTTTCTAGCTCTGCGATCAGAGGTGGCAAGTCATCTTGAAGCGTACTCCACACCTGATCGAGATTAACCTTGAAGTAACCGTGAATAAGATGATTACGCATACCTGTGATGTCTCGCCAGGGAATTTGAGGGTATTGGGTCTGGCATTCATTCGAAACTTTGGAAGCAGCCTCGCCGATAATTTCTAGGTCTTTAATCACAGCTAAGACGAGCATCCGATTAGTATCCAAAGCAGTTCTCTCCAGACCTATTACAAAACCTTCCGCTTCTCGTGCAGCATCGAGCATATGTTTTAAACGAATTTCATCATCCTTGTTCATAGATTAGCTCGGCATTGGCCTCAACTTCATCGCGAAAATAATCACTCAACGATTCAGGTGTTCGTAAATCGATCTTTCGCCCAAGAATTTCGGATAACTCCCGCTGCATACGGCTGAAAGCGATAAAACCCGGTACATGACCAGGAACAAACTCGACCAGTACATCCACATCGCTCTCGGGTCTGAAATCATCTCGTAATATTGATCCAAACAATGAAAATTTGGAGATGTAATAGCGTTCGCAAAATTCAGCGATTTTATTCTGTTCAAGGGTTATATTTGTGAACAAGCTTAATCCCCTATCCCTTTGTAGTTTATCCACATTATACCGAATTTTCGCGCCCCTTGACTCCCGCCCGCGCTTTCCCTATACTTCAAATTATGGACACAACAATGAACATCTTCAGCATGGCTATGCGTTACCCGCGTCGGGATAGACGTTGGGCGCTGAGTCATGTCTGAGATAGTCTAGCATCGGGCAATTCAAGCAACCGTCTGTCCCTTAAGTGGCAGGCGGTTTTTATTTTTTTAGCTGATAGCTTTTAGTCCTTAGCTCTTAGCTGAAATACTTTGCAAAAACAGAAATTTTAGGTCATCTTTTTTATATATTGTGTCACTCGCTGAAGGCTGAAAGCGGATTGCTGGCAGCTAAAAGCTAAGGAGAACTTCATGCCCAAGTACATTCACGTTTCCGTCGCCTGGCCCTATGCGAATGGCGACCTCCATGTCGGACATCTCGCCGGGGCGTACCTGCCTTCGGATATTTTCGCGCGTTATCATCGGCTCATCGGCAATCATGTCCTGATGGTTTCCGGCTCGGATAGTCACGGTACGCCGATTTCAGTCGAGGCAGATAAACGCGGCGTCCCGGCACGCGAAATTTTTGAGCATTATCATGAGCGCTTTCTGCTGACGCAGCAAAAACTCGGTGTCAGCTACGACCTGTTTACGCACACGGATACCGAAAATCACCACAAAATCGCGCAGGATATTTTTCTCCTGCTGCTGGAGCGTGGGCATCTCTATAAAGAAAGCCAGAAATTACTTTATAGCGAACTCGAAAAGCGTTTCCTGCCGGATCGCTATGTCGAGGGCGAATGCTATATCTGCCATTTTCCCGACGCGCGTGGCGACCAGTGCGATAACTGCGGCAATCTGCTGGATGCGACGCTGCTGATTAACCCGCACAGCAAAAATCACCCTGATGAAAAGCTGATTATCCGGGAGACTGAGCATTATTTTCTTGATCTCGGCAAATTCACCGATCAACTGATGGTGTATATTGACGAGCATAAAGCCCATTGGCGGCCTAACGTGACGCGCTTCACGCAGAATTTCATCGCTGATGGGCTGCGTGGTCGCCCGATCACCCGTGACATCGACTGGGGTGTCCCCGTGCCACTGGAAGGCTGGGACGAGAAGCGACTCTATGTGTGGTTCGAGGCCGTGATGGGCTATTTCACCGCCAGCATCGAATGGGCGAAAAATATCGGTCAGCCGGACGAGTGGAAAAAATGGTGGTACAACCCGGATGCCAGAATCTACAACTTTATCGGCAAGGACAATATCCCCTTTCACACGATTATCTGGCAGGCGGAACTGTTCGGAATCGATGGTATCTACAACGAAGAATCGAATGTTGAGTCGTTCGATGCGCCGCTGCAACTGCCCTACGATGTCCCCGCCAACGAGTTCATGAACATCGAAGGTAAGCAGTTTTCGAAAAGCCGCAATTGGGCGATCTGGGTGCCGGATATTCTGGAACGTTATCAGGCCGATGCGGTGCGCTATTATGTGATCTCGACTTTCCCCGAAACGCACGATTCGGATTTCGCCTGGGACGGATTTTTGAGCCGCGTGAATAATGAACTGCTGGCGGCGTGGGGCAATCTGGTGAACCGGATGCTGAGTTTCGCCTACAAGCGTTTTGACGGCAAAGTGCCGACTTACGATCATCTGACTCCCGAAGATGAAGCGATTATCGCCCAGTCCGAAGCCGGATTCGAGCAGATCGGCAAGCTGATCGAGCAGGTGAGTTTGCGCGAAGCCTTAAAAGCGGCGATGGACATTGTGCGCGACTCGAATGTCTATCTGGATCGTCGTGCGCCCTGGAAAACGATCAAGACTGATCCGGCGGATGCGGCGCGTTCCGTGTATACGATCCTGCGCGTGATCGACAATCTGAAGACGATCCTCTCGCCATTTTTACCCTTCAGCGCACAGGAAGTCCGCGACTACCTGGGCTATGATGGGCAAATTTTCGGCGATCTGAAAATTGTCGAATATCAGGAATCGACGCGGGCGCACAAGGGGCTGATCTACGACGGCAGCAAGGCGATTGGGCGCTGGGAGAAAAGCGATCTGAAGCCGGGGCAAGCCCTGCGCGAACCGAAAGCGCTGTTCGTCAAGCTTGAGCCGGAGATTGTCGATAAAGAGCGTGCGTACCTGGGCGCACCAAGGGAAGAACACGACATTCAGTTATGAGTGATGTGTAACGAGTGATGAGTGAAGGCGGCTTATAGGTCGCCTTTTTTATTTTTAAGGAATGTTAGCTGAAAGGGGGTATATCATCTGAAGGCAAAGAAGAAAGTGGAACCACATGAAATTTATCAGATTCGTTGCGGAGATCATAAATAAGACTTGGCCGCTTTTGGTTGCAACTCTGCTTTTGGTTGTTGCACGGCATTATTTATTAGGCTACGTTTTTCCAGGCGATGATAGGCCCTTCAATTATAGGTTTTTGATAGACTCTCAGAGAATACCGCTTGTAGGGTGTGGAGCTTTGCTTGTTGCCTTTCCTGTTATTACACTTTGGCTTGGGGAACACTCTGGTAGCGGAGACAGGCAAAGAGAAATAATAGGACTCGTTTCGTTTATAATTCTCATATTAACAACCGTTTTGAGTTGCTTCTCTTACTTCGCTTTGTCTTTCTCAGATTTCGGCCACTATGATGAGGCAAGGTTAAACGAGCGAGTCTATTATTTGGACTCGATCTGGAAAGAAGGGGTTGGAGATGCCTCAGCATCCTTATTTGCGCTATTTGAGTGTGATAATTCTGGGGTGACATGCCGAATGGTATTTAGTAAATACTATCACCCATCCGAGGATGAATTTGAAGCGATGACTGGTCAGTTAGTTGTTGATGATGTGCTTGACAAGATAATGGTGCAAATTGATGGGGAAAATGTCTACACCCATCTCCAGAAAAGGTAGTTTAGCTATTCGATTTCTGCTCTTTCTCGATATATAGAGCCGATGTATTCGCAGTTATTCGGCTCAATCGTAGAACTGCTTCATAGGCTTCATCCCAATTACCCCCGTTTCCGTTTCCCCCTGAGTTGCTCATCAACCGGATAATCGAGTATCTCGTCGTCCGCCAGCCGGGAGTAGCGTTCGTCGTAGACCACCTCGTCCTCGACCACATATGGCGTTTCCCATGCGGTCTGACGTTCAAGCGCGGTTTCCATCGCGTTGTCCTCAGCATCGCCCATACGCGCACGTACATAATGGAAAAACAGAAGCACACCCCAAAATAGGGTAAAAAGCGCTGGAGTACTGCGAAGCGGCTCAGAGGGGTAATAATAGCTCGAATTATAAGTCAGCCAAAGATAACCATTCATCGTGAAATAAGCGAAAACATGTGTGATAAAACGATTGCGCCGACGGTAGCGCCGTTTGATGCGCCAGCGGAGCGCTTGCATGGGGTCATCAGGCTCTGGCCCACCGAACAGCCAATTCCATGTCCAACCTAAGAATCGGAATGGCGCACGCGCAGTCCAGACGATGGCTTTCACCGATTTGTCGAAAGTGAAGCCCAATACGCGCCCAGTAAGCCGCCACCCCCAGCCCAGTACGGCAACGCTCACATCCCAGGTGAAGCGCAGCAGCCGCATCGACTGCCGCCATGTCCAACGCAGCGGCGTGATCAACAAATTGCTGAGGCAAAACGCCAGTACTCGAACAAAAAAATTCCACGCTTGTGCGAATAGGCGCGGCTCATCAAAGTAATCATCGACAAATTCGTCGCGTTTACGCTTCGGCTTCGCTTCGTTCATGCTCATCCCCCGCGAATGCTGTGTCAAAATCTATACGCAAAAGGCATCTGAAGGTTGCACTAAACCATATTCTAATCAAATCTGAACGATAGCGAGATAGAATAAATGTTCGACTATATGCTAATATGGGTGTTTGGGTTTAAATTTTGTTATATGGGGAAATGGAGATGGACGACCCAACCGCCGAAATTATTTATGACTTTATCCGCGCTTATATTCGGGAATATCAGATTTCGCCCAGCCAGCGCGAAATTGCTGAGGCTTGCTTCATGACGGTTGGCAATGTGGGGCGCTACCTTAAAAAACTGGAAGCGCATGGGCGCATCAAACGCTACCCGAATATCTCACGTGGTATCCGTCTAGTAAATGGTGATGAAAAAAGTTAGTGAAAGTTTGTCTAGTGTAAAAATTTGAACCTGCATACCGCATTCAGTATAATAAATTTGGACATACGCAAACTTTTTCGCGTTGAAAAACATTCGATTGGAGTCATTGATGAAGATTCTTATTATCGGCGGGACGCAGTTCATTGGCATCGCTCAAGTCGAAATCGCGCTGGCGCGTGGGCATGAAGTCACCATTTTTAACCGGGGCAAAACCAATGCGGATATGTTCCCGCAGGTTGAAAAACTCATCGGGGATCGCGATGGCAATCTTGAGGCGCTCAAGGGTCGCCGCTGGGATGTGGTGATCGACAACTGCGGTTACGTGCCGCGCATCGTCAAGCAGTCGGCGGAATTATTAGCCGATGCGGTGGATCGCTATATTTTTATCTCGACTATTTCCGTTTTTGCCGATCTGACCAAGCCGGGTATCGACGAAAACAGCCCGTTGGCGAAACTGGAAGATGAAACGACGGAAGTCTATATGAGCGAAGCCTACGGCGGCCTCAAAGTGCTGTGCGAGAAGGTGGTTGAGGAAGCCGTGCCGGGTCGCACTCTGATTATCCGCCCTGGCTTGATCGTCGGCCCGAATGACCCGACCAATCGCTTTACCTATTGGCCTGCGCGTATTGCCGATTCGTCACGCAAAGAAGTTCTTGCGCCGGACAGCCCGGAAGTTGGTTCGCAGGTCATCGACGCGCGTGATCTTGGCGCATTTACGATCAAAATGGCTGAAGAAAAAGCGACGGGTATCTATAACGCCACCGGGCCGGATTATCGGCTTACACTCGGCAAAATTTTTGACACATCCAAGGAAATTACCGGCAGTGATGTGAATTTCACCTGGGTATCCGAAGAATTTTTGCTGGAAAACAAGATTGAGCCATTTTCGCAGATGCCGCTGTGGGTGCCACGCGCGATGGCCGGGTTCGACAAGGTGAACGTCAGCAAAGCGATCAACGCCGGGTTGACTTTCCGCCCGCTGGAAGAAACGATTCGCGATACGTTGGCCTTTGAAGCCGAACGCCACGCCAAAGCCGGGGAAGATGATCCCCAGTTAAAGCGCGCAGGATTGTCACCGGAACGTGAGGCCGAACTGCTGGCGGCATGGCACGCGAAAAACTAGATTTTAGCCGATCATGCTGATGATCTCATCTTTAGTGAGACCAGATACTAGCTCAAATTCAGTTTCTAGACTTTCATGAAAGAAGTAGAGAGAATATTTCGCCGATATATAGGCTCGATGAAAGAGCGCAAAATCTGCGATATATTCTCCACTACCTTCTATTGAAATTACTCTGTAATCGTTCTGTAGCCCTCCCATGATGGGAAACGCATTATCTTTTTTCAATTCCCACCAAAGCACATAATATTCGGAATAGTTACTTCTAATCCTCACATCCGGCCAAAGCTGTTGCAATTCTTGGGAATACTCTGCGGGATTGATTCTTAGCTCTGTTTCCCGTGTCCATATGGGTGGCTTAAAAGGGCTAATAAAGTACGCAGACATATCTAATTCCTTTGCTTATTTTCCCTTCTGTCCCCACCCATCCCAATACGTGACTTCCTTTGCGGGCATACGCGCGGCAGGCTTGAAATCGTCGCCTGTGAAATAAGCGACAGGCAGCAGCGCGACCTGCGTCACATTATCGGGAATGCCGAGAATCGCCGCGACCTCTTTTTCGTAACGCAGATGGAGTGTCGTCCATGCGCTGCCGAGTCCACGCGCTCGTAATGCCAGCATGAATGACCACGCAGCAGGCAAAATCGAGCCGTAAAATCCGGCCATACCCATCGCTGTAGCATTTTCGGTGCGCCCTTCATAGCAGGGGATCACCAGCACCGGAACTTCACCCATACGCTCCGCCAGATAATCGGCGGAATCAGCCACACGCGCCATTTGCTCCTGCGTGGCTTTCGCCGAACCGGAAGCAGAGCCGCGTGCTTTGGCGTAGAGGGCGAACGATTGGCGATAAAGCTCTCCCACCTGAGCGCGTTTTTCGGCATCGGTGATGACGACGAAATGCCAGTTCTGCGCGTTGCTGCCTGTTGGCGCTTGAATAGCGATTTCCAGGCATTGGGCGATGATTTCCGGCTCAACTGCGCGATCAAAATCGAGGCGCTTGCGCACGCTGCGGGTCGTGGTGAGCAGATGGTCAACGGTGGCGAGATCCATAATCAATAGTCCTTTGGGTTGCCAGTTTAAGATTTTGCGGGATGATTATAGACAATACTGGAGTCCATGTCACCGAACGGGGAAACTTTCATGACTCTCTATATCGCCGCTTATGATACCGAAGCGCCAGGTTGCCTCGCCGCCACGCGCAAAATTGTCGAAGTCCACCGCCGCTACCAGATGCCCGCGACCTTTTTTATCGTCGGCAAAACGCTGGAAGCCAATCCCGACGAATATCACGATTTGCTTGATGATCCGCTGTTTGAAGTCGCCTCGCACACGTACTCCCACCGGATGCTGCGCGACCATCCATTTTGCGGCGCGGCGGTGACAGGCGAGGATTTGCGCGAGGAAGTGTTTCGCGCCAAAGAAATTATCGAGCGCATTTTTGAGCGCCCCTGTGTCGGTCTGCGCCCCGGTTGCAGCTTTGTCGATGGGCTGAAGGGTGCGCCGGAAGTTTTGGCGCTGGCGGCGGAAGCGGGTTACAGCTACGTGAGCAGTCAGCTCTGGGGGCCGGAATACACGCTGCCCGCGCCGCTAAATCAGGCGTTTACCTATGCCGACGACGGCTATCCTGATTTGTGGGAACTGCCGGGTCACGGTTGGCACGAAAATCTGCTGAAGGGTAACAACCACTGGAAACCCCAGCGAATGCTTCTGTGGCCGCCGATCATGCCGGAAGCGATTCCGACCAAACATATCACCAGCGCCACTGAAGAATTCGACATCAACCGCGTCTTTATTGATCGCGCCGCTGCTGATGATCTGGAATTTGTCTCGCTGATCTGGCACCCCTGGTCGCTGGATCGTTTTGACCCGGACATGCGAATGCTGGAATTGACGTTTGAATATGTACAGGAAAAAGGTTTGCCGACAGGTACTTATGCCGATTTGCTGAAAGTACACACGGTATGAAAATCAACGTTTTTGCCGATAAAACAGTGCGCGAAGGCCGAATCTCGGAATTGGCGGATCTGCTCCAGGCGCGTGAAAGTGTGATCTGGGTCGATATGACTGGCCCGTCCGAAGAAGATTTGCGGGTGATGCACGACGTGTTCAAGTTTCACCCGCTGGCGATTGAGGATACGCAAAATCATCATCAGCGCCCGAAAGCTGAGGAGTATAGCGACCATGTATTCATTATTTTGAATCCGGTTACAGATGATGGGCTGAACTGTAGCTTTCGCGAGTTGGATATTTTTATCGGCTGGAACTACATCGTGACGGTTCACGCTGCATCAGAGTCCACCGTTGATCAGGCCTTCAAGCGCATTAATCCGCTGCATATGCCAGTATCAGTGACAGCCACTTATTTGTTATATGTTTTGATGGACGTCATTGTTGATGAATATTTTCCGGTGCTGGATCGCATCGAAGAAGAACTCGGCAAGCTGAATAATGAACTTTTGACAAAGCCCAGCAAGGATATTCTCAATCGGCTGTTTCAACTCAAAAACACCCTGAGCCTGTTTTGGCGGGTTTTGTGGCCGCAGCGCGATGTGCTCAACGTCCTGATGAATCATAACCTCGCGTTTATCGACAAGAATACGCGCTACTACCTGCGTGATGTCGCCGACCATTTGCAACGTATTGGCGACGAGGTGCATTTTTTCAACGAGATGGTCGCGGGTATGGTGAATCTCTATACATCAGCGTTTTCAAACCAGCTTAATCAAGTCGTCAATCGTCTGACGGTTTTTACCATCACGATAGGCGCACTGTCGGTTATCGTTGGTTTCTACGGCATGAATTTTCTGCAAACCTGGCCGCCCTTCGATGCACCCTGGGGTATCTTGTTCGCGATAGGTCTTATGATCGCTGTGGTGGTGGTTTCGCTCGTCGTGTTTCGTCGCCGAGACTAAGCGAACGCTCAATCTTTCGGCGATGGGAATAAGCGAACACTCATCGAAAAATCATCTGGCATTAGCTCATCGGGCTTATAAAGAGCGCTGTGAATGAATCCAATGAGGAACATGATGAGGAAATACAGACGTTTTCTGCTGCTGATACCAGTGATCCTGGTGTTGGCGTTAGGCGGCTTTGTGGTGTGGGCAAATACAACGCCTGCGCCGATGGACGCAGCGATTGCGGCGATGCAATCCAATGATCTCGCCGTTGTTGTAACAGACCAATGGTTGGTGTTTGAGCCTGTTGAAAGTGAGAAAGATACGGGATTCATTTTCTATCCGGGTGGGCGGGTCGCGCCGGAATCCTATGCGCCAGCGGCTCACGCCATTGCCGATGAGGGTTATCGGGTCGTGATTGTACCCATGCCGCTTAATCTGGCGGTATTCGGCGCAGAAGCGGCCAAAGACGTAATCGCGGCTTATCCAGAGATTCAAAGCTGGGCGATTGGAGGGCATTCGCTGGGCGGCTCGATGGCGGCACGTTTCGCTTATGACCATCCCGATTTAATTCAAGGTCTGGTGCTGTGGGCATCCTACCCGGAGGACAGCAAAAACCTCGCGGATCGGGACATTGCGGCGGCTTCCATTTATGGCACACTGGACGGTCTGGCAACCCTCGATAAAATTGACGCTTCCCGCAATCTCATGCCTGCTGATACAGCATGGGTGGAGATTGAAGGCGGCAATCACGCCCAGTTCGGGTGGTACGGTGCGCAAGCTGGTGACAATGAAGCGACCATCAGCCGCGAAGCACAGCAAGAACAAACGATTGCCGCGACGTTGGAAGTGCTGGATCAGTTGGAGGCTCGTTGAATACAAATCGACAGATTTTTTCTCGCGGATTTTCGCTTATAACCACGATTTACACGCTGATGCTGGCCGTTTATCTGATCCTGCGCATCGTGGTTGGAGATCGCTGGTGGTGGCTGGCATTTTTCAACAACTTCGCGCCGTATTATTTCGTGCCGCTGCTGATATTTTTGCCGCTGGCGTTGATCGCGCGAAGTCGATTCAATATCGCGCGTTTACTGCCGTTCGCCGTGATATTTTTGCTGTGGTACGGCCCGTACTGGCTGCCAAAAAGTACAGTTGTCGCGTCCGAGAGCGAATCCCTGAAAATCGTCACATTCAATGTGCTGCCGATGAATCCGCGCATTGACGATGTGGTTGATTGGATTCGCCAGACCGATGCCGATATTGTGCTGCTGCAAGAACTCGCTCCAGAGAGCAAAACCCAATTACGCGCGGAATTGGCTGACCTCTATCCCTATAGCGATGATCTGCCAGATAATCAGTTGACATTATCGCGCTATGAAGTGCTGACAAACGAAAGAATCGAGTTAAATCTCTGGTGGGTGCAGCATTCCACTTTGAATATTAATGGGCAGGAAATTGCCATCTATAATGTGCATCTGCCGTTACCCACGCTTACAGAACCTCGTTTTAACGTGCCACTTGATAATGGATTGGCGCAACTGGCACTCGCTTATGATGAAACTTGGCGCAACGCTCAAATTCGGGCGCTGCTGGAACGTCTGCAAGCCGAGCCGCTGCCGTATATCGTCTCCGGGGATTTCAATACCAGCGATAATGCCGTGATATACAGTGAAATTGCCGCCGCGATGCACGACTCATTTAGGGAAGCGGGAATAGGATTGGGTGCAAGCTGGCCTGCTGACACGGGCGAGGAGGGCTTGCCAGATTTTGTGCCCGCACTCATTCGCATTGATTACGTATGGCACAGCGATGAAATCAAAGCTTTATCGGCAACTGTCGGGCCAAGATTGGGATCAGACCATCTGCCATTGATTGTCTCGCTTGGGATAAAAGCATCATAAGGTTGAAACATGACACTCCCCGAATCCGCTTATTTTCAGTTGACACCTGATCTGCGTATTTGCCGTCTGCTCAACGGCATGTGGCAGGTTTCCGGCGCACATGGCGAAATTAACCCACAGGCCGCCGTGAAAAACATGCTCGATTATCATGATGCCGGATTTACGACCTGGGATTTAGCGGATCATTATGGCCCGGCGGAGGATTTTATCGGCGCATTCCGCCAGACATTGCGAACGGTGCGCGGTGAAGAATCTCTTGCCCAGATTCAGGCGTTCACCAAGTGGGTGCCACGCCCAACCCGTATGACGCGCGAAGTGGTCGAGCAGGCGGTGAATATCTCGCGGCGGCGTATGGGTGTGGAAATGCTTGATTTGCTGCAATTTCACTGGTGGGAATATACCAATTCCGGCTACTTTGACGCGCTCGATTATCTGGCACAGCTTCGTGATGAAGGCGCTATTCGCCATCTGGCGCTGACAAATTTCGACACCGACCATCTCGAAACAATCATCAAGCGCGGCATTCGCATCATCTCCAACCAGGTGCAATTTTCGCTCATTGATCGCAGGCCGGAAGTCAAAATGATCGAATTTTGCCGTCAGCACAATATTACGCTGCTCACCTATGGTACATACTGCGGCGGTCTGCTCTCGGAAAAATATCTGGGTCAGCCAGAGCCGCGCCTGCTCAACACCGCCAGCCTGCGCAAATACAAAAATATGATTGATGCCTGGGGCGGCTGGGATTTATTTCAGGAACTTTTAGTGGTATTGAAGCAGATTGCCGATGCCCACAGTGTCAGCATCGCCAACGTCGCCGTGCGCTATATTCTTGACAAGCCCGCTGTCGCTGGGGTGATCGCAGGTGTCCGGTTGGGCGTGAGCGATCACCGCGACGATAATGCGAGGGTTTTTGATTTCGCCCTCTCGCCAGACGACCTCGACAAAATTCACGCCGTAATCGCCAAATCGCGCGATTTGTTTCAGGCGATTGGCGATTGTGGCGATGAATATCGGCGCTAAATCGGCTGTCCAGGCGGACTCATCTGTGCAGTTACACCACCATCCATGTAATAAATCTGGCCTGTCATGTAAGCCGCGTCCGGCGATGCCAGAAATGCCACGATGCCGCCGACCTCTCCAAAATTCAAAGGTCGTCCTAACGGAATACGGGCAGCGACTTCCTGCGATTCGCCAGTGATTTTTCCTGCGTGCCAGCTATTCGCCCATCCTGGCGCGACGGCATTCACCAGCACGTTATGTTCCGCGTATTCGACGGCGAGGGCGCGTGTCATCGAATTGATCGCGCCTTTGGTCGCATCATAAGGTAGACCAGGGAGATGCGCCCGTTCCGCTCCCGGTGAGGTGATGCTGATGATGCGGCCTTTTTTCGCCGCGCACATGATCGCCCCGGCGCGTTGGCTGCACAGCATCGGCGCTTTGATATTAACGGCGAGTTGGTAATCCATCAGCGCTTCAGATACATCCGAAAACGGCATCCGGCGCAGGTCAGCGGCGTTGTTGATCAGTACATCAATCGTGCCAAACGCGCTCAACATGGTTTCAAAAAGATTTTCAATCTCGGCGGTGATACTCAAATTCGCAGGCACGCCCAGGATGTCTGCGCCCGCCCCGCGCAGTTCGCTGGTGACAGATTCGACCTGATCGCGCTCCAGACCTGTAAGGACGACGCGCATCCCTTCGCGTGCCAGCCGTGCCGCGATCCCCAGGCCGATCCCCTGACTGGAGCCAGTCACCAGCGCGACCTGCCCACGTAATTCCGGGAAACGTGCAGGAAGTGCCTGATAAAGTTCTGCAAGATTCATAGTTTTAATTCCTTAAAAGAAGAATTGAACCACAGAGGCACAGAGTTCACCGAGGAAATTTTATTTCTCTGCGTCCTCCGTGTCTCTGTGGTTCTAATATATTGAACTGATTCAAACTAATTTGCGAAAAGATGCCTGAGATTAATCATGGCAAATACAAGATGATGCCCGCCTAAGAAATAAGCATCTTTATGGTCATCTCGTAATCTCAA
>JALHNB010000094.1 GCA_022843745.1 Anaerolineae bacterium | reverse complement strand
CGCTCTTCCGATCTTTTTCTATTGCATAATTTGCTGATTGAAAACTCACATCAGTCCTATTACTTATCACCAACGTCCTATTCTATTATACCATCCCTGTCTAGAGCATCGTCATTTTTGCGCTGATGTCCCAGGTCGGGTGACAGGAGCAGGAAGATCATGTCCGGAGTGTGACGACGTACTGAATCCAGATAAGGTATATAATGGGCAACTATATTCTTTGAAAGTTCAAAACCGAGGTGTGATGGGGTGGCAGAACAGAAATTACAACTTCAAGTGCCTGTTCAGGGTTGGAAGCAGTTTCTTACAGCTAGAACTGACATGCTTGCTATGTTTGACACTGCTCAAGAGAAAACCAAATCGCATAAAGTAAAAACATCTCATGGAAAGGCTGCTGAGGCTGAGTTTCGAAAGTGGTTATCGAGTTTCTTGCCAAAGCGTTATGGTGTGACATCAGGGTATGTGATTTCTACAGGTGTGAGTGATACGGATAAAACGCCACACTTTGATGTCATTATTTACGATCAACTCGAAACTCCTATCCTTTGGACAGAAGGTAATCCCGACAACTCTAGTCAAGGACGTTCATTGGCGATACCTGTAGAGAATGTACTCGCAATTATCGAAGTCAAATCTCGATTCTCCACGATAACTGTTAAGGAAGCGCTGAAGCATCTCTCCGAATTGGATAAGGTAATGAGTGGAATTGATGAAAAATCCACTCGATATAAAATCTACCTGCCTCGCGCTTTTCGCTGTGGTATAGTGTTTTTTGATCTGTATCAGTCTGATGCATTCAGCAAGTCTGGGTTAAACAGAATTGGTGAGAACCATAGCCTTCGTGGTTTCTTTGGTGGTATTGTGCTTCGAGGTGAGGGACATACAAAACCTTTGACGGCGCAAATATCGCAGATACGTTCGGAAACTCCGGTGAGAAGCAATAATGGTAAAGGGAAGTCGTCACTACTAGAGTTCGGTTTATCTGACTCAATTAGAATCACCGATAGTCTTCATCTTGGAGCCATGTTGACCTGGGGAGAGGCAAATTTTTCAGGCTTCGCATTCGATTTATTAGCAATGTTAAATGGCACTTATGAGGTTGGTCGAGCATCAAGTTTTTATGGTCTAGGAACCTCTGAGATGGAGTAAGGTGTAAGCCTACAGCCCCACCATCTTCGCGCTGGTGTCCCACAGCCGCCGTGCGACAGACTTGTCATAGGAGATTTCTGAAGAGCGCGTATCCCGGCGGCGCACGAAATATTTGCCCGTGATTTTTTCGACTTCCGGCGCGGTTGCCAGCCAGATTTGCGTGTCCGCGCCTTCCTCCGGCGATAAGGGGCCGCGCATGTTCAGTCCCGCCGCACGCTGGAAATTGGTGTTGACGAAGCCGGGATGCAGCGCGTTGGTCGTCACTTTTTTGCCCTGCAAGCGCCGCGCCAATTCATTTGTAAACAAAATATTCGCCAGCTTGGAAGCGCCATAGGCCGTCCACGCGCTGTAACTGCGCTTGTAGCCAAAATCGTCAAAATTGATGGTGCTGCCTTCGTGGGCGTTCGACGCGACGTTGATAATACGCGCGGTGGGCGAGAGCGTGTTGAGCAGGAGGTTGGTGAGCAGGAAATAGCTCAGGTGATTGAGGGCGAAGGTCATTTCGATGCCGTCCACCGTTTCGCGATAAGCGTTGAAGAGCGCCCCGGCGTTATTGACCAGCACGTCCAGACGACCATATTTGCTTTGGAAAATTTCGGCTAACGCGCGAATCTGCGCCTGCGAGGACAGGTCGGCGGTCAGAAATTCGACTGAGCCGGGAGTCTTGCCGATTTCGGCGATGGTGGCTTGAATTTTGGCAGGGTCGCGCCCCACGCCGATGACGGTTGCGCCCGCTTTCGCCAGTTCGCGCACGGTGATTTTGCCGATGCCATCGGTTGCGCCCGTTACCAGACAAATTTTGTTGTGCATGTGTGGCCTCCATACCGCATAAAGATAGCGAAAAAGGCGCGTGGATGCAAAATAGCCCGGCTGAAAAGCGCCGAAAGGGACATTAGAGTATCATTTAGTATCTATCTGAAAAATCGGGCGCAATATATTGCGCCCCTACAAACAGAATTTACGGATGGACACTTAATGAAAGTGCAATAAATTTTTGTGGGATTTTCGTGTAAATCCGGTCAACATCCATCGGTTAAATCCGGGCATATTAATCGGCATGATGAGATGAGCGTTTGCATCTCGGATGCGTCGGTCATGGTAGGGCTGCTGTGCGCGGCCATATTCGAGTTTTTGTGAGGGGATATGGGAATGAACAGCCGAACGGATCAGATTTTCGCGTACCTGCGCCCGCCGAGTTTTGCGAACGACGAAAACACCACGCTGATCGCCCGAATAGTCCACTACGCCACGCTATGTACCTTCGTCACATTGTTTTTTGTCGGCATTTATACGTTTCTGCTCACCACGCCATCTCTGCCCGGATTGCTTTTAATCGCTGGCGAACTGGGGGTGATCGGCGCGGCGCGATGGCAATTGCAGCGTGGTGACGTGCGCCGTGCCAGCGTTACTCTGGTCGCGTTTGGGTGGACGGTTGTGGCGTTATTCGTGTTTTTCAGCGGCGGCTTGGGAGCCATCTCAGGCATCCTGTACCTGAGCATGATCCCCATGACGGTGATGCTGCTGGGCTGGAAGGCGGGGATCATTGCCGCCGTTCTGTTGCAGGTCTATGTGTTCGTGCTGGAGCTTGTGGAAGCTGCCGGATACCCCCTGCCGCGCCTGATCGTGCTGGATGATGTGTCGAGCTGGCTGCTGGTGATTTACGCGACGGTGCAAGTGCTGATTGTGGTGGTTATCACCGAGTTTGACCTGCGGGCAAATCTGCACGTCACCACGAAGCAGCTTGCCGAACGCGAGAGGGCGGAGGCAGCGCTGCGGGCGAATGAAGAACGATTCCGCATCATCACATCGGTGATTTCCGATTATACGTTCGCGAGGAGTATTGACGCGCAGGGTGTGTCGAAATATTCGATGCTGTCCGGCGCGTTTGAGTCGATTACGGGCTATACGCCGCAGGAATTTGAGGAGCGCGGTGGCTGGCCGGCGATCCTGCACCCCGATGATGTGGCTCAGGAGGCGTCGAATATGGCGCATCTGCATGAGAACCAGCGCGTGGAAACGGAAGTGCGGATTATTCGCAAGGACGGTGAAATCCGCTGGGTGCACGTGTTTGCCCAGCCCGTGTGGGATGTGGAGCGCCAGCAGTTAGTGGGTGTCAACGGGGCGGTACAGGATATTACCGAGCGCCGCCGATCTGAAATCGCACTCCAGGAAAGCCAGGAGCATACGCTGCGCTTCCATGATTATCTGAAGGCCATGCACACCGCCGCGCTTGACCTGAACCGGACAGAGAAGCTCGATGATTTTTTTCGCATGGCTGTGGAAAAAGGGCGCAGTCACCTGGGGTTTGACCGGATGGGCTTGTGGCTTTTTGACCGCGAGACGATGACCGAGAACGGGACCTATGGCACGGACGATTTTGGTGAAACGACAGACGAGCGCCATCTGCAAAAACCCGTAACCGAATTTACGGGCTATGAGCGCATTCTAAGCGGGGAACAGCAATCGCTGCTGCACAACCTGGGCAGTGCAGTATCGGGCGTGGCAGCGGGGGCGGGATGGGTGGCGCAGGCGGCGTTATGGGATGGTGAGCAGGTGATCGGTTATCTCTCGGCAGATAATCTGATCCATTATAAGCCGCTTCAATCCTATCAGTCCGAACTGCTCGCGCTGTATGGCGCGACGCTGGGAACGATGTATAAACAGAAACTTTCGGAAATAGCGCTGCGGGAGAGCGAAAAAAATACCCGGAATTTCCAGGAACGCTTAAAAGGCCTGCATGAAATCGGGATCGTGCTGGACGGTGCAGAATCGGTGGATGACATGTGGCGGATGGCGGTGGAGATGGGGCGCAGTCATCTGCAATTTGACCGGATGGGCATCTGGCTCTATGACCCCGAAGCACAAATCGCGCATGGGACATTTGGGACAGGGCAAAATGGGGAGACGCTGGACGAACGCGGGCTGGTGGTTGCCATCGCCGATTATGGGCGAAACCCTGATGACAGCGAGTCCTTTGGCGTGATCGACGGGATTGTGTCTGGGGAACAACAGGTTGTGCTGCACCATGATGTCCCCATTATGGCAGTTGATGGCGGCGTTGTCGGCCTGGGCTGGTCGATGCAGGCAGTGTTGTGGGATGGGAAACGGCCTGTCGGACATCTGAGTACGGATAACCTGATTAACCAGCGACCACTCGCGCCGTACCAGATGGATTTGCTGCTGCTATATGGCATTACATTGGGGCATATTTACAGGCGCAAAATCGCGGAAGGTGCGCTGCGCCAGAGCGAGAAGCAGCTTCGGGCGCTGCTAGATGCGACGACGGATATGGCGTTTCTGATGGCGGCGGACGGCACATTTTTGACGGTCAACAAGCGCATGACGGAATCGTTGAAGTGCGGTACCCAGGAATTTTTTGGCGCGAATGTTTTTGCGATGCTGAATAGCGAAACACAAGGCGAACGGCGCACCCTGTTTGACGAAGTGCTGATGTCGAAAAAATCGGTTCGCTGGGTGGATTCGAACGCGGCGACGTGGTGGGATAACAGCCTCTATCCGATCCTTGCGCCCAGCGGCGACGTGGAAGCATTCGCGATGTACAGCCGCGATATTTCCGAGCAGAAACGGTTGGAAGCGGAACTCCAGCGTTATACCGCGCAGCTTGAGCAGATGGTGGAAGAACGCACAGCAGAACTGCGCCGCGCCAAAGACCAGATTGAAGTGATCCTGAATAACACCAGCGATGCGCTGGCGCTGGCACAGCCGGATGGCGACATCCAGACCTCGAATCCGGCTTACACATCGACATTTGATGGCGAGACAATTGAGCGCATTCTGGGCCTGATTACCAGCGAATCGCAGGTGGCCTCGGTGGGGGACGCACTGTTCAAGGTGATTTATGGCAACGAAACCAGGCGCGTGGAAGCACAGATTACCGGGCGGGATGGCGGGGCAGATCGGGATATTGATCTGGCGCTGATTCCGGTGCGGATCACCGATGATGATGTGCGCAGCGGAATTTTGGTGAGCGCCCGCGATATTACCCATATGAAAGAGATCGAACGCTTTAAGACGCGCTTCGTCGAGAACGCCGTTCATGACCTGGCGACTCCGATTTCCGGCCTGACACTGCGGCTGTATCTGCTGAAGCGTGCGCCGGAACGCCTGGAAGAACACGTCCGTGCGCTGGAAAATCAGGTCGGGCTTTTGAGCAACCTGCTCGATGATTTGCGCACGCTGTCGCGGCTTGATCGCGATCAGGTCACGCTCGACGGGGAATCGTGCGATGTCAACCAGTTGGTGAAGCGTATTTTTGATACCTATGAGCCTGTCGCGCTGGACAAACGGCAACGTATAGAATTTATCGCCGATGCAAATGTGCCGATGCTGAGGCTGGACGCTCGCCAATTTGAGCGCGTGATCGCGAACCTGATCTCCAACGCGATTAATTACACGCCGGACGAGAAGGAAATTGTGGTGCAGACGGCGGTTGAGGGCAGCGAGGTGGTTTTCTCGGTCAAGGATCAGGGGATCGGGATTGATGCGGAAGATTTGCCGCATGTGTTTGATCGATTCTTCCGAACAACTACTGCCCGTAAAACCCGTTCCAGCGGGACAGGCCTGGGGCTGGCGATTGTCAAAGAGGTTGTCGAGATGCACGGCGGCAGGGTGAGTGTCGAGAGCGAACCAGGGCAGGGCAGTACGTTCAGTGTGAGGCTGCCGGTTGGGGAAACAGGGGAGTGATTGGCACAACTGTAGAATTTGTAGGTGTGCAATAACTGCGCTGTCCCATAAGGGGCGGCTCGCGAGTCACATTCCTGAAGCGTGTATCACGACGAAAATTTCCGGCGTAATCTGGTCGATCAAGGCGTGCATTTTCGGATATTTGGAATATTTGTCGTTTATCTTTAATCTAACCAGCTTTTAATTTGTACGTGTCGCTCCATCTCGTATTGCCGCTTCGAGTATATCAATGTTAATATTTTTGAGCGCTTTGAACTTAATGCAGTATCCCGTTACACTTGCCTTACCGAGTTTTCCCCCATACGTCTGGGGTAAATATTGCTTATCTTCAATACCAAGGATATAGACAGAGATTCCGGTTGTGTTTGCGCTCAAACCGATTTGATAGAACTCTCTGGTTTTTCCATCAGCATATTTCATGGTTTGAAGTCCGTATCCAATATTAGGATTAGAGACGGTTCTGTTTTCACTGTCTTTACCATCCAGGAACCATAATTTACATGCGGGCATTATGTCCAGAATGATGCGGTGCAGCGCTTGCATATCATTGCGTTTTGGCTCAGGTTGGCTCGTAATATACTGCTCGATTTGTTCTTGTACGCTGGTACTTTGTTGCTGGTTATCCATCGTGCGTCGCCTTTCACTGCATTTTCGAGAGGATCGTTACCCAAATTCCGCAAGTCCTACGCCTGGTGCACGATCTGATACGACAAGTACACAACGCCATTGGGCAAAATCTTCGAGTCTGCCAACTTCATGGATGAAGGATGACCACCATCGACAAACAGGCGGACACCTTTGCCCAGGACAATGGGGTGTACCAGCACCTGAACCTCATCAATCAGCCCCGCTTCAAGCAGCGAATGGACGAGTTTCGCGCTGCCGATAATCCCGATCTTGCCGCCGGGCTGCTGCTTCAGCTTGCGGATTTCCTCAATGACGTTGGACTTGATCTGCGTCGAGTTATTCCAATCGGCTTTTTGCAGCGTTGTCGAAACGACGTACTTGGGCGCATTGTTATACTTGTCAGCAACCCCGAATTCATTGTGCTTCATGGTAGGCCAGAATCCGGCGAAGACCTCATACGTGACCCTGCCCAGCAAAAAGGCGTCGGTGTCGTTGGTTTGGCGCTCCGTGATCGCGCCCATTTCCTCCGTCTGAAAAGGAAACTGCCACGTATCGGGCGCTTCCATAACCCCATCCACCGATACGAATTCTGACACAACGATCTTTCTCATAGTGTTTGCCCCATTTGGTGAAGATACAAAATTCAAGGGTAGTTGTGCGGCATAATGTTGAAGGCAGTGCTACCCATGAGGTACCAGTGGTTGTACTGAACATTCGTATCATACGGCAACCTGCCAGGAATGTCTTGTAAAAAAACGAATCAGCCTGTGACGGGTCGAGCGATTTGCGCCGGAGTCTGGCCCATGAAGCGCTTCAACGAGCGGGTCAGATGCGGCTGGTCAAAATAGCCCAGGCTGTAGACCGTATCGAGGATCGAGGTTCCCTGCTCCAGCAGGCGGGCCGCGGCGTTGGCGCGTTCGATCTGGCGAAAGGTGCTGTGGCTGATGCCAGTGGCGCGTAAAAACCGCTTCTGCACCGCGCGCTGTGTCAGCCCGGCAGCCTGCCCCTGGAGCGCCGCAGCGACGACGTGATCCTGCGCGAACATGTCTGTCCGCATCAGCCGGGTGATAAAGGTATCGACATTGTCGAAAGTCGGGAACTCCCAGGTCGAGCCGTACAGCCAGAATGATTTGCCCGCCCCTTCCGGCAGGATAACGTCGTTCCGATCAGCGACGATGCCCGGCGGGAGATGCGGCATGAATATCCCCGGTTTAAAGACGATACCCAGATAGCTCGTTTGGTCGTCGTTAAAACCGTATTCCAGAGCGTAGGCAGTCGTGGCAAGGGTTTCCGGGCCGCGAATGGTCACGTTAGTTACGCCCCCGAAGCGGCAGACCACCATCATCCAGTACACGTTCGCAGTCGAAATGAAAGGGCCGGATGTGGTGCTGCTGGAACGCCAGATTTGCTCGATCAGCGGTGAATCGGAGGGACGTTCTTCAAAAGAAATCGTCATGCAGGTTCATCCTGTGAATATACGGTACAAACACTAATTTTAGCACAGATGTTTTGTGTTTGGGTTGTTAGCTCTATTGAATGATGAAAACGCATGATTACGCGCTTACGACCCCTCGTATCGGTTGGCGGATTTCATTTTTGAACTGCGTAACATGAATTTTGGGGCGATATATCGGTGAAAAGGTTGCGTGAAAATGAAAGAATGTGTTCTACTACGTGGGAAGGGGCGCTAAAACCCCTCAAATATTAACTTATTTAACGATTTCTTAAACTTTATTTAAAATACTCCCGCAATTTTGCTTAATGTGGGGAGCCAATACTCAACGAGTGTCGAAATTCGACCACAATCTAAGGAGAATAACTGTGAATAGCAAGATTTCAATGTCACGTCGTCATTTCCTGCGTACAGCCGCGATGGCTGCAACGATGGCAGGCTTTGGTGGAAGCCTCGCCGCTTTCGCCCAGGAAGCCACACCTACCGTGATGCCCGAACTGCCTCCTCCGCCCGCGCCCGGCCCGATTGACCTGGAAGCGGCTGGCGGTATGGACGCGCTGATCGAAGCGGCCCGCGCAGAAGGTGCGCTGACCACTACAGCGCTCCCGAATGACTGGGCAAATTATGGCGAAACAAAGACCGTATTTTTCGAAAAATATCCTTTCCTGGAATATACCGACCTCACCCCGGACGCGAGTTCCGCCGAGGAAATTGAGCAGATTCGCGCCAACGCTGGCAACAGCGGCCCGCAGAACCCTGATGTGATCGACGTGGGGTTTGTCTGGGGCGACCAGGCCAAAGCCGAAGGTCTGCTGCAACCGTACAAGGTCGCGGGATGGGACACTATTCCTGACGCGCTGAAAGACCCCGAAGGGTATTGGTACGGCGATTACTACGGCACGATGGCGTTCGAAGTCAACGTGGATGCTGTTCCATTTGTGCCACAGGACTGGAACGACCTGCTCGACCCACGCCTTAAGGGTCTGATCGCCATCGGTGATCCTGTCGCGGCCAGCCAATCGGCACACGCGGTATGGGCAGCCTCTGTAGCAGACGGCGGCACGATTGACGAGCCGGAAAAAGGTATCGCGTTTTTCAAAGCACTGGCCGAAAGCGGCAACCTCGTCCCGACAGCGTTTGCGCCTGCCCAGTTGGTGAGTGGCGAACTGCCGATCACGCTGCGTTGGGACTATAACGCGCTGGCGAACCGTGATAACAACGCCGAAACCGCCAATATTGAGGTGGTTTACCCCAAGAGTGGCAGCATCGCGGGTGTGTACCTGTGCGCGATCAACGCCTATGCGCCGCGCCCGAACGCCGCCCGCCTGTGGATGGAATTCGTCTACAGCGACGAAGGCCAATTGATCTGGCTGGAAGGCTATGCCAAGCCCGTGCGCTTCGACGATCTGCTGGAACGCGAAGTGATCCCGCAGGAACTGCTGGACAAGCTGCCTGTCGCCGACGTGGAAGTTTCGTTCCCGGCGCTGGATCAGTTGACCAGCGGATTGCAATATATTCGCGATAACTGGGCATCGGAAGTGGGCATCACCTACGCCGAGAGCTAGGGATTGATGCGTTTCTGAAGTGATACGGACATGGCGCTCTTGTTGCGTCATGTCCGTATTTTGTTAGAATTGCGGCGAACGCCTCCCTGCAAGCAGTTTATGAAATGACACGTTTGGTGAAATTGCGAGATTTTTGTGTAGGGACACGATGTATCGTGTCCTGATAGATGATGGATACGCATTGCCAAGAAGATGCGCGTCCTGGCGCAGGTTTTGGATGGTTGGAAGTGGGCATGATGCATCATGCCCCTACGAAACTCGTTACCGCGCAATTTTGTTAGAATAACCTCACGCCCAACCCCTCTCCGCAAGCGAGAGAGGGGAGTAAAGGCGTGTGGTGTAAATAGGGCGCACGGCTGTGCGCCCCTACAGAAGCGATGTGAAGATTTGATTTCTACTGTGCCTACAGGTGCGGGACGCGGAGCATATCAACAGGAGAACAGACATGGCAAGTATCGCGCAGGCGGATGAAGCCAAGCCGCCGGGCAGGTTCGACCTCAGACGGATTTCGTTCTCGCTGGATTGGGTAGGGCTGCTGCCATTTTTCGCGTTCATCTCGATTTTTTTGCTGTTCCCGGCGCTGTCGATTGCGGTTCGCGCCCTGAGTGATGGCAGTGGGAATATCACATTTGAAAATCTGGCAGGACTCAATAACCCGACCATTGTGCAGGCGTATCGCTCCTCGGTGCAGGTGAGCATCATCACGGCGATCAGCGGCGCGGTGCTGGGCGGCCTGCTGGCGTGGTCGATCACACTGGGCAACCTGCCGCTGTGGGTGCGCAATACGGTGCTGTCATTTTCCGGCGTGGCGGCGAATTTCGCAGGTGTGCCGCTGGTGTTTGCGTTTATCGCGCTGCTGGGTCGCGTCGGCCTGCTCAACACGATTTTCAGGCCAATTGGCTGGAGCATCGACCCACAGACATTTTTGTACGGCATCTGGGGCTTGTGTTTGGTCTACACCTATTTCCAAATTCCGCTGATGGTGCTGATTATGGTTCCCGCGCTGG
Source organism: Anaerolineae bacterium (assembly GCA_022843745.1). Lineage (GTDB taxonomy): Bacteria > Chloroflexota > Anaerolineae > Aggregatilineales > Phototrophicaceae > JALHNB01. The sequence continues at coordinate 11,464 of JALHNB010000094.1, read as the reverse complement.
AAGGTTTGCGGCGGGAATGGCGCGAAGCTGCCGAGAACCTAGGCGCGACCCCGGCGCAATATTGGCGTTACGTGGCGTTTCCGATTTTGATGCCTGCACTTTTGGGTGCGACGGCGCTGCTGTTCGCCAACGCCTTCAGCACCTATGCGACCGCGACGGCGCTGGTTGGCGCGGTGGGGCAGACGTTCGCGGTGACGATTTTGGTCGCGAATCAGTTCCGCACGGATACCTTTGGCGATCCGGGGCTTGGGTACGCGCTGGCCTTTAGCATGATGGTCGTCGTCGGCATCACGATTATGATCTACACCTACAGCCGCCGCCGCGCCTCGCGCTGGATGCCGAGGGGGTAGGGGTGGGGTAGTCGATGGTCGATAGTCCGTAGCTTTTAGTCGGTAGCCTAAAAAGGAACAAGGAATGTTCGTAAAAAAGCGGGCATCGGGCGTGGCATGGTTTTTCTTTCTCGCGGCGGCTTTATATTTGCTGATGCCGCTGGTGGCGATGTTCTGGTCATCGGCAACCACGCCGAAGGGCTTCACGTTGATCGCCTATTCGCAGATTTTTGAAACGCCAGGATTTAGCGAGACGTTCCTGTTTTCGCTGCGATCCGCGCTTCTTACGATCCTCATCAGCGTGGGGCTGATCGTGCCGACGACGTATTGGGTGCAGCTTCGCATACCGAGGATGCGTCCGGTGATCGAATTTCTGACGATTGTGCCGCTGGTGATCCCGGCGCTGCTGATGACGTTCGGCCTGATCCGCTTTTTTAATGGCACATCGCTGACCAACAGCGCCAACGGCACTTATATCATGCTGATCGGCGCGTATGTGATTATTTCGTTCCCGTATATGTATCGCTCGGTGGACGCGGGGATGCAGGCGATCAATATCCGCACGCTGACGGAGGCCGCGCAAAGCCTGGGCGCGGGCTGGGGGACGATTATCGGGCGCGTGATTTTCCCGAACCTGCTGGTGGCGGTTTTGAACGGCAGTTTTATCACCTTTTCGATTTGTTTGGGTGAGTTTACGATTGCGTCGCTGTTATCGCAGCCCGCGTTCACGCCGTATATGCTTGATCTGAGTACACGGCAGGCGGATCAGGCGACGGCGCTGGGCATTATCAGCTTTATCCTGACGTGGGTGAGCGTACTGCTGATCCAGGTGGTGAGCCGGGGACGCACGCGGGTCGGAATAGCGGGTGTGCGGTAGGGAGAACCTCACCCCCGTCCCCTCTCCAATGGGTTGGAGAGGGGAGAAAAATGCGGCGTGATGCGGTTGATCTTGCGGTAGATGCGGTTGGGTGGGTGTGATAAGGGCGCAAGCCTTGCGCCCCTACAAAGACGGTTCGCGATGACCGATTTATTCGCGAGAAACACCAATGATGCAGTTTAAGAATTAAATACGCCGTTTAACCGATGGCAAGTATGTAGGTAGGGGCGCACGGCGGTGCGCCCAGGGATTGATTGAACATCCCTACGAAGGGGGAATGTGCAATGGCGGCGGTGGGCGGATTTTTGAGAAGCAGCGACGGAACGACGACGAGATGATGGAACGACGGGACAAGGCTGGGGGAACATGGCATTTCTAGACCTGAATAATATTCGTAAGACGTTTGGCACAGCGGTGGCGGTACAGGGCTTCAACCTGGAGATCGCGCAGGGCGAATTTGTGTCATTTCTTGGCCCCAGCGGATGCGGCAAGACGACGGTGCTGCGGATGATCGCGGGATTCGAGCGCCCAACGTCGGGCAAAATTGTCCTGAATGGGAACGACATCACCAACGTGAACTCGAATCAGCGCCATATCGGGATGGTTTTCCAGCAGTACGCGCTGTTCCCGAATATGACCGTCGCCGACAACATCCGCTTTGGGCTGAAGGTGGCGGGCGCGGATAAAGAAACGATGCGCAAACGGGCTGAGGAAATGCTCGCGCTGATCCATATGAGCGAATTCGGCGGGCGCTACCCAAGCCAGCTTTCCGGCGGGCAGCAGCAGAGGGTGGCGCTGGCGCGGGCGCTTGCGATCCAGCCCAACGTGCTGCTGCTGGATGAGCCACTTTCGGCGCTGGACGCGAAAATACGGCTGACGCTGCGGCAGGAAATTCGCTCGATTCAGCGGCAGTTGGGCATCACGACGGTGTTTGTGACGCATGACCAGGAAGAAGCGCTTTCGATTTCTGACCGCATCGTCGTGATGAACCAGGGCGTGATTGAGCAGATCGGCACACCGCTGGATATTTATAACACGCCGCAGACCCAGTTCGTGGCCTCGTTTATTGGGACGCTGAACGTGCTGAAAGCCGAAATTGCGGATCGTCAGAGCAAACGGATTCGCGTGGATGGGCAGGAGTTTTTGACCGAGGATGCGCTCGAAGCGGCGGCAGGCGCAGTATCGGTGGCGGTGAGGCCGGAGTCGATCAGCCTGAATCACGCCAATGGGCATGTGAATACACTGCGGGCGACGGTGGACGACATTTATTTTCTCGGCTCGGTGGTGCGCATCCGCACGAAATTGAACGAACAATTTTTGAATGTGGACACGTTCAACAACCCTGGCATGACGCTGCCTTCGCGCGGTGATTCGGTGACGATCAGCTTCGGTGCGGCATCGGCGAAGGTGCTGCGGAGAGAAAGCAAGGTATAAGTCACCGAGCAAGCGGGTTGATGATTGAGTAGACAGGTTGATGCCGGACAGCATCAGAAGTACGAATTTTTGCTTCGATTATGCGGACTTCTTACAGCCTGTTGATGTATTTCTTGCGCGGATGTGATCTAGAATCATTAACGGAATAATGATGTGGGAATTTTCCACGTTTTGTGAGGTTTTCTAATGCCCGTTTTTGATACACCCATCAACACCGATGACCAGAATTTTTCGAGAGTCCTGGCGCAGAAACTCCCGATTGTGCTGTACCTCTATAACAGCAGCGATAAAGCGCTCGATGAAGCCCTTGCCAGCGCCGCGCGGGAGCATAAAGGGAAGATACTCGTGGTGCGAGTCCGCGCCGCTGATTCGCCGAAAGCCTACGCTCAATATCAACGACCCGCGTTACCCGCGCTCGTGACCATCAAAGACGAGCAGGTGCAGTCCAGCGCACCCGCGATTGGACAGCAGGATATTGCCGCGCATGTAAACTTTTTGCTCGGCTCTGGGCCGAAACCCGCTTCGACGGCGACACAGAACGGCGCTCAACCATCAACATCCAGTGCCAAGCCTTTTGCCGTGAATGAGGCGAATTTCGCGAGTGAAGTGCTGCGAAGTTCCGTGCCTGTTCTGGTCGATTTCTGGGCGGACTGGTGCCAACCCTGCCACATGATCGCGCCGACTGTCGATAAAATCGCCCAAAAATACGCGGGGCGCGTCAAAGTCGTCAAGCTGAATGTCGATGAAAATCAGAGGATTGCGGCGCAATACCAGGCGATGAGTATCCCCATGCTGCTGGTGTTTAAGGGTGGTCAACCTGTCGGCAAACTGGTGGGTGTACAGCCGCAAAGCCAGATCGAGCAGGCACTCGAAAAGGCGCTGCGCGGGTAGCGATTTTATCGACCAAAAGCGCTGCGCGGGTAGTGATTTTACCAACATTCATTTACTGATGAAGTGATAAATGAGGAGACATTGATGAAAGTCACGATTTTGGGGACAGCCAATGCCTGGGGGCCAAACCCACTTCTAAACGCGCCCTGGCCGATGACGGGGAGCTTAAGCGATGGTAGAAAAATCGAAATTCGCCGTTATCGCACTGCATTTTTGATCGAAACCGCCGACGGCAAGAAAATTTTGGTGGACTGCGGGCCGGATTTTTCGCACCAGTTCCGAGAATTTCGGATTGGCGTGATCGACGCGATTCTGGTGACCCATCCACACTATGACCATGTTGGCGGTCTGCATGAACTCAGCCTTTATAAAGCGACGGGCTGTCTGCCGATGCCGATGTATGCCACGTCTGCCGCCTGGACTCATCTCAAGGATGATCTGGGCGTGAGTCCAATCGTGGGGAAGTTGGTCACGGAAATGCCGCTGACGTTTGGGCAAGCCTTGAAGATTGGGTCGCTGACGATCACGCCGTTCCAGGTCGAACACCACGCCATTGATGGGGCATCCGCTGGGTTTGTATTTGAGGAAAATGGGCGACGTCTGCTATATACGGGCGATTTCCGCGCGGTTTCGAATCCCGATGATGCGTTATTCAAGCAATCGTTCGATCATGTCATCATGGAATGTGATCGGTTTTATGGACTGGCGGGGCCGGGGATCGGCGGCAACCACAACAGTTTTGAAGAGGCCGTTCAACTGCTGACCAATGGTGTGTTTTCCGCGCCCGCGCCCAAACAGGTGACGTTTGTCCATTTTGGCGATCATGGGCCAAAAGGACTTGGCTCGACGTATCAGGATTGGCGTGAAAACATGCTTGCGGGGCTGCAAGCCAACGGTTTGGCGGACGTGATGCCAGACGCGGATCGCGTGGTGGCGTATGAGGGGATGGTGATTGAGCTGTAGGGCGCTTTAGAACCTCTCTGAATATGCGCTCAACCTCACCCCCTAACCTCCTCTCCAATGCTTTAGAGAGGGGGAACAAGAGGCTATTTTCTTAGGGGGAGACCTTAAAGAAAATGAATTTTCAGACGGGTTCTTAGCGCAAAGCTAGTCAGCGTGTCAGCGAAAAGCATAAGCAAGTAACAGCAAAAGCAAAGGTAAAACAGAGGTATGCTATACTGACGGTGGAGTGGAAAGGTTGATGATGTCGGCATTACCCAAAAACTACATGACACCGGAAGAATATCTCAAATTTGAGCGTGAGAGCGAGATCAAGCACGAGTATCTCGACGGCGAAGTCTTCGCGATGGCCGGGGCGAGTCGAAAGCACAATCTGATACTTGGCAGCACCTATGCCAGTTTGTATGCGCAACTGCGAGAACGCCCGTGTGAAACCTACATGAGCGATCAGCGCGTAAAGGTTAGTACGAAATTTTACACCTATTCTGACATTAGTATCGTATGCGGTGAGGCTGAGTTCGAAGACAGCGATGTCGATACCCTGCTTAATCCTCAGGTGATTATCGAGGTGCTGTCGCCGTCTACTGGAAACTATGATCGCGGCAAGAAATTTCAACAATACCGAGCGCTGAAATCACTGCAAGAATATGTCGTAATCGCGCAGGAGAGTGTGAGGGTCGAACATTATGTCCGGCAGGGTGAACGTTGGATTTTGACGGATTTTATCAGCCGGGATGACATTGTAAAATTGAAGTCCATAGATGGAAGCTTACCATTGATGGATGTATACGAAAAAGTGACCTTTGAGGAAGCGGAATAGCTAGTCAGCCTGTCAGCAATTTAGCGAAAAGCAAAGACAAAGGCATTCGGTTTAGCACTGATGAGCGTTAAAAACGCGGCGTGAATCAAAAAATATGCTATGCTATTTTGCAGAATAATGCGTCAATCAGCGGAGACATTCACCAGTGGATAATATTATACGCACGGGCGATCAGGTACAGTTTATGCCGAGTTTTGGCGCGGCGATCCTGATGGCTCCCGCCATGACCGTGATTACCGGAAGCGCCGCGACCACCAGTGTCGTCGGCATGACCCCCTGTGTCGAGGGTGATGAAAAGTCGGTGGTACTGCCCGGTATCCCGTATATGTCCGGCAGTTTTGTGACACCCGGAACGTGTACGCTGACGATTCAGTCGCTTGGCCCCGACCAGACCTCCAAGAAAACGAAAATTGGCGGCAAAGCGGTGATTCTGAAAGGCACGACTTTTCAGGCGAAAATGCAGGTGATGTCACCCGCCATGCAGCCCGCCCCTCCTGGGCCGCCTGTCCCCGATCCGGTAGCGATGAGTGTGGGTACTGGCATGTTTATCCCCAGCAATATGACGGTGATGGATCACGGGTAAACGTCGTTTATTCCGTGATTAAAAACCGTCGCCGTCGAAGTCGTTTTCGCCGCCGGGGAGATTGTTCCAGCCGATCTGCCCAGGGTTAATATCTTTTTTGCGGTTGTCGATGCGGCGTTCATCGACCACGATGCCGTTTTCGATTTTCAGATGCGTCTCGAACTCGTAGACTGAGCCAAAGCCCATGTGAACGTAGTGTAGTAGTTCGCCATCGGGGATGCGGATCACTGCCGTCACCCAGTCGGCGAAAATGGGTTCGCTGCTCTTGACCGCATATTTTCCGCCAATACTGACCAGATAAAATTTGCCGTCCTTTAGCTCCCATGTGCCGATATAGCCGCGCCAGCAGGCCGTCGAATGGACAAAGGGATGAATCTTTCCTGCTTTGATGCCATCGCGGATTTCGTTGTCCGTGAGGGTGACGATCTGTGGGTGATTGATGGGGATGGGCGGGCAAAAGGCCATCGCAGTTTGCTCACCTTCGAGGATCAGATTTTCGCGAAATTGGGCGGTCATCGTTTTTGCCTTTTCTCAGGTTTTATAGAAGTGTAGGCGAAAATGACGCGCAGGGAAACCCTAGCGAGTGGGTGTTTTGGCAAGGAAGGGAAAGGGCGCAAGCCTTGCGCCCCTACGAAAACGATTCGCGTGTGATTTTTGCGAGTTTTTTACGTTTATGTGAATAAGAACCCGTTTGAGAATTCGGCGAATGTCTTGTAGGGGCGGGTCTCAGACCCGCCCATGATGACATGATACACGACGGGCAGGTCTCAGACCTGCCCCTACAGATACCGTTTTGGCGCGGAAGCTCGAATTTTCAAATGGGTTCGAAGCAAAACGTAATCGTTCGTCAAAGGCGGGCAAAACCTGAGCGCACAGCGGGCGAGTGGCACCTAAGTCATAAGCGCTTGGCGGCTGAGCAGCGCACAGATTGAAAGCGCACGACGGGCGAGTAGCGTATAATCGGAGTTGATTCATCATGTGGCGACGAATTCCTAATCTCAATCTTCCCCGACAGACCACTGAAATCCTACAGGGATATTTTGCGGTGCGGCGGCGAGAAGAAAAATTATCCGAGGAAATTCGTTCGCTGAAGGGTGATGATTTGGGGAAATCATCAGCGCAAAGCTTGGGAAAATCAGCAGGGCAAGGCTCAATGGAAGCGATCACGCGCGATCACATCACGATTACACGGATTCAAAACCCCAGAACGCTGCTGGCGGCGCGTCTGTTCGTTTTCATCGTCGGCTGCGTCAGTTTCGTCGTCTTTGTGGCCGGAAATTTAGCCGTTTACAACACGCTGCACGATGATTATCCCGCCGAAGGGCTGGCGCAGATTGGCCTGTCACCGACGGCCTACATCGCGTTTTCGATTGGGGCGCGTGTGCTGTTTGGGTTGATCTCGTTCAGCGTGGCGGGGCTGATCGTGTCGCGGCGATCCGATGACCGCATGGGTTTGCTGATGGCGGTCTTTCTAGCGACGTTTGGCGCGGCGTTTACACAGGTCGGCGGGTCGTGGGTGGCATGGGACGAAAATTCGCTGATTCTGTGGGCGGCGACGGTGGTCGCGTGGATCGGCTGGGCGATGATCTGCGGCATTTTTATCCTGTTTCCCGATGGCAAAGTGCCGTTTCGCTGGCTGTATGTGCCGATGATGATGCAGGTCGTGGTCAGCACGGTCTGGAATTTTGGTGATAACACGCCCTTCAGTGCCGAAAATTGGCCGCCGCTGTTGATCGGCGGGGTCGTGATTTTTGAGGTTGCCAGCGGGATTTACGCGGTGAGCTGGAAATTCCGGCATACGCTGAGTCCCTCGCAGCGGCAGCAGACGAAATGGCCGATTATCGGGATCGTGTTGGCGACGACGGTCTACGCGACGACATTTTTTACGCCGATTATTTTTCCACAGGTGCAGACTGACCCCGGCGCGGCTGTGCTCGATGGGCTGTATTCGTCGTCGGCAGGGCTGGTGCTGATTCTGATTCCGCTGACGCTGACATTCGCGATTTTGCGCTACCGCCTGTGGGATATAGATTTCTTTGTCAACCTGTCGCTGGTCTACAGCGGGGCGACGGCGGTGATCGTGGCGCTGTTTTTCGGCGTGTCGGTGATTTTGCAATCGGTGTTGGGCAGTCAGCAGTTGGGCATCGCGCTGGTGATTTCGGCGGTGATCGCGGTACTGGCGTTTAATCCGGTGCGGCGGCGGGCGCAGCATTGGGTAGACCGGCTGATTTATCGCCTGAATTTTGACCTCAATGAGATCGCGGCGGCGCAGATCACGATCAAATTTAAGCATCCGGGGGCGCTGACCGGGCGGCGGCTCGGCAATTATGACGTGCTGGGCGTAATCGGCAAGGGCGGCATGGGTGAAGTGTATGAGGGACTGGGCAACGGGAGAAGCGTGGCGCTGAAGGTGATGCCTGCGGATTTAGCCAAACAAGTGGCACTGCGGGCGCGTTTTGACCGTGAGGCGGCGGCGTTGGACATACTGCGGCATCCGAATATTGTGAAATTTCTCGACAGCGGCAGCAGCGGCAGTGGCAGCAGCGATAACGGCAGCAGCGACGAAATTGCCTATATCGCGCTGGAATATATCGACGGGCAGGATTTGAGCGCGTATCTGCGCAAGCACAAGCGGCTGGACATCGACACGGCGCGGCGGCTGATCCGCGACTGTGCGGCGGCGCTGGATTACGCCCACCAGCACGGCTACGTTCACCGCGATATTAAGCCTTCGAATATTTTGCTGCGGATGAGCGTGGACGAAACGCCGAACGGTGCGGTTCTGAGCGATTTTGGCGTGGCGAAAGTCGAAAACGCGCCGACTGACCTGACCAACACGGGCGCGATTGGCACGATTGATTATATGGCTCCTGAGCAAATTATGATCGCCAGAGAAGTGGACAAACGCGCCGATATTTATGCGCTGGGGATCGTGCTTTACGAGATGATTACGGGGGAGCGCCCGTTTAAAGGCCACGTGGGGCAGGTGTTGTTCGGGCATCTGCACCAGCCGCCGCCCGACCCGCGCAAAGTTGTCGATACGATTCCGAGTCAGGTGGCCCACGCCATCATGCGGGCGATGGCGAAAGAGCCGGATGATCGCTTTGAATCGGCGGGGGCGTTCGCGGCGGCGCTGTGGTAGGGATACGAGGATGCGGTTTAAGAATTAAACACGGATAACGCGATGACGTTTTCGTAGGGACACGATGTATCGTGTCCTCTTGAATGATGGCTATATATTATTAGAAACACGCGCGTTTTTGCGAACATTTCGGATGGCGGGAAACAGGCATGATGCATCATGCCCCTACGAAAGCCGTACTCCGGTTTATTTTGTTAAAATGGCATTATCAAACCCCTACGAACGTGGCAATGTGTATTTCATGATGAAAATAATGTGTGATGACCTATAAAAATCGAATTCTTAGCACTCTATCCCTTTTGCGGTCAAAATTACGAAATACCAGCCCATCCATCCAGGCCGTGACGGTCAATCACAATACATCGGCCTATACCGAGCTGATGCTGCGTTCGTTGTATGCCAATCACCCCAATCTGAACATCAACGTCACGGTGATGGATAACTGCTCCACCGACAATATGGCTGATTTGATGGCGTTTGTCACCACCAAACAGATACCGATTATGCAGTCGGGCTATGATATGGCTGAAGTCAAAACGAACGCACACGGGGAGATCCTCGCTCAATTTGTGCTGCAACACCCGGAATGTGATTATTATCTGTTTCTTGATCCCGATGTGGTCTTTCTCAGCCCGGACACGATCCATATGATGCGGCAAGCGCTCGATAACGATCCGTCGGCTTTTGGGGTGGGGCCGCTGCAAAGCTGGGAGGGGAAGGCGGAAATCCCGCAGGATTTTCACGCAATTATTTATGAGCAGCGTTTGCATCCCTGCTGTGCACTGATCCGAAACACCGAACTTTTCCGGCACGTCGTCGAGATCATTGGTTTGACGGCCGTAAAATACTGCTGGTCGAAGCGCGATGGCGAATTTACACACGACTGTGACGAGTATGTCGATACGTTTGAGTTGATGACCCGTGTGATGAAAACACATGGTCAGAAACACCTGATCGTGCCGCCGATGATTCTGCATTTTTTCAGCGTCTCGTATGATCCGCGCTATAAGGCTGAAAAAGATCAGCACTGTCAGGCGATCTTGGCAGAATATCGCGCGAGGGACTAAAGCAGGAAGTTCAAACGTGAGCAATATAATCCATCTGAATATTTCATCCCCTATCCCCCAACCCCTTTCCCCATTGCATGGAGAAAGGGGAGCAAGAGGGTCTCGCGAGCGGTGAATGAAGCCAGCAATAGCTCGTTTGGAAATCCACAAAGTATTATGAAGCGAATTTTCAGATGGTTCTTATAATCCAGCGGCGCAGAGAAGATTTTTGTTGTTTAGGGTAAACTAGCGGTGGATCGCTAAATGTCAACAGAATCTAGCGATGGAGTGGAAAGGCTGAGGATGTCTGCGTTATCGAACCGCAAAAGCGTCATGACAACAGAGGCATATCTTGAATTTGAGCGTCAGAGCGAAATAAAACACGAATATCTGAACGGCGAAATTTTCGCCATGAGTGGAGCGAGTGAGCGCCATAACCTGATTGTGCTAAACACAGGCGCGAGCCTGCACACACAACTGCGTAAGCGTCCCTGTAAAGCATATCCGAGCGATATGCGTGTTCGTATTAAGGGGACAAGCTTTTACACCTATCCAGACCTGAGCGCGGTATGTGGTAACGCCGAATTCGAGGATGATGTTCTCGATACGCTGCTGAACCCCAGTGTCATTATCGAAGTGTTGTCGCCATCCACCGAAAACTATAATCGTGGCAAGAAATTTCAGCAGTACCGCAAGCTGGATTCGCTGCAAGATTATGTGTTGATCGCGCAGGACAGTATGCGAATCGAGCATTATGCCCGGCAGGGCGAACAATGGATTTTGACGGACGTGACCAGTGCGGATGGAATCGTGACGCTGGCATCCATTGGCTGCACGCTGGCTTTGAGCGATGTCTACGAAAAAGTGACTTTTGAAAGTGATGACGAATCTTAAATAGCTAAATGCAAATACAACTGCAATGTGTGTCGAGAGCCTGACGACTGTAGAAATGTTTTATAATGGCCTCAAAACAATCATGAAAGTTGAATGATGAATACGGTACATAGTATCAATTTGATCGCGACAAATCCCGACATCCGTAGTGGCCGCCCTCATATTGTTGGTACTACTGTTACGGTTGCTGACATTGCTACCGCGAAAATATATCAGATGTTGGATGCAGACGACATTGCAGATTATTTTGATTTACCCCTGGCACAGGTCCATGCAGCGTTCGCTTATTATTATGAACATAAAGTGGAGATCGACGAGAGCATCCAAGAGCGTCGTAAACTTGCGGCTGAAATGAAGGAGAAGCGCGTTGGCAGCCGTCATATGCCTTTATTTGGATGAAAACCTGACACCAAAAATTGCTGTAAAACTTGAATACATGTAAAGAAGATATTTGTCTACCTTACCCTAGATGACGGCAGAAGCACATC
>JALHNB010000093.1 GCA_022843745.1 Anaerolineae bacterium | reverse complement strand
TGTGCGGATACTCTTTGTAGGTGATGATGGCGTTGGCCTGCTCGATCATGGTTTGCGAGATGTGGCAGTGCAGATCGAGTTCCGCACCAATCGGCACTTTTTCGCCGACGACTTCGCGGACATGGGCGATCAGGTCGCCTTCGCAATCATCGTAGCCATCGGCAACCATCGCGCCGTGCAGATCGAGCAGCACGAGATCGACGGGCATCGCGGCTTTCAGGTCGGTCAAAATTTCGTCACGGAAGGCTTCATAGGTGGCCTTGAGCGTCGTCCCGGCAGGCTCGGCGACAGCGGTGATGCTTTCGGCGACATCCCAACCACGATCCTCCGCGATTTCGCGCCAGAGCATGACCGGGATATTTTTATCGGGATGTTTGCCATCGCGCACCACCCGAAACTGCTTGGTAGTAGTGGGCATCGGCGAAAAAGTATTCGTTTCCGTCGCAAGGCAGGCGATAAACAGTTTCATTGGGTTTTGCTCCTATAGATGGTGAAATATTCCGTTAAGTTCCCATAGGCTCTCAATTTTGCTGCGCCAGACATTAATGGTCCTTCAGAAAATAAATCGGATGTTGTTTTCGTAAGGGCGCAATATATTGCGCCCCTACAAACCCGACGCTCGAATATCCGGTTTAAATCTCAAAAGACCATCAACCCTCTGCGAGAAGCGTACAGGCCACATTTAATTTGCCAATTATATCCGTTGACAATCGTTACTGGCTACGGATTCGGCATCCCCAGCACGCGAAATTTTTTCGACTTTTATCCCTCACTCAGCGGCGAATGGATTTGCGTATTTCGGCCACAAGCGTCCAGCGCGTTGGTAGGGGATATTTTTGAAGTCCGGCGCAATCGCTCCAGGCGCGGCCACGTAGATAACCTCGGAAGCAATCGGTGAAAATTTGGCGTAAAAATGCTGCGTCGATTTGACGACCAGAAGGCGCTTCTGCATCGGGTCGATGCCGACGTTGGTGAACACTTCCGGCGTAAAGGTCTGTGTGCGTGACGAGATCAGCACGATGTCGATTCCGTTGGCGCTGACTGCTACCGAATCGCCTAATGGAACGCCCCCTGAAAACTGGAAAGCATTGAGCGCGATTTTGCCGACGGTCACGTTGAGATCAAGCGGATCGCCGGATGTCGGCCCCATCTTGCCGCCGATGCGCAAATCGAGCCGAGCACCTTCGCCCGCGTCAATGGCAACCCCTACCGCAATCGGGTCCCAGATACAGCCAAGCGCCACATTTTTGAAGCCGCGTTCGAGCAGCGCCTTGAGCATAAAGGTCGAGTCGCCGGGTGCGCCGCCGCCGGAATTATCCGATACATCCGCCATGACAACAGGCGATCCAGACACGGCTAAAGCGCGATCAATGCCTTCCTCAATCGACAAATATTTCGGGACGACTTCCTCGCGCATGGCGAAAAATTCGCGCCCCAGTTCAGTCGCTAATTGTGCGCCTTTTTCGGGATTGTTGTCGGTCACGACCAGCACTTTTGTCCCCAAATCCGGCACATCGCCCCAGGGGAAGCCGTGTCCGAGCGAGACGGACAGCACGCCATCCTTGCCTTCCAGCGACTTCATTTTATCGACAAAGCTGCGCATGGGTTCGCGCGTCGTGTAATAGGCCGAGATCATTTTGCACTCAAACATGGCGATATGCGGCTTGACTTTGCCCTCAACCGCATTCGCGATGATCGCAAATAATTCGACGGCGCGTTCTAAAACATCGGTATGCGGATATTCCTTATAGGTAATAATCACGTCCGCTTTTTCGATCATCGTCTGAGAGGTGTGGCAGTGCGGGTCAAGCTCAACGCCAATGGGTACTTTTTCGCCGACGATCTGGCGCACACGGGCGATCAGATCGCCTTCGCAGTCGTCGTAGCCGTCGGCGACCATCGCGCCGTGCAGATCGAGCATGACGACATTAATGGGCATGGCGGCCTGCAAATCGCGCAGAATTTCGTCACGGAACATTTCGTAAGTGGCTTTCAACGTTATCCCCGCAGGCTCGGCTCCGGCGCTGATGCTTTCGGCAACCTCCCAGCCACGCTCCGCTGCTTTGTCGCGCCAGATGACGATGGGGGTATCGAGATAAGTATGTTTGCCTTCGCGCACCACGCGAAACTGCTTGGTGGTGGTCGGCATCGGCGAAAAGGTATTCGTCTCCGTCGCGAGGCTGGCGAGAAACAGTTTCATTCGGTTCGCTCCTGGGGTGGTGGGTGGCTCGTCGGATCACCCCAGGATAATATCGCATTTGTGGCGCAGTGCCTACGGATTCAGCGTCCCCAAGACCTGAAACGCGGTGGCTTCCGGCGCGGCAGGGGGGAGAAGATCAACGCGGAATACGCCAATGGTGTACTGGCCTTCGCTGGGCAGTGTGAGCGTGGTCGAGAGCGTGTTGGAGGCGATGAGGCCGCCGTAAAAGAGAACCTGATCCTGACCAAACAGAACGACCACGCCGAGATTGAGATTGCCGGAGGTGCGATCAAATTTGAGATCAAGCGTATCGTTTGCAGCGGCGTTCAGTGTAAAGCCGATTACACCGGGGCCAGTGGCGGGAATCTGACCGGGGAAGGGTGTACCAGGGGTGTATGGCAGGATGAACGCGCTCGTGAAATCGACGGATGGCAGGCCAGGGAAGCCATAACCTGTGAAAGATGGCGTTGGAGGGGTACTGTCAACTACATCGGGCGGCGGTTCGGAACCGGGTTCAATCCTTGTTCCATCGCGAAGCGTACAACCAATGAAGACGTTGTAAGCGCCTATACCGCCTGTATCTCCCAAAAAACCAGTCCATGAATAATTATTAACTATTATCGTATAATTGCCCCGCGCTGACAACACTCCAGATGCTACCTTTGGGTTGCTTTCAACCCTTAATCTAGTATATTGTCCTCTCGAATTAATGCCGGTAGGGTCGTCGCTAATCGCGAAAACCAGCCCTGTTGGACCTTGGATAAATATAGCTGTTTTAAGTTGCTCTCCAAATGCCACTATGGATGCATCTACCTCATCCCCCACACTTAAATTCAAGAGATACTGATGTTGCTCATGGTTAACCGAAAACTCTCCCTCAATTATATCGCCACAATTCGCCCGCACTAAGTCTCGGGTAACGATTTCTTCCTGAGCTTTTGCAACAGTTCCTACTGCTAAGATGAATATCAAAAATAGTATATTGACAACGGTCATATGTTTTCTCATTTTTTTGGTCTCCTGAGCGTTCGGATATTACGGATTCAGCGTCCCCAAAACCTGAAATGCGGTGGCTTCCGGCGCGGCGGGCGGCACTAGATCGACGCGGAACACGCCGATGGTGTACTGGCCTTCGCTCGGCAGTGTGAGCGTTGTCGAGAGCGTGTTGGAGGCGATGAGGCCGCCGTAAAACAGCACTTCGCTCGTTGGGGAAATTACCACAATGCCCAAGTTGAGATTGCCGGAGGTGCGGTCAACCTGAAGCGTTAGCGTGTTTCCTGGGGCAGCGGTGAACGTGTAGGTATAGGGCGGTATACCTTCTGCGCCAATCGAACCGCCGCTAACAATGCCTGATGTAAGCGGAATCACTGCCGCGCCGGGGAGCGTTATCGGCGCAAGCTCGGAACCTGCGGGCGTGGGCTGGGGAGGGGGTATTGGTGTTGGCAGAACATCGCCAGCATTAATGACTGTGCCATCACGCAGTGTGCAGCCAACAAAAAGTGTGTAAGCGCCTATGCCGCCTGTTGCAGAAGTATACCTATACGAATCTGTCGCATAGGTATAAGGGTTTATCCAATTGACACTAAAATTCACTACTCGAATAGTATAATTTCCACTAGCCCCTAACGTACTCGTACTCGCTTTTGGTTCACGCTCAACTGTATCCCAAAACATAGAAGCGTGTCCTATTTCCCCATTAGATAGTGCCACGCCTAGATTTGTTGGGCCCGTAATCAATATTGCGGTAAACAGATGTTCCCCTAATGGTTGAACTGATACATTAAGTTCACTGCCAGCCCGCAAATTGATTATATATGTTTGCTCTTGGAAATTAGTAGTAAATTCACCTTCAATAATATTGCCACATTCGGTAGAAACAGGGCTTTCGCGACGTATGTCGTTCTGTGCGCCGACCAGATTACCCAGCAGCAAAAAGCATAAAACAGCTACAACTATCTTAAAAAATGACTTCATGTACAACGCTCCCACTTAAAATTATGATGGGCAAGAACTCGATAAGGTTATGTATTCGGCTTCCAGCCAACCCTGATTATTGTTGTAGCTGATCTGATACCAGGTAATTCCACTTGCACGCTGAGTTCCAAGTACGCTAACGGTAGAGCCTTGCGATACAGGCGGGCGATTGGGTGAACTTCGCTGCGCGATAACATGGACTTTGTTGAGGCCGACACCGGGACTGGTACTTACGACGATAGTCCCATCACATGGATAGACTCCTGCAATTGGTGTTGGTGTGTTCACCACAACTGGGATAGTTGCCGAGGGTGTTATCGTGTAGATCGGTGTCACCGTTATTGTTGCAGTCGGCGTGGGCGTGACTTCACCCGGCGTGAAAGTGATGTCGCATTCGGACTGGCCGGACGCGCAAATGGCTTGAGTCGAGCCATCGAGTTGAATCAGCACGACAAAATCCTGTGCCAGAACAGAGTCGTACCAGAAGACATCGGCATTGGTGAGGTTTTGCGTCAGGATGAGCGCAGAGGCACAGTCCAGTGGCAGCGGGCTGTTCGCGCCGGAACGTGTCAGCCGGAAGCAAATGGGCGTTGGAAGGCGGCTAAATGGCAATCCACGAAAGGCCGAGAAACTTTCCAGCGCATAAATCTTGTCACTCACCGCAAACGTAAATCTCGACAGCGAAATTTCGCCCTGGGCAGGGGCATAGAGCGTGAACGTATCGAGATCGCGGAAGATGGTGAGCGTGTGTGCGATAGGGGTAGGAGAGGGGGTGGCGCTCGGTTCGGGTGTGGCTGTTTCTGTAGCTTCTTCTTGCGCGTTGGTTGTGGCAGGAACATTTAAAAGCGCGAGAAAAAACACGCCCAAAATCAGCCACACGAAAAGTGATGGTCGAAAGATACGCATAAATGTCCTGTTGATTCAATCATGAAGAATATTTGAGGATAGCATAACACGTACACAGGATTTTTGCATTTTCGTTAACAGGCAATTTTTGACAGGCGCATATTTCCACGCTAAATTTTAGCACATTTATTCTAAAATGAGCGCGAAATCCGATGGGCATTTTTGACACTTATATCGCGGGGCAATACCGCCGACCATCCGGCTTGGTCGGGCGCTGGATCGGCGGCAAGATGGCGGAACAGCACCGGGCTGAAAATCAGTGGACGGTGAATCTGCTGCGCGTCCAGCCAACGGATAAGATTCTCGAAATCGGATTCGGCCCCGGCTATGCGATTCAAGAGGTCGCGAAAAGTCTGACGACAGGGCAGATCGCGGGTGTCGATTTTTCGAGGGCAATGGTGTCGGCGGCGAAAAGGCGTAATGCGGCGGGTGTTCGCGCGGGGCGTGTGGATTTGCGCTATGGCGAGGTCAAGAAGCTGCCGTTTGCGGACAATTTTTTCGACAAGGTTTTCAGCATCAACTGCATCTATTTCTGGACAGATCCGCAGGCGGCGCTCGAAGAAATCCGGCGCGTGTTAAAACCGGGCGGGACGCTGATTCTCACGCTGCTGCCAACCGAGCGCTGGGAAAATGCACCAGCCGCCACTGAGACATTTAAACCCTATTCGCTGGTGGAATTACAGGAACGCTTTTCGCGAACAGGGTTTATAAATGCGCACGTCAAGGCCGATGTGAATCTTGCGAATCGCTCGAATTGTTCGGTGCTTGGGCAGAAGGCGTAGAAAAATACAGAAATAAAAAGGGCGTAGCAGCGCCACGCCCCTACAAGTGATATTAGTCGTTGATACGTGCCAGCGGATAGCCAGCCATCATGAAGCCTGTGATTTTTCCGCTGCTGTCTCGATCAAAGATCACAAAATCGCCGATCTGTGGCCCATTTTCGATATAGAATCGGTCTTCACCCGCAGGATTGAGCGAAACCTGGATAGCAGGCGTATCCATGTCAATGATTTTCAGCTTACCCTTAAGCACTTTCAGCTCGATCTCGTCGTCGTCCAGCCAGTGATAGTGTCCGACATAGGGGGCAAGCGCGGCGATTTCGTCAGCGCTGGGCTGTGGCTGCTGGCGGGCGGACTCTCGTGCGAAAACGGGGATCAGGAGGTCGAGTAGCCCGGTGCTGATCTCGACAGGGTTCGTTCCCGTGTTGGTGAACACAATCACGGCCAGTTTCATTGACGGCACGAGGCTGATATTGGTCGTGTAACCTGGCAAGCCGCCGCTGTGACCGATCACTTTTTTGCCTGCGGTGCGCCGTACTCCCCAGCCGATGCCGAATCCATACTCAAAATCGGGCGAAACCAGCACGGGCGAGTGCATCTCCCGCAGCGAACTACCGCCGAGAATCTGCTTGCCACCTGCCGGGCCATCGCGGAATTGCAGTGAAATAAATCGCGCCATTTCGCTCACCGACGAGTACATGCCACCCGCAGGTCGGAAGCCTTTTTCATCCCACACAGGCGAAATTTCGAACTTGCCTTTTGCAATGTGATAGCCAATCGCGCGTTCATCGCCATAAGCGGAGGGGTCGAATCCCGTTTTAATCATGCCCAACGGCTGCAAAATATTTTCGCGGACATAATCATCGTAGCGCTGCCCAGCGGCGCGGCTGAGGGCGTGTCCCATGATCGCGATACCCAGGTTCGAATATTTCGGCTCGGTCATCAGCGGCAGGCGCATTTCGAGGTCAGCCAGGCTTTTGAGCAAATCCTCAATCGTCGGCATCGTGGTATTGCGCCAGCCCTGATGTGTACCTTCACGCGGTAAGCCAGAGGCGTGTGATGCAACCTGGCGGAATGTCGCTGGACGTGCATCGCTGTAGCTCGATTTGATCTGAAATTCGGGCAGATACTTTTCGATAGGATCGTCGAGTGAAAGTTTTCCAGCGTCGCGAAGCTGCATGAGCATCGTCGCTGTAATCAGCTTGGTGATCGAGGCGACGCGATAGATCGTATTTTCGTCGGCGGGGATAAGTTTGTCGCGGTTGCCGTTGCCATAGCCTCTGTGCCAGATCAAGTCCTGGTCATAGACGACGCCTGCTGATAAACCGGGAATCTTGCGGTCTTCACGTTCAGTCGCGAGCCGGGCATCAACCAGCGCCAGCGCCGCGCTAATTTCGGGACGTGTGGTATCGAGATTCATGAATGTTCCCTCCAAAGATGATGGAGGAGATTTTATCGTGAGTGGGGCAGGGGGCAAATAAGTGGATTCTATTCAATTTGGTAGAGGAAACAAACACGAAACGAGGAGATTCTATTCAATTAGGAAGGGAGATTCTGGGAAATGAATCAGGTGTGCTAAAAAAGTAGTTGCGTTCCGTGAGAAATGGGTTTATAATCTACAGATGTAGTCGCAGAAAAACAAAACGGGCTTTCGCCCGTCTCGCTGCTGGTACCTTTTGACAACTTTAGGTAGGCAGTGGTTGAAGTAGTTAATTCATCTAGAAATCATTGTATCACATGATTAGCTACTTGTCACCTATCTGTTAGGGAAACCAGCAAACTTTAATGGAGAATTAACGGGAACTCGATATTTCCGATCATCTAACCAAAATGAGCAAAACCGTCCTGGAAGTCGTTAAATACAGCTTTGCTATCAAGTTGTTAGTCTAACTTTCAGGGGAATTTGCCAAAAGGGAGGTCAATTTCCTCCTTATGGCGATCAATGAATTCGTCCGTCCCTGTAACCCTTACTTTAGCCGGTGGGGTGTACAGAGTGATTAGTTGTTCCTTGGCGGGAGACAACGTTGATTACATTATACAACAAAATCGTAAAAATGCGAGACACCAATTTATCAATTATCCCGTTAATTGGTGGCGATGACCCGCAGCGTGGCAAGACCCCGGCTATCCGCTGGACGAAATATACAAAATGCCTGCCTACAGCCGATGATTTATCGTTATGGTTCGAAAAACGTGGCCTGAGCGCCTATGGAATCGTCTGTGGCAGCGTCTCAAAACTGGTCGTGCTTGACCTGGACGATGTGGATGTCGCGGCGGACTTCGCGCAAAAATTCCCCGATCTGATGAAAACACTGGTTGTACGCTCCGGGCTACGTGGCACACCGCATATTTATTGGCATGTCGATTTTCATGTGAACAGTCGCAAAGTGTTGGGCGGTGATCTGAAGGCTGAAGGCGGTTATGTCGTCGGCCCCGGTTCAAAAATTGCTGGCTCTGAGTGGTCTATCGTAGAAGATGCACCAATTCGCATAGTCAATGAAACCGAGATTCATACCGCTCTAGCGTACTTGACCCAAACCCAACCTCACGACAACTTTAACGAAATGGGGTCAGGTCAGATTACGCCAGCAGCGGCTGCCGCGCTATATCAATCAATGGTGAATCGGACAGGAGGACGTAACGACGCGCTTTTTAAAACGGCCTGCCGCCTCCGCGATGAAGGCTGGCAGATCGATAGGGCGGTTGATGTGTTAAGCACTCTTCATGTCAAAGCCTTGCCATTTGACCAGCGCCAGGAGAATCCGGTATCGCGATTCAACGAAGCTGTCACGACGATTCGAAGCGCATACAGTCGCCCAGCGCGACCACCGGGGCAGGAACGCACGAGTCGCTTACCCGGGAGCTTGCGAGAAGCGCTCCTGGTGCGCCCGGATGGAACCGCGATTCTGCGCGTGATCGAGGCGCTGCACCTCAGCGGGATGCGCAGCGACGAAACCTTCACCGAGCGCGAAGCTCTGGAGCGTTTGCGGCCTCTGGGCGTTGGGCGGCACTCGCTGCTCCGAGCGTTAAAAATTTTCGTCCCCCTGGAACCCCTAGCTATAGCTGATAATAAGAGTCTAAATACTATTAATTTCGATCAAACAACTAAACAAAAAAAATGCTCTTTTGTTAGGATGACGAAATCGGACAAAACTTTTGAATCATCACAAGAGGCCACAAGGTGCTGTTACAGGCCACCCCGCCGCTACTGTTTTCCAGACATCGAGAGCCTATGCCGTATGTTTGGGGTTAAGCCAACGGGCGGCGATGTCATTCAGAGTGTGGATGTCAGTAGTGTCAAAGCCTATCGTCAGGCGCTTCAACGGACGTTTATCCAGCGCAGGCCGGGCGAATATTTTATAGAAGGTCTGGCAAAGCGCCTGCATCTTTCGGCACGGACGATTCAACGCTATCACCGCGCGTTGGAAATTAGCTGTGAGCCAACCTTTGAAGATCATCCGGTCAACCGCCAGAATTTCCGCGATCTGCTCATGACCTGCGCCGATTACAAGCGCTATCACATCAGCGTGTGGGGGCATTTTCTGGAGGATGAAACGGGCAAGCGTTACCCGCCGTATCGTGAGATCGCCGGGAAGCTGCTGAAGCAAAAGCACACGGTTTTTTATCGCAAGCAGCGGGCGAATCGTTATTGGATCGGCGATCAGCCAGCGGTGTTCAGCGGTCAGCGGTCAGTGGTCAGCGTTCAGCCATCGCCAGAGGCTAAAAGCCATCCGGCTAGATCAAAAAAGCCCGCTGAAGCAGGCTCAAAAAGCCTAATCGCAGGGTTGGAAACGGCATGGCGACAAAACGGCGTAAATCCGGTGTCGAAAATGGGCATGATGTATCACGCCCCTACGCAAAACGTTGGGCAGTTACAAGCACATAAACCCGCCGGATTGCCCCTATGGAATGATGTGAAAAATACCGAAGACACGGCACGCCATGTCCCTACAAACCGCGAATCGAAGCGCAAATATCGCCAGGAAATGGCGGACTCAGGCATAGAAGGGTTGGCGCAGTCGGTCTATAAGGTCGTGCAGGAACTCGCACCGTCGGAACAGGCGATGAGCATCGCCAACGCGCGGCGGCTGGTCGAAATATACGGCACGAAACCCGTTGCGCACACGTTGAATAAGCTGATCTGGATGGCAGGGAAGGGGAAGATTCAAAATCCCGCCGGATTCATGATAACGGTTTCGCGTCAGCAGTGGCGCATCGACCACAACGCGACAGGTTTAGGCGATCCCGCGCCGGAGTTTAAAGGCGAACCTGCCCGCAAGCCGCGCAATCGTCCAAAGTCTAAAACGGATGCCGTCCACAAATCCGAGCGCTGGCTGACGAATCGCATCGCGTTCGAGATGGGGGAGGGGAATCTCGAACAGGTCGAACAGTGGGAAGCGAAACTCGACACATTGGTGAAATCGCGTACTCTGCGCTGGTATCGCTGGCGTATACATTTCGCCCGTGAAAACGAAAACCCTGAGTCCGTCAAATTCTGGCAGGGTTTTCTCAATCGCAAAATGGGCATTGATGAATTTTAGAGTGCGAATCGGGACATTTTTCGGGACAAAGCCTCATTACAGTGGGACAGCTTCAATCATAGAGTGAGGGTATCGGTATCTTTTTATGATAAGGAGCTGTTCCATGCACCGTTTTATGCGAATGATTATTCTTACTGCTGTCGTGATTTTAACGGTTATTTTGCCTCTCGCTGCGCAAGAAAATGACGGCGAAATTTATGAGGTCATTGCCGGGATGTCTTCCGGCAATATTGAAGTGATGGCTTTTGGCCCTGCACACCTGCAAATCCATCGCGGTGATACCGTGCGTTGGCTGCTGGCCGGATTTCACAATGTCCACCTGCACACTGAAGCGACAATGTTCCTGATTCCGTTCGAAGCAGATGGCCTTCAAATGAACCCGGAAATCCTGCTTCCGGGAATCGAAAACGGTGGCACTTATACCGGTGGCTCGGCTAACAGTGGGCTACCGATGGGCGGGCCTGCCACGACGAGCTTTGAACTGACATTTGATATTGAACCTGGACTCTACACGTATTTTTGTGACGTACATGCTGGCATGGCAGGTATTATCGAAGTCGTAGCTGATGAGGTGGAAATTCTATCGCCGGCTGACGCTTTGAAGGCAGGATTTGCGGAACTTTCTACAATGGCAAGCAGCGGCTTCCCAATTCTTCAGCAGGCGAAAGCGACGGCTGCGAATCAAACGAGTGAAGATGGCGCAGTTATTGTCATTGGCGCAGGCAGCGGTGTTGTTACCAATTACGATTTCTATCCGAATGTGGTCGTCATTAAGCCCGGCCAGAGCGTCACATGGACGATGACGGCAGATATAACGTGGCTGCCGATTGGCGTTGGGTCTTCGCCGTTGATTTCACCGGATCAGATCATGAGTTTTGTTCCACCGAGCGAGGGTAATCCGCCTGCGATCAGGTTTACAGCGATAGGGATTGATGGCTCTCTACCCAGCGGATCGGCGGTTGGGTTGGCGGATAGCTGGTACAGCGGCATGTTAGAGCCGGGGGAATCGTACACATTGACTTTCACCGAACCGGGTGTCTATCGTTTCGCCGACAGCGGCCCCGGTAAACAGGGGGCGGTAGTGGTACTGCCCTAGAGAGTGCTATAGTATACAAAAATATAGAGGCAGGTCTGCTGATCTGCCTTCACACTCGTCTAAAATAGTTTTGAAAGGCAGATCATGACCAGCAGCGCTGCGCCAATTCCTCAAACCACTGTCCGGCCAGACTTAACGTTGGGTTGGGCGCGGGTCGTGCAGGCCTTTTGGCTTATCGTAGCGATCATCTATATTTTTGTGACCTTCGCCAGCGTGTCATCGACTTATGAACGCTATCTGCAACCTTGCGATGACGGGCGAGAAGCAGGATGCCTGTTCGGTCAAATTACGACTGCCGCGATGAACGATTTAAAAGCGTCCGGTGCGCGTGTCGAATGGGTTTTAGGCGCTTTTGTGATCGTATCCCTTGCCGAACGGTTGCTGGAAATCTTCCTGAGTGGGTTAATGATCTGGTATGGTCGCCGCGAACGATATGCGCTGCTATGGGGGTTCATTGTTTTAACCTGCTCGATGGGGGTCGTGGATTTTCGGACTGTCCTGGGCGATACGCACCCGTTGATCTGGTTTTATCAAGCCGGGGCTTGGTTTAATGGTATGAGCCTGATCGTCGCACTGATCTGCTTTCCAGATGGGCGTTTTAATCCTCGCTGGTCGCTGTATGGGGCAATTTTGTTTACGGTGCTGCCTCTGGTTTTCTTTTTACTGATAGGCTCCAGCAGTATTCCCCAGGCAGGATCACCCTATTATAATCTGTATTTATGGGTTGGGTTGGCAAATAACCTGTTCGTGTTGGGAATCATTATTTACCGCTATCGCCGCATCTTCACGCCCATCCATCGCCAGCAAGCCAAGTGGTTCATCTACAGCTTGCTTATCGGGCTGGTGATTTCATGGGCAGGGAATATCCCATTCATGTTATTGGACGGGGGAGGAGTACAGGCGAGCAGCGGTATACAGGTCATCATCTCAAATTTCCTAAAAATTATGATGATTGGAGTGACCTTTACGGGTTTCACGATTGCGATTTTGCGTTACCGACTGTGGGATATTGATGTCATCATCCAGCGCACACTGGTCTACGGTTCGCTCACGGCGATTGTCATCGGTATCTATGTATTGATTGTCGGGACGATGAGTGCCATTTTTCAGAGCAGCGGCAGTCTGCTGATTTCGCTCCTGGCGACTGGCGTGGTGGCAGTATCCTTTCATTCACTGCGGGAACGCCTTCAGCGCATTATTGACCGATTCGTCTTTGGAGAGCGCCATAATCCGTATGCAGTTATTTCACGCTTGAGCGAACGGCTGGAATCGAATGTCTCACCGGGGACACTGCTTCCAGGGATCGCGGAAATGGTCGCGCAGGCAATGAAGCTGCCGTATGTGGCGATTGCGCTCAAAGAGGGCGAACAATTTAAAACCGATGCCGTCTATGGTCAGCCAGCCGATCAAGGCCGGATCACGACCATCCCATTACAGTATGCACAGGAAGTTGTCGGGCAGATGGTCATCGGGCAGGTGGCAGGCGATAAAACGCTTGACGACGCAGAACGCCAACTTCTGGAAAATATCGCGCGGCAGACGGGTATTGCAGCCCATGCGGTACAACTGAGTATCGCGCTGCAACAATCGCGCCAGCACATTATTACGGCACGTGAGGAAGAACGCCGCCGTTTGCGCCGCGATTTGCACGATGGGCTTGGCCCGACTCTGGCCGCGCAGACCATCAAGGTGGGGGCGGCACGGGCGCTGATCGAAAGCAATCCGCAAACCGCTGCCACGATTTTGACCGAACTTGAAACCAGCCTCGCGACATCTATGACGGACATTCGCCGTCTGGTTTATGATCTGCGCCCACCCGCGCTGGATCAGTTTGGGCTGGTGGGGGCAATCGACCAGTTTGTGCAGCAGTGCAGCGGACGGGACATCCTGTTCAGCCTGGATATGCCGGAAAAACTGCCGCCGCTGCCAGCCGCCGTCGAAGTCGCCGCCTATCGAATCGTGCAGGAGGCCGTCAACAACGTCATCCGGCATTCGCGCGCGCAACACGCCCAAATTTCGATAGCAGTAAATGGTGAACTGATGATAAAAATACAGGATGATGGCGTGGGGCTGCCTGCACAGATTAAACAGGGAGTCGGGCTGAATTCGATTCGCGAACGGGTCGAAGAACTTGGCGGTTCGCTGATGCTCTCATCAAAACAAGGCACACACTTGGAGGTCAGGATAAGCCTGTGAGCGCAGACCTGATCCGCGTTTTAATTGCCGACGATCATCCGCTGTTTCGCGACGGTATCCGCACGCTGCTTTTAGCATCGCCGGATATGCAGCTTATCGGTGAGGCCGAAAACAGCAGCGAAGTACTACAACTGGCGGCACAGTTTCAGCCGGACGTGATTCTGATGGATATTCAGATGCCCGGAATCAACGGGATCGAAGCAACGCGGCGCATCATACAGGCCAGCCCACACATCGCCATTTTGATGGTGACGATGTTTGACGATGACCAATCGGTTTTTTCGGCGATGCGGGCCGGGGCGCGCGGGTATATTCTTAAAGGCGCGAAACATGACGAATTGCAGCGGGCGATCCGTGCCGCCGCCAACGGGGAGGCGATTTTTAGCCCAACCGTCGCCGCGCGGATGATGGATTTTTTCGCAAGTATCGCACCTTCAAAGCAGCCTCAGATTTTCCCCGAACTTAGCGAGCGCGAGCTTGAAATTCTCGATCTGATCGTGCAGGGTTATAAGAATCCCGAAATTGCGGAACGCCTCGTCCTCAGTTCCAAAACCGTGCGCAACTATGTTTCGAATATCGTGAGCAAGCTCCAGGTCGCAGATCGCGCACAAGCTATCCTCAAGGCGCGTGGGGCAGGGCTGGGCAATGACGACGACTAAACGCGAAAAGCTCATATGCTGGTATGGCTATACATCCAACTCAAATTGTTTCGCATCGGGGATCGGCTCACCAGCATAAGCGAGGACGATTTTCTCACGTGGAATCCCGCGCTGGAGCAGGGCATCGACCAATTTTTTGTCGGTGGTATCTTCTTCAATCACAACTTTATCCTCCACAATACGCGCCAGAACAATCACCAGCGCAACTTCCTCCCGTGTCGGATAATCAACGGCATTAACGGCATACAATTGGCGCTCGTCGTCCAGCAGCGGAAACAAAATGATATTTGCTCCCCGACCACTTCCAGCATATTTTGCGACTTCCTCGCGGACGATTTCTTTTAATCCACCCATCTTACAACGACCTCCTGCTCAATGTCGATCACGACGACCTTGATTTTCGCATCTTCAATAACTGCCTGCACCATTTTTCTCTGAAAGAAAGTATCGTAGATATTCATCGGAACAGATAGAAAAAGAGGAACATTTATCTGTTTTAAAACCAGCGCATTCCGGTACAGAAGATATTGCCCTACAGCATGATAAAACTCATCTAATACAGAACGCTTTTCTGAAAAGCATTTTACTTCGATGATAATGATATTGGTTATGCCACTTATTCTTTGTAATCGTAAATCGGCATAGACACCTTCTTCGCGGCTAATACGGATTGGAAAAGGTTGATGTGTCACCAGCCAACCTGCCTTTTGTAGCGCCAGAATCACATGATGTTCGCATTGGTCAATGGCAGGCAAGATAACTCCAAATACATCCAGAATCACAAATTATAGTATAGCAGATGTTGCATTGGTTCAGAACCCGTCTGAATATTCGGCGAATCTCTTGTAGGGGCGGGTCTAGACCCGCCCATGATGACATGATACACGACGGGCAGTACACCTACAAATTAGGCTTGGTCGCGCCACTGAATCTTCAGCGCATCATCGCCGGAAAAGCGTTCCAGATGATCGGCGACAACCGCTTTCACCTGCTCAAGTTTTTCTGCGTCATCTGCCTGAACCTGAAAATCCAATTCATTGGCATTTGCGTCCATTTCGCAGGTGCCGATACTAAACTGCACCGAGCCGTGATTATCGGTGTATTCGGCGGTGACTTTGTGGCTAAAGTGGTTGCAGAGTGCCTTCAGATAGCGCACCACTTTTTCCGTTTCACTGATCCCTGAGCATTCAACATCGTTACTCTCCTCATACCAATTACAGCTTGAACCTTATTCTTGCGATACCCATGCAGCCTCGGCCTTATTCTCCAGATACCCATGCAGCTTCAACATCGTCCAGCACGACCACGCGCCGCGGACTTTCCGGGATACAGGTTTTGGCTATCCACTCACGGGAGCATAGCGGGGCAGGGGAGGCATTTCTACGCGGTGAATTAAAAAAGCGCTTTCGACTCTGAAAATGTGAAAGCGCTTGTGTAAATCTGGGAATTGATGATCTGAGCAAATTGAAAAAACTGGCGTTTTAGAATGGATTAACGGCGGTTAATTATCAAACATCTCACGGCACGAGATATTTCCCCGGCAGGCGATTCCAGGTGACTGGCTCGGCATCGCCATCGTACAGCGGGATCAATGGCTTCACAACATCGCCAGCGCTGCCTTCCCACCAATTCGGCAGTTCCATTGGCGTTTTGCGGGCGATAAAGGCCTTCATACTGTCGGTCAGCACGTCAAAATCGGGGATATACCACAATGTCAGGCAGGTGCGGTGTTGATCGGTCTGGTTGGCATGAGCCGCATGGAGCAACCGCGCATCGCCGACCACCAGATCGCCTGCCTTGACCATGACGTTCACCGCGTCGGGATGATCGGAAAACTGCGCCGAATCCAACTCGGCGTGATAGGTTTCGTCGCCGTGTGCGCTCGGCAGTTCGTCGTGCAGGTCAATACGCTTGCGATGTGTGCCGGGGATCAAGCGCAGACAGCCGTTTTCGACACTCGTGTCGGTGAGGTAATACATCAAAAATAGCTGGGCCGGGTAGCCAATCGCGCTGATGGGGTCGTCCCATGCCCACCAATCCTGATGCCAGTAAAGGGGAGGGGCTTTCGGCGGCTTACTGAGCAAAAACGCGCTCCACCATTTCGGCTCTAAATAGCCGAGACTTTTTAGCGCATCCAGTGCATTGGGCCAGGCGAACAGCCGCGCGAAAACCTCGTGCTGGTAATTAAGCGCGATATTGCTGCCCTGGTAGCGATATTTTTCGCGATCCGCCGCCGACTGATGTTCGAGGAGGGCATCGGTTTGGCGGCGCAGTTCGTTGAGCATGGGCGGGTCGAGGATTTGGTCAAACGTAGTGAAGCCGTTGATGCGTAATTGTTGATATTTTGAGAGGGTGTTTGAGGACATAAATTTCCAATCACATGTTTAATTTCATGTAAATTTTAAGTTCAGCCTGATCGAAGCCGACCTGAACATGCTCAAGCACACTTATTCGGCCCAGAAGATTAGGATTTTGCCCCTTTGCAAAATAGACACTCGATACAATCGGTGTATGAATTGGGCCAAATTTCATTGCTAACTTCTGCAAACCATACGTCGTAACGATACCACCGACACCTTTTACGGGAATTCGAGGCAGCTTTTCAAAATCAATATTTAAGTGTTGGGCGATTTGAGTATTGAATATGGAATAATCTGCACCGGTATCAAGCAGGGCAAGGCCGCGCCATCTTCCCGTTTTTCCGTTAAACAATTCAATCGACACCATGGGAATCCGATAAGGTCTGAACGGAAAAGGCTTGTAATCATAACTATCGCTATATTCGATTGTTTTTGTCATAATTCCAGAGGAAGATTCTGCTCATCACGCGGTGGTATTTCAAGGAAAAAAGGATCATCTATCCCCTGTTCCTGAACCTGTTTATTGACATCGGATAGTTTCGTGCCATGTGCTACGACACGATCCACTTTTACCGCAATCCACTCGCCAGCAAAATGCTCACCTAGCTCGTCAGCGTGATCGCTTACCCAATCCAATTCGAGATCGCTCACAGGTGCAGAATCAAATTCAGAAAAATCCATCTCAGAACTATCATCCGTTACTAGAAGCTGTGGTTTTACGTTTTTAGCCATTTTTCAGCCCTTTATTTTGATGGATTATATCATTTCTGGTCGGATTGCACCTCACGGCAGCGTGAAATATTCGCACCATTCAGGCACGGGTAGGGCAGGGGAGTCAGCGGGGCGGGGCGGTAGACTCGCGGATCACCAGCTTCGTTTCCAAAATCACGGTTTCAGGGGGCGCGGAGGAAGCCTGAATCTGTCCCAGGAGAAGGCGTGTCGCCGTCTGGCCGATATTTTCGATGGGCTGGGCGACTGTCGTCAGGCGGGGCGTGACGTGCGAAGCCAGCACCATATCATCGAAACCAATCACCGAAAGATCGCGCGGCACGTGTAAACCAAGCTCGGAAGCCGCCCGCAAAACGCCGACAGCGATGGCATCGGTGAGGGCGAAAATCGCTGTGACGTGCGAGGACTGCCGCAGCAATCGTAAAGCGCCATGATAGCCCATTTCCATCTTGCCGAGTCGATCCATAATGACAAGGCGGTTATCGAACAATACGCCATGAGCGAGCATCGCCTGTTGAACACCGCTGGTGCGCTCATAGCCTGGCTCGCCGATATAGCGGGCAGGCTCACCTATCGCATCGACAACGCCGATGTGCCGATGCCCTAACCTGAGAAGATAATCGGCAGCACTGTAGCCGCCTTGCTGGTTGTTGATAATGACCTGATTCACCTGAAATTCCGGCATGGCACGGTCTACAAGCACGATGGGAATCTGGCGTTCGAGCAATCTTTCCACGCTGTTCACGGACTTGCTCCCAGGCACAGAGGGTATCAAGATTACGCCATCGACACGATGATTAATAAAGTTATCGACGGACATCATTTCTTTTTCTTCGTCGTTTTCGGTGCTGCAAAACAGCGGCGTATAGCCAGCCGCAAACAGGCTTTTTTCGAGAACATAAGCCAGATCACTGAAAAAAAGATCATTTAGCTGCGGGATCAGCACGCCAATACTTTGTGTCCGCTGGCGGCGCAGATTACGCGCGGGGGCATTTGGGTGATAGTTGAGCGCTTCGACAGCCTCCAACACCCGCTGCTTTATGTCCGGGCTGACATATTTTGTGCCATTTAACACGCGGGATACCGTTGCAATGGAGACCTGCGCCCGCTGTGCAACCGTTTTGATGGATGTCATTTCTTAATATTCCTATTCGTTGACGGAATAAACGAACTGTGTTAGAGTTTTGGGTAAACGTTTTCCTGAGATAAATCTACACTGTTTTTGGTTTTTACGACACTTGAAATCTGGTCAACCTTTTAAAAGATTCAGCGGCAAACAGGGAAACGGATCAGCCGCTGCAACCTGGAAATCCTAGAAAAGTCTTCAACCGCTGTTAGAGGCTGGTGGAGACTCATTTTCATCTTGATTGTACAGGAGGTGCAGCCAAACATTTGTCCCGGAAATGGTTGTTATTTAATTAGATTGTTGCATAAGGAGAAAAGTCGAAGTCTGGAAACCGTAAATTAGCCATGTCTCGTCGCGACTTCATGCGGTTATCCGCCATAGCCGCAACCGGGGGAGCAGCGCTGGTACAAGGCTTGTCGCTGCCCGTGTTTGCCCAGGATATTATTGAAATCACGCTCATGTCACCGGGACGCGATCTGGGCATTGAATACGATCAGGTCGTGGTCGATACCTTCAACGCCAATATGGAAGCCGCCGGAATGCCATACCGCGCCGTCGCGAATCATGGCCCTGCAACCGATAACGATTATGTCGTCAAGATCAACCTGGATGCCGCATCGGGGCAATCGGCAGACGTGACTAGCGTCAATTATGCCGCTTACCAGGATATGGTTGCCGCTGGTTATCTGGCTGACATCACTGAGCTGGTGAACGGGTGGGATCAGTGGGCGAATTATGCCGATGTCATCAAGGATCAGATCACAGTTGATGGCAAAGTGTACGGGTTGAGCGGTGCTACAACCTTTACCATGTTCTACCGCAAAGATGTGCTGGAAGCGGCGGGTATCTCCATCGAACAGCCCAAAACATGGGAAGATTTTTTCGCGCGTTCGGAAGAAATCGCCGCAAAAACAGGCGCGATTCCGGCGGGCATCCCGGCGGCGCGTGCCTGGGGCGGTGGCACATGGGAAGAAGGCTTCCGTCATGTCTGGCTGGGTTACGCCAACTCGAACGAAATTTATGACCCGGCAGACGGCAAATGGGTTGTCAAAAGCGACGGCCTGCTGAAGGCATTGCAGGTGTATGAGACCCTCGCCAAGAATAATTGGCTGACCGTTGAAGCGCTGCTTTCACCCAACCCCTGGGAGCCGATCAAGTATCAGGGCTTCGTCCAGGGTACGGTTGCTGTCGCCACAGGTGGTGACTGGCAGTGGGAATTTGACTGGGGTCCAAAAGGCGCGGGGCCGATTGACGATATTTTCAACAAGGTTGATCGCTGGCTGTTCCCGTCGGCGATTGGCGAACCGTTCCCGTATTCGGCGGCAGGTGGCCCATCGGCTATCTCGGCGACCTCTCAAAATATTGAGGGCGCGTTTGAATTCCTCAAGTCGAGTTTCTCGCCTGAAGGAAGCTGCGCGGCGCTGGAAGTTTATTTCGGCGGACCGTCTCCACTGAGTAACTATGGCGATAGCTGCGAATTCTACAACACCGCCATTGACGGCAAGATGGCCGAGGCCGCCGCGACGCTGGCTACCGGACG
Organism: Anaerolineae bacterium; assembly: GCA_022843745.1. Taxonomy (GTDB): domain Bacteria; phylum Chloroflexota; class Anaerolineae; order Aggregatilineales; family Phototrophicaceae; genus JALHNB01. The sequence goes on along the minus strand of JALHNB010000093.1, from coordinate 1,892 downwards.
CTATCTGAAATCAGGGCCGGGTGAATCGCGGATCGCTGAAGGGATTGCGCTGGCAACCGAAAATATCATCTCGCTGACCCAAACCAGCGAACAGGCGATGGAAGAATTTGCCGCTTCGATGCGCGACCTGATCGGCGAAGAAGGCGTTAAAGAACTGTAGTTAACGATTTCGCATATCTGGCATGGTGAGCGTGTGAGCACATCACCATGCCATCCTTGATTTTTGGCTGTCAGGATAAAATCATATGATCGCAAATCGTTCAGACAGACTGATGCTGATTGGTTTTCTCGCTCCGGCGTTCGTTTTGTTGGCTATTTTCTATATCTTTCCCGCGATATGGGCAGTCCGTATCAGCTTTACCGATCTGGCACTCACGGGCGCGAAAGCGCTCAATTATGGCTTTGTCGGCCTGAGACAATACGAGCGCCTTTTCAGCAACCCGGAATTTTACGGCGCACTTGGACGCACAGCCGTTTATACGATAGGGACGTGTGTTGGACAGTTCACTATCGGCCTGACAGCGGCGCTTCTCATCAATCGCAAACGGCTTTTCGGGCAGGGATTGCTGATGGGCGCGATTGTGCTGCCGCTGGTCGTCCCTTCATTGATTCAGGCGCTGCTGTGGCAAAATATGCTTGCATCCGGCGAATTTGGCACGCTCAACCGCATTCTCACGCTGGTAGGCATCAATCCGGTGGAGTGGGTGCGCGATTACCCGATGCTGTCGGTCATTCTGGTGAATTTCTGGAACAATTCGGGTTTCGCCATGATCCTTTTTCTGGCAGGTTTAGAAAATATCCCGGCTGAAATTCTGGAATCGGCGCAGATTGACGGCGCGAGCAGTTGGCAAACGCTCCGCTTTATCAAGCTGCCCTTGATCCGCTATGTCATCCTGCTGTGGCTGCTGCTCAACACGCTCGGCTGCCTGAACACGTTTGATCTGGTTTATGCTCTGACGCGCGGCGGCCCCGGCGTGGAAACGACGATCATGGGTATTTTTATGTATAACCAGGGTTTCCGTTATTTTGAACTAGGGCAGGGCAGTGCTACCGCAGTCGTTTTACTGGTGATCAGTTTTGTCATTGCGGTGATTTACGTTCGGCTCATGCGCGTCGAGATTTAGTGGTTATATGTGATAAGTGGGCGGTTTTAGGGTGAAAGTATCTGGGTTCAACACGCTGAACCCCTACAAGATTTGCGCGTTTTCGAGGGTGAAGCCTTAGCAGACCCTAAAACGCAGGCATGTCCAAATAGAAAGATTTGTAAAAAATGACGGCAGTTCCCGATATTCATGAAAACCGAGCGATGCGTTTTGACGATTATCTGTTCGCGAAACGTGCCGAGCGCTTTTCAATTTATGTCTTTATCGTCGGGCTTGCGATTTTTAATCTACTTCCTTTTGTGTGGCTGTTTGTCAGCGCTTTTGGCGTCCGGCCAGAAGGTTTTTCCAGCCTGTATCTCTATCTGCCGGATGGCTTGACGCTCGACCATTTCGCAAAAGCGTTTGATCCCAAGCAGGGGGATGTGCTGCGGGCGATGCTCAACAGTTTGGCGACAGTGGGGGGCGCTGTTCTGCTGGCAATCACGGTCTGTACGCTGGCGGGTTATGCACTTTCGCGGGCGCGTTTCCGGGGACGGCGCGAGTTAATGTACGGTATTCTCATTCTCCAGATTATCCCGATTACGGCGACAGTGCTGCCGCTTTATCTGGTGATGCGCGATCTGAAGCTGATTAATACGCTGCAAGGGGTGTCGCTGGGACTGGGAACGGTTCAAATTCCGTTCATCCTGTGGGTACTCAAAGGGTTTTTTGACGCTGTACCGATGGAACTGGAAGAAGCGGCGTGGCTGGATGGTGCAAGCCGTCTGACAGCGCTGCGAAAGGTCGTCC
>JALHNB010000092.1 GCA_022843745.1 Anaerolineae bacterium | reverse complement strand
CTTCCGATCTGACGGGCAGGGCATGACGGACTATGAAATCATTTCATTCCCTGGCAAGACCGTTAACCATGAAATCCGTGGGTATTTCGTGCATGGTTCCAATGGCGCAACGATTATTATCCCGCCTACAGGTGGTAGCGGATTGGGGTATTGGCGTAAAGAGGCTGTCATACTGAATGAAAACGGTTATAACCTGCTGAACTACGAATCGCGCAACTGCCTGGGCATGACTCATTCTTTGGGTTACAACGAAGTCGAGGAAGTCGGAGACGCACTGAATTATCTGGCAACACGCCCGGATGTGGACATGAATCGAATCGGAATCAGCGGATTTTCGACAGGCGGCGCGACCAGCACAATGGCAGGCGCACGCTATCCACAGATCAAAGCAGTGGTTGCGGAAGGCGGCTATTACGATTTCCACGAACTCATTGGTGACGAAACAGACCGCTATTGGTTCGGCGGATTATACGCTTTTGGCGCGAATCTCAGTTATCAATTGGCGTTAGGAATGCCGCTGAGTGTTCTTAGCCCCATATCAGCAATCGGGCAGATCGCGCCACGTCCGATACTGCTGATTTATGGCGAATACGAGCCATCGCTGCCCGGTGCGCGTAAGCAATTGGCTGCCGCTGGCGAAAACGCTGAATTATGGGAAGTGCCGGAGGGTACACACGGCTCATACTGGATTCACGCGCCAGAAGAATATGAACGACGAGTCATCACGTTTTTTGATAATGCGCTCGATATAGAACGCTAAAATCAAGCACGTAGTTGATAAATTGCAGGTCGATACATCGGCTCTGGAATAGGCAAACCTTCTTCATGCGCGACTTCCAACCATAATTCTTTAGCAATTAAAACCTCGCTGAGAGCTTCTTCAGGCGTTGAACCAGAAGCTGAACAGGGATTGAGGTCTGGAATATCCGCTATATATTCCCCATCTTCATCGCTGTAAAAGATATTGATGTGATAATCTTTCATTCTTTATCATCCCCAGAACTATCTTTTACACTCGAAATATACTATCTGAATTTTCATTCAAGCGCTAAACTAGCACTATGACTCAAACTATCGCACAAGCCCTGAAATTCGCCAAAACACAAATCGAATTGTCCTCAGATTCTGCCAGTCTGGATGCTCAGATATTGTTGGGCGAGATCATCAGGCAGGAACGCGCTTATATACTGGCGCACCCTGAACATCCGCTTACGGAAGATCAGCAGGCACATTATACGGAATGGATACGCCGCCGCGCATCTGGTGAGCCAGTCGCCTATATCATCGGCAGACGCGCCTTTTATGACCGCGAAATCGCCGTTACACGCGATGTACTGATCCCGCGACCTGAAACGGAACTTTTGCTTGAGCAGGCGCTTGCATTTGTTAAGGAGCATCCCTCGGCATCTGTGGTCGATGTCGGCACAGGCAGCGGCGCGTTGGCGGTAACACTGGCGGCACATTATCCGCAAGCACAGGTTTACGCGACTGACATCAGCCCATCAGCGCTGGCAATCGCCCGTTATAATGCGTTCCTCAACAAGGCAAACGTCACATTTTTTGATGGCGATCTTTTCGAACCCCTCATTTCGCGCCACATTCGAGTCGATGTGGTCATGGCAAATCTCCCCTACATCGCCACCGAAGAACTCGCAACTCTTGAAGTCAGCCGACACGAGCCGCGATTGGCGCTCGATGGTGGCGCGGACGGCCTGGACATAATTCGCCGCCTGCTGACGCAAATCCCCTCCGTCTGTAACCCCGGCGCGTTGATTCTGCTCGAAATCGGCGCAGATCAAGGTGATGCAGCGCTGAAACTGGTGCAAACGACGTTATCGATGGAAAAAGCGGAAATTTTGAAGGACTATGCGGGGCTGGATCGAATTGTGAAGGTTAATTTCATCGCACCTCCTGCATAAATTGGCAATCCATAATATATTGGTTATATTTGGATAGGGTCGATTAAATTTGCACATATTCAGATAATGCCGATTGAATAACGCCCTTCATTTGCGCTGCCCTACGGACGGAAAAACCCAGATGGACGATCTTTCGAACGAAACGCGCACGGGTTTGAACAATATGTCCCTCGAAGATATTGCCATGCAGTGTGCTGAAGAAACGCAAAAATATTTTCAAAGAAAAAATGATGTTACAGATTACTGCTTCGAATTAATGCGCCATGCGCTGCAAATCGAAGACACTGAGGCGTTCACCCATTTGTATCGAAATTATGAATCGCTCGTTCGCCGTTGGGTTTACAGCCATCCACGATTTTCCGGCACAGGCGAACCCGCAGAGTATTTTGTGTCGGCTGCTTTCACCAGTTTCTATTTTGCGGTACGAGGCAGCAAGTTTGAGCGATTTGCTTCATTAGCACAGCTTCTGCAATATCTGAAGCGCTGTGTCCACACCTCAGTCGCGCAGCATTTTCGGGGCATAGAGCCAACCGATTTGCTGCCTCTCGACGACAGATCGCCGATCTCCACCACAGAAAACTTTTCGAATTTCGCTGACATCTGGGATCGCATCAATGAACTGCTGCCTGATGACATTGATCGAATATTGGCACACTGTGTGTTTAGCCAGAATTTGAAGCCTTCGCAAATCATTGAGATGCACCCGCATTGGGATTCTGCACGTAAGGTTTCCGTTCACCTTCAGCGTATTCGCCGCATTCTGCGACAAGATGAAGCGTTACGTTTACTGTTAGGGATCGAAGATGATTAACTCCCACCATTTGTGATATTTCGCGATTTCAAACGTTCATTGATTATAAAGTGGTTACAGCCACACAGACATGCGAGACGAACTCATGAAATGTAATGCCCCGCTAACCGATGAACAAATTGAAGCGCTCCTCGATGGCTATACCGATCCAGCCTTAACCGACCACATCGCCAACTGCGCAAGCTGCGCCGAACGCTTCACACAAGCAGAAACATTTGAAACAGCCCTGAAAAAGCGGCTGTACCGCTGGGATTGTCCATCCTCGGATACTCTGGCTGATTACGACATGAATCTACTCACCGCGTCCGAGCATCATCGCGTCACAAAACACTTGGAAACATGCCCCTACTGCCAATCCGAAATTCAGGATTTACGCACTTTTTTGAATGATGAGCGCCAGCCACAAGCCTATGCTACCTCTGCAACTACCAATCCCAAAACACGTTATGAATCTATCGCGCATATCAACCGACAAGCACCTTCAACGGCACTGCGCGGCAAAATCAGCGGCCCAATCATGGCCCAAACCGACAGCGGTATTACCCTGTTCCTTGAAATCCAGTCTGAAGCCACTCAAACCGCGCTGGTAGGCCAGATTGTCGCCGAATATCAGCAGGATTGGGAGGGCGCACTGGTCAAGGTTTTCCAGGATGGGCAGATGCAGGGGGCAGGGAAAGTGAGCGACATGGGCGATTTTCGATGCAAACTGGCGGATACCACACCTATCACTTTAGAAATCAGCGCTGAAAACAAACAGACAATCATTGTCGAGAATCTCGTCTTTAACGATTAGTGTCGTAAGGGTGCAGGTTTGATGGATACAGAGAAAATCCTCGAACAATTACTTTTAGAGCCTCCAGATATGCAGGTTCTTGCTCTACCGCTGCCAGATGACATCGCCGAGATTGTCGTGACACGGCTGAAACAAGAAGTTGACCGCAACTGGCATGATGACGCCAACCACGCCGTGAAGTTATCGGAATGTATTATTCACGTTGGAGAACAGAGACGTGACCTTAATCAGATGGCGCTTGGAGTCATGGCGCGGGGCGACTCGCTGAAATTTCTAGGGAGATTGCATGATGCCTGGGCCGATTTGCAATATGCCGGACAGCTCTATCTCCAGGGTAAAAATGAAGTTGGTTGGGCACGCACCTGCATAGGCCGCTTGTATATGAGTGTTGACCTGAACTGCGTTGAAGAAACACTTGAAGAGGCGCAGCGGGCACGCGAAATTTTTGAACGGCATGGCGAAGTTGAGCGTATCTTAAGGCTCAACCTCAACTCTGCCGTTGTTTACATGCGTATAGGACAGCAGCAAAAAGCATTGGCATTATACGAGGCATCTCTCTTAACGGCTCAGTCACTTGGTGCGGCGGGCAAAGAATATGAAGGGATGCTGTACATCAACATTGGCTACTCGCATATTGAGTTGGGCAATATGCAGGAAGCCTATGATTACTTTCAACACGCGCAGCAAATCTTTGAATCAGCATCACAAAGCCGAGGTATGATTCTCGCGGAATTGAACATCGCCTACATTCAACAATCACGCGGACAGTATCGGCAGGCTTTGCAGCACTTGCACCGTGTGGAAGACATGGCTGATGTTGCCTTTCCCTGGGAATACGCGACAGCCCGCCGCATGATCGTCCAGTGCGATCTTTTCCTTAGCCGATCTGAAGAAGCTGCCGAACTTGCCCAACAAGTTGTTGTCGAATATGAAAAACAAGGATGTGAGTTTGAGAAAGCTCATACATTGCGCTATCTAGCGAGGGCGTTAGCGGAGTTATCACAATTTGAAGCCTCTCAGGAAGCCCTCAATGCCGCTGAAGCGATCTATGCGCAAGCCGGTGCTGCGACATGGCTCGCCAATATCCACATACAGCGAGGGCGTATTTCGCTTCAAGTAAAAGATGACGATACGGCGGTTAGGTTAGCGGAGTCCGCCTACTCCGCGTTTGAAGCCAGTGGTGAACGCATGTATCTGGCGGAGGCGGCATTACTCAGGGGGCAAGCATTATTTCATCAGCAAGCGTGGTTGGATGCTCACCTATTCGCGCGACAAGTGCTGGATATCGCGCGTTCTTTAAAGCAGCCCGGTTTGCAATATAGCGCACATTTATTGTTGGGGCGGATCAATGAGGCCCAGGGCGGTATGCAGCGGGCGATGCGTCATTATCAGGCGGCGCATTCCACTATTGAACGCATGCAGCAGGGTCTAACTATAACCCTCCGAACCGCCTTTCTGGAAAATAAGTTGGACGCCATCCATTCGCAATTCCGGCTTTATATCAGCAAAGGTGATATTCAGTGTGCGTTTGAGACATTGGAACGCATGAAAACTCAAGTGCTGTTCAGCTATCTCACGAGTCAGGATAACTTACACTGGGCAACTAATGACGATTCAACTTCAAAATTAATTGAAGAACTCGAACAATTGCGCCAGGAACACCAATGGTATTATCAGACACTTCATGGTGAACGGCTGGAAAACACGCCCAAGAGCGCTCAAACACATGAGCAGCTCATCCACGAAATTACGCTTCGAGAAAAGCGGATGCGTGCCATTACCGAACGCCTTTATCTACAAAAAGACGGCGGTATGCACCACTTTGAGATTCCGACATTGGCTCAAATTCAAGGTGAGTTAACAGGCGAACACTTATTGATTGCCTATTATAATGACGGCGATGCGCTCTGGGCTTTCGCGATAGAAGATCACAATTGCACGGCGATAAAATTGCCGGGAACACCTCCTCAAATAGACAAACTCATTCGTCAGCTTCAGTTTAATATTGACTGTGCGCTGGCCGCCGGTGCAGATGCGCCTGTGACCGCTAATCTCACAATGATTGCCCGAAAACTCACCCAACAGTTATATAATATCCTTATCGCGCCGCTGATTCAGTATATGGCTGATAAAGAACGGCTGATTATCGTCCCTTATGGCGCACTACACTATGTTCCCTTTCATCTTCTCTATAGTGGCAAGGGGTATCTCATTGAGCAGCACGAGCTGGTTGTGCTGCCAACGGCAGGACTAATTACACATCATGGACCGCAGCGTCGGGAGGGAGCCTTAGTCCTGGCTCACTCGTGGAATCAAGAACTCCGTCATGCCATAACAGAAGCAGAAAGTGTCTACCAGCAGTTCGGCGGCAGCATTTATATCGAATCGGATGCGACACGGAGCGTCCTGTCGGCGTCGCCCTGTCAGATACTCCACATCGCTGCTCATGGCGAATATCGCATCGATCACCCTGAATTGTCGTTTATACAACTCGCTGACGGTCAACTCTACACTGATGATGTTTGGCAGCATGACCTGAGCTATGAATTGGTGACATTGAGCGCCTGCGAAACCGGGCGTGCTAACATCACCGCTGGTGAGGAGTTGATCGGCCTGGGGCGTGGCTTTTTATACGCGGGTGCAGGTGCGCTGCTGGCAAGCTTATGGCGCGTACCGGATGACACCGCGCAAACATTGATGGCACACGTCTATGACCAACTGCAACATGGCGCATCAAAAGCCGAAGCTCTCCGCAGCGCCCAATTAGTCTCGCTTGCCGCGCACCCAGGACAGCATCCGGCTTTCTGGGGCGTATTTCAATTGATGGGTGATCCCAGTCCTTTATCGACAGCACAATAAAACGAGGAAAGACAACATGAGCGAACATGCAGATGAAAACGATTCAAATAAGATTATATATTTTATTCCTGGTCAACTTATACTTCAGGTTAAACATCTCACAACAGACGATATGGGATCGCTTGCCGAAAATATCACGAACAATTTTAGGCAATTCCTGACAAACTATCTCATCCCGCGAAATGATGGAATAGCCGCTTATATTTTGGATGAGATCACTGTCATTCCTGAGCAAATTATTCCGCTGATTGAAGAGGAAGGAATAAGCCAGTCACTGGTACAGATAAACGTTACCGATGATTGGCCTCTTCGTGATGGTATGGAACTTAATTCCCAGGAGGCAAATAATCGAATTATCCAGATTGTCGAAGCTGCTTTCGAAATATTGGGGCAAGAGCCATTTAACACCGAAGGGGATATCACTCTGGAAAGCTTATCGCCAAATTGGACATTAAGCAATTCACAAGGCGCATTTACTGGTACAGGCGGCCCAGGCTCCCGCCCTGTTCCCCCTGCTTTACCATTTGATGGCATTAACCCACCTTTCAACTTTCTGATTGCCGAAGCATTAAATGCTGCTACCTCTGCTCAGAGGCAAACATTAAATCAAATAGGGGGCTTGATTGGTGAAAGCGGTAACTCGATTGTCGATGTGATTATCCTTGATAGTGTCCCATCTCTAGAGGTCGATCAAATAAGAATCCTCTTTCCGCAACATGCACTTATCCCCCGGCTTTGCGATCAATTAACGATACATCGTTATGATATCAATGTTGACCCACCCCCTGTAGGCGCTGATGCAATTATGGAAGCTTTGAATGATGACGATTTTGGCACTGGTATCAAGGGGCATAACTATGTAATGTCAGATCATGGCTTGTTCATAGCTGGTATTGTTCACAGTATCATTCCAAATGCCCAAATACACTTAATCGAAGTTCTTAATAAACGAGGAGTCGGAACGCTGGATACCATTGCACGTGGAATACGGTATGCGTTAGGGCTTCGTGGAAATCAACAAGAACCAGAAGAGGGAGCACCCCCAGTTAAACGTCCCTTGATTGTAAATTGTAGTTTTACGATCAATATGCCATTGCCTGAAAACAGAAAAGTTACAAAATCCGGAAGGATTTATAAGGCGCATCCACATCCAGAGCTGAATTGGCCACTTATCGATAATTCCAAATCGTTGGTAGATTATCTTAAAGCTTGTGTCGAATTCGCTTTTAGCCCAGTCCTTAACGATGACATCTTGGTGGTTGCTGCAGCTGGAAACGATAGCAAGGCTGGAGAGGATCCCCTACAATCCCGCTTGCCTGCCCAGTTGCCTCATGTGATAGGCATTGCAGCACTCAGAAGAGATTTAGACCCTCAGGGGAAGTACGACTACTCAGAATCGGAATATTCCAATATTGCAGACGACCCTGAATCAGATGGTATTGCAGTTTTCGGTGGTAACCTCGGCTCTAATATCGCACGGGCAGATGCAATTGATGGGGTTCTCGGCGTATATACTGGCGATTTCCCCAATTATTCAAAGCCGAGTCCGGGAGATGAAAGATATGGCTGGGCGCGGTGGTCAGGTACTTCATTTGCTACACCAATTATCGCTGGGGTACTGGCGCTCTTGAGAAGCAAGGGTAGCTCGGCACAAACAGCTAAAGATACAATTGAAGATGCTATAACTGAAGTACCTCCAGGGGTACAGATTTTCCTCGTTGACCAGAAATAACCTATTATTTTAATCTTCCCCATAGCCCGGTGATGTACCGGGCTTTTTGAGCAAGTTCTACACCCGTGTGATATTTCGCTTTAGCAGGCATTTATTACTACAAACAGATTTTACATGGGTGTAGACCATCATGAACAATCGAACGACAGACTGCAATCACCGTCAGGCAGCAGAAACCAAACTCTGGCAGCGGATTTACCAGAATATGCCGCTTGCCCACTGCACATTGGACTCGAACGGCAAAATCCGGTCTGCAAACGGCTATGCTTCCCATATACTGGGCCGTTCACCGGAAGATCTGCTTGGTCTATCGTTTTTTGAGCTTTCGGATGATAGCGCCGATAAGCATACAACGCGGGAGACGATTACCTGGAAGGTCTCTGATTCCTACGACTACGCCGAACAGGACATCAAAATCTATCACAGCCATAACGGGATCATCTGGATCAAATTAATTCTGCAACCCCTCTATGATTCGTTTCAGCGCATCGAAGGTTTTCACGCTTATTGTGTGGATATTACCGCCAGCAAAAGCCGTGAGATCGAGTTACAGCTTTTGATAGATCGCCTGGAAGATGAAATTTCCGAAAAAGCGCAGTCCCTCACGGACGTTAACGAAAACCTGAAAGAGCATACCCAGCGTTACTCGCAATTTTGCCATGATATTTCGCATGAAATCCGAAACCCCTTGGCGACCATCGGTCTGCGGCTCCATCTGTTGGAACGCACTTTCCCGGAAGATGTCGATAGTCATCTGGAAATTCTGAAGAAACAACTGCTGCATGTTCTGAAATTAGTCGAAGGCATTTCCAGTTTTGCCGAAGCTAGCCAGAGTCAATATGTGAGAAACCATACGATGGTTAATCTCATATCGGTAATTAAAGATGTGATCGTATCGCACAGCCTGCGTGCGGAAGCAAAAAATATTCTGTTGAAAAGTGAATTTCCACGCGAACTTTTGTATATTCAGGGTGATGCGACCCAATTGACACAGGTCTTTTCGAATTTACTGACCAATGCCTTGAATTACACACCGAGCGGGGAGATCGCTTTGAAAGTTGAGATTGACCCTGCGAATCAGCAGATCAAGATCATCATCCGCGATACCGGGATGGGGATTTCTGCCGAGGAGCTGCCACACATTTTTGACCGTTTCTACCGGGGGCGCAATGTGATGGAGGCTGATATTCCAGGTACTGGTCTCGGCCTGGGGATCGTACAGGAAATCGTTCAATCGCATCATGGGCACATCCATGTACAAAGCAAGGAAGGCAGCGGGACAACCTTTACGATCATTCTGCCCTGCCATGAAATAAATTCCTGATCGCGAATCTCTCATCATGGAGTGCGGTGCGCTGCACTCTCTTTGATTCCTTGACGGCTTTGTGGGGGTACGCTCTAATCTGACGATGTTGTGCATAATATTCTGAATAAACATATTCTACTATCTACCAAAAGAGGTCATTTCGGATGTCTGTTTCCGCATCATCAAAAGCGCAAGTCTATCTTGATACGCACCGCACCATTAGCCCCATCTCGCCACTTTTATTTAGTGGTTTTGTCGAGCATATCGGGCGAGCCGTTTATGAAGGGATTTATGAGCCAGCCTCGCCTCACGCTGACGAACGCGGTCTACGAAAAGACGTGATGGCTGCGCTTCGAGAAATAAATTATCGTTCCATGCGCTACCCCGGTGGCAATTTTTTGAGCGGCTATCGCTGGGAGGATGGTGTTGGCCCACGCGAGCAGCGTCCCCGCCGCCGTGACCTCGCCTGGCAGTCGATTGAAACCAATCAATTTGGCACCAATGAATTTATCGACTTTTGTAAAGCCATCAACACGGAGCCAATGCTCGGCGTGAATATGGGAACAGGCACGATCCAGGATGCGGCGAATCTCATCGAATATTGCAATGCCGATGTTGGCAGCCAGTATGCCGACCTGCGGGCATCACACGGCTATACCGCTCCGCACGCGGTGAAATACTGGTGCCTGGGAAATGAAATGGACGGCCCCTGGCAGATCGGGCATCTTGAGGCGGCGGAATACGGCGCAAAGGCACGTGAAGCTGCCAAAATGATGCGCTGGCACGATCCTTCAATTGAGCTGATTTTGTGTGGCTCGTCCAATTCCAATATGCCCACCTACCCGGAGTGGGATCGGGTCGCGCTGGAATGGTGCTGGGATGTCGTGGATTATCATTCCATGCACTACTATGCCAATAACCGCGATAACGACACTGCCAGCTATCTCGCGCTCAGTGCCGAGTTCGAAAGCTTTGTCGATACATTGACAGGCGTTTTGCGCTACGTCAAAGCCAAAAAGCGCTCAAAGCATGACGTTTACCTGTCATGGGATGAGTGGAATGTGTGGTACAAAGCATCCGGACGGACTTTTGACCAGGGCAAATGGACACAAGCACCGCATCTCGTCGAAGAAGTTTACAATCTCGAAGATGCGCTGGTGGTGGCTCAGTGGATGAACGTGTTCCTGCGGAAATCAGATGTGCTGAAAATCGCCTGTATCGCGCAGATCGTCAACGTGATCGCGCCTATGCTGACAACAAGCGACTCGCTGCTCAAGCAATCGACTTACTATCCATTTTTGCTGTTTAGCAAGCTGGCAGCAGGCAGCGCGTTGGATATTGTGGTCAGATCGCCGATGTACCAGACGGCGAAATTTGGCGATATGCCGCTGCTGGATGTATCAGCATCGTATGACGCAGCGAATAACACGAACGCGATTTTTATCGTCAACCGCAGCCAGACCGAAAGCGTCCCGCTGGAACTAAAGTGGCAGGATCGTGCGCCCAAAAGCATCAAGGCTGTGCATCAGGTTTCAGGCACAGACCCGAAAGCCGCGAACAGTTTTGAGAATCCGAATTTGATCACAGCGGTAAACGTTGCCGCACCCAGTATCGACGGACAGAGTGCGACGCTCATGCTGCCGCCGCTTTCGTTCACGGCGGTTGAGGTGGCACTGTAGCCAATAATTTCGTGCGGAAAAGGGCGAGGCATACCTTGCCCAAGTTCGCTGCTCGACTATTAATCTTGTGTGGTGATCGCGGGCCAACCATCCGCATCCCACACAAGCGGATTGATTCGCATCGTGGGAACGCCAAGATGCTCGGCATCATAGGCATGATAAACGATATATTCGACATCGTTTTCCTGAAGTATTGAATTGTGACCAGGGCCACGCCAGCGATCTGTCGGGAAAGTAATCTGTGTACCGCCGCTTTTAAGCATTTCTACGCCTTCGTGGTCAACATAAGGGCCAGTAATAAGCTCTGAGCGACCAACCTTTACATGATAAGTGCTGTCGATGCCACGGCAGCAGAAATCAAACGAGGCGAAGAGATAATAGAAATCACCCTTGCGAATGATAAAGGGCGCTTCGACGGCACCATAATTAGCAACACGCTGCGCCAACGAGTAGAGCGTCGTATCTTCTTCGGAGGGTTTGCCCGTCGCAAAGTCCAGGCGACGCATTTTGATCCCACTCCAAAAGCTGCCAAAAGCTAACCAGGGAGTACCTTCAGCATCGAGAATCAGATTCGGATCAATACAGTTGTAATTATCGCTGGCGACAGATTCAAGCACCAGTCCTTCATCAATCCAATCAAATTCTTCCGCTTCCGAATCGAGCGCGATGTTGGTCGCCAGACCAATTACGGAACGATTCTTCCCAAAAGTGGATACTGAATAGTACAGATGAAATTTGCCGTTGTAATACGAAATATCCGGTGCCCAAATGTCACCTTGCTCCCGAATCATCTCGTGTGCCCACTCTGGCATTCTCGGAAAAACGACTTTTGGGGAAGCCATCTTCCAGTCAATCATGTCCAATGATCTACGCACAGGAATTCCGCGCCCCGTACAGAAAACGTAGTAGGCATCCTCAGCTTTGATGACCGCTGGGTCATGTACACCCCTAACATCACCCGTGAGTTCAAGGTTATTGAGTATTTCCCCTTCTAAGGTGGCCTCCGGGGTTTCATCCTGCATCCGTGCTCTGGCGTGAATGCTCAAAGTTGTGCCAAGCAGCAGGCCCGAACGGAGAAATTGACGGCGTGTAAATTTTTTGATATTCACGGATAACCCTCAATAATTTCCGTCATGCAATCGAACTCATAAGGGTCAAAGTTTATGTAGATTCAGGTGAATCGTCAATCATTTTGACACCGAATCTAAAGATGTTCGCCTGCTGTTTGACACCGAATCTAAAGATGCTCGCCTGCTGCAACCTCAACGGGCAGAATATTTTCTTTGGGAGGGCGCGGGCAGGTCGCGTAAGGTGTAAACGCGCAGGGTGGATGGTACGATTTATTAAAATCCAGAGTAACCGTGCCATCTGCCGCAAGTGGCGCGTAGAGAAACCGACCTGCGCCATAAGTCGAGCGTCCGCTGGTCGCATCCTTGAAAACAAACCACACCTCGTTTTCATTGGCTGCAAACGCTTCGAGCGAGAGCGTCTGACCGTGCAGCGCAAATTCCACCCGACCTGGATTGGTCATGGCGTTGAGATGTCCGGTTGAAGTCACAATCTGGAGGATACGCGGTGTCTCGTGCGCGATAAATTTGCCGCTTATCTGGTAATTGGTATCAATGGGAAACCACTTGCGGCCTGTAAATGCGGCACGGGCAGGATTATTTGAATCACGGGCGCGGATACCGTAAAGGTCGTCACGTTTGATGACAAAAAAAGTAATCGTACCGAAACTGATGAGGGATGGCCCACCTTTGGCATTATCGTCGCGCAAGGTGGCATTCTGGGTTTGTACGCCATCAACCGTTACAGGGAGATCGGCTGTTAGATGAAAGGTCGCTTGACCATTGGCTAATTCAATCGTGCCGAGATGATCGGGAGTGCTGTCGGAGGGGAGTAAAATATCCGAGTTTGGGTCTGCACCAACAGTATTTACGCCTTCTTGCAGCCAGAACAGCCCGACCAGAGTCAGCCAGCCATTCTCTGTGCGTAAATCATCATCCATTTTTTGACGCCACTGGGCAATTTTTTTGATGTAAGCTGCATCCTGGGTGTCCGTCCCCATCATAATTTTTTACCACTCCCTCTATTTTCTGAAAAAGGTAAATAAAAACCCCGGATGTCACTCCGAGGTTCGCATCTTACTGGGGAGGTAGGATTCGAACCTACGAATAGCGGATCCAAAGTCCGCTGCCTTACCGCTTGGCGACTCCCCAATTTGTGTTTCATTATACCAGAATACGACACCTCATCAAGAGGAAAGGAACGGGAACGAAGGAACTACAAAGCGAATTCGTCCTTATCTGCAATCGATTCCCAGGGCAAAGATACGAAATTGCGCATGATTACCCTGAGAAGTTTTTATATATTGAGGATCGTGTTGAGCCGACCTGCCCTATTTTTTGCCGTTGTGGATTGTTTCGATATAGTCTGACAACTTGGCGAATGACTGCGCCCAACCCCCGCTTGCACCCTGGTCATTTGCGGGCAGACCTGCGTGGGTCATCACCATTTTGGTACGCCCATTCAGATCTTCAAATATCACCGTGACTTCAGTCGTTGTGGGGTAGTCGTCGCCCATCCCATAGGCGGACGGCAAAACAATGTTGCCATTTTCATCGGCAATGCTATCGGTGTAGACGAGGCGCTCGTTCGGGACAATTTCTGTATATTGACCTGTTGACCACATTTTTCTGCTGCCATCCGGTGATGCCATGCAAACAAGTCGCTTGCCACCAACGCGCAGATCCATTTGCGCAACAGGCACCGTGAATCCCTGTGGGCCGTACCAATTTTGGAAATGCTCGGGCTGTGTCCACAACTGCCAGATGACATCGATGGGAGCGTCAAAAATACGTTCAATCACAATCGCATCTTTAGAAAGTGTACTCTCACTCATTGTCTTTCTCCTTGTCCTTCAGTTGATTAATATAGTCATCCATGCGGTCAAAGCTTGTGTCCCAGATATGGCGATACTGCTCTGTCCATCTGGAGATTTCTTTGAGGGGCGTTACGTCGATGGTGCAGGGTCGATATTGCGCCTTTTGCCCTTGTGTGATGAGTCCTGCGCGCTCCAAAACCTTGATGTGCTGAGAGATAGCAGGCAAGCTCATATGAAACGGCTCTCTAAGAAATGGCTCGGCGAGTTCGTTAACCGTTGCTTCCCCCTCAACTAAACGTGCTAGAATCGCCCGCCGCGTCGAGTTTGCCAAAGCTGCGAAAACCTGGCTTAAGTTGTCTTCATCGCTCCTCATGTTTATGAATCACCTTATTTAAGTGAATGCTTAATTAAGTTATAACTAAAATACGACAATTTGTTCTATTTGTCAAGCAAATTGTCGAACCAGATTCAGAAATCAAATTTTAGTGACAGTAATGAGGCAATGCACGCTCACAGATTCCGGGGCTTTCAATCATGTTTACGACGTGTGACATCGTTAAAGATGGCTTGGAGGGGTTCACTCAGTTTCAAACGGGCAAGTTCCGCGTCCATATCGAGTGTGCCACCCAGCGCTGCACGGCTGCGACCACGAGTGGCATTAAAAAGATACGACAATCTGAAAAGATCGACAGCCGCCTGCACATCCACGTCGGAGCGAATATAGAAGCTGATCCAGCCTGTATCCGCCAAGAGATGATGCGGCTCGGCTTTGCCCTCCGCGATAAGCTGGTTGCGAATCTTGCTGTTAAACGGAATATCGACCATGCCATTGCGGTGAATGTGGCCGACTTCCGTTGTTCCTAAATTGAATTCGATGCCGCCGAAACGGTGCGGGTTAGCGGTAATGCCATCCCACGTGGTCACTTCATTCTGGATATATTCGACTATATTGCGTGTCATGATTTTCGCCTGATAACGATAAACGATTTGATTCGATTTAATCACAAATCGCATCGCGGCACATCCGACGAATGGACAGGTATAGGCCTACACCCCCAGATTAATCACGACCATTTTGAGCGTGGTCATTTCTTCGACAGCGAAGCGCGGCCCTTCACGCCCAATGCCGGAATCTTTTGTGCCGCCGTAGGGCATCTGATCGACGCGGAAGCTCGGCACATCGTTGATGATGACCCCGCCGACGTTCAATCGCTGCACCGCCCGCATCGCCTTATTCAGATCGCGGGTGTAAATGCCTGCCTGCAAGCCGAATTCCGAGTGATCCACTGCTGCCAGCGCTGCGTCGAAATCGTCAAATGGCACGAGGCTGACAATCGGGCCAAAGACTTCTGCGCACATCACCTGCATCGACTCAGAGACATTTTCCAGTATCGTCGGTGACATGACTTTGCCCATGCGTGTGCCACCGACTGCAATCTGAGCGCCCTGGCTAACGGCCTCGTTGACCCAATTGTCGATGCGTGTCGCCGCTGCATCATTAATCACCGGGCCGATGTCCGTTTTTTCATTCAGCGGATCGCCGATCAGCAGCGCGTTCGTCGCGTCAACAAATTTGGCGCGAAATTCATCGTATTTTTCGCGGTGAATGTAGATGCGCTGGACACTGATGCACGTTTGTCCGCTGTAGGCGAAGCTGCCCATCACTGTCCGGCTGACCGCGTGGTCAATATTAGCGTCGGCATCAATTACTGTTGCCGCGTTTCCGCCCAATTCCAGCGTAACCCGTCGCAAGCCTGCATTTTTTGTGATCTGGCGGGCGACAGGCGGACTGCCTGTAAATGTAATCATCGCCACGCGCGGGTCGCTGGTCAGCCATGTGCCGACATCCGCGCCGCCGGTGACAATTTCGAATGCTCCCTCTGGCAGCCCGGCTTCGCGCAAAATTTCGGCTAATCGCAGGGAAGTTAATGGCGTGGCAGGCGCGGGTTTCAGGACAATGGGGCAGCCCGCCGCAATCGCGGGTGCAATTTTATGCGCGACGAGATTAAGCGGAAAATTAAACGGCGTAATGGCAGCGATCACGCCAATAGGTACGCGCACATAATAGCCAAATTTGCCCACGCCTGTTTTCGCCGCATCTAAAGGAATAGTCTCACCATGCAGACGGCGGGCTTCGTCAGCTGCGAATAAAAATGTCTCTACCGCGCGGGCGACTTCACCACGCGCGTATTTCATCGGCTTGCCGCTTTCCTGCGCCATCAGCCGCGCCAGGTCAGTCGCCTTTTCCTCAATCAAGCGCGATGCCCGGTTGAGGATCGCGCCGCGTTCATGGGCAGGCATTTCGGCCATCGGTTTTGCTGCCACCACCGCCCGGCTGATCGCTTCGCGCACTTCACTTTCACTGCATTCAGGAACAGTAGCAATTACGCTGTTGTCGTAGGGGTTGATAATCTCGCTGGTCATCGTGAATTCTCTATAATCGTTGTATGTGTTGATTATACTCGCTTCGTTGATGGGATTCTAACAGGAATCGAGTATCATAATGGTATGGGGGTGAACCAGATTCGACGGGGAATGCTGTCCGGCCAGTACCGAAAAGGCCCATGTGCAAACGCAAAAACCGGACGCAATAGGCATTTACTCGGACGCGCGGGCAGTACGCGCCACCTCCACTTCCACTCCAATTCAAATTTTTATTTATAACTTACTACCATCAATGTTTGCAGTCCGTAACATGGATTATAATCATTGTATTTGATGTTAAATTGTCTTTCGTGGATAACAACCTTGACCTCACAGAGAACTTACACGATTGGTTTTTCAAACCTCACTGAAGAAAGCCCCTTTTGCGCAATCGTGCGCGAAAGTCTTGAATTCGCTGTAAAGCAGCATCCCAACATCCGGCTTATCTGCCGCGATAACGCCTTGGATGATGAAAAAGCTTTAGCAAATGTGCGCCATTTCGCCGAAGTCCCGGTTGATCTGGGCATCATTTTCCATATCAATGAGCGCATCGGCCCAAAGCTGGCACAAACATTGATGGTGAAACGTATTCCCATCATTGCTGTAGATGTTCCTATTCCCCTAACGACTTACTTTGGAGTCGATAATCGGCAGGCAGGTGCGATGGTGGGACATGCTCTGGTCGATTGGATCAACAAATGCTGGGATGGCAAAGTCGATAAAGTCCTGGCGACCAGCGAGACACGAGTCCTGGAATCGGTCAGACTCCGAACCAGCTCAACCATTGATGTTCTTGCTTCATTGCCGAGTTTTAATGCTGAAAATGTACTCTATATCGATAGCGGACATGACCGTGAACTCACCACCGAGTTTGCCATGAATATTTTACAGCGGTGGTCAGTCTTTCATCATATTGCCGCTGTCGGCTTCAGTGAAACTTCAATTCTGGGCATTATTGAAGCAGTACGAAGGCTGGGGCGTGAGTCGGATACTGTAATCGTTGGTCAGAGCGCTACCGAAGAATCTTTTGTCGAATTACGCCGCCCCGGAACGCCTCTCATCGCAGTGACCAACTATCGGCCCTACGACTACGGCCCTCATCTGATTGAGCTTGCCTTGAAAATACTTAATGGAGAAAAGCCGCCGATGCACAACTTCATCGAGCCTCATCTCTTCACCCCTGCCAATGTGCCAAGTAGTTAACCTAAATTTCATGATATTCATCCAAACATGAAAGATGTTTCGGATTATAATAGATAATATCGATATGTAAGGTACGGATTATGAATGAGATTAAGCAGATTCTGAAATACGCCAGTCTGTTTCGTGGCTTAAACGACACTCAGCTTGGACGTGTGGCCGAGATCGCCCAAAATGAACTATATAACATCAAGGATGTGATCTTCAGCCAGGACACGACAGGCGACAAAATGTATATTATCAGTAGTGGTCAGGTTGAGGTACGTGTCCAGGACACTAACGGTCAATCACACTCTGCGATATTCCTGGGTCAAGGCCAGGTTTTTGGGGAAATGGCTCTGCTCGACCAGGGAAATCGTTCGGCATCGGTCATCGCCGCACAGAATAACACCGTCGTTTACAGCATTCCCGGCGCGGCCTTTACGACCCTGTGCCAACAGGATACGGGCATCGGCTATATTATGATGCGTAATATTGCGCTGGATTTAAGTTTTAAAATTCGCCATCAGAATTATGACATTTAGCACCCATACGCGGAGGCAATAAGGGTATGGTATATACCGTGAGCTACGTCGTCGTTGGGGGCAAGAAAAAGTATCCCAGCGGCATGATGAACCAGTCTGAACGCCCAGTCGTGGGTGAGCAGGTCAAACTCGGTGAAAACACCTTTGAGATCGTTGAAGTCAAACGGATGCTGCCACCGAGCGATGATTTTGAGTTTTTACACGTTACGGTTAAACCAGTCGGAGAAGAAACAGATTCTTAAAACTCGTACTCGTCGTAATCCTGGCAAAGGGTGACAGGCCCATCATAGGTTTGCTGTGCCTCGGCCACCAGAGGTCTAGGGTCGGTATTCCACACCTGATAGTGAATCAGATAGAGTGATTTTGCCCCAGCGCGTGTCGCGGTTTCACCCGCTTGTCGTGCGCTGGAATGCCCTGGCCCACCGCCAGCCGATTCATGAACTAACAGGTCTGCGTTGCTGCACAACTCCATCAATGTTGGTGTTGGCTCGGTATCGCAGGTATAGGCTAATACATTGCCTGTGACCTTGTTTTCGATGCGCAGCCCAACAGTCGGGATGAAATGTTTGACAGGCCAGGATGTTATCCGAAAATCTGCATTCTCCAGCACCAGCGCGTTATTACGTTCGCGAACGCGATGAAATGTCACCGGGAAAAAATTCGGCCATGTTTCCCAGGCGAACGAGGCCATCAAATCTTCGGTGCGGTTGATGCAGTGCGGCAGGCCATAAAAACGCAGCGGCGCTTGCCGTCCCAATTGCCACATGTGCATGAGCATATTCGGTACGCCCGAAACGTGATCCGGGTGGAAATGAGTCAGGATGACATCGCACAAGCCGTCGTCGCTAATGCCTAAGTCTTTAATTTTGCCCAGCGGATTCGATCCGCAATCCACCAGAATAGGCGAATCTCGCTCACCAAGTAAAACAAAATGAGTGTTGTCGTGAGTGGCATCCGATACAACGGCTGCCGAGCCAAGAATGACAATCCGAGCCATAATAACCTTTAATCAAGATGAGCAAAAAATTAAAAACGCGCATATGGTTCAGTATATAACCGATGCGCGTTTTGTGCTGATTAGAAAATTCGAACTTTTAGCCGCCCATCACCGCTATAACAACTATCGGTGTCACAAATGCTTCTAAAAAGGCCGCCAGAATTAAGCCGGGGACGACCAGGCCAATCCCGATTTTGATGGTATCCCCCAGCGTACTCATCCACGCCTGCCCAACTGTTGTGCCTTGTGGAGGCCGTGTGACAACAGCGCCCATTCGCAGCGCGGCAGCCGTTGCCAGGACAATTACCGGGATTTCGATGATCCCGTGTGTCAGAATACCCGCGAATAGGAAACTCGGGTTGTATCCCGCCAGAATGACCTGGCTGAACACATAGCCCAGAATCACGTAAACGGCAGGTGTCAAAATGAGTGCGCCTACACCAAAGGTAAAGATCGCCAGGATCGTCGCCGCCAGCAGGATTCGCCCATTCTGCCAGACAATGAACATCAGCGCACCCGTTTGGGTCGGGACATGCAGGAAACGCTCAAATGACGACGCAGCGTTGCTCAAATCCAGGTCACGTGCCAGCGGGATTCGCCATTCCGGCTGCTGACCGATCATATATCCAGCGACGACAGCGGCAATAAACAACCCAATCGTGATCCACGCCGCCAGACCTAAGCGCCTTACGCTCGGAAAAACACCCCGTCGATACCACTCGATCAAATTACGTGCGGGTGTTCCTGCGGAATCCACTGAACGGATATTACGCCACAATTTGAAAACCGTACCCTTGAGATTGAGTTGGTCAATCGTGCGCCCCAACAGTTCTTCGCGGTTGAAAATACTGTTGCCAACCCGCAGCAGGAGGATGACGACCACGCTCATGCCTACGATAATCGCCCACAGCGAACTGATTCCATTCGGCGATTCTGCATCGGGCGCGAGGAACATAATCACGCTTTCACCCTGAATCAGCAGCGCCATCGGGATAATAATGAAACTCGCAAGCAGATTCGCGGCGCGTGTGCTGGTGGTCTGGCTGGAAACAACGACAGCCCCCGTGACCATCACCAGCGCTTGCACCGTCGTAATCAGGATCACCTGCACGATCAGGAAAGCCGGAGGTCGCCACGATAAATCGCCAAAAACAAGCCCACTCAGATAGACACCCATGCCACCGTAGCTGGCAATAAGCGGAGGGATCATTGCTGCTAAAGTTTTACCAATATAAAGCTCGGTATTGGTAAGCGGCGTGCTTAAAAGCGGTTCAAGGCTGCGTCGCTCTTTTTCGCCAACGAAGGTTTCGAGCGCAATCACCAGTGAAATCGAGATCGGGAAGAAGCCCACAATCATCAACATAAACGGAATCGTGCGATCCGCGACAATTTCCGCGCCATAACCAGCGACGAAATTCGAGAAGCGACCTGCAACAAATTGTGCGATGGCCGGGAATAAAAAGGTCAGAATAACGATAGGAGCGACGATACGCCAATCGCGGAAGCTATCGCGCACTTCGCGCCGCGTGATAATCAATGCGTTACTCAGCGTATAGCGCCATTCCGCAACGCGACTCGGCTGCTCAAGCGCAATTGGTTCAATCGGTTTAGTCGTGGTTGCCATGCGTTTGCTCCTGAGCCTCATCTTCCTTGACGACTTGCAGATAAATTTCTTCGAGTGTTTGCGAAATCGGTGAGAGTGTTACCACTTCGATTCCCAGGCCAGAGATGCGGCGCAGGAGGGCGGGATTCGTCATTTTGGGATTGGCGACACGATAACGCAGCCAATCTTCGCCCGATTCCTCGACGCTCACCATATCGCCGATGTCCTTCGCCAGACCGTTAAGCTGACCATTTACACGCAGTTCCATCGCCGGATCGCCGACAAATTTACGTGCCAATTCGTCAAATGACCCGTTGGCGATGATGCGCCCATGACGGATGATCGCAATATCGTTCGCCAAAACTTCGGCTTCGCTGAGATTGTGGGTTGTAATCAGAAATGTGACTTCATCTCGTTGGAGTTCGATAATGGCATCGCGCACCTGCTTGGCGCTCTGAGGATCCATTGCCGAAGTCGGCTCATCCAACAGAAGCACAGGTGGGTTATGCAGCATGGCACGCACCAATGCCAGTTTTTGTTTCATACCTTTGGAGTATTCGCCCAGCCGCTTATCCAGCGCGAATGTCAGCCCAAAGCGCTCCATCAGCCCCACAGATCGGTTATAACGTTCCGCAGCCGAGAGCCGATAAACACGACCAAAAAAATCAAGGTACTCGACAGCCTTCATACGTTCATAGAGGCCGTGTTGTTCGGTCAACACCCCCACCTGTGCACGTACTTTCTCTGGCTGCTGTATAACATCATAACCCGCGATTTTTGCCCAACCGGAGGTCGGTGCAAGAATAGAGGTTAACATCCGGACAGTGGTGGTTTTACCAGCACCGTTGGGGCCAAGTACCGCCAATACTGACCCCGCGGGGACATTTAGCGAAACCCGGTCTACCGCCCGAAACTGATCGAAATCCTTCGTTAGCTCATGCGCTTCTATCATAACATTATGAGTCCCATGATTTTGAATAGGTGTGATTTTCATTCTAGGGGACAAACTGAACGCTCTGCCCCTTACTTTTGAGGGGATTTGTCTCAATTCATTATGGCATGAGAACGCGGCGAAGGGGAGTTAAGGTCGGGTAAGTAGCAGAATTATGGCGCGAACGACTTTAAATGGGGCATTTCATGCAACCTCACCCCCAGCCCCTCTCCATAAATGGCTATGCATTACCCACAAATTTGGGAGGGTAAAAAGTGGGGTTAGAATAGAAGAAAAAGGAGAGGACCGAAAAAATGGGTGCGAAATTACCAGATGCACGGT
>JALHNB010000091.1 GCA_022843745.1 Anaerolineae bacterium | reverse complement strand
CGCCCTCCTGAATGGTGTTAATCGACAGGAAGTAACCCGATTCGACACACATATCAAACACGTCTGTGCCAGCGCCTACTTGGGTGAAAATCTCATAGCTTCCGGTATAGGGTAGTTCAATCTGGTCACTTTGCGGCCCCGGCGCGAAGGAGAAAAAGTAACCGTCTGCCAGATAGGTCAACTGTTGTTCGCCCACAATGCTTGCGGTACACGAACCTTCGTCGCCCGCGTCGCATGTCAGGCTGACATCAATAATATCGCCCTCAAAGCCGTTGAAAATGTGGCTGCCTCTGCCGCCGCAGCTACTACTATCGAAAGAGTCGCTGAAAAATTCCGAGCCATCACCCCGGCTGCCACTGCCATCAACACAGTTGCTCGACTGGCTGATGTCGTTCCTGACCTCCTGCAAACGGGCGGCATCATCCGGCGTAAGCTGCATGAGGCGATCAATATCGGCAATCGCCAGCGTGCAGTAGCCCAATCCCCGGTTAGCGTCGGCGCGGTAGCCGAGGGCAAATGTATCATTTGGATCAAGCAGCAGCGCCTTGTTCAGATCTTCCAGCGCAGCCTCATATTCCCCGGTGAGTGTATAGACCGCCCCGCGTGAGCCAAGGATTAATGGGTCATTTGCCGACAGATTCAGCGCCTGATTATAAGCGTCGAGAGCACGTGCGTCATTCTCAAGGACGAAATAGGTATTGCCGATGTTGTTGTAAATGGCTTTGGTAAAGCCGCTGACCTCTCCCGTGTCACACTGCCGCGCCTGTTCAAAATAGGTCAGCGCAGCGTCGAAATCCTCCGCATTCCTTGCCAGCGATCCAAGTGTGTACGCACCCAACGGCGATCCCGGCACTTCTGCAATGAGTTGCTCTGTGAGTGCCTTAGCCTGCGCCGTGTTTCCATCATCGCTTTCCAGACGCGCCAGATACGCCAGCGCCATCGGTTCCAGCGGATTGATCGCCAGCGCAGCTTCAAAGTCGGCGCGGGCAGCTTCTGGCTGTTGTTCCACACGCTTGGCGGCGGCACGATATGCCAGCGCAGTCGCATTGGGTGGATTATCGGCAATCCAGCGATCCAGCCCCGTGATTAACAGGTCAGTCGATGTATCCCGCCAATAGGAGCGAATGAATTCTTCCAGCGCGGGGTCTGTCACGAGACTGACCGCTGTTACTGCGCACTCCGATCCAGCGGTTTGGATCACTTCTTCAGCGACAGTGTAAGACTCATTTTCCAGGCGCATACTGGCAGCGATTGCCAGCAGTTCGTCGCGGCCTACGATATCGAGGATGTTCGCAGCGCCCATGATCTGCATCACACCCGTGCTGCCATCGCTGAGGATCACGCTCAAGCCTGCGACATAACCACCCGTTCGCAGCGTTGCTTCGTCCCACAGCACATAATTTCCGTCAACATTATAGCGCGTTCGTGTAAATCCTTCGGAAAGCTGGCCCGGTGTGTAGGTGGTCATGAGCGCACCGGACAATGCCTCCATCGCGCCGTCTTCCTGGGGGACATCCTCATAACGCAGGAATACCGCTGCCAACCCGAATTCTTCGCCGGGGACGATGTAGCGCAGGCTAGTGTCATAGCCACTCATACCACCAATCATATTCAGCATCGTGTTGCCGAACATATTGTCCATCGGACTGCCCGACTGCACCGTAT
Organism: Anaerolineae bacterium; assembly: GCA_022843745.1. GTDB lineage: Bacteria > Chloroflexota > Anaerolineae > Aggregatilineales > Phototrophicaceae > JALHNB01. The sequence continues at coordinate 20,493 of JALHNB010000091.1, read as the reverse complement.
TTTCCGGCAGCGCCCCCCGCGACCAGCGCGAGTCACTTGGAAAGTTGATGGACATCCCGTTGCCACTCAGCGTCTGGCTCAGGCGTGTTGAAACCGTGACCACTTCATCAAAGGCAACCGGAGTCGCAGTCGGAATCGGCGTAGGACTGGGTATAGCGTTTATGTCCTGCTGCGCCTGCCCGATAAACTCAAACATCGGCAGCATATATTGGTCAAAACTGGCGTTATCACCCGCGCGGATGGTCGCCACAAGAAAGCTCGTACCCATATCAACTCCGAAAAACACCCGCAGCAAACCATCATTCATCGATGAGTAGCGGGCAGTGCGCCCGTTTGACAGCGTAATATCCTTCGACGGGGTGTACCCTCTCCTGATATTCTGTTCACCGAAAGTGTAAAGTGGGCCTAACCACGCGGTAAATAACTCGTCCAGGTTCGTGATGCTGCCACGTTCCGACCCGGAATAGGGGATCATTTCAATAACTGCGATCATACCGCTGCCTTGTGGCTGGCAGCTTCCCCCGTTCGCGCAGGTTTGGGCTAGTTCGTCCGAGGTCGCGGCGATGTACAGGGCGATTTCTTCATCGACATATTCGCCAACGGCGAACGGGCCTGTACCAAAGGTGATGGCATAGCGCTCCCAAACCGGGGTATCGCTCTGCGCCTGTAGGATAAGTGTGCTGGTCAGTACCAGAAAACCAAGGAGAACGACGATGAATCTTCTCAGCACAGGACACCTCAATATCAAATGGGAAATAGGGTTTACTGAATTCTATAGTAACTCGAAAAACCGTGTCAAATGTAACAATCGACAAATCCTGGGACTTTGTTTACTGGGTTCAGTTGACATTTCAAACTGATGTAATTTCCTGACATCCCCACCCCTCGGGCTGCGTCCCATCCCCATTGCATGGCTCAACCCTTCTCCTCCCACAGGGACTTCCGTTGGTCGCCCGAATTCAACGGAGAAGGGCTAAAAAATGCGCTCTATTTGTTCCCTCCCTGAAGGAGCGTTAGGGAGGGGTTTTTCAACAACCTCTGAGTCCTGCCCCTAAAGGTCACGATTGCTGCATCGTCTCTACACTCATGACATTCCACTCATCACCAAAAAATCAGCCCTGACTAACTGAACTCCGGCATCACCTCGGCGGCGAAACGCTTGAGCTGCGTATGGTCATAGGCCACGCGCGGGAACGACGTGATGATATAATCCGCGCCTGCCTCGACAAGCTGGTGGATACGTTCTCTGGCCTGCGCCGGGGTCGCCACAAAGACGTTATTTTTGAAGGTGTCGTAGGGGATCGGGCCGCGCGCTTTTTCGGTTGCTTTTTCAGCGTCTTCGCCGTCTTCGAGCAAGAACAGGTTGATATTCGTGCTGCGCGTGATGGTGTTATAGTCGCGTCCCAGCGTCTCGCAATGCGCCCGTAAAACGCCTAATTTTTGCCGCACCACATCGGGGTTGCCGCCGCCGACATTGCAGCCATTCGCCCACTGCGCCACCAATTTCAGCGTGACTTTTTCGCCGCCACCGCCCAACCACAGCGGGATATGGGGCTTCTGCACACCCTTCGGCTCATTGATCGCGCCGTCAATCGAGTAATAATCGCCCTTAAATGTCGCCTTTTCATCCGTCCACATGCGAACGCAGATTTCAACAGCCTCGCGGAATGCCCGCATCCTGTCACGAGTTTCCGGGAAGCCGTAGCCATAGGCCAGCCATTCATGCTCATACCAGCCCGCGCCCAGGCCACAGATCGCTCGTCCATGACTCATCACGTCCACCGTCGAAGCGATTTTCGCCAGCAGCGCCGGGTTGCGATAGCCGTTGCACGTCACCATCTGCCCGATTTTCACGCGCTTGGTGTCACGCGCCAGCCCCGCCGTGATCGTCCATGCCTCAAACGTCGTTTCGATTTCCGGCGTTGGCACGGTGTGAAAATGATCGAACACCCAGATCGAGTCGTAGCCCGCTTCTTCCGCCGCCAGCCCGACATTCGTCATCGCCTCGTACTGCTCAATCGGATCGTCAATCTCAACCAAGTCCATGCGCCAGCCCTGCGGCACAAACGTCCCAAATTTGATCGCCATCGGTATACCCTTTCATCAAAGCAGATATGGCAAAGAGTATACCGTCTGTAGGGGCGTAAGGCTTGCCTCATCGACTTGTCGAAAATGTCATGTAGGGGCGCAAGGCTTGCGCCCAAAGCTACCCTTCAATTTCCGCCGTCACGACGCGGAAGCCGATATGATGATCGTTGTACGTCGGCGGGTCTTCGTAATGGCGATACGCCCCACGTCCGACGAATTCGTTACTCCCCCACCAACCGCCGCGCTCCACCTTGATCGTTCCGGTTTCCGGCCCAGTGGGATCGTCTTTAACGCCTTCCGCATAATATTCCGTATCGAGCCAATCGCGCGTCCATTCCATCGCGTTGCCGGATAGATCGTGTGCGCCGACCCAACTCACACCGTCGGGATACGTGCCGACAGACGTCAGACCTTCGCTGTCCACGATATTCGCGTGTTCGGCATCCCATTCGTCGCCCCAGGGATAGACACTTGAATCCGGCCCACGCGCCGCGAATTCCCACTGCGCTTCCGTCGGCAAGCTCCCGCCGCGCCAATTGGCATACGCCTCGGCCTCGTACCATGTCACGCACACGCGCGGTTGATCGGTGACCATCTCCTCGACGCAGTTCAGGGGCAAATCGTCAATTTTTTGATCTTGCAGCCACGCCCAGCCATCCTCCGACCACAAATCTTCCGTCGTGTAGCCGCCGTCATCCACAAACGCCTGAAACGCCGCGTTAGTGACTTCATACGTGTCGATCCAGTAGCCAGCGGTCAGGCAGACTTCGTGCTGCGGCTGTTCGCTCGGCAGTTCGCGCACCACGAATCGATTCGGATTCTGCGCCATCACCGCCTCGATCTGCGCCTCGCTCGACCCCATCATGAAGCACCCTGCCGGAACCCAAACCTGCTCGATTCCGTGTTCGTCCGTGCGTGATTCTCCTGCTTCTGGCATGTCATTTTCCTGCATCAAAGCTGTCGAGGATAAAAGTAAAATCGAAAAGAGTATCGCTAAAATTTTCATTAAAACCATCCTTTAGTCATCTTATTGCTATACCGTGTGGCGGCGCTGGCGGTTCGATACCTCGTGCTATAATTCGCTCATACGATTTGCCTGAAATCAGGGAACGCTCAATATGCCAGATGATCTCCGCTACGATGTGTTCATCTCTCATGCTCGCCAGGACGGACGCGATTACGCCCGCCGCCTGTACGCATCTCTCGATGGCAGCGGATTTCATCCCTGGTTTGATGCCCGCGATCTTGACCCACATCAGGATTTTACCGCCGAACTTGAGCAGGCGATCAAAGCTTCTCGCGCCGTCGCCGTCATCATGACACCAGATATTGAACGCGAAAACAGCTTCGTTCGACGCGAAATCCAATACGCACTGATTCGCAAAAAGCCGATTATCCTCCTGCGCCTAGAAGATGTTGTGCCGCCCATCCATGTGATTAACCTGTCGTGGATTGATTTTCTCGGCAAGTGGGACTCCGGCATCGCTGAGTTATACGAACGCCTGCGGAAAATTCGCGCCGGAATTTTCGACCCATCCGCACCAAAAACTGCGTCTACCGACCCCTTCCGCGATTACCTGAAATTGCTCTACGAAGACATCGTAGCCGACCTGAGCGCCCGCATCATCGCTGATCCGATTGACCTTTCGGCTGGGGACGCGCCGGGAAAAGTCAAAGCGCCCCGCCGCCGCCTCGACCCGATGCTTTCCAGCGCCAGACGTGACGAGAAACGCGACTTTAAGACCTTCGGTGAGTGGTTCGAATTTTACAAAGGTCGTGCGCTGCTCCTGGGTGAACCCGGCGCAGGCAAAAGTATCACGCTCATGAATCACGCCCGTCAAGCTGTCGTCGAGCGCCTGGACGACCCGACGAAGCCCTTGCCTTTCGTTCGCCTGATCGCTCGTTGGGACGACAAAATCCCGCTGCACGAGTGGCTGGCAGAATCCTATGAATTGGACTCCGAGGCCGTTCGTCGCGAGGTCGAAAATGGCCGCACCCTACTTCTCCTTGACGGCCTGGACGAACTGCGGAAAAAAGAAGAAACCCCACCCCTCGCTCCCCTCCCCTTGCAAGGGGAGGGGTTGGGGGAGAGGTTAGAGCCACGCATCGCCTTCCTACGCGCCCTGCCCGCGAACAATCGCATCCTCATCACCTGCCGCGTCACCGACTACGAGCAGCTTGGCGAACAGGCCACACTTAATGGCGCGATCATCCTCCACGCGCTGACCAATTCACAGATCAGCGATTACCTACGCGCACAGCCGGAACTCCTAACACTCCTGCAAAGCGACGATGACCTACTCGATATGATCCGCACACCCCTGTTGATGAGCTTTTTCGCCTTCGCTTACGATGGTGCAGACGAGGCCGAGCGACAACAATTCGCCGAACTCAAAAGCGCGGGCGAACTGCGCGACAAAATTTTTGACCGCTATATCCGCCAACGATATGACCATGAAGTCGGCAAAGGCGCGGAGATTCCGTATACGGTGCAGGAAATTATTCAGAAGTTGGGATGGCTGGCTATGATTAATGCAAGCGGCTGGCCCCATGAAGATAATGTATTGGTGATATCTGAATTGGAGAAACATATCGGCGTAGACCTAACCTCAGTTTTCACCGACTGTGTGCAGCAATTAAATTTGCTGTCGCAGGACGAGAATGTGTCATTTCGTTTCATTCATCTTCTGCTACGCGACAGTCTAGCGTTTCAGTACGCCCTATTTGCACTGATAGATCCCAATAAAGATGTGCGCCGCCATGCTGCTGCCGCACTTGGAAGAATCGGCGATGTTCGGGCCGTTGAACCTCTCGCAAATGCTTTAACCGATCTTGACGAGCGTGTACGCAGTACAGCCGCCGAAGGCTTAGGGCGAATTGGTGACAAACGTGCTCTTGAATCCCTTATTCACGCACTTAATGACAAGGAAGCCTATGTTCGTTGGCACGCTGCCGAAGGAATCAGTGATCTTGCCGATGAGCAGGCAGTCGAAGCGCTCGTTATTGCTCTTGATGATGACGAGGAGCTTGTCCGCTACTTCGCAGCCCGTGGTCTAGGAAACATTAGGGATAGTCGCGCTGTCGAAGCGCTGATGGGCGCGGTGTACGACTCCGATGATGGCGTTGTCTATAATGCTATTGATTCTCTAGCAAAAATCGGGGATGTTCGTGCTGCCAAAGCCCTCAGCTTGGCTCTTGCTTATCAAGATGAAGAAATTTATGAACGCGCCGAACTCGCCTTGAGACAATTTGGAGAGACTGCTGTCGCGCCCCTCATCGTGGCTCTGCGGGACTCTGACGATGATATTCGCCAATATGCAGCTCTTGCCCTGGGGATAATTGGGAGTTCTCGTGCCGTCGAAGCGCTTATTACATCGCTGACAGATACTGACCCTGATGTTCGCTGGCACGCCGCAGTTGCCCTAGGGAAAATTGAAGATGTACACTCTGTCGGTTCGCTTATTCGAACTCTCGCGGATAAGGGTAGACATTGGACAGGAAATCGTGTGAGAGATGCGGCAGCAGAAGCTCTCCAACAAATCGGCACACCAGAAGCATTAGAAGCGGTCGCCGAATGGCTCAACCGACCAATTGATGACGCTGAAGAATATCCAGCTGACAATAGCATGGGAGATATTCCATTTTAGATGGTTGGCAGAAAACTGAAATTGATTGAGATAGCAAGGTTGTACGTCAATCTACGATAGGGTCGTGCGCTAGAAAACATCGGTACACCGGAAGCGCTGCAAGCCGTCGCCGAGTGGCGCAAGTCGCAAGGCGAAGAATAATCGCCCCACATGGTTCGCTTGGCATTTTGACGCTTCGACCGTGCCGTGCTACCGTATACGCAAACCAAACATTCAGGACAACCTCATGGCGAAATGGTACGATCAGATTTTTGACGAGTTGCAGGATTTTATCCGCAAGCAGCACCTCTTTTTCGTGGCAAGCGCCCCCTTGAGCGCCGATGGGCATGTCAACGTGTCGCCCAAAGGCATGGACTGCCTGCGCATTTTGAGCAATAACCGCGTCGCCTACCTGGATTTGACGGGCAGCGGCAACGAAACCTCCGCGCACATCCTCGAAAATGGCCGCATCACGTTCATGTTTTGCGCCTTTGATGGCCCGCCGCGTATCCTGCGCCTGTTCGGTCAGGGACGCGCCGTCCGCCCGGACAGTCCCGATTGGGACGCTTTAGCCGCGAATTTTACGCTGCTCCCCGGTGCGCGACAGATCATCGTCGCCGAAATCGACAAGGTGCAGACCTCGTGTGGATATGCCGTCCCGCTGTATGACTATCAGGGAGATCGCGATGTGTTGATTAAGTGGGCAGAAAATCGGGGCGAGGACGGCTTACGGGATTACTGGCAGGAGAAGAATGTGTGCAGCATCGACGGCCTGCCCACGTCTATCGCGCCGGAATCCGTCACCGAGGCGTAAAAATCGCGCTTGTAGCGTTGCACGACACTTTTAAAGCACGCCTGCAAATGTGTGTGCGTAGGGGCGACGCATGCGTCGCCCCCCACAAATTGCCGATCTGTCGAAGGAGTGTTAATGCCCTACCCCACGCTAAACTGCTCCGGCGCACTCCACGCACGCGGTGTCCCATTCTCGAACGCCCGCACACGCCAATAATACGTGCCATCCTCCAGCGGCGGCGTGGCTGAAAATTGCGCCTCGGTTAAATCGTCCTTATCGTAGACCACATCGTTGAAACCAGCATCCCGCGCGACCTGGACGTGATAGCCCGTCGCCCACGACAGCCGATTCCACGTCAGCGTGGCGGTATCGGAGAAATTGCGATCCGGCGCAATACCGATTGGCGAGGCAATTGTGAACGTCCGCTGGCTGCTCCAGGCGGATGCCCCACCCAGAGAATTGACGGCGCGAACCTGCCAGTAATAGGTTCCCGCGACCAGATTGCTGGCGATATAGGATGTACCCGCCACGTTACTGGCGACAGTCGGCGCGGGCGAAGATGTCCCCAGACGCACCTCGTACCGTTCAGCCCCGGATGCCGCAAACCAGCGCAGCGTCACTTCAGAGGCACTCAAATTCGCGCCATTTGCTGGCGTATTGAGGCTCGGCACACACGGATTGGACACCCCCATCACCCAGGTGAAATCATCGCGTTCGGTTTCAAAAGCGCTTTTATAGGCCGCCACCTGATAATAGCGGGCAACGTCACAGTCCAGGCCGCTTTGGGTGTACGAGGTCACATTCGCCCCAACCGTATCGAGCAGTACAAACCCCGCGTTGGTGAAGTGATAAATTCTGAAGCCATCTTCGTTAAACGAATTATCATCCCACTCAAGCGTGATACTGCCCGCGCCGCCAGTGGTACGCATATTCGTCGGCGGGTCAGGGTTGGCAACCTGCGTCGAATTATTGATGATCCGCACCGTGAAGCTGGTCGCCCCGGCGCTGATTATCTGGATGCTGATATTGTTGGTCGCATCGGTAAAAGTTTCCCCCGGCAGCCACCTCGCCCCCGCGTCGTTGACATCATAATTCGCGTCATTATCAACAATGAGCGCATGACCCGCGTTGCCCTCACGTTGAGTATCAACTTCGTGAATAATCACCGCCTGCCCCGGCACGTTCTGGTCATAACCCGTAAAACGCCGCGCCTCGACTGTATAAAACCGCAAAGCTGAGTTGCCGATCAAAACTTTGGCGAGAAGATCGTTCGAGGACGACTGCGGCAGACCAATCTGTTCCAGCGTGATCGTCTGATCCTCGCCAATGATGACCGTTTCGCGCTGTGACGACGGAATCCATCCGTCCATATCAAGATGATACGCAATCGTGCCAGGGGCAAGGCAGCCATATTCAGGATCAGCACTGCTGCACGTCCCGCTGGAGACGCTCATCACATCCCAGGCCGAGACATAAATCTGGAGTTCGCTCGGCGGATCCCACGACGGCCCGGACGAATGCGGAAAGCCAAAGCCGTGTCCCATTTCGTGCGCAATCGTGCCAAAATTCTGACCATTTGGCGGCAGCCAGGTGGTGAGATAGACGCGCTCCTGACCATCAAGGTCGAGCGGTGTTCCACCACCCCAGGCGCAACAGCCCAGTGAGCCGTTGAGCATCAGGTTGATGCCCACAAAGTGTGGAAAATAGACATCCGCGTTCGCCGCCGCCGTACAATCCTGCGCCAGTTCTTCCAGCTCTACGACTTCGCCTTGCGCCGTGTCATACACATAATGAGAGCGTGAATGTGGCAAGACATAAGCGTTGGGCATCGTGATCGTGCCATCCAGGTCAATATTGTTATATGAAACCTGCCGCCAGTAATGATCGAGTCCGGGGTAAACATTGCCGAACAGGTCGTCGTACCAGGTTGCCGGATGCGGCGTACCGGCAATATTAGGGAAGCGACAGATGATATTCACCCAGGGCTGCGACCCGCTGAGTAGTTCTGCCGGAGCGCTCAAATCCCCTGGCTCGACGGGGAGTGCCTGCACCGACTGCGGGATTATCACCAGCGGCGCAATCGACTGTCCACCCTGGGGCGAGTCAGGATTTCCGATCACCACCACGCGCTGACCACTTAATTCACGCGCGGTATTTTCGTCCATCAGCAGTTCGGCAATAATGGTCCCTTCGCCGTCTTGCAGCACGATAAAATGTTTGCCTTCGCCGCCCGTCCCCGGCAGCGGATCGCCAACAATGACGTTCAGCCAGCCGGAGAGAGTCGTCCCGCCAGCCCCCGGCGGCAGCGATTGCCCCTGAATCACAGGCGTGATCGCCAACAGCAAAAATCCAATCAAAATGGCGAATTTGACTCGTCTCACGGCAATATTCCTTCTCAAACCAGTGCGCATCAGTATAGTCTAATCGCAAATTCATAACACGTGGCTAAAGAAGGACGCTCGAAGTTTTAACGCGCGGGATTCGAAAGAAAGTTGCAAACATCATGTGTGATGTTTTCTGTAGGGAGCATGGTGGTAAGGTTTAAGAGGATATTTGTTAAGTTAAATTACGACACAGAAAATGTCATCAATCAAGAACCCCCTCCGTCGCTAACGCGACATCTCCCCCGAATTCGGGGGAGGATGGGTGGGGGTTAGTCTCTGCCTATGTAGGGGCGAGGCATGTCTCGCCCACATTTCGTATATGAGGAACGTTCGCGGTCAGCGCACTACGGCACATCCAGCGTATAGCGCTGCCTCGCCGTCCATTTACCTGCCTCATCACCCTTCAGCGCCCGAACACGCCAGTAATAAGTCCCCTCGCTCATGATCTGGGTCACGCTGAGGAAGACCTTGTCGATGTGCAGATTCTCGTAGACCATGTCGGTGAAACCAGGATCACGCGCAATCTGGATGTGATATTCTGTCGCCCAACTAACACGATTCCACGATAAAGTCGGCGTAAAAGTAGCGAAATTATTGGGCAGCGGCGCGGCATCCGGCGTTGAGCCGTACATAAACATGCGCCGTTCGCTCCAGGGGGATTTGCCGCCCGTGAAGTTGACCGCCCGCACCTGCCAATAATAAGTCGTGATGATCGGGTCACTGAGCAGATAGGATGTACCCACGACATGATCGTCTACGACAGGCGGCGAGGTGAATGGCCCCAGGCGCACCTCATAATGATCCGCGCCACCGACAAAATACCACTTCAGCGTGACTTCCGGCGTTTGCGGGTTCGACCCCGGCAGCGGCGTATCCAGAGTCGGCGTGCAGGGGTTGGTCATGCCGCGCACAAAACCCACACGCTCCGATTCCATCGTGCTGGTAAACGCCGACACGCGGTAAGAATGATCCGCGCCGCAGAACAGGCCCGTTTCCGTAAACGAGGTGCTGTTGGCGGGAACTGTCGCCAAATAAACGAAATCAAATCCATTCCACTTGTAAATTTTGAAGCCGTCTTCGTTATAGGAATTGTCGTTCCATTGCAGCGTGATACTGTCCACATCGCCATAGCTGCTCAGATTCGAGGGCGGGTCAGGATTCGGGTCGGGCGTTGAGTTATTGATGATCCGCACCGTAAAACTGGTCGCGCCCGCGCTGAGTACCTGGACGCTGATGTTGTTGACGGCATCGGTAAAGGTTTCGCCGGGTGTCCACATCGCACCCGCATCGTTCACATCCAGATTGCTGTCGCCATCGACCACCATCGCATGACCGCCGTTGCCGCTGCGGGCGGTATCGACCTCATGGATAATCACCGCCGCCCCCGGCACATTCTGGTCGTAGCCAACCAGCCGCCGCGCTTCAACCGTATAAAATCGGTGATTCGAATTGCCGATCAGGATTTTAGCGACGAGCGCGTTGCTGGTGGACTGCGGCAGGCGAAGCTGCTCAAGTGTGATGGTCTTGTCTTCGCCAATCAGCACGAGCCTGCGCTGCAAGGTCGGAATCCAGCCGTCCAGATCGAGATGATAGGCAATCGTGCCGGGGGAAAGGCAGCCGAAACTGCCGCCCTGAGCCGCGCACGTTCCGCTGGTGACGCTCATCAAGTCCCACTTGGACACGTAAATATCAGCGCCGGACGGCGGATTCGATGACGGCCCGGACGAATGCGGGAAACCAAAGGCGTGTCCCATCTCATGCGCGACAATATCAAATGTCTGACCGCCGGGTGGCAGCCATGTCACGCGATACGAGCGAGTCTGGCCGTCGCGCGTGAGAACCGCCCCACCACCATAGGCGCAGCAGTCCATAGCGTCGTTCAGCATCAGATTGATGCCGACAAAATTGGGGTAAAAAATATCCGCGTCCGCCGCTGCGGTGCAATCCTGTACGACTTTATCGAACTCGACCACATTGTCATGCGAATAATACGCAAGCGGCTGCGGCAGCATGTACCACTGCGGCGCGGTGGTCGAACCCGTAAGGTTGATGTTGTTATAGGAAATCTGTCGCCAGAAATGATCGAGGCCGGGATAGGTCGGCGAGAGCATCGAATCATAATGGGCAATCGTTTGGGGCGTATTCGTATTCCCCGCGAACTGGCATGGCAGGTTGAGCCAGGGCTGCGATCCGCCGAGATAGGCCGCCGTATCGCTCAATTCGTCCGTCTGCGGATCGCGCTGCGGGCTGATCGCCTGAATCGACTGTACGACGATCACCAGCGGCGAGACGGCCTGTGCAGTCATCGGAGCACCGGACTCGCCGACGACCTGTACGCGCTGGCCTGTCAATTCCCGCGCGGCGCTGTCATCCATGACCAATTGCGCGATAATCGTCCCCTGATCGTCTTGCAGCACCGTTAAATACCGCGGTTCGGCGGCTGTTCCCGGCAGCGGATCGCCATAAATCGTTTGCAGCCAGCCGGACAGCACCGTCGCGCCGTCTGCTGGAGATGGCAGCGTCGCTGGCGTTCCGGGTGTCCCCGGCTCTGATTGTCCATATGCTACTGGCACAATCACCAGGCATCCCATGAGCAAAGCAAATATCAATCGTCGCATAAAAATATCCCGACATTTTTGACTGTATTTTTCATCCTATTTTTAAAAGTGTTAAAAAGGAATGCGAAAGATGTTTATTTCATATCAGATTTCGAAGTTAGTATGCCAATTTCGTGCTAAAATCCGGCATCAGCAAAATTATTCATTTTTGAGAGGACGATTTTTATGGCTCTTGCGCAAAAACCCTCACAATTAACCGCCCACCCCTACACCGATGCGGACATCGGGCGCACCGAACTCATGCCCACGCACCGCCTCGATCTGCGACCCGACGGCCCGGACGTGTTTTACGATGCCGAACCCGTCAGCGATTGGCGCGAATTGACGTGGGAGAAAATCGGCAGGCCGTACCGCGTCGAGCGCTGGTCGAACGAGAAAAAAGCGTGGGAAAAAGAACACGGTCAGGAGATGCCCGTCAAAACCGCGTGGCAGCATTTTAATCGCAATTTTCAGGCGCTTTTTGACGCTTCAGCGCTCGAAGCCCGCAAACAGACGCTCGGTGATATGGGCGTGGCGCTCAAGGGACTCGACCTAGCTGAAGCTCTGGACGAAGCCGCCGAAGTCGCACGTTGGTCACTCTGGAACAAAATCCACCGTATCGAGGATGCCGTCTGGGACCCGCGCGGCAAACGGGCACTGTTCCAGGGGCTGGATGTCGAAAAGCCGAATATTTTGTTTCTCGGCGCGGCGGATGGCTATGAGGCCATGCAGTTGATGGCGATGTATCCCGGCGGTCATGCCGTGCTGGTCGATTATGACGAATACTGCGTCGAGGGGCGTTTTGGCGCGTTCCCAGACTCGTATCCATTTCTCGGCTATGACCCCGCCACAGGCAGCCACAAAGTTTACTATCGCGACCAGATGGACATCGACTACGAAGTCAGCGACATTCGCGACCTGAAATACGGCAAGGAATTTGACATCGTGGTCAGCATCGGCCTTTTGGAGCATTTCCCCGACGAGTACAAGCCGCTGGCACTGGACATGCACCGCCGATTTTTGAAACCCGGCGGCTATGTCATCATGACCACGCCGCGCGTCCAGGCCACATCCAAGCTGTTTTACACGCTGTTCGCGGATATTATGAATTTTGCCTATCGCGAATTGATGGACGTGACGCATCTTGGCCTCTACGCCCACGAAAATGGCTTCGAAATTCTGCGTCATGGGCGGATCAAAGCGCATAATGGTGTGGTCGCGCGGGTAAGGTAGATGCGTCTAGGCGAGGATCGCCTTCAACGCGCTGTAACGCCCACTCAATTCAACCAGAAACGCGCGGGTGATCGGCGAAAAATGCGTCTGCGAATCCCAGATCAGCTTGAGGCTGCGCGTGAACGGCTTGTCCTCCACCGGGATCATGTGCAGCAGCCCTTGTTCGACCTCGGTTTGCACGACATAGGGCGGCAGCACCGCCAGACAGCGCCCGATTGAGACGGCGCGCTTCATCGATTCCAGGTTATCAAACTCCGCGCCGATCACAGGTTCTATCCGGTGTTCGTGCAAAACCCCTTCCAGCCAGGTTCGCGATTGGCTGTTCGGCTCGCGGACGATCAGCGATTGTTCGCGCAGGTCATCAATCCCGACGCGGTCATGCTCCCAGAAGGGATGCTTGAAGCCCACCACTACCTGCTGTTCGATTTCTTCCAGCACCAGCGCGGAGAGACGCGGTTTCGGGTGGTCGTTCAGTTCACCTTCGATAAAGCCAATATCCAACCGCCGCCCCAGAACATCGCCCACGATCTGCGCTGTCACCCCGGTTTGGAGCGCGACGGTCAACTGCGGATAGCGGTATCGGAAATGCTGCACCCAATCCGGCACAAGGTACACGCCAATGCCCGGTGTCGCCCCAATGCTGATTCGCCCGCCTGACAGGTGTTCAATATCAATTAACGCGCTCTCGGCCTTGGCGACAAGTTCGAAAATTTCGGTGGCGTAGCGGTTCAGAATCTCGCCGTGCGGCGTGAGGCGGACACCGCGCCAGCCGCGCTCGAAAAACGGCCTGCCCAGACTGGCCTCCAATTCCTTCATATGCTGGCTGACGGCGGACTGAGTCATGTAGAGCCGTTCCGCCGCCGCGCTGAAGCTGCCCTCCTGCACCACCACCGAGAAAATCTGTAATTTGTAGAGATCGAGCATGATGAAACCCCTAAGCCATTAGCTCCCGCTTATATCTCATTATAAGGCGTTGGGTGTAACTGTGAAATACCCTTTTGCAGTACAGTGTGAAAGATCGGTGACAGTAAAGGATTATAGTAATGCTCAACCGAAAGACGATGATATTTGGCGTTGGCGTGATAATCGTGGCGGCGCTGGCGTTTTTTCTGCTCAATAACAATTCAAGCTGCTGTGCAGTGGAGCAAGCATCCGCTCAACAGGATATTTCACCCACTGGTTATCAAGACCAGTTCGTAGCCTCCAGCGCGTCGCACCTGCTGATCGACGTGCGAACCGCCGAAGAATTTGCCAGCGGGCATATTCCGGGCGCGGTGAATATCCCGGTGGAATCGCTGCAAAGCCGCCTGAGCGAAGTATCAGGCGACCAGCCAATCGTCGTGTACTGCCGCAGCGGAAATCGCAGCGCCCAGGCATCACAGATTCTGGCGCAGGCGGGCTATACCTCAATTTACGACCTGGGCGGAATCAATGATTGGACAGCACAGGGCTTCCCTGTCGAATAACAACCAAAATAAGGACACAGTATGAACATTCTCAAATCAATTTTCGGCGGCGGGGCAAACAACCTGAACGCGCTGGACGCAAAAGCCCGTATTGACAGCAATCAGCCGCTTTTAATTCTTGATGTGCGCCAGCCGGACGAGTTCCGCGCCGGACATATCGCCGGGGCGAAACTCATTCCCCTCAACGAGTTGCGAGGCCGTCTGAATGAACTGCCGAAGGATAAGGAAATTCTGTGCGTGTGTCGTTCTGGTTCGCGCAGCGGCGCGGCAGTCGGTCAGCTTAGCAGCGCGGGCTACAACGCCCTGAATCTGCGCGGCGGCATGATGGGCTGGCAGGGTGCCGGGCTTCCGGTCAAAAAAGGTAAATAATGCCAACACTGCTTCTTGACCTGGTGTTAGGTTTTGGCATCGGCGGCTCGCTGGGGCTGCTCGGCGGCGGCGGCTCGATTTTGACCGTCCCGGCGCTGGTTTATCTGGTCGGTCAAAGCCCGCAGGTTGCCGTCACGACTTCGCTGGCAATCGTTGGCGCAAACAGCGTACTTGGCGCATTTTTTCACCGTTCACAGGGGACGCTCAACTGGCGGGTAGCGCTCGTTTTTGGCGGGACAGGCATGGTCATCTCGTACTTTGCTGCCGGGTTGTCCAAACACGTTTCGTCATCCATGTTGATGGTGGCTTTCGCGGCGCTGATGCTGATCGTCGGTCTGCTGCTTGTCAGGCAAAAGCCAGCCAAGCCACCCAGATACGGCACACAACCAGCAGAGAATCTGAAGCTGTGGAAGGTCTTTGCGGGCGGCGCTGGGGTCGGGCTGCTCACGGGCATTCTCGGCGTGGGCGGCGGATTTTTGATCGTCCCCGCGCTGGTCATGCTGGTCGGGATGCCGATGCACCATGCCGTTGGCACATCGCTGGTCGTCATCGCGATGAACAGCCTGGCCGCCTTTCTCGGCCATCTGAGCGGTATCGCACTCGATATTCCGCTGATTGCCATTTTTGTCGGGGCGGGCATGGTCGGCACATTCGCCGGGGCGCGTCTGGGCAGACACCTGAACGCCGCCCTGCTTCGCAAAGCTTTCGCTCTGTTCGTGATCGGGCTGTCCATTATTTTACTGTTTGATAATCTTCCCAAAATTCTGTAGGAGTAGAGGCAATGTACCTGGAACAATTTTTCATCGATGGTCTCGGCTGTGCGTCCTATGTGGTTGGCTGCGAAGGCGCAGGCAGCGCCGCTGTGATCGACCCTGACCGCGATGTGCAGAAATATCTGGATGCCACCCGTGAGCGCGGCATGAAAATCACGCATATTATCGAGACGCATCTTCACGCCGACCACGTCTCCGGCAACACCGATCTCGCGGCCCTCACAGGCGCGGAAATTTACGTCCATGAGGCTGCGCAAGCGGAATTTCCCCACCGAAAACTCACAGGCGCGGACACCATCACGCTCGGCAATGTCGAACTGCGTGTCCGTTTCACCCCCGGTCACACGCCGGAGAGCATCACGCTCCTGGTGGTGGACAAAACCCGCGCCGATGAACCCTGGATGGCGCTGACTGGCGATACGCTTTTCGTGGGCGATGCCGGACGGCCTGATCTGGTCGGGCTGGAAGCGGCACGCGAACTGGCCGGACATATGCACGACACCCTTCATAATGAGTATCTGACGCTTTCCGACGGAGTCATGATTCTTCCCGGACACGGCGCAGGCTCATTGTGCGGCAAATCCATCGGCTCGGTGCTGAGTTCGACGCTCGGTTTTGAGCGTCATCACAACCCGGCCTTGCAGGTTCATGACCGCGATGCCTATATCGAATTCGCGACATCCGGGCTGCCCGAACAACCCGGCAACCACAAACGCATCAAGCAGATTAACCGACGGGGGCCGCGTCCGCTTGGCGAGGTCACACCGCGCCCGCTGATGACACAGGAGGCCGTGTCACAGTTCCGGCGTGGGGCAGCGCTGCTGGATACACGCTCAAAAACCGACTATAAAACCAAACATATCCCCGGCGCGGTACATCTGGAAGCTGATGACCAATTGAGCAACCGCGTTGGATTCGTGCTGCCGCCGGACGTGCCGATCATCCTCATGCTATCGGACGCAAGCGAATATCGTCGTGTTGTTTACAATCTGGCGCGGGTCGGCTATGACAATGTGGTGGGTTATCTGTCGGACAGCCTCGCAACCTGGGAAGCGCTTGGATTGCCGGTCACCAGCGGCGACGTGCGCGATATTGAGCCAGATGAATTGAGCGACCTCCTGGAACACGGCAACGGTCATCGTCCCATCGTGATTGATGTACGCGAACGTTGGGAATATGCCCAGGGACACGTTCCCGGCGCTCGCCTGATCTCACTTGGAGAATTTGCACGCCATGTGGATGAGCTAGACCCCAGGCAGCCGGTTGCAGTGATCTGCGCCAGCGGCAGTCGCAGCCAATCGGCAGCGGCGCTCCTCGGTCAAAAAGGCTTTGATACCGTCTACAACATCGTTGGCGGAACCGTTAACTGGATGCAGCATGGGCTGCCTCTCGAAAGAAATTAACCCGCATCTCCCATAGAGCGGAAATTAAGTACAACCACAGAAATCATGAGGGGTGTTTTCCGTAGGGGCAGGTCTGAGACCTGCCCTTACAGCCCACATTTTCAATTTGGTTGTAATGAGTAGTCCATCAAGAAGGTTTTTGAGGATTGGGCGCACCGCCGTGCGCCCCTACAATCCGCCCCAGATCGAATTTTCCGCGATTTCAGTTAGGAGAACACCGCAATGCAAACACAACAAACACTTGGCCTGAAAGCCTATCTTCAAACGGATTATGAAACGGCGCTCCGGCGCGTGGTCGAGGCGTTGAAAACGGAAGGCTTCGGCGTCTTGACCGAAATCAACGTGCAGGATACTTTTAAGAAAAAACTCGACGTGGATTTCCGGCCCTACAAAATCCTCGGCGCATGTAATCCAAAGCTGGCACACCGTGCGCTGACCACTGCCCCAGATGTGGGGCTGCTCCTGCCCTGCAATGTAACCGTCTCGCAAATGGACGATGGCTGCGTTCAGGTAGCAATTGTTGACCCGCTGGCAATGTTGGGTATTATTGTGGATGAAAATCTGAAATCTGTCGCCCAGGAAGCGCGGGAACGGTTGAGCCGCGTTCTGGCCGCATTGGAGGACTAACCAACCATGCCACTTTATGAATATGTTTGCCCTGAGTGTGAACAGCCCTTTGAAAAACGCACATCCATCGCCCACGCCGATCAAGCATCCTGCCCGCACTGCGGCAGTTCCGAAACCAAGCGCCAATTATCCCGTATCGCGCTGCAATTCCAGAATATGAGCGTGATCCCGCTGACGGCCTCCGGCTCAAGCTGCGCCACAACTTCGTGCTGCGGTGGCGCGTGTGGTGGACATGGCGGCGGTGTCAGTGGTCACAACCGGATGAATTGATCGGCGGCGTAAAGAAAATACGGGCAAGGCGCGCCTTGCCCCTACATTTCGCGGGTTTTGTAGGGGTTTGGCGTGCCAAATCCTGAATCCCATTACCCATATAAATTTTTGAATCGCATAATTGCGCCCCTGCCGGAAATGCCAATTTTGTAGGAGCGCACGGCCCCACAGGGACTTCCGTTGGTCGCTGTGCGCCCAGCTACGGCACACGCTGAATGAGCGACTTCGCCACCACCGAATCAATCGCCATAAAATTGACGTAGCCGCTTTTGAGCGCCATGTGAATCGCACGGGTTTTGTAATCCATCGCGCCGATGCACCAGACCTCGCCGATATTGCACACCCGGCGCAACACATCCAGTTCCACCTGCGAATATTCGTTGTCCAGATGCTCCGAAATTTCATGCTCATTATCATCAAGTGGCTGACCGTCATCGTTCAACAGAACGCCCAGAAGCTCCCCGGCAAGCCGATCCACCAGCTTTTTCCGCTACACCAGCTCAAAAATATTGGCTAACGCATCCACGTCGGTGAAATTGTCGCCCCGCAGTTCGATTACCGGATTCGAGCCGGGATTGCGCTTGCGTGGGCATTGACTATTCACCGTGACCAGCGCCAGCGACATGTGATTGAGCGCGTCGTGAAATTCATTGTCCAGCCGCGCGGGTCTGCTCGATTGACGCGGAAAAACCAGCGCCTTCCTGCCCTGATGCCACTTTTTATGTCCGAACGGTGCGAGTTGGCTGCCAGCCTTGCGCTTGCTTCGGCTGCGAATGTAACCTGTGCCACAGATCGGCTAGCGCATCACGCAGGCCAAAAGATGTTTCCGTCTGGCGAACGCCGTAGATACTGTCGAAGATTTCTTTCTGGCGTAGGCGTGGATAATACATGATGGTGATTGGGTCAAACATAATGCCTCCTTTGGGCAAAATCTAACCCCAAGAGGTCACGGACTGCGAACGGTGCGAGTTGGCTGCCAGGGTTGGGTTTGTTTCGGCGGTAAATGTAAACTGTGCCACAGACCGGTGAGGGCATCACGCAGGCCCAACGAAGTTTCCATACGGTGAGTGCCGTAAATGCTGTCGAAAATTTCTTTCTGGCGCAGATAAGCCAGACGCTCAATGGTGATCGGGTCAAACATAGTAACCTCCTTCAGCAAAGAACCGAGAAGGCAAAATCAGGATTGGTGGGTGCGGCGGAGATGGGTGAGGTTGCTCGATGGCTGCGGTTGAGGGGGTTGGATTTGTTCAGAGCTGCGGTTATCCGAACGATGTTGAAGTTCTTCTAACCACTCCCTAATCGCAAAGAATGCGATGGTTTGTGCAAATGGAAAGAAATTCGACATGGCTTTTTCCTTTCAAGCCCATGCTTCTTCCCTCTTTGTACATTATATCACAAAATGGGTGGTTTTGAGCATCGGATTAGCGCGATTGGCACGTTGATGGTCGCTGGTGCGGCAAGTGATAACAGATGCCTTTATCAAAAGGTTTGCACTTTAGAGGCCATTTGAAATTTAAGGAACAAGACGCTTGAGCAAAGTATGAATAGAAGCAAGGTAAATCATGCCCAGCGTTGCCCCAATTCGCAACCGAATATTTACGGATGAATACATTTTGTGCTGCAAATTCATATCTTCAAACGGACTCTTATGCCCCCATTTGATAGCGTCCTGTTCTATGTCTAACCGTCCTACTTAAAATTCCCCCACATCGCCCACGTAACAAACTTCTAAATATCCTAACCTTAAATGAACTCGCCCAGTAGGTATGGCGATTATCTTTCGTTCGTTTATTGTTTTATGTGGAGAAATGTCGTTATGCAAGGGACAATGAATAATCCAGAGGCTCGGACAGTGGTCGAGAGCCGTGAAGTGGTGACAGCACCCTCCTGGCCCAGCCGCTATCTCAACCGAATTTCATTATCTGCGATCATCGCGGGTGTCGCCGTCGCGCTGGTTTTCCAGCTTGCGCTCAATCTTTTGGGCATCAGCCTGGGTGCGAATTCGATCAACCCGCTGACCGAGCAAAATCCGATTGACACGCGCATCGCCCTGCCAGCCGTTTTGTGGATCGTTGCCAGCGCCCTG
This sequence comes from Anaerolineae bacterium, assembly GCA_022843745.1. Taxonomy (GTDB): domain Bacteria; phylum Chloroflexota; class Anaerolineae; order Aggregatilineales; family Phototrophicaceae; genus JALHNB01. The sequence goes on along the minus strand of JALHNB010000091.1, from coordinate 778 downwards.
ATTTCGCTGTTCGCGGGTGGCTACGTCGCCTCGCATATGGCAGGCTCAGTCGAGCGTGAGGATGGTGTTCTGCACGGCATCAGCGCCTGGGCAATCGCCACGATTATTTCGCTGGCGTTTATGACCTCAGCCATCGGCAGCATTGTCGGCACGGCCTCAAACGTCCTCGGTCAAGGGCTGAATCTGGCAGGCACAGCGATCACTGAGCTTTCGCCGGAAGTTGCCGACGCGCTCGATCTGCAAGGTATCCGCCTGGATGCCGTCACTGAAGAAGCACGTGGCATTCTGAGCGGGGCGCAGCCAAATGCCCAGACTCCAGCCACAACTGAAGGTTCGACTGAAGGCACAACCAACCCTACATCACCGGATGCCGCCGCCAGCACAGAGGAATTGACACCCCAGCAGCGCGAATTGAATTTTAATATCGCCCGTCTGCTAATGTCTGCCGCCGATGATCCGAATCTGGCTGCGAATCGTGAAACCGTTGTCAATACGCTGGTAACACAAGGCGGAATGACACCGGAACAGGCACAGGAAACTGTCACCACCTGGGAAACGAATTTCCAGGAAGTTCGCGCCCAGGCTGAAGAAACCGCACGTCGCGTCGGTCAGACTGTCGCTGATACCGTGACCGCGCTGACAGGTGTCGTCTTTATGATGATGATGGTCAGTCTCGCAGGCGCTGTTTTTGGCGGCTACTCCGGCGCAGCCCCCGTTGTTGTCGAAACCGTCACCACTCTGGACAGACAGCGTACTCGCTAATTTTTAAACCAACCTG
>JALHNB010000090.1 GCA_022843745.1 Anaerolineae bacterium | reverse complement strand
AGCAGCGTTTGCACCTGTTGGGGTAAATCCGTTATTGTTATCATCGAGAAGGGTTTCCTTTCTTTGGTTTTGTATCCACTTCAGGATACCCTTCTTTTCTTAAGTTGGTGCATATGGGATATAAGCGCACACGCTCCCATTCCGCGCTGGTCAATGGTGCTTCTTTATCCCAAATTTTGAGAGAGATGGCAACCCTTCCGACATCATGAATGAGCGCCGCATGTCGTACCAGCGTGACTTCTTTTTTGGGCAAACCCTGAAGATTGGCGGCAGTAGCAGCAAGTTTTGAGACGGTTCGCGAATGTCCATAGGTATAAATGGAGCGTAAATCGGTGAAATCCGCGATAGCATGGATACCTTCGTCGAGTTGAGCGTCATTCAGAAGCCGAGTTTCAAGTGGCTCAGAGGTGATAACAGCATCCCAAACGCTCTCCTGCTCGGTGATCTCGAAAATATCAGCGATATGATTGCATAGGACTTCTACAAGGCGTGGGTCATAGGCACTGCCTGCCCGCTTTCGGACAATCTCTAAAACGGCTGCCTGACCACCCAGGCGATAATAAAGCTCGGAATCCTGCGCGAGATGTACCAGACGTATCGCCGGGGAAAGGGCTTCGCCATGCACAGCGCCGGGCATACCGCGCCGATCCCAACGCTCGTAAATTTGGCTCAGAGCTGTTCGCAGAGAATCACTATCTAAACCAATGGCTCTGGCGACATGCTGCGCGATTTCGCAATGTGCGACAGCGGCTTCACGTGCCTCAGTAATGCCGTATGCCAGACCATAGGCCATATGTTGCAACCGCGAGGGAAATGCTTCGCCATATCCAGCGTGCCGGACGATCTCGACAATCATCTGCTCCGGCACGAGTTCGATTTTGTGGACACGTGCTTGCGCTGCTTGTTCATCGCCAAATGTGGCTGAGAGCGCCTGCATATCTGCCGTGCATCCGACAAATCGCAGCAGCGCAACGTAATAAGCATCTTTTAAGGCGGCTTTATCAATCTGTGCCACTTCTCCGAGCCGTATCGCGATCAGGCATGTCCGCAGTGCGCGTTCCAGGGGATGGCCTGTGCCGAGATCGGTTGCCAGTGACAGAGCAGCAAGCAGTTCCGAGACATGGAGAGACATAGCAGCACGAATAAATATCCTAAATTTTTAAATATAATTCGCCGGGGCGCTCTGGTTGCCTTTTTTGCCATCCGGCCAGGTTGTGTTGGCATTAAATTTCACGCCGTTGATGGTCGCGCCTTTCATGCTTGAGCCTTGCAGATTGGCATCATTGAGTGTGACGTTGGTCATATTTGCGCTTTGCAGGCTCGCGCCTTGCAAATTTGTCCCCGTGAAATTCGCGCCAGTCAGATTGGCGGAACTCAGGTCAGCACCTGGAAGCTGCGCCAGCGTCAGATCAGCAAAATAGAGATTGGCGTTACGCAGCGAGACTTCACGCAGATTGGCGGCGGTCAACATGGCTTGCTTGAGATTCGCGCCAGTCAAATCCAGGCGAGATATATCCATCTGCATCAGATTGACACCAGCCAGTCGAGGATTCGTACCAGCGGAGATCAACGCCAGGATGAGTTGTTGACGGGTAATTTCAGGCATAGGATTTGCTCCCTTCATATGGTCTGTAATCAGCTTGATTGTAGGGCGATTCGTGCAAATGGCAAGCGACAATCGGGTGATCGTGGGTAAAAAGTTAAGATTGCGTTATAAAACCCCCTATAAATGGCTTGCGCAAAATTTGCATACGGGTATAAACTAAGTTTGTTTCTTGTAACTCGCTGGCAATTCCCTTTAGGAGACATTCCCATGTCTGAAAAAATTCTCGTTATTGATGATGAAGAGACTACCGTACAGTTGATCGCTATTTTGATGGAACGGCGAGGCTATGAAGTTATTAAAGCTTTTCGTGCGGATGAAGGTCTGCGCAAGGCGTATAGCTCGCAGCCCGATCTGGTGCTGCTGGACATTATGATGCCAGACATGGATGGATGGGATGTTTGCAGGCGACTCCGCGAGATGTCCGATGTGCCGATCATTTTCCTCACGGCGCGTGGCGAAGTGCGCGACGTGGTGCGTGGGCTGGAAATGGGTGCGGATGATTATGTCATCAAGCCCTATGATAATGATGAACTGGTCGCCCGTGTGCGCGCCCATCTGCGACGTTCACCGCGCCCCAGCATGAGTGAAGAACTGGTCTTTAACAACGGTGCGTTCCGAATCAACTTCATGAATCGCGAAGTGCGCGTCCGTAATGAAATCAAACACCTCACGCCGAAGGAATTTAATCTTCTGGGTGTGCTGGTGCGCAATGCCGGACGTGTCGTCACCCGCACCGACCTCGTAACCGAAGCCTGGGGTGAAGAATATTCGGATGCTATCGACAGCCTGAAACTGTATATCCACTATTTGCGCCAGAAATTGGAAATTAATCCGGATCGCCCGGAGTATATTCTCACACTGCGCGGTGTCGGTTATCGCTTTATTGACCGCTAAAGTTAAAAAGCGGCGGAATGCTGGCTTGCTCCATCTGGACGCTGCCACGTGGCGCGGGTCGTGATGGTGTGTCAGTGGGTGTGAGTGGCATCGGCACGAATATCAGCAAAAATATGACCAGTGCAATGATTCCCAGCACGCGGCGCGGCCTGTCCAGCGGTGTAATCATGTCGAGTGGCGTGGCGTAAACGCGGCCAAACAGCAGCAGCAAAATCACCCAGAACAGCCAGACATTTGTCATGAATACCAGGATAATCATGAGGCCAAGCAGCGGATAATAAAACAGGCGGGCGCGTTCACCGATCAGCGAATACAGGATGTGTCCGCCGTCAAGCTGTCCGATAGGAATGAGGTTGAGTGCGCTGACCAGCAGTCCTGTCCAACCCGCCCAGGCAAGCTGACTGCTGTTAATGTAAACGTCTATTCCGTTTTTGGGCAGGAACTCCCCAAATGTCACAATTTTGGCAAAGGCGTAGAGGATCGAATCTCCCTCGTAAACGCCACCGGGTGAAACCGGCCCGACTCGTGCCGCTGCCAGCCCAATAAACAAAATCGGGATCGCAAAAATCAACCCTGCCAGCGGCCCTGCTGCCCCGACATCCATCAGCACTTTACGGTTACGCATCGGCTGGCGCAGTTGAATGAACGCGCCCATTGTCCCAAAAGGGCTTAAGTAGGGCAGCGGGATAAAATAAGGCAGCGTGACGGCCAGTTTGTGATGCCGTGCCGCGAAATAATGTCCCAATTCGTGTGCGCCTAAAATCAACAAAATGCTGATCGCATATGGCAAGCCGCGCCACAATTCCAGAAAAACATTATCGGCGATGGCCTGCGCCCGCGCCGCGTCGATCACGCTCACTTCGGAAATCGCTAACTCCGTGCCAACCAGCAATACGCTAAAAACCGTCCCGATAAACAGGAGTAAATTCGGCCACCAGGAGCGTGGTGAGGGATTAATGCGCCCTTGCAGCGCCAGAATGACATGCTTGCCCTCTTCTTCGCGGAAAATCGGCAGATGGTCAATCGTGGCGAAGCGTTTATCGAGCTGCTCATAGGCGGTTTCGGAATCCATCAGCAAACGGCCTACAAAACGCGCATTCAGGCGACTGCCCATCGCGTATATCGCAGCAGGGGGTTCTTCTTCCTTGAGGTCGTCTTCCATGACCGATTCGCGTTCAATATCCAGCACTTCCGCGACCATCTGGCGAATGGCGCTGCCTACACCATCGTGCGGCGATTCTTCCGGGACGGGGGAACGCAGAATAGGACGATCATCGCGCGAAGATGCAGTTTCATTCAGCATAACGAACTCCAGTTAACGGTAAATCTTCACCGAATCCCATTATAGCGTATGTGACCGCAGCGGGTCATGCTATGGCAGGGTGATGATTTGCCACGATTCCCCGCCGGGGAGAAGCTGTAAGACGCTGCCATCGGCGCTGTTCACGTAAAGATTTTCGTCGCCACCCGGTGAAGTCGCGGTCTGGAAAGAGCCGTCATAACCGGATTCCGGCTGTATCGCCAACCCAAGACGGTTGCGCACCACGTCTCGCCCGCGCCAGACAAAGCCGAGCCGCGCAATCGGCTGATAAAAGCCGGGTGGCGGCACAAAATTTGGCTCTAATTCGGGATGAATGGCAGGGTCATAGCGGTTTTCAAAGACGAGCCATGCGGGGCTGCTGCCATCGTTAAACAGTGCATAGACCTGATTGGTGGCGGTGATGTAGATCATCCGGCCACGCTCAAAGTTTTCTTCGATAAGCAGCGTTTGCTCAGGCGGGCTGTTCGGGCAGGCATCTGGCGGTGGCACGAAAAACCATTGATCCGGGCAGGCCAACGGAATCGAGAGGGGTTCTTCTACAGTCTGCGCACCTTCGCCCGCACTGAGGACAAAATCGACTTCTCCACGATCCGCAAGGCGTGTGGTTACAGGCAGGCTGCCATCCGGTGGGACATTCCAGAGTTGGTTGCGCTGACCGTTGCGATCCAGACGGTAAATGGTCGCGCCCGTCGTGTTGCGCGTTGACCAGAACAGCGTGATCGTGCCGCCGGGGGCAGCGGCGAGAACATCCGATGTGAAAAATTCGATTCGCGGCGCATTGGGATTGATGACACGAGTCGCAGTTGGCACATTTGGCAGCGGCGTACTGGTTGCGCCAAAAATCGACGTTGGCGATGGGCCACCTGTCGGTGATGCGAGTATCGTCGTCGGCGTGATGGTCGCCGTGACATCAAAACCGGGTGTCCGTGAAGCGGTTGGCGTAAATGTCGGCGTGACGGTTGGCGGGTCCGTCGGGATGACCTGCACAGCCGTCGCACCGCACCCGCTGACGAGCAGCGCCAGGAGTGAGAAAAATATCAGATTTAGAAAAACGCTGGGGTCAATAATTGTTCGTCTCATATGGGGCAGATTTTATCATGTTTTGCTGGTGTTCACATCTACCCATTGCGCTCGCCATTCCTCTGCGGGGAACGACTCCGGCCAGAATTCGCGGATATGGAGGATTTGACCATCCCGCAGCGTAAAGAATGATATGGCTGGTAAATTCTTTTCGCCATAAGTCGCCGTGATTTCCGTTGCGACTTCATCATCGCTGGCGACCAACTTCGTGATGGCGATGCGCCATTGGCCGGGATAATGGCGATTCATGGCGATGAAATTGTCTCTGCCACGTATGCGTTCACCGGACTGCGGCAGCTCGAACACAAAATCATCGTGCAAAAGCGGCGCGACAGCCTCAAACTCAAAGCGGTCAAAGGCTGCCCAGAAGGATTCGATGATTTGGCTGTTTTGGCTCATCAAGTTTGTTCCTCACCCCGCAATTGAATATATTTGGTACACTATAGCATATTCAATTTCTGCATCAGGATAAATTGATGCCCACCAATGCTGAATATGAAAACAGTATCGCACAGTACAATTGGGATGATTTACTAAACCTCTGGGAATTGATTAAAAAAAGAGAAGAAATGGTTGGATGGGAACCGGGGAAAGCTTTTGAGTATCTGATTCTTCGAGCTTTTCAACTTGAAGGTGCTAAGGTACGCTGGCCGTTTGAAGTCGATGTAGGTGAAGAAGTGGTCGAGCAAATAGATGGTGTCATTTATGTTGACGGGCGCTCATTTCTAATTGAATGTAAGGATCAAAGCCAAAATGTTAATTTCGAGCCAATTGCGAAATTACAGAGTCAACTGACACGCAGACCTGCCAGTGTTATAGGGGTTATTTTTACCAGCTTGGCATTTACTGACCCGGCAATCACTTTGGCGAGTTTTATATCTCCTCAAACCATACTTTTATGGTCGGGAGCAGAAGTAGATTACGCGCTTCAGCACGATTATATGCGTCAGGGGCTTATTGAAAAGTATCGTTATGCTGTTGAATATGGCTTGCCAGACTATAACATTAAAGTGGAGGATATTCCGTGATAAGTGCATATATTGTAACGGAAGGTCAAACGGACGCTGATGTCCTCCAAAAGCTTCTGCCAGACCACCTCATCAAGGATGTTGTTTTTGTGGTCGGTTCTGGCAAATATTCGGCTCAATCTTTAGCAAGCACTCTGCTGGCGACGAGAAGGATACCGACTGCTCTTATTGTCGATGCTGACCAGGAAGCTGAAGCCGAGCAACACGATTTCTTACATAGTCTTCTTCGACGAGTCTCTCCAGGTGTAGCATTTGAAGTGTTTTTAACTGTACCAGAGATAGAAGTTATTTTATTTCAAGATAAACGCCTTTTAGAGCGTCTAACAGGCAGGCAACTCACGCAGCTTGAATGGGATATGGGTAAACGCGATCCCAAAGAATTTTTGAAATCAGTCTCAAATGGACACAGATTAACCATAACATCCATATTGGATAAGCTCGATCAGCCGACAAAACAGATGCTTCAACAGCACCCTCTCATTGTTGAGTTGAGTGAGTTCTTAGCTTCTGTGGCTGTTGCGTCATAGTTTCGGATTATCGCACACTGATCCGGCTGCCACTCGGCATTTTCTCGACCACGATATGCACCGGGAACGAGTCGCGCAGTTCGTCGATGTGCGTGATGACTAGGATCAGGTCGAAATCATCCTGAATTGCCGTGATCGCCTCGACCAATCGGTTGCGCCCATCCTCATCCTGCGTACCAAAACCTTCGTCCAAAAAGAGCGTTTGTAAATGTGCGCCCGCCCGCCGCGCCAAAAGCTGCGACAGCGCCACACGGATCGCGAAATTAATGCGGAATGCCTCGCCGCCGCTGTACATTTCGTAGCTGCGCGTGCCGAGTTCATCGGCGATCTGGATTTCGAGCGTCTCGGCCATGCCGCCTGTGACTTTTTCGCGCTGCGTGTTGAACGCGAGATTCATGCGTCCGCCTGTCATCCGCGCCAAAAGGGTGTTCGCTGCCGCTTCAAGCTCGGGGATCGCCGTTTCGATAATCATGGCAGGGATGCCGTTTTTGCCAAAAGCCAATTTGAGTTCGTTGTATAAAGTCTGTTCGCGGCGTTTGTTTTCGGCGCGTTCCTGCAATTCGGCTTTGCGCGTCCGCTGCTTGTCGAGCGCATCCAACTCCTGCCGCGCATTGACGAGACGGCTATAGGCTGCGCGTTCGGCGGTGCGATATTGATTCACTTCCTGCTGGCGGGCTTGATATTCCTTGAGCAGCACCTCCAGACGCGCCATTTCGATCTGCAAATTTTCGATGCCTTTGCGATCTTCGTCCAGCGCATGTTGGGTGCGCTCCAGCCGCAGACCCGCTGATTCGAGCTGTCCCTGGGCATCCGGCAGCGAGTTGAGCGCGATTTCCAGTTCAGTCTGGCGCTTCTCATATTCGCGATAAATATCAAGCTGCTGGCGGGCGGTATCATGCGAGACGCGATCATAACCGATCTCGGTTCGGCGTTCAGCCAACGCGGTTAATTGGTCACGGATGTCCTGCGCGAATGAATTGGTTTGGAGCAAATTCTCGACGGCATCCAGCCGCGCCCGTTCGCCATCCAAGCGCGATGCGGCGGCGTTGGCGTTGTCAATTTGCGCCTGCAACACGCCAGCCCGTTCCAGAAGCGGCTGCAACTGCTTGAGATCGCCGTCGATTTCGCTCATGCGTCCGCGCGAACGGGATAAATCGCTGGTGATTATTTTGAGGCGGCTCTCGTTGGCGCGAAAAGTATCGCCGCGCAGTTTGCCTTCGCCCGTTAACTGCTCGACTAACTGACTGCGATGGTTGTCGTCTAATTCCTGACCACACAGAGGGCAAATTGCGCCCGCCGCTGAGAGGCGAGTCAGCCGGTCTTTGATCTCATTCATTTCGACACGCAGATTTTTATTGGTGGCGTCTATTCCGGCGCGTTCCTCGCCCAGGATGCCGATCTGCTCCTGCAAACGGGCGCGCTCGGCTTCCAGACTTTGCAGGCCGATCACCTCCGCCTGTACCACGTCGAGATCATCGGTATCGGCAAGCGATAATGTCTGCTCCAACTCGGCGATACGTGCGATATAACTGCTGGCCTCGTTTTCGAGTTCGGCGCGGGCATCCCGCAGTTGATTTTCTAATTCACGCTGTTGGGTTTCAAAATCGCTCAACTGAATCAGCTTGTCGCCCAACGCATGATCGGCTTCACGCGCCGATTGCAGCGCCGCATAGCCTGCTTGAATTTCGTCCTGCGCGGCGATAATCGCTTGATAGGTCGCGATTTTGTCGTGGTGACGCTGAATTTCGCCATTGATCGCCAGGATGTCACGTTCACGCTCACGCAACCGCCGCTGGTCGTCCGCCAATCGTGACTGCGCATTTCTCATCTCGGTGGGCGCATGGGCGACTTCTTCGAGACGCTTTTCGGCAGCTTCCAGTGCTTCTTTGGCTTCGACCTGCGCCCGCTGCGCCTCTTCCAACGCCGCTTGCAAGCCCGGCTCTTTCGCTAATTCAATGTCAATTTCGCGGACGCGCAGGTCGATGACGGTGAGTTCGTCGGTGATGGCTTTCAGCCGTTCTTTGGCGGCTTCCTCATATTTTTCCCATTGGGCTAATCCAAGAATGTCCGAAAGAATCTGCTTGCGTTCTTTGGCCGTTTTGGTCGTAAACGCATCCGCTTTGCCCTGCTGCAAAAAGGCGGAATTGACGAACGTCTCAAAATCCAGCCGCAGCAGACGATTGATTTTATCCTGTGTCCCGCGCATGGATGGCTCACTAATCACTTTAAAGTCGCCATTTTCATCCTGCACGAGGAGATCGAGTGTGCCGGTTCCACGCTGGCGGCGCGAACGCTTGCGAATCACCCGGTAAATCTGCGTTTCCTGCTCGAAATCCAACTGGACGTACATATCCTGTTGACCGAGGTAAATCAAATCCTCATCGCGTTTGGCACGTGCATTGCCCCACAGCGCCCAGGTGATGGCATCCAGGATAGATGATTTACCCGCGCCGTTCTGTCCGGTCAGGCAGGCAAGATGAATGCCATCGAAGCGTAACGCATCCGGCGCGACGTATGGCATGAAATTTTTGAGTTCAAGACGAAGTGGGAGCATGAAAGATTCTCACAGATCAATAAATAGAACATCTGTGAGTCTAGCGATTAGTGAGAGAAGTGTCCAGTTTGATTATCAGGTTTTTGGGGTTGGTTCATTTCACCGAAGCTGGATAGCCACCCCCACTTGTTTATGTTGGAGGTAGAATAAATTGGGTGATGTTTTCTCTCAGGAGAAATAAACGATGTCCGTGAAAATTTACCTCAGCCAGACCAGCAGTGAGTTACAAGCGCTGCGCCCCGTTTTGATGGCGCAAATCCGACAGGCGGGGATGATCCCTATCGAAGCGACAGCAGACGAGATACAGGCTGCCGATATGCTCGATGCCGTGCGCCGGAAAATTCAATCGGCTGCTTATTTCATCGCCATTGTGACCTATAAACGCGCCTGGGAGCCGGAAGCGATGGCAGGGCAATCGCTGGCGGAAATTGAGTATAATCTGGCGCAGAAATCTGAAAAGCCGATGGCGGTGCTTTTACCTGTGGGCGGAATGTCAGCGGCTCTCCGGCAACGTGCCATCGTGCAGGACAACGAGGCTGAACGTGCCGCGCAGCAGGATTTCTGGCAGCAGGTTGAGGAAGATGGCGTTATTTATTTTGCAGATGAGGCCGATCTTTCCAAACAGGTGACGAATATTTTGAAGCGCTGGTCAGTTGAGAGCCAGTCCGCCAAGCGCATCACACGCGAAGCCCCGGCGATGCTGCAACCCGGCATCATGCAGGCCAATGATATTGAGCTGATCGCCGATAAAGTCGCTGAAAAAACCGTCATCCGGTTGCAGGAAATTCAACAGGTTGAGCAGGATGACGTGGCGCAGCGGGCTGTTGCCTATAATGATGCGCTTCGGCTGCTGCCGGGAGAGTTGGTCTTTGGTCGCCCTTCTGACCGCAGCCAATTCCGCAGTGATATTTTTACGATTATGCCATTCGCGGCTGACTTCAGTGGAGTCTATCAATCGGTGATTCGCTCACTAAGCCAGGAATTGAATCTGAGCGTTTTGCGAGGTGATGAATTTTCATCCACGCGCGGCTCGATCATGACCGAGGTATGGGCGGCGCTCAATGCCTGTAAATTTGTAATTGCTGATCTGACGGGCGGCAACGATAACGTGTATTATGAACTGGGCATCGCTCACGCCCTGAATAAACCCGCGATTCTGATGATTCAGACCACGACACCCGAAGCGGTACCCTTTGATATTCGCCATTTGCGTTACATTCAATATGATAATAGTGAAGGCGGCCTGACACGGCTGCGCGGTGATCTCAAAATTGCTGTCACACGTTTGATGGCTGATCTCGAAGAAGGCTGGAAATAATTGAGCTTCTCAGCCAGTCAGCCAGTCAGCCAGTCAGCCAGTCAGCCAAAAGCTGAAACGCTGACCAGCTAATTGCTTATCGCCAAATTTTTAATTTACTGCTGAAAGCTGATCGCTGACAGCCTATATCTCAAAAGGATAATACTCATGCTGACCGATGAAATGCGCGAGTTCCTGAAAAAACCCTTGATCGCCCGCATGGCGACCCTCGACTACAATGGTTATCCACACATCGTTCCCGTGTGGTATCTGCTCGACGGCGACGATATTGTCGTGACCAGTATGCAGAAAACACGCAAAAATGGACATATCAAAAGTAATGCTAAAGGTGCGCTGACGGTTGGCGGTCAGCCGGGGGACGGCGGTGGCTATCTGTTTAAAGGCGACTGGGTGATCGAGCCGGACTCCGATAACGCCTGGCTGATGAAAATAGCTGTCCATTATGAGGGCAAGGAACAGGCCGAAAAAGATGTCGCTGTGTGGGGCTTGGAAGTCAGCGATCTGCTGCGTCTGAAGATCAAAAAAGCGATTAAAGTTTTCTAAGTGTGCCATCGCGTACATCAATCGTCAGCTTCAAATCTGGCATTTCTGGTAAAATAGCCGCTTCCGGTTCTTGAGATGGGGATGCTCTATGCAAGCAAACCAGGAAGTCAAACCGATTTTGCGACGCATGATCTGGTGGTTGATTGGACTCGTAGTCGTTGGTGTTCTCTTTGCAGCGGTGCTGGGGACAGGCCAGGACGCTGGAATGGTTCTCAGCATTTTCAGCACCCGTTTTTTGGGAATCTTTATCGAAGCTGTGCCATTTTTGCTCCTGGGGACTCTCGTTTCCGGCTTGCTGGAAGCGTTTGTCAGCCACGACGACATCGCCCGTTTGACTCCGCGCAATCCCATTCTGGCGACAATTGCCGGGGCATTTATGGGCTTCGCTTTCCCGGTGTGCGAGTGTGGTGTCGTCCCCGTTGTGCGGCGGCTGTATAGTAAAGGGCTGCCGATGTCTGTCGGCGTGACCTTCTTGCTGGCCGCGCCGGTGATGAATCCTGTTGTGTTCATCAGCACCTATATTGCTTTCGGTTTAGGCCCGGTCTTGATCGGGCGTTTTGTCATCACGGCGATTGTCGCCATCGGGGTCGGGCTGGTGTTTGCGCTCGGTGCGCGTCCGCAGGAAGTGCTGCAACCCCATTCGCTGATGCCTGTTATGGGCGGCTCCGGCGATGTGATTCCACTTTATGCAAAAACCAAACGTCCATCACTGCTGGTGGGTCTGCGGCAGGCGCTGGATATGGCAGGTGATGAATTTTTTGAGATGGGGCGTTATCTCATTGTCGGCTCACTGCTGGCGGCGGCGATGCAAACGCTGGTTTCACAGGATGTGCTGCTGGCGCTGGGACGTGGGCCAGTGGTTTCGGTTATGGTCATGCAGATTGTGGCTTTTGTTCTCAGCGTATGTTCGACGGTTGATGCGTTCCTGGCGCTGGCCTTTGTCGGCACATTCACAACGGGTTCTATTCTCGCTTTCCTCACCTTCGGCCCGATGGTCGATATTAAAAGTACCCTGATGTTTTTGGGCGTTTTTAAGCGGCGAACGGTGTTTTACCTGATCGTCCTGCCAATGTTGATGACCCTGTTGATCGGAATCTGGCTGAATTTGAACGTTGTCCTGTAGGGGCGACTCGCCGAGTCGCCCCTACAACAAATAAATATTGAGGTAGCCTCATGCAAGCAACTGAACACCTGCACGATCATGACCACAATCACGATCATCATCATAACAATACTCAGGCATGGGTGAAAACGACCCTGCTGTTTGGACTGGGGTTGTATTTTGTCTATAACATTGTCAGCGGCAACCTGACAAATTATATCAATGTGCGCTTTTCGTGGCTGTCGTATCTCGCGGCGATTTTGTTTCTGCTTTTAGCAGTGTCAAGCGTCCTGAAGCTGCTGCGAAATGAGCATCATCATGACCATAACCACGACGATCATCAACATGAGAGCATCTCGTGGAGCATGATGGCGATTGTAGCGATCCCTCTGGTTCTGGGAACGTTTATCCCCTCTCGACCACTGGGCGCAGACGCAATGAACGGCGATTTTAATATGAACGCTGTTGGTGTAACCACAACCGTCTCATTCGAAAAACCTCCACTGGAGCGCAATGTTCTGGATTGGATACGCATGTTCAACGTCAGCGATGACCTCAGTCTGTTCAATGGTCAGGAAGCGGACATCACGGGCTTTATCTACCGCGACGACACTTTCACCGAGAATCAGTTTCTGGCGGCGCGTTTTACCATAAGCTGCTGCGTGGCGGACGCGGTAGCGGTTGGGCTGCCAGTTGCATGGGACGAAAATATACCATCGGATACCTGGGTGCGCGTACAGGGGCATTTTGAATTGGGCGAATTTCGCGGAGAGCCGAAGCCGATTCTGCGCCCAACCAGTATCGAAATTATCCAACAGCCGGAACATCCCTATCTGTACCCCTAGTTGATGAGTAACGAGTAATGAGTAATGAGCGTATTCAATCGCGCCCGCTGAATCCGAGTTTATCTCGTTTTGATTCGATGGTGATTCTCGTGATTCTGGCGCTGGTCGTCGGCATTGGCCTGACCGTGATTTTGGGGGATCGCGTCGGTGTGCAGATTATCCGCACCGCGCCGGACGATTTGGCATCCAGCACGGCGCGTGTCGTCATCCAGTTTAACGAGGCGATGGATTGGGACAGCGTGACGCAGCGCATCAGTTTTAGCCCACCTGTTGAAGGGGATTATAGCTGGAGTGGCACAACGCTTCGTTTTCTCCCCACAACAGCGCTGACTCCCGGCTCGGACTACACGGTCACGCTGAAAGCCGATTCGCAGAGTGTGGATGGGCGCAAGGTACTTGAAGACAAAATTTTCACTTTCACGATCCGCACGCCGCGCGTTGCTTATCTGATGCCTGCTAATACCGCGCCGCAAAATGTGTGGGTTGCCGATCCCGCCGACCCCTCAACAGCGAAACAGGTCACATTCAGCCCGTCGGGGATTCTCAACTTTGACGCCAGCCCGGATGGCACCAGAATCGCGTTTGCCGAGCGCAATACTTCGACAGGCACATCCGATATTAAACTGCTCGATCTGGAAAATGGCGCACTGCAACAATTGACCAACTGCCCGGACAGCGACTGCAATTCGCCTGTGTGGAGGCCGGACGGCACGATGATCGCCTATCATCGCATTGACCTCAACAGTGACCTAACTAATGTCGGCACGAGTCCGACGCGCGTCTGGCTCATTGACCTCAGCACGACTCCTGCTACGACACGTCCACTATTTTCTGACTCGCAAATCCTGGGCTATAACCCGGAATGGTCGGCGGATGGCAAACGGGTCGCGGTCTATGACAACAACAGCCAGGGGATTCTGGTTTACGACTTTGATGATGAGGGCAGCACAACACTGATTCCCACGCGCAATGGCGGCAGCGATATTTCGATTTCGCCGGATGGGACGAAAGTCGTTTTCCCGAATTTGATTATCGAAAATGCGTCGGCGCGTTCGAATTTGCTTATGGCTGACCTGACCACTAATCAGGTTATAGAACTAAGCAATCCATCGGAACCGCTGGATGATGCGACAACGGCCTGGAGTCCTGATGGGCGTTATTTAGCGATTGCCCGCCGCTACCTGGATGACCGTTTTACGCGCACACGCCAGCTTTACCTGATGGATATGCAGGATCAGAGTGTCGTGCCGCTGGTGATGGATGAACGCTATTTCAACGGCTTTTTCTCGTGGGATCCGCAAGGGACAAGCCTCGTGATTCAGCGTTTCCCGGAATTGACGGAAGATAATCAGCCGAATAACGAGGGAACGCCTGAAATCTGGACATATGAACTGGATACACAAACGTTGGTCAAAGTCGCGACCAATGCATATTTACCGCGCTGGGTGCCGTAATGACTGCCGATCAAAGATCGCGTATCTCGACTTTAATTCTCTTATCGCTGGTGCCATTGCTGGGCATGATCGCCGCGCTGTTCATGCTGATTTCCAGCGGCGGTTCGAACAGCAGCACTCCGCCGACTCCACTGCCTGTCACACAAGCGGTATCCCGATTAGCAGGCCAACCCGCGCCAAATTTTGAGCTGACTGCGCTCGATGGCGGCAGCGTTCGTTTGTCATCCATGCGTGGGCGCGTTGTTTTTGTTAATTTTTGGGCGACATGGTGCGAACCATGTAAACGTGAGATGCCCGCTTTCCAACGCTTCATGCAGGCACAAACCGACGATGGCGCGGTGATTCTAGCGGTCAACATCGGCGATAAACCGGAAGATATTCAGAAATTTCTGGATGACAACAACGTCAGCGCCATTCCTGTTTTGCTGGATGCCGACTATGAGGCGCAAACAGCTTACAAGGCAGACCTCTTTCCGACGACGTTTGTGATCGACCCCGCCGGGATCGTGCGCGATATGCACCTGGGCGAGATGACCTTCGCCGATTTGAATGGTTATCTCGATCAGATCAGAAGCAGCACTTTAAATTTTGGGATATAGTCTTTAAATCTTGTGATGAAAACTCTTTAACGAGGACACAACAATTGGACTTTACGCGCGCATTCAGCTATGTGTTTGACGATAAGCAGTGGACGGAAAAACTGGTGCTTACCGTTATCATGGCCTTTCTTGCCGGTATCCCACTTCTAGGCTTGGTAGCGCTGGCGGCACTTCTGGGATATGTGGTCGAATTGGTGCAAAATGTACGCGATGGCAGACCAGACCCGCTGCCGCGCTGGGGTAATTATGGCGATAAGATCGCCAGCGGCGGCAATGTGCTGGTCGCCTTCATCGTCTACAACATTGGCAATTTTCTGGTGGTTTGTTGCATTGCCACCGTTCCCGGACTGATGGGCAATAGCGAAATGTTCACCAGCGGGTTTTCGCTCGTTGTCCTGTGCTGCATTTTTCCAGTGCTGCTGATCTATAACCTTTTCATCTGGGCAATGCTGGCGATAGGTGTCGTGCGCTATGCCGAGGTCGGCACGATTGGCGTATTTTTCCAATTTGGTGACCTTTTCAGCACACTCAATGCCCATTCCCGGCTGGTCGTGCAGTGGGTGGTCTTTTCGTTTATTGCCAGTTTTGCGCTTGGGTTTATTAATGTCGTCCCTTGCATAGGCTGGCTGGCATCGCTGGCGCTGATTTTCCCGGTGCAGGGTCATTTACTGGGTCAGCTTGCGCTGGCGTTGGATGATAAGCCAAAACGTAAACTCAAACGCCCTGGCTATTAAAGGTTCTGCTATGAAAATTACGCGACTCAACCACGCGCAGATCACGATCCCAAAAGGCGCGGAGGCGCAGGGACGAACATTTTACTGCGACATACTCGGCTTACAGGAGGTCGAAAAACCCGATGCGCTCAAAGGGCGCGGCGGCTTCTGGCTGGAAGTGGGCGATATGCAGGTACACATCGGCACAGAGGACGGTGTTGACCGCGCGACCACCAAAGCGCACCTTGCCTATCAGGTCGATGATCTGGCAAGCTGGCAAAAACACATCGAAAATCAAAACATCGAAATTGGCGATTCTGTTCCCATCCCCGGCTATGAGCGTTTTGAAATCCGCGATCCGTTTGGCAATCGCGTCGAATTTATTCAGCCTGTTGCGGACAATGCGCTGCAACAGCAGATTGATTATTACCGCGCCAGGGCAGGCGAGTATGATGAATGGTTTTACCGCATGGGGCGCTACGATCATGGCAAGGCGCTCAATCAGCAGTGGTTTGATGAGGCCAAGCAGGTAA
The DNA here is from genome assembly GCA_022843745.1 of Anaerolineae bacterium. Lineage (GTDB taxonomy): Bacteria > Chloroflexota > Anaerolineae > Aggregatilineales > Phototrophicaceae > JALHNB01. The sequence goes on along the minus strand of JALHNB010000090.1, from coordinate 6,521 downwards.
TGGAAATGCTTCATCAGATTGCGATGGTCGATGAGGCGCTCGAACTGGCCTGCGGTACGGGTATCTGGACGGAACAACTGCTCAAAATCGCGCGGCATATCACAGCGCTGGATGCGTCGCCGGAAGTGATCGCCATCAATCGGCAAAAATTAGCCGCAGCCAATATCGACTATCAGCAGGTCGATTTATTCCAATGGCAGCCGGAGCGTGGTTACGATCTCGTGTTATTCGGCTTCTGGCTGTCACACGTCCCGCCGGAGAAGCTGGATTCATTTTTGGCATCCGTTTCGCAGGCGGTCAAACCTGGCGGAAAGCTGTTTATCGTCGATTCGCAGCCAGCGGGTACATCCAGCGCCAGCAATCACCAGCCCTACGAAGCCGAGAGTATTCGCCATGTTCGCAAGCTGAACGATGGTCGCGAATTTACGATCTACAAAATCTTCTACGAGCCTGCATCACTTCGGGAAAAATTGGCCTCCTTTGGGTTTGACGCTGATGTGCGCGTGACCGACAATTATTTCGTCTATACGACAGCAACGAAATTGTAAGATGAATCGCCATGTAGGAGTGTAGGATAGGTCTGACCTGCCTCTACAGATTGCTGAAAGCTAAAAACGATGGCCTCTCTTGCGCTTCCATCTGAACGTCATAAAGCCAGTTTCCTTGATGCACTGCGCGAATATCACGCGGAGGGCCGCTACCACGAATATGACCCTACGCTGCTGTCACTCGATTTCGCATCGTTTATCCGGTTTCAACTCAGTAAACGTGTGAATCCACAGCCGGGGCGTGTCAAGGAAAGCGTATTCTGGCTGGTCGAAGGCGATGAATTTATCGGTAGAACGGCGCTGCGTCATGAATTGAACGACAACTTACGCTTGATCGGTGGGCATATCGGTTATGATATTCGCCCATCCAAACGGCGGCAGGGCTATGGCACGCTCATCTGCAAACTGGCGCTGGACGAGTCGCGAAAAATCGGCCTGCACCGCGCCATGATTACCTGCGATGAGGACAATATTGGCTCCCGCAAGATTATCGAGGCCAATGGCGGGAAATTTGAGAAAGCGCTTCAACTGAAAGACCGAGCCGTGCGGATTCTGCATTTTTGGGTTGAACTGGACGAAGGAAAAACGTCATGAATTGGCAGCCATTTGAAGAAGGCCACACGATTGGCAAGACCGGCAACGAGGGCGGTGAGATTATCATCGACCAGGAGCATATAGGCGGTGCGCGTCTTACATTGGAGCAGGGCTGTCTGCGTGCGCCCTATGCGGTCACATGCGGTGTTTATGGCTGGATGGTGCATACGCGCTTTTTTGCCGATGATGAAACAGCGCAGCACTCGGTTGATGAGATGAAAACGGCGATTTCGGAAATCCTGTCATTGATCCCGGCTGAGGGTGACAATGATGAAGGTGAAAAACTGGGTGCTGTGAGTGACGCGGTTGAGGCATTTACGGAGCGCTTTCCATAAAAGACGCTTTATCTTCTACCTGTGACCTTGATTTTTAAGTAGAAACTGTGAATCAAAATGTCCCTGAAGAGCGAAATCGAAGACATATTTCAGTCAAATACAAATGAACCTTTGGTAGCTTTTGAAAAAGCAAAAGAAAGATTGGAAACTGCTTGCAATGAAATCACCGAACATAATCCGGATTTTAAAGCGGTCAACCCCGATTCAATTGAAACAGGATATCTCACCACTATAATCAAATTAAGGGAAATAAATGTAGTTTATGTAATTGATGATTTGCTTTTAGATTGGTGGAACGCTTTTGGTCTTAAACAAAAGAGAAGCCAAAAAAGGATGTATAGGGAGATAATCGCTTTATGGCTTGGTTTACATCATCTGAATCTAGGAAACGAAAGTCGGGCTTTTCGTTGGCTTCTGCATACACAAGCCGATGACATTTTTGCGGGTGGCAATGGAGGAGCAGGAAGAGATCGGTTAGGAACAGTGTTCGGATTCACACCATCTGCATTTACAGAGTTTAATGACATTACTAAGCAATTTAGAAATCTAATCGATCAAGATTGGTCTCAATCGTATGGATTTGCTGAACATGCTGTCCGCGAATTTATAGAGCAAAACACATCTTTTTCAACAGAAATTGCAAACATAGATCGAGAATTCCCGATTTCAAAGGCATATTTTGCAACATTAGTGGAATTGTACCGAGCAGAAAATTCAGACAAAAATAAAAAGGGGCAGAGTTTAGAAACTTTAGCTTCGTATTTGATGTCACTTCTGCCAGGATGTATACCCAGGCGTAATCTCTTCGATGAGGATCTTGTTGGTGAAACCGATATCCTTGTTCACAATCTCAGCCCCAAGCCTCATCTAGTTACTGAACTTTTAGGGCGTGATTTTCTGATCGAATGTAAAAACACAGAACAAGGAGTAGGTGTTTCCGATGTAGGCTACTTTTTGTATCGTATGCGCTTGTGTCATGTTAAGTTTGGGATCATATTTTCGAAGACAGGTATTACGGGGAGTGGTACACAAAATGAAATGGCCGCACGCGCACTGATTAGACGCGCTTTTCACGAAGATGGAAATCTGTGCGTAATCATTGATGATACAGATCTCGTAGAACTGGAAAACAACATACATCCCTCATTTTGGATGATGCTATTAAGAAAGATAGAAGAATTTCGTTTTGGTAGATCAAGAACAAGAGGATAGTATATCTTACTAAAACGAGGGTAGTAATAAAAAAGCAGCTATCAAGTGACTGCTTTTGTGTTGAAATTAAGGTTAGCTCACTGAGCGTCCGCAATGACCAGATTGGTCGTGCAGCGGCGTTTTTTCCACACATTCTCATCTGTACAGTGCCAGAGCTTAGGGTGAGGCTCAACCGAAATCGTATCAGGATCAATGTTCATATTGTGCAGCGCCATGAGAGCGGCTTCACGCACCTGTGGGTTTATGCCATATTTGTTGGCAAAAGCCAGCGCCTTAATCGCCTGCTTGTCTCCGATTTGGCTGAGGGCTTCCGTCGCCACATAAGGAACCCAGGCGTGATCGTCGCCCAAAAGTTCGACCAGTGGCTCAACCGCACGTGGATCACACAGCCAGCCTAATCCTGCTGCTGCCTGCATCCGAACCTGTTCGCTGCAATCATTCAATGCCGCAACGAGCGGCTCAACCGCCCGTGCGTCCCCAATCCAGCCCAGCGCAAAAGCTGCACGAGTCCGCACCTCAGCATCTTTATCGTGGAGTGCTGCTGCCAGTGATTCAATCGCGCTGGCGTGGCGAATCCAGCCGAGTGCGCTCACTGCGCCTGCCCGCACTTTTTCGCCACCATAATGCAGCGCCATGACGAGAGACTCGATGGCAACCGCGCCGATTTTTTCCAGCGCAACGGCTGCATCCCAGCGTACTCGCTCATCGGTGTCGCCAAAGGCATTTATTAACGGCGTGATCGCACTGACACCGCCAATCAGACCCAATGCACGGGCGGCATTCCGGCGGACTTTGGCATCAGTATCATATTGAAGCGCCGCGATGAACGGATCAATCGCCCGCGCGTCGGCAATCGTGAGCAGAACCCAGACGACTTTGCGCCGAATAAGCACGTTGCGGTTGCCTAATGCGTTGATAAGTTCAGGGATGGCTTCTGTACTCAGCGTGATGAGGGCTAAAGCCGCATCAATGGCTTGACGCTCATTTTTACTGCCCAACTGCCGGATCAGTATTTTGATCGTCGTGACAGGCTTAACAGCGCTGCTGAAGGCAGGGATTTTATGAGGTTGATTTTCTGAAAGAACATCTATTAAAAACATCGAAACCTCTTCTGGATTACTGTTGGACGTTTGAGCAGAGCCAAAGAAGGGTCGTGATCTATACTTGCCATTTTAAAAGGAGAAAAACGCTTTCCTACCCGCGTAATGAGGGGTTCTGGTTGCTCCAGGTGTGGAGTACCGTGTGAAATCGTGATCCTCTAAAGTCAGAGTACCACCAATAAACTAGAAACGGGTAAGAAAATCAGGCAGGCGTATGGGGATCGTACCCCAGGCGACTAAGAAGGTCGCGGGCTTGCTGGCGTACCCACCATTGCTCTATGTCGTTCAGGGCTATCTGGAGCAGGGCGGTGATTGCGCGTGGGGTGGCGATTTCCCCCAGAATACGCACGATGGACACTCGTCGCTCAAGTGAGTCGGATTCAGCGAACAGGCTTATCAGCGAGTGAATGGCAGCATCGCCCATTTTGACCAGCGCTTTCATGATCGGAGTCGCCACCTCTGGAGTGGCATCCTGGAGCGCTTCGATCAAGGCCTCAACCGCTTCGACTCTGCCCATGTCGCCCAGAATGAGCGCCGCATAGGTGCGAATATCGGGGCGGGTCTCTTCGCGCAGCACCCGCATGAGACCTTCCAGAGCGCGTAAATCGCCGCGTTTACCCAATTCAAACAGCGCTGTCTGCTGATCCTGTGGTTCGATGTCGGGATCGCATGAGAGATAATCGAGCGCGTCCACCGCCAGCGTATAATCAATCTTGCCCAATGTGATAATCGCTTTGGTGCGCAAATCGCGACCTTCATCATAAGCCATATCCACCAACGCCTCGATAGCGCGAATATCGCCGATTTCCCCCAGCGCCTCAATCGCAAATAAGCGCATCCAACGATCTTCCTGCTGGTAAATCACATCGAGCAGGGTTTCGATGGCACGCACATCGCCGATCTGACCTAAAGCCTTGATCGCTTTGGTACGGAGATCGGAATTTTCATTTTCGACCATTTTGATGAGATGATGAACTGCGCGAGCATCGCCCAATCGCCCTAAAGCGATGGCAGCCTGATGCCACACATGGGTTTCCCCATCAAGCAATGTCTGTGCTAACCCATCTCCAGCGCGTTTGTCGCCGATTCGTCCCAATGTTTCGGCAGCGTTCGCCCGTACCAGCGGAAAGGGGTCGCGAAGCGCTCCAATGAGCGGCTCAACGGCTGGTTCGCCGATTTTCGACAGCACGATGACCGCGCCAAAACGCACCCATTCATCTTCATCGTGTAATGCTCTCACCAGCGCATCAATGGCATGTGCTTCGCCCATATGCAGCGCCCATACTGCGCTTTTGCGCACTTCGGCATGGCTATCGTGTTGAAGGCGAAAAATGAGTGCGCTTAATGCCCGTGCGTCCCCAATTTTGCCCAATGCCCGTGCAGCCCCGGCGCGTACCCCCGGATTCGAATCATCCAAAGCGACGATCAGCGCCTCCACCGCCGGAGAGCCGATTCTCACCAGATCATCCACCACAAGCGTATGAGCGCGTCGATCTTCAGTGCGTAGAGCGATGATGAGTGTCGAGATGGAAGCTAGGTTAATCACGCAGATACTCCTGGAAAGGCGATTTTCGACTAACGAATGCCAGCCTGAAAGCGGTTTGGGTTCGTAATGCTAATCTGAAAGGCGATTTTCGGCTAAGTATAGCCAATTTACAGAATCTACCAATTTCTCTAAATCTTACTCTTACAGACCTGACTTCAAACTAAAAATATGCGCCAGTAATGGCTCAAATCCATGAAGATGCCCTACAGTGCGTGTCTGCATAAATACGTGGTATACTGTTAAGACAGGGTGAGATGATGTGCGCGCAATCGTTAACCATCATACGAGTATATTTTCTCATACTGATCTATCACAATTCTTATTGACCTTCTATCTCTCAGTCATTATCATAAATACGTTGGCTGAAGATTCAGGTTTATTGGGAGACTCCATGTGAATAACAGACCCACGCCGGAAAATAATCAGAATAATAACTCACCTTTCTCCAATAAAAACGCTCAACGACTCTGGATCGTTATGGGCATTGTGGTGTTGTTACTATTCGTGCTTACTTTTGGAAGCTCTGGCAATTTCCAGAGCAGCAATCGTGTTTCGCTGAATTATCTCGCCCAGCAGGTGCAGCGCAACAATGTCGAGTCGATCCAGGTGCGTGGAGGGCAGGACGTTGTTATCCAGTATCGCAACGGCACCACCGCTACCTACTATAAGGAACGTGAAACCGAATTATTCGATTCTTTACGAACCTTTGGCGTGACCGACGACCAGATCGCCAATATCGAGTTTTCGGAACAGCAGGGTGATAACACCAGTGGCTTGCTCTTCCAGCTTCTCATCGCTGTTGTGCCGACCCTGGTCATTATCTGGCTGCTGTGGCGCATGATGCGCTCGGTGCGAACGGGGCAAGATCAGGCCATGAGCTTTGGTCGCAGCCGCGCCCGTGTGACCCGCGATATGGAACGCCCACAGGTCACGTTCTCGGACGTAGCCGGGGCAGAAGAAGCTAAAGAGGAACTTGCTGAAATCGTCGAGTTTTTGAAAGAGCCTGAGAAATTTATCCGGCTTGGTGCGCGTATTCCAAAGGGCGTTTTAATGGTTGGCCCTCCTGGAACGGGTAAAACCCTGATGGCACGTGCGGTAGCAGGTGAAGCAGGCGTACCATTTTTCAGTATTTCCGGCTCGGAATTTGTCGAAATGTTTGTTGGTGTCGGTGCAAGCCGCGTCCGTG
>JALHNB010000089.1 GCA_022843745.1 Anaerolineae bacterium | reverse complement strand
CGACGATCAGTACACCTCTCGAATCGGGTTTCACGATAAAGGTAGCCTCACGCTAATCTGTGTTCCTGTGGGATGTGCCTGGGAGAACTGGATAGAACCACCGACTTCTTCGACCCGTTCTCGCATCGAATTCAAGCCAACGCCGTGACGAATATCAACGGGAAGCCCTGCGCCATCATCCGAGATTATCAGTTCCAGCCAATCACCAGCACCCAGGATGACGTGGCACGTTGTTGCCCGTGCATGGCGCAGGACATTCGTGATGGCTTCGGTGATGATGCGATAGGCAGCGACTTCGATAGCCGCAGATAGATTGGGGATTTCACTGGTGACGTTGAGAATGAAGTTCGTCGTGCCGTGCGATTCATTGCCATCCGAAAGGGGGTAGATGAATTCACGAACAGAACCGACCAGGCCGAGTTGATCGAGGACGGGCGGGCGCAGAGCCTCGACAAGCCGCCGAATTTCGCCTAGCGATGCCGCGAAGTCTGCCTCCACGCTGCTGAGGATTTCGGTGGCGGTTTGCGGGTGCTTTGGGATGAGCGTTCGCGCCCGGCCAATTTTCAAACTGTGCGCCGCCAATGTGGGGCCAAGCCCATCGTGCAGATCGCGGCGGATGCGACGGCGTTCTTCCTCGCGCGCAGCGACGATATTCTGGCGCGAGCGCTGGAGGTCGCTGTTGAGCTGAATCGTCTGAACCACAAGCCCGGTCTGCCGCGTCACCATCTCAATAAGCTGCCGTTCTGTCGGGGTAAATGACCGATCACCTGCATCCTGATAGAGGATAATTTCGCCCACTGAGACTTGCCCGAACATCATCGGGAAGCGGGAAAGCCGGAATCTATCCGATGAATGTCCATACACGGCTGTGACCGATCTTTCCTGATCGTTGTACTGCAAGATGATTGATACGCAAGGCACCTTGAGCGTTTGTGCCAGCATTTCGGCAATGGCGAACAATGCACGATCCGTTGTCTCGTTCAATACGACTTGCGTGTCCATTTGCTTGAGGACAGTGTATGGATTTGACCGATCTCCAAACATCAATTGGTCAACGATCTGCTGAATTTTTTCGCGTAGTGGCTGGAAAATGATCAGAATCAGGAGTGTGACCGGGATGGAAACGGTGAAATTGATGGTGCTGACAAAAAGCCCGATGACCACAATGCTGACGAAATAGATGAGCGAGATGATGCCGATAAATGCCGAATAGACCAGAACACGATTGAGGACAGGGTCGGCAGACCACAGACGATAACGAAAAATGGCGATCATGAAACAGGTGATGGGCAGGATCACGGCCAGAATAAGCTGGATAAACTGGCGCACCGCTTCCAGCGTGATGGTCGTCAATGAGTCATTGACCGTGAAGACTGATGGCGAGAACGCGTAGACGCCGTAATAGAGCATCACCCCGATGACCATGATAATCATGCCCAGCATGGTCCATTTGAGCTGATTACGGGTTTCGAGCGTGGCGGAACGATAGCGGCGGATTTGCGCATAAATGCCAATGAAGAAGGGAATCACCGCGACCACAAACGAAAGCTCATAGGTTCGTCGCCAGGTGCCGCCATAAACCGTGTTGGTTGGCAGGTCGGGGAACAACAGATAGAGCAGGGTCAGAAGGCTGTAGCCGAGCGCCAGCCAGCGCGTCCAGCCGGGTAAAAAGCGACCATCGGGGAAGGTGAACAAGAGAGCCAGCACCAGCGGCAGGGAAGCCGCACGGATGACAAGAATGGGTGTGCGAAAGTAGATATAAAGCGATGTGTACTCTGGTTTTGTCAATATATCGAACTGGCTGCTGTCGGTTGTCCAGTAGCAGAGCAGCGCGAGCGCCAGCAGGATGCCGCTGGTCTGCCTTTCCGCTTTCCAGAAAATCAGGCTGGACGCAAACATGACAAAAATGAGCATCAACAACACGATGCCTAAAGTCGCATGGTTCAGAAGGGCGATCTGTTCCCAACCGGGTTCAATGGTGTCTTGTGTGAGTTGGATGCTCGTCCAGGTTCCCAGCACCAGCGTGACGAGCATAAAACCCATCAGGATTATCCAGCCGCGGCGCAGCCAGTGGAGGGGTATAGGGGATATGCCACCAAACGCGGTTTTCATCGTGTCCCTTAACAGTGGACTACAGACATTACGTTAGTATAACAGATTTCGTAGGGGTGTGATGCATCATGCCCATTTACTGACCATCTTGAAAATTGCCCTTTCGTCTGGTGGCTGTCAATGAACCATGAGCAATAGGTGGCTTACCCGGTATAGGCATTTCATTTCGCAGAAATCCATGTATCTTGCTCATTGCTGATGAGTTAATTTGACGATTGTTATCCGAAAACTTTAGCCCATTGATCTTGAATATCCACATAACCTCGTTATAAGGAGTGCATCCAATTCAAAACAGAAATTGCATTGCCTGAGTCAGGTATCGCGTATCGAGTTGAAATCGAAGCGGAATATGGTTGAGATGTAGACGCAAGGAGGGCTTGTCTGAGTGATATAATTCGCCGTCCACCTGGAGGATTATTTGATGTGTAATTATTGATACGAAAAAAGCAGAATATGCGTTTATCCGCTGCTGGCACACCATTCACCTTGCGCACTACATCAACTTCTCCATCGGTAGCAGTGATATCGAAATCAAATGTGACTTCGTTCTGCCCTTTATTCGGATCATAAATGTAGAGTGTGACTTTTTGACCGCTTTTATAATAGCCATAGGCAAGGACTTGATGGTTATCTCCGATCTTAAGTTCATCCGTTTGGATCAAACCCATAGGTGAGAGACGACCTGCATCAATATCGCGTTGAATCTCAGGCCATGCTTCGCGATATGTAATCCATGATCTTCCTTTCATGAGTCCTATACCTTGTACAAATCCTTCATCGCCATTTGGATAAGAGGGGGATGAATAAGAAAGAAATCGATGCCCTTCGCCTGCTACATCGAAACTATCCCATAATCTATCCCGGATGTATTGAAACAAAATATCCTCTTGGCTGGTCGGGGAAGTCAAATCTGGTGGCGGAAGCATGTGACGAGTAAAGTAATCCATAACCGCATACACCATTCCTCCACACATCCCAGCATCAGCATGTGTGATCGGTAACCAATTGTCATCAACTTTTGCTATCCCCAACGCAGAGTGTACATCCGAAAGTGAATCGAAAAGTCTGTTTAGCAAATAGCCAACGGTTATCACGGGAAGGTCAGAATTCCAACTATTTCTAAAAGCAAATCCCCGTCCACGAGGGTTAAAATTCGGCACTCGTCGCACAACGCTGCGTCGAATACGAATATGTAATTCTCCTTCATGACCTTGACCGCCCCAATGGGTTATCTCCCAATGTTCTGGCCCCCATATATGAAATGTATTTTCATATTGAGACTCAATAAGCGGACTATTCCAATGGATATAGACTTCCCCTCCACTATCAGGAGATTGTAACTGATATCTAACATTCCCCTCGGTTCCTGTCCATGGGAGGCCTGCCGCTAATTCCCCTTCACCTTGAAAAGCTTTAGTCTCGCCAGGCATAATAACTTCGGGAGGAAACCAATCTGGTGTCCAATCCCCTACGGTAAGTTCAGTTGCAGTTCGCATCAGCGTAGCATCAGATTCATTGTGAATATAGACATACATTCTAATCCGGCTCATGATACTCTCCTCAGCTTCTAGCGGTCATATCTACTGTAAAGCAATTAGAATAGGAATTAATCCCAGACCATCTTTTAAAGGTCTCAAGGCTTTACCAATTACCGCACCAAATGCGTGCTGATGATCTGTAACTTTCATTGCATGTCCGGGTGTTGATGAGCTTGTCAACAAATCACCAACCTCTACCGAAGCATCTCTCGCATCAACTTTGCAGTAGACTTTGCCAAGTAGAGCGACGGGCATTCGGTTATTCGATGATGCTTGTTTATCCAGCACAATCCCTGGTTTATAATTGCCAGCTCCAGAAATAACTCCGGCGACTCTTTTGTCGTAAGCCTGATTACTTTGCTGCAACGCACCGTCATTATCAATAACCATAACTGTGCCTGGTTCAATCTGATCTACGCAGGCAATATCAAAATCTTCGGCACAGTCGGCATTGGTCAACAGAATATCCCCAGTCACTTCGATATCGCCTTCAAAATGTCCAGCGACTCCTCCGGTATGTTTGGCTAAAAGCGCTGGTTGATTCCTATCCGTTGTATTCGTTTCTGCCCAGACCCCGACGAAATTTTTGCTGATACCAACGACGCCAGCATTATCTTCACTTTGACCATCTACACCGCGCCAAGTTTTGCTAATCCCAACAACCCCTGTTTGTCCTACACTTTCAAACCAGCCGCCTACAAAGTTTTGGCTTTTACCGGAAACACCCGCTTGATTGACACTCTCGCCAACCACACCAGCCCATTCCTGGCTTTTGCCAAATACACCAGTTTGTTTGGTACTTTCAAACCAGCCGCCTACAAAGTTTTGGCTTTTACCGGAAACACCCGCTTGATTGACACTCTCGCCAACCACGCCAACCCATTCCTGACTTTTGCCAAATACACCAGTTTGTTTGGTACTCTCAAACCACCCACCAACAAAATTTTCACTTCTACCAGAAACGCCGGATTGGTTAATGCTTGTGCCAAGAACACCTGTCCAATCAGTTCCTTTTCCAAGCACTCCAGGTTGATCTGGGCTGTTACTCTCCCCAATTATCCCCGCATTTGTTTTGCTAAATCCAACTACACCTGGCCCGGCATCACTGAACCCCGCAATACCTTGTCCACCAGACGTATGTTCTGCACGAACGGCAGGTATATTTGGATCATTAGATTGCTCTGAAATAGCCATAACATATCTCCTTAATTATAGAAGGATATAGAACGTTGAAAAATTCCACATGAAACGCTTAATTGTTCAATTATCGAAAAGAACTAGTAGAAGGAGTTGTACGCGAGTTACAACATGGCGGATCGCCCTTTCAGGCCAATTCTTTTCGAAAAGTCACTTAACAGGTAAGTGGAGTCCTGTTACCTCCCATTGAGCTATTACTATTCGCTGACCGTGAAGAGGACGATCATGCCGTGTTGGAGATGCGTCATCATCTCTTCAGACGTGACATCAGGGATGAAGCAGACGGCAGCGTAAGTGCCAGGAGCCAGTTCGACGTTCATCCAGGCGGTTTCGCCAGGGCTGATGCCGACAAACGAGAAGGCATCTTCGTAGGGCCACTCAGGTCGAGCGCCGGGTGTGGCAGCCATCATCGCTTCCATCATGGCTTCCGATACGCTGTCGACAGTGTCATCTTCCTCGACGCTGAACACGACCATTTCATGAGTCTGTTCGCCCGCGTTGGTGAATTTCCAGACGACTTCTTCGGTGGTCAATTCAATGGGCATCGCGAAGGCAAAATCCACCATCTGAATTTCGACATCTTCTTCCGGCGCTTCGACAGGTTCGCCTTCGTTTTCGGCAACCGTGAAGGGCAGGATGGTTGGCGGGGCTGCCGGGGCAAAATTCAGGAAAACGTAGTCGCCCGCTGCCAGATCATAGGTAACGTCAACGGCTTCCCCTGGCTTGACGGATGGTGAACCTAATACCGAAACTGTTGCCAACATGCCCGCAAAATCCTGCGCCTGCATGGCAGCCATGAAATCTTCCATTGTTGCGCCCTCTACGAAGCGCGCAATCGCGGGTTGAAAATCGATCTCGGTATCATTCTGTAGCGTAAGGGTGGTCACGCCGCTGACCAGACCTTCGGGTAAGGTGATGCCGTCGGCGTTGGTGACGATGGTGGGATACTCCATTTCGTCCTGTGCGACGGCGCTGATGGTAACAAGGGCTGTGAGCAGCACGACGATTAAAGCGATGGCGCTTTTTCGGAAGAAAATCATAGCAGACATAGTAAGTTTAATCCTTTGCCATAGGGCGATATTCGATCAAACCAAGTCTAGCTTAAGAGCTTTCCCGATTCGTCGGGAAGTCTTCATTGGTTGTCGGGAAGTTTTGGGGAATAAGGATCGCATAAGGGGCAGCGGGCAGGATGAGTCGTAAACGTTTCGTAAAAGATTGCGATGATCGCGCAAGAGGCTGTTATTGTAAGGTGCGCGAAAGCTCGACGTGTCATAATCATCAAAACTGTTCTTATCGTTTGGAGTCCTTGTTATGTTCGCAAATTTTCGATCTCAATCAGGTGGTTTGCGCCGCTTGTTCAAAATGTTCCCCTCCATTTCTCAATTTAGCGCTGTTTTAATCGTCAGCCTCATGATGCTGGTCGCGCCCAAGCCCGCGCTGGCGGCGACGGAATTGATCACCAATGGGGGGTTTGAGACTGGAAATTTTAGCGGCTGGACGGCGACCCATATTTTTGATAACCCAGGGGGTAACGTCTGGTGCGATAGCTGGCGGGTCGTCACGACGACACCCTGCGTATTCGAGCCTGTGACACCGCCAACGGGGACGTATATGGCGTTCAACAGCATCGACGGCGACCCGATGACCTACATCATGTACCAGGACGTAACCATTCCTTCAGGCTCAACGGCGTTATTCAGCTTTATGTACCGCGCCCAGTGGTATAACTACAATCGGGAGTGGACACAAACACGAACGATGGACATACAGATCCGTAACACGAGCAATACCGTTCTGGAAACGATTCACCATTTCAGCACCGGGAATGCCGTATGCTGTTTTATTCATGAAGACACGCAGTGGATTACGGTCAGCGCCGATCTTTCGGCCTATGCCGGGCAGACCATCCGGCTGTTTATCACCGAGGATGTGCCGCAGGTTTACTCCGGCGGTTCGCAAATCTATTTCGACAATTTTACGCTTCAGGCCTACACAGGCAGCGTTGGTAAAATTAACATCGCGCAAAGCGGTGGAACGACAACATCTGCTGAGGGCGGTGTTTCGGACAGCTTTACGGTGAAGCTGTCACAGTCACCTGCGTCGGACGTGACCGTTGATTTATCGACGAACGCGCAGTGCAGTGTCACGAATGATCCGGTGATCCTGAACAGCGGTAACTGGAACACGGGCATCACGGTTACGGTGACGGCAACCGACGATGGGGTGGCGGAGGGCAATCACGTTTGTATGGTGACGACTGCCGCCGCGACAAGCAGTGATGCCGCCTTCAGCACGGTTGACCCGATCAATGTGCCAGTGACCATTTACGATAATGACGGCACACGGCCAGTCATGACCAATTGTCCGCCGCCCGTGCCGACGAGAAACCAGGCGTTTTCGTACACCGTAACCGCGTCCGGCAGCCCTGCTCCCGTTTTCACGCGCAGCAGCGAAAGCTTCCCGGACGGAATCACCCTGAACAGCAGCGGCTTGATTTCCGGCACACCGCCCAACACTAAAAATTATGGGCTGCTGATTACCGTCGCCGCCGAAAATATTGTCGGTTATTTCGACTACATCGCGTTTCGCCCGATTGTGCGGCCCGATACGGCGGCACTTCCTACTTTTCTGTACCCGTCGGTATCCGAGCCGCAGTATCAACCGCTGCCTGGAATCGTCAACAAATTTTACTGCTTCCGTTTTCAGAATTATGGTAATCCAACGCCAACCTTCAGCTTACAGAGTGGAACATTACCCGCTGGTCTGACCCTGAGCGGCGATACGATCAGCGGGACTCCGACCAGTGCAGGCACAAGTGGGACGATCACGGTACGCGCTGTGAATACGCACGGCAGTCAGGATATCAGTTTTACGCTGACCATGTACCCCGCGCAGGCTGTGCCGACCATCACCAGTGGTGCGCTGCCAGCCGCCGCCATTGGTGTTCCCTTCAGCCACACTTTTACCGCGACGGGTGGGCCACCCCCGGAATTTGGACTTAATGGTGCGCCGCTGCCTGCGGGATTGACCTACCAGAATAACACGATCAGCGGGACACCCACCACTGCCGGGACGACAGGAATCATCAGCGCGGTGGCACGCAGCAGCATCGGGCCGAGCGCCGCGCAGGATTTCACGATCACTGTAAATACCACCAATGCGCCGCCGGACATCACCAGTGGGCTGCCACCCGCCGGGAAAGTGGGCGATTTTTATACGCACACCTTTACCGCAACCGGCACACCCGCGCCGACTTTTAGCCTGACATCGGGAGTGCTCCCCGCCGGATTGAGCTTTGACGATGGCGTAATTAGCGGTTCGCCAACGGGCAATGGCGGCGTATCGGGGTCGATCACCGTCACGGCGAGTAATACCGTTCTGCCGAATGATACGCAGACCTTTACCATCACGATCAATAAAGCGCCGGACATCACCAGCAGCGCACCGCCAGCCGCGAAAGTCGGAACGGCCTATACGCATACATTCACCGCGACAGGGTATCCTGCGCCGACCTTCAGCGTGACATCAGGAACACTGCCGGAAGGTCTAGACCTTGTGGGCAGCTCAATTACTGGGACACCCACAGGCACAGGCGGCGTATCGGGGTCGATCACGGTGACGGCGAATAACGGCATTACGCCCAACGATACGCAAAACTTCACGATCACTGTGAATGAAGCGCCGACGATCACCAGCAGTCCGCCAGCCGCCGCGAAAGTCGGAACATCCTATACGCACACGTTTACAGCGACAGGGTATCCCGCGCCGACTTATAGCATCACGTCGGGGACACTGCCGGAAGGGTTAGACATGGTAGGCAGCGCGATTACGGGAACGCCAACGGGCAATGGCGGCGTGTCAGGGTCGATCACCATAAGAGCATCCAATGGGGTTACGCCGAATGACACACAGACATTCACGATGACGGTGAATGAAGCGCCGGACATCACCAGCAGCGCGCCAGCCGCCGCGAAAGTTGGAACAGACTATACGCATACGTTTACCGCAACGGGCTATCCTGCGCCGACTTATAGCGTGACAGCGGGGACACTGCCAGCGGGATTGAGTCTGGTGGGCAGCACGATCACGGGAACGCCAACGGGCAATGGCGGCGTGTCGGGGTCGATCACGGTGACGGCGAACAATGGGATTACGCCCAACGACACGCAGGTTTTCACGATCACGGTGAACGCCGCGCCGACGATCACCAGCAATCCGCCAGCCGCCGCGAAAGTCGGAACCAGCTATATGCACCTGTTTACAGCGACAGGGTATCCCGCGCCGACCTACACCGTGACAGCGGGGACGCTGCCGGAAGGATTGGAGCTTTCAGGCAACTCGATTATAGGAATCCCGACAGGCAGCGGCGGCGTGTCGGGGTCGATCACCGTAAGAGCATCGAACGGGATTACGCCCAATAATTCGCAAACATTTACGATCACGGTGAACGCCCCGCCGGACATCACCAGCAGTGCGCCAGCCGCCGCGAAAGTGGGAACGGCCTATACGCACACCTTTTCAGCGACAGGCTATCCCTCACCGACCTTCAGCGTGACATCGGGGACGCTGCCAGCAGGCCTGGACCTTGTGAACGGCGTGATTACGGGAACGCCAACGGGCAACGGCGGGGTATCCGGCTCGATCACGGTCACAGCGAATAACGGCATTACGCCCAACGACACGCAGACTTTCACGATCACGGTGAACGCCGCGCCGACAATCACCAGTAATCCGCCAGCCGCCGCGAAAGTCGGGACGGCCTATACGCATACCTTCACCGCGACAGGGTATCCCGCGCCGACCTACAGCGTGACGGCGGGGAATTTGCCAGCGGGGTTAATATTTGTGAACGGGGTCATCAGCGGAACGCCGACAGGCACAGGCGGCGTGTCGGGGTCGATCACCGTAAGAGCATCGAACGGGATTACGCCGAATAATTCGCAGACGTTCACGATCACCGTGAATGCCGCACCGATCATCACCAGCAACGCGCCGCCTGCCGGGACGATTGGCGCTGCCTACAGCCACACCTTCGTGGCGACAGGCTATCCCGCGCCGACCTTCAGCATCAGCGGGGCTAGTCTGCCATCTGGCTTGTCATGGGATGGAGTCAATAAGATCGTCGGGACACCGCTGATGGGCGTGACAACGGGGACGATCACGGTGACGGCGACGAACGGGATCGCGCCTGCTGGTACGCAGAACTTCACGATTACCGTTGCCTCCGCGCCGGATGCCGCACCTTCGCTGAATTACTTCGCGACGGCAACGCCCACACTGCGCTGGTCAAGGATCACCGGGGCGATCACCTATGAGATACAGGTATCGCGCAATCTGGGCTTCACGGATATTGTGGATGAAGAGATCAATATCCCGGCGGCTACAATGACGTATACCGTTAATCCCGCGCTGGGGGATGGCGTGTACTACTGGCGTGTGCGCGTAGTCAAAGCTAACGGCACGAGCGCGTGGAGCGCCAAGCAGCAGATCACGGTGAATGGGTAGCGGCGGGTAGCTTTTAGTCGTTAGTCAATAGCTGTTAGCTGTTAGCTCAATACGAAATACGAAATACGAAATATGAAATGTGAGGGCGTGTGGAAATGCGCCCTCATTTCATTTAGGAAAATGTTGGGTTGCTACGGCATAATGGGAGAGCAAAGAAAGTAGAAATTGGGTAAATGATGTTTAAGAAGTTTCTTTTTCTGATAATGATGCTCCCGCTGATGGCGCAAACCTCGCCGGATGAGACAGCGCAGGAAGCCGTGCGTCAGCGATTATTAGCCGCGCAAACCGTGACGGATTTGCAAATGCCGCCCGATTTACAGGGGCCGCAGAGCATCCCGATTAACACGATAGAAATTCATGCTGATGATGCGCAGGCCGAGAATTACTTTGGATCGTCGATTGCTGTTGATGGCGATACGATGGTGATCGGTGCGGCGGGAGATAGCCGCCCGGCTGGGCTGGAATCAGGGTCGGCATACATCTTTGTCTGGGATGCGCTTGAGGGAGAGTGGGTACAGCAGGCCAAGCTCACCGCGCCGGATGCCGCCCAAGGAGATTACTTTGGTTCGGCAGTGGCTGTGAGCGGCGATACAGTAGTGATTGGTGCTCACGGACGCGATTACCCTACCGAAGTAAATGGAGGAATTGCCTATATTTACGTCCGCGTCGACACCGTATGGAGCCTTCAATCGACGCTGATGCCAACATTTGAGATCACAGGCCATGGCGGTGATTTTGGTTATTCGGTAGATATTGATGGTGACACCGTTGTAATCGGTGCGCCTTACTACGCACGCTATGACACTATCCAACCTACCGTATACGAGGGAGCTGGGAAAGCCTGAGTCTATAAACGTAACGATGATACCTGGAATGTAGAAGCAGAACTAACTAGCCCACTCACTTGGGGTGTGAATTTTGGTATCTCAGTCGCGATTGATGGCAATTCGGTTGCTGTTGGCGGGCCAGGAAGTAGAAAGAGTTATATTTTTACGCGTACCGACAACTCATGGGTAAAGCAAGCGGAAATCTTCCCACCTGGTAGTCAAGAACCGGGAATGTTTGGGCAGTCTGTGGATATTGATGAGAATACCCTGGTCGTTGGTGCGCCACGTGACAACCCGTCTTCGCTCATAGGCGCGGTTTTTGTCTATGAACGCAGTGGCAGCACATGGATATTCAGCACGAAGCTGGAACGCGATGGATATACTTGCTGCCGCCTGCTGGGGCAGGAGGTGGCGCTGGAAGGTGATACCCTTATGGCAGGTGCAGCGGATAATGCTGCATTTTTGTATAACCGAGAAGGGGCAACATGGTCAGGGCCGTCAGCTTTCACGATGGGTGCTGGCATCAACTTTGGTATGGTTGTGGCTACGGATGACGGAAAAATTTATGTGGGTGCAAATAGCGCAGATTTGCCAGGGGCCATAAATGCTGGCGTAGCCTATGGTTTTAATGTAATCCCGGCGACGGATTTAGTGGTGGCGATGGTTGACAGCACCGACGCGGTAAAAGTCGGCGCGTCCCTATCCTATGCCGTGGGCGTGCTGAATGGTGGGCCGGATAGAGCGACGAATGTAGAATGGATCGTCAATCTGCCGACAGATTATCATTTTGTCTCGATGGATGCGCCACAGGAATTGGGCTGTGTGCATAACGCGGGTGTCATTACCTGCTTGATCGACTCACTGGATTACGATGAGATTATCATTTTTGAAATTCATGGATTGGCAGGTTATGATGACGGGATCATCAGTGCCAACACCAGCGCAACAGGCGATCTTTTTGACCCGTATCTTGCCAATAATTTCACCGTTGAAACAACAACGGCAAGCGCTTTTCTGAATGCGCCTATAAACCTTATCCCAGTGGACAACGCGGTGTTTGAGGGCGAGCGCCCAACATTTAGCTGGAAGCCAATCCCCAGCGCAACTGGATACGTAGTGGAGGTAGGCGACAGATTGCCGCTGATGGATAGCCAAATCGTTTACAGCGGCTCGAATACCCGTTTCACACTGGCGAATCCGTTGCTTCCAAGGACTTATTACTGGCGCGTGCGGGCATACAGCGGTGTTGGGCCGTCAGCATGGAGCATTATTGTTTCGTTTGAGGTCGTTTCCGCAGTAAATAGCGCACCTCGACGCAGCTACTTCACCTCCCATGATGTGACGTTAAGCTGGGGGACGCTGACAGGCATAACACAACAGTATCAAGTCGAAATCGCCAACAATGTGGGTATTGTCAACCCAAGTGTACGCGCAACAGTCAATGGCAACTCTGAAACCTTCACCATTGCACGCAATGGAGTCTATTACTGGCGCGTGCGGGTGCTGCCGAATGGGGCTTGGAGTCCTGTCGAGCAGTTTACCGTTGATGCGCCATGACGACGCAAAAAATCATGACTCACATCATCGAAATCCGCACGTATAACCTGAAGCCGGGGACGCGCGAAGCGTTTCATGCGCTGGTGATCGAAAAGTCGCTGCCAATGCTCGAACTCTGGCAGGTGGATGTGGTCGCCTATGGTGCATCGCTACATGACGCGGACTCGTATTATCTCATCCGTTCCTACGCTAGCGTGGACGAATTGCAACAGAGCGAGGATGCGTTTTACGGCAGCGCGGAGTGGCGCGAAGGTCCGCGTGAGGGGATTATCGCGCTGATCGACAGCTATGCGTCGGCGGTCATCGAGGTCGATGAGGCGACGCTGCGCGGGCTGCGGGGTGGGTAAAAACATAAAACAGGGCACGATACATCGTGCCCCTACGAGAATATTTCGTGCGGCTTTCAGGCGCGTTTTTCGATGTACATCGGCATCCCGCTAATCGAAAGTGTGCCGCGCATCTCAAATTTTGGCTCAAAGCCGGGGACGAGACGCGGCGCGAATTTTTGCCCCAGCATCGCCAGCAAAATGTGCGTTTCCAGCAGCGAAAAATTATTGCCGATACACACGCGCTGACCACTGGCGAAGGGGTGATACGCCTGTGGATGGCGTTCGGCTTCACGCTCCGGTGTCCAGCGCTCCGGGTCAAACTTCAGGGGATCGGGCCAGAAATCGGGGTGACGGTGCGTTAAAAATGGCGACAACAGAATCGTCGAGCCAGCCGGGATCGGGTAGCCATCCAGTGTATCGTCCGCCAGCGCGTCGCGGACATAAACGGGCGCAGGCGGGTAAAGGCGCAGCGTTTCTTTAATCACTTGCAGCGCGTAGGGCAGATTGTGCAAATCCGCCATCGTCGGCGTGCGGCCTCCCAGCACGGAATCGAGTTCGGCGTGAAGTTTGGCTGTCGCTTCCGGGCTTTTTGAGAGGCAGTACCAGAGCGAGGTCATGGTTTTGGCGGTGGTTTCGTGTCCGGCGAAAAAGGTCGTGATGGATTCATCGCGCAGCATGTCGTCCGGCACTGGCAGACCCGTTTCCTCATCCCGCGCCAGCATCAGCCGTGCTAATAAATCGTCCGGCCATTGGGCTTCCGGCAGGGCGCGGCGCTGAGCGATGATTCCGTTGATATATGCGTGAACTTTCGTGCGGGCGTTCTTATAATCGCGGTTGGTTTTCGTCGGCAGCCAATCGGGAATTTTGAAGGGCAGCGCCTGATTTGAACTCAGGTAGCCGATCATGATCTCGACGGAATCTTTCAGGTCGATAATTTCTTCGCTGGTTTCCATGCTGAACATGGCCTTGAGGATGATCGACGCGGTGATATAGGTCATATCGTCAATGATCTCGACAGGTTCGCCGCGTTGAGCGATGCGCTCCCAGCGTTCGACCAGACGTTCACCGTCACGCAGCATCAATTCGGCGTAAGCCTGCACACCGCGCGGGGTATAGAAGGGGGCCATCAGTTTGCGCTGGCGTTTCCATGTATCCCCTGTGCTGGTCAGGAGACCGTTGCCGAGCATGTAATGCCGCACGGCATCGTAGCTTTTCAGCTTTTCGTAATTCTGGCGATTGGTGATACTGACATAGCGGACGGATTCGGGGTGAATGGCAATCGTCATGTTGCGCGGGCCGAAGCTGAGGCGGTAGGTATCGCCATAGGTTTTCCAGGATTCGCCAACAAATCCGAGAAATCCCAGGCGGCGAAACCCACCCATAATCTGAAACAGACCTTCTGGCCCTGGCATGGTTTTCAATGTGGCTGCTGTGTTCACAAGTCACCTTTTCCGTCAATTGTGATAAAACGTACAATTTCTTTATTATAAGCCCGAAACGTGAGGGGAAACTGAGAAAAGCGTGGAGAAAGTGTGGGGTCTACTTCGCGTCCGGCGCGGGCAGAAACGTGCTATATTCATGAACAGAATTAATGCGCAGCGATGAAAGCTAAACCCATGCCTTCCATCACAATGACCATCCACCTCAACCAGATCGAGGATTTATTTGCGCCGCCGCAGGTCGATCCCTTCCACGAGCGCTATCACGTGCTGTCCGGCATTGGGCAGGTTGCTAGCGCGTTGCAGGCAAAAGTCCCGCGTGACGGCCTGCATGTCATTTTCGTGCTGCCAGATTCCGCGCCAAAGGTGGAAAAAGCGGCTGTGCAGGCGGCGATTGTGCGCTATTGCGACGTGATGATTACTAACACGCAAGCCGAACTGGACGCTCGTCGTCAGGTCACGCAGCGAAATCTGGGGGTTGGCATGGGGATTCTGGCGGCTTCCCTGGGGCTGGCCGCCAGCGTGACACGGATGGAATTTTTGTCCGCCCCGCTGCAAAATTTATTGTCGAACAGCATCAGCATCCTGGGGACGGTGGCGCTGTGGAGTCCGGTTGACGCGCTGCTGTTCGCGCTACGACCTCTGCGCCGGACGATTCGGATTTACAGCGCGATCAAGGCGATGACGTTTGAGATTCAGGGCGGGCGGTAGGCGCAAAATTGTTTCAGGGTTATTTTATCGCGCATGACTGACATCTCGTGTCAGGGTCTCGGTTTCAGTTTATGTCAGGATTTCAGTTCTGGCGCAGCGATTCGAGGCGTTTTTCGTTATCGAGGCGGGCGCGGATGGCAACGGGTGCGGCTAATATGCGGCGGATGGCAGCCTCGGTGGGGTTATTCTCATAAAAAAGGCGGAACATCTCCACAGCGGTAATGGTTTCGCCGGGATAGGGTTCAAGGGTCACATTTTCTCCGGCGTGAATTATGCCGGATTCGATCACGCGGCAGTAGAGGCCGGGGCGTTCTGCGTGGCGAAAACGTTTCACTAAAGTCGGATCACCCATACGCGCGGCGAGTGTGACGCAGGGGATACGCGGCGCGGTCACTTGCAGCAGGACAGCACCGATACGCAGCCAATCGCCGATGCGAACCGAGGCACTTTCGAGGTCGGAAATGGTCAGATTTTCGCCAAATATGCCGGGTGCGAGGTCGCGACCCAATGTTTGTGACCACCAGGCGTAATCCGGCGCAGTGTAGACGTAAACTGCTTGATCCACACCGCCGTGATTCTCAGTGTCGGAGATGTTATCGCCTGCGAGTCCGGCCTGCGTGATCTCAACCGGGGCGGTGGTGGGCAGCTTGAAAATGCCCGTTTTGCCGGATTTTTTGCCGTTCAAAATGGGCTGTTCGCTGCCGATATTGACGCTGATGAGGTGCATGGATTTTCCCTACTTTTGATAGCCATATCATACGCCTGCAAAGTGTTGATGTAAACAGAGGGATTGACAATTTTTGAAGCTCGACATATGATGATTGAGTAATCACTCATTTGAACGTTAAGGCGCAGGAATGGCGAAAATTGAAGACAAGGAAACGGCGATTTTGAAGGCAGCGATAGCTGTTTTTGCCGAACGCGGCTTCTGGAATACGCCGACATCGCTGATCTCGAAAACGGCGCGGGTGGCCGAGGGAACGCTGTTTAATTATTTCGCGACGAAGGATGACCTGATTAACGCCGTCTACCTGGAAATCAAGCGTGAGCTGGCGAAGGAACTGATGGGCAGTTTTCACGCGCGGGAAACGTTTCGCGACAAGATGCGTGACAACTGGAATCGCTATATCGAGTGGGGCCTTCGTAATCCCGAAAAATTCAATGTCCTTCAGCAGATCAGCACGTCATTCAAGCTGGATGCGGACGTGAAAGCGCAGGGGATGGAGCCGTTTGCTGAGATTGAACGGCTGGCGCGGGAAAGTATCGCGAAGGGCGAGATTCACGATTATCCGGTGGAATATCTGGGCGCATTGATGGATACGCAGACGGCGATGACGGTGCGGCTCATGGCGATGAATCCACAAGCGGATTATCAGCGGATCGGGTTTGAGATTTTGTGGAATGGGGTGGCGAAGTAGCTGTTAGCACAACCCTTCCCCCGACCTTTCCTTCGGTCACCCATTTCGCAAGCTCATGGAGAGGGGAGTCGAAGATAAAGGGTGTGTAGAGTAAGAAATTAAGTAAAATTTTGGATTATTGTGAGTGAGTAATCAATCAATTTAAAAGATGGGAGCGGAAAATCATGTGGACAGCGAAGGATATACCAGATCAAAGTGGGCGCATGGTGCTGATTACAGGCGCGAACAGCGGGGTCGGCTATGAGAGTGCGGTGGCATTGGCGCAAAAAGGGGCGCGGGTGGTGATGGCTGTGCGCAGCATGGACAAAGGCCAAAAGGCGCGTCAGGAACTTTTGAAACGTGCGTCGGGGGCGAGTGTCGATCTGATGGCGCTTGATCTGGGCAGCCTGAAATCGGTGCGGGCATTTGCCGAAAATTTTAACGCGCAGTATGACCGCCTCGATGTGCTGATGAACAACGCCGGGATTATGGCACCACCGTATCGCCAAACGGAGGATGGGTTCGAGTCGCAGTTCGGGACGAATCACCTGGGGCATTTCGCGCTGACGGGGCTGCTGCTGCCCAGGCTGCTGGAAACGCCAAAAAGCCGCATCGTCACCGTGAGCAGCAGTGCCTATCTATTGGGGCGCATGAATTTCGAGGATTTGCAGAGTGAAAAAGGCTATCGACCCACCAGAGCCTATAATCAAAGTAAACTCGCCAATATCCTGTTCGCGCAGGAGCTTCAACGCAGGCTGGATCGGGCAGGGGCGGACGTTATCAGCGTTGCCAGCCAGCCGGGTTACGCGGTTACTAATCTCCAAAACGACCAGCGGGGCATCGCGAACTATACGCTTTATCCGCTGCTCCGGCTGTTGATGTCGCACCCCGCCGATGTCGGCGCGACTTACCAGCTTTATGCAGCCACAGCGCCGGATGTGCGCGGGGGCGATTATTATGAGCCGAAACGCACACTGGTCGGTGAGGTCGTCCGGTCTGAGATGAACGCGCGAGGAAAAAATGCCGCCGATGCCGCGCGGTTGTGGGCGATCTCGGAGCAGTTGACGGGCGTGACGATTAACGTGTCGGTGAGGGAGCGTGTCAGTTAGGCTCGATTGTCCTTTCAACAGAACCAGATAACGACCCGCCACTCGTCCCATGTGCCACCATCGGTGTAGGTCTAAAATATAGCGCGGCCTTTGTTTTCTAGGCAGAAGGGTTCGCCATGATTGACCTACAAGAGATATTTTTCGGGGATACGACGCTCACGATTCTCGTCGAAATCGTCTTTCGCACATTGGTTATGTATGTCTACCTGCTTGTCTTGCTGCGGACGCTGGGCGCACGCGGCATTGGGCAGCTCTCCCCATTTGAGTTTGCGATCATCGTTGCTTTAGGCTCAGCAGTCGGTGACGCAATGTTCTACCTGGATATTCCGTTAATCGAATGTCTGTTGGTCGTCACAGTCGTGGTCTTGATCCAGCATGTGATTGTATGGGCCAGTAATCGCAGCGACCAGATCGAAGAAATTTTAGAAGGCAAGCCCTACGTACTCGTCGAAAACGGTATATTGAATACGGAGAATCTGTATAAGACGGCGCTCTCGCACGGTGAACTCTTTATGGAAATGCGTGAGGCAGGTGCCGAACAACTGGGACAGGTGAAATATGCCTATCTGGAGGTGAACGGACATATGAGCGTCTTTCTACTGCCTGAAGAAACGGTGCGTCCTGGTCTGCCCATCGTGCCACCCTGGGAGATCAAGCGACCATCAGAGATGAGTGCCGGCCAGCCCTTGCCGCAGGATGGAGATTATGCCTGCTCCAACTGCGGCAATACACAGCATTTCACGAAAGGCACATCACCTGGAATATGTTCCATCTGCCAGAAAGACAAGTGGATGATCGCGTCGATCATAAAGGTCAAGGTACAGAGTTAATTCAGTGGTCATTTCGGGCGCAGCTCGCTGAACCCCTACAGATGCGTTTTACGGATTTTGGCGCTTGGTGACGCGCATGGAAAGGCCACCTTTGGGCGACGTGGTGATATGGCGCAGCGGCTTGACGGGCGTGTCCTGAGCGATATGTACCTGAAAGTGGCTGACGATCATCGCCAGCAAAATCTGCGCTTCCATGAGCGAAAAGTGGTTGCCGATACAGATGCGCGGGCCGCCGCCGAACGGTAGATAGGCGTATTTCGGAATCGACGGCTCATTTTCGGCAGAGAAGCGCGTGGGGTCAAATTCATCGGGATTCGTCCACCAGCGCGGGTCATAGTGCAGCACGTAGGGCGAAATAAAGATCACGGAATTCGCTTTGAGGTGATAGCCGCCGAGCGTCGTATCCTCGGTAATCAGGCGCGGGAAGGCCGAAACGGTGGGTTCGATTCGCATCGTTTCTTTGATGACCATGAGCGTATAGGGAAGCTGCGGCAGATCGGCGAGAGTCGGCACGCGCCCCGCCAGAACGGTATCAACTTCTTGATGAAGGGCGGCGGCGACCTGCGGATTTTTGTCGAGATAATACAGCACCCACGGGAGTGTGTTAGCGGTGGTTTCATGTCCGGCGAAAAAGAGCGTCAGAATATTGTCGCGCACAAATTCGTCGGAAACGGGATTGCCGTCCTCATCGCGCGTTTCCATCAACAAGGACAGCAGATCGTAGCGACCCTCGTTGCCATGTGCGCGGCGCTCCCGCATAAACTGCTCGACGAGGCCGGACAAATATTCGTTAATCTGCGCCGCGTGGCTTTCGCGCCGGGTGAGCCAGGCCGGGAAGGGCGAGATCAGATCGGCGATGGTGATGGCCTGGGCATCGTCGGCAGCGGCCTGAAGCCTGGGCGTCTGGTTCATGTTCATGCCGAACATCGTTTCCGCGATAATCCACATCGTCACCTGAATCATATCGGTGTGAATATCGCGTACCGCGCCGTCTTGCCACTCGTCGAGAAGCTGATCGCCAAAACGCGCCATCGTGTCGCCGTAGCTGGCGATGTGTTTCGTGTGCATCAGCGGCTGGATCAGTTTGCGCTGGGGTCGCCATGCTTCGTGGTCGGCGGTGAGAATGCCTTCGCCCAAAAACCGCGCCAGTCCAACCGATTTCTCCGGCGTGTAACCGGGCTTGTGAAATTCGTTGACGCGCTTGACCAGCACTTCGTGAACGAGGTCGGGATGCGCTGGCAAGTACATAATCTGCTTACCGATTTTTAGCTGGACAAGATCGCCATGTGCGGCGGCAGTTTTGCGCAGAAATTCGACAGGGATGGCGTTGGCGCTCATAAACGGGATGGCGTTGCCGAGCAAGGGCAGCCCCGGCGCGATGGGCGGTTCGGGTAAAACGGTGGGTACGGAAACTTGGGTGGTCATGGTGCGTTGCCTCATATGGGAATCTTTATCCCTCCCCCGACCCCTCCCCTTGCAAGAGGAGGGGAGAAAAGAGGGTTGAAAGATGAGTTTGATAGTATGTGAAAAGAAATTTTGAACGATTTCATATACAATACAGGAAAAAGTGTTTCACAATCAAGCACGTTTTTGGTGTTGACGTAACATAATTGACAGATGTCCATAAAAATATCGACAGGTGACGAAAATATGGATCGACGGGTGATAAAGACGCGGCAAGTGCTGCATGAGGCGCTTCTGTCACTGCTGCGGGAACAAGCTTTTGAGACGATTGAAATTCAGGCGATTACCGAACGCGCCAACACCGCGCGGGTGACGTTTTACCGTCATTACGGCACGAAAGAGGAACTGCTTTTCGACGTGATTGAGGATATTTACCAGGATATGCAGGCGCAGTTCCAGGCGGTTTCCGTCGAGAGCATGATGGATTTTCGCGAACTGCCGCCGTGCCAGATTTTATTCGACTTTCTGGAGCTTGACCGTCCGTTGTATAAAAAGCTGTTCACAGGCTCGGCCAGCGCATTGATTCAGCAGCGCTTGCGGCATTATATCGTGCAGCAGGTCGCGCTGACCTTGAGCGCATCACCGCGCCACGCCGATCTGCCGTTGGGGTTAATCGCCAACCACATGGCATCGTGCATGATCGGGAATATCATGTGGTGGCTGGCGGAGGACGTGCCGTATTCCGGCGAATATATGGCGCGGATTACGCATTGGATGTCGCTAGCGGGGCCGATGTCGCTGATCGGACGCGGCGATGAATTGACGCTGCCGCCGCCGGATGCGTGGCGTTTGCAGAATGACTCGGTTACGGGGTGAGTGCTGGCAGTGTGCCTGCGATCTCGATTCGAGACAAATCAGGAGGGTGACGGGGCGGTTCAAAATTTTTGCCCCGTCGTTTTTAGCAATCGCTGGCGTTGGCGCTAGGCTTGAAATTTTTGCTGGTTTGCGGCTGAGGCAAAACGCGGCGGATAAGGGCGAACGCGTTGAAAAATTTCCACTGGCGTGATATGACGTTGGGCTGATATTCCGATGCGGCGACAATTTCCTCGTGACGAATATTGCCCAGGCGATTGATTGTAAATTGATCCATGATGACGTTCCTTCGTTACTCTGTTGATGAACTCATCATAGGCGACGAACGGTGGTAGCGTCATCGAACGAAAGTGGTAATCTGCGGCGCGGCAGGTGGTATTTTTGGGGCGGAATGGGGTGTATTGGGAGGAGCGACCCGGCGGGATCGCCCCTACGGTGATCCGGCGGCTAGTTCTGCTCGGCGGACATGTGCTGGCGGATGTGCGGGCAGCCAGCAGCGGCAGCCTCGCGGATGGTTGTCGCGTCGGTGAGCGCGGTCAGCGGCTTGCGTTGATAGCGCACGAATACCTCCGAGGGGTGATTCGCGCCATTACCCGCGACCACGTGAATATCCTGACTGAGCAGCTCGACATCAAACTGCTGCAAAAACAGCGCCGTGATAATCGCCATCTCGTTTTTGGCGAAATTCATGCCCGTGCATTTGTGGATGCCGCCGCCAAAGCCGATAATCGCGAATGGGTTTTTGCCCTCGCCGCGTTCTGGTGAGTAGCGCAGTGGGTCAAAAGCCTCCGGGTTGGAAAAGACTCCGGGCATAAAATGCGAGGTCGCGCCGCTGACCATCAAACGCCAGCCCGCCGGGATTTCATAGTTGCCAATGGTGATCGGCGAACTGACGGTGCGAAGCTGGGTATCGGCGGAAGGGCGCAGGCGCGTCGTCTCGTCAATCGCCCAGAAAATATGGTCAAATTTGCTTAACACACCCGCGTCAATTTCCTGACCATAGGCGGCCTTATCGCGAATTTCCGCGTTGACGAGGCCAAGATATTCAGGGTGCTGCAATAACAACGCGATGACCCACGCGGCCTGTCCGGCGGTGGTTTCGTGTCCGGCGAAAATCAGCCCCATGAACATGATGACGATAGTGTCGTCGGGCATGGTCGTGCCGTCTTTCAACGGCGTGGTCAGCAGGGTGGTGATGAGATCGTCGTAGCGTTCGGGGTGGTCGCGCCGCTTCTGGATCAGCCCCTTGAGAATCGTCATGATTTTCTTTTTCGCCTTGTCGCGCCGCCAGAATTTGGGCAGCGGCAGATTGGGCGGGAGGACAGGATCGAGCGATGCGCTGATGTCCTTATACAAGTCCCAGAATTCCGCGCCAAGTTCCTGCTCAAAGTCCGGGCCGATGAGGGCGCGTCCGGCGACATACTGAGTCAGGTGGAGCATGGACTCGGTGATGTCGATTTCGCCGGAGTGACCGAGCGAATCCAGCCAGCGCTGCACCTCGATATTCATCGCCTTGAGATAGCTGACCATGCGCTCACGCTTAAAAACTTCCTGGAGGGCAGGGCGCTGGTTGTAATAATCGTCCTGGCTGGCGGTGAACAGCACTTCGCCGATGGCCTCTTTCAGAAAGCTGTAGCCATCCTGCATATTCAGCGATTTGTCAGTTTCGAGGTAGAAAGTGCGGTTATATTCCGCGCCCGTGATGACCAGTACGGGCTGTGGGCCAAGTTTCATGGCAAACAGATCGCCATGTTCGGCATGACCACGCTTGAACAAACGCTCACGGTCTCGAAGCATCTCGGCGATATGGCCGATGATGGGCAGTCCGCCGGAAATCATTGGGGGCGTTTCCATTGAGAAATCCTTTTTATCCATATCCATATTTACGGTTGCTCTATTCTGAAACACTCGTTTCAGAATTTTGTTCATTGTATCACAAACGGATCGGGGAAAGCTTTA
>JALHNB010000088.1 GCA_022843745.1 Anaerolineae bacterium | reverse complement strand
TTTCAACACGTTCTCAGACTTGCCCATATGTACGCTGTGGTTCAATCCCTATCCTCGTGTTATAATCCGCGCGCAAATGGGGGAGGGGGAATGATGATGCTGTCGTTCAAACTATGCGGGATGTTGTTCGTTTGCTGGCTGCTGCTGACAGGCGTAGCGATAGCTATCGCTGCGGAGTGTCCGGAGGTCGTGCAAGTAGCGCTAGCGACGATTGAAGATGCCTGTTCTGACACGGGACGCAATCAAGCCTGCTACGGCAACATTACGCTTCTGGCAGAACCGCAGCCCGGTCTGGATCAACTGCCGTTCGATCAAAAAGGCGACCGTGTGAATCTGTTGGATGTTAAAAGTCTCAGGTTGAGCGCGATGGATATGGCATCCGATACCTGGGGCGTTGCACTGCTCAAGGTGCAGGCCAATTTGCCCGACGCCTTGCCGGGACAGAACGTCACCTTCCTGATGTTCGGCGATGTCAGCCTCGACAACAACCAGACAACTGTACCAAGTGCGCCGAGCGAAGCAACTTACGGCCCGATGCAGGCCGTCACCTTGCGCACTGGCTTGAATGACGCGCCCTGCCAGGAAGCGCCTTCCAGCGGCATTTTGATACAGTCACCAGCCTCACTTCCGGTGCAGCTTCGCATTAACGCGGTTGATATAACGCTCGGCTCGACCATCTACCTGCAACTCAGCACCGCTGCGGAGATGCTCGTGAGCGTCGTCGAAGGGCAGGCCACGCTGACAGCCTTCGGTCAGACGGTCATCGCGCCAGCCGGGACGCGGGTGCGGATATCGTTAGATGAAAATTTAGCTGCTTCCGCTGCGCCCTCCGACCCTGAGCCGTATATCGTGGCTGACCTTGCCAGCCTGCCAATCGCCTATTTGCCGGATGCTATCAACATCGCCGAGCCGTTAGATGCTGCCTCGCTGGATGCACTTGTGCCGCTTACGCCCACGACTGCCTCCGGCGCAGCGCTTCCCACGACCTCAGACCTGCCGCTTTCCGGTGCGTGGCAGGCGCACAATGTATCATCAGGCTGTCCTGCTTATGACGATGGTGTGATCTATACACCTGAACAAGCCGAGTATGATTACGATGTGCCAAATATTCAAACCCATTTTGAGCAAGATGGTGCAGTTCTCATTATCGAGTGGACAGAGGGCCAAAGTCTGACCTACACTCGCGTAGAGGAAGGTGTATATACCGCTACCGACGCCTCTGATGAGATTAATGTTGTGACGTATACCCTGTGGGTGCTGGCGGCTGACCATATGCGGTTTGAAGCCGTAGTAGATAATCTAAACAACAACCCAGATTTTGATGGCTGCGTCCATAATATTGAATACACTTTCGTGGGTTAAGTATCTATCCTAAAAATCGGTATTTCTGGGCGCAATAATTGCCCTGTCCCGCAAATAAATCGGTCATCGCGAACCGTTTTCGTAGGGGTTTGATGATGGTGTTGAACAAAATAAATCGATAACGCATTTCGTAGGGGCACGATGCATCGTGCCCCCCAATATTGACGACATTACCGAAATAAAAAGTTCAATTGCATTATCAAACCCTTTTCGTTGCTGCGTGTTTATTTTTTAAACTTCATCCCCGTATCCACCAACGCAATTTTGTCTGTGACGCCTGTACAAAATAATGTTACAACCTGCGATCAAAATTTTTACCGCGTGTTAAGCGAATCCCCTTTATTCCATCAATCTTCAACTTAATCATCTTAAGCCGTCAACTTAATCACCTTAAGCCGTCTGTCTTTTCGCCCATAATTCTCAACTTAATCGTCTGCGTAGAATTCCACCCCGAAACCGCTAGTATTCCCTGACGTGGCTAGTGATTCCAGAAATCAAAACCACGCCAAAATCTCACACCCATTGATCTATTTCTCTAGGAGTTCACGCAATGAAGTTTCGTACTATTTCCCTGTGGCTGCTGGTCATGCTGGTGCTTCTGAGCGTCGTCCCGCTGGCTGCGCAGGATGTCTTTCCGATCACGGTTGAGCATCAGTATGGCAGCACCACCATCACCGAAGCACCGCAGCGTGTGGTGTCGATTGGCTACACCGAACAGGATTTTCTGCTGGCACTGGGCGTAACGCCCGTCGCGGTGCGCTATTGGTATGGCGATGAGGCCGACACTGTTCGCCCCTGGGCAATCAGTTTGGTCGAGGGTGAAGCGCCTGTCGTCCTGAACATGCCTTTTGGTACGCTGAATTACGAGGCCATCCTGAGCCTGCAACCCGACCTTATCAGTGCGGTCACTTCCGGGATTACGCAGGAAGAATATGACCTGTTGTCGGCAATCGCCCCGACGATTACCCAAAGCGCCGATTACATCAACTTCGGGATGCCCTGGCAGGCAGTCACGCAGATGATCGGCGACGCTCTGGGAAAAAGTGCTGAGGCAGCGGTGATTGTGGCGGAAACCGAAGCCCTGTTTGAGGATGCCCGCGCCAATAACCCCGAATTTGCCGGGAAAACCGTAGCGGTTTCCTACTTCAATGCCGGGACATACGGCTTTTACACATCGCAGGACAGCCGGGGTCGTTTTTTCACCGATCTGGGATTTGTCGTGCCGGATGAACTGGTCGAAATCGCTGGCGAGTCCTTCTACGCCGACCTCAGCGCCGAGCGTGTTGAACTGCTCGACCAGGATTTGATCGCAGTTTTGAATCTGCAATTTATCGAAGGTGGACGTGAAGCGCTGGAAGCCGAGCCGCTGTTCAGCCAGTTAAACGCCGTTCAGGAAGGCCGCGTGGTTTACTTCGATGAAGCGTCGGAAAACGCGCTGGGTTACAGCTCACCCTTGAGTCTGGCCTTTGCGCTCGATGCCGCGCTGCCACAATTGCAAGCGATTTTTGGCGAAGCTGCCGAAACCACCGAAGCGACGACATGTGAAGTGGGCTTCCGTCTGTTCGACCACGAATATCTGGCAGGTGAGCCGATTTGTATCCCCGAAAATCCGCAGCGCGTTCTGGCGTTAGAGCTTTCCGCGATTGAGGCGGTGGCGCTGGCGGGTAAAGAACTGGTTGGCACGGCGAATTGGCTGCACGAGGAAGTGCCTGTGCTGCTGCCGGAACTAGCCGCCGCGCTGGAGGGGACTGCCGATACGGGCTATCCCGCCAATCTGGAAGCTGCGCTGGCTGCCGCACCGGATTTGATTCTGGCGGTTGATGGCGACATTGATCTGGTCGCCGGGAATCAGATCGCGCCTGTCGTCATGCCGCTGCCGGGGATCGAGCATGACTGGCGGCTGAGTATGGAATTCTGGAGCGAAGTTCTCGGCACGCAAGACCTTTTTGCTGAGATGGTCGCGAATTATGACACTCGTATCGCCGAATTCAAGGCCGCCATCGCCGAGAGCCAGGAGATTTCGATCATCGGCACCAGCTCCTACGGCTCATATATGTGGCTGGAGGATACCGCGCCGGGGGTTGTCGTCGCCGATGCGGGTTTGACCCGTCCAGAATCGCAGGCGCTGGTTGGCGAAGCGGCTGTCGAGCGTTATGGGGAGCAGCGCTGGATTCAGATTTCTGAGGAGCGCTTTGATCTGGCGGACGCCGATGCGATTTTCGTCTTCACGTATGCCACGACTGATCCCGCAACGCTGGAAACCGAAAATGCTGCGATGGAAGCCTTTAAAGCCAATGCCGTTTGGCAGTCCCTTTCAGCGACTCAGGCAGACCACGTTTACTATGTCGGGCCTTACTGGTGGCGGGCGCAGACCTATTTGTTGGCGAACAAGGTCTTGGATGACCTGTTTACCTACCTGACCGACACCAGCGCCACCACGCCCGTGTTGAGCTTTCCGTAGGTTCATCTTCACCCCAGTCCCTTCGCGATTGCATGATTCGCAACATGACACTCTTGGGGATTCAGTGGTTTTTTGTGTAGGGGCGCAATAATGCTTGTGAACAAAATAAATCGGTAACGCATTTCGTAGGGGCACGATGCATCGTGCCCTTACACCCAATGTTGACGACATTACCGAAATAAAAAGTTCAACACTATTATTGCGCCCTTGATCCAGCAGGACAAAATATTCGCGGCGGAACGGTTGTCAAAAATCGCACCGCCGCGAGTCCACCTGACATGGGCAAATCCTCACAACAGCCCTGTTTTTGGCGATATCTGGTTTATGGGGTTTGGAAGCACTCGAAAAGGGCACAGCGAACGTAGACAACAGCGGCGAAAAGTTTGCGCACTGGACTAACCGATGCTAGGATTCATTTCGGAGTCCATTTCATTCGCGAACGAGAATCCCTATCTAACGAGGAAACGGCTATGTCTGCGCCTGAGCGAAGCCCGAAAAGCGACAAATCGGATCATAACCAGCAGCGACCACAGACATCGAACCCGGAAATGCCGTCATCGGAACAGGAATTTCTGCCTGCGCTCAAGCCGGGGCAGAACGGACTCGACCCCACAACACTCTCTACCCGCGATGTGCTTTATCTTCAGCGGACGCTTGGTAATCAGTTTGTCCAGCGGATGATCGCGAAACCGCAGCAGCATGTATCCGCTGTGACTGCAATCACGCCTGCGTCAAAAGTATCCATCCAGCGCGAAGACCTCGAAGCGCTTTACGGCGAGCATGTCAAAAGTAAAGATGAGAAATATCGAAAGTACCTCGATGATTTTAATAAAGTGAACGCGCTACTCCAGGACGAAGCGCGGGTTGAATTATATTTAACCAATATCAGCGAGGCGATAGATGAATGGGCGCCAAATCTCAATACAACGCTCAAAGCGTATGAAAAGGCTTACGCTGCCGCTGTGCCAGTGCTGATCGGTTCGGCGGGGGGCGCGTTTACAAGGATCGTCAACCGAGGTCAGATGTTTGAGGACCTGGTAGCCAAACCACATGGAGTCTACTCGCACCGTATTCAATGGTATCTGGTGGGTGAGGACATCAAGGCAAATGGTGGTTATCACTTCACAGCCGTGCAGCTTTTTCGTGAGGCTTCGAGGGAGTTCTGGCGTAACACAGCCGAGATCACCAAAGGGAAATTCATGTGGGAACGCCTTGTCGATACCTTTGGCGGCACAGCGACCACGTTTACCACACCGGATCGGCTAGAAGAATATATTATTGCGAATGCCAAGAAAAAGTTTACCCGTTTACAAGCAGAAGTCGCTAAAAGCAGCACCGGACAGCGTGCGCGAAAAGCGGAGCTACGCCAGAGATACACGGATTCTGACCACGCAACACAAAATGAGGGTAAGGAAGTTCCCCGCGATGCCGAAGTTATCATCGATGGGGATATATATACCGGATTTTTAAAGAGTGGCTGGAGTGAAGCCAGTGATAGTTGGCTGCCAACGGTTGTCTATCCTTCTGGCAACAATCCCGAAGCACGACCCCCGGAACTATAGCAATCGCACGCATCAGGCTTCAAAGTCATGAAAGGCTTTCCAAAACTTACCCCTCGTCCGCGATTTGCTGCGCTCTGGATGCCATGTCGCGGAGCATCTCGCGCAGGGCAGGCGGTTGGATAATTTTGACCGGAAAATCGACTGCCAGCAGGAGATGCGCTGTCCACTCTAACTGGGAGGCGGTACGGCGAAAAATAATACCGTCTGGCGATTCTTCCAGCGTCCCCATCACCGCCGGGAAAATTTTTTGGGCATGTTCCAGCGACGTTTTCAGCAGAATTTCGACCTGATCCGTACCCGGCATGGCGGTGATGGAATTCAAAACGTGCGCGAGGACATCAAAATCGGCGGGGCGCTCAAAACTTCCCTCGCGAAGTTCCAGCGCGGTGACACGATCCAGCCGGAAGGTGCGCAAATCTTCCCGCAGATGGCAGTAGCCGGAGGTGTACCAGTAGCCTTCGTTAAACACGATGCCATAGGGGTCAAATTCGCGTTCAGAATCATCGCCACCCCAGGATTGATAGCGCATGTAAACACGCTGCCGCTGCCGAACCGCCGCACTCAGGATCGAGACGAATTCGTTATGGAGCAGCGCGGGCGGCGGCGCGACATTAAAAACGATGGCTTCCTGCAAACTCCGTGCCTGATGCAGCAATTTCTCCGGCATGACGCGCTCGGTTTTCGCCAGCGCACCCTCGACAGCCGCCACATCCACCGGAAAGTGAAACTCACGGATCGCCAGCAGGCCAAGTGTCAGCGCGATGGCTTCGGAATCGGTGAACATCAGCGGGGGGAGCTTGTAGCCCCGCTGCAATTGATACGCGCCATATGGCCCGCGTTCGGCCTCAACCGGGATGCCCATATCCTGAAGCATGACGATGTAGCGCCGAACGGTACGTGTGTCAACTTCCAGGCGGCGGGCGATTTCTGCGCCACTCATTTGCTTGTAGGATTGCAGAATTTCGAGCAGCGTGAGCAGGCGTGTGGTGGGGGAGTACATGGCGTGTCGTCCTGATGGTGTTTGCGGAAATTATGGCGTTGTTCGCGGAGGGAGTCAATTGTGGGGTGGGGAATTGTTCGGGCGGGTAAGCCGTACCCCTCGCTCCCAGCCTCTCCGCTACGCGATAAGGAACGAAGGGAGTAAAGTCGCTGTTTAAAACCCCTCTCCATGAGCTTGCGAAATGGGGAGGGGCTGGGGAGGGGTTGGGTGTGAAACGGTATCTTCGGTGCTGGATAACGCCGATTAGGGTAAGGGGGATACGCTTACGGCAGCTTGTCAAAATAGTCGAAATACTCCCAGCCCTGCAAGTCCGGCGTTTCGATGCCGATTTCCGTCATAATCGCCTTGATCTGTTCGCGGTGTTCGGTGGCGTGGTTGATGACCTGTGTGAGGATAAAAGTCTTCGGCACGTCGCGCGGTGTGCCATCCCAGTCAACTTCGACCATATCCTCGGCCTGTACTTTGGGTGCCCACTCAATCAATCCCGTTCCAGTCCTGCGCAGCGATTCCAGCATTTCGGTCATCGTCAGCGGCGGCGGATTTTCGGGGCGGATCAGCGGTTTACCCGTGCTGATGCGCGAAAAATACGATTGTTCAGACCTGACGATGTGTTCCATCGTGACAGCGATTGTCCCAAACGCACCGGGAATGGTCGCGTCCAGTTGTTCCGGCGTTAAATCTGCGCATCGTTCGAACAGCACCAGATTTGCCCAGAGGTGGTGTCCAAAAAGTGTGGTGAGTGTATCCGTCGGTTTCATCGTTTTCCCTATCTTCGGTTATTGCGAATAATCCATTTTGCGAATATTGATCTGGCGTAACTACTCAGGTAGTGGCAGAATCTTACCCCTCCCTAAATCCCTCCCCACTTCGCTTCGCTCGTAGAGAGGGACTTCAAGAGCGCATGACTCCCCTCTCCATGAGCTTGCGAAATGGGGAGGGGTCGGGGGAGGGGTTTCGCGCAACAAACCCGGTTAAAAACTCGATGCTCTGGCGATACCTGAGTAGTTACGATCTGGCAACACACGGTAAATCGTCATGGCAGTTCTTGACGGTTCATGACGGGCTAATTATCGCATGATTCTGCATATTCTGCCATCCGCGAAATGCTGTGGGGATTTCTTTCAATGAACGTGCGGCCTGCCTCAATCCTCAAAAATCTCGCGCACGGGCAGGGAAAAGCCGGGCAGGAGATCGCCACCCTCGATCATGTCATCTTCATAGAAAAACTCAAAATCGTCCAATGTCAGGACTTCGACGGCGCGTTTTTCGGGGTAGACCAGCCAGACGACTTTTGTGCCGTTGGCGAGATAATAGCCCGCTTTGTCGCGCAAGGTCGTGTAACTGTCCTCGGGCGATTTGATTTCGATGGCGAGATCGGGCATTGTCGGGACAGCGCCCCGGCTGATGCTTAGTTGTGACGCATCGGCATAGTAGGAGATGTCCGGCAGGCGGGCATTATCAGGGTCATTGGGCAGTTGATGGCGCGACTCAACCGACACCCGGCCCGAACCCCGGCGTTTGATGTCCAGCTTAAGCGGCGTGGTGATATTGACCGAAATCACGCCATGACGTTGGGTAGGCACTTTTTCGACAATCTCCCCGTTGATGAGTTCAAACAGCCGGTCAGCATTCTCTGGTTTAGCCAGAAATGTGTCAAAATCGGCAGTGGTCAATTTTCGCTCGACAGCCATCAGAATCCTCTCCACTCAAATTGATTATAGCTGTCACCGAAGGCGAAGGCTACTTCTATCCTCCAGGCAATTCCGTTGTGCGCGGCACATTAGGGCGGATACTGTCCTAATGCCGCCTTATCATGAAATATAGATGGTCGATACACAAGTGGAGGTCTTGCAAATGAGCGTACAACCCTTTCAGATTGATGTTTCGCAAACGGTGCTGGACGATCTAAAATTGCGGCTGGCGCACACTCGCTGGGCGGATGAAGCCGAGGGCGCAGGCTGGAGTCAAGGCACGAATGCCACCTACATGAAGGAATTTGTCGATTATTGGCAAAATCAGTATGACTGGCGCAAGCACGAGGCGGCGCTCAATCAATTCGCCCATTTCACAGCGGATGTCGATGGGGTCAATATTCACTTTATCCACGAGAAGGGCAAAGGGCCGAGTCCCACGCCGATTATTTTGACTCACGGCTGGCCGGATTCGTTTTACCGCTTCCATAAGCTGATCCCGATGCTGACCGATCCGGTGAAATATGGCGGCGAGGCCGAAGACTCGTTTGATGTGATCGTGCCGTCGATTCCGGGCTTCGGATTTTCCGAGCGCAAGGCGATGTCTGAGGGCAAGGTGGCGGATCTGTGGGTCAAGCTGATGCGCGATGCGCTGGGCTATCCGCAGTTTACGGCGGCGGGCGGCGATGTCGGCGCAATTGTCACCAAATATCTGGCCTATAAATATCCCGAAGCGGTGACGGCGATCCATCTGACGGACGTGGGTTATCCAACCGGGCAGGAAGATTTTTCCACAATGTCGCCGCCGGAAATCGAATTCGCGCAATTTATTCAGGGGTGGTGGTTCCAGAATGGCGCGTATGCCATGATCCAGATGACCAAACCGCAAACGCTGGCCTTCGGGCTAACCGATTCGCCTGCCGGATGGGCGGCGTGGAGCATGACGCTGTTGAGCGATCCAACCGGGGAGCGCTTCAGCATGGACGAACTCATCACCAACATCATGATCTATTGGGTGACGGAAACAATTGCGTCGTCGTTCCGCAGCTACTACGAGAGCGCTCAGGCCGAGGCGGTCATTCCGGCGGGCGAACGGGTCGAAGTCCCCAGCGCTGTCGCTCGCTGCCAATTGGATGCGCCGCTGCCGCGTGAATGGGCATCCCGCAACGTCAACCTGAAGCATTACGCCGAACTCCCTGCCGGACATTTTGCCGCCTGGGAAGCGCCGGAAGCATTCGCGAAGGATTTGCGCGAGTCATTCGCGGCGATACGTGGGGAACGTTAACCCACACCCATCATTTCCTGTAGGGGCGCATAGCCATGCGCCCCTATTTATCCATGCCCTCAATTTTCCATCACAGGTGTTTTTCAACGGATTAGGGCGGATACTGTCCTGATGACGCGGTATGATGAATGATAGATCGAGATATGGAGGCGCGAAAAATGACGGACGTGGTGGCGCAGCGGATGTGGAATCAGCGGATTTCCGGGCAGCAGTTTGAGAAGCCGGAGGACGTGGTGGGCTGGATGGGCGCGATGCAGGCGCAGGAATATCTGGGCGCGAAATGGGCGCTGGCGCTGCGGATGCGTTCAGCCGACGATGATGCGATTGAGCAGGCCTTTACCGATGGCAAAATTTTGCGCACCCACATTTTGCGCCCGACGTGGCACTTTGTCCTGCCGGACGATATTCGCTGGATACAAATGCTCACCGCGCCGCGCGTTCACGCCTTCAACGCCTATATGTATCGCCAGTCAGAACTGGATGACGCGCTGCTGGTGCGGGGGTGCGATATTCTGGCGAAAGCGTTGCAGGGCGGCAAGCAGCTTACAAAGGTCGAAATTGGCGCGGCGCTGGCAGAGGCCGGGATCATCGCCGACGGGGTGCGGCTCGGCTATCTCATCCACTATGCGGAACTCGAAGCGATTGTGTGCAGCGGCGGACGGCGCGGCAAGCAGTTCACCTACGCGCTCATGGATGAACGCGCCCCCAACGCCCGAATTTTGACGCGCGATGAAGCGCTGGCGGAACTGACCCTGCGCTACTATACCAGTCACGGCGCGGCGAGTGTCTATGATTTCGCCTGGTGGTCTGGCTTGACGATTGCCGATGTCAAAACGGGCATTGAGATGGTGAAATCTCAGCTTGAGTCGATAGACATCAATGGGCAGGCATATTGGTTTAACGCAACCCCTCCCCCGACCCCTCCCCATTTCGCTTCGCTCATAGAGAGGGGAGTAGAAGAACAGCAAGAATTATCTGCGTCGATGACGTGCTACCTCCTGCCGACCTATGACGAGTACGTGATCGGCTACACGGATCGCAGCCTGATGTTTCCCGAAAATGAGGCCAAACTGCCGGGATCGCGGCGTGAGACGGCCTTTGACTCGATGATTCTGATCGACGGCTGGGTCGTAGGGACGTGGCGGCGCGAATTTAAGGGTAAAACAGTGGTAATCGACACCGAAATTTTTAGCCCGCTGATGGACGATCAACAGGCGGCGTTTTTGGCGGCGTCGAAGCGCTATGGCGATTACCTGGGGATGAAGGTGGCGATGACGTAGGCGCGATGCCGTGCGATAACGAAAATTCTCCTCTCCAAATGTTTCAGAATTTCTTACGTTATTTTAAGGAGTTTTGAACCACGATCACGATACATGGTTTTATTTGGATAGGAGAAATAGATGTCCTTAGAGCTGCAACTTGAAGTGGGTCTGCTGATGCTGCTGTCGATACTCTTGAGCGCATTGGTCGGCGTGAACCGTGAACGCATTGACCACCCGGCGGGACTGAGAACGCATATCCTGGTCGGCATGGGATCGTGCGCGTTTACGCTGGTGTCGGTTCATGCCTTTGGAGAAGGCGATCCGGGGCGCGTGGCCTCGCAGATTTTGCCGGGGCTGGGCTTTCTGGGTGCAGGCGCGATCATCAAGCAGCGAGGACAGGTGCAGGGTTTGACCACCGCCGCCAGCTTGTGGTCAACCGCCTCGATTGGGATGGCGCTCGGCACGGGGGCGTGGCTGCTAGCGATTATTATCACGCTGTTGATCTGGGGTGTCCTCGTTTTTATCTGGCATTTCGAAGTTCATATTCTTGAGACAAAAGGCAACAAAGAAAACGAATAACGAATTTACGGCGCTTTGATCGTAAACGACTGCGTGCTGCTCCATGCGCCGATGGTGGTGGCGTTGGTGGCGCGGACACGCCAATAATAGGTGTTGCTGGTGAGGCCGTCGAAGGGGATGTCCGGCACGGTGCGATAATAAATCATCGGCGTTTTAAATTTCGGGTCGATATCCAGCCAGATTTCGTAGTCCGTCGCCCAGCTAATCGGCCCCCACGTCAGGGTGATCGAGGCGGACTCTGCAAATCCACGCTGCGGTGCGCCATTGATATACATCGTGCGATAGGCGCTGTATTCCGACGCATGACCGGAATTGTTGAGGCTGCGGACACGCCAATAAAATGTTCCACCGGGTGCTAATGGCTGCGGTGTGTGCGATGTGGCGCTGGTGACAAGCGGGTAATTCGGCAAAAGCTGCGTGAAGGCCACATCCGTCGCGATCTGCACCGTATAAGCAGAAGCATTCGGGACGGCGATCCAGCGCAGCACCGGAGTCGTATTGAAAAACGCATAATCGTCGGGCGTATTGAGCATCGGCATGGGCGGCGCAGTCGGGAACAGGTCTAACGCACCATCGACATCAATCCGGCGAAAATCGAGCGTGCTGCACGGGCAGTTATTATCGTCGCGCGTCGGGCCATCGGTAACGAGAACGCCAGACTGCTGAAACGCGGCGAGAACGTCGCTCACCGAGGCGTTGGGCGCGGCCTGCTTGATAATCGCCCAAGCGCCGACCACGTGCGGGGCAGCCATCGACGTGCCGGAAAGCGTGCCGAATCCGCCGCCGGGAAATGACGACTGAATCCCCGTGCCAGTGATCGACGCGGCTGACCTGCCGCCGGGAGCGACCAGATCGACCATTGCGTTCATATTGGAATAGCGGGCGATGCGGTCATCATCGGCTGTCGCGCCAACGGCGATGGCGGACGAGATGCAGGCCGGTGCGCTGATTCCCGTAATCGAGTAGTAATTGCCGGACGAGATGACGGTGGCGATGCCTGCCGAGCGCAGCAGGTCGATGGCGGCTTTGGTGGGCGCATAGGCATTGTCACAGGTGGTCTGGTTGCTGTACAACACGTCGCTGCCCAGGCTCATATTGACCGCCGCGATGCTGAAGCTGTTGCGCAGGCTGTAGACGTGGTTGAGCGCCGCGATCTGGTCAGACGAATACGTCAAGGCGCAGGGCTGGTCGCCGAAAGCGGGATTACAATCTTTAAATTTGGTGAAAATCTGAATCGGGATGATGTTCGCGCCGGGGGCAACGCCTTTGATCGTGTCGCTCCGGCCTGCCGCGATTCCCGCCACGTGTGTGCCGTGATTGCAATTGACGGCGAACAGATTGCAGCGTGTGAGTGCCGCCGCGCCGGAGCCAATCTGCTCGTCTGCGCCGTTGGGACACAGCGATTCCGCGCCGCCGTTGACCGCGCCTGGATCGGTGGTCGAAAAACACGCTTCGGTGGCGATGCGCCCGCTAAAAAAGTCATGACTCGCGTCGATGCCGCTGTCGAGAATCACGACGGCCTGATCCGCGCCGTCAAAACCATGCGCCCAGGCCAGCGGTGCGTCGATTTTGGGGACGCTTTCAGCCAGCATCGGCTCGGCGAGATAGTCTTCGTAAATAGCGCTCACGTAGGGCGACGATTCCAGAGCTTCGCGGGCGGCGGCATCGACTTCGAGCGCGACGTAGGGGATCACCCATTCATCCGACTCAGCAGTGACACGCGCGTTCAAAATGTCGGCCTGCGCCAGCACGAATGCCCGCGCCAATCCCATCGGGTTCGCCGAGTGGGTGGTGCGATACTCCGTGTTCAGCGCGACGATGACTCGCGACGTTCCCGCCTCCTGCGCTTTCGCGAAAGTGGGCGCGGTGAAGGTGAGAAGCAGAAGGGCGATCAGGAATAGGGTCAGGCGCATTCGGTTTTTCGTCGGGGCGCAGCGTTTGCGCCCATTTTTTGAAATTTCCACATGCGATCATTATAAGGCAGGTTGTAAGGTGGGCGCGGGGTTCTAACGGGAAATTCATAAGTGTCGCGAAATTGTCACGACGGCGGCAGCGCCCGTCCTGAGAGCTTCATCAGTGCATCGAACGCGGCTTGTCGGACATTGGAGGCAGGGTCGGCGAGGGAAGGGAGGATATGGGGGATCGATGCTTCGCCACCATATTTTCCTATAAATTCCACCGTCGCCTGCCTGACATCATGATTTCCATCTTGAAGGAATGGAAGAACGTCGTTCATCATGCGTGTCTCGCCAAGTGCCGTCAGCACTTGTAGCGCCGCCCGCCTGACATCATGCTTCCCATCATGGAGCAGAGGCAGAACCTCGTTTATCATGTTCGTATCGCCGTGCGCCGTCAACATTTTCACCGCTGCTTGTCGGATGTTGTTATCTACATCCTGGAGGAGGGGTAGCACATCGGACATCATGTCGGCGTTGCCGTGCGCTGTCAGCACTTGCAACGCCGCCCGCCGGACATCACTATTTATATCGTGGAGGAGGGGTAGCACATCGGACATCATGTCGGCGTTGCCGTGCGCCGTCAGCACTTGCAACGCCGCTTGCTGGACCTCGCTATCGCCGTCATGGAGGAGGGGCAGCATGTCGGACAATATGTCAGCGTCGCCGTGCGCCGTCAACACTTTTACTGCCGCTTGGCGGACATCGCCATTTGCATCGTGGAGGAGGGGCAGCATGTCGGACAATATGTCAGCGTCGCCATGCACCGTCAGCACTTGCAGTGCCGCTTGGCGGACATCGCCATTTGCATCGTGGAGGAGGGGTAGCACATGAGATATCATGCTCGTATCGCCGTGCGCCGTCAACACTTTCACTGCCGCTTGGCGGACATCGCCATTTGCATCGTGGAGGAGGGGTAGCACATGAGATATCATGCTTGTATTGCCATGCACCGTCAACACTTGGAGCGCCGCTTGGCGGACATTGCTATTTGCATCGCCGAGGAGGGATAGCACATGGGATATCATGTTGGCATCGCCATGCGTTGTCAGCATTTCTACTGCCTCTTGTTGGATAAGGATATTTTTATCATGGAGCAGGGGCAGAACCTCGTTTATCATGTTCGTATCGCCATGCGCCGTCAATACTTGCAGCGCGGCTTGCCGAACAGTCCGGTCTGCATCGCGAAGGAGGGGTAACACATGGAGCATCATACTCGTATCGCCATGCGTCCTCAACACTTGCAGCGCAGCTTGCCGGACCTCGCTATCCCTGTCGTGGAGGAGGGATAGCACATGGGACATCATACTCGTATCGCCATGCGTTGTCAGCATTTCTACCGCGGCTTGCTGGACATTCCATTCCCCATCGCGGAGAAGAGGTAGCACGTAGGAGATCATGCTTGCCTCGCCGTGCGCCATCAGCATTTGTAGTGCCGCATAACGGACATAATGTGATGTATCACTGAGGAGAGGTAGTACGTGGGACATCATGCTTGGCTCGCCATGTGCCTTCAGCACTTGCAGCGCGGCTTGCCGGACAGTCTGCTCCCCATCGCGGAGGAGAGGTAGTATGTGGGACATCATGCTTGGCTCGCCATGTGCCTTCAGCACTTGCAGCGCGGCTTGCCGGACAGTCTGCTCCCTATCTCGGAGGAGGGGTAGCACATAGGACATCATGCTTGGCTCGCCATATGCCGTCAACACTTCCACTGCCGCTTGCCTGCGAGCCGTGCCTGATGCCTGCAAGCCGTCTACAAGCCTTCTCACATCATTCCACCAGATCAACACTTTGATAATGCTGTCAGCTACAGGTGGATGTCTATTTTGGCCAAAGAGTCTGTTTGACGCAGTAGTAAAATCTAAAGCTGTCATCATTTGTGAGGTGCTGGACACCCCAATTTGTAACCAGCGCTCGATAATTCGCAGTTGCTCATCTTCGCGCCTTGTACCTTTAAACTCATCCAGCAACCGTTCCGCCTCCGGGCGAATAAACGCATCCAGCGGCGCTTCCGGCGTACTTTCCAGATTTTCAAGCGCATCATACACAGGCTGTAAGCGCTCGTGCGGCCACAGCAAATAGTCGGGGCTACCTTTAGCGTC
Organism: Anaerolineae bacterium; assembly: GCA_022843745.1. Lineage (GTDB taxonomy): Bacteria > Chloroflexota > Anaerolineae > Aggregatilineales > Phototrophicaceae > JALHNB01. Next base: position 8,668 of record JALHNB010000088.1, on the reverse strand, counting down.
CCATTCTTTTGCCGCCTGTCGCGCTTGCCGCAGCGCGTACAAATCACCCGCCGCGTCTTTGATCCATTCCACGAGAGTCGGCCACGAACGCAATAACGCCTCGTGCGCAACTTCGAGGGTTTTGTTGTTCCCTGCGCTGCTTTTAAGCCCTTCTCCATGAGCCTGCGAAATGGGGAGGGGTTTGGGGAGGGGTTTCATTTCCCCACTTCCCACCAACAACCTCGCCTCCACAAACGCATCGACCAATGTTCGCGCCGCGTCATTTTCCGCGACTTTGCTATAGGGGCTGCGCCGTCGTGTCGCTGTGCCGTGTTCGTCCACCTCGACCAGTTCGCGGAACACATTTTTAAGCTGTGCCTGCGCCACCTCGTCCAATTTTTCGAACGTGGCTTCCGCGCGTTTGCCAATCGCGCCCTGCACACCGCCAAGCGCATCATAATCCGCGAATGTGAGCTTTCCGCTGCCTTTTCCCGCCACATAGAGTTCATCCAGCAAGTACGCCATCAACGCCAGTGCGCCGGGGTCGATGCCTGTATCATCGAGAATGCGCTCCGGCAAGCCATGTTCAAATTGCAACCCCGCGCGTTCTGCCGGACGAGTAATCATCTGGGAGAGCGACGACGGCTTGGGGACGGAAAGCGGGTAGGTGCTGCGTTCGAGCAAATCGGTCAGCGCCGGGTGATCGACGCAGCGGTGATAAAAGTCCGAGCGCATGGTGACGACAATGCGAATGCGGCTTTGTAGGGGTGCAGCGTGCTGCGCCCTTTCTTGATCGTCGGCGAGAAGCGCGATAAACGCCGCCTGGAATTCCGGCCTGACGAGCGTGAATAATTCTTCAAACTGGTCGATAAATAGCAACAATTCTGCCCAATCCGGCTTGCCCGATAAAGCGCGTTCACCGTGTTCAGCAAGTGCATCCGGCGATTTTTTGAGCGCTTCAGCGATGTCACGAGGCCGATCCTTCAGTACGGTTGCAAGCTGCACCGCCAGCGCCATAAACGGGTCGTCGCCGACTTCGCCCGGAGTGAATTGCAAAATCAGCCAATCTTTGCTGCCGTCGATGGCGTTGCCGCGCATCCGGGGGATCAAGCCCGCGCCGACCAGCGATGACTTGCCGCTGCCACTCGCGCCGACCACGCCAACGAAGCGATTTTCCTTGACACGGCTCACCAGCGCATCGGTTTCGCGCCCACGCCCGAAGAAAATCGGCTCATCGTCAGCCGTAAACGCACGTAGGCCGGGGAAGGGAGAGCCTTGCCATATCGAAGGCAGCGTTTGAGTGGCAGGCGCTTCCTGCGGCGGATCATTTTCGGGACTCTCTAAAACCTGAGTAATCAGCATTTTCAGATCATTCTCGATGAAGGTCTGAAATTCGGCTGGGCTGGCGTATTGGTTGATGCCGCCGCGCAATGAGCCGTCCGCACTTTTGAACTGCTCGAAAAATTTATCGACAAGCTGATACTGCTGGTAGCGTTCGATCACATCGGGGGCGCTGAGGTCGATTTGCGGCTTTTCCGTCCGGCGGTACACGGCGACCAGTGGGAATTTTTGCGCGTGCTGATTCGCGCCGTCTATCGCGTCCAGATATTCCCATTCTGTGCCGGAAAGGTAGCGACTGCCGTCCGATTTATGGTAATTATCCGGCAGTGGTGTCCCCATGCGCGACCAGAAAATCACGATGACAATATGGCATTCCGATGGCTTGGGCAGGCTGCGGTTGATGGCTTCCTGTGGTGTCAGAGTCGCCAGCATGGGTGTGCGGGCGGATAAATCATCCCAGGCGATACATTGCAGGCTTACTTTGTCACGCAGCAGTGGTTCCAGATGCAGCTCGTCGATCACTTTGCGTGTGAGCGCACGTTCTTCGTTCACATCGCCGGGGGATGACAAAAATATCCGAATATGCCGGGGATCAGACATGCTCACGCTCCTGAAAGTAATCGCTGCAACATAATTATAGCAGCGTCTTCTGTCTGATGCGCCGTATTCGTAGGGGCACGATGTATTGTGCCCTTTCACCATAACCAAACCAAATCCAACCGTGAATCCAATGTATAGATAGAACAATTGTTCTGGTCCAGAACAATTTGTGGCCCAAAAACCTAACCCCTTCGGCGCGGAGTTGGATATTATCCGGGTCGCGGAACGAGAGAACGACGCGCCCATAAACCGCCAACGATTCCCAGGGCGCAGCAATGCGTGAAAGTGGGTACAATGTAGCGATTGGGTTTTCAGAATGTTGAGGGTAAAAAGATGAGCGAACCATTTATTTTAGGCGTGAATTATTGGCCGCGACGCAAGGCCATGTACTGGTGGTCGGATTTCGATGCCGGGGAAGTGCGCGAGGAATTTGCGATCATCGCCGACATGGGCATGAAAGTCGTGCGGTTGTTCTTATTATGGGACGATTGGCAGCCGACTCCGACCAGCGTTTCGGCGGAGTGCCTCAAAAATTTCGGCGCGGTGTGCGACATCGCCGTCGAGCATGGACTCGGCCTGGACGTGACCTTTTTCACCGGACACATGAGTGGGCCGAACTGGTCGCCGGGGTGGATGCTGCAAGACGAGCTTGTGCCGTATGTGCGCCAGTTGGTCAGCGGCGGTAAGGTCGTCAACAAGGGCTATCGCAATTATTTTACCGATGAACAGTCGCGCGAAGGCCAACGTATCACCCTGCGAACGGTGGTCGGCGCGTACAAGGATCATCCAGCGATCTGGATGTGGAATCTCGGCAACGAGCCGGATTTATTCGCCATCGCGCCGGATCAGAAAATTGGCCGCGAGTGGGTGCGCGAAATGGTCGGCCTGATTAAGAGTATCGACCCCGTGCATCCGGTCACGGTGGGGCTGCACGTCGCCAGCCTGGGCAACAAAGACGCGATGCGGATCGACCAGGCGTTTGCCGAAACGGACGTGGCGGTCATGCACTCCTATCCGATGTACGTTCCCTGGGCGCGGAGTTCGCTCGACCCCGATTTTGTACCATACACATGCGCGTTGACAACGGCGCTGTGTGGTAAGCCGACGCTGATGGAAGAATTTGGCGGGTGTACCGCGCTGCCTGGACAGGACTCGTACATCTGGGAGTGGACGGCTTACGGTCAGCCGCGTACCCAGTTCATGGCGAGTGAAGAAGAATTTGGCGAGTATATGGCGGCGGTCATGCCGAAACTGGTCGAGGTCGGCGCGACAGGCGCGATGACGTGGTGCTTCGCCGATTACGTTTCGGCGCTGTGGGACAAGCCGCCGTGCAGCGAATCCCGTCACGAGCGCTTTTTCGGCCTCGTGCGTCCGAACGGCAGCCTGAAACCCCACGCTGAGGCGATCAAAAAATTCGCCGCGACGAATCCGGTCATCAAGCCTGCCGAGCGCCGCCTGGAACTCGACATCACGCCGGACGAATATTATGCGGATCCGGCGTATCACTATCAACGCTTGTATCGGAAGTATGTGGGGCTGGAGTGAGTTCAGGCGTAAATTGATCAAAGAAGGGGCGCAACACCATGCGCCCCAAATCATTGGTGTAGATCCTAGTTAGTTGTGAAGTAGCCGCCCGCGATAGTCTGGTTGCCACTTTCCTCTAATGCCAGAACTTCAAGTTCATAACCCGTACCTGGCTCCAGGAATTCAACCGGCACAGGCAGACGGTTCCGATCCGGGGGTACATGGACATCGAAGATTGGAAGAGAATATCCATGTGGATCTGTTTTCTCTAAACGGGTGACAATGATCTCATAGCCTGTGATGACAATGGGCTTGCCATCATAGGTTTGAGTCACATCCTCCCATTCAATCACCAGATCAGTTGTAGACACCACGACATCACCCGCAAGCTCCTCGTCCATCGCTAACGCCGGGACAACAATGATTGGTTTTGCGGGGACGTTGTGCGTGAATGTGGCAGCGCCGATCAACCCCGTGCCATCGAAATTCGTGCCGCGAACCTCATATTGGCCTTCCGGGAAAGCTGCTCCGAGATTGGCAAAGTTGAATTCTTCGAGGATTGGCTCGCGTGATTCAAAGAATATCCCAGCCATTGTGAGGTCTTTTAACTGCGACTGGGGGCTGACGTGTAACACCAGCACATTATTCGGGTCGTAAACGCATAGTTCTGACCAGCCATGATCGTCGAAAGCGCCATGAACGCCCAGATCGTCTGCCGCAGCGTTATATTCAATATACAACTTTGCGGTGGCAATGGTGACGGTTTCTGCCTGGGCTGGAACGCAGGGCATCGGACTGTCCTGCGCGGATACGATGCTTACAAACATAAGCGTGAGAAGCGCTGAAACGACAAACAATTGTAAGGCTTTCTGATGGATACGCATATTGTTCTCCTTCATAACCGAAATAACCGAATTTCCCGATCAGGTCGATTTCAGAATTGAGCCTGCAAATTAAATGTCGATTAAGCGGCAATGAAACAGGAAATCTGAGGGCGAATGCGCTTAATCGTGTTTTAATTCAATATGATGAGAATAGATACAAACAACCCATCATAGAGGTGGATGTATGCGTATACTTCTGGTTGAAGACGAAAAAAAGATGCTGGATTTTCTCAGGCAAGGGTTGGAAGAGCAGCGTTATGCCGTTGACGTCGCGGATAATGGCGTTGATGGATTGCACTGGGCGCTGAACTTTTCATATGATGTGATTGTGCTGGACATCATGCTGCCAGGGAAAGATGGATTAGCAGTCTGTCGTGAACTGCGTAATCAACATCTCATCACGCCGGTACTGATGCTCACCGCGCGGGACACGGTTGATGATCGCGTAACCGGGTTAGACTGCGGCGCGGATGATTACCTGGTCAAGCCATTTGCGTTCCGCGAACTGCTGGCGCGAATCCGGGCATTGTCGCGCCGGGACTCCTACCAGAAATCGACTACGATGACGGTTGGCGATCTCATTTTGGATACGATCACTCATAGCGCACGGCGCGGCGATCGGATCATTGACCTGTCTACGAAAGAGTATGCGCTGCTGGAATTTCTGATGCTGCATCGAAATCAGGTGCTTTCGCGGACGGTGATCGCGGAACATCTGTGGAGCTATGACTATGCTCCGGACTCAAATGTCGTGGATGTTTACATTCGTTATTTGCGTAAGAAAATAGATGATGATTACGAAGAAAAATATATCCGCACGATTCGCGGCACGGGCTACCAGTTGGTTGACCCCGATCCGGTTTAGGAGTCTGCGTATCCGGTTGGCCTTGTGGGGACTGCTGCTGCTTGGTGTCACGCAGGTTATCGTGAGCATCGTCTTATATCTCGCCATTTCGACATGGCTTGAAAACCAGGTCAACAGCAACCTCTTATTGACGGCCAACCAGGTCGCTTCGGTTTTATATGATCCAGAGGATATTGAGAACCCGCTTGATATTGCCGATGTACGCCTGCAACTGGCAGATCACAACATCGCAACTCAGAGTTTCCTGCGGGATCAATTGTTTTTTGTCCGGCTGATTGACATCTCTAGCGGTGACATTCTGGCGACCAGTGCTGATTATGACATACCCGTTACAACCTCACAGGCTAATGAAACGAGCTATGAGACGGTAGGTTTCCTGGAAAATGATGATATTGATGAAATACGGCTCTACACCTTAGGCCTTTCCTATGCGCCACAGATTGCGCTCCAGGTGGGCGTATCGTTGGAAGATATTCGCGAAATTCAGGGTGATGTGATGCGGATTCTGGTCGTCCTGCTTGTGTTTACGGGGACGCTTGCGCCGTTAAGTGGATGGTTTCTGGCGAATCGGGCGCTCGTTCCGATCCGGGCAACTGTCCGCACCGCCGCCAAAATTAACGAAGCTGATTTAACACAGCGCCTGGATATCACTGCATCCGAGGTGGAATTGGAACAGCTAGCGCAGACTTTCAACGCGATGCTGGATCGAATTGAGCAGGCATTCCAGCGTCAACGGCAGTTCACAGCGGATGCGGCCCACGAATTACGAACCCCATTGTCTATCATGCAGACTGGACTCGAAGTTACACTCAGCCAGAGTCGAAGCCCCGTTGAATATCATCATGCGCTTGTGAGCGTTCAGGAGGAAGTCCAACGGCTGTCGCAACTGGCGAATACGCTGCTGATGCTGGTACGCGCGGATAGTCACGAACTGCCGTTTGAGAAGAAAGAAGTTGACCTTAGTCTGATGCTCAACATGGTTGTCGAACAATTTCGCTCGGCAGCAGAGGAAAAACAGATTGCCCTTGAGCGAGAGGTTGCAGCCGATCTACTGTTGGAGGGTGATGAAGATCGGCTCATTCAGGTTGTCTTTAACCTGATTGACAACGCGATCAAATATACACCCGAAGGTGGGGAAGTGTGCGTCATGGCTCAGAGGTTCAAAGATGGCGTAGAAATCAAAATCGAGGATAGCGGGCCAGGTATTGCCTTAGAAGAACAGATTCATATTTTTGACCGTTTTTATCGGATCGACACCTCTCGAAATCGCAATCGAGGTGGCTTTGGGCTTGGGCTGGCAATTGCGAAACGGATTGTTGATTTGCATGGTGGGACAATTCAGGTTGTCAGCGCGGTGGAACACGGCGCGCAATTTGTTGTTCGGCTACCTCTTCAGCAGCGGACTCAGCCGTATATTAAAGTTTGACACGTTCTCAATATGAGCTAATCCTTGGTCATTTTCGACAAAATGAGCATACCAAATTTGGTATTCAGGATTTGGCGCTTGCCCCAAACCACGTTATGATTGGCTGATAGCACCAAATTTCAAAAAATCAACACATTCATACTATCTACTAGGAGGTCTTGCTCGATGAAACGGACAAAGGCGTTTAGCGGTTTCATACTCGCTACCTTGCTATCGCTTCTTTTAATCATGACAGGGGTTATCAGTGCGCAGGATGAGCCAAAAGTGCTGCGCATCGCGATGACGCAGGAACCCGGCATCATCATCGACTATTTCACCGATCTCGGCGTGAGCTGGACGCACACCCATCTGCACTCCCAACATCCCTGGGGCGTAGACAAAGACGGTAACGTCATCGCGCAGTTGGTCGATGAACTGCCGAGCGAAGAAAACGGCGGCATCAGCCTCACCGAAGATGGCAAATCGGTCATTAAATTCACGATTGCCGACTGGGCGGTCTGGTCAGACGGTACGCCGATCACGGCTGAAGATTTTATCCTGGTCTATGATATTGCTACCGATGGCCTGAGCAATGTTGTCATTTTCCGCTTCGTCAATGGCGCGGCACTGGACAGCGTAGTGCAGGGTGAAACCGAAAAAGAAGTCGTCATTACGTTTTCTCAGGCTCAACCCGACTGGATCAGCGCAGGCTACTATCCGCTGCCAGCCCACATCCTGCGCGAACCTTATGATGCCGGAATCGCTGATGGCATTGGCTTTGACGACAGCCAGGTCGAATGGCTGCGCGCACCGGAAGTCAGCAACGGGCCGTTCGTTTTTGCCGAGTGGCAGTCCGGCAGCTACATCCGCTACGTCCGCAACCCGAATTACTGGGATGACGTCTGGTTCGATGAGGTGATTGTCAGCCTTTACGCCGACAGCAGCGTTGTCAAGGAACTGCTTGTCGCAGGTGAAGTCGATTGGACATTCGTGCTGCCCGTGCTGGAAGCCATCGAATTTAAAGCGGAAAACCCCGAAATGAATCTGCTCACCGGGTTCAGCGGGGGACGTATGGAATTGCAGTTCAATTTCACCGAAAATCGTCACCCAGCGCTGGCGGACGTGAATGTGCGCAAGGCGATTGCGATGGCGATTGACCGCCAGTTTATCGTTGACGAACTGTACGAAGGCCAGACCGAAATCCCTAAGAGCTTCTGGTACGGCACGCCCTGGTACTACGAAGGTACACCGCAAATCGAATACGATCCCGAGGGCGCGGCAGCTATGCTGGCTGAAGCCGGATGGACGGATGATGATGGCGACGGCGTACTTGAGTCGCATGGTGTCGATGGCGTCGAGGACGGCACACCCCTGGCCCTGACAGCAGCAACCTACGCGGGCGGCGGATTCAGTGAATATCAGGACGTGCTGCTGACCGTGCAGGATTTCCTCAAGGAAGTCGGCATTGATGTAAGCATTACGGAGTATCAGGTGAATGTGATGCACTCATCGCTGACCGATAACAGCCCATTCTCCACCGCCATCCACGATCTCTACGTGTTGGGCTGGGGCGTCGGCACAGATACGATTGACCAGATCGAATTGTGGGGCTGCGCGTCGATACCCACTGAAGAAAACCCCACCGCATTGAACGGCGCGGGCATCTGCTATCCCGAAATAGACGAACTCTGGAACGTTCTCGGCACGTCGATGAGCGCCGAGGAACGCCAGGAAGCCGCCAATGAGATTCAGACCATGATCGCCAACGAAGTCCTGATGGTGTCGATGGTCAATCTCAACGATGCCTTTGTGACAAGCCCGAATCTCATCGGGGGCGACTGGGGACGGGATGGCTCACCCTGGTACAACGTTGCCGAGTGGCAGTTGGCGGAGTAGTTTTCAGGCAATTTAGGAAATCAGTTTCGTGATGGATTCGTAGGGGCGCACAGCCGTGCGCCCCATATGCACCAACTTAAGAGACCTGCCGGAGAGACTGAAAGGTCAAAGGATGGAGAGAACGGCAGGACATGCGGGAGGTGGCGGGCAAGAGATGGGCGAGACGGCGTAAAA
>JALHNB010000087.1 GCA_022843745.1 Anaerolineae bacterium | reverse complement strand
CTTCGATGTACATCAATACCTCATTATTCTTTCAGATCGCCGGGTTTCCAGTGCAACTGTTTCGCGCAGTCCTGGCGACCATTATCACAATTGCCATGATTCGGGTGCTGCGGGCGCTTGAGGTAGAAAACCAACAACGGTTCGAAACCGCCGAGCGCAAAAAAATCGAGGCGGAACGCTTTAGTCGTGATGGGCTGGCGCGGTTGAATGCTGAACTACAGGCTGCAAACGTGGAAACCGAGCGCTTATTGCAGGAAGTACAGCGCCGCGATGCGCTGCGTGGCGAGCTTCTGCAACGGATTACAGCAGCACAGGAAGCTGAACGTAAACGTATCGCGCGAGAACTGCATGATGAAACCGGGCAAACGCTTACCGGATTGGCATTAGGAATTCGGGGTGTATCGGTTATGAAGGAGCCAACTTTAATGGTTGGACGACTGGCAGAACTCGAAACAATGGTAACGGCAGCGTTGGATAGTCTGCGACGGTTGATTAATGATCTCCGACCACCCCAGCTTGACGACATGGGGCTCGCGGCAGCACTGCAATTTATGGTAAAGCGTCTTAACAGCCATCACAATCTGGACATTCACCTGGAGGTTAAGGGTAAACCCTATCCATTGCCAGCCGATATTGAAACCTCCCTGTTCCGCATCGCGCAAGAGGGGTTAACAAATATCATCAAACACGCTGATGCATCACAAGCCTGGGTGATTCTCGATTATAATAATACCCCTTCGCTGACCATCCGTGACAACGGCAAGGGTTTTGACCCATCGCAAGTCATGAATGGAAACGCCTGGGGATTGCTTGGGATGCAGGAACGTGCCCACCTGATGAATGCTGTATTGACATTCGATTCCGCGCCTGGGCAGGGAACATCGTTTATCATTCAAATGAATGAGCAGGTGATACAAAATAATGACCATCCGAGTGCTAATAATTGATGACCATGCTGTTGTACGGGCAGGAATGCGAATGCTTCTGGAAAGTGCTGCTGACCTGGTAATTGTCGGAGAAGGCCGGAATGGAGAGGATGCGCGGCGGCTTGCCAGAGAACTTAAGCCAGATGTTATCGTCATGGATGTCACCATGCCACTCATGGACGGGGTGGAGGCCACACGACTCATTAAGCAGGAACTGCCTGAAATTGCGGTGCTGGCACTAACTATCCATGAAGGAGCGGATTACTTCTTCAGAATGTTGAAAGCCGGTGCATCGGGCTATATACCGAAGCGGGCTGCACCTGAAGAATTGATTAGAGGTATTCAGGCCGTTGCTGCGGGAAATGTATTTTTGGAGCCAGAAGTCGCCAGGGACCTGGTTGCCGATTATCTGATCAGGGTGCGAAACGGTAATGAAACAACGAGCTACGATGGCCTGACAGAACGTGAGCGCGAAGTGTTAACTTACCTTGCCGAGGATCACACCAATCAGGATATTGCCAATCATCTGGGAATTGCTGCTAAAACAGTTGAGCGCCACCGTGAAAATATTATGCACAAGCTCAATCTACATTCGCGGACAGAGCTTGTTAAATATGCGCTTCGTAAGGGACTGATTTCGCTGGACGAATGATGGGTCAGCGTTCCAGCGTGCGCAGCCAGGCGTACAGATGCGCAAGCTGTTCGTCGGTGATTTGATCGGCGGAAAACGGGTGCATATCCGCCGGGCCGCGACGTACAGCACCGACAAATGCCTCAAACGAGATCTTCGTTCCAGCCAGAATGACATTCATGGTCATGTCGCCACTTTCAGCATTTTCTCCATGACATGTTTTGCATTCTAAAGTCTGCCAGAGTGTAGCGCCCTGGTCTGCCTGACCGTTATCCGCGCTGACCAATAGCGGCCCACCAACCACACTGAGCTGGCGTGGGATCGTCGTGATCGCGGTTTGCTCTACCGTCAAAAACCGGATCAGACCCCCTACCAGGATAATGGTCATGATGATTGCATACGGCCAGAATCGCCGCTTGCGACGCTCAATAACCTGCGGCGGCCGTCCAGGCGGCAGTTCCCCTTTTTCAATTGTTTCCAATTCGGCGGCATGTTCCTCAATCATTGCTTCGCGTGAAAGTTTGCCCGTGAACATGCTGCGATTAAAACGCCGGACATGAACGTTGTACATATGCCAGATCAGGATTGAAAGCACCGCCAGCAGCGCTTCATTACCATGCGCCACGCGCGCGGCTGGAATGACCTCGCCAGGTAACACTGTTGATGTAGTGATGGGATTCCACATCATGAAACCAGTGATAATCATAACCACTGTTCCCCAGACGACTGCCAGATATTCGGCCTTTTCGCCGAAGTTATAACGGGGCAAGTGCGGATGACTTCGGCTCCAGCCCAGATTAAAAGTAATCCATTGGATAACGTCTCGCAGATCACGGATACCCGGAAGCATTGAGGCGCGACGACCCAGCACATACAGTTTATAAGTAATGATGCCGCCGTGATAAATCGACTCGGCCATCAATATCGTTGCCAGAATCCGGTGGACGATGCGGATGCTCTCGACTCCGCCCATGAGGTTAATCATGGTTTTTGCCCAATCTTCAGCGGCATATTTCTGCGGCAAACCCGTTAGCGACAGCCCCACGAACGTCACAATCAGGAGGATATGCTCGAAACGTTCTGTTGGCGTGAAACGAGGATATTGCTTTTGTGCCTGGAGCGTTTGCTCTTCCATACTTAAGCGTCCTTTCTGCCCAGTCGCTCACGGATGCGACGGAAAACATCAGTAGCAACCAGCAGAATAAAGCCACCAACCGTTACAGGGATCAGGATGTTATAAAACAAGGTCACGATAAACAGCAGCGGATGCGATTCCGCTGTTGGTGGGAAGTGTCCAACCCAAGAGTCCGGGAAATTACTGCTTGCGCCGGGATGACACTGCTGGCAGGTTTCCAGCAGATTTTCACGGACTACCCGACTGGTGTTCTCATCGGTACGACCAATATCGTGTACGCCATGACAGTCAATACAGACCGCCTTATTTGTCGGGACATTCGGGTCTTGCTGCTCGAACAGGGCGACTGTCTGACCGTGAAAATCGGTCAGATAGCTTTCGAAGACATTGGTCGTAATGTCATACTGCGCCATCAATTCAACATCAGCGTGGCAATCCGCGCATAGTTCGGGCGAACGGTTGCGGAACAACGCTGTCGTTGGGTTCTGGATGCCATGAACGCCGTGACAATCGACGCAGGTCGGTACATTCTCATCACCGTCAAAAAGCGCTTCGCCATGTACGCTGTGTTCATATTCCTGAAACACGCTGACATGACAGTTGCCGCAGGTGAGAGCAGTGGTTTGATGGGAAACATCTGGCGGCTGAACATCATGCGCACCGTGACAATCGACGCAGGTAGCCGCACTCAGATTGCCTGCTGCAAGCGCATTGTCATGCACACTATCCACGAGTTCGCTGGTTTGATCCTGATGGCAATCAACACAGACCAAAGCACTTTGCTGCACCGTATAAGCTCGACTGCTGATTGGGAGGGGCTGCGTGTGTGGGAAAATATTTTCACCGTGACAGTCCGTACAACCCAATTTTCCGCTTTCGTTCTGCGTTCCATGCACCGAACTGGCAATCGTATCCGGGTTCACGGCGATGTCGAAGATGCTTCCATCAGCCAGCGTGTAAGTCTGGCTGGGCTGCGCGTGACAAACCAGGCAATAGCTGTCATCGCCTGTTGGCGTAACGTTATTCTGTGCGACTGCGGTGGGCGTTGGGCTGTCCTGCGCAAGGACAGGCGACATGTTGAAGGCCAGTGCGACACCAGCCAGGATGAACAAGCCCCCAATGGCAAAAAACAGGCAGATCAGGCGGTCATTTCGGGTCATTGTGGCCTCCTGAGAAAGAAGGCATAGGCGGCAACTGCGACCACCAGCCCGGCGATGGCAAGCAAAATGATCGAAGGCATCGTCAAACCCGCTCCGACTTCACCTGTGGTTGACTGAGGCGTCACGGCAGATGGTGTTGGCAGGTTGACCAGCGCTTCAAGATCGGACGCAGCACTGGGCGTTGGCGCGAGGCCAAGTTCACTCTCAGCAGCCTTTAGCAGAGCATCTGCATACGGGTAATTGTGAATGCCCATACTGCCATCACCCTCGACAACCGCCAGCGATGCGCTCACCCAGGTTGGGCTGCTGCTGGTCATGGCAGCTTTTGCGGCCTCTAAACGCGCTTGTGTGCTGGTTTGAATATCTTCGATAAGACGCTGCATTCCAGCCACATCGACAAAGTCCGTGTGACAGGTCGTACAGCTATCCTGCAATTCATCGGTGCTGCCAGGAAGAATGGGCAGCCAACGGTGACTGGCTCGTGTGCCATTATTTTCCACAGGGATTTCCGGCATATGACAGGTTGTGCAGCGGGGGCCATCTTCGGCGCTGAAGTGGCTGCCGGGAATACCTTCGACCTCGGAAACTAAAGTTACGCCTTCAAACATCTCACGCGCCGGGTGATGAGGCGAGTCACTATCGGGTGGTTTGGTATGGCAATCGGTACATAAAGCATAAGTATCTATTTCCTGGTCGGCCTCGCCGTGCGGATCGTGGCAGTTGACGCACGTCACGCCAAACTGCGCCGTTTCTACGGTCACAGGCTGCCGCGGTATGCCATCTTCTTCAGTCAGAGCGATCAATTTTTCCGTCAGGCGGTAATCCCCACTGTGACATTGCAGGCAGCTATTATCGGCGGAGTCGCTTTCGAGCATGGAGGCGAGAGCCGTTGTGTGGGTGGAAAGCAGCGACTCGTTGAACTGCATATATTTCTGACGTGCATGGCCGCTTGCATACCAGTGAGCGCTGTCATCTGGCGCAACAAGCGTGAAAATATCCTCGTCCAAAAGATTATTCTGTCCTGGTCGATATTCAGCGGGATAGGGAAGGTTATCTTCTGGCTCACTACCCTGGCTGTGGCACTGGCCACAAATCTGAGGGTCGGCGCTGAGGGTTATTGAGGCGCGAATCTGGCTCATTTCCGCTTCGTCGGGGTTTCTGCCCACGTCGTCTACGATTTCCAGGTGAACGCTTCCCGGCCCATGACAGGCTTCACATTGGACCGCGTCATCTTCCCAACGAAAGCGCCCTGTATCCAGCCCTGTCGTATGACATCCCGCGCAGTTTGGCCCAAAAGCGTAAGCATCGTCCGGCCACTCATCGGCCAGTTGATACGCTTCCCAGGATTGTGTGTTTACATTCCATTGTGCCGGGAGAAGCACCAATTCGTTGCGCTCCACTTCATACAGGTAGCGTTGCACATTGCGCCCAGAGCCAACAGCATAGGCTACATCATCCGCTTCGAATGGGCGTGGGTCGTCATCATCGGGGAATTGGATCATTCGCACATCCTCACCCTGGCTGAAATCACCCAGGATGAGATCCTCATCGCGACTGACATCTTGTAGTGTAAGACCATGAGCCGTATCGTCGTGTGCGCGGGATAGAGGTCGATGGCAATCTCCACACTCGCCCGCACCAACATATTCAGCGTCCTGAAGATCAACATCCTGAGCATACACAGCGGTGCTAGTAAAAAAGAGCGTGCCAACGCCAAAGGCGATAAATCCCAGACCGCCAAGTATCAATGCCCAGAGTGTCAGTCGTCGCATAACAGACTCCAACGAAATCGACGTTAAATTCGATCCGTGCATATTTTAAGCAGTGAGTAAAGACTTGTCCAACGATTGTGTGCGCGTAAATTAAAAACCCTGAGCAAAAAATTCGGCTAGGCATTTTGACATACCCAGCCGAATTTTATCGATCAGAAACTATTCGAAAACTTTAGCTATCGGCAGCCGCCTGTACAGGTGGCCGTGTAAAGCTGGCGACAGCTTCTTCGCCGCCTACTGCCATGATGCTGTCATACAGAATTTGCAAGGCGTAGTCGGGATTGTGTGCGAAGACACCTGGGTCTTTCTGGATGTACTGATAATTGTAGGCAGCACGCAGCAGTGTCGGCGTCCAGGTCGCATAGCGGTTGTCGCGATTGGCTTCGGTTTGATCCGCCGTGCCGTTGCCATCGGTGTCAATGAACCAGTACGGGTAACTAGCTGAATCATAAACAATTGCTGTTCCGATAGTATCTTTGGCGTAGGCCTGAATGCTAACGAGTAACACATCTTCCAATGCCATGATTTCATCGCGAACTGGCTCCACGACATCGGCATCGCCATCGTAGTCAATCGGCTCAACGTCTTCCGCTTCCTGACGGATGAGAAGCACATCTTCTGCCGTTTCGACATCTTCATGGCAGTTATCGCAGCGGTTTACCTGGACTGTCAGCGCATGTTCGTCGTGGCAGTCCGTGCACGTTTGCATATCTTCCGCGTGCAGATTGCGCCCGTTATAGTCACTGCCTTCGAACTGGTAAGCGCCTTGTGCTTCTGAGCCAAACAGGGTCGCGCCAGCCGCGAAGTAGTGGACATTACGGAAGGTGAGATCCGGCGATACTTCGTCGTCGCCTACAGCAGCCTTCGTAATAACACCATTGACACTAACAGTTGACTCGCGCCCCTGATGGCAGTTCAAGCACAGGTTGCTTTCCACACCTTCGCCGAAACTTACCATTGCACCGCTGGGGAATTTCACTTCGTCCACCGTGCGCAGCGTGAACTCGCCGACATTATCGTGGCAGGTCGAGCAGGTCAATGAATTCGATGGCTCAGCGTTAATGGTCACGCCGTTCTCCAGATAGACAGGCAAACCACCTGCTGTATGGCAGCGTGCGCAGGTTCCCGGAACAACGCCATCTTCATCCCAATCTCGGAACGCCTCAGCAGTGACATCGAAGTGGCCTGGGTCGGTGCGGCGCAGTTCCGCCGTATCGATCGGATCTTCGCTTTCCTCGTTCAGGGAGTTGATCGAGTCATAGAGAAGCTCGATGTGATAGGTTGGGTTATGCGCATATCCACCCGGATCCTTGAGCGTCACCTGATAGTTATAGGCGGCCTTCAAGAGATTGGCGCTAAAGGCATTATATTTATTATCCCGATTAGACTCATCTTCATCGGCTTCCCCGTTGTCATTGGTGTCAATAAAGAAGTACGGATACGCCGCCGAATTGTAGGCAATGGGCGTCCCGGCAACTCCACTGGCATAAATTTGTATGGCTTCAAGCAGGATTTCCTGGAGGCCTTCAATTTCCTCGGAAATTCCTTCCTGATCGTCACCATCACCATCGTAATCGACCTTTGAGCCAGGCATCCGGATGAAAGGCAGATCTTCTGCTGAGGTGACTTCTTCATGACATCCGGCGCAATCATCCACACGAACCTCAAGCGTGTGCGGATTATGGCATTCCGCGCAGGTGTCATAAGCTGGCACATGTTCATTCTTCATCTGATAGCGGAGACCGGCATATTGATAACCGCCGCTCGCCTCAGACCCATAAAGTGTTGCCGCCGCTGCATAGTAGTGAATGTTGATGAAGCCAAGGTCTGGACTAGGAGTATTGGGATCGTCGGTCAGCCCCGCATCGGCAATGGAGTTATCAACGCTCACCATTGAAGCACGCCCCTGGTGGCAAACCATACAGCGCACTGAGCCACCTTCGTCGGTGATTTCAGCACCCGATGGGAATGTGACTGTCGTCAAGTTGGACGCGACACTGTTATGGCAGCCGTCGCAGGTTACACCCGTACCCGTAGGCGCGGCATTTTCCACAGTGCCTTCATCTGTGCCGTCAACGCCCAGAAAGTCGCGATAACCTTCAGTTGAGTGGCATCGGGCACACTCGACCGGGATTTCCCCTTCTTCATCCCAGTTAATAAAGGCCTCTGCTTCCAGGTCATGGTGTGGAGATTCGACCCACATATCGTAAAATTCCCCCAGGAATGGCGGTTCTTCGGGCGAATCTTGCGCTTGCACAGGTCTTTGTGTCAGTAGGACAAATCCTGCGATGACGAACAGTGTTCCTATGAGTAGACCGAAATATCGGAACCTTTGCATAAACCCCCCTTTCAATGAATATATTTTTTGTCTCTTATAAGCTGTATCAGAGCAACACATCCGGTATTGCAAGAATCACCCAAATAAGAGACCGGATTTAATGTACTCTAACTCATACGGTTCTCATTTACAAACGGCGCTGAGAGAATAGAACTGTGGAGAATCTGATAAAATCTTGAGAAATATGACAATTTTACCTATAAATTATCAGATTTTAGTAGAAATGTGATCTTTGTCATGTTTAATCGTTAAACGGCTCATTTCTTGTCCATCTGGGCTGCCAGGCGGTCTTTTAAGCGTTTACGCTGTGTCTGATACGCTTTTGGGTCGATCTGCTTTTTCTGGTGCATGTCATCCAATTCGGCAATCTGTTCGATCAAAACGTCCATAAGCTGTTGATTATTGGCTGCCGATTTGGGAAAACGGCGTTCATAGAAGTAAAGTCCCGCTGCACCTAGAATCGCTAAACTGCCAATACCGATGAAGACATAGGCCAGGGTGTTGCTGGAAAAAACGGTATCGAGAGCCGCAGATGATTGATTGACCGAATAATTCACTGTTGTCCCTGCTGGCAGTGATAAATTCGCCCCATAGCTTTGGAAGACCGTTCCACCCATCGTTTGCGGACTCAAAGATGTTAATTGTGGAGAAGAGATGCTCAATGTATCAGATTCAAGCAGAATTTGAACGGAGCCATTTAATGCGTAGTTGAGAGGAATCTCAAAATCAGCACTGCCCTCAAACGGCAGCGTATACGTGATATGAATAATGTGATCCTCATTGGGATAGACAGGGCGCGTATCAATTAAAGCGCTGCCATCCTCGGAACGGGTATAACGTTGCAGCTCATTCGCTGTTCCCTGAACCTCTGCGCCCGCCGGCAGTGGAATTGTTACCGAGGCAAAACGAGCATCGTCTATTGGGTCATTCTGGGAATACAAAAGGTCAGATGTGTTGCGGAAATTCATGATCTGCGTAATTTGGATGATGTCAGCTATGGCGCTGATCTGGATGGCTACGTCGCTGACCACAATGACTGAAGGATCATCTGTCACATCGTAAACGGTGATCGGTATCTCCAGCACGGGTTTTGATGTATCGCCCCTGACCATATTGCTACCAAAAGTCCGATCCTGGTAAAAAGTCGTGACCAGATAAGCGAAGTCATTTTGGAGAGGAACATCGTTGAATACAAATGTGCCATCGCTGGCAATCGTCGTCTGCCGGGTTTCCTGGTTAAACTGGCTGTCAACAATGTAGAGCGTCACCGAAAGGTCGTCGGTGATCGATCCCCCTTGTGTGCCATTACTCACACGTCCATTGATGCTTCCGGGAATTGAGGGTGCAGCCGCAACTTCAACCTCGACAGTAGCGGCGGGAGGTATCACAGTTCTGCCAATTGATTCAGCGTTGACGAGCGATAGGGTTCGCAGATACGAAATGACTTGCCAGCGCTGGGTTTCATCGAGTTTATCGCCAAAGGCAGGCATGGCTTCCCCATTGCCCTGAGTGATAAGCTCGAACAGGATGCTATCACTTTGGGTCACCAACATCTCCGGCTGACGCAAATCGCTGATGGGTGTATCGAATTCGCTAGCACGAATGCCGTCTCCAGCACCTCCTGCACCATGACACTCTGCGCAATTGGCATCCCACACGGCTTTTCCTAAAGCAATCTGATCGGGATGGTAGCTCATTGTGTAGGTATAGAGTGCCACTGCCCAGCGCTCTTTCTCGCTGAGACTTTCCCCCCAGGGTGGCATGAAATTTTCCAGACGTCCATTGGTGATGACGTCGTACCAGTCGTTAAGAGACTGGCTCTGGGCAGTAATAGGGTCGGTAAAGTCTGGCGGAGGATTGCTGAGTTGGCCGCTGAGTACAAGCTCCCCATCACCCTGTCCTGCTTCACCGTGACAGCGTGTGCAGTTTTCTGCGTAAATCAATGCGCCTTGCAGGAGATCAGGCTGTTCGACTGGCAGACCAACATCCTGCGAACCTGGTTGCATAGGCGGTATGGTAGCAACAATCGGCGGCTCACCTGCCAAACCGCTACACGCGGTGAGGAGGAGCAATATGCCGTACCGGAGACAAGATATTGAATTTTTGAGAGAAGTGAAACGACAAGACACAAATTTTGGCATTTTAGTTTATTTAAACATGAGAAGTAGAATAATCACCAGTATAGCTGAACAGGAACATTTAGTCGAAAGGAGGAGGAGTCAATAATGAGAATACAAACCTTGATTGCTCGTTTCTGTTGACATTTCAGCCAAGTAATGTAATTTCCTGGCATCCCCACCCCAAACCCCTCCCCATTGATGGTGTTGAACTTTTTATTTCGGTAATGTCGTCAACATTGGGTGTAAGGGCACGATGCATCGTGCCCCTACGAAATGCGTTACCGATTTATTTTGTACAAACGCATCAATGGGGAGGGGCTTAAGACTTGCCTAACTCCCCCTCTCCAAAGCATTGGAGACGCGCAGCGGTCAGGGGTGAGGTTGAGCAAATGTCAACACAACCTCGTTTCTCTCAGAAGCGACAGTCAGGGGTGTGAACCTAAACCTCTACACTGACTACCACCCCACCCCCCACTCCACCTACCCAGAGTTGCCCCAGCACGCTCATAGAGAAGATTGCGTTCTCGATTACAGTTAAAGCCATAGAGTAACGCACACTAGAAAAACAAGGAGCAAATAATCATGTTAAGCTGGGCACTCTTTTTCTTCGTTATCGCCGTCATCGCCGCAATCTTCGGGTTTGGTGGCATCGCTGGTACCGCAGCCGGTATCGCGCAGTTCATTTTTGTCGTATTCGTCATTCTGTTGGTTGTCTCGCTCGTCGCAGGCCGCCGCCTGTTACGCTAATTTCTCACAGAGCGATCTGGAGTTCTGGCGTAATTCCCGCACACAGCTATCTGAACTTGTACACTTCTGTATTTCTGTCTTGAAGCGGTGATCGTTGTGATCGCCGCTTCGCAATTATAAGGATAGGAAAAATGGAACACGAAACTGCCCACACCGTTGATAAGGGTGTTCATCGCCAAAATAACGAAGATTGTGCTGCGGTAGTTGACATCGGCTGGGTTGACAATAAACCCGTGAGTCTCCTGATTCTCGCCGATGGCATGGGCGGTCATCATGCAGGCGAAGTCGCCAGCCAGCTTGCGGTTGATACGCTCACCCGGCAAATGGTGAAAAATTATCAGTATTTCGGCAGTGGCAGAAGTTTCACCTATTGGCTCAGTGAAGCCTTCAAGGCTGCGAATCAGAAAATTTACAGCCTCAACCGCGCCAGAGATGATGAAATGGGAACGACGCTGGTAGCCGCCCTGTTGATCGGCAGCCGTGCCTATATCGCGAATATTGGTGACAGCCGCGCCTACCGGATTTCGCGGGACGGCATCACACAAGTCACCACCGATCATTCGCTGGTGCAGGATTTATTGAGCGCCGGCATGATTACGCCCGATCAAGCCAAAAAACATTCGCTGCGCAACTGCATCACTCAGGCAGTCGGCACGGACGAAAAAAGTAATCCCGACCTATACGCCATCGAATTAGACGAAGAGGATAGGCTGCTGCTCTGTTCCGACGGCCTGACCAACGAACTGGACAACAGCACCATTTATGACATTATCCAGGCCAGCGTTTCAACGCAATCGGCCTGTGAAAACCTGATCGCTGCTGCCAACGATCACGGAGGACACGACAATATTTCGGTAGTCCTCGCTCAGATCAAAGCAGCGAATGTATTGCAGAGAATCTCAACGCAAACGCTAGAAATGATGGGAGTCTAATTCATGGAACGTAAAGAACGTGTACAGATTATCAAGGATGACGATTACGCACGCCGCGAGCGCGTAGTCGAATATAAACCGGATACGCGCAATGTCTTTTTGTCGCGTCTGAACCAGCTTATCTGGTTGGTCGCCGCTGTCATCTCCGTCCTTATCATCTTTCGCTTCGGCCTGATGCTGATCGCCGCCAATCCCGGCAGTGGCTTCGTGGATTTCATTTATGGCGTGACCAATGTTTTCGTCGCACCATTCAATAACATTCTCGCCGCGCCTGCCATCGGTAATGGTGGCGTGATCGACGTGGCATCCTTGTTCGCGATCATGGTTTACCTGCTGGCGACCTGGCTGCTAACAACCCTGATTAACACGATTTTTGTCCGCGCCCGCCGCGTCCGCAACACTTCGACGATTGAGCGTGAGCGCGACACCTAAACCGAAATTTCCCTGATCCGTTTTTCTCCCCCTTCCAAGTCCAGCCTCGTGTATGAAAATACGCGGCGCTGGGCTTTTTTGTTTGCTTAACGGCGCTGTTCAGAACGCGAAATTGTCCGTTTCGGTATAGCCTAAGTAACCTGAGTTTTGGATAGTTACTTAGGCTTGATTGGCGGTTTTGACCCTCAACCCCCAGCCCCTTCTCCCTCAGGGCGAAGGGGAGTAATTGGCTCACAACGGCTCTCAAAGTCCCTCGCCCTGAGGGAGAGGGATTTAGGGTGAGGGTTGAATGAGCTATCCAAAAGTCATCTTCTTTAGGTTATCGCAAAACAATTTGTCCTATAATGAAAGTGTTGTTAATAGAGTCGAATCGGTAAAAGATGACACATTTGAAAATTCGCTTATTTTTAATGAGCTTGTTGATATTCATCCTCTCCGGCATCGCCCGCGCCGCTGATGACACGCCTGCGTTACCCATGCTGCCCGTTCCCGGCGCTGACCTCCTGAGTGGCCTGCCGTTAGCGTTTGTCCCCGGCGAAAAGACATTCGAGGCACGCGGCATGAACGGTCAGATGTGGTTTGAACCCAACGTCGTGACTCTCGCCCTGCCAGACGCTGAAAAAATCAATGTCGTCAAAATTGTTTATGACAGCGCGGATACCAGTCCTGTCAACGGGATCGACCCACTCCCTGGCAAAATCAATCATTTTCACGGCAGCAACCCTGCGGATTGGCGCACGAATATTTCGACTTACGCCGCCCTGACCGTTGACGATCTCTACCCTGGCGTTGATCTGCGCTATGACGGCGCGGGCGGTGCGCTCAAAAGCACGTTTATCGCTGAACCCGGCGCGGACTGGACGCAAATCCGCTGGCGTTACGATGGTGCGCAAAATCTGCGGCTCGATTCTGGCGATCTGAAAATCACGCTGCCGACAGGCGCGACTTTGACCGAACACGCACCGATTGCGTGGCAGGAGATCGACGGCGCGACTATTCCAGTCGATGTGGCTTTCCATTTAAGTGATGATAATGCGGTGAGTTTCGATGTCGGCGCTTACGACCCGAATCACGCGCTGATTCTCGATCCGACCTTAGAATACAGCACATATATCGGCGGCAGCGGGTTTGATTCGGCCTGGAGTATCGACGTTGACGACAGCGGTTATGCCTATGTTGTTGGGTCAACGGTATCGAGCAATTTCCCGATTTCCACAGGAGCATATGACTCGACTTTGACCGGGCCAAGCGATGCTTTTGTGATGAAAATCAACACCCATATCAGCGGCGCGGGTTCATTGGTCTGGTCAACCTATCTTGGCGGCAATAATGGAGAAAATGCAACCGATGTGACATTGGATACTGCCAATAATATTTATATCGTCGGCACGACCTCTTCAAATACCTTTCCGGTCACGGATAGCGCTTTTCAGGATACGTTGTCATTGTCAGGAGGTAGCGATGCCTATCTGGTCAAACTCAACCCCGCAGGCGATACGCTGTTGTATGCAAGCTATTTAGGCGGTAAAGCACCGGAGGTTGGCTATGCCGTCGCCGCTGACGATTCAGGTCACGCTTTTATCGGTGGTGTCACCCAGTCACTCCCTCATGCCGATGATTTTAGTGGGTATTTCCCGGTCACGCCCAATGCTTATGACCCCATTGGTGCTGCCACCACGCCCATGCGACTATTTATTGCACGCTTTGATACTGCTGAATCCGACGCTGCTTCGCTCATTTACTCCACCTATCTGGGTGGCACGAACCGAACCGACAGCGGAATGGGAATGGACGCAGACGACGAAGGCAGCGTGTATATCACAGGCATGACTACGGATGTTGATTTTCCCATCACGCCGAACGCATATCAGACCGAACTCGTCTACGATGACACAACTTATTTTGGCAACAGCATGGATGCCTTTATCACCCAACTAGATACAGACGTGTCCGGGGTGGCAGGTTTGGTCTATTCAACGTTCCTCGGCGGGTCGCGCACGGAAAACTGGGACTTTCACTCTGGCGATATTTCGACCAACGGTGATGGCATCGTTTATGTCACGGGCGGCACGGAATCAACGGACTTTCCAGTTGTAAACGGATTCCAGCCAACTAAAGGCACAAACGGCCCAAGTAGTATTTATCCCCCGAATTATGATGCGTTTGTTGCCCGTATCAACACCAACGAATCCGGCACGGCGGCGCTGGAGTATTCAACCTACCTGGGCGGCACAGGCTTTGATTTCGGCTACGGTATCGAAGCTACGCGCGATGGCAACGTTTACGTCACAGGCATGACGACTGCGACAAATTTTCCACTGCGCGATGCTATCCAGTTGACAAAATTAGGCAGCACAACCATTTTCGTCGCCAAGCTCGATACCAATGCTATCGGGAATAACTCACTGGTCTACTCAACATTTTTAGGCCGCAACAGCAACGCGCATGGTGGCATTGCTGTCGATGCCAACGGCACAGCTTATGTCACAGGCGATGTCACCAACAGCGGTACACCGATAACTGGCGGCTTTCAAACCACCTATGGCGGGGCAACCGACGGCTATCTGGCTAAGTTGAGCTTCCGCGCTGATCTCGAAGTCACGAAAACCATTGAGCCATTGGAGGCCGTTGTCGGCGAACCTGTAACCCTCACTATTGAAGTTCACAACATTGGCCCTGAAACTGCTACCGCCGTCGTCCTGACCGAAGTCATACCGGACGATGTGGCTGAATTTGTATCCGCTGTAGCCGAGCAAGGGTCGTGTACTTACGCAACCAGCCTTGTCACGTGCCAGCTTGGGCATATTGAACTGGATGAGACTGTAACTGTAACCATGATCGGCATTCCGCTTCCAGAATCTGTATTACCCTCACCACAGGGCTTTGCGACCACCGCAGGCACAGGCGAAGTGACCGTAATCGCCAACACCGATGGTGTGGAGCGCGATGATGTCAGCACCAATAACACCACTGAAGGCACATTTGGCGTATCCATATTCACCGACTTCGTGCCGACCCAATCCGCCCCTGCCGATAACGGATCAACGCCCAATCCGCGTGTGCCATTCAACTCGAATGCTGTCCCCGGCGCGGTATCGTATGAGTTTCAGATCGGGCAGACCGAGCCGCCGACGAATACGATTGAGGTCATCAGCGCAGGCTATACGCCTCCCGGCGATCTTATTCCTGGAGTCTATCATTGGCGTGTCCGCGCCCTCAATGCCGCCAGCCAAACGACCCAATGGAGCGAAACTTGGACGATCACGATCACATCTGGCAACAGTGCTGTGCCGCAGCGCAATCTGTTCCTTTCAACATCACGGGAGGCCACCTTAACCTGGAATCACATTACCGGATTTAGCGACTATGATTACGAAATTTCGACGAATTCCAATCTAAGCACCCCCATTCTGGACGATACCATCAATGGGCTAACAGTCACAGTGACACTGCCCGACTTCGGGGTGTATTATTGGCGTGTGCGCGGACGTGATGGCGCAGCAGTCGGCACGTGGAGCGCCATCCAGAGCTTTACCGTCGGTGCGCCGTGAAAGCGGGTTAGCGTTTTGGAGACTGACAGCTAAGAAGGAAGTGCTGAGTGTAAAGTGCTGAGTGCTGCGTTCAAGGGCTGTACGTCCTGCTAACAGGATCAGAAGATTACATGCTAACGGCTAATTGTTTCTCATTGATAGTGTTTTTTGAGGAATCATGCGCGATAATGAAGATGACAAATTCTGCAAGGATCATGAATAATCAGGATTTCCAACACGCATAACAGGGTGTTTACGATCAGACCTTTAACACATGATGATGGTGTTGAAGGGACTTACGGAAATATTGATAAATTTACGATCAAAGCGCAAATTTGATGGTATATTAGAATAGTTATGTACGGGTTGCCGGGATTGAACAGTCTCAACACCCAAGTCCTTATGGGAATTAGGAGAACCGTATGAAGTTGAAACATCTTTTTTTGATTTTGATTCTCTGCATTGGTGCGGCGCTTTCTGCGGTCACTTTTGCGCAGGACGCACCTGAAGCAACCGCAGAGGCAACTGTTGAAGCGCCTCCGCCTGCTGATCCGCCCGTTGAAGTCACAGCCGAGCCAACTGCTGTGCCTCCAACTGAAGAACCTCCAGTCGAAGTGACTGCCGAGCCAACCATCGAGCCAACCATCGAGCCAACCGTTGAAGCCACGCTCGAACCGACTGCCGAATCGACGGACGAGGTTCCGCCGGAAGTAACCGCCGAGCCGACAGATGTCGTGTCGACCCCCGAAGTGATCGCGCCAGAACCAGCCATCGCGCTGCTTTTTGCCGATAATTTCGAAAGTGGCGATTACACACCCTGGGTGGGTGGCGCGGGATGGGTCGCTCTCCCCGGTCAGATGCAGGCCATTGACAGCAACGAACCGCTGACACTGGTCAAGGGCATCTACTTTAATGCTGTCGCCATGGCACGCACCCAGTTTACATCGGGCAGCGCCCAGGTCAGCGTTCGCAGCAGCAGCGCACTCGGTTACACCGCCGCCGTTGATACCGCTGGTAACGTCACGCTTTCACGCGCTGGCGCACCTGTCGGCACAGCCGTCGTCGCCCTCACCAACGCCTGGACTGACATTCGCTTGTCTGCCATCGGTTCAGTCGTGCGTGTCGCCGTCAACGGTGTCGAAGTCATCGTCTGGAATGACGAAGCGCCGCTGCCGCCCGGTTCGGTGACGATTTCGGCCAATTTTGCGCCGCGCACCGACCCCGCCGCGCCGTCCGATACGCTCACTGTTGAAGATTTCGCGCTGTTTGTCCCGGTTGAAGAACTCCCGCCGCCGACAGAAGAACCCACCGTTGAAACACCCGTTGTCGAAGTGACGGCTGAACCAACCGTTGAAGTAACCGTCGAATCGACAGAAGTTCCCGTCGCCGAAGCCACTGCCGAGCCGACAGAAGAAGTTGTCACCGGGTCGGACGTTCTCGCCGCTATCGGTGTGCCAACGCTGAAAGCGCCCGCCGATCTGGGCTTCGTCAATACACCACGTCCTACACTGTCCTGGTTCGCCGTCACTGGCGCGAACCGCTACCGTGTGGACATCAACACCAATGACACCTTCACAGGCACAGCCATCCTGACCGACAAAGAAGTCGGTGGACTATCGCTGGCGCTCAGTGCCGCCAATCTCCCCGTTGCCCTGACGCAAACGAAATATTTCTGGCGTGTACAGGGTCGCGAAACCGGCACCAACATCTGGGGTGGTGAAAGCGATGTCTGGGAATTCACCGTCGATCTGGCGAAAACCCCGGCTGAAGGCGCGATCATTACCACAGCCACCACCGCCCGCCCAGCCTTTGTCTGGACAGCCGCAAGTCTGGCTGGCGCGACCTATGTCGTGCAGGTTGACGACAATGCTGATTTCTCCAGCCCCATCTACACGCAGACACCCGCTATCGGTGGTACAACCCACACGATCCCGGTTGCAAATGCGCTCGCCTGGGGGAATTACTACTGGCGCGTCGTCGTTAATGGCGAAACGCTGAACTCGGCGCTGAATATCGGTAATTCATTTACCGTCAGTCCTGCCGCCGCCACCGCCAAATTGATCGCTCCGGCGAACAACCTCGTCACCTATGACAACACCTGGGGCTTTGACTGGGATCCAACCACTGCTACAGCAGGCGGCCCATTCGAGTACCAGATTCAGATCAACAACGTCAATAATTTCACAGGCGCGGTTCTGTTCGATCAGACAGCAGCGGCAACCGACTTCGATGCCGGTACACTGGCTGATGGTGCGTACTGGTGGAGAGTCCGGCCAGTCAACACATTCGGTGTCGGCAAGTGGTCAAGCGTCTGGAAATTCACCGTCGATACCACCGCCAAGCCAAAAGCGCCGCTGGCCTGCACCACCAACCGCAGACCGACATTCAGTTGGGACGCTGTACCCGGTGCGACCCAGTACAATCTGCTGGTTGATAATAACAACGACTTCTCATCGCCAGAAATCAACGTGCTGCGCTCCAAGACACAGTTGACCTACGCAACGCCAGCCGCAAGCATACTGGCATATAATATCTACTACTGGCGCGTCGATTTCTCGTTCACACCGAACAGCCCGTTCACTTTCGTGACGAGCACAGCCGTTGAGGATTTCTGTGTAACACCCACGCCGCTGAAATTCCCGACGCTCGTCAGCCCGGTCAATAACTCGTCGATCAACGACACCAGCCTGCCCAACCTGACCTGGAATGCAGTCGTGGATGGCGCGAATGATGTGGATTATCACATTCAGGTCGCCACCAACGTCAATTTCCCGGCGAACAGCATCATCATCGACCAAATCGTTGAAGATACTTCGTTCGATGACGCAACAGCGCGGGCGAATGGGAATTACTGGTGGCGCGTGAAGTCCGTGAATACGCTGGGCGCGGAAAGCACCGCCTGGAGTCCCAAGTGGAAATTCACGCTCGATACGGTTGCACCAGCCGCACCGCCGAACCCAACTGCACCATCCTGCGGTTCGATCACCACCAATAACCGCCCGACCTTCTCATGGAGTGCAGTGACAGGCGCAGTGAAGTATCAGATTCAGGTCGATACGCACAACCCGCCGACATCGCTGCTGATCGTCACCACAGGGCGCACCTATCAGCCGCCCGCGCAGTTGCTCTATACCACATGGCACTGGCGTGTACGTGCGCTGGATGCAGCCAACAATGCGTCGGCTTGGAGTACCCTGTGCAATGTCATCGTCAATTCAGCAAATGGTATTGCGCCCGTCCCGAATCGCTTCACCGACAGCACGCCTACGCTCACATGGACTCCTATATCATGGGCGGACAGCTATACCCTCGAAATCTACAAGAGTTCGACGGTCAGCGCGGCTAATCTGGTCTATACCAACAGCTCGATCCTCGGCACCGCGACTTCACACGATGTCTCGCTCCCGCTGGATAACGGCACCTACTACTGGCGTGTCCGCGCAGTAGACGGAACGGGGCCAAGTGCTGTCAATGGCAACTGGTCTGGCCCAGGCCTGGGTATCTTCCAGGTCGAAGCACCGTAAAATCGTAGGGGCGCATCATGCTGCGCCCTCGCAGTACAACTCAATATACATGGGCGGCCTCCGGGTCGCCCATTTTTTAATCTCCTGGCAGAGAATGAGAACAGCAAATGACCATCATCACTGATAAAACCGCTTTGATGATTATCGACGTGCAGGATGGCCTGGACGAACCGCGATTGGGCAAACGCAATAACCCCGATGCCGAACGCAACATGGCACGGCTGTTAGCAGCATGGCGCACCAGTGGTCGCCCGGTCTATCATGTACAGCATATGTCCACTAACCCGAACTCCCCGCTGCGCCCCGACCAACCCGGCAACGCCATCAAACGCATTGTCGCGCCGCAGGGTGATGAGCCGGTGATTCAAAAAACGGTGAACAGCGCTTTCGTCGGCACCGACATGGAAAATCGGCTGCGGGAAGCGGGTATCCAATCGCTGGTGATCGTGGGTTTGACCACGCAGCATTGTGTTTCGTCCACCGCGCGGATGGCAAGCGACCTGGGCTTTAAGACCATCGTGGTCGATGACGCGACAGCCACGCACGAGAGCATCAGCTATGACGGCGTTCACTATCCGGCAGAAAGCGTCCATGCCATCTCATTGGCGAGTCTTCACCGTGAGTTCGCCACGATCGTGAAAACCCATCAACTGCTGGACGAGGGATACTAATCCGTCAGGAAAGTTGGACACACGGCGGTGCGCCCCTACGATGACGTTGTATGAGGGTCGAGGCATGTCTCGCCCACATACGGATACGCTAAACTCCGTGTTTATTTTTAAACTGCATGATTGCACCCCTACACAAAAACACCTCACAATATTCGCGGAAATAATCATCACCACACGCGGCGTTCTACGCTAAAATACACGCTACATATTTTTTGAATAGTTCCGGCAAAGGTAGAAAAATGTCATTTGAAAATCGTGTTGCAATCGTCACTGGCGCGGCGCGTGGCATCGGCGAGGCCGCCGTTCTGCGCATGTCCAGCGAGGGCGCGTCCGTCGCCGTCGTGGATATTGACCTCGATTTAGCCGAATCCGTCGCCAAAGCCGCAGGCAAGAACGCCGCCGCCTTCCGCTGTGATGTCGGCAAACCCGCCAACGTCGAGCAGTTGGTGAAAGATGTCGTCGCCCGCTTCGGCAAAGTCGATATTCTGGTGAATAACGCCGCCGTCTGCCCGCGCATTTCCATCGAGGACATGACCGAGGAGCGTTTTGACCAGATGATTAACGTCAATCTGAAGTCGGTCTTTTTCCTCTCACGCGCGTCCGCCGAGGCCATGAAATCGGGAAAATGGGGGCGCATCGTCAATATCAGCTCCACCGCCGGACGTGTGGGCGGCATTTTTAACGCGACAGTCTACGGCGCGACCAAAGCAGGTGTGCTTTCGATGACCAAATCCTTCGCCCGCCACTATGCACCTTATAATATTTTGGTGAATGCCGTCGCTCCCGGCGCAGTCGAAACCCGCCTGATTACAATGATGGCGCAGGAATCCATTGACAACACGATCCAGGCTGGCCCGTTGAAGCGCCTCGCCGATCCCGACGAGATCGCCAACGTCATCACCTATCTCTGCTCCGATGGCGCTTCGTGGATGACCGGCGCGACGGTGGATGTCAACGGTGGCACGCTGATGGTGTAGAATCCAGATTCAGGCACATTAATGAGACGCGCCATACGCTGAATCCTACGACTGTGAAAGGGAACCTTATTTTCCAGTTCATTAGATTTAGGCGTATTGATAATTCGAATGACTACGCCCAGGAGAAGCGCGATTTTGGGATTGTGGGTACAGGAATGTGCGCATTGTTAAAAGTGGATGAGTTTAACATCTTGAACCTAAAGCTCAAAGGTTCGCCGTAACATTTTAGATGTGATATTCGACACTATATGACTGTAGATATTTGAAGTATGATTAATATGATAAAAAGATAGTACAGCGATTGTGATGGTTTTGCAATTGCTTTGTTCAGGGTGATAAACCCATCGAAACAATCCATAGAAGCCAATGGCGTTACCCTGTTCCGGGTAACGCCATTTTGTTTGGAGAAAATAACATGAAGAAATCTAGTCGATTAATTCTTATGATTGGGGGGATGTTGGCATTGTTACTGCTCACATCCCAAGTATCCGCAAAGGGTAACTCGCCTCATTTCTGGTCGGTGTTTAGCGGAACGTGGCAAACAGTAAACGGACAGCTTTCAACAAACTGTATGGGTTGCGAAAGCTGGATTTGGGCAGGGATTGATCCTATCGTCATCTGTGGCGATTTTGATGCGTCTGTCACGATTGCCTTTCCTAATCCACCTCAATACGAGCCTGGTCGTCACGGCGGGTTCATGTTCTATGCTTCTGTCCCGACCCAACGAACCGATTATTCAATGACCGGTTACGAGATCGACTGGATTGACCGTTACTATGATCACGGCATCCGTCTCATCCGATGGGATCATGGGAATTCAACTGCTTTGGTAGAAAGCACACCAAATCTGGAAAACCCACCACTGGTTTGGGAACTTCAGGTGCAAGGACCTGTAATCCGTTTCTTTGGCGATGGACAGTTGCTCTTTGAAGTGACAGATAGCACCTATCGAAGTGGTCATTTTGGCCTATGGTCACATCAACAGGAGATGTACTTTGATGATGTTCAGGTAGGCAGGCACTTCACAGACGACTTCTCAAGATCTTCTCTATGATTGCATAAACAGCAGGAGTATGGGCATGTTACGCTATGCCCATACTCCTGCCTCTACCTCTGCTCCGACGGCGCATCGTGGATGACAGGGGCAACCGTCTATGTCAATGGCGGCACGCAGATGATATAAAACACGTACTTGTAGGGGCGCACAGTCACCGAAGAAAAGCCGTGCGCCCTTGAAATTTCACTTAGTTTTCAGATCATCGCAACTACGACTTGATGACCTAAAAGGACATGAATGCTCCATAAACTCGACTCGCTCAACACCCTCCGTCCGCTGATAAACGGGATGAATATCCACCTTATCCTCGAATCGATCATCGCGGGTTCGACGCACGGCGTGGTCTATGGGAACGCGCCAGATCAACCGAGCGCGGCGCTGTGCCGTTACAAAAGTCGCTTCTATCTGCTCGGTCAGCCTGACCCCGATTTCGCCGACGACCTCAAAACGCTGTTCGAAAATGAGATCGCCCCGCAAGCCGCAGCCGAGGGGCATGAAGCTGGTGTCTGGCATTACGAATCGGAAATCTGGTCGCCCACTATCGAAAAAGTCGCCGCCAGAAAACGTTCGCTGGCAGCCCCACGTCGCTATCTGCGCCGCGAAGCAGCGACTCATCCCTATCTGCTGCCAAAAAACACGTCGATCCAGCCGATTGACCCGGACTTACTCGCGCAAAGGCATCTCGAAAATATCGACTTGCTGGTGGAGGAAATCCAGTCCGAGCGCGACGATGTGGCCGATTTTTTAGGGCATAGTTTTGGCGTGTGCGCGGTGGTTGGCGACACGATTGCCGGGTTATGCACGTCCGAATTCAATACGGGGGCACGCTGTGAGGTCGGCATCATGACGATGGAGTCTTATCAACGTCAGGGGATCGCGACGGCGCTTGCCCATGCGCTGGCGGCGGAGGCGGCATCACGCGGCATCACGGAAATCGGCTGGCACTGCTGGTCGCGTAATCAGGCATCGGTGGCAACCGCGCTGAAAGCCGGATTTACGTCTGTGCAGGATTACCCCTCGCACGTGATCTGGTACACCGCCGAAGAATAAATTACTTATCCTCCTTTTCCCCCTGCGTCCCGCTGCGTTCTCTGTGCCTTTGCGTTGAATCTTTTGATTTCCCTTTTATGCTGACATGCTGACACTCTGACCCCTACCCTACTGCGCCGATTTATACTTAATGCTAAAATAATACAACCATATAAATTAAGCGGATCACCTAACAATGACACAGCCAGCTTACGCCTATGTCATCGTCAAAAGCGCTCAGGATCGCCACGTCCTCCTTGCTTCCCACCTGCCCGCGTTTATTATCGGCAGCGATGCCCGTTGCCAACTCCAATTGCACGAGGGTTCTGTAACCCCCTCTCATGCCGTCATCCACCGCCGCGAAAATAGCTATGTCCTGATCGCCCGCGCACCCACACGCGTGAATGGCAGCGAAATTCGCCAATCCCACACGCTCAACCCCGGCGACACCATACAGATCGGGACAGCTATTCTAGAATTTCGCCACGATAATCTCTATGATTCCAGCCTCGCGCCGCAGATCGTGGAATTTCCAGTCGCACCTAAGATTGCCGATCCGATCCCGCAATTCGCCGCCGCGCCAATCATTATCACGCCGCCAAAATCCAGCGAAAACGGTGAGCATCAGCCCAAAATTTACTTTCCGCAGCAGCGCCCAAAAACCCTTCCGGGTCGTCCGTTGTGGGTGGTTATTTATGCACTGGGGCTGTGCGTCTCGGCGCTGATCTTAATTTTCGCGACCCTCACACGATTCAATCGCGGCGTAATCGAGTCCATCTACGGTGATTCGCGCATCGGAATCGCGATTCTGGCGGGCAGCATCGTCGCGATTGTGGTCGCGGAAGGCGTTTACCGTATGACCCGCTGGGGCTGGCATCTGGCGCGGCTGGCCTGTCTCGGCTGGATTGCGATCTCCGTATTTTTCTCAATTCGCATGTTCCAGGCCGTCACGCAGCCCAATCAAGGCACGATCATCGTCGCGGTTATCCTGGGGCTGACAACCCTTGCGGCGGTTGACACCCTCATTCACGCGATGTCTGGTGGATCGCTTATGGAGATGGCGGGTGAGCCAGCATCATCATTGGCAGGGAAAACCGCTATAAACTTCGGAGGTCGGCGAAATGTAGCCGCACCTATGGCAATGATGGCCGTTGGCGTAACAGGGATTACACTGGTCGTTCCGATGATCGTCGCGCTCATTTCAGTTTTCGGGGATCACTTTGTGGTCACAGCGCTGATCCTTCAGCCGGAAGCGTACACATCGCTTGTTCCGTTAGAGCAAGGGCTGGCGGTGATGATCCTGATCGGCGGTATCACCATCCACCTGCTGGTGATTATCCTGCTCAATCTTGACCGCGCCCGTTTTGATAAGCCGACACCGCTTTTGTAGGGACATGATGCATCGTGTCCTGTTGGATGCAAGGGCGCACCGCCGTGCGCCCCATATGCACCAACTTAAGAGACCTGCCGGAGAGACTGAAAGGTCAAAGGATGGAGAGAACGGCAGGACATGCGGGAGGTGGCGGGCAAGAGATGGGCGAG
>JALHNB010000086.1 GCA_022843745.1 Anaerolineae bacterium | reverse complement strand
AAGATGTGGGCGTGTCGATTCGCTCAGTCGCAGTTGGGAGCTTTTCAAGCAAACCTGGGGCGAGAAATTTACGGGCGACCTGGCGATCAGCGGGATTTCCTGCCTGGTTTATATCGCGGTGATGGTGGTCGGCGGCGGTTTGATCGCGCTGGCAGTCACCACTGGCAGCACGGCGTTTATTATTTTCGCGGTGGCGCTGGTGGTATTGGTCTTCATCTTTTTGGGCTTATTAAGTGGCGCTGTCAACGGCATTTTCCAGGCATCGCTCTACCAGTATGCGACGACAGGCGATGCCGGGGTTTTCATCGACACACAAATGGCGCGTGAGGCGTTTTTGAGCGCGTAAAAGACTCAGTAAAGCGCACTTACGTCGAAAATTTACTTTAAAATGAAGCGTGATTGAACGACTTCAGATTGCCGCGCCGTAGCCAATGCGGAGTATGTTATACTAACAAAAACGAGAAACACAACGATGGCCGCATTACGCGAAATTGAAGAACTGCTCACTACGCTCACGCCTGGGGAAAAAGCGCAAGTATTGCAGTGGGTTGCGCGTGATCTGGGTGATTCGTTTCCCGGTATCGAAAGTGTTCCGGGCGTAGCGGGCGGCGATCCCTGTATTGTACGAACGCGGATTCCGGTATGGCTGCTGGTGCAGGCACGCCGTCTGGGAACAAGCGAGGCCGATATTCTGCGCAGCTATCCCGTTCTGCGAGCAGAAGACCTGGCGAATGCCTGGGCATATGCGCGTTTACATCGTGACGAAATCGAACGACAAATCCTCGAAAACGAAACGGCATGATAAATGTCGCGTCTCTATGCTGACGAAAATTTCCCGCTGCCGTCCATCGAATTTCTTCGCGAAAAAGGTCATGACGTTTTAACATCTTTAGAAGCCGGAAAAGCAGGCCAAGCAATCCCAGATGATGCTGTTTTGAAATTTGCCTCTGATTTGGAGCGTGCGGTCATCACTTTGAATCGCCGGGATTTCATACGCCTGCATACCGAACAGTCTCGCCATGCAGGCATTAATGTTTGCACATCAGATTCAGATTTTGCAGCACTAGCCCAACGTATTCACGAAGCAATTGAAGGTAAAGATAGACTGAACGGTCAATGGATTCGAGTCAACCGATCTGCTGAATAGGGAGTGTCATCCAGGCAAATTGGGTCTGGATGATGGGAGTTATTTGACCCGTGTCGCGGTGGATTCGTAGCCACCACCGCCTGGATAGACCCATCCTCCCGTGAGGACATTGCCATCAGCGCTCAAAGTGCCTTTGTAGTAGGCGGGCGAACCCTTCTCGCCGCCCCAGATCGTGAGCGTGTCGCCGTCCATCTCGTAGACATAATCAAACGTTTCGCCCGTGCTGCCATAGTAGCGCGATTTAATGTCCTCGCCCGGCGCTTCGCCAAATTATTGCTCATGCCCGATGATCTCGATGCCAGAGCTTTTATGACCACTGTTGTCGAGATCGACGTGCTGGATCAGGAAAAAGCCGCCTTCCATCCACTCGTAGCGAACCTGTCCGATTGCGCCGCCGGATATGTCCCAAGTTCCGATCAGGCAGTCCAGCTTTTTGAGGTGTTCGCTGGGCGTTGGTTGTGTGATGTCAGTCATAATGAGTCTCCTTTTATATGTGTATCTGCAAATTTTGTTCAATCGGGCAGGTCTGAGACCCGCCCCTACGAACACGCGCATGTAGGGGCGCAAGGCTTGCGCCCTATCAAAGATGTCGATTGGCGCTACTTCACGATGCGGAAATGAATATGCGTGACCTTGATGCCTTGAACCACATTGATCGTTTCCAGTTGGATGGGCATCGCGCCCAGGTTGTCGAACAACCGGACACCACCGCCGAGCAAAACGGGCGCAACACTCAGCATAATTTCGTCCAGCAAGCCTGCCTTAATACACTGCTGCATGATACTCGCGCTGGATATGCTCACATTTTTGTTGCCTGCCGCAGCTTTTGCCTGACGGACAGCACTTTCGATACCATCGGTGACAAACGTAAACGGCGATCCTTCCTTGAGCCATTTCTGCGGCGGGTTGTGAGTCATGATGAAGCATGGCCCACCCCCCGGCGGATAGCCACCCCAGGCGTGGGCGATGTCAAACATCCGTCGGCCCGCGATCATCGCGCCCAGCTTGCCCCATTCTTCTGTGAGCAGATCGGCGCTGGCACGTGAGATTTTGAACGACATATCCGTCCCCGGCAGCGGGAAATCAACATCGCCACTCTGATACCACGCAAAAAGTGCTTCGCCGCCGTCGCCGAGTCCATTCTCAGGGCCGTCGTTCGGGCCAGCCGTATAGCCATCCAGTGAGATCGAATTTTCGAATATGACTTTTCCCATGTTGATGCTCCTTGTGTTTATTGGGCGCATGGTGGTGTGCGTCCCGATAATTTTTGTGTCAGGAGGGCGCATCGCGATGCACCCCTACAAATAATCCGTATCAGCGGGCGACCCGGCGGGTCGCCCCTACAAATGGTGGTGTCTGTAGGGGCGAGGCGCTGCCTCGCCCAGCACTTTCTATCTTCCGTCTCTATTTTTTGAAAAATTCGATCAGCACAGGCGCAAGCACATCGGATGCGACCTCATGGGACTGGCCTTCCAGTGTGCGGCGCTGGGCGTTTGGGATCGCGGCAGTGAGCGCATCAGCGGCGGTGTGCATGAACGGATACGTTTCGCTGCCCGTCATCAGGAGCGTGGACGCGGCAACTTTGGCAGCGCGTTTGGCGGGGACTGCGGATTCTTCGCCCAGCGCGGCGGCATCGTAGGCCAGCGTGGGCGCGACGGCCTCAAACAGCGGCCACATCGGGTCTTGACGCATCCCCTCAAGAGCCTCGGCGGGCATCCCCACCAGCATCATGAACAACCCCATCGCATCACCCTTGCGCCCTTCCGCAATCGCCTGATTCAACTGCGTGGTGTAATTCACCCATGCCTTCCGCGCATCCGGGTCGTCGTTATACGGCGGCTCGTACATGGCAAGTTTTTTGACTTTTGCGCCAAGCTTTAGCGCGGCTTCCAGCGCCAGCGCCGCGCCGGACGATATACCATAGAGATAGGCTGACCCGCCCACGCTGTCGATGAGCGCTTCGATGTCCTCAATTTCGCGCTCCAGGACAAATGGCTGCGTGTCGCCGCTGTCACCGCGTCCGCGACGGTCATAATTGATAACCGTGAAATGTGGCGCTAACAATTCCGCCAACTGCACCATACCCTGATCGAAGGCACGATATTGAACCGCGCCGTGAATGAAGATGACCGCTGGGCCGCTGCCATATTGGTCGAAGGCGATGGTCGTGCCGTCTTTTGAGGTAATTGTTTTCATGTGTGTTTTCCTTTACTCGTTTATCTCTATCATCGTGGTTTGTAGGGCGCAATAATGATGTCTAGGCATTAAAAACGGCGTTCAATGTAGGGTGTGTAGGGGCGGCTCGTGAGCCGCCCCTACGAAATCCGTAATTTCTTAAGCTGCATTATTGCGCCCCTATACGAACGTTACTGCTGATCGCCTATTCTGGCACGGGTGTCGCAAGAAACTCATTAGTCATCGAAACCAGCCAATCGACGCGGAACAGAACGCCTATGTGCGTCGTCGCGGGGAAGACGGCAAGCTGCGCGTTCGGTATGCCAGTCACGTCGCCATTCACACCGCCACCCCGCAGCCTAAACATCTCGACGGCATGTTCCAGCCGCACGGCATCGGCATCACCGTAGATCAGCAGCGTGGGTGCGGCAATATTCTGAATATCCTCGGCAGGCCGGTCCAGCATGTCTTTCTCCAACTGGATCAGCTTCTCGACCAGCAGCGGGAAATTTTCGGGCTTCGGCGCAAGCTGCATGTAATCGACTTCCGGCGGCGACCCGGCGAACATTTCTGGCGTGAGGGTATCGACCATTTCAAAAAAGCCGGGGTGAAAGGCTGTCTTATTGAAATTGCCAGAAGCGACAACGAGCCTGCGCACGACCTCTGGATGCCGGATGGCGAGTTGCAAAGCGGTATTCGCGCCCATCGAGTAGCCAAAAATATCGGCATTTTCGACACCAATTTCGCCCATCAGCGCGGCAACATCGTCGGCAAGCTGCTCATAACTAAACGGGCGATCCTCAATATCGGCGGTGCGCCCATGCCCCTGTAGCTCGACGGCGATCACCTGTCGATTTTCGGCCAAACGTGGCAAAAGCTCACCAAAGGTCGGGATTGCCATATATGCGCCGTGCAGCACGACCAGCGGTTCGCCCGTGCCGTGAATCTCATAATACATATGAAGCCCGTTGACATCGACATATCCGGTTGGCGGCATTTCAGTTTCCTCCTGTGCGAAAACAAAGGGTGATAACATCAGCGAAACGGCGATAGACAAGCCGAATATCATCCATGTTCTTTTAAACATTTTCGTTCTCCGATTATCAGGTTGACTTACGATATTGAATTAGTGATTAGCCGAAACATTTCAGCAAAATTCCGGCACATGTTTCTTGTAGCGGCGGGTCTTAGACCCGTCCGGTTGGTATATTCGTCGCATCACCAGAGCATTACAGCGTTTTCAGAATTTCCTCGAAGCGATCCCAGGATTCGTTCGCGCCGCCTTCCATGCCGGATGCGATCATCCCATCGCGATCTGCCACGCTCTGGAAAACGCCCAGGTCAGTCACCCGCGTCTTGCCATCGAGGTCTTCGAGGATGAGGGTTTGTAGACCGATATGTCCCGGCAGCCCTTCAAATTCAATGGTTGTGACCACACGCTCCGGCGAGATGATCGAATGATACACACCGCGAAACGCAAACTCATTGCCCGCCGGGTCGCGCTGGACATAGCGCCAGATCCCGCCCTGCCGCACATCCATCTGGTCAACGGTGGTCGTCAGCGATCCCGGCCCCCACCAGCGCGGCACCAGTGTCGGATCGGTGTAGGCCCTAAAAACCAGTTCGCGCGGCGCATCGAAATCGCGCGTCATGATAATTTCGTGTTTTCCCGGCTCGGCAGTGACGTTTAGTTTTCCCATTTTTGTTAGT
The DNA here is from genome assembly GCA_022843745.1 of Anaerolineae bacterium. Classification (GTDB taxonomy): domain Bacteria; phylum Chloroflexota; class Anaerolineae; order Aggregatilineales; family Phototrophicaceae; genus JALHNB01. Next base: position 19,914 of record JALHNB010000086.1, on the reverse strand, counting down.
CCTTACATTCGATATTTCTGGTAGGGGCGCAATAGTGCTTGTGAATAAAATAAATCGGTAACGCATTTCGTAGGGGCACGATGCATCGTGCCCTTACACCCAGTGTTGACGACATTACCGAAATAAAAAGTTCAACACTATTATTGCACCCTTACAAATGCAGGTGTGGGCGACCCGATGTGGGCGCAGGGCTGTGCGCCCCTACAATGTCGGGGTTCGTAGGGGCGATGCGCTGCCTCGCCCGGTATTTGCATCGCCCGCAATTATGTCTACCCTACGCTTCTTTCGTCAGCGTTTCAAGGACTTCATCCAGGTTATCCCAGCTTTCGTTAGCGCCCTCTTCCATGCCGTTCGCGACCATGCCGTCACGAGCTACCACGCTCTGGAAAACCGACGAATCAATGATGCGAGTTTTGCTGCTGCCCAGCGCTTCAAAGGTTATGGTTTCCAGCAGCACATGCCCCGGCATTCCTTCAAATTCGAACGTGTATACCAGGCGTTCCGGCGGGGTGATCTGGTGATAAACGCCGTGAAAAGCCCAGTCGTTGCCATCTGGATCAGTTTGGACGTAGCGCCAGATGCCGCCCTGTTTGACTTCCATTTTGTCGATGACCGTCGTCGCGTTGCGAAGTCCCCACCAACGTGCTATCAGCGCCGGGTCGGTGTGCGCTCTAAAAACCAGTTCGCGGGGGGCATCAAAATCGCGCGTGAGGGTGAGTTCGTGTGTTCCGGGTTGGGCGATTAGTTTAGCTTTGTTCATCATCATTCTCCTTATGAGTATCTTCCTGCAATGCGTTTTGCTGCTCGTCCTGCAATATGTTTTGAGTGTCTTCCTGCAATTCCTTCAGCAGATCATCCAGGCGGTCATAGCGCGATTCCCACAGATGACGATAAGACGATAACCACACATCCATCTCCGCCAGCGGCGCGGGGCGCAGTTCATACCAGCGGCGCTGTGCGTCCTGGCGCACCTGCACCACCCCGGCCTCACGCAGCACCTTGAGGTGTTTGGAGGCCAGCGGTTGACTGATCTCCAGCAGATCGACCATTTCATTGACTGAACGTGGTCGCTCGCGGAGCAGGTCGAGCATCCGTCTGCGCGTCGGGTCTGCCAACGCATCGTAAATTGTGGTCATAGAACAAATATACCATATTCTTATATAACTGTCAAGTTATATAACCAACTGGTTATAAAATCAGTTTTCGGCCAGTTTTATTTTGGAACCTAGCAAATTCTCACTCAAGGTTAAGGCAAGGGAGTTAACTTTACAATGATGCGACATGCTCAAAATATCCATTATTCGACCCTTGCGCCATACCCCTGCGCAAGTTACATTCATCAAGGTATCAACATTCTCTTTAGACAAGGATTCCATGACACCGCCTCGCGAAAGCAAGAAAACAAATTCGATTGATCGGATGTTAAGCGGCGGCGGCGAAATGGGCGAACTCATGCGTTCCGTCGATTGGTCGAGAACCCCGCTTGGCCCGATGACCGATTGGCCGCAAAGCCTGCTCACAGCCGTTAGCATCTGCCTCTTTTCTCGCTTTCCCATTTTCATCTGGTGGGGGCAGGAACGCATCAATATTTACAATGATGCCTACCGACCCATTCTGGGCGCGAACAAACATCCCCAGGCGATGGGACAGCCCGGCCAGGAAGCGTGGTCGGAAATCTGGAATATCATTGGGCCGATGGCAGACAGTGTATACCGCGAAGGCAAGGCCACCTGGTCGGAAAATCAAATGCTGCCGATCGATCGTTACGGCTTCACTGAGGAGGCTTATTTTACGTTCTCCTACACCCCCATTTTTGATGAAGCTGGCGGCATCGGCGGCATCTTTACCGCTGTACAGGAAACGACCAAGCAGATTTTGGGCGAACGTCGTCTGAAAATTCTCTATGAACTGAGCGATATTGCCGACGACGGCAAATCGGCACAGGAAGCCTGCCAGCTTGTAGTCGATGTGCTGACGAATTTCCCGGCGGATGTCCCCTTCGCGCTGCTGTATCTGCACGATGCCGAGGGTGCGCGTCTGATCGCCAGTGCCGGAGTCCCGCCGGATTCCGATCTTCATATTTCCGATATACCATTGGATGCCGACTCCCCCTGGCTGCTGAAAGATGGGCAGCCCGTTCACATTAATCATTTAGGTGAGCGATTCCAGAATATCCCTGCCCGCCTTTGGCCGGAAGCGCCGCATACAGCAGTGACATTGCCGATCAGCGGTGGATTTCTGGTGATGGGCATCAGCCCACGTCTGGCGCTCGATCATGAGTATCTGCATTTTTGCGATCTCGTCGCTGCCCATGTCACGACAGCGCTCAACAACGCCCGCAGCGCCGAAGCCGAGCGCAAACGCATCGAAACGCTGGCGGAGCTGGACCGCGCCAAGACCGAATTTTTCAGCAACGTCAGCCACGAGTTCCGCACCCCGCTGACACTTTTGCTCGGCCCGCTGGAAGATATGCTTCAAAATGATGATGCAGCTTTCCAGCGCGAAAACCTGCAAATCGCCCATCGCAGCAGTTTGCGCCTGCTCAAGCTGGTCAATACGCTGTTAGAATTTTCGCGCATACAGGCCAGCCGCATCGATGCTGCCTTCGAGCCAACCGATCTCGCCGCCCTCACTGCCGACCTTGCCAGCAGCTTCCGCGCGGCTGTGGAGCGTTCCGGCCTGCGTCTGGTGATTGATTGCCCGCCCCTGCCTGCGCCTGTGTATGTCGACCATGAAATGTGGGAGAAAATCGTCCTTAATCTCCTCTCCAACGCCTTCAAATTTACGTTTAATGGCGAAATTACCGTCTCACTGCACCCGACAGAGCGCGAAGTCCAGCTTGTCGTTCGCGATACCGGCATCGGTATATCCGCCTCCGAACTGCCCCTCATTTTTGAGCGTTTCCATCGTGTACGCGGCGCTCAGGCTCGCACCCACGAAGGCTCTGGCATCGGCCTGGCGCTGGTGGCAGAGTTGGTGCGCTTTCATGGTGGGCATGTCGCAGCGACCAGCGAACCCGGCGTTGGCACGACCTTTACGGTGTCCATTCCGCTCGGCTCTGCCCATCTGCCGCAAGACCAGATTGGTGCGCAGCGTTCATTAGCCTCCACCGCGTCCGGCACACTGGCCTATGTGACCGAAGCCATGCAGTGGATCGGCAGCCAACCCTCCGACGATGTGATCGCCGCCGTTGACGCTGAAAAATTGCTGCAAGGGCTGACCAATCAGCCACAGGACGCGCGTATTCTCATTGTGGACGATAACGCCGACATGCGTGGCTATTTGCAGCGACTTCTCGAAAAGCGGTATCAGGTCGAAACCGCTAACGACGGGCTTGCTGCTCTCGATCTCATCAGTCAGAATCAGCCCGACCTCATTTTGTCCGATGTGATGATGCCCAATTTAGACGGCTTTGGCCTCTTGCAGCAGATCCGCACCAACCCGGAATGGAATTCGATTCCGCTGATCCTGCTTTCCGCTCGTGCTGGCGGAGAAGCGCGTATCGAGGGGCTGACTGCAGGGGCGGATGATTACATCGTCAAGCCTTTTTCCTCGCGCGAACTGATCGCCCGCATCGACGCTCAATTGCAACTCAATCGTCTGCGCAAGGAAGTGCGGGCGAGCGAGGCCACCGTCGAAAACATCATCCAAAGCATCGCCGATCCATTCTACGTACTGGATAGTAACTCGCGATTCATCTATGCCAACGCGCGGGCGCAGCAGATGTGGGGCAAGACACGAGAGGAATTAATCAATAGGAATATCTGGGAAGTTTTTCCTCAGGGGGTTACGACTCAAGCCTATACCGAGATCCAACGTGCCATTGACACGCAGCAGCCCGGCGCATTCGAGACATTTTCCGAATTTCTCAACCTCTGGGTAGAGGTCAATATCTACCCCAGCAACCAGGGCATCGCTGTCTATTTTCGCGATATTACCGAACGCAAGGAAGCGGAACAGCTCCGTGATCGTCTGGAAGTGGTCGTCAGCAATATTGATAGCGGCTTTGTCATCATCGACAAGGACTGGCGCTATATTTATGTCAATCGCGGCGCGGGTGAAATCGCCACTAAAACGAAAGGTCATACCCGCGAACAGCTTCTTCAGATGACGCTTGACGAGGCCTTTCCAGAGCTTGTCGGCAGCCATCTCTACAAGGAACTTCATCGCGCCATGCGTGAGCAAAAACCCATCGCGTTTGAGGAATATGTTGAGCCATTTGACATGTGGGCTGAGTACCGCATCGACCCGTTAGGAGGCGATCTGGCGATTTTCACGACGGATATTACCGAACGCAAACGGGTGGAATCCGCCCTGCGCGAAACGGAAGAACGGCTGCGCATGGTCATGGACAGCGCCACCGATTACGCCATTTACGCGCTGGATACCGAAGGCGATATTTATAGCTGGAGCGCGGGTGCGGAACGGGTTTTTGGCTATAGCGAGTCAGAAGCGCTCGGCCAGAATGTTGCCATGCTCTACCTGCCCGAAGACCGCGAATACAACTTACCCGCCTACGAAATGCAAAGTGCTATCGCGTTTGGTTATGCCGAGAATGAACGCTGGCTCATGCACAAGGACGGCACTCGATTTTTCGCCAGCGGCATGGTTCGGCTGATCCATGATAGCAACGGCAGCTTTCGCGGTTTCGCCCGTGTCTCGCGCGATGCTACCGCCCGCAAACTCGTTGAGGATGAGCGCAACCGCCTCAACGCCCTGCTCGAAGAAGAACGCCAGCGTCTCGGCAGCATCGTCGCCAATGTCCCCGGCGTGATCTGGGAAAGCCATTTCGATCCCCAGACCCGCACCGTCCATCTGGAGTTCATCAGCAGCTATGTCGAGCGACTGCTGGGTTATACGGTTGACGAAGCACTCGCCATCGTGGATTTCTGGGACACGATCATGCACCCGGACGATTTGCTGATTGTCAATGAGGCAGCAGAGCAAACGCGCTACACAGGCGGGACACAGACCGTCGCTTTCCGCGCACTGCATAAAGACGGGCGCTACATGAGTCTCGAAGCCCACGTCACCGTCATACCGGACAGCGTCAACGGACGGCGGGTGCGCGGCGTGATGATGGACATCAGCGAACGCCAGCGCTTCGCCCAGGTGCAGGAACGCTATGCCCAAATGCTGCGCCGTTCCAACGAGGAATTACAGCAGTTCGCGTACATTGCCTCGCACGATCTGCAAGAGCCGCTGCGCATGGTCACGAGCTATTTGCAGCTTTTGGAGCGCCGCTACGGTACACAGTTGGAAACCGATGCCCGCGAATTTATCAGCTTCGCGGTGGATGGCGCGGCACGAATGCGCGAACTGATCACGGCGCTGCTGGATTATTCGCGCGTCGAAGGCAGTGAAAAGCAGTTCGAAGAAATCGCGGCAGAATCCGCCCTCAACACCGCGCTTTCCAACATGACGCTGAAAATCGAGGACAGCGGCGCGGTCATCACCCACGACCCCCTGCCCAACATCAAGGCCGACCCGGTACAGATCACGCAGCTTTTTCAGAATCTCATCAGCAACGCGCTCAAATTTCATGGCGATAATCCCCCGCGCATTCACATCGGCGTGACGCGAGTGGACACCGAATGGCAGTTCAGCGTGAGCGATAACGGCATCGGCATCCCACCGGAAGCTATTAACCGCATTTTCGTGATCTTCCAGCGCCTCCACAGCCGTGACAGTTATCCCGGCAGCGGCATCGGTCTGGCGATCTGCAAAAAGGTCGTCGAGCGTCACGGCGGGCGCATCTGGGTTGAGTCCAGCCCCGGCCAGGGCGCGACCTTTTATTTTACGCTGCCAGTTTGACCAAGAGGCATCATCAAACGACTTCAGACGATCTCCCATGTGTGCGGCGTTGCCAGTCGGGTCTGGTGGGTGTTGAACAAGCAGGAATGAGTTTACCCATAGAGGATGACGTATCATGCCCGAGCAGGACATTATTGAGCGTAGCAAATCGCCGCTGACAGTCACGTCGTTAGCCGAAAATTTGCGATCCTGTGGCCTCGCGGAGGGGCAGACAATACTGGTGCATCTCGCCATGAGCAAGCTCGGCTGGGTCATTGGTGGCGCTGAGGCCGTGATTCTGGCGCTGCTGGCGGCGGTTGGCGAAACAGGCACGATCATGATGGTCACGAACAGCAATAACAATACCGATCCGTCTGAGTGGCAGCACCCGCCCGTTCCCGAACAGTGGTGGCAAACGATCCGCGACCACACCCCTGCCTATAATCCCCTGACGACCCCGACACGCGGCCTGGGTGTCGTGCCGGAATTATTCCGCACCTGGCCGGGGACGGTTCGCAGCGCACATCCGGCTTTTTCGTTAGCCGCACACGGGCCGAATGCCGAATTTCTGGTGGCTGACCACGCCCTTGAGGAAGATTCCGGCAATCGTTCACCACTGGGCAAACTCTACGAACTCGATGGTCATGTGCTGCTGTTGGGTGTCGAGCATTGGAATAACACGTCGCTGCATCTGGCGGAATTTCGCGCCAACTATCGCGGTAAACGCAGCCTTCGCACCGCCAGCGCCATGCTGGTCGATGGGCAGCGCCAGTGGGTCAGCTACGAAACGCTGGAAACTTATGGCGAAGATTTTGGCGAAGTTGGAGCCGCTTTCGACGCTGCTCACAACATCCATGTGCAGCATATCAACGAGGCTGAGGTGCGCTTTTTCAGGCAGCGTTTGGTGGTCGATTTCGCCGCACGATGGATGGAGCAGCATCGCGATTTTAGTAAATAGTTGAGCGTGTTCTACTGTCGAAAGCCGTAATAGTCGATTTCACTGGAACTAAAACGGGCATTTATTCGTCTCTAATTTGCCAATGTTTTTTTGATTCCAAAAGTTGAGGACACTCTTGAAGATTTATAGATTTATCTGTGTAATTTTACCCTTATTAATTAGCGCAGCGCTTGTCTTGAGTCTAATCGGAAATACAGAGCAAGATGTGCCCGACTATCGCGCCCTGTGGAATTCGGCAGGCATACAGAATTATCAAATGAGGCTGGTCACATTAGCACTGCCAGTACCGGCAATCGGCCTGGATTTGACGGTTCAGAAGGGGGAAATCGTTCAGCAAAGCATCATCGCCTGCGAGAATCCGTCTGCGGAATATCCCGAAAGCGCCTGTGAAACCATCTCGCGTTATTATTCAAATATGGGACGTTATACCGTCGATCAGTTATTCGATTTTGCCGACGAATGTCTTCGCAAAACGCAAATTGCTATTGCCCATTGCCCTGCATTTGCCGCTGACAAACTTCAACGCTTTTCGAATTACGATGATATATTTAGCATGGCTCATGCCTGCCAACACTATCTCGAAAGCTCCGATTTACTTTGCTCTGTCAATTACGACACCCATTATGGGTATCCCAACGCGATTTCAACCTATGCTCCAAACGTGATGGACGGATCGATAATGATTACGGTCAAGGAATTTCAGCCTACAGCAAATCCGTATTGAAGAAAATGACCCGCGATTAATCCGGCGGCGGATAAGTGGATAACTGTGCGTTTTTCCAGCAATCTTTAGCCGCCGAATGCGTATCCAGTGGGTAGAACGCCAGTGCGTCAAAAATTGCCCGGAAAAAGCGATCACTTTGCAGCGGGCGACTTCTTAGAAACCAGCTTCATAAGCGAAAGCGAGTAAAAATGACGAGTATTTCGACCATCGGTAATCCGCGTTACATCGCCATCGAAACCTTCCGCAAAAACGGCGAAGGGGTCATCACGCCCGTGTGGTGCGCGGCGGAAGGCAGCAAGCTCTATGTTTTTACCGACGGCGACACGGGCAAAGTGAAGCGCATTCGAAATAATCCGCGCGTCAAAGTTTGCGTCAGCAGCTATAACGGTAAACCGAAAGGCGAGTGGGTCGAGGCAACGGCGAAAATTCAGGACAGTAAAGATGACGTTCTGCACGCCCACCGTTTACTGATGGCAAAATATTGGCTGCAATATCGCCTGCTCAATTGGTTAAGTCCAACGATGGGCGCTAAAAGCGATGTCGTGATTATTGAGATTGCTTGACACCCGCCTCACTTTAGGTCTAAAGTTAGCATATGAACACAAATCCCCCTGCCCAAAAACGCAATATCAGCCTGCGCCGTCCACCCATCCTGAGTTGGCTGCGAATCATGCGCATTCATTCGCGCATCCAGCAGGAATCCGCCGCCCAACACGCCGGACTCAGCACCGCGCAGTTTGATGTTCTGGCGCAGGTCGGCGCGTCGGAAGGCATCTCGCAGCTTGATCTCGCGCGGCATTTGTTCGTTACGCAGGGCAATATCACGCAGTTGTTGGACAAAATGGAAGCGCACGGCTGGATTCAGCGCGTCCCCAGCGGGCGTTCCAAGCGCCTGTATCTGACCCCCGCCGGACACGAATTACACGATGCTGTCGTCCCGCGCCAGGAAGATTTCATCGCCGAACGTTTTAGCGCCCTCACTGACGACGAGCAGCGCCAACTCCTGCGCCTGCTGGCAAAATTGGATCGCGGGCAGCGGTAAAATCCTCAGTTCGGGCTAATTCTTCCAAGAAGTTACACTAAAATGGGCGTATTTAGATTATTGCTTGAGGTCTGATAACGGTGAGAAAAATTATAGGAATTATGCTGCTACTCTTCTATGTACTCCTAAGTGGATGCGCAGCAGCAAGCACATTCCTTTGGGTTTATGATCAGGAATCTGATCCGTTTTTATTTGCCGTGTCATGGATTATGTTACTTTTACCTGCCGCCGTACTCTCCTATAGGTTGATAAGGAAGACACCATAAACTTAAAAGTGGCCCAAAACTACAACAGTTAGAAGATATAGTTTTGATGCTTCTTATCCCGAACACGCATTATTATATATTGCCCCATAACATTTTTTGCCTCGTACAAAATATGGCTCTAGGCGTATGCTGCTCCCCTCTCCAAAGGATTGGAGAGGGGTTAGGGGTGAGGTTGACTGCCACCACGCTATCCTGTCCCAGTATCACGGCGGTGCGCCCCTACAAATCCGATGCTTGTCAATGAACCCCTCAGTCCGTATTCCTGTCTTGTTCTCAGCACTACCCCTCAGTCGCCAGTCCTGTTTTCTACTCATCACTCATCACTTTCTACTCATTACTTCTCCTCACTCAGCACTTTTTACTCAGCACTTTCTACTTGCCACTATAATAGAACATGCGTCTTGACATTCAAGTAACTTGAAGGTTTATCATGAATCCACAACACGAGGTAGGCATGTTCAAAATCGGTGAGTTTTCGAAATTGGTGCGGATTCCGACAGCCACCCTGCGCTTTTACGATCAGGTTGACCTGTTGAAACCGCTGCATGTGGATCGCTTCACAGGCTACCGTTACTATTCGGTCAGCCAACTACCCCGGTTGAATCGTATCCTGGCGCTCAAGGGACTCGGCTTCTCGCTGGAGCAGATCGCCGATCTGTTGGATGAGGAATTAACACCGGAGCAGATGCGTGGAATGCTCCGTCTGCGTCACGCCCAGATCAACCAGCAGCTTGCCGATATGCAAAGCCAACTGGTCGAAGTGGAATCGCGCCTGCACCAGATCGAACGGGAGGATCAGATGCCCACCTATGATGTCGTCCTGAAACCCGTCGAGCCGCTGCTGGTGGCCTATGTCCGCGATATTCTGCCTGACCACAGCGCTGTGGGCGGCTTGTACGGTGAGGTTTACGAGGCGATCCGCCCCTATTTGAGCGAGGCGCTGCATCCCAACCCGGAAAATGGCGGTCAAACGCTGGTGATCTGGTTCGACACCGAATTCAAAACAAGCGATGTCGATGGCGCTGCCGCTTTCATGCTGCGCCGCCGCATCCCGGCGAGTGGGCGAGTGCGCGTGGAGGAACTGCCTGCCGTGACGATGGCTTCTGTCGTCCATCACGGCGCGTACAACACCATCAGCGATGCGCATAACGCTGTTCACAAGTGGATCGAGGCGAATGGCTACGAGATCGCCGGGCCGGATCGCGAAATCAATCTGTTTCACTCACCGCCAATCACGCGAGACAACCCAACCTACGTCACCGAGATTCAGTATCCGGTTGAGAAGGCTTAATGAAAGAGACATAACGATGACAACGATAGAAAAGACAATGGTCGCAAAGACAAGGACGATGGTGAGTCAACCCGGGGTCTACGAGCGCCCCGACGAGCACTATATGGGGATCAGGACTCAGACACCCTTTAAGGGGATGTTCACGGTGATTGATAAACATCTGTTTAAGGAGTTAAGAGCCTGGATGACACAGGAACACGTAGAGCCAGCCGGACAGCCATTTTTTCGCTATTACGTCATCAATATGGAAGGCGAGATGGACGTTGAAGTCGGGATTCCGGTTGCTACAGCGCTGCCAGGTAATGGGCGAGTGTGTCCTGGCGTGCTGCCGGGGGGGCGCTATGCCAGCCTGGTTTACATTGGAACTGGCTATACGGGCAATGGTGCCTTGACCAGATGGGCTATCGAGAACGGCCTTGCCTTCGATCAATGGGATGTTCCGAATGGCACTGCGTTCCATGCGCGTTACGAGCGCTATCTCACAGACCCAAAAATCCAGCCGCTAAAGTCGAAATGGGAAGTCGAGGTAGCCGTCAGGCTGGTGGATGATCAGCCCAGGTAAAGGCACTGTTTGCGACCCCATAAACCTGCCCTTCCCCGTTTTAGGGGAGAAATTAAATGGCCGATTATTTCTATCTATCATCAAAGGAGCAATACCTATGTTTACCACTACCGAACCGAAAATCGACACCCGCGCCGAGCAGCATTACGCCGGCATCCGCACGGTAATCCCAATGGCCGAATTGGGGTCTTCCGGCATCATTCCCCAGTTGATTGACGAAACCCTCGACTGGCTGAACGAGCAGAAAATCTCGACAACAGGTGTGCCGTTCATGCGCTACTACATCATCGACATGGAAAATAATCTCGATATTGAGATCGGCTGGCCTGTCGCTGAACCTGTCTCCGGCAATGGGCGCATTAACGCACGTTCGCTCCCGGCAGGTCGCTACGGCAGCCTCATCTACACCGATGCTCGCGAGGGTTATGAAGGCAACAAAATCCTCATTGGCTGGGCGAGAGATCAAGGTCTTGCCTGGGATAGCTGGGAAACCGATAAAGGCGAGGCGTTTCGTTCGCGCTACGAAGTCTTCATCACTGGCCCGGACGAAGACCCGGATATCGCGAACTGGCAGACCGAAGTTGCCATCAAGCTGGCGGACAAATAAGCATCTAAATATTCTGGCAATGATGTTCAAATAAAAGGGCGCACGGCGTGCGCCCAATGGAAATTGGAACGCGCTGATACCTCGCCCCCCAACAATCACTTCAGCGGCAGGCAGCGGTATTTCGGCTCGGCATCGCGATCACTGTAATTGCCGATCTCGCGCTCAAGGCCACTGTTGGGGTCTCTCAGCAGGTCTAGAAAATAATCGTAATCCGGCGACGAAAGCTGGTTGCCTGTCTCGCCAAGCGCGGCGGCGATGTCCCGCAGCCGAACCCACTGACCATTGTAGTATTCGCAGAGGACGTTCTTGATAATCTCAGGACGACTGCGCTTCTCCGGCAAATAGCGGTACTCATACGTGACATCATAATCACCACCCGGCTTCAACCGCTTGGCAATTTCGCCGGACTGGAACAATTCGTCCAGCGTCAGGATATTGCCCGGTTTTGACCCCAGGTGCGACCATCGCATCGTTTTCATAATGTCATCGCGGCTCATCCAATCCTCAGTTTGTTTGAGGATGTCTACCACAGCCGAATGTATTTTTGTTGTTACCATAACACGCTTGCCTTTTACTTATGTTCTGATTATATACCAATTTGGCGCATCATGGCTATCATTCCTCTGATAATCGAGTCAAATTTGATCCCCACCCCAAACCCCTCTCCCACAGGGACTTCCGTTGGTCGCCCATTGCAATAGGGAGGGGCTTAAGATTAGCCTGACTCCCCCTCTCTAATGCTTTGGAGACGCGCAGCGGCTGGGGGGTGGGGATTGACGTGCAATTACACGGCTACAATTCGTCGGCGATATTGTCCAGAGTCGGCATCAGATAGCGCTTGGCGACGCGATAGACGTCCAGATAGCTGAGAACGGTTTCCGCCTCGCTCAACGGCAGCGTGATCTTTCGGATCACTTCCTGCGGCGCGGAAGGCTCAAGCTCCAGCGCAATTGATTCCACTGAGCGCCATTTGCCGCCGCGAATAAAACGCTGATTCGCGCGTACATCGTAACAGAACAGCCCGTCCTGCATCCGCAGATACATATTGATGCCGCGCCGAGGGATGACGAATCGCAAATCCTCTTGCAGCACGCCGGAAAAGCGATTGATCGCCCACACCGCGATTCGATCCCCCGGTTTTTTCACCTGCTCGGCATCAAACGCCGCGAAAAACGCTGCGATCATCGGATTGCGCGTCCAGTCCAGCAGGCGCGTCGGGATGCGATGATGCTGTGCCAGCGCCGCAACCTGCGTATCGGCATACGGCACTTTAATGTCCGGTTCTTTGATGACGATGGGCGCTTGAATCAGTTCAATCAGCCGCTTATAAAGGTAATCCTCCGCGCTGTCCCGCACGTGTTCGGAGTAGGCATCGTCCGGCACGGGATGTCCGACATCATCAAGGCGCTCGGCAAACAAAAAGATGAGATGCTGTTCCGCCCACACCTGATGCACACATTCTCGAAAATTCCGCTTCTTCCACAGCTTGTCGATGTATTCGTAGCCGCCGCGAATACCCGCCTGGCTGATCCAGTTTTCCACGCGCTGACGAACTGACAGCAGCCGAATATCAAAATCTCCGGCGTAGTAAGATTTTTGCTGTTCCAGCAGGGCGTTCTTTTTGCGCATGGCGCTGGGCATCAGACCCCATCGCGCATCAGCGTGACCGCGAAACACCCAGGTCGGCGCAGCAGGCGTGGCTGTTCGCGGCTCAAACCACCAGTCATTGGTGAAGCTCAGAAATTCCACAAATTCTTTGGCGGTCTGGCATTCGTGAGTCGGGATGCCGTCCTGCGCGATAATAAATTGATCCGACATAGGCTGAACCCCAGGTGTAGTGATCGCATTCAAAGTTATGTTATCATGACGACAGAATTTGCGTTAGCGGCTCACTCGATTGCGCTGCTACTTGAGCCGTTTTTGAAGTAATCTGTCCATCCGAAGTAAGATACTTTAGTTCTAAAGTGTCTGTATGTATAGATACGAAAAAACCACCTCATGTCCAGAATTCTTGCTCCCCTCGCCATGACGCGTATGCGGAGGGGCTGGGGGTGAGGGGTAATCAACCATCAGAAAGGGCAACCAATCATGCAATTACACGGCATTCACCACGTTACCGCAGTCACCGCCACCGTCGGCATCAACGCGAATTTTTACACCCGCGTTCTGGGCTTGCGGCTGGTCAAAAAATCGGTCAACCAGGACGATGTTTCGGCTTATCACCTGTTTTATGCCGATAAGCTTGGCAGTCCTGGCACGGACATGACCTTTTTCGATTGGGCGAATATCGGCCCGTCGCAGCGTGGCACAGATTCGATTTCGACCACCCTGTTCCGCGTGAATGGACGCGCGGCACTCGATTATTGGCTGGCGCGGCTGGACGAACACAAGGTTAAGCACGGCGACATCGAGAAATTTTTTGACCTCGACATGCTGCGTTTCGAAGATTCTGAGGGCCAGCGTTTAGCGTTGGTCGATGATGGCGGTGCGGAATTTGAGGGCGAAGTCTGGGACGGCGCGGGCGTACCCACTGAACACGCGATTCACGGCTTCTACGGTGTCATGCTCTCCACGCCCCGCCTGCCCCATCTCGACCCGATTTTGACGCAGATTCTCGGCTTCACCGAGATCGCGCGGACGCTTGACCGCGACAACGACACGATTGTGCGCTACGGCATGGATGGCGGCGGCCCCGGCAAGGAAGTTTTCGTTACCGAGCAGCCCACCAAGCGGCCTGAGCGTTTGGGCGCGGGAGGTGTGCATCACGTCGCTTTCCGCGTGAAGGACGAAGCCGAACAGAGCGCGTGGCGGCAAAAACTTACGCAGGCTGGTGTCGGCGTGTCGCAGTTCATTGACCGCTTCTATTTCAAGTCGATCTATTTCCGCATCTCGAACGGCATTTTGTTCGAAATCGCGACGGACGGCCCTGGCTTCACCGCCGACGAGCCGCTGGAAACCCTGGGTGAAGGTCTGGCGCTGCCGCCTTTCTTAGAGCCACACCGCAAGGAAATCGAAGCCGGGTTGAAGCCGATTCCGGTTCTGGAGTCGTAAAATCGGTTTCGCAGGGGCGCACAGTGACCGAAGGAAATCCCTGTGGGGCCGTGCGCCCTTTTCCAATATGTTCACGGTAGGACATTTTTAGGGAAACGCCTGCAAAATGTGGATTCAAGGGCAGGTCTGAGACCTGCCCCTACACAAGAACGCCTCTATCTCCGCATGATGTTGTTTTTAGCAAATGATTGCCTCATGCAGCTTCGGATAGGGCGTGCCTTGTCCCTACAAACGCCGGGTATCCCCGCAATCCTCAGTCCTTAGTCCCCAGTCCTGATTTGCACTCAGCACTTTTCACTCATCACTTTCTACTCATTACCCATCACTTTCCACGCCTATCAATCCCCATTTTTTGGGGGGTTGCATTAGAACACATTTTCTTTTATACTATGTGCAACCATTTAGTTACACATCAGCGATTTTAGAGGAGACAAGGCACATGGAACAACAAACCATCGAGCGCAGCACATGGATCGCCGCGCCGCGCGAAAAAGTCTGGCAGGCCGTGACAGAACCACAGCATATCGCCGTCTGGTTTTTGACCGCGATGCCCGGTTCACAAATGAAGCGTGACGAAAACGGCAAGCTCTCGCTGGATATGGGCTTCATGGTCGCGGATTTCGCGGTTCTCGAAGCGATGGACGCGCCGCGTCAGGTCACGAGCCGCAGTCTGCCAGATATGCTGCTGGCGACGACCTACACCCTCACCGAAGAAAATAATGGCACACGTGTGACGGTCAGAATGACCGGGTTCGAAGCGCTGCCAGAGGGCGAAGGTCGGGATCGTTTTAATCTCAGCGGCGCGGCCTGGGAAGAAGCGCTGGCAAACCTGAAAGCGCATGTTGATGGCGCAGAATTACCCCATCCACAGGCGTCAGTTGGGCCATTGTTTGGCTTCTGGCGCGAGCCGAAAGAAAAATTAGCCATTGAGCGCACCATCTGGATCGACGCACCGCGCGAACGAGTCTGGCTTGCGATTACCGATCCTGTGCAGGTCGAACAGTGGTTTGCGCCGGGAACGACTTTTAAATCCACAGGCGAAGGTGTCGGCGCACGGATGTATATCGTAGACCCGGAAACGGGTGGCGAAACCCACACGCAGGTGATTGATGTTTATGACCCGCCGCATCGTCTGGTCACGCGCTCGACTCCCACAGCGCCAGATACCCCGACGACCACCAGCTACCGCCTGGATGCCGAAAATAACGGCACACGCCTCACGCTGACCTACGCAGGTTACGAACTGGCCCCCGCCGACACCCGCAAACGGAATATGGAAGAAAACGCTTTCGGCTTCGGCTTCGTCCTGGGCAACATCAAGGGCTATATCGAAGGCACAGCCATGCCCCAACCCGGCGGCTTCTAGGCCTTACAGGAAAGAATTTCTGACGCGCAATTCCAAACTCTACATCCTGCTTTTTCTCCCCTCTCCAACGCATTGGACGCGAAGCGGGCTGGGGGAGAGGTGTATTGCGCCCACAACGGCATATCGGCATAAGAGAGGCAAACAAATGGAAAAAATCGCCGTCGAACGCAGCGTATGGATCAACACCACGCCCGAACGCGCATGGCAGGCCGTCACAAAACCGGAGCAGCTTAACCAGTGGTACGCCACCTATTACCACTGGAGCATCCCTGCGCTGGAAATCGGCACAACTGTCAAGTTCTATAACAAGGACGACGACACCGATATGCAGGTCGCGAAGATCGAGGTCGTCAATCCGCCGCGCGAGTTTACGCTGCGCTGGCAGCCTGACCAGACCTATCCCGCCATGTCGCTCATCACCAGCTTCCTGATTCAGGCTGAAAATGACGGCACGCGCGTCACGATCAGCGAATCCGGCTACGAGTGGCTGCCCGACGACGTGCGCCAAAAATGGTTCGACGCGACCTCCGGCGGCTATACGCTGTCGATGGAGAATCTCAAGGGGTATCTCGAAGGCCACGCCATCCCGCATTGATGTGTTGCTGGCGTGATATGTGCGATTTACCCATGACATGTTTCTGTAGGGGCGACGCATGCGTCGCCCACCTGGGCAACATAACGCTATTTGTAGGGGTGGGTCTGAGAGGGTGTTGAAAAAGTGTGTGCGAAGTTCGAGTTAGACTTCATCCCAACCCCTCCCCATTTCGCAGGCTCATGGAGAGGGACTTGAAGGCAACGCGACTCCCCTCTCTACGAGCGAAGCGAAGTGGGTGACCGAAGGAAAGGCCGGGGGAGGGGTTCTGATAATGGACTTTTTCAACACCCTCTGAGTGCATACGCCCTTTCGCCAAAACCGCCGCCAATATGCAACAAACGGGCAGCATTCATCGTAGTGATGCTCATAATCACACAGGAGAAAACACATGCCACCAACCGGATACGCGATTGAAGTCAATGACTTACGAAAATCCTTTGGCAAAGTCGAAGTTTTAAAGGGAATCAATTTACGGGTGGAGCGTGGCGGACTGCTGGCGCTGCTGGGGCCGAACGGCGCGGGCAAAACGACCACCGTTCGCATTCTGGCGACCCTGCTCCAGCCTGATTCCGGCACGGCGAAGGTGTTGGGTCACGATGTCGTGCGCGAAGCCGACTCGGTGCGCCGACGTGTCAGTCTCACCGGGCAGTTCGCCTCGGTTGACGACGAACTCACGGGCATGGAAAATCTCATCATGGTCGCGCGGCTGCTCGGCTATTCCTGGTCAGATGCTAAAACACGCGCCACCGAATTGATTAACGCCTTTGATCTCGCCGAAGCCTCCAACCGCCTCGTGAAAAATTATTCCGGTGGGATGCGCCGGCGGCTCGACATCGCCGCGAGTATCATCATTACGCCGGACGTGCTGTTCCTGGATGAGCCAACTTCCGGCCTCGATCCGCGCAGCCGTCGCCAGGTGTGGGACATCGTTCGCACACTGCTGGCGGCAGGCACAACCGTCCTGCTGACCACACAGTATCTTGAAGAAGCCGACCAGCTCGCCAACAGAATTGTCATCATCGATCATGGCACGGTTATCGCCGATGGAACGATTGGCGAACTCAAAACGTCCGTCGGCTCAGGCACGGTTCATGTGCGCCTGTATGACCCCAAAGATCGACCCGCCGCTGAACAGATCATGGCGCAAACGCTGGGAGTCGCGGTACATCTCGAATCCGACCCCGCAGCGCTCTCCGCCCAGGTTTCCAACCCGGAACGTGTCGCCAGCACCCTTTCGAATCTGTCGCAGGCGGGGATCAGCGTCACCGATTTTTCGCTCGGTCAGCCCAGCCTGGACGAAGTGTTTTTAGCACTCACCGGACAGCCAGCCGAAGACCAACCCGCAGCAACTGAGGAGTATGCCTGATGACCACCCCACAAACGACACTGACCCGCCCTGTCGATGACGCGACTCTGCGCAAAGCCTTCTCGGTTCGTGAGCGTCCTGCCCGTCCGAGCGCCCTCTCCGCCTCGCTCGCGCTGGCATGGCGGGCGCTGCTGAAAATCAAACACGTTCCCTTCCAGTTATTCGACGTGACCATGTTCCCGATCATGATGACGGTCATGTTTACGTTTCTGTTCGGCGGTGCGATTGCCGGATCGGTGGGCGAATATGTGCAATTTCTGATCCCCGGCATTCTGGTGATGACCGTCTCGATGATTAGTATGTACACCGCGCTGGGGATCAACACCGATATTTCCAAAGGGATTTTTGACCGTTTTCGCTCGCTCCCATTCTGGCGACCTGCGGTACTGGTCGGCGCTCTGCTCGGCGACAGCGTGCGCTATACCCTGGCATCCTTCGTGGTCATTACGCTGGGGCTGATTTTGGGCTTCCGTCCGGGTGGCGGCATCATGGGTGTGGCGTTAGCGCTGGTGATTTTGCTGCTTTTCGCCTTTAGCCTCTCGTGGATATGGACGTTGATCGGCCTGCTGATGAAAACGCCGGAATCGGTCATGATGGTGAGTTCGATGGCCTCCTTCCCGCTGACATTTGCCAGCAACGTTTTTGTCGATCCCACCACGATGCCGTCGTGGTTGCAAGCCGTCGTCAGCGTCAATCCCATCACGCTGGCGGCCTCCGCGGTGCGCGGCCTCATGCACGGGACAGTGACATCCGGCGACATCGCTGGTGTACTCATCGCCTGCGCGGTGCTGGTTGGCGTGTTCGCGCCGTTGACCATGTATGTTTATCGCAACAAAAACGCGCATTAAGGGCCAAACCCCTCCCTAATCCCTCCCCACTTCGCTTCGCTCGTAGAGAGGGACTTAAATACCGTCAGTCTCCCCTCCCCATTTCGCAGGCTCATGGAGAGGGGCTGGGGGAGGGGTAAAATGAGCGCCCAATTCAGACATCATAAGGACAAACACATGGAAAAGATTTCCGTCGAACGTAACATCTGGATCGCCGCGCCGCCTACACGTGTCTGGCAGGCGATCACCGACCCAAAGCAGCTCGGCAAGTGGTGGCCGCCCGATGAATGGTCGATTTCCACCTTGCAAATTGGCGGGAAAGTCCAGTTCGGCCCGGATGACGAAGCCGCTTATGCAACCATTGAAGCCCTCGATCCGCCCAATCAGTGGATGCTGCGCTGGGAGGCAAACCCGAAATTTCCAGTCACTTCCATGACCACACGGTTCGTGCTGGCGACGGAAAACGGCGGGACAAGCCTGACCGTGACCGAATCCGGTTTCGAATCGCTGCCGGACGAAGTGCGCCAGACACGGGTTGACGAGACAGGCAAGGGTTATACAATGGTCTTGAACGATCTGAAAGCATTTCTTGAGCGCTAAAAAACCATGAAAGACCTGGAGCAGCCCGTTTTTGCAGCGCTTGCCGACCCCATGCGCCGGAAATTGCTGGTTAATCTGGCTGAAAACAGCCCAAAAACGGCGACTCAGCTTGCAAAAGAATATCGCACCATCACGCGGCAAGGCATCCTCAAGCATCTGGATATTCTTGAGGATGCCGGGTTGGTCGCCGTGCATCAGGCCGGGCGTGAAAAACGCTACAGTCTGACCCCCGAACCCCTCAGCGAACTGGACGAGTGGATCAAGGAACTGAGCGCCATCTGGGACAAACGCCTGTTCCGCCTCAAAATGTTCATCGAAAATGATGTCGCCAAGCCGGACGACACTCGCTAACCTTGAAACGATGTCGCCAGGCCGGACGATACCCGCTAGCCGCCAGAAGCCGGAGTGACCTGATTTGGATCAATGGTCGGTTCCGGCATTTCTGTTGGCACACTGGTAGCCGTTGGGATAATCGGCTCTGGCGTTGCGCTCGGTATTTCTGTCGGTATTTCGGTACTCGTTGCCGTTGGGATGATCGGCTCCGGCGTTGCACTCGGTATGATCTCAACCGTCGGTGTACTGGTGGCGGTTGGGATTATCGGCTCTGGTGTCGCGCTCGGTACGATCTCAATCGTTGGTGTACTGGTGGCGATTGGGACAATCGGTTCTGGTGTCGCGCTCGGTGCTTGACCTTCAGCGCTCATGGACATGCCGCCATCGCCTGCCATACCGGACATCAACCCACCCACAACCGGGCCGATGTAGGTTTGGCGGCGTGACTCGAACGCATCAATGAAGTATGTCCCGCGTGTGGCGGTGTTCACCCCGAACACTGGCCCGATATACGCCCGTTCGATCCGCCGGGT
>JALHNB010000085.1 GCA_022843745.1 Anaerolineae bacterium | reverse complement strand
CAACCTGACTCTTGAATTGTGGGGTAAACTTGCGTCGCTTGTTCATGTGATCTGTCCCTTTCATGGACTATGATACTGCATTTAGTACCGTGTCCAATCTCAGGGGGTCACTTCACACTAGGGTGATATAAGCTCGACACCGGATCAGATTTTCTTAGCTATTTATTTCAGCGCCTCACTATGCTCCCGCCACGTAGGGGCGAGGTCGCGCTGGTGGTCGATGGGTGGGACAATATGCTCGATGTGGTAGCCGTTGGGGTAGGGGCGATTTTTACTTAGGTGGAGCGGGCGGGACACGATCAGTTAGTGGGACTCAAGACTGAGTGGGAAGTTAGGCAGGTTTGAATTCGCGCGGGCATCAGTAATGGCGAGTGTCGGTTAACAAGCTCGCGTCAGTGTTCCGTTTGTTTTGACGACGTTCAGTTATCAATAGGGTTCATAGCCCAAATTTATTAGTCGATTTAGTCAATATCTTTCTCTCTACAGATTCCATAACCTGAACGGCGTGTTTTCAGCAACTTTCCCGATATTCAGGTAAGAGCTGGAGATTGTGAAGGCTGCTCCATCCCATTTACCGACAATGAATTGCTGCCCATTGATTCCCACGACCTGAATCTTGCCATTGTTGACAGTGACAAACGGGTTTGCCAATGCTGTAGTCACACCCTGCACGGTATTAAGGTAAATCGGTTGATAATTTACTTTCAACCAATTGATAAGGTTATCATATGCGCCTTGATTTGTGTTTTTTAGATTTGGGAGGTAGGTGTTAAAGAAATAATTTGCGCCTGGCTGCGACGATATTTTACCGGTATCCCCCGCGATAGATTGTTTCACCCCTGCGTCTAAAACTCCCGTATAGTCTTCAATCTTCACGATGGTCATTGCGTAATTTGTAAGTTGCAGCCATTTCCATGGCTCATCTACATCAGGATTAGCATCAGCATTGTATTGTCTGAGACAATGTTTCAGGAAATGAGCCTCTTGATTGACAGCGACGGATGGCAACTCGCCCTTTCCCCAAACCATCCCCCCGGCAAAGCCTGTGCCTGGGCCATGCGCAAGGGCAACAGCGCCGATTGCGACTAACGTATCCATACTGAGATGCTGTGCAGCGTTTGCCCCCATGTTTGCCGGGTTTAGCGCTGCGATAGCCGCTGCCGCCGCCGGGTTGGTGAAGATTTTGAGAATCTCTGGAAAACCTTTGGTCGTATAAATCTGAACAACATTTGGTTTTCTGCCATCTGCAATTGCTGTTATGAGTGGGACGGCGGTATTCAGGCTCGCCACTGTTGCATATCCACCACCATTCGCTGGTCTCAGCTCAAAGTTCGTAGCAGCGAAATAGGCGTTCACATCTCGAAGATGTTGAAACAGGGCAGCGGCGTTAGCCGCGTCAGAATTTAGATACTGTTTTATACGATTGGCTTGAATTCGTTTTTGATTGTCCGTGCCCGCTAACCAGCCTTGAATCAGTACGCCATTGACTTGAAAGATTGGCGCAAGGGCGTCGGGAACATTCACAGGCACACCAATTCCTAAGTGAGCCGATACATCGGTATCGCGTTGAATCGCAACACTACTAGAGTTGACGCGGTGCTGTATGCTGACCTTTGAGGGGTTGCGCTGGATCAGATTCAATGTTTTTTGGTTGCCCAATAAACGTTGTAATTGGAGGATTGATTGGGCAGAAAATGGCGATAATGCAGGTTCGTTTGATGTCTCTGTATTTTGCATTCCAGACCGATCTTGAGAATCGGTGGGCTTTTTAGAGGGGCTGGCTTTGTCGCTCATCTTATGATTTCCCGTTATCGCGATATTGCATAACCTTACTTTACTCCAATTTGATTAGTATTGCTTCTTTCAGATGGCATCCACTCGATAGAAGCATTAAACGTACTCAGGTTCTTGAGACCAGCGCTGTTATAACGAGTGTCCCTTAAAGAATCGCGCCTGTGTCCAATTATAAAATTCCTTGCTTTCTTATGGCATGAACCCTATCATTTGAGCGAATAGCAGCCTTTTAATGAAGGGTCAAATGAATGAATACTGAAATTACGCCTGAACAGATTGCTTTTTACCATGAAAATGGCTTCGTCGTCATCGATGATTTTCTCACGCCGCAAAAAAGTTGCTCCTAAAAGACTATCTACAAACCCCCCAGTCGATGGATGTATCCCGCAACGACAGGTTTTATAATATTCATAGGATTTACTGTGTGTTGAGACAGACATACGGACTTTAGGCCCATCCTCTTTTGTGGTTGATGTGCTCCCACAGCCTTTTACAATCACTCAATTGCTCCAGGTCGTAGGAAAATTTACACAGCCAGTTTGAGAGTACCGTTGAGCTTTTGAGAACGCATGAATTCCCAAAGATTCAAAAATTCAAGATTATAAAAGGATATGCCATGACAGAAGAATGGGTAATTGGACTACAAAAGATCATTGAACAACGCGAGCAGCGCCGGAACGCTATTAAAGCTGCTCTGGTGGAGTTCCAGGAAAAACTATACAGCACGATAGAACGAAAACTGAATCATGTCCGAGAAAGCGGCTTCGAAGATTTATTTTCGGAAGCGCGTCGCCAAGTGGGTACGATGGATAGCCAGGAATTAGTATTCACCGTAGATGACCTGGAATTGGTCTTTGTCCCCTTGCAAGGGACGGGGCATGATGAAACAGCCTCAAAAACCTACTTCGCAAATGTTTTGACAGCAAAGATTTTGGTTTTTCCGAATAAGCTTGATGCGCGTCCCATTTATAGCTATTGGATTAACTCAGATGGCAATTGGTCAGGCAAGGGATTCAGCCCTGACTTTATGGGCAGGACAGATAACTTACTGGATATTGAAACTCATGTAAACCTGCTTTTCGTGTCGGTCTTAAGTTTGCCTCCGCAGTGGACTTCGGACAGCGCGTTAACCTATGACGGGCTTACCAAAGGGACGAAGACTAAACTTGGCGTGGTCTGGGCTTAGCCTGGAAAATGAATGATCTGAGATTCGGCCTTTCTCTTGCTACGCTTTGCAGGCCAAGCTCGACTCTTATCCCCAATGACCCAGGTATGGGCAAATCAGAATAAACAAATAATTGAGGTGATCTATGGTTGATTTACTGCGTGTCACGAGACGGATCGCAGGTTTCAGATTGCTTGTTGTTTTAAGTGCTCTGTTAAGTTTGAATCTTGTGATGTTGAACCCTGCAAATGCTCAGACCGCGCCTGGGCTGGGTACAGCAGCAAGCTTCGCCGTTTTGGGCAGCACGACTGTGACCAATACAGGGCCATCGGTGATTATCGGCGATCTGGGTCTGTCACCGGGGACGGCGGTTCCAGGATTTCCGCCGGGTGTCGTCACACCTCCAGCAGCGATGTATGTCGCCGATGCGGTAGCACTCCAGGCACTCAATGATGCAACCACTGCCTACAACACGCTGGGGGTTGAGCCATGCGGCTCGAATTTAACGGGTCAGGATTTGGGCGGATTGACGCTGACCACAGGCGTTTATTGTTTTGACACATCGGCTCAGTTGACCGGAGCGCTTACACTCGATGCGCAGGGCGATCCCAATGCGGTCTTTATCTTCAAGATGGGCAGTTCACTCACAACCGCAAGCGCTTCGTCTGTAGCTGTCATCAATGGCGGCAGCGATTGCAACATCTGGTGGCAGGTTGGCAGTTCGGCGACGATTGGTACAACCACGACGTTCGGAGGCAGTATCCTGGCGCTTTCAAGTATCACGTTCACGTCAGGGGCGAGCACAACAGGCAGGGTGCTGGCGCTGATGGGGTCTGTGACCCTGGATACCAACACGATGGGTTCGACAGACTGTATTACGCCACTTGTTGGCCCAACGGCAACATTTACGCCAAGTTCGACAGACACGCCTGACCCAACGGCGACATTTACACCCATCTCAACATCCATACCTGGGGCAACGGCGACATTCACACTCGCACCGGCAGCGACATCTACGCCCATCTCAACATCCATACCTGGCGCAACAGCGACATCCACATTAGCACCAGTGGCGACATCCATACCAGCGGCGACCCAGACACTAAGCGATGCGGCGAATACTGCCACGACGGCGGCGCAAGCGATTCTCGGAGTGACGACGTTCACGCCCAGCCCGACGATGTCTGCCAATGCACAAGTTATGGGCCTGCCGAATACAGGTGGTGGCCCGCCGCAGCCTACTTATTGGCTGAATCACCCCTACGGACGATGAGCGCGCGTTCCTGGAGCGCTGGTTTCGGCCTCGTGATCGCAGCGCTGATGACGATGATGCTTGTGATGGCGTATCCAACAAATACTGCCATCACGTTCGCATCTGACCCCGAAATATTGATAACGGCTGTACCAACTATGTCGGCTCTGGTCGCATCACCAACGGATGTCCAGCAGCCAACATTGAGCGCGAACGTTGATAACCCACCAGTTGAGGCGACGGCGCTCGTTCAAGCGGCAACTCCGCTGATGAGGCTGGAACCGCTTATCGATCCGTCACTCAGCCTGAACAGCGGGCCGGTTTCTGTGCCGCTGGAAATTCGGATCCCGGCGCTAAAAATTAACGCGCCTGTCATGGGAGTCGGGCTTACGGCGAATAACGCGATGGCCGCGCCCATTGGCCTCCGCGATAATGATCCCATCTGGGAGTCTGTATTCTGGTATCGCGGCGGTGGCGTTCCGGGTGAAATCGGTACAGCGACGTTTGCCGGACATCTGGATGATTCAAGCGGACGACCCGCTATTTTTGCCTATCTCGGTGATCTCCACATCGGCGACCTGATCGTCGTCCACGATCAGCGAACTGGCCTCGATATTTCCTTTATCGTCACCGAGATCAAGACTTATACGGACGCGGAAGCCGCTGATCCCGAAGTTCTCGCGGGTATTTTTGGCTCGGCTGCGACGAATGATGCTGAGGTCGATCACAGCTCTCGCCTGACGCTTATCACTTGCGGCGGCGCGTGGGTTGACGGTGGGTTCAGTCTCCGTCTGGTCGTCTACGCAACACGCGCAAGCTATCCTCTGGACTTTGGGGAATTGTCGCGGTTCAACTGAATGACTTCTTTGCCAATAAATTCAGATTCCTTGCTTTCTTACGGTAGGAATTTTATCATTTGAGCGAATAGCAGCCTTTTTAATGAAGGATCAAATGGATGAATACAGAAATTACGCCGGAACAGATTGCTTTTTACCGTGAAAATGGCTTTGTTGTCATTGATGATTTCCTCACGCCGGAAGAAGTCGAAATCTGGCGGCAGTATGTGGGCGAGGCGGTGGATCAGCGCGAGGGCCGACTTATGGCAGGTCGCGATGAAATGGCCGATAAAGAATTTTATGAACAGGTGTTTATCCAGCGGATCAACCTGTGGAATGACCACGAGGGGATGCGTAAGCTAATGCTTGATCCCCGGCTCGGCAAGATGGCGGCTGACCTAGCAGGTGTGGACGGTATGCGCATCTGGCACGATCAGGCGCTTATCAAACCCGCGTGGGGCAACGCGACGGGCTGGCATCTGGATAATCCCTACTGGTCCTATTCTTCGCGCGATACGCTCTCCATCTGGGTGGCGCTGGATGATGTCACCACCGAAAATGGCTGTCTCTATTTTATCCCCGGCTCTCATAAAACTGCGCGATGGGATATTAATACGGACATCGGCAAGAACATCGGCGATCTGTTCAAGGTTTATCCAGAATGGGCGCATACGAAAGCGGTGGCAGCACCGATGAAGGCCGGGTCGTGCTCGTTCCACAACGGCCTGACAGCGCATGGCGCAGCCGCGAATATGACCCCCGGCGCACGGCGGGCCATGACCTGTGGCTACATGCCGGATGGCAGTACGTTCAATGGCACGCGGAATATCCTGCCACTCGATAAATTCCAAAAGTTAAAAATTGGCGATGTGCTGGATGACGATGTGCAGACCCCGCTGCTGTATCACAAGATAAAAAAGCCTATCATGGGGTAGGGGCGGGGGGAGCTTGTCAGGATCATGTGGGCGCACGCCGTGCGCCCCTACGAAAACGGTTCGCGACTACTGAATTATTTTTGAGACTAAGCAATTATGCAAAAGCCAGAATTAAGGACATTGAGCCATGGCTTCTGAGACTTGGGATGAAGTTATCACAAGGTATCAAGAAATATATCTTCGCTCAAGATACGCTGACAATGCCAAAGGTATTTTGAACCTGATTCCGCGCATAAAGGACAATCCTGTATTTGCCGGTGTAGAGCCTGGTGCTTCATTGACTGCGTTGTGTCTTAAGATTCCGGATCATAAAGTGAAAATTTTTTTCTGGTGTGAAAAGTATGGCGAGGAATACAGTATCTCCATTCAAGACAATAGTGAAGAAAAATGGACTACGATCAATGACGCGCAAATTATCTCAGTCCTAGAGCAGAACATTCGGGAAATATCTCGTAAATAGTGATATTTAATTTATCAACCTAACTGTTGTCAGAATCCGGCTGCCAGGAGGCGGCGAGTTTGCGCTGCTCGATGGGCGAGAGGTCGCCGTTGGGACGGATTGGATTGGTGCGCGTGATGAGTGCAAATTGGCTGGATGTGCTATAGTCGTAGGGAAAAGCCAACATGGATTGAAATGTATCGGGTTACAACTTTTTTCAGCGGAATTGTCCAAAAAATTCGCATGGCGATGTCCAGCGCTACCTCGCCATTCCAATCGGTCATGTACAACATTCGGAGTGTGCGAACGTCGAATCCGTTTACACAGTTGTCGCGGATGTTCAACGGCCTCGGTCAGCGGATTAATTATTACCTGGGGCAGGTGGGGATCAAGCCGAAGCTGCCGGAGGGGACGTGGCGCGACAAAGTGCCGGAGCGCGAGCTGGAACTGGAACGCGAGTATGAGCGCGATACGTTTAAGAAGCGAGTCCGCGCGCCCAAACGCGCCCATTTTTCGCAGATTCATCTGGTTCAGGCGGAAAGTGGGCAGCGCACGGTTCTGCACATTGGCAATGCGTCCGATGTGACGATGCAAAGCCCATCACACGGCGCGGTGCGTTTGCGCTTCACGCAGGTTGATCCCGAACAGTATGGTGGGGCGCGAATGATGCTCACCTATCTGAACGGCAGCGATAAACTGCGTGTCGATGGGCAGGATATCGAGCTACACGCGCCGATTCAGGATAGCTCGGTGATTACTGTCGGGACGCAGGATTATGCCTGTGCGCTGTATGCGTGGGATCGCATCCCTGTCGTGACGCGCGTGGATGCAGGATGGGCATCCAGCGTTGGGCCTGTGCGCGAGAATAATGAAGACGCGATTGGGATTTATCAGCACGAGAAAGCCTATCTTTTCGCGATTGCGGATGGGATCGGCGGCGGTCAGGATGGCGATCACCTGAGCCAGTTCGCGATTCAATATCTGCTGGCGGTGTTTCACAAAAACGTCAAATACAATCTGCCCTGGCTGGAAACGCTGCAAAGGGCGTTTGAAAATATCAATGCCGAGGTGCGGACGTATGTCAAGCGTTCGCCGACACCTTCCGGGACGACGCTGACGGCGGTGGTCATCAAGGATTATATGGCGTATGTGGCGCATGTTGGCGATTCGCGGCTGTATCATCTGCACGGCGGCAGCCTGCGGCAGTTAACGGCTGACCATGTGCGAGTCGAGACTGTGGCGCAGGATACCCAGCAGATCAAGGCGGGTGAAAAACCCCTCAGCCGCGATTTGCTGGAAAAAGCCATTGGCAAAACGGATCGCATCCAGCCGGATGTCTTTGAATTTGGCTTGCAGACGGGCGATAAGCTGCTGCTGTGTACGGACGGGCTTTCCGACATGGTAGACCCCGGCGAAATGGCGGATATGCTGTACGGGATGCGGGCGGCGCGGCTGGCGGCACATCTGACTCAGCTTGCGAACGAGCGAAAATCGACGGACAACGTGAGCGCTATCGCGGTTGAGGTCATGCCCGATCCTTTTATGGAAGATACGTGGCGGGCGCGTTCGCGAGGGCGCGTTTTTGTCGGCTATAGTGCGCTGTGGCCGATGCGCCTGCGGAAGCCGCCTACGAGCAATACCGTTTCGGGTGAGAAAAGTCAGCGGACGGGGTGCTTGATTCTGGCGGTGCTGATTTTTGTGGTCGGGCTGGCGTGGGGTACGGGGCAATTGCAGGGGCGCGGGACGGGTGAAAACGGGGTGTCTGCGGAAGTGACCGCAGAAATTACCGCCGAGGCAACGGTTGATGTTAGCGCTGTAACCGAGACGCTTGTGCCGACATTTACACCCAGTTCGACGGCGACGGAACTGCCGAGTCCGACTCCCAGCGCGACGGCGACATCCACTCTTGTGCCAACTGCGATCCCGGCGACGAGTACGTTGCGGGCATCGGGGGGATAAGGTGGCGGTGGGTCAGTTTTAATGAACCCCTCCCCCAACCCCTCCCCATTTCGCAAGCTCATGGAGAGGGGAGTCAGAGGGTGCGTGGATTTGAAATATATAATGGGAAACAGCGAGAATAAATGTCAATTATTCTTGAGCCAGAACGTAAAAATTTAAGAGGGTGTTTTTCGCGGGAGCATGAGCCGATTTTGACGATTGACTCCGGCGAGAGCGTTCAATTTCGCACGTTGGACGCGGGCTGGGGGTTGGAGACTCTCACGAGTTTTGAGATTGAACGGCGCAAATTTGAACCTCGGACACCAGATGATAAAGGACATGCGATGATCGGGCCGATTGCGATACGCGGCGCGAAGGCAGGCATGACGCTCGAAGTTCAAATCGGGACGATTCGCCCTGGTACATATGGGTTTACGACAGCGGCGGGTTGGGATCATGCGGTGAACAAACGCCTGGGACTGTTTGAAGGCTGGGGCGGCGTTATCCACAACTGGAAGCTGGACGCGGAAACGATGACAGGCCGCAACCAGCACGGGCATACGGTGACGTTGCGGCCTTTTATGGGCGTGATGGGGATGCCGCCGGATGAGCCGGGAATTCACCCAACTTTTCCACCGCGATTTTGCGGCGGCAACATGGATTGCAAAGAACTGACGACAGGCACGACGCTGTATTTGCCGATCCCGGTGGACGCCGGCTTGTTTTATGTTGGCGATGGACATGCGGCGCAGGGCGACGGTGAGGTCAGCGTCACGGCGATTGAATGCCCTATGGAGCAGGTTGACCTGACATTTCGGCTGCATGAAAATTTGCCGCTGACGATGCCACGTGCCAAAACGCCGAGCGGCTGGCTGACGATGGGCTTCCACGAAGATTTGGAAGCGGCGATGTATCTGGCGCTGGACGGCATGTTATCGCTGATGACGGAAATTTATGCGGTTGATCGGGCGAATGCGCTGGCGCTGGCGAGTGTAGTGGTTGATTTGCGGGTGACGCAGATCGTTAACGGGGTGCGCGGTGTCCACGCATTTTTGCCGGATGGGGCGATTCGGTGAGGTTATAGCGTCAATAAATACTGGGAAATTAACCTCACCCCCAACCCCTTTCAAGAGTAGGTATTTAAAACAACCTCACCCCCAGCCCCTCTCCGCAAGCGAGAGAGGGGAGAAATACAGAGGCATTGGAGTGAGGAAATGATGTCAAAATAAAATACCTACCCCTGAAAGACCCCCAACCCTCCCTCTGGTCGTCCGCAAGCGAGAGAGGGGAGTAAGATTGCTCATAGTGGGTGAGTAAAAGTTCAGCGTGAAGTTGAGCAAGGGCAATTTGAAGCTGAACCGATGAGAGACCTATGCTCCATTCAAGTGGCGGTGGGGACAAGAGCGTTCTAAAATACTGGAGTGCGTTTGGAATGTTGAGGAAGTAATGATCGAGTCCATTTTCCGCCGATTCACAGCGGTGATTTTGTTCGCGTTTTTCCTGATCGCGCCTGTTCGCGCCCAGGACGAACCGCCGTCGCCAGCCGCCGCTTTTGTTGCTTACGATTGCGTCTTTCAACCACAGACCAACAGCGTCGAGATTCACGCGGAACTGCGCGACTCGGACGGGGTCGCGATGTCGCCGCAGACGTACACGGTGAGCGTTGACGGCATGGAAAGCGTAAGACCCGTACAGCCGCGTCCACCGCTGCAAATGGTGATCGTGCTGGACATCACCGATACCGTGCCGATTGAGCAGATCGTTGATGCGATCAGCGTGAACCTGATGCCCAAGCTGAATGTGCTGGATGAAGTCGCGCTGATTACGTTTAGTGAAGAAGTTTCACCGCCGACGCAGTTTTATACCGATAAAAATCGGCTCATCAACGAGCATATGATCGACCTGAACGCGCTGGAGGGGGAAAATCACCTCTATGACGCGATTTTGAGCAGCCTGTCGGCGTTTCCGCTGGGGAGTAACGCGCGTAAAACGGTGCTGGTGCTGACGGATTCCGGACGGCGAGATGCCCCACAAGCGACCACGCAGGAGATTATCGACACGGCGAAACGCTCGAAAATCGAAATTTACCCGATTGGATTTTACTCCCGCGATAAGCCGGATGAGGATGAACTGCAAACGCTGGCGAACGGCACGGGCGGGTTCGCGTGGCTGTATACCGAAGAACAAAATTCGCGGGCGACGATTGGGGCGGCGGTCAACAATTTTCTGGATGATTATGTGCGTGCGCTGGACAATGAGATTGCCCTGAGCGTGGATATGCAGGGGCAAACGCCGGACGCGACTGGGCAAGTGCTGCTCGATATTACGGTGACACCGAACGACGAACCCGTTTTGACCGATTCGATTAGTTGCCCGCTGGAAGTGCTGCGCCACGCGATCAATTTTGTGCAGATGCCGGATAATCTGATCGTCAGCGGACGGGCGGACGTGGCGATCTCGGTAGACACGCCGATCAACCCCGATGAACTGCTGGTGATTTTCCGGGCGAACGACGAAATTGTACAGAACTCGACTGACAGCACCTACACATTTAACGCGGCTGAAGTGCCTCCAGGGTATTACAGCATTGGCGCACAGCTCTGGAATCGCAGTAATGAAACGCTGGCGACCACACCGACGACTATTCAGATTTACGCGCAGCAGGTTTTACAACTGGGTACGAGCAGCGGTGCGACTCAAGCGCTGGAAGGCGTAACGCAGTTCGAAGCGAGTCATAACCCGTCGATTCCGCTGCCGGAAGCACGATTTACCGTGACTTCTGTCGCCGATCCGACGCAGATTTTCGACCTGGGACGCGCGACTTTCCAGCCGGACGGCAAGGCGATTCTGACACTGGATGATGTGTATACGCGGATGCAAGCGCTGTTCCCGACGATGACCGATGCGTCGCAATTTCGGGTGGCGGCGTTCGTGCCGGGAGTCTCGCCGGATGACCCGAATATGGCGTTCAGCAATGACCTGGTGATTTCGGTCAAGCAGCCGGGGCAGGTCGCTGCGCCAACAGAAATCCCGCCTGTGGTGGCAAGCGTTCCCCAACCCACCGCGCCGAATTGGACGCTGCCTGTCGCGCTGGTGGTGCTGTTTGCGGTGGCGAATATTTTGCTGTTCCGCTGGGCAGGGCGGCGGCGTATCCTGCGCATTATCAACAACCCGGATGACCACGAACTCAGCCCCCAGGTGATGACCGTGACGGTGCATCGCGGCGATACGCGGCGACCTCACACACTGACGAAAAAGACGATTTTTATCGGGCGCGGCTCGTCGAATGACATTAATCTGGGCGATGACCCGAATATTTCGCGGCAGCACGGCGTGATTATGTGGCGGCGGCGCGGCTGGTATTACAGCAATCGCAAAGGGCAAGCCGTAGTGAGGATCAACGGTAAGCGCTACCGAGGATTCATTTTTTACAAGCTGGAGCCGGTGACGGAGATTGAAATTGGCGCGACTCTGCTGCTGTTCCATTCGAGCGCCCAGCAGGACGTGAGTGATTTTATCAAGACGAATTTGTGAGGATAGTGGGGATCAACCTCACCCCAACCCCTCCCCTTGCAAGGGGAGGGGCTTTCAAGGCCTATTGCGAGATATTGTGGCCTTGAATAGGTAGGGGATTCGTTTGATAACACGTTTCTTGCATACTTTATATCGTTGGCTGATATTTCGATAATCCATTCGTAAGGATTTTGTGGTTTAGTGGGAATGAGTAGAAAAGGATATGACATGACCGACAAGAATAGTGAAAAAATCGTCAAGACGGATGCGGAGTGGCGGCAGCAGTTGACCCCTATGCAATTCGCCGTTACGCGTCAGCAGGCCACCGAGCGCCCGTTCACCGGGGAGTACGTGCATAACAAAGCCGACGGCACCTATAACTGCGTCGCCTGTGGGCAAGCGCTGTTTTCTTCGGAAACCAAATTCGAATCAGGTTCGGGATGGCCGAGCTTCTGGGACATGATCCAGGAGGGGAATGTCGAACTGCGCGAAGATAATACGCACGGGATGCGCCGGGTTGAAGTGGTGTGCAGCCGCTGCGGTTCGCATCTGGGGCATCTGTTTGATGATGGGCCGGAGGAAACCACTGGACAGCGCTATTGCATCAATTCGGCGGCGTTGACGTTCGAGAAGAAGGGGTAGGTACAACCTCACCCCCTAACCCCCTCTCCGCAAGCGAGAGAGGGGGAGTCAAAACAGGTTTTTTTGCACATGGACAGTATAAGGGCAGGTCTCAGACCTGCCCCTACAATCGTGATGAGACCTGGGGTACGCAAAATTTGGGCGCACCGCCGTGCGCCCCTACAATGTATGTGATTGGTGGATGGTTTCGGGTAAGGGGACAAGGCGAAGCAGCGCTTCGCCCCTACAAAATGCGCGTTTCGAGTATGGAGACTTCACCTGATCTGCGACTTTGAAGCGCGGAATCCCTGAAAATTTGATCGACTACTTATAAATGAAGCGATCCCCATGATATTTACAATTCGGCCTTATCAGTCTTCCGATTTTGACGCGGTTTATGCGCTATGGCAGGATTCGCTTGGCGCAGCGTGGTCGATTGCGGTGGAATTTTTCAGGCGTTATGTCGAAGTGGGTGAGCGCATGGTCGCCGAGCAGGACGGGGAGGTCGTAGGCTTCGTGATGGCGCAGGTCAACCCGGCTCGTCATGAAGGGACGATCCCGCTGGTGATAGTCAGGCCGGAAAATCAACGGCAGGGGATCGGCAGGGCATTGCAAGCGGCGGCTGTCGAGCGTTTGCGTCAACTGGGAGTCGCGGAGATTCAGCTTGGACATGGCCCGTTCTGGCCGGGTATTCCGATTGACCTACCCGGCGCGGTTGATTTTTTCAAGGCTTGCGGCTGGGTATTTCGGGAAACGGCTTATGACCTGACGCAGGATTTGATCGACTATCAGACACCGCCGGGGATATTGGAACGGGTCGCCGACCAGGGGATCGAATTTCGGCAGGCATCGCAGGGAGATATTGGCGCGATTCTGGAACTTGAGGATCGCGTTTTTCCGTACTGGGCGGAATTTTTCCACCTGACCGCCGATGCAGGTCAATATATGAATATCTTAGGTGCGTGGGATGGCGAAAAAGCCGTCGGTGCGCTGCTGCTGGAAGCCACGCCGAATCATTGGCAGCAATTGCTTGGCGACGACATGGGGACGATAGGCTGCGTCGGCGTTGATGATGCTTATCAGGAGCGTGGGATTGGCGTGGCGATGACGGCGCGGGCATCTGAAATTTTGAAGGCGAAGGGTGTGCGTCAGTGCCATGTCGGATGGACGGATCTGCTGACGTTTTACGGGCGATTGGGTTATACGGTGTGGCGGACGTTCAGCCTGACGGATGAGCCGTAGGGGGTGGAAGTAAACGGTTTTTGCCGCCGTAGGCTAAAGCCACCCCACAGGGGTTTCCTTTGGTCATACGGTTAGGTGAAGAAAGCCCCCTTGAAGGGGACTAGTGAATTCTTTGATGTAGTATTTGGGTTTACCTTAAAATGGATATCGATACGACTATTCCCTGGATACCATTTCACAACGAGATATTCGAGAAAATTGGCCCTCTGCTCCAAGAGCAGGGATTTAAATTACTTGATCGAACTACCAGTCGCCCTGAATATTTAATGTATCAACGAGAAGCTCCTTCATATCAAAATTTTGCCCGGATCATTATTCATGGCGGTAGGTATTTTCCAGCTAACAGAATTAACATCCAGGTATCATCGCGCAACATTCATTTAATGGATGCAACTAAATTAATCGAAGGTTTTAAATCCGATTCTATATTTGGAGGTTGGGGTTATACCACTAAAGTGGATTTAGCCACGCTTGTCGATGGATTAGTCGTTTTTATGCGAGAAAAGCTCCTTAAGTGGATTGAAAATCCTTTTCCAGAACCTCCGATTAACCTTGCTGATTTGCTCCCGCAATTAGATGCCATTAAGAAAAGCCTTCCAATAGCACAAGAACTTATTGAACGTTTCCGCAAAGAGGGTAATATTCAGGAAACTGAAAAATGGGAAAAGGTTGCTCAACATACACAGGAGTTAATCGCGAAATTGGAAGCAATTCGCGGTGTGGCAGACGATTCGCTGACGGATGCGCCTTAGTGATTCGAGCGAATAACAAAATCCAGGCAAAATTTAGCCTTCATCCCTGGCGGCTGTTCGATTTTTTTTGCTCAATTGGTAGCCCGCTTTTTGAAACGCTTTCTGGCTGGCGAGGTTGTAATCGGCGACATCGCAGCCAAAGACGTAATCCGCGTGTTCCTGATCGAAGCCGAACGCCGTGAGCAGGCGAATCGCTTCCGTGCCGATGCCGCGTCCCCAAAATTCCATTTCGCCGATCATCAGGTCGATGCGGCGGCAGTCGGTGTTTGGATATTTTTGCAGAATGCGCTCAAGATTCATCTTTTGAAGCCAGCATTCGCCGATGGGTTTGCCGCTGGATTCGATGATGAAGCAAAGCGCGGCCTGAGAAATGCTGCGGTAGATAGCTTGAATCTCGTCGAGATCGCGCGAAGTCACATCATCACCTTCGACATAATAAAGCACCTGTGAGGTGTTATTCCACTTCAACAGAATATCCCAATCGTTTTCCGTCATCGGGCGGAGGGTGATCGTTTGGTTTTTAAGGGTGATGTCGTGTAGTCTCAATTCCATGATGTACTCCTCGTCAATATTGTAACGCACATCCCCGTCTATCCATTCCAGCGTAAGACATTCAAGCGGCAAAAGGTCTGAAAGAAAGATAAACTTAAGCGACTTTCCCAGGAGAGAAAATTTTGGATTCACCGATTCTTGAACTGCGTGTGGCGCTGACGGCGGAAGATTACGAAAAACTGGTCACGTTTTATCGCGAAGGATTGGGACTCGATCCGGCGCAGCTATGGACAAAAGAAGACGGGCAGGGGCAACAAGGTCAAGCGGTGATTTTCGAGATGGGCAAGGCGATGCTCGAGATTTTCGATGAGCAGCACGCCGAGACGATTGACCAGATCGAAGTCGGGAAGCGTGTCAGTGGGCAGATTCGGTTCGCGCTGCAAGTGCCTGATCTGAAGGCGGCGCTGGAACGGGCGCTTTCACGTGGGGCGACGCTGGTGCATGAACCTATAGTCACGCCCTGGGGACATTTTAACGCGCGGCTGCAATCGCCGGACGGGTTGCAGATCACGCTGTTTGAGGTGCGGGAGTAACCTCACCCCCAGCCCGCTTTCAAGGGTAGGTATTTAATACAACCTCACCCCCAGCCCCTCTCCGCAAGCGAGAGAGGGGAGCAAAACGGAGGGGTTCTACTCGGCTGGGCAACAGGGCGCAGCACGCTGCACCCCTACAGAAAGCGTTCAGGTTCGGCTTGGAAAAAGGGCGAAGCAGCGATTCGCCCCTACAAGAATGGCTCGTATAGCGCGTCTACATGGTTGAATAAAAAGGGCGCAAGCCTTGCGCCCCTACGGTAGATGATTGCGAGATTACGTCTTAAAAATTTGTTGATAAAGGATGATTATTCGATGGAAAATCCACGACTGACGCGCGTTGAAGCGGGTATTCTCAGCGGGAAGCGGCCTCGCAGCGCGGGATGCAATGCGCGGTTGTGGGTACATGGGCTGGATGTGCGCGAACGGTTTGCGCGGCTGCATTTTGAAGACGGCTCAAGCGGATTTGGGTTCAGCCGGGTCAGCAAGGAGCAGGCGGAGGAGCTGATCGGCAAAAATATCCAAACGCTGATCTCGCTGGAAAGCGGCGCTGCGGAAAAAATTGTCGAGTTTCCACTGTGGGATGTGCTGGGGCATCGGGCGGGCAAGCCGGTTTATCAACTGCTGGGCGGAAAAGATGAAAATTTCAGCGTACCGTGTTATGACACATCGCTGTATTTTGATGACCTGCATCTGGACGACGAAAAAGCGGCGGCTGATCTGATCGCTGAAGAAGCGCGGGTGGGATATGAGCGCGGGCATCGGGCGTTCAAGATCAAGGTCGGGCGCGGGGCGATGCACATGCCGCTGGTCGAGGGGACTCAGCGCGACATCGCGGTGATTCGTGCGGTGCGAGAGGCGGTGGGCGCAGGGCTGCCGATCATGATTGATGCCAATAACGGCTACAACGTCAATCTCGCCAAATGGGTGCTGACGGATACCGCCGATTGCGAGATTCATTGGCTGGAAGAAGCCTTCCACGAAGATCGCACACTCTACGAGCATTTTCACAAGTGGATGGACGAACAAGGCTTGAAAACGTTGATCGCGGATGGCGAAGGGCAGGCATCGCCCGATTTGATGAAATGGGCGGAGATGGGCGTGATTAATGTCGTGCAGTATGACCTGCGCGATTATGGATTCGACAATTGGCTGAAAATTGGGCGACAGCTTGATGGCTGGGACGCACAATCCGCGCCGCATAATTATGGCAGCGCGTATGGGGCGTATGCCTCCGCACACATTGCCGCCGCGTTCAAAAATTTCGCGATGGTCGAGTGGGATCAGATTGACCTCGGTGGTTTGGACACGTCGGGTTATTCGATAAAAGAGGGGCGTGTGCATGTGCCGGACGCGCCGGGGTTCGGGCTGCGGCTGGACGAAGGTGTTTTCGCGGCGGTGGCGAAGGGTGAGGGTGGGTTTGTGGTGGGGTGAGAAGATTTGAGTTTTGAGGATGAGCATAGGGCGCAGATACAGGGCTTGGCACGCCAAGCCCCTACAGATGATGCGATATGAGAATTTGAGTATTGCAAAGGTATGGGATGGGCGCAAGCCTTGCGCCCCTACAGGAATATTTCGCGGCAGTCGATGAACGGATAGTGGAATAAGAAATGGCGATAAGGCTGACGGCGATACATTCCAGTTATCATTATCCGATGAAGGTCAGCGCACAGGTGACGGTGGAGCAGGTGGTGCGATTCCTGGCGCAATATGAGCCGCGAATCGAAGCGCGGACGCTGGAAATCGCGCGTCCGGCGCTGACTGACCAGCGGCTCGAAGACCTGGATTTGCAGGCGGGGGATCGACTGCTGTTTTTCACGCATCCTTCGAAAGCGGTGGTGCTGCCCGCGATTGTGCGCCCCGGCGACAAGACGCTGCGCTTTCAGATGGGCGAGGTTGAGTTTGAGTCGCGCGGGAAAAAAATGCTGCTGGTGGGCAAGC
This sequence comes from Anaerolineae bacterium, assembly GCA_022843745.1. GTDB lineage: Bacteria > Chloroflexota > Anaerolineae > Aggregatilineales > Phototrophicaceae > JALHNB01. The sequence continues at coordinate 8,136 of JALHNB010000085.1, read as the reverse complement.
CGGACGCGACGAATATCCCCGATATTGATTTGCGCTATCTGGTTTCGCCCCAGGCGCTCGAATTTCTTTCGCCAAACTGCCTGTGGCTGGCGTTCGATGAATTTATGCGGACGTGGTATGTCACCAAAGCCGGAAGTACGCGCGTCATGGTGGACGAATTCGAGTTGGGCGCGGATCGGATCGCGCTCAACGAGACGCACCGGATACGCTTTTTTGGCGATAACCGAACGATTGGCGAGATGCGCGTGAGTGTCGAGACAGTGCGCGAGCAGGGGATGCAGATCGCGGGCGGGAATGAGCATCTGGAACTGCGAGTGGGGGCGGAACAAGCGGCGCAGTCGTTAAACGCCTCGTCCAATGTGCGGATCGAACAAATCGCAGGGCAATTGTCGAAATATTATCGCGTCCAGGGGGATGCCCAACTGCATATCGCGCGGCTGGTCGCGCCGCAAACGCCGATTGGCACGCTGAAGATGGGCGAGGATTCGTTTTTATACGCGCCGCTGAATTTACGGCAAGCGCATAATATTCTGGCGCTGCGAGACGTGAATCAACGAGATCGGGTGCATGTGCTGGCGGGGGGATATACCGAGACGGAATATTTTATTGGCTGTCGCGCACAGGTGGATATGCAAAGCCAGGATTTGAGTGTTGATCTGTACGATTCGATCACGGCGCAGGGGAATGATCCGCGTCCGTTTCAGGGGATTTCGCCGTATTTCGCACGGATCAGCTACCGCGATCAAAGCTGGTGGATTCGGCTGGACGAACGGGCGCATCTGCCAGTTTTCGTCAACAGCTTGCGGGTGAGCAGCGCCGCGCCGATCCAGCTTACGTCCGGTGATGTGCTGAGTTTCGGCCCCAGCGTGACGCATTTTTACGCGCGGCTGGAGGTCGAGGTGAATCCGAGAGGGGAGGGATAAGTTAGACTCGGGCAACTTACAATTCGGCTTACGATATGACATTTGTCATGTGACCGTAGAGCGATTCCACACTCAGCGACGAAAGTGTTTTGTGACATAATTCACAATGTATTCAGTATGTGTGAGTATGAAAGAATATGAATTATGGCACGTGGTTTTTTTATCGGCATTTTCGTGATGATTGTCGTAGGTATCCTTGCCGTCATCACCATCGGTCAGTCTATCTGGCAGGGTGTGTCGAAATATATCATCCAGACACCCGATCAGGTCAACACAATCGCGTACTCCATCGCAGATTTTGATTTACCCGCTGGCTATTCCCCTGATTACGCCGTCGAGTTTTTGGGTTTTTCACTTGTGGCCTACAAACCGGACGACGATCACAGCCATATCATGCTGCTCCAAGCGCCAACTGGCGTACATATCAATCAACAGGAACTCGAACAACAGCTCGATACAGGTCGCCAATCGAGCGAAAGCACACGAATGACGACTATTCGCTCTGAACAACGCACCGTTCGAGGGGAAGATGCGACACTCGTTCTGAGTGAAGGCCAAAGCGGGGATGGCACGTCCATTCGGCAGTACAGCATGATGTTCGAGGGCAACCAGGGTACCGCACTGCTCCTGGTTACAGAACCCGTATCACGTTGGGAATGGGATGCTGTTGATGCCTTTATCGCTTCCATTCATTGAGCAGCGATTTTAGTTCAGGTTACTAAGCATCGATCCGAGAAATCGGTATTTCCGCTAGGGCGCAATAATGTAGTTTTACAAATTAAGATGGATACCGATTTAAGCGGGCACGATACATCGTGCCCCTACGAAAACGTTGGCGCGTTATCCGTATTTAATCGTTAAAGCGCATTATTGCGCCCCTACAAACCGAATTTACGCATAGATATTAAGATTATTGAGAGACAAGATTATGAGCACTTCTTTACCAGTCAAACACCAACAAACCTTGCATTCAGTACCAACACCCTCTAGTTATGGACGCATCCTGCGCCGTGTGGGGGTCGCGCTGCTGACCATTGTGGTGACTGTGGTGTCGCTGATTTTCGCTATCCCGGTGCTGCTGCTTTTTATTGCAAGCGCCGTTCCGCTTCTGATTTCTCTTGTGCTGGTCGTGATAGACATTGCGATTGTCATCGCTTTATTCCGGCTGGAACACAGGCCATTGACCATCGGCGCAGCAGTTTTTGGCATCCTACTCGTCTCCGTCGCTGCTGTCTGGTTGTCACAGGCTTTTGCCAGAACGCCGCCTATCCTTGACGACGCTGGCAACACTATTCCCAACAGCATTGCCGTTATGGAACAAGTCAACCTGGGTGGGGACGATCAGTGGATTACTATTCGCGGCAAGAGCATTGATAACCCGGTGCTGTTGTTTTTGGCAGGCGGCCCCGGCGGCAGTGAACTGGCCTGGACACGACAATATCTGAGCGCACTGGAAGATCATTTTGTCGTTGTGAATTGGGATCAGCCGGGTGCTGGTAAATCCTACGCTGCCGTTGATATTGCGACATTAACACCTGAACGTTATGTCAGCGATGCTTATGAACTGACACAACTGATGCGTGAACGCTTCCATCAGGACAAGATTTATGTGTTAGGCGAGTCATGGGGTAGTATTCTTGGCACCTGGCTGGTTCAACAATATCCTGAACTATTCCATGCTTATATCGCCAGCGCACAGATGGTCTACACCACACTGGATGACCAAATGGGCTATGAATTTGCGCTTCAATATGCGACTGAGCAGGGCAATACCGCCGTTGTTGAGCAACTACGGCGTACTGGCTCACCCCCTTATACTGGCCCCGGCAGCTTCTGGACATATGCGGCATATCTGAATGTCCTCAACAGTTATATGTACAGTCATGCGAATGGCGAAGGCGGCGGCGACAACCGACTGCTGGACGTTATTACAGCGCCAGAATATGGTTTGGTCGATAAAGTGAACTGGGTACGCGGGCTGGACGAAGTTTTTACGAACGTCTACCCGCGCCTCGGCGAAATCGACATGATAACCAATGCTCCCAAGCTGGATGTACCTGTCTACTTCATCACCGGACGTTGGGATGTGAATGCGATGACCTCACTGGTGGAGCGCTACTACGATGTGCTAGAAGCGCCTTATAAAGAACTGATCTGGTTCGAGAATTCAGGGCATACGCCTTTGTATGAAGAACCTCGCCACTTTGTTGATGTGATGGTCAACACGGTGCTGGCGGATACGGGGAATCGTTGAGGATAATCGTACCGCCGCAATTCAAGGGATTTCGTCGTATGTTGGGCGCATAAGGGCTGAGAATTTAGTAAAATCAGTTATGCGCCCTGGAAGCATTATTAGGCGTGGCTGGAGGTGGAGGCCACCCGGAGGGATTTCTCATGTATACTTCGATATAACCAGTAATTATTCTATTGGTTGCCTCAAAAAGATATGGAATATTTAAGTCATCGCCTGTTTGGAAGCGCATCGGATGACTGACGTTCGCTTCCCTTTACAGACAACGCCATTTATCGGCAGGGTTGATGAGATTGTCGCGATTGCTCAACGCCTGGCTGATCCCGCTTGCCCTTTGCTGACGCTGGTTGGCCCCGGCGGTATTGGCAAAACCCGACTGGCGATTGAAGTCGCGAAAACGGTTACACAAACACAACCTTCTGTGGATAGCATCCATTTTGTCGATTTGCAGCCGATAAGCTCTGACGATCTTCTCGTGACCACGATTGCCAATTCGCTTGGTGTTCTGCTTTCCGGCGCGGATGACCCCCGCGCACAGCTTCTCCGCTATCTCAGCGATCACGAAATTCTGCTGCTGCTGGACAATTTTGAGCAACTACTGGATAAGGTTGATCTGCTGGCTGACATCATAAAAACTGCGCCGGGTATCAAACTCCTGGTGACATCACGCGAAGCGCTGAACATCCAGGAGGAATGGGTGTGGCGGGTAGGCGGCTTACAGGTGCCGGATTCTCAGTCGGCGGCGAATATCGAACCGTACAGCGCCATGCAGTTGTTTGTTGAACGCGCCCGCCGTGCCCGTCAGGATTTTACGTTGATGGGGCAGGAAACCGATGTTATGGGCATCTGCCAACTGGTGGAAGGGATGCCGCTGGCGCTGGAACTGGCGGCAAGCTGGACGAAAGTGCTGTCGTGCGCGGAGATTGCTGATGAAATCCGGCGCAGTCTGAATTTTCTGACGGCAAGTATGCGCAATATGCCGGAACGCCATCGGAGTATGCAGGCGGTGTTCGACTACTCCTGGCGGTTGCTGACAGATGAGGAACGCGCGGTTTTCCCGAAATTATCGGTTTTTCGGGGCGGCTTCCGGCGCGAGGCAGCGGAACAAGTAGCGGGGGCATCGCTGGTCATTCTGGCGGGGCTGATGGATAAGTCATTCGTGCGTATGAGCGCTTCTGGTCGCTATGAGATTCATGAGTTAATGCGGCAGTATGGCGAGGAATATATCAACGCTGCGCCGGGTGCAAAAGAGGAATTGCAAAACCGACACTGTGTTTACTATGCGGACTTTCTGTATCAGCGGCAACTCCCATTGAGAGGGTCGGAGCAAGCCGCCGCATTGGACGAAATTGGAGATGAACTGGACAACGTGCGCGTAAGCTGGTTGTGGGCTGCTGAACATGATATGCGGGAGCAGATTCATCACTCCATGCACAGCCTGTATCTGTTCTGTCACATACGTGCCCAAGCCGTTGTCGGTGAACCGCTTTTTAATGTGGCGGTCAAACGTTTTGAACTCGAGGACAGCGCGACATTGGCTTATCTGCTGCTGGCGCGAACCTGGCTGGCGTGGTTCAATGGCAGGAGCATCGGGGTAGACCAGTATCCCAGAGCTATCCAGCTTGCTACCACGTTCTGGACAGACGATGAGATCGCCATTCTTCTTGCCATATACGGCCCCATCAGTAAAGAATTAATATCAAATGGCCTGTTTGACGAACAGCGCCAGGAGCAGCTCTTCCAGGATTTTCTTGAGATTTTCAGAGCGCACGATCAACTCTGGGGAGAGGCGATTGTGCTCTATTGCCTGGGGCAGATGAGTCATTATGCGAAGGGGCAGGTTGAAGCGGCTGAACAATACCAGCGTGCAAGCCTGGATGGGTTTTTAAGACTCGGTGATCGCTGGGGATCCGCCTGGTCTGCTATGGGCTTGGCGGATGTATTAGAAACGCTTGGGCGATACCCGGAATCGCTTCAAATGTGGCATGAGCATCAGGATATTTGTGCTGAAGTGGGTGATCCGGGAGGGGTCATCTACGCGCTCGCCAACAAAGCCAGAGTTTCCTGGAAGTCCAAGGATTATCATGCAGCCAAACTCTATACCGTCCAGGCTATCAAGTCTCATTTGGAAAAAGGGTCGCAATTTTCCCAATTGGATGAGGTGTTTCGCTCACTGATTGAAATGTTCATCAGTGAAAACCGACATGAACGTGCTGCTGAACTGGTGAGCTTTCTCCGGCAGCAGGCAGATCGTGTACGCGCTCCAGGCATCAGGATTACCGCCAGTGAAATCCTGGAATCGCTTGCCCAGAAGCTCCCGCCCGACACCTTCCAACAGGCGATTGAGCGTGGAAAAAAGTTGCATCTTCGAACCATTTTGGAACAGTTACTCGATGAGTTATCCGACTATGCGCCATCTTCGCCACCCACATACCTACCCGATACGCTCACTGAGCGCGAACTCGAAGTGCTACGCCTTGTCGCTGCTGGTCGCTCCAACCGCCAGATTGCGAATGATCTGGTTCTCACGCTGAATACGGTCAAATCGCACGTCCACCACATCTACGGCAAACTCGGCGTTGAAAGCCGAACCCAGGCCATCGCCCGCGCCAGGGCACAGCGCATCCTTTAAAAAATCGCCTCAAGAATCACCCCATCCTCACTCTTTCGGGTGACGACAGCACCGGGGGGTTGAAACCTACACTGTGTTCAATATTCGTGCCAAAGTGCATTAGCGAACTTGGGCAGCACAGAAAGTGGGATTCAATGGGCAGTTTTTTGAGTATTCTGATCGCGCCAGTTCGCGGGGTCTTTATTCTGATGACGGTTGCATCGGTTTCAGTAATAGTTCTGGCAACACCTCATCGCAGGGAGCTGCCTTTTGACCCATTTTCGCCCTATACCGATCTTTTGTTGGGGCAATCACTAGATGCTGTTGAGCAGCAGGGGTTTATATGCACGTCAACACACGCTGCATTTTCGTTGCAACAATCCTGCTCGTTAGCATTGGGGGATGGGACATTTTCGGAGATCGAAGTGCGATTCGCGTCCGATAGGGGGACTGTCAACCGAATCGTTTTTACGCCGCGCGAGAAAATGTTGACCGTGGGTGATCTGTTGCTGCTGTGGCCCAAACCTGAGATTAGGTTTTATAGCGAGATGGCTAATCTGCGTTGGCCCCATATAGTCGCTGTTCCGCAAAGTTTTCGCGGCCATTTTTCGTATTGGGTTCCGATTGCGTATGTGGCGTTCGAGGCTGCGGATTAAAATGATGCCGTGTGAGAAAATACGAGGGCGCATTGCGATGGTAGCTGCGCAGAATAGCGTGATCGTCCGTCAACCTCACCCCATTTCGCAAGCTACGACATTTTGGGGAAATCGGCGGTGTTTTGCCAAAAGCAGCACAAGGGCAGGTCTCAGACCTGCCCCTACAGCCTGCGCTTTGCTGGTGTATTGTTAAAAGTGGGCGCATCGCGCTGCGCCCCTACGAAATCCACGGAAAAGGGGCGCAAGCCTTGCGCCCCTACGAAATGCGATTACCGATTGATGGACGGAGTAATCAAGCGGCGGGCATCAGCACGGTGTTTACGAGATAGATGACCCCGTTCGCGGTGCGATGTTGCAGGCCCGTTGCGACGCCATTGACGGTCAGCGGTTGCTCGACGGGTTGAAAGACCACTTCCAGATTGCTACCTTGCAGGCTAGACAGGGTGTGTTCGCCCGTCAGTTCATATGGCCCCCAACGCCCTTCGGTAATGTGGTAATTCAACACGTCCGCTAATGCGGCGGGGTCGGCTTTCAGCGTGTCGAGTGTGCCTTCCGGCAGCGCATCGAACGCCTCGTTGGTCGGCGCGAAGATCGTATACTGTGCATCACCACTCAATATTTCGCCCAGACCCGCTATCCCGATTAATTCGTAGAAGGTCGTCAACTTGCTGCCTTCCAGCGAGATATGGGCAGTGAGATAGTCGAGTAAATGGTCGTCTGTCGTCGTGAAAAAAGTGCGGTTGATGCCGTCCGGGAAAGTGCCGGATAAATAGGCCATCGACAGCGTGCCGGGGACGGCGAAATACTGGCTTTCGAACATAACCATGCTGCGATCACCCACGACGGTGGCCTGCGCCGCAAACTGACCCAACGGAGCGCTGGCCGCGCCATATGTGCCAAAGTTGAGGTTTTCGATTTTCAGATCATCCAGAAACCACACGTCTACCGGGATCGCGCTCGGTACATTCTGGACAATAATGGCGTTGTTGCCTTCAGGGTCGTTCTCTGCAAAAGTGGTCGTCTCATCGACGGTCAGCAGCGTGGGCGCGTCTGTCTCGAATTCGCCCATTGTCAACACGGTATATCGGCTGTCGGCGGCGGCTTCGATGGTGGTGGTCGTGGCTGTGTCTAAACCTGCACCCGCCGCGCTGATGGCGATGGTGTGTGTTCCAGCGGTAACAGGCAGGTAGTCGGTGGCAACGGTAAACGCCAGATCTGGCACGATCAATTCGTCATCCAAGTAAACATCGGCGCTGGTATGGAATATCTGGATGACACGGATGCTGCTCATCGCGTCCTGGGGGAGTACGTTGGTCGCGGTCAGGCCGAGAAGCAAAATAAACAATAAAATTTTAAGGCGTTTGGAAAGCATCATTAATTCCTTTGGCGAAAATATTGTCATAAAAAAATACATATGGATTATGGCTTTCGTGCAATTATTTTTTACGAGTATTTATAGTTGGCGGGGTGGCCTGAAATCGTTGGCAAACGCCATAGGATGCGGTGAGATGATTCATCAAGCCTAGGCAAACCGAGCAACGAAAAGGGTTTGATAATGCAATTGAACTTTTTATTTCGGTAATGTCGTCAATATTGGGTGTAAGGGCACGATGCATCGTGCCCCATATGCACCAACTTAAGAAAAGAAGGGTATCCTGAAGTGGATACAAAACCAAAGAAAGGAAACCCTTCTCG
>JALHNB010000084.1 GCA_022843745.1 Anaerolineae bacterium | reverse complement strand
AATCATCGACATGACAGAATAGCTCTAGTAAACTCATGCTGGGATGCCTTTCACGTTAGTGGTAACGTGAAGATTAACCTCTTCTCGAAAGGTATCCCACCTTTCCGAAACTCAGGTTAGTGGCAAAATCACCCTATATAGACATGTTTTTGCATTACAACTCGAATTATCAAATGGCCTCTAAGAGTTTGCGAAACGGGGCTGGGTCACAAAGGCAACCAGCAATTAAGGTATAGGTATACAGCAAAAATAGTTTTTTAATGGAGAAACGAAATGAAAATTATTCATTTGCGGTGCGAAGGGCAGACGAACCCGATTGGGATCGGTCAGATGCAGCCACGTTTAAGCTGGAAACTCGAAAGCGATGAGCAGGGCGCACGACAGACCGCCTATCAGATTCAGGTCTGCCATGTCGCCAATGTCGCCAATGTCGCCAATGTCGCCAATGTCACCAACGCTATGGGCGTGATCTGGGATACAGGGAAGGTCGATTCGGATGCACAGATGCGGGTCGCGGAAGCACCGCTGAAAAGTGGCGAACGGTATACCTGGCAGGTGCGGGTATGGGCCGGCAGCGCTGAACCGAGCGCATGGAGTGAGCCAGCATCCTGGGAAATGACGATGCTGAACGGCAACACATGGATTTCGCCGGATGGGGAGATTGACCCGAAAGCGTTCCAGCCTTGCCCGTATCTGCGGACGGTGTTTACGCTGGACGATGCGGCGATTTTGCGGGCGCGGGTCTATGTCACGGCGCACGGAGTCTACGAATTGAGCCTCAACGGGCGCGTGGTTGGCGAGGATGTGCTGACACCTGGGTATACCAGTTATCCCGAACGGCTGCAATTCCAGACCTACGCGGTGGAAGACCTGCTTGTCCCCGGCGAAAATGTGATCGGCGTGATTTTGGGCGATGGTTGGTATCGCGGCAAGCAGGGTGCCACGTCGAGCCGCAACGTGTATGGCGAACGGCTGGCGCTGCTGCTGCAACTGCGCATTATTTACGCCGATGGCTCGCAGCAGTGGGTGACGACTGATGAAAATTGGAAAACGGCGACAGGGCCGATCCTCAAGTCTGACCTGAAGGATGGCGAAATTTACGACGCGCGGCTGGAAATGCCGGGTTGGAACGCGGCAGGATTTGACGACAGCGGCTGGCGCGGTGTCAGGATCGAGCAGCACCCGAACGATAACCTGATCGCCGCCGAGGGGCCGCCGACCCGCCGACAAGAGACTTTTACGCCGAAGGTTCTGCATACGCCTAACGGTCAGACCGTGCTGGATTTCGGGCAGAATATTGCCGGACGGGTGCGGCTGCGCGTCAATGGCAGCGCCGGGACGACGATCCGGCTGCGGCATGGTGAAACGCTGGACAAAGACGGCAATTTCACGATGGTGAACCTGAATCCTGACAGTGCGATCATAAACATGCTGGGGTTTGATCCGCTGCTGCAAGAGGTTCAGTACACGCTGCGCGGCGGCGGTGAGGAAATCTATGAGCCGCGCTTCACGTTTCATGGGTTTCGCTATGCGCTGGTGGAAGGCTTTCCTGGTGAGCCGAAGCCGGAGAATTTCACGGCGGTGGCGCTCTATTCCGATATGGCGGAAACAGGCACGTTTGAATGTTCCGACCCGCTGATTAACCAACTGTACGCGAATGTGATGTGGAGTCTGAAGGGCAATTTTCTGGAAATCCCGACGGACTGCCCCCAGCGTGAACGGGCGGGCTGGACGGGCGATGCGCAGGTATTTGCCCGCACGGCGGCGCTGCTGATGGACGTGAGTGCATTTTTCGAGCGCTGGCTGAAAGACCTGGCGATAGAACAGCGGCCTAACGGAATGGTGCCGAACCTTGTGCCGGACCTGACGCGGCATGTCCCCGGCGGGATTATCGACACGACGAACGGCAGCGCGGGCTGGGGAGATGCCGCCGTGATTATCCCGTATACGATGTACCAGATGTACGGCGATGTTAGCATATTGCAGGCGCAGTACAACAGCGCGAAAAAATGGGTCGATTACGCGGCGGGGCGGGCGCAGAAGGGGCGGCACTGGACAAAAAAGCTGAACCCGCTGGCACAACCCGCCGAACACGAGCGCTTTATCTGGGATACCAATTATCACTGGGGCGAGTGGCTTGAGCCGGGAACGCAGGTTTTTCTGACACTGGGAAGCAACTTTGTGCTGCGGCAGCCATCGGTGGCGACGGCGTTCCTGGCATATTCGGCGCGGCTGATGTCGGAAATCGCGGAAATTCTGGGCAATACCGAAGACGCACAGAAGTACCGGACGCTGCACGAGAACGTCAAGGCAGCCTGGATGAAGGCATTTGTGACCCCCAGCGCCTCAATGCAACCTCACCCCCCAACCGCGTTCGCGTCTCCGAGCACAGAGAGGGGGAGTAATACAACGGCTGTGACGGGCGAGATACGCTTGAAGCCGGATCGACAGGCGACGTATGTGCGGGCGCTGGCGTTCGATCTGCTGCCGGAGGGGATGCGGGCAGCGGCGGCGCGTCGTCTGGTGGATTTGATTCGCGAAAAAAATGGGCATCTGGATACGGGCTTTCTGGCAACGCCGTTTATTCTGGATGTGCTGGCGCGATTCGGCTATCTGGACGTGGCCTACCAGATTTTGAAGCAGGACACGCCACCGTCGTGGCTCTATGCGATTAAAAAAGGGGCAACCACGACCTGGGAATTCTGGGAAGTTATCAAGCCGGATGGAACGGTCACGCTCGGCTCGATGAATCATTATTCGCCGGGGGCGGTGGCGGGCTGGCTGGTTCAGAATATCGCTGGAATCAACGCGGTTGAGCCAGGATACAAGCGCAGCCGTATCCAGCCGCAGCCGGGTGGCGGCCTGACACGGGCGCGGGCGAAAATCGAAACACCTTACGGAGCGCTCGAATCCGGCTGGGAGATCGTGGACGGAAAAATGCGCCTGAACGTGACGATTCCGGCAAATACTCGCGCGGATATTCACCTGCCTGGGGCGCAGGCGGTGGAAGTGGGCGCGGGTCGCTATCAATATGAAGCGGAGGTATGAGGGTCGAGTCGGCGCGGGAGTATAAAGGAGGCGCTAAAAAACTAAAATAAATCAATGGGAGCTTAATTCGGATTTAAGTGTTATTCTTCGTTTGTCCCACGTATAATCATTCCATCAACATTTCCTGCGCAGAATCGCAAGTTTAGGTTGTGTTGATATTTCAGCCAAGTGATGTAATGTCCTGGCATCCCCACCCCAAACCCCTCCCCATTGCAATGGAGAGGGGCTTAAAATCGGCTTGACTCCCCCTCGCTATGCAGTAGAGAGAGGGAGGGGTGAGGATAATCAAATGTCAACAGAACCTAGCGTTTGATCACAGTATCACAAATCGAGTGTTCGATAGAAATTAGGAAGACCGGATGGCCTTACTCTTGATTGTATTCGCACCCGCTGCTGCCGCATTCGTGCTGACGCTGATCCCACGCGCCGCGCGGCTGGCGATTACTGTCCCGGCGCTGACGTTTCTTTATCTGCTGATCGGCGCACCGGACGGCATGAGTATCAATATTCCCTGGGTGCCCTCGGTGGGGATTTCGATTTCGTTTTTCATGGATGGGCTAGGGCTGCTGTTTGCGCTGCTGATTAGCGGGATCGGGTCGCTGGTGCTGCTGTATTCGAGCGCGTATTTTGACGAGCCAGCGGAATATTCACGCTTCAGCCGATATACGCTGCTGTTCATGATGGCGATGCTGGGAATCGTGTTGAGCGCGAATTTGCTGCTGGTGTTTATTTTCTGGGAGATCACAAGCATCACATCGTACCTACTGATCGGCTTCAAGCACGAAAAAGAGGCGGCGCGGGATGGTGCGCGGCGGGCGCTGATTATCACAAGCGCGGGCGGGCTGGCGATGATGGCAGGATTTTTGCTGGTGGGCATCGCCGCCGGAACGTTTGAACTGCCGGAAATTCTGGGCAGCGGGGACGTGCTGCGCGAAAGTCCGCTGTATCTGCCGATTCTGGGGCTGATCCTGCTGGGCGCGTTTTCAAAAAGTGCGCAGTGGCCGCTGCATTTCTGGCTGCCGGGGGCGATGGAAGCGCCGACTCCCGCCAGCACCTATCTGCATTCGGCGACGATGGTCAAGGCCGGGATTTTTTTGCTGGCGCGGCTTGGCTCAACGCTCAACGGGACGGATGTCTGGTTTTATGTCGTGACGGGTGTCGGGCTTATCACGTTTCTGTACGGCGGGGTGATTGCGATGCGGCAAACCGATCTGAAGGCGATTCTGGCGTACAGCACGGTAAGCTGGCTGGGCGTTCTGGTGGCGCTGCAAGGCACAGGCAGCGAGTATGCCGCCAGCGCACTGGTCATTGGCATCCTGGCACATGCGCTGTATAAGGGGTCGTTATTTCTGGTGGCGGGCAGCATCGACCACGCAACTGGGACGCGCGAAATTGACAAGCTGGGACAACTGGCGCGAAAAATGCCGTTTACGTTCGCGGGCGCGGTGATCGCCGGGGTGAGCATGGCTGGAATCCCGCCGCTGTTGGGATTTCTGGCGAAGGAACTGCTGAAGGCCGCGTCACTGTATGAGGGCATGAGTGGCATTCTGGCGACACTTTTTCCGATTGCGGCGGTGGTGGGGTCGGCGCTGACGGCGGCGGTGGCACTGCGGATTGTGTGGGACACATTTTTGGGAAGCAAGGCCGCTGATACCCCGCACGAAGCCCATGAAGCGCCGTTCTCAATGTGGATCGGGCCGCTGGTGCTGGGGGCGGGGTCGATTATTTTGCCGTTTTTACTCGCGCCGACGCTGGACACGCTGGTGAGCAAGGCGGTGTCGGCGATCCGTCAGGAAACGGCGAGTATCCATTTACATTTATTTGAGGGCATCAACACGCCGCTGATTATGAGTACCATCGCGATTCTGGCGGGGTTGGGGATATTCCTGATTCGCAAGCCTGTGATCGCCTGGCTGCAAGCGCGGCGGGAATATAACCCGGTGGCGGTGTATCAATGGCTGTTTTATGATGCGCTGCCAAACGGTGCAGAGTGGCTGACACACCGCCTGCAAAGCGGGAAACTGCGCTTTTATATGATGATTGCGATTGCCGCCTTTATCGCCATGACCGGGTTGACGATCTATGCCGGACAGATCAATCTGCTGGGCGCGGATGTGCTGGGAGCGCTGGATTGGGAAATTGTCATCGTGTGCGTTTTATTGATGGTTGGCGCGTGGGCAGGGATCGCCGCGCCAACCCGTTTGGGCGCGATTGTCGTGCTGGGGATCGAGGGGGCGCTGCTGTCGCTGCTGTTCGCCCTCTTTGGCGCACCCGACCTGGCGTTCACACAGTTGATGATTGAGGTGATTACACTGGTACTGTTCGTGCTGGCGTTTCACTTTTTGCCGGATGCCTTTACGACACCCATCCGGCTGAGTGCACGGGTCGTCGACGCGATTATCGCGGCGGGGGCAGGGCTGGCGGTGACGATGCTCATTCTGGCGGCGCGTTCAAACCGGATCGGCGATTCCATCAGCCATTGGTTTGTCGATAATTCCGTTCCGATTGGGCAGGGGCACAATGTTGTGAATGTGATCCTGGTCGATTTTCGCGGGATGGACACGCAGGGCGAAATCGTGGTGCTGATTATCGCGGCGATGGGTGTCACGGCGCTGCTGCGGTTGCGACCCCATGACCAGCCGCGCGGGAAATATGTGGCAGAAGACACGAATCAAGGCGGTGGGGATGGCGGGGATGGCGGGATAGATCAACAACACTCATGAATGGGGGGAGGGTGGTAATCAACCTCACCCCCCAGCCCCCTCTCCAATGCTTTGGAGAGGGGGAGCAAGAGATGAGATTTAGTGACAGAGACTTGAGGTGTATGACTCTGGATACGACTCAAGAAAACGCGGCGATGATTGAGGTAAAAGGCGCATGACGAGATCGGTTTTTTTCAAGTTTTTGGCGCGGCTGATGATGCCAGTTCTGCTGCTGTTCTCGCTGGTTTTGCTGCTGCGGGGACATAACCAGCCAGGGGGCGGATTTGTCGGCGGGCTGGTGGGCGCGAGCAGCATTGTGCTGATGACGCTGGCCTATGGCGCAGATGATGTCCGCGCTCGGCTGCGGATCGACTTTTTGCGGGCGATGTTTTATGGCGTAGGGATCGCGCTCGTAGCGGGTCTGATCGGGCTGATATTCGGCGACGCTTTTCAGGATGCTTTCTGGTGGAAACCGTATATCCAGGGTGTTGGGCGGCTGGAAGCCGGAACGCCGCTGCTGTTTGATGTGGGCGTGTACGTGGTGGTTTTCAGCGTCACATGCAGCATTGTGATGAGCATGGCGGAAGAAGGCGAACGGGATGATGTGGGGTAGTCCTGTAAACCACAAGCGAGATCGGGGAGCAATGGGCAGGCGAATGGAGAGATGAACGATGGTATTGATATTTGCGGTGACGACAGGTGTGATTTTTGCGTGTGGCATCTATCTGATGCTGCGGCGGAGCATGGTGCGGCTGATTATCGGACTCTCGCTGCTGACGTATGCGGTGAATCTGCTCATTTTTTCGATGGATGATCTGAGTACGCGGGGCGCGCCGATTATCGGGGCAACAGAGCCGGAAAAGATGGCCGATCCGCTGCCGCAAGCGCTTATATTGACGGCGATTGTCATCAGTTTTGGCGTGCTGGCGTTTACGCTGGCGCTGGCCTACCGTGCAAGCCAGGCCGTGCAGAGCGACAACATGGATGTGTTGCAGAGTACGGATCGGGAAGTCTGATGGGCGTGAATTTTGCGAGGGAAGTCTGAGATGTTGATAATTCTGCCGCTGTTGATCCCGCTGGCGATGGGTATTGGTGCGCTGATACGATTTCGCGAAGTGCGGCGCGGCGTGGTAGTGATCGGGACATTTTTGAACATGCTCGTCTGTCTGACGCTGCTGCTCGGCCTACAGGCGGGCGGGATGTACGTCAGCCAGATGGGGGGACATCCCGCGCCGTATGGCATCTCGATTGTGGTGGATACCCTGAGTGCGGTGATGCTGGCGGTGACGAGCGTGATCGCGTTTGGCGTGGTGCTGTTTTCACGAGTGACGATTGACGCGAACCGAGAGCGTTTTGCCTATTATCCGCTGCTGGCATTTTTGCTGATGGGCATCAATTTCGCGTTTTTGACGGGTGATCTGTTCACGCTGTATGTGGCGTTTGAAGTGATGCTGATGTCGTCGTTTGTGCTGCTGACGCTGGGCGGTGAACGCGGGCAGCTTGAGGGCGGGCTGAAATATGTCACGCTGAATCTCATTAGCTCGACCATTTTTCTGATCGCGGTGGGGCTGACCTACGCGGTGGCGGGGACGCTGAATCTGGCGGATTTGTCGCGGCGGCTGTCAGGCATCGAAGCGCCGGGGATTACCACCCTGCTGGCGGGTTTATTTTTTATCGCGTTCGGCATCAAGGCGGCGATTTTTCCACTGTTCTTCTGGCTGCCTGCTTCGTACCACACGCCGCCGATTGCAGTGACGGCGATGTTTGGCGGGGTGCTGACCAAAGTCGGCATCTACTCGATGTGGCGGGTGCTGGGGATGGTGTTTCCACAGGATTTGGTCTATCTGCAACCGCTGATTCTGACGATTGCGGCGCTGACGATGGTCACGGGTGTGCTGGGCGCGATTGCCCAAACCGAAGTCCGGCGGCTGCTCTCGTTCCACATCATCAGCCAGATCGGGTATCTGCTGATGGGGATGGGTCTGATGACGGAGATCAGCCTCAGCGGGGCTGTCTTTTTCATGGTGCATGTGATCCTCGCCAAGACGGTCTTGTTTTTTGTCAGCGGGATCACGCACGAAGTTCAGGGAAGCTATTACCTGAAAAAGCTCGGCGGCTTCCAAAAATCGCATCCGTTGGTGGCGATTCTGTTCCTGGTAGGGGCGCTGTCGCTGGCTGGGATACCACCGCTGCCGGGGTTCTGGGCAAAGCTGACGCTGATCCGCGCGGGGCTGGAAGCGCAGCAATATGGCATCGTGGCGGTGGCGCTGGTCGTGAGCTTGCTGACGCTGTATTCGATGACGAAAATCTGGCATGAGGTGTTCTGGAAGGCTAAACCCCTGGATATTGATCCCCACCCCCAACCCCTCCCCACTACGTGGAGAGGGGAGTTGAAACCCTCACCCCTAGCCCCTCTCCCTGATGGTTTGCAACGTGACACGGAGGGGAAAGTGGGCATGATACATCATGCCCCTACAGATCCCATCTTGCGAGAAACTCTCGAAAAGCATGTCCCCGTGAATCCTGAAGGCGAGGGGAGTGAGGATCAGGGCGGCGGAGCGCCATTCGGGGATCGGATCGGATTTCTGAAATCGACATTTGACGATCAGGGGCGTATGGGCTGGTTGCTCGCGCCGACGATTCTGCTGGTGGTGTGCATTATCGTGATCGGGATTTTTGCCGAGCCGATGTATCAGATTTCGGTGCAGGCGGCGGTGGGTGTGCTTGAGCCAGAAGCGTATGTCCAGACGGTGTTGTTTCCCGGTGAGTGAGGTTTTGTCCGGTACTGAAGCTACATCCCCACCCCAAACCCCTCCCCATAGCAATAGGGAGGGGCTTCAAATCGGTCTGACTCCCCCTCTCCAATGCGTTGGAGATGCGCAGCGGTTGGGGGAAGGATGGGTTCATGGCGGACGTTATGACCTTTTGTGACCTCAATATAATCTGGCTCTTAGGATCTGACAACTCTAGTGAGGGTTCGCGATGATTTACATGCTTATCAATATTTTTCTGGCGCTCTTGTGGGCGGCGCTGCAATTGTTCCGGCCAGTGGATTTTGCGGGTGGATTCCTGGTTGGCTACGGCCTGATCTGGGTAACGCGGGACTGGCTGGGCGAGGATGCGCGAATTTATACGCAGCGTGTGCCGACGTTCGCGCGGTTTCTGGTCTACTACTTTGGCGAACTGCTGGTGTCTACGTGGGAAGTGACGCTGACCCTGTTCAGCGATCAATCGACATTGAAACCGGCGATTATCGCGCTGCCGCTGACGGCGAAGACCGATCTCGAAATTGTGCTGTTGAATAACCTGCTGATTTTTACGCCGGGGACGCTGGGGGTGCATCTTTCGAAGGACAGGGCGACGCTGTATGTTCACTTTATCAACGCGCCAGACGCGGACGCAGCGCGGGAAAAAATCAAAAGCGGGCTGGAACGCCGATTGTTGGAGGTTTTGCGATGAAGCTGGTTTATGACGTGGTGACGATTGTGACGCTGATCTCGCTGACACTGGTGGTATACCGCCTGCTGCGCGGGCCGACGCTGCCAGACCGGGCGGTGGCGGGCGATCAGGTCGCGATCCATGTGGTGGCGCTGATCGCGATTTTCAGCATGTCGAGCGAACAGCCGATTTTGATCGATCTGGTGATTGTGACGGCGATTGTCGGCTTTCTGAGCGTGGCGATTGTCGGCATCTACATTGAACGGGCGGCGCGGGGCAAAGCGCGGTCTGAGTCGGGAGATTAACGGCATGAGCAAGTCGGGAGACTAAAGGCATGAGTAAGTCGGGAGACTGAAGGCATGAGCATACTCGAAATTTTTGTCGCGATTTTTCTGATTCTGGGGACGGCGATCCGGCTTTTGTCGTCGATTGGGCTGCTGCGATTTGGGGATGTTTACCTACGGATGCACGCCAGCACGAAGGCCAGCACGCTGGGGATCGGGTTTATCCTGGTGGCGACGGCGCTGTATTTTGGCGAAGCGCTCATCACGATCAAGCTGGTGGCGCTGCTGGTGATCTATTTTTTCACCTCGCCGACGGGGACACAAGTGCTGGCACACGCGGCGCATATTTCCGGCGCACCGATGGTGAAGGAAACCTGGCTGGACGAACTCAAAGAGAGTGGCGAGTTGGACGAGGATTAGGATCTGTTGACATTTCAGCCCGATGATGTAATTTCCTGGCATCCCCACCCTCAATAGTGTTGTCCGATACTGAAGGTGCATCCCCACCCCAACCCCTCCCCATAGCAATAGGGAGGGGCTTAAATCCTGTCTGACTCCTCCTGTCCTACGCACTTGAGATGCGCAGCGGTTGGGCGGTGAGGATGATTAAACCGCATGAATATTCTGGCAACGAGTTTTTGTTAACTGCGCTTAACCTGCCGGGAATAGCGTCGGGATTATAATGGGTTACACAAAGGAGGTGCGGCGATGGGCGCGATTGTCAATTGTGTAGCGTATGGGGAAGGCCGCCGGGTGAAGGCGGTTGAGATCGACGAGATCGACGAAGCACTGAAGAATCCGGATATGTTCATCTGGATCGGGCTGCACGAGCCGGACACGGAACTGCTGGAACAGGTGCAGGAGGCGTTTTGTCTGCATGATCTGGCGATTGAGGACGCGCATACGGCGCACGAACGACCAAAACTGGAGACATATGAAGACTCGCTGTTCGTGGTGCTGCGGACGGCGCGGCAAAATTTTGAGACACGACAGATTGAATTTGGTGAGTCGCATTTTTTTGTAGGTAAAAATTATATCGTTTCGGTACGGCATGGCGCGTCGCGACCTTATACGGATGTCCGGGCGCGGTGCGAAAGTACGCCTGAGCTGCTCAGTCAGGGGCCAGGGTTTGCCCTGTATGCACTGATGGACGCGATTGTCGATCATTATTTCCCGGTGGTGGACGCGCTGGAAGAAAAGCTCGAAGTGTTGGAGGAGCAGATTTTCGGGGGGGAGGCCAACCGCGAAACGACGGCGCAGATTTATCACCTGAAGCGCGAACTGCTGGATGTGAAGCGCGGGATTTCGCCGTTAATCGACATTTGCAATCGGCTCTCGCGCTTCGGGCTGCACATCATCCCGGAGGACACGCGGCCTTATTTCCGCGACGTGTATGACCATGTGATCCGCATCAACGAAATGATCGACAATTCACGCGAACTGCTGACGACGGCGCTGGAAGCCAATTTTTCGCTGATTTCGATCTCGCAAAACGAGGATTCCAAGCGGTTCGCGGGGTGGGCGGCGATTGTCGCGATCCCGACGATGGTGGCGGGAATCTACGGCATGAATTTTGACTATATGCCGGAGTTGAAGTTTGCGTGGGCCTATCCGCTGGTTTTGACGCTCACGCTGGGCGTGTGTTTGTATCTGTACCGACGTTTCAAGCGGGCGGGGTGGTTGTAAGAGGGAAAGCAACCTCACCCCTAGCCCCTCTCCAATGCGTTGGAGAGGAGAGTCAATCGCGAGGAGGAGCGCTTCACGTCTAAGGGTGTGGCTGCGTTGATTTGGCGTAGGGACACGGTAGGGAAAGAGACGAGATTTCGACGGGATCAGTTTTGCCAGAAATTCATATAATGTTGCTTGTAAGAGAAGGAGAACAACACACTATGAAGTTTCTGATTGGGTTTCTGATTTTGTCGAGTCTGGTATTCGGTGGGGCGACGATGGCGCAGGAAGATGGCTGCGAAAGCGCGTTCGCCGATGTCAATGCGTTTACAGCGGAAGTCTATGAAAAATCCACCGCCGAAATTGTCGATGGCGTGATCGCCTGGGACAGCGCGGATTGGGAAAATATCGTGCGGCAGGTGGTTGCCGCGAGTGAGTTTTATCTCAACAACTGCACGGATGCGGATGTGCCGCTTTGGGAGCAGCTTGACGCGGTTCAACAGCTTGCGGCGATGAGCGTTATTTTGCCGCCCGTTGAAACCGTCGATATTGGCGGCGACTTCAGCGAGGTGCCGCTTGTCACGAATTTTGAGGCATCGACAGGGTTTATCGACCTGAACGGTGATGGCGAAGGCGAGATGTTTCTGAATACGCAGGTGCCCTATTTCTCGGATCGCACCGTCTACATGATCCAGGGCGGCCTGACCATCGCGTTTTTCAAGGATGCGACGGACGGCTGGCAGGGGCAGGTGATCGCGCCCGTGACCGAGTTCGTCACCACGCAGGATGGCGATCATCTGACGTATGCGCAGACCGAGGAGAATACGCTCAGTGTCGAATCCGCCGAGCAAGCGCTGAAAAGTTTCCCCACGCCGGAAATTCAGGTCGTGGATGTGGATGGTACATCGCTGACGTTCATCACGACTCATTCGCTGACGGGCGCTGGTGTGGCGAAAGAATTGAACGTCCTGAGTTGGGACGGGCGTATTCCGTCGGTGGAACTGCGCGTGTCGTTCGATGACTGGTGCTACCCCGGCGCGACGCTCGACTGGACAATCGGCGACGATGGCAGCGTGACGATCCCCACGAACGGCAACGAAGAAGGGTCTGCGCTGCACTGCGGACGCACACCGGAAGCGGTGTTCACGTGGGATGGGACGGGGTATGTCGAGAGCTAAGGGAACCCCTCCCTAAATCCCTCCCCATTTCGCAGGCTCATGGAGAGGGACTTTAAGAGCGCATGTGGCCGACTCCGCCGGGTGGTGGGGTCGGCTTTTTTGTTGGGTGGTCAGCTATTTATTGGATGGATTTTCTTTGCGCCATGCTTCGACGGCGGCCAGTGCTTCCGGCGTGCCGATATGTTCCAGGGCATCTGCAACACTACGGCATACCCATTTGACAGGGTCCTGGAAGGCAGAAATGAGTGGCTCGACAGCACTTGGGTCATTAATTTTTCCGAGGGCTTCAGCAGCATTGTGGCGGACACCCTCATCCGGATCACGTAGAGCGTCGATGAGCGGATCGACGGCACGAATGTCGTTTATATCTCCTAGAGCGGAAGCGGCGCTGCTACGGACACTCCCATCGATGTCGCGGAGAGCGATGATGAGCGGATCGAGGGCGCGAACGTCGTGGAGACTTCCTAGAGCGGAAGCGGCGTTCCTACGAATAGATGGATTTTGGTCGTTCAGGAAATGGAGTAGGGTATCGAGGGCGCGAACGTCGTGGAGACTTCCTAGAGCGAAAGCGGCGTTCCTACGAATAGATGGATTTTGGTCGTTCAGGATATGGAATAGGGGATCAACAGCGCGTGTGTCGTTAAGGTCTCCGAGGGAACTAGCGGCCCACATACGGACCTCCTCGTCGGGATCGCGAAGGGCTTTAATGAGGGGGTCAACGGCGCGAGCATCATTGAATCTTCCGAGGACTAATGCGACGACACCACGGACATCCTCGTCGGGATCGCGAAGGGCGATGATGAGAGGCTCGAGGGCGCGTGTGTCTTCGAGGATTCCGAGTGCAGCAGCGGCACTGTAACGGACACTCTCGCCGGGATCGCGAAGGGCTTTAATGAGAGGGTCAACGGCACTCGTGTCATTAAGGTCTGTGAAGGCGCCGGCGGCGCTGCTGCGGACACTCTCATCGGGATCGCGAAGGGCTTTAATGAGAGGGTCAACGGCGCGAGCATCATTGAGTTTTCCAAGTGCTTTGGCGGCACTGCTACGGACATTCTCATCGGGATCGCGGAGGGCTTTGATTAGAGGCTCAACGGCGCGTGTATCTTTGAGACTCCCTAGAGCGGAGGCGGCGCTACTACGGACATTCTCGTTGGGATCGCGGAGGGCGTCGATGAAAGGGCCTATGGTACGTGGGTCGTAGAATTTGCCGAGGAAGAATGCGGCGGTTCTACGAACATTCTCGTCGGGGTCGCGAAGGACGATGATGAGGGGATCAACGGCACGAATGTCTTTGAGACTTCCTAGAGCGGAAGCGGCGCTGCTACGGACATTCTCGTTGGGATCGCGAAGGGCGTTGATGAGGGGATCGACGGCACGAATGTCTTTAAGACTTCCTAGAGCGGAGGCGGCACTGCTACGAACATTCTCGTCGGGGTCGCGAAGGACGATGATGAGGGGATCGACGGCACGAATGTCTTTGAGACTTCCAAGAGCGGAAGCGGCACTCCTACGGACATTCTTATTAGAATCACGAAGGGCATCAATGAAAGGATCAAGAGTGCGCGGATCGTCGAAATTTCCAAGAGCGAAGGCGGCCCTGCTACGAACCGACTCATCAGGGTCGCGGAGAACATTGATGAGGGGATCGACGGCGCGTGCGTCGTGGATGATTCCGAGGGCTGTGATGGCTGTGCGACGGACACCCTTGTCGGGATCGCGAAGAGCATTGATGAGGGGATCGACGGCGCGAGCATCATTGAGGTTTCCGAGGGCGGATGCAGCCTCGTAGCGAACAGCGACATCAAGGTCACGTAGACCGCTCAATAATGATTCAAGGTTGGAATCCATTCTAGCTGCTCCTTGTGTTGGGTGCGACGAGGCTATTAGACAGATAATCTCCCCACAAGAGAAATCTTGTGCCGCGCAGAATTACGGCTATGGCGAGGAAAATATCCGGTGTCAGGCAGACGACGACATGCGAGGCAGCCTCAATCGCGCGTTCGATGTCGGCGGTGAAGTCCTGGTCAGGGCGGAGGCCGCGAATATCACGCCAGACGCGATGATGCGCCCCGAGTCGCTGCTCAAGCTGGCTGATGTAGGGTTCGCCGTCGTTGCGCGAATAGCTGATGAAAATGTGCTTTTCGGACATACAGATTATGATGGCATAAACCAAAGATTTGCGCCACAGAAAAGCTTTCAGCGGTCAGCGGTCAGCAAAAGCCAGGTCAGCAGCAAGCTGATTGTCACGAATGTGATAAACGAAGATCACATCACGCGCCGCTGCCGAGGTGGGCGCGGTAAAATCGGGGGCATTCAACCTGGTTATCAGGAGACCTCGCCATGAACTTCCGCGAACGTGTCCTCACCGTGCTAAAAGGCGGCATCCCGGACCGCGTACCCTGGTTTGCCGATTTCGATTACTGGGCCAGCTCGCTCGAAAGACGCGGCCAACGCCCCGCCGGATTCCGCCAGTCGCTCGATTACCTGGACTGGCATCGCGAATTGAACACCGGCTTTTATTTGCAGGGCTACTGGCCGTTCCGCATGATCCCCGACAGCAGCGTCCATATCCAAGAGGGGCAGGACGGCGACATCCGCTACCGCCGCATTCACACGCCTGTCGGAACGCTCGAAGAACAGTGGAAATATTTGCCCACGAGCTTCAGTGAAGCCCCCTACAAGCACATGATCGAGAGCGCCGCCGATCTCAAACCGCTGCGTTACTGGTATGAGCATGTCACCTGCGAGTCAGATTACGCGCGGGCACAGTGGCTTAACGCGCACGTCGGCGACCTGGGCCTGACGCTGGTCTACGCGCCGCGCTCGCCGTTCATGCAGATGATGGCTGAGTACACAGGCATCGTCAACATCGTGAACATCTGGACGGAAGCGCCGGACGAATTTGACGAAACGCTGGCGGTCATGCGCCACGTCCATGACCAGTGCGCCCAGATCGCCATCGACTCGCCCGCCGAGTGCATCATGATCCCCGAAAATCTGTCGGCGGAGGTGGTCGGACGGCGATTTTTCGAGTCGTATCTGCGCGATTACGAGACGTTCTGGAACGCCCGCATCCGCGCCGCCGGAAAATTTTCGTTCATCCACATGGACGGCACGCTGCGCGGTCTGATCGGCCCGGTGGCATCGACGGGCTTTTCGGTGATCGAGTCGTTTACGCCCGCGCCTGTCGGCAACCTGGACGTGACCGAAGTTCGCGCAATGGTCGAGCCAGACACGGTGCTGTGGGGCGGTCTGCCGGGAGCGCTGTTTTCGCCGCTGTACACTGATGCTTTTTTCGATGCGCACGTTCACGCCGTGCTGGACGTGATGACCACACAGCCCGGATTCGTGCTGGGCTGTGCCGATCAGGTGCCGCCGGACGGTTTGGTCGAGCGTGTGCGGCGGGTGTCGGAGATCGTCGAAAGCCGGGAGATGCGGATTTGAGGCGGTGCGGCTTTCAGCTTTCAGCTTAATATCAACGCCAGAACTGCCACCATTTTCGCGGCTTAATCTCACCGCGCTCGAAGGCTTGAACAGCAGCTAGGGCTTCCGGTGTACTGAAAGCTTTTCGGGCATAGGCAGCATCGTTTCGAACGGTCCTATCAGGGTCTCGGAGGATTTTGATGAGTGGTTGGACGGCGCGTGTGTCTTTGATCCTTCCCAGGGCGATGGCAGAGTGACCGCGGATGCGCCGATGTCTAGAGCGAAGTGCATGGATGAGGGGTTCGACAGCTTCAGCACCCTTGACCCACCCCAAAGCCTGTGCAGCACTGACACGGACAACCGCTTCGGAGTCTTGCAGCGCTTTCAATAGCGCGTGTGTCCCTGATAGAGCGCAGGGCTTCGGCAGCGCTGCTGCGAACGTTAGCTTCTGGATCACGCAAGGCATTGATGAGGTGTTCAACGGCGCGTATATCCTTGATTCCTCCAAGTGCCTGTGCACAATTTGCACGGATTACATCGTTTGGGTCACTTAATCGATCAAGTAATGGCTTTATAGCAGGTTCGCCGATTTGGGAGAGGGCGGTAGCGGCGGCATTTGGGCGACTATCTTCCATATCGCATAGGGCGTTGATGAGTGGCTGGATTGCCCGCGCATCACCAATTTCACCTAAAGCGCTAACAGCACCGAAGCGGACAGTGTATTCGGAGTCACTCAGGGCGTCAATCAGGCGTTCAACGGCGTGAGGGGCTTGCAGTTTTCCGAGGGCACGTGCGGCATTCCAACGGATGGTGGGGTCAAAATTGGTCAAACCATGGAGAAGGGCGTCAAAATTTTCGCTCATTGCTGATGTAAATGTGTTTCGAACGTGCCGATTATGATGGCATAAAAGGAGGAATCGCGCCAGAAAGAAAGATTAACCCCTCCCTAACCCTCCCCATTTCGCAAGCTCATGGAGAGGGGATAATACGAGGCGGGATTCGCGATGGGGAGGCGTTGGGCGCAAGCCTTGCGCCCCTACAACGTCGCGTGTTGATTTATGGGCTGACAAGCTGAAATGTTGACAAGCTGACCCACTAAAACGCTAAATTGCTTGTGGTGCCGAGTTCGGATTTGCCGGAGATGCCCAGCACCCAGAACGTTTCGCGGCTGACCGGCTTCAAAATCCAGGTGATGGTGTGGGTATGTTCGCCGCCAGCGATGACCGTATGCCGTTCACCGACGATGATATAGTCGGAATCGTGGGCGCTGCCGCTCTCGGTGATGCTGATACGGCTGCCAATGGTCGCGTTGAGGACGGCGTTCATGCGTCCGCCCGTTTTGTTGATAATGGAGGTCAGGCTGGCGAATCGTCCAATCGGATTTTGGAAGCGCGTCACAAAATAGCGAGCGTATTCGGCGGCATCCTCGTCGCTGGACATCGCGCCCACGTCGATCACCCGGCGGCGGGTGTCGGCATCACGGATGCTTTCGATATTCGAGGTCGCGACAAACTGGTCGTCGTAGGAGATGAGTGGCGTCCCACGCACCCGGAGCAGGGTCACGAAAATTTCGAACGGCGCGGTATTGGTGAGCGTGAATTCGGCGCTGGCGGCGTTGAGGATCGACGACAGGATGAGGTAGCGTCCGGCATCCTGGCCTGATCCGCTGGCGTGGGTATTGGCGGAGCAGTCCGTGCCGATCACGGGCGTGAGCATATCCTGTCCGCCGACCTGGGCGCTGGGATTATCGGGGTCGGTGTAGTGGGCGGAAATGCGGCGCTCCTGACCGGGGGCGAATCGCAGCGGCACGTTATCCAGTGACCACAGGACGGACAGCGGTGTCCCGACGCGGCGCGGCTGATAATGCAGCGTGACGTGATTCAGCACATCGTCGGCGTAGCGATAATCGGCGGATTCCATATCATTGGCATCGAGACTCGCGAGAATCGTCTCATTTTCGATGTCGCGGCTGCGGTTATGGAAGATATATTGCATGGTGCGGGCATCGTAGAAAAATCGGCCTCCCGCCTCGGCTGCGACCATCGCGCGGATAAAATCACCCGCCGAAACGGACTCCTCGCGTCCAAAATTATCGCCCACATAGGCCAGCGACGAACGGGCGGTATCGAAATCGGTGAAGCCGGAGGAGTCAAATAAAATCGTGTCTGTCCCCAGCACACCCACGTCGAGCAGCCAGAAGGATCGCGCATAGGGATAGGCCGTCACGCCGGAGTCGAACAGGGCGGTGAGGGCGGCATCGACGGTGACGTTGGTTTGCAGCGCGGGGCTGAAGTCGGCGCGTGGGAGTTCAAAATCGCCGCAGGTGAGCGTGACGGCTTTATCGCCATACACGCCGGGGGTGGGCGTGATGGTCAAAATTTTGCCGATGTAGAGCGTTCGGTTGACGATGGCGCTGAAGCTGGCACGGACGCGCACGAGTGTGCCTTTTTTGAGTCCGGCGTAGGTCGCGCCCGATTTTTCCGGCCAGAACGCACCGTCGCTGTTGTCGATAATCAGCGTCATGGGCGCGGAAAGGGCGATCTCATCGTAGCTTTCAGCGAGTCCGTTCGCCCATTCCATACGGCGGATATAGGTTGAAATATCGGCGGTGAAGGTGAAGTCGCGGGCGGTATCGAGGGTGATTTCGTAGGTGGCGGAGGGCATGGTTAGTCCTTAGCTGTTAGCGGGTCAGAAAAATGCAAAAGATTCAACGCAAAGGCGCGAAGGGCGCAAAGGAGCGCAAAGGGCATGGAAGATAAGCAGGCGCAGCAGTGCGGGAAAAATTAAGGTTGGTCAAACGATAATCCAACACGGAGTAGGTATGATCGTTGCATTGTAATGTTGAATGAAAGGATATGAACAATGGCGATTTTATCTGGGGCGCAAGCAGAGGTACAACCCATTCCTGAAGGCTATCATACGGTTATGCCGGGTATTGTTGTTAACGGCGTGGCAGCGTTGATCGATTATCTCAAAATAGCGTTCGACGCGGAAGAAACTGCGCGGACGACCAACGCCGATGGCACAATCAGCCATGCTGAGATCAAGATCGGGGATTCCTTCATAATGTTGTCGGACGCTCACGAAAATTGGCCCGCGTCGCCCGGATTTTTCCGGCTGTACATGGAAGATGGGGATGCCGTGTATCGACGCGCGATAGAAGCTGGCGGTAAACCTGTGACGGAAATGACCGGATTCGCGTCTGGCGATCAGGTGAGGTGGGTGAGCGACCCGGCGGGCAACATCTGGTGGATTCAGATGCAGGCTGAAGCTGTCGATCTGGGTGAGACGAATCAACAGGCGCAAGAGCCGACTCCTACTGACGATGAAACGGCTACCCTCGTCGCCGGATCGTGAAATGAGCCGTCGGGACTAGCTGGATCAGCATGTTAACGTGTCAGCATGTCAGCGAAATGCAAATGCTTTAACGCAAAGGCGCGGAGAACGCGAGGAAACGCAAAGGAAATTGAGATATACTGGCGGCAGAGTCGAAAGGGTTGATGATGTCGGCGTTACCGAATCAAAAAATCTTCATGTCGCCAGAGGAATATCTTAAGTTTGAACGCACGAGTGATGTGAAGCACGAGTATCTCGACGGCGAAGTTTTCGCGATGGCTGGCGCGAGTAAAAATCATAACCGGATTCAAGCGACGGTCAGCGGACTTCTGTTTACGCAATTTGTCGGGCGACCTTATGAGACTTTTGGCAGCGACCAGCGCGTAAAAGTCGATGCGACCTTTTACACATATCCTGACATCAGCGTGATCTGTGGGGAGGCGGAATTTGACGAGAGCGAACTGGATACGCTGCTGAACCCCATTGTGATTATCGAAATTTTGTCACCCTCCACCGAAATTTATGATCGCGGCAAGAAATTTCAGCGCTACCGCGAATTGGACTCGTTGCAAGAGTATGTGTTAATCGCGCAGGACAGTCTGCGAATCGAGCATTATTTGCGGCAGGGCGAGAAGTGGATTTTGACGGATGCGCGTGGGCCGGATGCGGTGGTTGCGCTGCCGTCGATTGGATGTACGCTGGCGCTGCGTGACGTGTACGCGAAGGTGGAATTTGGGGAGTAGCAGTCAGCGAAAGATAAAAGCGCAACGCAGGGACGCAAGGGAGCAGGGGCGCAGAGAGAATTGAGATATACTGGCGGGAAAGTAGCCATATTATTGTCGATTGATGTGCGGCTCTTTTCGCGATTTCTCCTCAGATAAGGATACATCATGATTTACATCCCCACGAAAATTAATGACCCCAACGGCGCGGAATACACCGTCCGGCTGCTGGCGGCGGATGATGTCGAGCGACTCGGCGATTATTTTGTGAGCTTGTCCGAAGAGACACGGCGGCGCTATGGGCCACATCCGTTTGATCGCGAGACGGCGGCGAAATTTTGCGCGGATTTGAGGCCTTCGGAAACGCAGCGTTACGTGGCGCTCAACGAGGACGATGAGATTATCGCCTACATGATCCTGCAAATGAGCGTGGGCGAGGGCGAAATCACCCGGTACGCCGCGCAGGGGATCGCGCTCGATGTTGAGCGTGATTGTTTACTCGCGCCATCCCTCGCGGATGCCTATCAAAATCGCGGGATTGGCACGCCGATTGCGCGGCAGGTGATCGCTTCGGCGCGGGAGCAGGGTCGGCGCTATCTGGTGCTGATGGGCGGCGTTCGCGCGTATAATGCGCTCGGCATCCGTTTCTATCAAAAATTGGAATTTCAGCATATCGCCGATTTTGAGCATCCGGCGGGTGTGATGAATCATGATATGAAGCTGGATTTGTGAGGGAAAGTCGATAGTCGTTGGTCGATAGCTTTTAGCTTAGAAGCTATCCCCAAAAACCGCATTTTCCGGTAGGGGTGACAGCCGCGCGCCCTTGCCATCCGACAAGGCACGATACTACGAAAACGGGCGCGGTGGTAATCCGTATTTAATAGTTAAAACGCATCATCGTGCCTCTACGAAAACGTCGTCGCGTTATCCCGATTAATTCTGAAGAGAGCATCAAGCCTCTGCAAAACCAAGACGATCTTTGTTGCACAGCAGCAACTTTCACTCGTTGGGCAGGCGCGGGTGGGGATCGGCCTGCTGCCAGTTTGGGCGATTCTTGTAGAACATATCCAGGAGGGACAGGCCGATGATGAAGGGCAGGACGGCGAAGGCAAAGACCATCAGGGTTTGCGGGGCGCTGACGATGAATTGACCGCCAACCGTGCCGAAAAGCTGCGCCACTGTCTGGAAGGCGAGGTGGAAACCAATCGCCGCCCAGACCGAGCCGGTGACAGCGCGAAAAATCCCCACGACACCCGCGAAACTGAAAAATAGCATGCTGCGTTCCAGCGAATTTTCGCCACCATTGGCAAGTCCCCACAGCATGAACAGTGTCGCCTGCGTGAGAATCGCTGCCCACAGCGGCATTGAAGCGGCGAGGTTGCGATAAAAATAGCCGCGAAAAATGAGTTCTTCGGGAAGCGCCTCGTAAATAAAGACCAGCACGAACAAGATACCAGCAAGCGCGAGAACTTCGCCGATGGATGCGGTTGTGGTGATCTGCACCCAGCCGAGTGCCAGACACAGCGCTGTGCCGATGGCGGCGGGAATCAGCCACCAGACCATTCCAATGAGCAGTGGATACCAACCAGGGAACAGCTCGGCGAGGCCGGGGTTGGGGCGGCGATCAAGAAAACGGTGCGCCCAGGCGATCATGGGAAGCACCTGCAGCGATGCTAATATCGCCCGCATGACGTGTGCCTGTAGACTGTAGTCTGGCCCGAAACGCGCGTGAGCCAATGCGCCGATCAATAACCAGATGAGCGTGGCGGCGACCCAGACGATGGCGACGCGCCACAACAGTCCAATCCGAGGTTCATGGGAAGTGGGGCTATTCATCGGCGGGGTCTTTCCGGGTCGCGCGGTCAAAAAGCTCGATAAGCTCGTGGGTATAGGATTCCAAATCCGAGCGCGCTTTGTTCATCTGACCCAAAAACTGGTCGATTGTGCCGCGAATGGCAAGCGCCATATTGTGGGCATCGAACTGCCGAAATTCCCCGTTTTGCTGGCCTGCGAGGAGCAAGTTTTCAAGCGGTAGGACGCTGGGGTCTTCCGCGTCCATGACGTAACGGAGCGAGCCATCGGCATTACGGACGCTAAAGACGATCTCCAGCAGCGCCAGAAAATGCTTGGGGCGCGTCCCCATGTAGGCCAGACTCGACTCGATATAGATGTGCAGTTGTTCCCGTGCGGAGACACCCTGCGCGACTTTTTCCTGGACGTAGGTCGTCCATGCAAGCGAAATTTCGCTCACGGTTTGCTCCATGAGGTCGTCCTTGTCCTTAAAGTGATAGGGGATCAGGCTGGTGCTGATGTCGGCGCGTTTGGCGATCTGCGCCAGACTCGCCTTGACGTAGCCCATTTCCGCCAGCGTGTCGATGGCTGCGGAGACGATCTGGGCGCGGCGGGCTTCCTCGATAAACGAACGTCTGGTCATATTTGAATGAGAATTCCGATTACTGAACGATCATTCAGATTTTAGAATAGCTATTTTGTTTTGTCAAGGCGGTGGTGAATGGATGCTGCACAATTTCGGTTTTGCGTATAAATTGATAGGGAGATATGGCGCACAGAGATACGCAAAAACTTTGACGCAAGGGCGCAAAGAACGCAAAGGAATAGAAAGTATGATGAAGCAACTTGGAATACTTGTGATTTTTTGTGCTTTTCTGGCACATGGCCTCGTCGTTGAGGCGCAGGACATGACGCTCACGCTGGTCGCGGAGCAGGATATTGGGACGGACTGCCCGGTTGCCAGCACGTTCCAGCCGGGGACGGATGTGATGTGGGTGTTGATGGACAACTGTGGCGGCTATCGGTATTCGCTCGTCGCCTATGATCGAAACAGCGGCGAAGCGCTCCCGCAAGCGCCGATCCCGCTGGCTGAAATCGACGGCGATATATATGATGTTTTCTCGTTCAGCGAACCCTTCGCTTTCACGCCGGACGGGGTGCTGCAAATTATGGCGGCAGAGGGCGACTTTTTCGTCCGCTTTCAGATTGACGTGGAATCCGGCGCGGTAACAATGGATGATGCCGAAGAAATCAACACACTGCTGGGACAGTTCAGCGAGTATCCGGCGTTCGCGACGACCTTCAGCGAGGAACATCGATATGCGGCGGTGACGGATGATGTGAAGTTTTACATTCTCGATTTCACTACGGGCGATGTCTTGTTTGAGATTGAAACGCTGGGGATCATCCCGTTTTTTTCGGGCGATGGGCAGCGGTTGTATGTGAGCATCCTGGATGAGCCGGAAAATTACGAAAATTTTGATGGCAAGATTGTCGTTTACAGCCTGCCGGACGGCGCGGTGCTGAACAGCATCGAATTTCCGTTTTCGGTTTTGTATCCGAGCGATGATGGGCGCTATATCGTGGCGGAGGTTGCGTCGCCTGAAGTCGGCAAGGAACAGTTGGCGGTGGTGGATATGGAAGGGGGCAGCGTGAGCGCTATGCTTCCGATCAGTGTGCCGTCGCGCAAGGCGATGACGTGCCATAACACCGGGCAGGACATCAGCGATGTGGATTTTACCGCCAGCGGGAAGCTGTTTATACGCGGGCTGTCGTGGCTGCCGGATAACTCCGGTTTTATCACGGTGAATGCCTATGACGGGATGCAGACGAACACGGGCTGTGTATTCGAATACAGCCGGATGCGGCAGTACAGCGTGGGAAGCTAGTCAGCGTATCAGCATTTCAGCGAAAGACAAACCCAGGTACAAAGCGGAGTGAATTTGAGGTTGTCATGAAGGATCGGCGCAAAAAGGAGGCTGTGATGAGTCATCTCCGAAGAATTATTCGAAATTTGTCGATTTTACTGGGTGTTGTCTGCCTGAGTTCGGCACTCGTGATCGCAGCACAATCGTCCGAGGGGCGATCCAGAGTCGCATTCGTCACGGCAAATTATGACACGCGCGAGATGACGATCAGCCTTGCCGATCCCGTGAGTGGGGAAATCACCCCAGTGGTCAATGAAGGATATTTTTTCTACCCGGTGATTTCGCCGGATGGTCGATCCCTCGTATTTTTGGGCGAAAACCCCCGGACAAAACATCGCAATCTCTATGTCATGAACACCGATGGCTCGAATCTACGCCCGCTGGTCGAAAGAGATATCAACGCGAAGCCGGACGGTCAGGCCGCGTGGTCGCCGGACAGTACGCAGGTGATTTATGGTGTGAGTGACAACAGACGGCGATTGAGCTTTTTCCGTGTGGGTGTCGATGGTGGTGAGCCGGAAGAAATCGTGTTCGAGGGGGTCGAGAAGGGGAGTATTCTCTCGACATCCATTGCGTCCTCGCCGGATGGAAGCCGTTTGGCCTTCCTGGTCGAGATACCCGATGCGCCATCCCGCGCGGTTTATATCGCCAACGCTGATGGAAGTGGCGTACAGCCGATCACGGCGACTCTGCCGAATGGGCAGGCCTTTGATGCGCTGGCGTGGGTGCTCGACGGCCAGCAGACTCTCTTGAGCGTGTTAAATGTAAACAGCAGGGAGCCACAGCCGTTGATGTTGGGCGATGCTGACGGCGCGAACGCGCAGATTTTGATTTCGCCGCCGCCGAATTATATGGGTTCGGTATCGTGGTCGCCGGATAACAGCCAGATCGTTTTCCTTGCCGCCGAAATACAGTCTGATGTGCAACCCGATGGCGAGGTGTATGTCGCGAATGCCGATGGTTCGAATGTTCGTGCGCTCAACATCCCGATCAATGTGGCTTATGTCGGTACGTCCTGGGGTATGATTCCCGATGATGTGGTGCTGCCTGCCACGCCGACCTCGTTTATCGGCGCAATAGAGTAGGGGTTGGTATGTCGATGCTAAGAGAGGTTTGGGGATGAATATTCAGATTTATGGCTATCCTCTGATTATAAGGAAATGTCCCAAATTTCTATCGTACCATCTGATGATAGGGCAGCTATTCGTGTACCATCTGGCGACCAGATGATGTCTCTGGCTTCGTTGACGGCGATTGTAAACAAAGGATCGTCTATATCAGGGTCGTAAATTTCAATCGTGTCTTGTGTACTCATCGCAAGGATGAATTTCGAGGGATGCCATGCGACTTGGGCATCATAATCCGCAATGTCGCGCCTAAAAAATTCCATGTCCCAATAAAAGCTGTCGTCGCCATCCATGTTATAAATGCCAACGCTCCACTCCCTACTACAGCAGTTAGAACGGCTACTTGAGGTTGCTATGTAATTCCCAGCGGAATCCCAATCCATATCAATTATATAGTATTGTAAATCCTGAAGGATGGTCAGAATCAATTCGCCTGATTCAACGTTGAATATCTGTATCGTGTATGTGTCTCCAGTCCCGTACACAATGGCTAGGTGCTTATTATCGGGACTCCAATCCATGCGATAAACTGAATTGGTTGCTGCATCATTTTCGAGATGTAGGACTTGTGTTCCGTCCGAAATAAGAACTGTGCCGTTGCGATAGCTAAAAGCGGACTTTGTTGCTGTGGAATCAAGTGCCATTGTTGGAAAAATATAGTATCCATATGGATTGAATTCGAAATCTGTATCCATTTGGAAAGACATCAGAGTATCTGCAAGTTCACCAGTGGCTACATTCCATTTTGTGACGGACATTTGTAAAAGTCCATCATTCCCAGAATTTGCTCCCTGGATAATCAAATATTGACTGTCCGGTGTCCAAGAAATCGTATCCGCAAGTCCGGCTTGAAACGTGAGAATGGGGCTGCTCAAATCATCCACAGACCAAATCGCAATCGTGGAATCGCTATAAGTACCTGCAATTCTTGTGCTGTCTGGACTCCAGGCAATGCTGGTTTTTTCCTTCGGCATGTATTCTTGAGCGGCGATGTTGGCTTGTGGAATGAACGCAACGATGAGACTCAATAACCAATGGTGCTAGTTCATAAACTAAAGTCAGCAAGCGAGAGCTGAACGAAACCATTCTCATCAGGGACAAGCCCATGCCATTGAACCAAGAGGTTGAACATCGCCATTGTGAATG
>JALHNB010000083.1 GCA_022843745.1 Anaerolineae bacterium | reverse complement strand
ACGCTCTTCCGATCTCATTCGGTTCATCAAAGGGGTTAATATTCAAAATTGCGCCTGCGATAGCCGTCGCGTATTCCCAGCGGAAGAACTCACCACCCAGCCCGTACACGCTGTCGATTTTCAATGTTACGCAGGGCTGTCCAGCATCCTGTAATGACAACATCCCCTGGTCAGTTTCCTGATTATCATCCCCTTCAACGCGCAGATAGATAAACAGGCGATCTGCGACATAATCATGCGGATTGCCGATAGTTGCTCCGGCGACTGGCAGCAGCCCTCGGCCTTCCTTACCCGTGCTTTCCGCGATAAGCTGCTCCGCCCAATACGCGAAACTGCTCATCGAAGGGCTGAAAAAGAGGCTTACTTTATCGCGTCCCTGCTGGCCCAGAATACCCAAAATCGCACCCAGCCATATACCGGGGTGATCGCTGCCGTTCACTTTTGGGCCACAGGCGGACATCATGCGTTCGGCATCTGCCCACAGACGGTCAAGATCAATGCCCAGCAACGCGGCAGGCACGAGTCCAAAATAGCTGAGAGCGCTGTAGCGTCCACCAATATCGGCGGGATTCAGGAAAATATCGGTGAAGCCTTTTTCACGCGCTAAATGCTCAAGCGGCGATTTTGGATCGGTGATCGCCATAAACTGCGCCCCATTTTCGCCCGTGAGCGCATAGAAATATTTGAAAAAAGACAATGTTTCAATCGTGCTGCCGGATTTGCTGGAGACGATAAACAGCGTGTTTTTGAGATCGACAGCGTTTTCGATGGCCTTGATTTGCGCGGGATCGGTGCTGTCCAGAACGTAGAGCGATGGGAAACCCGACTGTGCGCCAAAGGTAGAGGCGAACACTTCTGGTGCAAGGCTGCTGCCCCCCATGCCGAGCAAAACGACGTGCTTCCATTCTTTTGCCCGCCCTTGAAGCGTTTTCAGACGCGCGTGGTCTATAGTTTCACGGACATTGACCCAACCCAGGCGATTTTTAATTAAATTCAGGATCGTATTATGCGATTTCCAGATGCTGCCGTCGCCTTCCCAGAGGCGCATATTGACGAAGCGTTTGTCCAGGTCGCGGATCGCCGCTTCCACATCTTCGCCATAAATCCCCAGCGCCAACTCCTGCTGTTTGATGACTCCGGTACGCAGCACATTCCGCTTGGCATCCACTTGGTCGAGCAAATTTTGAAATGACTCGATGAAAGCATCTACGCCATCGACCTGCAATTGGCGGGTAATCTGGTCAAGATCGACACCCACTTCGGCCAGCATATCGAGCATTTCTTCTGCATCATCAATATTTTCGACCAACGTATTGCCGACTTTGCCATGATCCTTGAAGGCATTGAGCGTGGGCGGTGGTACGGTGTTTACGGTATCTTTGCCGATGAGCTTATCAATATACATCGTATCTTCGTAGGCAGGGTTTTTGGTGCTGGTGGATGCCCACAGCGGACGCTGCACCTGCGCACCGGCCTCACGCAGTTTGGCGAAGCGTTCCCCATAAAACAAATCCATGAAGCGCTTGTAAGCAAGTTTGGCGTTCGCAATCGCTGCTTTGCCAAGTAATTTGCGATTCGCGGCGACACGATCCAGGTCACGCGCCTGTGCTGCACGAATATTATTTTCCAGCATCCGATCAATCATCGTGTCGATTCGGCTGAGGAAGAAGCTGGCGACAGAAGCGATCTTATCGACATCCTGCCCGGCTTGCAGGCGGCGTTCCAGGCCACGAATGTAGGCTTCGGCGACTTCGATGTAATTATTGACGGCGAAAATCAGCGTGACGTTGATGTTAATCCCGGCAGCGATGGATTCCTCGATGGCTGCGATTCCGGCGGGGGTAGCGGGAATTTTAATCATCGCGTTGGGACGATTGACGAGGTTAAAAAGGCGCTGCGCTTCGGCAATGGTTGTAGCGGTATCATTGGCGATCAGCGGCGAGACTTCCAGGCTCACATAACCGTCGCGCCTGTTGGTGCGCTCATAGATGGGGAGGAACAAATCGAGCGCCCGCTGGATGTCCTCAACCGCCAGTCTCTCATAAATGTCATACGGTTCGAGATCGAGCAGGTGCATCATCCCGGAATCGTAATCGTCCGATTCACCGATGGCTTTCTGGAAGATCGACGGATTTGAGGTTACGCCGAGGACACCATAATCCTCGATGAGCATTTTCAATTCGCCACTGTAAATCAGGCCGCGACGGATGTTGTCGTACCAGAGGCTCTGGCCGTAGGTTTGCACGTCAACGGTGGGGTTAGGCATTCAGCTCTCCTTAAAAAGAGATCGACAATTTTAAATAGGTTGCACAAATTTAATCTATTTCAAGCGCCTAGCATCTTCATTACAGTATAAACGGATTTGTTGGGTTTTGGGGATGGTATGGCCTTAAAGTATGAATCAAAAACCCCGATCAACCTGTGACCGGGGTTTGGGAAGCGGGCGATGAGATTCGAACTCACGACATCTTCCTTGGCAAGGAAGCATTCTACCGCTGAATTACACCCGCGTAGTGAAAATAGTATAGCTTTATCAGCAGAATTTGACAAGGGTTGAATCAAAATTGCAGCGTAGGCAACCGGACACGATAGCAGTATAATTCTCGACTTAAAATAGACAACCGCACATTTTAAGTCTTTGGAGAAAGATCATCATGACTGATACCCGCCTGCAAGATATGCGCGCCCAAGTGGACGTGATTAACTTACAAATATTGGAATTGCTCAGTAAACGCGCGACTCTGACCTCCGACATCGGCAAGGTTCAGGCCGAACTTGGCACGACCTTCTATGATCCCCAGCGCGAAGCTTTTATGCTGGAACAACTGGAACGTAATAACAAAGGCCCGTTCAGCAACGAGACAATCAAGGCGCTGTTCCGCGAAATTTTCCGTGCATCGCTTGCGCTGGAAGAAAAAGAAGCACGCGCCAAAATTCTGGTGCAGCGCAAAACGCCCGATGAGAAAACCATTATCAGGATGCCCGACGGCTATGAGATTGGCAACGGCGATTTCACGATGATCAGTGGGCCGTGCGCCGTCGAAAGCTTTGAGCAAATGGACACCACCGCAGCGGCATTGGCGGAACGCGGTGTCCGCATCCTGCGCGGCATGGCCTACAAACCGCGTACATCACCCTATGATTTCCAGGGTATGGGTGAACCCGGCTTGCAGATCGCGCGGCAGGTCGCCAATAAATACAACATGTACATCACCAGCGAGATCATGGATCTCAGCCAGATTCCGATGATGTCGGATTACGTCGATATTTTCTGGGTCGGCGCACGCAATATGTACAACAGCTTCCTGCTCAAGGCGCTCGGTCATGTGCGCCAGCCCGTGATTCTCAAGCGCGGTATGTCGGCGACGCTGGAAGAATTTTTGTATGCCGCTGAATATATCGTCAGCAGTGGCAATCCGAATGTCATTCTGATCGAACGCGGTATCCGCACATTTGAAAAATGGACGCGCAATACACTCGACATCGGCGGTGTGGCGGTTCTGATGCTGGAAAGCCACTTGCCGATTATCGTGGATGTGTCGCACTCTGCCGGACGGCGCGATATTGCGATCCCGATGGCAAAGGCCGCCAAAGCCTGTGGCGCGGATGGCCTGATGGTCGAAGTTCACCCGAATCCGCCCGTTGCGATGAGCGATGCCAAGCAGCAGCTTTATATTCACCAGTTCCATGAGTTGATGGACGCGCTGGGCGATGTGAGGAAAGAACCCGTCGCCACATAGCGTATGATATATGTGGTAGGGGCGAGGCATGCCTCGCCCCTACGATATTTTCACAATTCTAGAATCTATCGTAACAGGATATATGACTCAATCTTTCGCTTTCAAACCAATGCACATCGGCAATATCACGATTGATACGCCGCTGACACTCGCGCCAATGGCCGGGCAGACCAATCATCCGTTCCGCGTGTTATGCCGCGAGATGGGCGACTGCGGCCTGGTGTGTACCGAACTCATCAGCAGCCAGGCTATGCACTATAAAGGGGCGGGTTGGGAGCGCACCGTTCAGCGTTATTTCGATTGGTCACCTACTGAAAGCCCATTTGCCGTGCAGTTATTCGGCAGTGATCCGGCGATCATGGCTGAAGCGGCGCGAATCGTGGTCGATCACGGCGCGGACATCGTGGACATCAACATGGGCTGCTGGGTGCCGAAAATCGCCAAAAGCGGCTCTGGCGCGGCGATGCTCAAAGACATCTGCTCGGCGACGATTGTGGTCGAGGCGGTTGTCAAAGCGGTGCCTGTGCCCGTGACTGTCAAAGTGCGGACGGGTTGGGATCGCAACCACACGACTGCCATTGAGTTTGCGCAGGTGGCTGAAAAGATCGGTGTGAAGGCCGTCGCCGTCCACGCGCGTTTTGCCGAGCAGGGGTTTACGGGCGAAGCCGATTGGGACATCATTCGACAGGTAAAAGAGGCCGTCAAAACCATTCCGATTATCGGCAATGGCGATGTGACGAATGCCGCTGATGCCCGCCGTATGTTCGAAACGACAGGCTGCGATGGGGTGATGATCGGACGCGCGGCGTTGGGCAATCCCTGGATTTTCCGCGAAATCGCTCATGAAATGCGGACGGGCGAACCCCTGCCACCGCGCACATTCGGCGAACGGGCAGCGACAGCGATCCGCCACGCGCAGCTCACGCTGGAAACAACCAATGTTCCAGCATATACCGCCATTCGCGAATTGCGCGGCCAATTGATTAAATATGCGACTGGAATGCCGGAAGCCTCACGGATTCGGGATCGGCTGGTTTCGGCGGAGTCGCTGGCGGATATTGAAGCCGCACTCGCGCCCGTGCTAGAAATGGACGCAGTTGCCCTATAACAACACCTCGATAGCTGCGAAACAATTTTCTTTCGCAGCTATTTAATTCCCTGCCTGTCGCCGACTATTGTAGACCAACAGTCCGCCGCCAATGACGACAACGATAGCGCCAATGATCGCCCATTGGGATTGGTCACTCATCGAGCTGCCTTGCAATACCCCGATCCCCTGGAAAAACCAGACCAGCCCCACAATCGCCAGTAAAGCCCCCAAAACGTTTAAGCCTAGCTTCATAACAACACTCCATTTTTAACGATAGAAAGGCGTTCCAAACACCAGATCGCGTTTATAACAGCGCGAGAATCGTGAACAGTGCGTAGGCAACAGCCATACCAATCGCAAAGCGCAGCATCCCGCTTTGGGTCTGTCCGTTTTCGGTGTAGCCAGATGCGTTTAAAAATTGCAGCTTCGTGAGCTGCCCTACGGTGTAAAACACGCCAAACACGAGCGATAGAGTCATCGAATCCGGCAGGCGCAGGATGGCGTGCAATATACCCGCATGACCGAGGAAATTCACGATGCCGAAAATCAGCGAAATGATTTCTTTTTGTTGAACTCGAATCGCGAGCGCCACTAACGAAAGCAGCGTCAAGAGTAACATAACAACCGCTGCTGCCAGATGTGGATTGCCGCCAATGGTCAGCGGGGTCGCTGAATTTGACGCGAAAAAAGCCGCGATTCCGGCGATCAGCGCGACCAACTTGAACAGCGTTTCGACCCATCCCCACAAACCCCATTCCGCGACATGCCAACCTTGCGCTGAATTTTGCATGATCTTATTTCCTTTGCTCACAATCCCTGGCGAAAATTATGCCTTGTGAATGTCAGGAACGCACGGAATTGCTATACTCTCCTCATGATTTATTGTTATTTTTTGGAGAATTGGTATGTCGAGCCTCATTCAAGTCCACCAGCACGACCACCTCGTCGAAATCATCATTAATCGCCCCGAAAAACGCAACGCGATCAATTGGCCGATGATGGAAGCCTTATCGAGCGCCATTGATTCGGTAGAGCAGCTCAAAGGTGCGCGGGTGGTGCTGCTGCGTGGGGAAGGGACAGGATTTTCGGCGGGAATCGACCTGATGGGTTTCAGCGATCTGGTTGAGCGTTTTGGCGAAAACTGGCGCGATAATCTGTTCCCGCTGACCGCTGCGTATCAGGCGATTGTCAATAAATTTGAGCGTTGTTCGCTTCCGATCATCGCCCTGCTGCACGGCTACTGTCTGGGACTCGGCTTTGAACTGGCGCTGGCGTGTGATTTTCGGATCGCCGCCGAAGGCACAAAAATCGGCCTGCCGGAAACGCGACTCGGCATGATCCCGGACGTGGGTGGGACGACTCGCCTGACGCGATTGATCGGTTCGGCACGTGCGAAGGAATTGATTATGACCGGGCGCAACGTCGATTTGAGCGATGCCGAGCGCTGGGGGTTGGTGAATTATGTCGTCCCTGCTGATAAATTGATGACCAAAGCCGAAAATTTAGCGTCAGAAATTTCGCAGTCTGCGCCGCTGGCGGTGAGCTATACCAAGCGCGTGATTGACGGCATCACCGATATTGATCGCGGCCTGAGTCTCGAAGCCTGGGCGCAAAGTGTATTGATGCGCAGTGAGGATTTTTCGACGGGCGTACAAGCGATGCTGCTCAAACAGCCCGCCGAATGGAAGGGTAAATAATGGCCGCGCTCGAACCGATCAGCCTGCTCTGGCCGCAGAATGCCGCGCAGCCCACATCCACTGGATACAAAATGGCTGACCTTCACCTTGACAGCATCATCCGCGCTTTGAGTGTTGAAGTGCGCTACGAACGGCATATCCGCGAGATTCTGCTGACACCGAATGCTGATGCTCGTGTAATCGCCTATCGTCAGGAAATTATCGAAGATTTATTGCGTTCGCCCAATCTGGTGATACGACTGCAAGAAGCGCTTGCCATCATCGTCACGCTGGAACGCTATATGAACGAACCCCAGTGGCAGGAAAGCGAACTGCGCCGCGTGGCATGGCGGTTGAGCGAGCTTGAAAATTACATTGACTGCGTGATTCACCTGAATGCCATGCTTGGCGAGGCGGGAGACGATCTGCGCTCCGAGGGCTTGTGCCGCCTGCGCGAGATGGTGAGCGCGATTGTTAAAGAGGAATCGTTTCGCGCACTACAAGCCGAACTGCCGGATTTGCTGACTCAGATTCGCAGCGTCAAAAGTGTCACGATTGGTGTGAATCTGGATGAGCAGCTTCGCCCGATGGAGGCCACGCTCCTTTCGATCAATTCCAGCCGATTTAAGGGCATATCGCTCTCGTTCCTCAATCTCTTTACCAACAAAAAAGCGCCGAAAGCCGAAAATGAAGGCATCGCGCCGCTGCATTTGTCCGGGCAGGGCGAGGGTTTTATCGCGCGGTTGCAGGAGAGTGACACCCCGCTGATGAACCCGCTGTTCAAGGATTTGGCGGATGTGCTTGACCGAACCAGCCGCCCCATCGCGCTGACGCTCAAGCGTTATGTCCATATCAGCGGGCGTTTGCTGGTGGCGCTGGAAAAAGAGATCGCGTTTTATCTGGGTGCGGCGCGTCTCATTAATAAGATGCGCACGGCGGGACTGCCCATGTGTCGGGCGGAAATCGCG
This sequence comes from Anaerolineae bacterium, assembly GCA_022843745.1. GTDB lineage: Bacteria > Chloroflexota > Anaerolineae > Aggregatilineales > Phototrophicaceae > JALHNB01. The sequence continues at coordinate 18,460 of JALHNB010000083.1, read as the reverse complement.
CCGATTGACGAGCGTGTCTGCACGATGCAGGACCTATATAACCTGAATTTGGCGCTGCATCTGAGCGCGAATCGCACCGATCTCAGCGGCGATCTGGTGACGAATGAGGTCAATTTTGGAGAAGTGGGACGTATTTTTATCCTGACCGGGCCGAATCGCGGTGGCAAGACGACCTACACGCAGGCGATTGGTCTCGCACAGATTTTGATGCAGGCCGGGATGTATGTTCCGGCAGCGCAGGCGCGGATGAGTCCAGTGGATGGCATTTTTATGCACTTCGCTGCCGAAGAAAAACCCGATGAGGAAGCCGGACGACTCGGCGAAGAATCGAAGCGCTTGAGTGAAATTTTCGCGCAGGCCACGCGCCACAGCCTGATTTTGATGAACGAATCGCTTGCCAGCACCAGCGCGGGCGAAAGTCTCTATCTGGCGCGGGACATCGTGCGGGTGATGCGGATGCTGGGTGCGCGGGTGATTTTCGCGACTCATTTGCACGAACTCGCCGCCGATGCTGACGCGATCAACGCCGAAACGCCGGGTGACAGCAAAGTCATCAGCCTCGTGTCGATGGTCAGCGTGGATGGCAACGGCGACAATGTGCGACGTACCTATAAAATCGTCCCCAGCCCGCCGATGGGCATGAGCTATGCCCGCGAAATTGCCTCACGCTACGGCATCAGCTTTGATCAATTGACGGCGGCGCTCCGTGCGCGGAAGGCTATCCCGCCGGAAAATGGCAAGTAGGTAATCTTAAATTTTCAAACATTGCCGAACGATTTGCTCGATTACGTCGGGATGCTGTTGGGCAAATGGGAGAAACGCTTCAGAAACCGCCTGCTCGACAATCGCCTCAACTTCGGGGTTAAGCAGTTTGATGTTGGTCTGACTTTCATGCTGTGGACTAGGATGGAGGACGTAAATAATTGCGATCAACCCGCGTGATAGCTGGTGTTGCGTCAACGGGCCATTTTTGCGGTTGATAAGCCCCTTTTCGTAGCCATAGTCGCTCAATGTTTTTCTAAGGGCGGAGTAGAAACCAGATACATGCGTCCCGCCTGTTGTGCGTTCTAAATTGGCGTAACTCAAAATCTGTGGCTCATCCGATTGGATGTACTGAAAAATAAAGTCAACCACGATGGTATCGCTACCTAAATAATGTTTTAGGATTTTCACTTCGCTATGTCCGCCTATCGGGAAATGCAGAAGTTGGCTTTCCCCTCGCAAATCATCCAAATAGCTGACTAACCCATTTTCAAAATGATAGACCTTCTCAACAACTGGCTGGACACGCTCATCGCGAATGGTGAACATCGCCTGTTTGAGCAGCATTGCGAGTTCATACATGCGTTGGCGGAGCAGTTCATAATCAAATTCGTTTTGCTCCATAATTGTAAAATCGGGTTTAAAGGTGACTGTCGTCCCGGTTGGCTCATCCGTATTGAGTTTTCGTACCTGAATAACCTCACTTTGTGCCTTCCCTTCACGATAATTTTGCTGCCATAAATAGCCGTCACGCGCCACGTCAACTTGAAACTCGGCAGAAAGCGCGTTAACGGCTCTGATAGGAACGCCAAATGAATGCTCGTTGGCCTTATAACTTCCATCAGCGTATCGATCCACGCCTGATAAGGTCATCAAAATTTCGAGCAATCGCTTGTTGTACTTTTCAACAACATTGACAGGTAAGCCGGGGCCGTTATCATGAATACGAATTTGACTTTCAGGCAGCAGAGTAATTGACAGATGATTGCAGCGATTAATCAAAATTTGCGCAGTAGCTTCTTCGACTATAAAGTCAATTAAGTAATGTAATGCTCGTTTATCTGTGCCGCCAATGTACATTCCAGGCCGCTTACGGACATGATAGATTGGATCAAAATATACAATATTCTCATCATTCGATGTCATGGTTTTGGCCTCCTGAGAAACAGCCATTCATCCAAACCCGCCAGCTAAATCAACTTGACCAGTTTTTTCGGCGCGGTCATTTTGTAGCTGTCTGTCACCAGATCGGCGATAAGCGCCCAATCCACGTCGATGTCGAGCCAGATGCCGACCCATCCGTGATGACCGACATAGGGCGGCACGAAATATTTTTCGGGATCAGATGCCACGAAAGCGCTCTGAAATCCCGACGGCGCTTTGCACCACATCGACCAGCGTCCATCAAGGGGGTGGCGCATCGCGAAAATTTTGTCGCGCACTTTAAAAGTCGGGTCGCCGACTCCGCCCGCTTCGACAGCTTCCGGCAGGGCGAGACAAATGGTGCGTAAACGAGCCAGCGCATCTTCACTCATCGGCTAGCATCTCCCCGTATGGTCAGAAAAATGACGTTCCAGAATACTCAATAATAGAACTAAAATTCTAAATCGTCAATTTTACTGAATGCTAGGGAGTATCGACCAAAAGCCATCGACTTCATTACAATTCGTTTTTGTGTTTCTGCTCGTCGTAGAATTTTTGCCACTGCTGCTGGAAATCATCGTGTGAATAAATCACATGCTGGTTGACCGCTGGCAGGAGGGGGATTTCTGCCTGTTGCAGGTCTTCCAGCGCCACCTGGATAAAATAAACCATCTCGGTGGCTTGTAACACCGCACCATACCAATGCCATAGCCAGGAGAGCGCAAACAGTATTCCCAGGCTAATGAGAGCGACCTGTGGCCTGAGTGGGCCAAAAATCAACAGCGCGCCCATCCACGACGGCAGAACAAAAATATCCAGAAAATAAAGCGCTCTCATGCGCGTACTGATCTGGATGCGGGTGATACCGTTGCCGACCTCCGATACTTTGGCGAATAATATCGCCGCGACCTGGGTGCGTTTGCGCCGTCGCCAGGGAATGGTGCTGGTGCTGTGCATCTGGAAGCCATTTTGTGATTCGCTCAGATAATAGCGTCGCCCATCGGTGAATAAATTTCGGAGGTGCAGGCGTTCCACGCTGGGTTTGGCGGCTTTCGCGATGACTTGCAGGCATATCGCAGGGGTAGCTTGAATCAGCAATGTGACAGTCGGATGCACATACCAAACTCGGTTTAAAAAATACCTTACCAGCGCCTGTCCGACCTTAATCACGTTTATATTCTCCACGCTTCTCTGTGGACTCTATTTTAGCTGAAATAGCGCTCAATGTGCTGGCAATACTCTATGCTATTTTCTTTGACATCTATGCTAAGATAGGTTAATCTCTACAGGCTCACCTAAATTTATCGACCTCACTTTTTTGCAAAATTTAAGGATAAATGCAATGAACATACGTCAAAAACATTTTCTTCATTTCTGTATCGTTGCCCTCCTCGCCGTGTTGGTTATCCAGCCAGCAATCGCGCAGGATCGACCCAAACTGGTCTACTGGGGCGGTTTGATCTTCTCGGAAACGGCCAACAACATGCAGGTTGAACGCATCGAGCAATGGGGCGAAGAAAACAACGTCGATGTTGAAGTCGTGATGATTAATCAGAACGAAATTGTCGAAAAAGTCTCTGCGGCAATCGAAGCGGGAACCGTGCCGGATGTGTTTGAGCCAGGCACAGGCTTCATGCTGCTCCTCAGCCAGACCGGTCAGCTTGAAGCGCTGGACGATCTGTATGCGGAAATCGGTGAAGCGCATGGCGGTTGGCTGCCATCAGTCGATGCCGTCATGAACAACCCGATTTATGAAGGTGTCAAATACGGTATTCCTTACGGCGCAAACGGTAACGTCCTGTTCCGCCGCAATGATGTTCTCGAACCGCTGGGCTATCCTGACGCCCCCGCAACCTGGGAAGAACTGGGCGAGATGGCGATTGCCGCCAATAACCCACCGGATTATTATGGCGCTGGTATTGCCCTCTCGAACGTGGGTGATGGCAACCTGACACAGACCATGCTGCAATCCTGGGGTGGACGTATCGCTGACGACGAAGGTAAAACCTGCACGCTCGACAGCCCGGAAACCCGCGAATTCCTGACATGGATTACCGAACTCTACGGCGAAGGCGTGTTCCCTCCTGGTGCAACCACCTGGGACGGCGCAGGCGATAACACTGCTTACCAATCCGGTCAGGCTGTCTTTATCGCTAACCCCGGCAGCGTGTATCTGTACATGCGCGATAATGATCCCGACCTCGCCGAAGGTACGCGCTATTCGGCGCTGCCCGATGGCCCAGTCGTTCGCGTATCGCCTGCGGGTGTCGTGGTTCGCTCGATCTTCGCCAACAGCACCAATAAAGACCTGGCGAAACAACTGATCGCGAACCTGGCTGAGGACGACTTCATCGAAGAATATTACAACAACGCCATTTATGCTCCGGCACTGCAAGGTCATACTGGCTTCGCGGTCTTCACCGAAAGCGCGGTACACGCCGGTCTGCTTGATCTGGCGCTCAATGGAACACCCGCTGGTTTCCCCGACGCGGATAACGCAGCCTATGCTGAGTTCAGCAACAACTTCACCATCCCGAAGATGATCCAGCGCGTGGTTGTCGATGGGTTGAGCATTGATGACGCTGTTGTCGAAGCTCAGGCTGTCTGCGCAGAAATTTACGCCAAGTACGAATAAGCATCTGTAAATTGTAAGTGATGAACATGAAAGCTGAGGTGACAAGGGAGAATAATCTCTTGTCACTTTAGCTTCATTATTTCTGAAGGCTATTTCTTTATGACTCAAGAAGTTATACGAAGTCCCCAGATGGAGCAGGCCAAACCATCACGCATGACTCTGCGGCAAAGCGAAAGACTCACAGGATATTTGCTGGTTGCACCTGTGATCGCCTGTATTATTGCGTTGATTGTCTTTCCTTTTTTCTATGCCATCTCGATCAGCTTTACCGACAAAATGGTCGGTACAGAAGGAAACTTCGTTGGCCTGGAAAATTTTGGCTATCTGTTACGCCAATCCCGCTTTACCGAAACGATTCGTAATACCATCGTTTTGGTGACTTCTGTACAGCTTCTCAAACTCGTGTTTGGAATGGGAATCGCCGTACTGCTGAACCAGGAAGTTCGGGGGAAAAATATCTGGCGTGGGCTGATTTTGCTGCCCTGGGCGATGCCAGCCTTCGTCGCTTTTATCACCTGGAAGCTGCTCTTTGCGGCGCAGGGTGGCGCGATCAACATGATACTGCTCGGCACAGGATTGACCACCACACACGTCGATTTCATGAGCAAGGAATTGGCGATGCCCAGCGTGATTATCGCCAGTTTTTGGCGTGGTTTTCCTTTTTGGGTGATTTCATTTCTCGCCGGAATGCAGAATATTCCACAGGAGCGTTATGAAGCTGCCGCGCTGGATGGTGCGAGTGCCTGGGGGCGCTTCCGCTATATTACCCTGCCCGGCCTCCGTCATGTCATCCTGGTGGTGGTATTGCTTTCCACGATTGCTACGACCAACAGCTTTGAAGCAATCTGGTTGATAACAGGCGGTGGGCCTTCCAACGCAACCATGACCTTCCCTGTATTAGCCTATTACGGCTTGCAAAGTCTGCGTATTGGCGAAGCAGCCGCGGTGTCGGTTTCGCTTCTTCCGGTGTTCGCTGTGCTGGCCTTCATCGTCGCCGTGCTGTTGCAGCGCCAGGAGGATTAACCAACGATGCTCACGAGATTAACACTACAGCAAAAAATTCTGTATTACTCCCTGCTGACGATACTGGCGCTGATAATCCTGTTCCCGATTTATTACATGGTTATCATCTCGCTCAAGCTGCCGAAGGATATTTATCGCACGCCGTCGCTGCTGCCCATTAACGCAACCACGCAAAATTATGTTGATCTTTTTGACCCAGATAAAGGTAATTTTCTCCTCAATATCCGTAACAGCTTCATCGTAGCGGGTTCAGCAACCTTTGTTTCGGTGCTGTTTAGCAGCATGGCGGCTTACAGCCTGGTTCGGCTGCGTTATCTGTATCGCGATTGGTTTGGCCGCCTGATCCTGCTGGCTTATCTGACACCCGGATCGGTTTTGTTTATTCCGTTGTCGGTGATTATCGCGCGTTTGCAGCTTGGCAACACACTTCACGGTCTGATCTTTGTCTATCTGACATTTTCGACACCGCTGAGTACATGGCTGCTGATGGGCTACTTTAAAAGCATTCCCGTTGATCTGGATGAGCAGGCGATGGTCGATGGTGCAACACGCATCCAAGCATTTTTCCAGATTTTGCTGCCCTTGAGCGCCCCCGGCTTGATCGCTGTCAGCGTTTTTGCGTTTACCGGGGCATGGAATGAGCTGCTTTTTGGCCTGTTATTTGTTACGTCACCAGATTTGCGAACGGTACCTGTCGCGATCAGCTATCTGATTACGGGCGACGTTTTCCGCTGGGGACTCATTATGGCGGCTTCGGTATCAGCAGCAGTGCCAGTCATGATTTTGTATTACATGGCGCAGCGTTTCGTGGTCAAAGGCCTGTCGGCTGGCGCAGTCAAAATGTAGGTGTGTATCTCAATTGTTTTGGGTAAGCAACCTCTTATTTATGGGCTGCATAGCGATTTGCGTCGAAAATAGTGATTGTCGCATCGCGGTTATATATGATTAATAACAGTCGCATCGCGGTTATGTGTGATATATTTAAACTATAGCTTGTCGATGCTTCATAAGAGGGGTGGTTTTATGTCAAACCCAGAAGATCAGGATCGTACTCAACAGGGCAATCCATTTACACTCGCGTTGGCCCGTATGTTGAAAGATAAAGCCGCTCGACCACAGGATGTTTATCGGTTGGCGGTTATCGTACAGGGAATGCTGGACTCGATGGACAACCCGGAAGCGTTAGAGACTATTCGTTTTGAGCTGCGAGCGCTTATCAACGATATTTCGCAATCGACTTCTGGTGGCGATTAGGGCGCAAGCGTGACCAAACCGCAAAACAGCGCCGTTGACCCATTGGAGCATAGTGCGCTCCATACCCTGCTCGTACAAACGAATCGACTTCAGGAAACACCTGTATTTGTCATTATCCTTTTTATGGCGCTCAACACAGGGCTGGTCGATGGCCTGTGGTGGTTGAATAAGCCAGATGTGCCAGCCGTGATTTTGGTTGCTGCTGGCTACCTCCTGGCAAACGCTGTTGATTGGATACTGCTGCGGGCATTGCGAACGACAGGCCGCAGTTTTGGCCCCGATAGACCTAGCATTCTTGCGCTTTCCTCGCTGCGAGCGTTCCTGCTGGTGCTGCTGGGTATCTTATCCGCACCCTGGTGGCTGGCGCTTCTTCTCGTGATTCCCATTTCGCTGCTGGTCTTTTACAGCACATGGATTGAACCCTTTCGTCTGGGAGTGACCAATGAGAAACTTGTAACTTCTAAGTGGTCGCCCAATGTCCCGCCGCTGCGCTTATTGCAGATTGGCGATATTCATGTGGAATATGTCACGCCCCGCGAACGTCAGTTAAATCGACTGGTCGAGGAACTCAAGCCGGATGTGATCGTATTTACCGGCGATTTTGTCAATCTTTCCAACACGAACGACCCCAAATCGGAAGAAGCCATTCGCGAGATTATCGGCCAGTGGAAAGCGCCGTTTGGTGTTTATTGCATCTCTGGTACGCCGCTGGTCGAGCCGCTAAGTCGTGTAAAGGATTTTGTAAAAGACCTCGACAATCTCAAACTGCTGCCAAACCAGTGGATCACCATTCAAACGCCGGGTGGAGCGCTCAATATTCTGGGGTTGGTGGTGACGCATGACATGAAGCGTGACCGGGACATGCTCAAAAAGATGATGCAGGTTGCGCCGAAAAGTGGCTTTCATCTGCTTCTGATGCACCCGCCGGACATCGCGCCGGAAGCCAATGATGCTGGAATCGACCTTTACCTCTGTGGACATACACATGGCGGTCAAATTCGTTTGCCGATAGTGGGAGCGCTGTTTTCCAGCAGTCATCTGGGCAATCGCTTTATCATGGGGCGCTACGAATTGGGGACAACTACGCTCTATACCTCTCGTGGAGTTGGGATGGAAGGGCTAGGAGCGCCCCGCGCACGTTTTCTCTGCCCGCCAGAGATCATCCTGTGGGAAATCAGCGGAAAATAAGCACTAACTCGCCGTCAAAACATAATCTTAACGAAAATCATCAATGTATTGATTGATTTGACGAAAATTTGCCTCGTCAAGATTGCGAAATTTCTCTGATCTTGTCATTGTGCGATCCGTCATTTGCACTTCTGACCATGTGAGAATGTCAGCAGGTAATTTGTCCAGATTGCCACGAATGACAACTGTATAGATATTTGGACGTTTTGTGCGAAACACTTCAAATAAACGATGTAATCCATCAATAATTACGAATTCATCGTTGTGAACTTCAATAATCGGCGGAACCAGAATCCCTTTTACCGACCCCTCTTTTTCAATCCATGCACTTTCAAATAAGCGTAACGGAAAATTTTCATATAATGAAATAAGTTTTTGTACAGATTGGAGTCGATACGTTCGAACAAACAAGCATAAAGGTCTTAACTGATTAACATTTACTTTTTCAAAATTGATGCTGACATTACCTGAATATTGAGATAATTGTTTTATTTTTTTCTTAACGAGTAGCCAATCAACATCACTGTCCAGAGTTGTGTTCGATTCCATTAACGGTAACTTTCCGTAGAATGATGATCCCAAATCGTTTCAAATAAACGCACTAACGATGCAACATGGCGTACATGGGAATGACCTCGATAAATATTTGCTTTATAGAGATACTGACTTTCGCCAATTGTTGTGCCTGTTCTTTCATAATTATATGATCTCCCAAATCTTGTTTCTTTTTCAACGAGCATGATTTCTGTGTGCTCATTCATATCTTCTGAATCCACAATCAATCTTCTTACTCGAGGATCAAGCTGAATATCATAAAATTTAACTTCTGCTCCATGCTCACTTAGCAAGCTGATATTCTGCCACTTCTTAGTTTCATGATCTTTAGGGCGTTTGCAACAGGCATATATATTTACACCACGCTCACAAGCTGACGCAACATCATCACAATATTCTTCTGCCCACGAAAGATCGCCCGCAAAAAAATAGATTGATCTACCAGCAGTTTGAATTCGATAACGCCAGTTGGCATCTATTTGCATCTTTTGGTGAATGATTTCTTGCCCATGTTCAGGAGGTGAACTTAATTCCAAAAGGCGCGAAGACACAGCGCGTTCAAGCTGAACTGCTAAATCTTCCATATTTAGGTACTCGATTCCTCGAACGCCTTGTAGATCAGAAGGTGGCCTATAGGGTTTCCTTGATGATACAATTAAAGCCCGCCGCATTCCTATAGCTACACCCAATTCAAAAAAGACATTGGCATTTGTAATATCTGTAATATCAAATACACACAGTGCTGATTCTCGGATTGTTTTTTGAATTGCCTGCAAAATAGATTGAACCTGTAGATTTTCTAAGGTGTTAAGAAATTCCGGTTTCCAATAAAACTTTTTTGTTTTTATCGGTTGATTATTATTTTGGTTATCGCAAACTTGTAAAATGGTTTTGCGTAACGCTTCCGTATATTCAGCGTTAAAGGGATGTCCGATAAACATTGGAAGTAAATATTCATATCGTACCTCGCTCATTATTGAGATCACCTTATAAGCCATTGATTAGGTTCGGTATGCAATAGAGTTATATGCTCTTCCGCCTTTATTCAAGTCTTATCCTCTCTTGTTATGGCGCTGCTGCGCCCAAACTGTGTAAGCGCCAGGCCATTTTCAAGAAGCCCGGTTGTAAGCGACTCAACGTAAATATCCATTTGCCAGGGAATCGTGATGTCTTTCACCGTGACTTCGGCATCGCTCATTTTTACGCCGCTGTTGCGAATGATGGCGATTGGTGTGGCCTCGTCGCGTTCGCCCATGACCATCTGAGCGCAGATACACAGCGAATCGGCGATACCGCGCTGTGTAACCTGCATCGGATTTCCAAATAAATCCGCCTTTCCACGTTCATCCTGAAGCGGATTGAATCCCGCTGTCGCCAATGCTACACCAGATGTCCCCATACGCCCCGGCATCAACCAGCTATCGGTCAAAATCACGCCAACGGTGACTCCCAAACGTTCGCGCATTTCACGGCGGATAGCGGCGGCTTTTTTGTAGGGTTCTTTCGGAAACAGAACCACGTAGCCGCTGGGGATATTGGAGCGATCCAGTCCGGCGTTGGGCGACAGGATGCCGTCCTTATAGGTTAGCAGGAAGCCCTGAATGCCGCCAAAAATATGATCGGCCTCCTGGATAACCAACTGCACAATGACCGGATTCATGTGATAACGATGGGCTATTTCCTGGGCTTCGGGCGTTACGTGGACCTCGCTCATCGTTACGACACGGCCTTCGCTGATGGCGGCATATTTGCTGGAGATCGCCAATATATCACCATCCTGCAAGCTTTCTTCGTTCGTGCGCAGGGCATCCAGGATCGTATCGTAAAGATCGAATGCGCCGCGCTGTACCGGCGCTTGCACCGGGATAACCGTCAAATGTTGGTGATTCATAATGGCTTTCCGTTTGAATGCAGCTTCATGTGAAATGTGAGTTGATCGTAGCATTGGGGAATGCGGATTGCCAGAGCTAACGATAGCCATTACCCGCTTCATATTCTTCGGCCTCGCGCTCGCGGCGGTAACGTTCCATCGCGGCTTGTACATCGGCGCGTGTCAGAATCACCGAATCATCTTTCTCATGTCGCAGGTCTTCGGGGATAGGTTTATGCTTTTCTTTCAACAGGTCGATAAGCGCATCGCTGAAACTGCGTACTGTAGCCTCGTCGCCCATATGCGTTTTGACCTCGCTCAGATGCTCGACGAGCCATAGGTACAGATCACCCTCGGTGCGATTGGGGAAATGGTTGAGTACGCCATATTTGCGAATGAGAGTCACAGCAGGGCGATAGACATTATCGTACCAATCAGTAGCCGCTTGCTCGATTGTCCAGGGTGCGCCGCCTTGTAGTTCGTGCGCCCGCCAATGCAGATTGACGTGTCCCAGCAGATCGATATAGCGTGAAGGTTCGCTCAATTTGATGGATTGGTGATGGGGGCGGGTTTGCGCGAGACGGGTTTCACTCAGAAATTGCCCATAAGCCTCAGCCGCGTCCAATTCCTGCGACGACATACCCGGCTCAAGATCAATCGGCGTGGGGAGTTCGGTGACATGCGCCTGAAGAGTTTTGAAGCCCATCTGCCGCGCTACCGAGACGCGATGATTACCATCGCGCACAAAATATACGTCATCCACTTTATAGAGTTCGATGGGCGGCCAACCCTCCGCACTGTTGGCAGCGGCGTATACGCGGCTCCAACGCTCCTGCATCTTGGGGTTTTTGGGCAAAAAATTGCTGGTGAAATCACGATAGCGCCCAACGCTGCCGATGATGCGCTCTAAGGGAACATCTTGCAGACCCTTATAGCTTTCTTCGCGCAGCCGCAAGCGCTCCTTGATATCCTCAAAACTCAACAACTCGGCTGGTTTGCCACGCAGCAGGCCAATAGCATCCTGCCAGAAAGCGCGTACCCGCGCATTTTGGAAGGCATTCAGGCCCTCCATATAATTTGCTTTGTATAGTGGGTCGTCGGTCATAGACGGCCTCCCATTCATCCTTGACACACAAATTGTATCTTGCGATAGGAAAAACCCTAAATCTATAGCCAAGCTCTACAAAGATAATTCACACTGAATCTCGGTATCGTACAATTTTGATCGCGCACTATTCTTATTTCTCATTTTAAGCGGGTGATGTTAAATGCGTCTATGGTGATTATCAACAAATCTTAATATAGCGCAAACTTCGTATCTGGCGATATACAACAAACTCAACATATAATTTTGACGGATTACAGGGTTTTTTGGAAAGAGAGCAGATGAGTGACAAAAATTCTCGTAACAAATGACGATGGTGTCCTTGCGCCTGGGATTCTCGCGCTGGCACAGGCGATGCGGGTATTAGGTGATGTGGAAGTGATCGCCCCTTCCGCCAACCAGAGTGCGGGCGGGCATAAAAAAACGCTGTTTCAGGATATTCCGACCAGCAAAGCTGAACTGGCGGATGGCACATCGGCATTGGCGGTCAGCGGTTCGCCAGCGGATTGCATCGCGTTGGCGGCACTGGGGATCATGGAATGGCCGGTACGCATTGTCGTTTCGGGCATCAATCGTGGCGCAAATATGGGGCAGGACATCACTTACAGCGGCACGGTGACAGCCGCTTTAGAGGCCGCGATTAATGGCGTTCCGGCGGTAGCGGTATCCCTGGGGCAACGCGACGCGGATGATGTGGCGGATTATGCGCTAGCGGCGCAAATTGCTGTATCTGTCGTGAGGCGTGTGTTGGAAAAAGGACTGCCGCCCTTTACGATTCTGAATCTGAATGTCCCCAAAGGCCCGGTCAAAGGGATGCGACTTACGCGGCAGGGCATACGAATTTATCGCGATGAGCTGGAAAAAGCAGGTGAAATTTATCGCATCGTTGGTCCAGAACCGGGCGGCATGACCGACGAAGAAGGCACCGATTTGTGGGCAGTGCATAATGGATACGCCAGTCTTTCGCCGATCCATCTGGATTTGACCGCGCATCGTTTCCTGGCTGATCTGGCTGCCTGGGATATTACGTTGTAAATCACGTGCGCAGATTCGCGACAATTTCCTGGATGATCTGCTGAAAATCGGCTAACGTGCCGGGTTTACCGAACACCTTGACCAGTTGAAGATTAGGGCGGCGGTCAGCGCGGTCATCAGGGAATTTTTCGCCATCGGGCATCAAGCGGTTGAGCGCGTCGAGCGTGGAAAGGCGCATTTGACGCTCGTCATACGGTGGAAGCGATTGCAAATACTGGAAGTTGACCTCGACGGCTGGCTCACGCGAATATGCCCATACCGAAAACACGGTCACATCGCCAGTCTGGAGTGTTACCCGCGCGTGGAAAACAGGTGTTGTTAAGCCGCTGAAAACGATGGAGTTTGTAACACTTTTGCCCCAGCGATATAACTCCTGGGCGATCTCGGCGTTTTTCTCGCCATTCGGTAGCTGTTGAAGATACTTAAAGAAATTCGTCTCGTTCGGCTCAGGCGCGAGTTTTGCCGATTCCACAGGTTTGCGCGGTTCGGGCAGCGGCTCGGTGAGCGAAATCTTTTTCAGCGCGGCGATCAGACGTTTGGCGGCGGCTTCGCGGCGCGTCCGAAAATCGGTGTGCTGGCGGTTAATCAGGTAAATGGGCAGTCGTGTCTCGTCCAGCAGCGCAATAAATACAGGCTTGCGCAGATTCATTGCCAGCAGGGTTTCGCGCTCGACCCACTCGGATTCACGCGCGTTTTGTGACATCGCCACGACCAACGCGCCGCAGCCCTCCACGCCGCGTTCGATCTCACGCGCCCAGGTCGAACCCTGTGGAATGCTGTCCACATCAAACCAGGTTTGAAAACCCGCTTGCCGAAGTTTTGAATCCAACCAATACGCGAATTCTTTATCCCGACTGCTGTGGCTGATGAAAATGTAAGGCGCTGGTTGTGTCATCGCATCACTGTATAGGGCGCTGATTGAGTCGTTTTTCCATTGTATAATGGCGACTTTGGATAATCAAACGAGTAGAACAAGTAGAACAAAATGGCTATTGATACCATTATCGGCTATAACTGCGTTCCAAAGCAAACCCTCACCGCTGAGGGTATTGTGGAGCGAATTAAAGGCAAGGAACGCGCGGAGACTATTATTGCCTTGTTCCGACGCAACGGCGACAATCGCTCGCCCAAAGAGATGGGCTTTGAGATGGTTCGTACTGCCGCCGATGGCTCGGAAGAAATACAGGTCGTCGTCGTCCAACATTTGCTTGATTCTGCCGATGAACTCAAGCCGCTGGAACATCACTGCGTGGGCTGTCCAGCGAACGCCACCAACCGACCCTTTGGCTGTATCGGGCAGATTCGCTATCCGATTTCCGGCGCGGCGGAGGAATGGCTCTTAAGCCAACTGCCAGGGTCGGAGGAGCCGCTGGTCTGGCTGCTGCTGCGGCAGGGCATCCAGGAATTTAATTATGATGGCGCTACCGTTCGCCCGCTGAGGGCGGCAGGCACGACCCATTTTGAGGAGCAGCGCACACTCAAGCGCAACCTCACCGAATTTGACATCAACGCCGATCAGGTGTTTGAGATGACCTTTTTGCTAGGGAATATACATCCCAACCACGCGGGCGTGCTGCTGTTGTTCTTCAACGCCATCGAGCGCGGCATGGAGGCCGACCAGATCATCAAAATCGGGCGACTGCCGCTGGAAGAACGCGCAAAATTCGCGTTTCTGCACAAAATCGACGCTCAGGATGACCCGACGACTGCCGAAATGAAGCAGTTTTTATATGCGCTTTATGTCGCGTGGCGGCTGAATGTGCCGCTGAATCTGGACGTGTGACGGCGAAACGCCTAGCCTGTCGCCTGATTTTTCAGATATTCCGCTGCCGTGTCGCTGGTGTAATTGCGCAGACGCGGATATTTCCAGGCGATCCAGATGGTCAACAGCACGGTTGCGATACCGCCGGAGACAATCGCAAACGGAGCGCCGAATGCTGCCGCGACAACGCCTGCTTCGAGTTCACCAAGCTGTGGCCCACCCATGAAAAACATCATGTTGACGCTGGTCATGCGCCCACGCAGGTGATCGGGAGTCATCAACTGGCGTATTGTGCCGCGAATAACGGTTGAGACGGTATCGCCTGCGCCGGTAAGCGCGAAGAAAAAATAGGCCAGAACAAAGCTGGTCGAAAGGCCGAACAAGGCTGTCGCGATGCCATAGATCGCCACGCTGACGAGCAGCACCGCGCCCTGATGATAAATATCCTTGCGCAGCGTTAAAACACTTCCGGCGATCACCGATCCCACCGACTGCGCCGTCGCCAGCAGGCCATAACCCGCCGCACTCACGCCCAGCACTTCGGTGGCGACAATCGGCAACATTGTCCGTGCCGACGCAAAAAATGTGGCGATAAAATCCAGCAGCATCGTGCTCCAGATCATGCGCGAGTTATAGGTAAAGCGCAGCCCCTCGATCAGCGGTTTCACGCCGATCCCGCCGCTGCTGCCCGTCACCTTGCCGCGATAGCTGATGCCCATGAGCGCCAGAATCGCAGCGACAAACGTCACAGCGTTGATGAGATAGACGATACCGATGTGCGCGTTGAGTTCGGCATTGGTGAGACTTGCGCTCTCTGGTGAGCCGCTTACGCCGATCAGGATGCCCGTGAGCGCGGGGCCGAGAATTGTCCCGATCTGAAACATGAACGTATTGAGGCTGACCGCGTTGGTCAGGTATTCGCGGGGGACAAGATTTGGCACAAGCGATTGGCGGGATGGGGTATCCAGCGCGTGACTCCCGCCGCCAGCGTCACCATCGCATAAATGAGTGGGATGCTGGCCTGTCCTGTGAAGGTTAAAATCGCCAGCACTACCGCCAGCACCGCCGCTGCCGCGCGCGTCCAGATCATCAATTTTCGGCGATCCAGCGAATCGGCCAGCATCCCGCCGATCAGCGCGAACAGAATAATCGGGATGATGCGAGCCAATCCTAATAAACCCAAGCCTAATGCTGGCGCACTGAGTTCGATGCTGCCGCCAACGTCTACGGTCTGCCCGCGCAAAAGCTGAAAGACGTGCCAGTCGATGGCGAAAAGCTGCATCTGTGAGCCAATCGTCGAAACGAGTTCGCCCGTCCAGATCAATCGAAAGTCGCGATAACGCAGGGCAGCCAGGCGTGGCGCAGGTGACGTAGCCATAATGTTTCCTTCAATTTTGCTGATCTAGCGTGATAATAAGCACTTTAACACCGTGACAGTTTGCCATATATATCCATCGCGCTGCTTTCATACGCTAAACCAATGCGAGAGTGCTATAATTTAAGTTGTAATGTAAAGAGAAGTATAGATACATTACAGGAGGAAAAGATGGACCCGCTGAATATCATCGTCTGGTTGTTAATCGGTGCAGTCGCCGGGTTGGTGACGACGCTCATTACGCGGACAGATACCCGACAAGGTATGCTGCTGGATGTGATCGTCGGCGTGACTGGCGGTTTCATTGGCGGTTTAATTTTGAGTCTCTTAAAAGGTATGGGTACTGGCGCAATCGTCGGGATCAACATTTCTGGCGTGATCGTGGCGGTCATTGGAGCTGCCATTTTACTCGTCGTCTACGAATTTCTGCGCCGTTCGCCGGAGTAACCATTTCACGACCATTGAACCCCGACGGTCTTTGTCTAATAAACCCTCTGACCTGTGCGTGAAAAGCACAGGTCTTTTTATTTGTGGCAACTTGAGCGCCTTTGCGTTAAGTTTTTAGCATGACAATGAAATAATTATTTGAGGCATCCATCATGGCGACACGCTCACTTGATCTCGTCAGCAACGGCTACGCACTTCCCACAACACCAGATCGGTTTGGCTGGTTAAAGCCGAGCGACCCCGGCACAAATCTCGCGACCCTGCGCGAACAACTCAATGCGGAAGGCTATATATGGCTCAAGGATTTTCTCGATAAGGATTTTGTGCTGGATTTACGGCGGCGCTATTTCGAGATGTTTGAAACCAGCGGCTTTCTGGCAGCCGGAACAGACCCTGTTGAGGGCATTTACACCACTGGCGATTATGACAAACAGCTTGTGCGCGAACGGGCAATCGAATTTGTGCGTTGGGCATCCTACGAAGCATTTTGTTATGCGCCGCGCATCTGGAAATATTATGAGGCCTTCCTCGGTGGGCCTGTTTATCTGCACAAGCGCAAAATCGTTCGCCACACCACCGTTGACGATACCAGTTCGACGGGGGCGCATTATGATCTGACTTATCTGCGCGGGGGAACGGACAGCGTTCTCACCAGTTGGATTCCGATTGGGGATATTCCGGTTGAAATGGGCGGACTCGTCTACCTGGAAGGGTCACACACCTATGGACGACAGGCCGAAGCTGAATTCAGCGCAAAAAATCGCGAATTACCGCCCGAAGAACGCATCAGTGCCTACAATCGCAATATGGTGAATTCCGGCTGGCTCAGTAAAGACCTGCCCTCGCTGGCGGATCGGCTCAATGCGCGCTGGCTGGCGGCGGATTACGAAACTGGCGATATGGTGATCCACACCGCCTATATGATCCACGCCGCTACGGTCAATACATCGCCGGAACGTCGGGTACGCCTGTCAACGGATATTCGCTACCAACTGGTGCGCGAGCCGATTGACGAACGCTGGACAAATCATGTCGCGCCGGGGGATGGGTTGTAAAATCGTGGGTAGGGCGCACGCCGTGCGCCCCTACAGAAATACATTTTGACTATGTGTCAGAATTCTACGCCGATGCTTCCGCCGGGTTCGGCAGCATTCCAAGCTGGCGCATCAGTCCCAAGTCGTCATCATGCCGCCAGAATTCGACAATTTTGCCATTGGCGAGGCGATACAGTTCGATTCCCGGCACATGCACCGTGATTCCAGTCGGCGCGTTGCCTATAAATTCACCGTCATTTTTCGCATGATGCGTATGGTAAACCGCGACATAATCACCTTCGGCCACAAAGATGTCGAGCGTCGTTTTGTGGCCGGGGAAACTGCTCTGAAAGAAGGCCGTTAAATTGCGAAAGGCTTCAATCCCCTGTACCGTTCCTGCGAATGTGTCGTGAACGATCACTTCGGGCGCGAATAAATCATCAATTGGCCTCAGATTTCCGGTATCCTGCACTTCTTCATAAACACGTCGGACGAGTTGCTTATTTTGTTCGAGGTTCATCACTGGCTCCTTAAAAACTGAATATGAAACCAGTGTAAGCGCTCACCGGGGCGCTAACATCGGGAGGACTCCCTATTTCGTTATTTCGCTAGAAGCCAATGAGGTTGTGCTGGATCGCGAAAAGTGTGGCGGCGGCGCGTGTGGAAATGCCGATTTTATTGTAGATGTGCTGGATATGATGGTCAGCCGTTTTTGGGGAAATGGTCAAGCTTTCGGCGATTTTTCTTGTCGATAACCCTTGCGCCATCAAGCGTAAAACTTCGATCTCACGGTCACTCAACCCGGCGGGATTCTCCGGTCGGCGGGTTGGTTCAGCCCCGCTAGCTGCGTCAATTACGGCTCGTACCGCAGCCGAGTCGAGCTTCCCTGCACGAACCTGCTGTTTCAGTTCGTCGATTGCTTGTTCCAGCGCGAAAGCAGGGCGATAGGCACGTTCTTCTATTTTGGATTGCAGCACATCGGCGGCAGCAAGTAAACATGCAAGCGGTGACAACATGCGCGAATCAATGCCGCGATGATAGCCACTGCCATCCAGCCGTTCGCGATGCAGCGACGCAAGTGAGCCGATTTCCGCTAGTTGGGGACAGCGCGAAAAAATGCGTTCGGTATAGTAGGGATATAAGCGCACACGCTCCATATGCACCAACTTAAGAGACCTGCCGGAGAGACTGAAAGGTCAAAGGATGGAGAGAACGGCAGGACATGCGGGAGGTGGCGGGCAAGAGATGGGCGAGACGGCGTAAAAAAGCCTT
>JALHNB010000082.1 GCA_022843745.1 Anaerolineae bacterium | reverse complement strand
TCCATTACCTCATCGAAAAAGAGCTGCTTTGTCCCGATCATGGTTCAGCTTCATGCTCATTGATAACCATCAAATTGTTGGTTCAGAAACGGTTGACAACATTAAGTTATAGGTCAAATTCGTGGATGTCGTGGATTATTTCATCGCGCCGAGTGCTTTATTCTGGGCGGCGAGAAATCCCGCAGCTTCGTCCATCGTCCTGAACATGCGGTATGGGACAGAAAAAATTTTCACAGCAATCTCAGCGAAAGTCCGCGCCAACGCTGGCCCGCCAACGACGATGCTCCAACCCAATTTGGGATGGCCCAGATGCGGCACGGCACCCTTCAGCGCCAGCACATTCGTAGGAAACGTTCCGATTTCGGTAAAGTCGGCAATCATGTGAAGGGGCGCGGTCCCTGCTTCGAGACAGGCCACCAACTCAGCGGCGAGGATTCTCAGGTCTTCAATTGGAAGATTGCCGACAGAATGCACCAGCAGAACACGATCCGTTTGAAGCCATGTTACTTTGTAAGCCATCAGCTTCTTCCCTGTACCCAGCCAGACTTTTTGGCGGATTGAGCGTTGGAGGTCAACCCCTAAGCAGTTTCCGCTGGATTGAGCGTCGGGTCAACCGACTGAAGTGCGCTGACGGCTTCGCTCATGGTGTCCGCGACGCGCAGATTGACTTTAAACAGCCGCGCCAGAACATAGGAAAAAGTCATCAACGCCGACGGGCCGCCAAGCGTGACCACCCAGCCCATTTTGGGGTCAACTTCGCGCTGCAACACGCTTTTGAGGGCGCTGATGCTCATCGGAAATTTTTCGATATCGTGAAGGTCAGCCAGCAGGTGAACGGGCGCATCCCCCATCTGAACATAGCGTAGAATCTCCGGTGTCCATTGGCTGAGGTCATCGAGAGTCACGACTCCGTAGAGCCTGCCGTGAATGATGCGCTTGTCCTGATGCCAGCGAATTTCGTAAGGCATGTCTGATTTCTCCATAACGTATCAATCATTATAGCCGCATTTTTACGCGATGATAAATGAGACACCATTTTTGTAGGGACACGATGTATCCTATCGTATTGGATGATGCCTATCGATTGCCAGGGAATGCGCAGGTTGTCGGATATTTCGGTTGGGGAAAGCAGGGAATGATGATGCAGTTTAAGAATGAAGTACGGAGTTTAGCGTAGGGTGTGTAGGGGCGAGGCATGCCTCGCCCCTACGAATGCCACACTCCGGTTTATGTGGCAGCGTCTTGCGCTCAGCACTTTTAACCCAGCACTGTTTTTACTCAGTCCTCGATCCTGCCTTCCATATCCGGCAGCGATTCATCCACACTGGTGAGGAAAGCCAGCGCCTCTTTCATGCTGCGCACACTCTTGTAACGTGTGGGTGTGATCTGCATGAGAAGCTGGGCGAATGTCAACATGATCGACGAACCACCGATGATAACCACCCATCCCAGTTGGCGCTTGCCCAGGAATGTGACCGCTTCCTTCAGGATAACGATATTGGTCGGGAACTTGTTCAGTGTTGACGCATCGAGTACGAAGTGGATCGGCGCAATGCCCGTTTCCAGACACTGGATGATCTGCGCAGAAAATTCTCTGATCTCGGCGAGGGTGAGGTTTTCACTGACCTCGCCATAAATGATCCGTTTTTCCTCGTTGTACCACTCAATTTTGTACGGCATTGTTTTACTCAAAGATGGAGTTCAATGATGAATCGTGACCCCGGAAAATTCCAGAAAAAGAGCGCGGAAGTCTGTCCCGGCGCGTTCAGCAGCGATGAACCCGAATCACCCGTGAATGACGACGGCGGCTATGGCGATCCCCACGCACACATTGAGGATACGAGGCCGGATTTCGTCCGAGCTGATGAGGAAGGATGGACGCAGCATGGCTATGACGAACGATCTGCCAAACCCGCAAGAGTCGCATCGGCTTCCAGGAGAACCTGAACCGCAGCATCCAGGGTATCCGCCGTGCGGAAAGAGGTATTCAACATTTTGGACACCATACCGGCAACCGAACGCAGCAACCGAGGCCCGCCGATGATCACATCGATGCCATGTTTCGGATCTGTGGCATAGCGCCCGCCGGCCATAATGGCATTCAGGCTGACAGGAAACTTCTGCATCGCTGTGCAATCGAGAACCACATGCACAGGCGCAGTTCCGTCATCCAGCCTGGCGGAGACCTCTTCACCATAACGGCGAATATCGTCCAGGGTTACTTCACCCTGAATTTGAGCATAAACAACCCGTTTCTCGTGTAACCATCTCGTCTCAAAAGGCACTGTGCTCTCCTATCGTTTCAAAATTTGTGCGTGAACTATCCAGGTGGATCTATTTCCGCTTTGTGCTATTTCACATGTTCTTCCATGGCAACCAGCGTCGCGTCCCCATCCTTGAGGAGAGACAACGCTTCCCGCATCGTCCGCGTGGTACGAAAGTCAAGCTTCAATAATTGGGCGGTAATGCGGGCAAATGACTGAGCCAGCATCGGCCCGCCGATCATCACATTCCGCCCAAGATTTGGATGACTGAGATAGTGAGCGGTACTTTTTAAGGCGGTCAGGCTCGGCGGAAACTGCTTCATGTCGGTCACATCTAAAATCAAATGCACTGGCGAAACACCATGATCGAGCTTGTCGTAAACTTCAGTGTTGTAGTGGCGAAGCTCATCAAGAGTCAGGTCGCCCCAGATGCGGACGTAAATCACCCGCTGCTCATGATACCAACTCAATTCGTAAGCCATCTTGAAGTCTCCTTAATTTAAAATATTCGACCTATCGCGAACGATTTTCCATATCCGCCAGGGTCGCGTCATCCTCAACGAGGAGTTGAATCGCTTCTTCAACGGTCTGTGCCGAGCGATAGTTAATCCTCGCCACGCGCGTCAGAACTCCGGCGAACACCTGCGCCAGGAGCGGCCCGCCAATGACGACAATCCTGCCAATTTTAGGGTGTTCCAGGTAACGGGCAGCGTTCTTCAGCGAGATCAGACTATGTGGAAACTCACCTATTTTCGTGAGGTCGGCAATCACATGCGTCGGCGCGATTCCCTCGTCCATCATCTGGTAGATGTCATCGCTGTATACGCGAGCATCCTCCTGCGACAAATTCCCCTCGATCCGCACCAGAATAACCCGCTTCTCATGATACCAAGTGGCTTCATAGGACATAATCGCTCTCCTACACTCGAACGTTTGGAGGCATTGCATCAAGTTCATCGAGGAGACTGCCTACAGAATTTTGACTGACCAGGCGCTCCGTTAATGCATGACTCCCAGAGAGATGTTGATGCCCTTAAAGCATAAACCATTATTGAACTTTTGCAGCACTAGGGTTTTCACGTTCAAGTGTTTCCACGAGTGCCAGCGCTTCGGCCTGGTTCGCGGCGATTTTGTAGCGCGTGCGTGTGAGCTTGGTGAAGAAGGACGCCAGTGAATTCGCAAGGGGGTTGGGGATGCCGTACAGGATAATCAACGCGAGGTTTTCGCTCGACTTTTGCTGGTAGGAACTGCGAAAATCGCTGATCCGCATCGGATAGTGCCTCATTTCACTCATATCGACCAGGCTGTAAACAGGCGCTATACCGGACTCGATCATTCGCGTTCCCACACGGCTGCTTTCGGCCAGTTCGTCGGCTGTTATCGTGCCGATCAAGCGGGTGAGCAAAACGCGATCCTGAATAATCCAAAGATTTTCGACGGGCATAAGTGACCTCATAATGATAAAAGCAAAGCAGTATTAAATTTATTACAGTTCGCTCTGTAACACAATCATTTGTGAAAAGAATTGAGAAGTTTTTCATGTTTGAGGGACACGAGCGGGAATGGAGCGTTTGTCATGTTTGACGCAGCCGAAAACATTCCCTTATTCGACCCTTCAGGTTACTGAGAGTCAAGCAGGCTGGGGTCGATGATGGTCAGTTTCATGCCCTCGGTCTTTTCAACCAACGCGAGCGCCTCAGCCTGATTGTTGACCACCTGATATTTGATGCGGACGAGCTGCGTCACGAGCGTCGCCAGGAAGTTAAGCGAACGGTTGTGGATGCCGTAGAAGATGACCATTCCCAGATTATCGCTGATCGGTTCCTGATAAACCGAACGAAAATCGGCCAGCTTTGTCGGAAATTCTTTCATGTGTCTCACATCTACGATGAAATAGACAGGCGGCGTACCGGAGTCGATCAGCGGTTTGGCCTGGCGGGTGCCTTGCACGATTTCTTCGGCAGTCACACTCTCGCTCAGGCGGTTTAGCATCACGCGACCTTCGACGAGCCAGTTGATTTGAAATGACATTAATGATCCTTAGCGTTATAGATATAGAAAATTATTCCGGTGAATGGAGTAGTTGATCTTCCAACGAACGATCTGAGCGTGCCAGAATCGCGACGGCTTCGGTCAGGGTCGCGGCAATGGCGAAACGCGCGTTGCTCATGCCTGTCATGCCGTGAATCACCATATTCACCGTAGCCGAGCCGCCGATGACGATATTCCAAGCCAGATGCGGATGGTAGATATAGGTGACGTGTTTTTGGATAGCGGCAGCCTGGGTCGGGATTTTGGTGACATGGGTCGTATCCAGAATCAGATGCACGGGCTTTTCCCCCGCATACAGATAATCTACCATCGACTTTGACCATGCGCTCAGGTCATCGAGCGTGATGATGCCCAAAAACGTGCTGAAAATAATCCGTCTTTCCTGATACCAGGCGATGTCATAGGCCATTGGATTACCCATTAGTAACTCTTTGTCATTTTATTGTAGAGCTGGAAACACGTCGTGAAACCGAAATTCACATGAAAATTTGTGCGGTGCCGACGCGAAACCACAATGTTCGACGCGCAAATACAATATTCCAGGGGAAAAACACAATGTTCGAAAAGCGGCTTAAAAATCTGTGGAAAAACTGGATGCGTTCGCCCGTTCCTGCGCTACCCGTGCCACCGCCCAGCACGATGTCTCACAGCGACAGCGGAATCGACGATGGTGTGGATTACAGCACACCGGCCATTTTACCGGGCTGGCTGCGGCGCGAGATGGAAATCGATCTGCGACTGCGCGAATCCATTATCTCAAATTTGACCTACCGTTCGCAGTTCGGCAATCCGTACCGCAGCACCGACGACGCGCCGATCACACCCGTGACCGAAGACCCGCTGCTGGAATGGGACAGCGCGACCCGCGAACGCATTCTGAGCAACTGCCACGCGGCCTACCAGCGCAATCCACTGGCACACGCGGCAGTCAATTTTACGACGGATTTTGTCATCGGCGACGGCTTTAATCTGGTGTGCAAGCACGCAGAGGTCGAGCGCATCCTGAAAGCGTTCATCGACAGCGCCGACAACGCTATTCGAAAATATGAGCGCCAGGCCGTCAATGATTTGCAGGTCGATGGCGAGTTGGTGCTGCGCTTCTATACGGAAGCAGGCGAAACCGTCGTTGTGCCGCAGCGTCCCTGGGAACTCAAATGGATTCAGACTGAGGCGGGGTTTTTCCGGCGGCCCGAAATTTTCCATTTTGAGCGCGTCCAGACGGAAGGCGACTCCCCCACTGGGAGCACCGAAACCGCACCGGAAGATGTCCCGGCGGACGAGATACATTTCGTCACGATCAACGACCACGCCTATGAACTGCGCGGCAGGCCGGAGCTTTATCGCATTCTGCCCTGGCTGCGGGCGGATAAAGACTGGCTGGAAGAACGTGCGCGGCAGAATAAATGGCGCAATGCCCTGCTCTGGCACGTCAAAGTCGAAAACGCGACCTCCGCGACCATCGCCAATGTCGCGCAGCGCTGGCGCAAACCACCGTCACCGGGGAGCGCTTACGTCAGCAGCGCCGCCGAAGATGTGAAGCCGCTGGTCAATCCGGTCAACGGCAGCGATGCTGGTCATGATGGCCGCGCGATCCGGCTGATGGTGATTCTGGGGATGCGCCTGCCGGAGTATTTTTTCGCCGACGGCGCGAACAGCAACCTAGCGACCTCGACGCGGCAGGAACTCCCGGCACTCACGAAATTTGAGGCGTTTCAGCAGATCATGATCGAGCAGGTTTGGACGCCGATTTTCCGGCGCGTACTGCAAAATGCCATTGACGCTGGGGTGTTGGCGGAGACGTTGGCGATAGAGACCACGAGGACGGGTCTCAGACCGGCCCCTACAGATAACCACGATCCCGAAGCTGCGGCGCACGGCGGTACGCCTGTGCAAGACCCAGATGGCGTGGCGAAAAACAACCCCACCCCTTCGCCCCTCCCCTTGCAAGGGGAGGGGATGGGGGAGAGGTTGATACCTACTCTGGACGCATTTGAGGTCAGCTACGAGCCTGTGACGGCGCAGGATTTGAACGCGCTGGCGAATATGCTCGATCTGGCGGTGAAAAATGGCTGGGCAAGCGCACAGACCGCCGCTGAAAAACTGGGCTTTGACCCGGCGATTGAGCGGGAGCGCATCGCGAACACCGTTTCACAGCCGATATTATAAAACAGCCGGTGCGTATTCCGGCGGCAAAGTCGCATCAAATCGATAGAGCATTCTTAGCGCTTCCTCAACGGTTTCGCGCTTTTCTCGTTTCATATGGGTGAGCTGCGCGACCAGCCCCGTTGTCGCTCTGAGCATCGGGGTTTTGGCCTCACCCACCGAAACCACCGTGCCACAGCGGGGATGCCCCGGTGCAGCTAGGCGCGACAAAGTCTTGAGACTGGCACGGACGGTAAAATCATTGAATACCAATATCTGGTGAATCGCGGGCGCCTCCGGGTCACCGTCCTTGAGCATCTCAATCACCTCTGCATCCATTTCCAGAGCTTCCTGGTCACTATCACTTCCACTCAGCGTAATCAAAATCACCCGATTTGGGACGATCCAGCTTAACGCATAACTCATATTATGATCCTGACGATAATTCCAACCTTGTAATATTTGTAATTATATCAGGCTCGTAATAATTGTAATGTGAAAACTGCGTGAAATTTCGCTTGCATGCCGGAGCATATCAGACAGAAGCATCGAAATAATGATCTCTTGGAATGGTCGAATCCATCTCGTAGAGAAGCTGTAAGGCTTCCTCAACCGTGTCGATACCCGCCACGCGCATTTGTAAAATCTGTGCAGCGAGACCATTCACCATGCGCATCAGGGGATTATTGTTGCCGACGGTAATCATCCAGCCATTGCGGAGATGCTGGGCATAGGCGACAGAAGTCAGCAGCTTAAGATTTGGCCTGCCGACAATCTCCCCGAACACCATCACATGATGAATCAGGGCGGCGTCCGCATCGCCTTCGTCAAGCATCTTACACATCTTCTGGTCGAAGTTGCGGACTGCCCCCTCATCAATCACGCCACTCAACTCGACCCGGATTACACGCCTGGGGATCATCCAACTCAATTGGTATGCCATCGCTGCATCCTTTACACTTTTCAGGCTTCTGCTTAATGCCGATTGTAAGCCGGAAATGCGTGTCGAAACATTGAGATTGCAAAATGTATTCATTAAGAATTAATTGTCTCAGGGATTGTGAAGTGGAAATCTGACGCAAAGGCGTGTAGGGCGCAAAGAAAAGCAGGCGAAAAATTAAAGGGCGACGGAACGGGATCGCGACAGAATCAAAACGGCATGACCTATCATGCCCCTACAAAAATCATGTTTGCGGCGATAATCAGCGGGTTACACCGATGCGTCGTAAGAATCCGGCCTCGGAATCGTGGAGTCGAATTCGTAGAGCAGTTGTATGGCTTCCTCAACCGTATCAATCCCCGTTGCCCGTATCTTTGTGATCTGTGCCGCCAGACTGCCGACCATTTTGATGAGTGGGTTTGTGATCCCGGTAGCGATCAGCCAGCCGTTGCGCGGGTGCTTCGTGAACGAAAAGGAGGTCAGCAGCTTGAGATTTGGCCTGCCTGTCATCTTGTCAAACACCAAAACCGTGTGAATGAGCGCGGCTTCGGCATCGCCGTCGTCCAGCATCCGGCACATTTCCGCGTCGAATTCGCGGCCTGAAGCCTCCTCCGTGAAGCCACTCAGTTCACACAGGATAACTCGTTTGGGAACAATCCAGCTTAATTCATAGGCCATTGGTGATCCTCTTTACACTTTTCACTCGCATCTTAATACTGATTATAATCTTGAAAATACGTGTCAAAGCATAAAGGTAGCAGAAGGATTGCCTTAAGAATTCATTATCAGACTCAAAAAGGCATGACGATTCAACTTCATGCCCTACGAAAGTTGTGTCTGATGTTGGCGATACGGGCAGGTCTCAGACCTGCCCCTACAGATACGGATGCTGTATAGCTGAGGCTCTCGCCGATGTTGACCAGATCGTCCAGCGTCAGGCGCGTTGGTCGGGTGCGCCGCCAGTGCGCGATGAATTTGCGCGGGTTAGAGTGGTAGGAGGATAGTAAAGGTAGTCCCTTTGCCGATAGTGCTTTCGGCTGTGACCTTGCCGCCGTGCTGCTCGACGCTCAGCTTGACGATGCTCAGGCCGAGACCTGTGCCTTCCGCGCCATTGGTGTGGCTGGTCACGCGGTAAAATCGATCAAAGAGTCGGGGCATGGCTTCCGGCGGGATGCCGATTCCGTTATCGATCACCTGAATCTGCAAGTGTGATTCAACTTTCGATGCGATTAAACGGACTGAGCCGCCATTTTGCGTGTATTTGATCGCGTTCGAGAGCAAATTTTCGAGCGCCTGACCGAAGCGCTGCTTATTGCATTTGCAGATCAGATCCGGCGGCTCGACTTGCATGGTCAGGCTGATCTGCTTGACTTCAGCGAGTGATTTGAAGTTGACCAGCATGGTGTCCAGCCAGTGTTGCAAGGCGACAGGCTCCGTCTGGACAGCCGGGGTTGCCTCCAGTTTTGCCAGATCGAGAATATCGCTTACCAACTGGCGAATCTTTTCCACACCATTCGTCATCATGTCGATATATTCGTGACTCTTTTCATCGCTGGCAGGGATACGAATTTTGAGCAGAAACGATGAGGCGTTAATCACTGACAGCGGATTTTTAATGTCGTGCGTTGCGTGATGCAGAAAATCGTTTTTGATCTGCGCCAGACGTTCAAAACTTTCGCGATCCTGTTCGCGCAGTTTGCGCTGACGTTCACCTTCAGCTTGTGCCTGGTGGGTTTCGTGGATAATCTGCAAGTTATGAATATCGCGCTGACCGGCTTCGGTCATGTTCTTTTCGCGCACTTCGACATAGCGTTTCAGATAATCGATGGCCGGGGCCAGTTCGCCGCGCTGCTCGTAAATCTGCGACAGTGATTGAACGCACGACATGAGAAGAAGCTGCAAGTTCTGCGCCTCGGCATGATTCAGAACCGCCCGCACACAATCCAACGCCTTGTCTGTGCTGCCTGCGCCGAGATAGGCTTTACCCAGGTTCAGCCGGGTTTCCAGCGCCTCCACTGCCGTCAGATCCGGCGCACGCCCTTTCATTGCCTCCAGAGCCTGCTCAAACTGCTGAATCGCGGTTGGGAAATCCTTGCTTGCCAGCGAGACCTCGCCGAGCGTGCTGCGGGCAACACCCATACCATACTCATCCTGGACTTCGATGAATACCTGCAACGCCTGTTCGCCATAGGCTTTTGCACGGTCATATTCGCCGAGTTTGGTGTAATCGACACAGCAGCTATTATAGGCTATGGCGCGACCATAATTTTCGCCAATTGTTGAAAACAACTCGATAGCCCGCTGGTAAAATTCAACCGCCTGTCGGGAGTCGCCATTGCTACTGTAGGCCATGCCGATGTTGGTGAGTGTGTTGGCCTGGCCTTTTTTATCGCCGAGCATTTCGAACAGCTTCAAAGCATTCAACTGCGCCTTCAGTTCGCTGAGATGATCGCCTAAGTTCGCGTAGATGAAACCAATCGTTTGCAGGGAGTAGGCCTGACGACTAATGTCGCCCAGCTCCTCAAACAGCCTTTTGGAATCATTGACGAGAGTCAGAGCGCTGGCGGAATCGCCCATAACACGATAGCACTTGGCTTGATTTCTCAGGGCAACTGCCAGGCCAAGCGTATATCCCTCCAGCCGAGCCAGCTTTTCGGCTGATTTCGCCAATTCGAGGCTGCGTAAAACATCGCTGCTACATATTTGAAGGGACTGCTCATTCTGAGCATCGACCTTCTCAATATTGGTTTGAGCGTTTTCGGGGGTAGCTTCAAGCGTGATTTGTTGGTTCATCTCAGAAATGACATCCTGGTAATCGCAGTGATGGTTGTAGGTGAGGTACGGCGACCACGTACAAGCGCCAATTCAGACAACGATTCTGATCCAAATTGTACGTTCCTTATTCATTCCGATGTGAAAATAAGGAATTATTTCACAAATCATTCTATCACGCTTCGCCAGGAAAACAGACGAATTTTGTGTGAAATCTAAATCGTGGGGTGAGCGTGGAAAAAACGTGGTCGTGTTAGGTGGGTATAAAAGAGAATCAAAAGGGGCATGATGCATCACGCCCCGGAAATCAGATCGGTTGACGGTTGCAAGGGCAGGTCTAAGATCTGCCCCTACGCAGACGCGCAGTCATGTTTTTCACTCATCACTTTTCACTCATCACTTTCTACTTTGAACTCAGCACTGTTTTTCCTCAGCCTCAAAAGGAGCGCACCTATGACCACTCAAATTCTGATCGAATCGCTCGACCTCAGCGAAGCGCAGCCCCACCCTGACCAGCGCGTTTTATGCGGCGTGGTGCTGATCCGCGCGGGCATGTCGAAAAATCGGCGTTTTTACAGCGAGTCGGTTCTACGCGACTCGGCTTCGATTTTCGAGGGTGCGAAGGCTTACGTCAATCACCCGGCGCGAGCGAACGCCAAAGACGCACGCAGTATTCGCGATATTTCCGGCTGGTACACGGGCGTACATTTTGAAAACGGCGCTCTGCGGGCAGATCGGCATTTTACGCGCAATCAGGCCGGGGAGGACGTGTGGGCGATTGCCGAGGAGATCGTCGGCGGACACGCTCCGGCATCGCTGGCAGGCCTGAGCATCAACGCTGTCGGTCAGGGGAAAATGGCGCGTTTTGACGATGGCGAAGCGCTTAACGTCGAGTCGATTACGGCGGCGATCAGCGTCGATGACGTGTCGGAAGTCGCTGCCGGGGGCGGCTATCTGCTCACTGCCAGCGCCGACGATGACCTGACGGCGAACCTGCTCAAAACGCTGACATTTGAGGAATGGCGCAGCGCGAGGCCGGAATTTCTCGCCCAGATTCGCGACCAGTGGAGTGCCGATTTTGAGCATGATTTGCAGGAAACGATGGCGCAGCTTGAACAGGAACGTGACGCGGCACTCGAAGAAGCCGAGATTTTCGAACGTGCGCTGGAAATCGAGCGATTGATGGCGCAGGTAAATCTCCCAGCGGCGTGGTCAAAGATGCTGTGCGAACAACTCGCCTGCGCCGAACCCGCCGACTGGTCAGGCATTATCGAGGCCGAGCGCCAGAAAGCCCGCAGCGCGGGACATCGCATCGCTATCGGCAGCGCCAGCCAGCAGGTGCAAAAGCCGCTGGTGACGCACATCCCCTTGCGCCGCCGGATGCCGCTGGACATCACGACCATGCGTGCGCCGGAGGAATTGGCTGCGTTGGTGCGCGAGATCAAGGATGAGCGACTATGGGATGAGGGGTAGGAGTGTGTCAGCTTGTCAGCCAGTCAGCTTGTCAGGGGTCAGTAATAGCCTCAGATGATGAATGAAGGTGCGGCGCTGGCGATAGCTGCTTAACCACGCACTGACAGTCAATGTTGAAATCGGCAGTACAACAAAAAGTCCAATACACACCAGCGCCCACAAGTTGAGTGGATATGCGGAAAAATCACCTATCGCCACCAACGCAAATATGAAAAGCACGAGACCGCAGCCCAGCTTTAGATAGCTTGTGAAATCATTAAGGGTGTTGACCGGGCTAGCAGACTGTAGCTTGCCACGAACGCGCGTGGATGTCCCTTGCCAGCGCTGGAATGTACCCTGACCGCTTATGAATATGTCGCGGCTCAAATCTGTCTTGATGTTAAAGACGACTCGATCTGCTTCCCCGATGCGCCGAATTTTGACGCGAATCGGCGATGTGTCAGCCTCCAACCGCTGGATGCACTCCTCAAGCTGAATCGGCACGATGAAATCTATCGCGAAGGGTCGCGAAAATCGGGCAGATTTTGATTTCGTGAGGTTGTCTTTGGCATCGTTCATGAATTTATCATAGCATATCACTCGGCGGGAATTCATTGATTGTGGCGCACGAAACGCGGCTATGATGGAATAAAATTCATGAGGCCAAAGTCGTGAAATTCCTGCTTCTGCTGCTAACGTTTCTATTGGGTATTCAAACACCTACTGAAAAATGGTATTTTGCCTGGCGCGATCAAACTGTTATCGCCTTTACCGCTTCCGGTGAAACCCGCCCACTAGCATCATTCGATCTAGAGTTCGCCAGAGGCTATCGCCTAAGCGCCACGTCAGCGTTAGTCACACTGTATACGGATCATGAGGCTCAAGGGTTGGCAATCGTGACTCCTGACGGTGTGACCTCTCTGCGTGGCGAGATCGACCTGGAATGGATCGACAGGCAGGGCTTCGACGTGCTGGCCTACGAGCATCCCTACGTGGTCGTCACGCCGAATAACTGCGGTTTTCAGTGGTGTCGGTTTGGCAGACCTGTCTGGCTGGTGAACATTGATGCCTTAACAATAGAGGTGATTGCCGACCATGTTTTCGTCGATTCACCGCAGCCACTCGGACTTTCCGGGCATCTTTTGCGCTATGCCCGCCGCGAATACCAGGATAGCTTTCCCTGGACGCTCTGGGAGCGTGATTTGCGAACCGGCCAGGAACGCTCTTTTTACCAATTTTCCTCCCCCATTGAAGATTTTGCCTGGCCGATCTCGCTGCGAACCGACAACACGGGCGAATTCTGGTATCACAGTGAGCCAACCGTCATCACCGCCGGGGAGCATCCTGAATTCTGGCGTCGGCTGATCCGCAGCGACGGCAGCATCGAAATTCTCGACCACATCCCCGAAGGCGAAATTCCTAAATACGTCTGGACGCTGGCAGGCGAAAATATCCTCCAGCAGGCGATAGGATGCACGCGTGCCTGCCGTCTTGACATCCGCGCGGCAAGCGGCGGCGAGTGGCAAACATTTACCCTATCCGACAATGCGTATTTTGAGTTCGTTTACCCATTGAGCGATGGTCGCGTGCTGGCGCGGCAGTACAGTGGCGTCATCTGGATACTGCGCGAATCCGGCGCACCGCTGCGCATGGGTGTCGCTCATACGCTTTCACCCGATTTCCGGTGGCTGCTGACGGCGCATGACCTGTCCGATTTGCCGACGACCTACCGCGTATGGGATGTTCAGAATGAGCGAGTCGTCCTGGAAGGCATCGTGACAGGCGGCATTGATATAACTTATTATGAAGGTGGATTCTTGATCGACCAGTATTCGCTGGGCATGGGGCAGGTTATCCGTACCGCCGCACGCCAGGGGGACGAAGACCCGCCTCCGTTGCTGCTCTACAGCCACGCCGATGGCAAAACTTTTGAGCCGCCACAGTCACATTATTTTGACGTACTGTCCGATGGTTCGCTGCTGGAATCGCGCTACCAGGACGGCATTTATCGCGTTGATCTCGAAAGCGGGGCGGAAACGCAGATTTTGGCAGCGGCAAATGTGATTAATTTGCGGTAAGGTGATGAACCCTCAGCGTTGAGTCGTGGTTTGCGATGCGAACATTTTAGGAAATCTGTCGTGTTTTTTCGTACAAGGGCAGGTCTGAGACCTGCCCCTATAAACCCCACGCTTACGATTTCACCAGTTCCATGACCTTCATCCACTCATACAGCCTGTCGATCCAGCCCTCAGCCGCCGGGTTGATGTTCCGAAACGCGAAACCATGCCCACCCTTCGCATAAATGTGCATTTCGACAGGACTTTTGGCTTTGCGCCAACCGGAATAGCACTGAAGTGAGGATTCGGTACCAAGCGGATCGTCCTCCGCGACGGCGATAAACAGCGGCGGCAGCGGGCCAGGATGATCCAGTTCTCTCCACAGTCCCCCATAGATACTTCCGGCGAAATTGGGCGGATTCTCGGCCTGAAGCGTCGTGACCAGCGTGACGTATGATCCGGCTGAAAAGCCCATAATCCCGACGCGATCCGGCATGATGCCCCACTCGTCGGCGCGTTGGCGCACTATATTCAACGCCTGCTGACCATCCGCGACCATCGTCGGCGTGAACTGGCGAGCGCGGTTAATCAAGTCGGGAATATTTTCCATCATGCGGGACATATACGTCTGATATTCGTCATGATCGGCAGGCGTTGGCAGCAGGCGATACTTGAGGACAAAAGCGGCGATCCCGCGTTCACACAGCCAACGTGCCACGTCTAGCCCTTCATAATCAATCGCCAGAATATGAAATCCACCGCCGGGGCAAACGACCATCGCCGTTCCAGTGTTGATTGTGGGATCGGGCAAAAATGCGGTCAGCGTCGGCACAGTCACGTTGCGGAGAAAGCGCCAGTTATCCACGTCGGGGTTGGAAAACGCAACCTCCTGCGCTTCCGAGCGGACATCAGCGTCCGGCCAAAGTTCTAAAACAAGGGGTTCAATCTTTTGGTTCATAATAAGCCTCTATGAGTGTTCATTTATCGGTGCATTCGTAAATATCTGCGTATTCGTTTATCGTTATTTTACTCCTCTTGTTTCAATCATCCCACGAGGTGCTTCAAACGTGCCTGTTCGCGCCCTCCTGCCAAATCTTTTATAATTGTCGGCGGAGGAAAACACCATGTCGCAAGACGATCTGAACATCATACTCATCGTGGCGCTCGTTTTGATACTGGACGTACCGATCATCCTGACCATCATGATATATATCGGGCGGCGGCGGATGAACGCGGCGGAAAACTGGAAAATGACGTTCGGCGAAATTGTCGAATCTGGCCTGCGAGCCGTGAAAAAACGCAGAAAAGGCGGCACTTACGTCCCCAATGTCGTCTATCAATACGAGGTCGGCGGGGAAGATTACCGCAATAATCGCATCCATTTCGGCTTTAATCCGCCGACCAGCGTCCTCCCGTGGGTGGAGGCCGTTGCCGCGCCCTATCCTGTCGGCAAGCGCGTCAACGTTTATTATGACCCACAAAATCCCGCCCATTCGGTTCTCGAAAAA
This sequence comes from Anaerolineae bacterium, assembly GCA_022843745.1. Classification (GTDB taxonomy): domain Bacteria; phylum Chloroflexota; class Anaerolineae; order Aggregatilineales; family Phototrophicaceae; genus JALHNB01. The sequence goes on along the minus strand of JALHNB010000082.1, from coordinate 10,822 downwards.
GCCGCGCCGCTGAGCAAGCCGATGCGCGTTGCGTTCCTGGCGATGATCGCCGCGTCTGCGTCCACAATTGTCGTGCTGATCGTGGTGCTGTTGATAGTGAATTGATCGTGGTGCTGCACATGTGGATGCGCGGGCGCAAACGTTGCGCACCTACAGAAGTTAGTTGGTTGGCATAAAATCAGGACGGGTCTGAGACCTGCCCCTACGGAAATGGGTTGTTATGGTAGCATAGAGGGCGCAAGCCTTGCGCCCCTACGAAATAACTATCGTGATTTTGCACTGTCTTTTGCATTTAGCTGACCCGCTAACCGTCCGCCTGCCCTACCGACACGAGCGTCACATCACCCGTTTCGCGGTCATAGACATAAATATCGGTGGTGAAATTAAAATCGCCGAACACCAGCGCCGCGCCTGTCTCATACGCCACGTAGCGACCATTCGCCGAAATCACACCCTCGCCGGAACTCGAATCCAGTTCCTCGCCTGCGTTGTTGACCGAAACGCGATCTGTCTCGCCACTTTCCCGGTCATGCACAAAAACATCCCAGGTATCATTCGTATCATCGCCCACAAGTCCGGTGACATCGGATGTAAAAACGACGTAGCGACCATCACCGGAAAGCGACGGAACGGACGAGCCGAAACAAAAATCGGCGCAATCGGGCTGAACAGCAGCAACTGAAACGAGCGTGGTCTGCCCAGTTTCGCGGTCATGCACAAAAATCTGATTTCTGCCGTCGGTTTCCTCGCTGACCAGATTCGTCGCCTGCGATTGGAAAGCCACATAGCGACCATCGCCGGAAATGCTCAGATTTTCGAAGGTGTAGGCGTTGGCCTGTGTGCCATCGGAGGCAACATTGACGCGAGTCGTCTCGCCAGTATCCAGATCGTGGACGAAAATATCCTCCATGCCGTTGGTATCGTCCGCGACAAGATTGCTGGCGCGTGACCAGAACGCCGCGACACGGCCATCATCAGAAATCACGGCCTTAAAGCTGTCCTCGTTCGACTCTGTGCCATCAGAAGCAACACTGACGCGCGTCATTTTGCCGGTGTCGAGGTTGCGCACGAACACGTCACGATAAGAATTGGTGTCTACATTCGACAAATTCCCGGCGTTCGTCCAGAAAATCACCGCGCTGCCATCACCGGAAATTTTCGGCTCTGACGACGATGAATCGCCTGCTGTGCCGTCTGAGGCAACGGAAACGCGCCTCGTTTCGCCTGTTTCGCGGTCATGCACGAAAATATTCGCGCCTATACCGCCATTATTTTTGTCCAGATTTCGCGCATCCGACTCGAATACGACATAGCGCCCATCGTCGGAAATATCGGGAAGTCGCGAATAATCGTCGCCCTGTGTGCCATCCGAGGCGACAGAAACGCGCCTCGTTTCGCCCGTTTCGCGGTCATGCACGAACACGTCGGTTGTCTCATTGGTGTCACCGCTCACCAGATTGGCGGCATCCGAGGTGAACGCGACGAAGCGACCATCCGCCGAAAGCGCCGGACTGAGCGACGCGCTGTTCCCCGGAATAAATGGAGTCGCTTCCTGCGCGTGAACAGTCGTGGAAAAAAGGGCGATGAGTAAAAGTGTAAACAGGTGGAATTTCATGTGTGAGAATCCTGTGTAGCCAATAAAGAGGATATACATCCAATCACATTAACCCCCTCCGGTTCGCGAGGCGAACCACCTCCCCCGAATTCGAGAGAGGACGGGTGGGGGTTCTGATAAACATGTGGGAAGATTTGATTCTGCATGTGTAAAATCGCTCTCAATTCCTCTCTACGCACACCCCGCCAGCGGCGCGTCCTCAAATGTGGCGGTGATGGTCACGGGTGGCAGGTTGGCGTTGTAATAGGTTACGTCAAATGTGCCGCTGATGCTGTCGGAATCGCGGCCTGTGATGCTTACCGAGCCGCGTCCGCCGCCGATCAGCGAGTCATTGGGGTTTTTGCCACCGAGCCACGCGCCCGCGTCGCGCTCATTTTCGTAGCTGGCGGAAGTATCAATGCCATAATTTTCGCCTGCTGCCGGGTCACGGTAGAGTGTCAATTCCAAGCGCACACCGTCAGCCGTGAGCAGCGTGAGGATCGTCTGGTCGCCGGAGCGTGTTTCCGCGCCGATCTGACCTGTCGAGTCCCGCGTTTCGCCGTCGATACTAGACGTATAAAGAATTGACGCAGTCCGAGGCGGCTGACCATCCGGGCAGGTTCCGAACAGCGAATCGCAGCCACTCACGACCAGCACCAACAACAATATCAGGCGTTTGAGCATGGTTTTCTCCAATCATTCCCTTGAGCATGATAGCATATCATCTTTAAGAATTGCGCAGCGTTCATAATCTCAAACGTAACATTAATACGGATATGAGACACTATAAGGCGTACATTCAAGTAGAGTGATGGTGATGAATCAGGAAACAAACGGCAGGAAACTCGGCGTCGGCATCGCGATTGGCATCGCCATCGGCATCGCGATGGACAACCTAGCGATTGGGATTGCGATTGGCGTTGCCATCAGTTTGTCGATGGATCGGCGTAAGGATTCTTAACTAAGCACCTTTTGCTTCGAAATAGCCACGCAGTTTGGCAACATAGGGAAGCCGTTCTTCCGGCGTTGTAGCGCGCTTACGCCATGTCAGGTCATACAAATAGTCATTGTGCCAGCGCGGAAAAACATGCATGTGATAGTGAAAAATCGACTGATTTCCAGCGCGTTCATTATGCTGGCGGATCGAAACGCCTTCACAGCCATAAACCTGCTTAAAGGCAATAGCTATCTCGCGGGAAGCTGCAAAGATATGACCGCCAATTTCAAACGGCATATCGTACAGCATTTCAATATGCTGATTGGGGACGATCACCGCGTGACCGGGATTATTGGGCCACCAGTAAAGGCTAATTACAGCCGTAACGTGAGCGTTCTGATAAAACACATCGGCTGGCGTGATTAAATGCCCATCAATATGTGAATTTCTTCCCTGAATAATCGCACATGACGGGCAATCAGCGGTTGTCATATTGTTTACTGCTGTCGCATCATCTACTCCGGCATCGGAATACCGTGTCCGATCTCGATCAGGTTGCCGCTGGGATCGCGGAAATGTGCCGTGCGTAAGCCCCAAAGCGGGCGATCCGTCGGCGGCACGATTATCTGAACGCCCTTCGCCTGCAATTCCGCGACGGTGGCATCGACATTTTCGACCCCAAACCACAGCAAATGATTATCCTGAACGGCGGCACTGGATGGTAGATTGCCCTCACCCACCACATCCGCCATCATCTGCCGCCCGTAAAGCGAGAGCGTATGTGCGCCCGTATCGAATTCGGTATACACGTCGCCCTCGCCGCCTGTGTTGACCTTAAATCCCATAATGTCGCGATAAAAGCGCACAGAGGCCGCCATATCCGTGACCAAAAGGCGCGTGTGGGTGTAGTCATAAGTCGCCATCATCTGCCTCACAATTTAGAATAAATGTTCTTTTTAGTATAGGCGAATCTTTTATTGTGAGTCAAGTCATTTAAGTTACCGCATCAAGGAGCAAATCAATGGCAGTTACAGCACAGGGGGCAGCCAGCGCTATCCCCGCAATTTCGGACAATATGTACGTGGTCGTCAATCCCAGCGGGACAGCGTTGGAGGTCAATCCGGGCGATTATGTCGCGTGGTCAGGCCAACACGCCATCGCGGTGCATGATGGTGTCGCCTATTGGAAAGCCAGCGGCATCGGCATCGCGCTGGATCGCAACCCGGCTTACGATTGGGCAGGCCGCCAGATCGTCAACAGCGCACTTTTGGTCGCGCGGCGCGGCACGTTCATCATGAGCGCGTCGTTCAGCGGTCAGCCTGCGATGGGGACTCTCGCCTTCCCGGATACGACAGGCAGCGGCGTGGGCGCTCCCAGCGGGGCAACCGGAGTCGGCTCGACCTGGGGTACAGGGCAGCCGCGCAGCGTTTCGGCAGGCACAGGCGGCGCTCCGGTCAACGGCGTGGCGCAGGTGATCGGCTGGCGCAACAGCGGCCCGGCGGGTACGGGGCAGCTTGAGTTCGCGCTGTGGGATCGCAACGCGGATTATTATTAGCGGGTCAGCTTGTTAGCGATCAGCTAAAAGCAAGACAAAGGCAAAAACTTAACGCAGGGGCGCAAAGAGGCATAAGGCGCAGGAAATTTCAAAATTTTTCTGCGATCCTTGCGCCTTTGCGTTGAGTCTTTGTTTTGAAACTGAGATGGTGGCTAACCGCCATTCAAAAACGCCTTCACCGCCTGCAAATAGGCCTCGGTTTTTTCGTACATCGGGAAATGGCCGCACTCTGGAATCATGACTAACTGAGCATCGGGGATGCCCTGCCGGAAAATCTCGCCGTCAATGACTGGAACCGTGCCGTCAAATTCGCCGAAGATCGCCAGCGCCGGAACGCGGATTTTCGGCAGGTGCGGCGTCAAATCGAGCGCACGGATGCCTAGTCCGGCCTGATAGATCGACCAATGCTGATCGGGGCGGATCGCACGTTCGCGATCCTCACGCCACGTATCAAACGGTGGATTATCCATCCGGTAAAACCAGGGACGATAGATATGATTCGCGTACCAGGGTTGATTCAACAATGGCTGGATGATGGCATACATAAATGGCAAATAGGCAGCGGCGAGAACCATCGGATATGTCCCCTCGCGCACACGGGGTGAGAGTACGCCGGTCACGACTCCGGCAACGCTGACGAAATTCGTCACGCGTTCCGGCGCGGTTATGGCGGCGATGGTGGTGGCGATCTGCCCACCCATCGAATGCCCGATCAGCGTGAATGTTTCGAAACCGAGCGCGTCCGCTAACGCCAGAATGCGCTGTGCCTGCGCCGGAATGCTGTAATCGCCATTTCGAGGTTTGTCGCTGTCGCCAAATCCGAGCAAATCCAGTGCTACACAATAGAAGGAATCGGAAAGCGCGGCGATGGTCTGCCGCCACACGCCTCTATACGATAGCCAGCCGTGAATCAGGATGAGTGGTGGATTTTCGGGATCGCCAGCCGTGACGTAATGGATGCGATGACCGTCGATAGTTGCGGTAGGCATGGCGAGTCCTTTGTGGGTGATAAGGAGAATTTATCGACCATAACGTAACGCAAAGAATCATAGAACGCAAAGATTTTAGTCGTTAGCTATTAGAAATGCTGACACGCTAATCCGCATCCACGACGAATTCCGATGCCGCACTCCAAGTTCCATCCCCACCCGCGCCGACACCGCGCACACGCCAATAATAGTCGCCGTTTTCGAGCGATTGTGTCACCAGATGCTCAAGCTCCGGCCCGCTGGTCGAGCCTTCGTAAACCAGCGAGGCCGAAAAATTGGTCGTTTCGGCGATCTGAATATCGTAGGTCAGCGCCCAGGTGAGACGATTCCACGTCAATGTGGGTGTGCGGGTCGTGAAATTGTTTCGATGTGGCGCGCGCAGCATCCCACTAAATCCCGATACGTCAGCCGCGAAAACATCGACGACACCGTTACCATCGCCGCTGATTAAGTTGCTGGCCTGGGACAGCATCCCGACGGTTGCGGCATCCCGCGACAACGCCGGCAGGTATGAATAATTATTGCCTGCTGCACCGCCCGCGTTATGCGAAATGAGATAGGTTTGGCCGCTGAGGGTGTCGTGCAAAAACACATCGGAGACACCATTGGAATCGCCACCTACCAGATTTGACGCCGAAGTCGAAAAAGCGACGAATCGCCCTTCTGGTGATAACGACGGCACAGAGCCTTGTCCATTGGCTTGCGCCCCGCCTGACGAAACCGAAACGCGCTTTGTTTCGCCAGTTTCGCGATCATGTACGAACACATCACCCAGTCCGTTACTGTCGCCACTCACCAGATTCGCCGCCGCCGAATAAAAAGCGATCCAGCGACCATCGGTAGACATCGACGGGCCGAGCGATTGGGCATTACCCTGCGCTCCACCAGTATTTACGGAAATGCGCACCGTTACTATTGCGCCTGCTTCGTCAAAAATGCTGTCACTATCAGCGTCACGATCATGGACAAACACATCGTAGGTATTATTGGTGTCACCACTCACCAGATTGCTGGAATCTGAGGCAAACACCACCCATCGACCATCGCTGGACAATCCCGGTTTCTGTGATTCTCCGTTACCCTGTGTGCCGTCCGAGGCCACCGAGACGCGCGTCGTCACGCCCGTGCGTGTGTCGTGAACGAAAATATCGAATTCGCCATTGGTGTCATCAGGGGTCAGTGCGGATTGTGATTGAAAAGCAACCGTGAAACCATCGGCAGAGATCGCACTAACCGCCGAAAACTGACTGCCTTCAGCGCCGCCTGAAGCCACAGAAACGCGCTTTGTCGCGCCTGTTTGCCGATTATGTACGAAAATATCAGGCCGATTATTGGTGTCGCCGCTCACCAGATTCGTGGCATAGGACTCAAACGCGATCACGCTGCCATCGGCGGAAACGGCAGGCCGCATACTGCCCGCGTTGGCCTGTGTGCCATCTGACGCCACCGAGATGCGGGTTGTTAGTCCGCTCTGGCGATCACGAACGAAGATATCATTGCCGCTGTTGGTGTCACCGCTGACAAGGTTGGTCGCGCCGGACTCGAAGGCGACGATTTCACCATCATCAGAGATTGCCACCGCATACGATGTGCCGTTACTCGCGCTGCCATCTGAGGCCACGCTGACCCGTTCAATTGCGAAACTGCTTTGCGCCGCCAAAGCTGCTGAAGCCAGGAGCGATGCCAGCACCAAACCACTGAAAAATAGTACCCGCAGGAATCGAAGCGACATGGAAGAATCCTTTATGACTCAAACTTATTCACATGTGCCGCCTTACTCCTTCAGGCTGATGTCACTGTAGCACAGTTTGTGCTGGCGTTCGATAAAGGATACGCTCCTAATCCGCGTCCACGACAAACATGTCCGCCGCGCTCCAATTCCCTGCCCCACCCGCGCCGACACCGCGCACACGCCAAAAATAGTCGCCATTTTCCAGCGATTGCGTCACCAGATGCTCAAGCTCCGGCCCGCTGGTCGAGCCTTCATAGATCAGCGAGGTCGAAAAATTGGTCGTCTCGGCGATCTGAATGTCGTAGGTCAGCGCCCAGGTGAGGCGATTCCAGGTGAGTGTCGGGGTGTGGGTGGTGAAGCGGTTGCCATGTGGCGCGGCATTTGCAGAGTCAGGAACAGGAAAAAATGGCGAGTATGCGACAAAAACATCCGCAGTCTGATTCGTATCATTGGCGACAATATTGGTTGCACGTGATTCGAACGCAATCGCTGTGCCATCGCCAGAAATGGCTGGTGTATAAGCATCCTGATTAATCTGAGCGCCGTTGTAACCAATAGATACACGCTCTGTCTCTCCTGTTTCGCGATCATGAACAAAAATATCCATCTTATTGTTGGTGTCGCCGCTGACCAGATTTGTCGATGTTGAGGAGAAGGCCACATAGCGACCATCATCAGAAATCGAAGGATAATAAGCATTCAGATCGCCCCCCGTACCGTTCGAGGATACCGAGACCCGCGTTGTTCCGCCCGTTACCCGGTCATATACGAAAATATCTCCCTGGAAATTGGTATCGTCGGCGGTCAGATTCGACGAGGTTGAGGCATAGGCGACATAACGACCATCATAGGAAATTGACGGTTTATTCGAGCCGGAGTTCGCCAGCGTACCACCAAGTCCGTTTGTTACCCTAATCGTCGTTCCTGTGACGCGATCATGCAGAAAGATGTCAATGTTGTAAAGCGTATCCCCCGCAACCAGATTACGCGCCTGTGAAGCAAATGTCACATAGCGACCATCTCCCGAAATAGCAGGGTCTTGAGAATCGCTGTTGGCCTGAGTCCCTGTCGAGGACAGCGACACACGCGTCGTTTCACCCGTCTGCCGATCATGGACAAAGATGTCGTCGTAGCCATTGGTATCGCCCGTAACATGATTTGTAGAATCCGAAGCAAAGACAACCACCTGACCATTAGCAGAAATTTTCGGCTGATTGGGTGTACCATTCCCCTGTACGCCTGTTGACGATACCGAAACGCGCGTCGTCACACTCGTTTGACGGTCATGGACGAAAATATCCTGTCGATTGTTGGTGTCTCCCGCGACCAATTCGTGATCAACGGATCGAAAAACAACATAGCGACCATCTGCTGAAATCACAGGCACATCGCCGCCTAGGTCAGCCTCCCCACCGCCGGAAACCACCGAGACGCGGGTCGTCGTACCCAACTGACGATCCCGCACAAAAACGTCCTGTGTGCTGTTGGTATCTCCACCAGGCAATAAATGCCAGTCTGATGACCAGAAAGTGACGAAGCGTCCATCCGCTGAAATCGACGGGATCGAACCGCCGTTCTCACTTTCTGAGCCATTGGATGCCACCGAAACCCGTTCAATCGGTAGGCTGCTCTGTGCCATCACGGCTAAATTCAACCCCAAAGCTGACAAGGCTAAGAAAACCCAAAATATTCGCTTCATCAATATACGCCTCGATGTGTTCAAGTTAATACAGACCAGCATACGATACCTCAGCTTGCGTCCTCCCAAAAAGATCACTTTTATTCAACGCTTTATCAATTTCCACACCTCATTTACACGATACAAGGAACAATATATGACCACTTCCACAGGCAAAATTATCCGCGTTCTCGACGCTGACCGGGGCAAATTCGCTGTCCAGGAACAGGCTGCCCCTGTCGCGCTCGACGAAAAATTGATCCCCTACCCCCGCGACCAGCGCGGACGCATCACCGTCGATCCCGAAAATATGGCGCTCACCGAGGCCATGACCACCTCGACCTTCCCCGATCTGCTGCGCCAGGGTTTGCAGTTCGATGCCTGGACGAGCTACAACGAGACTCCGGCGACCTATCCGGCTTTTGCCCGCGTGGTTGAAAGCAGCAAGCAGCAGGAGGAATATCTGCTCGATTCGCCAGCCGGACTGCTGCCGATTGTTCACGAGGGCGAGCCGTACCCGGAGGCGCAGGTCACACTGGAAGGCGGCAAAATTATCCGCAATTACAAGCGCGGCATGATTATGTCCGTCACGGTGGAGATGCAAAAATTCGATCAGGTCGGCAAAGTGCGCGAACTCGGCGATCTGATGGGTCGCGCGGCGCGGCTGGGCGAGGAACAGGACGTGATGACCGCCATCACCGATACCAATAATTACACGCGCACCAGCACGGCAGGCGATAACGACGAAACCGTCGGCAACGGCGCGAATACGCAAAATCTGACGTTTTCACCCGCCAATCTGATCGTCGCGTTCAATATTCTGCGCACGATGAAGGATCGCAAAACGGGCGTTTACCTGAACGTGATGCCGAACACGCTGATCGTCACGCCGAAATTGTGGTGGGCGGCGCAGCAGTTGATCCAATCGCCGGAGTCGATGCGCGTCGGCGGCAACACGACCAACGAGGTCTACGGCACAGGCACGACCAACAGCTTTTTCAACGTCATCAGCACGATTATCGTCTCGCCACAGTTCGGCAACGGCTATCAATGGGCGCTGCTCGAAGCCGGACGCGGCGTGGTGTTCCAGCGCGTCGAGCCGGTGCAGGTCTTGCTCGAAGGCGAAAATGCCGCCAGCAAGGGCTATTTCGAGCGTGATCTTCTGCGCTACCGCGTCCGCAATTGGTACGGCGCTGGTGTCAAAGACGAGCGCTTTTTGTTCTACTCAAGCAGCCAAACGATGCCTGCGGTAAATTAACCTCACCTTTTAGCCCTAAAATTGGGCTTGCCGACTAGTGCGGTCATGCTACGCTATCCTTAATGACAAATTTCAGAGGCAAACGCATGACCACACAAGTTGAAATCGACCAATGGCAAAAAATCCGCGAAATCCAAAAAGACCATGGTCTTTTTTACAAAGCGCTGCTCATCGGCCTCGGCGTATTGATCGGCGGAGCGCTGTTCGGCGATGCAGGTTACATCACCAATCTGTGGACGGAAGGCCTAAGCGTGGGACTAACGGTACTGGTTCTCAATACGCTGGCCGAACATCGCGAAGAAAAACGGCGTATTAAGGATTTGCAGGATCGACTAGTTATGGAGGCGGTAAGCCAATCGAATGAAGCAGCGAAACGGGCAATTGATGAGTTAAGAGCGCGAGGTTGGTTGACTGGCGAGGATAGCTTATTGCACCTAATTAGACTTAGCCGAGCTAACCTAAAAGAAGCAGACTTGTGGGGAGCAAATCTAAAAAGGGTCACACTGTGGCGCACTAACTTAAAAGGCGCAAACTTGACAAGTGCCAATCTACAAGAAGCGCTCTTATGGCACACCTACTTGCAAGGTGCAATGATGCGCTATATCAATTTGCAAGGCGCAGATTTGACGAATGCCCAATTTGACGAAACCACCATCCTCCCAGACGGCAAAGCCTGGACACCTGAAACTGACCTGACCCGTTTCACAGACCCGAATCACCCCAATTTCTGGCGCTCAGATAATCCAGCATCGCCCGCGTATCGGGGAGATTGACCTCATCCCCCAGCCCCCTCTCCGCAAGCGAGAGAGGGGGAGTAAAACAAAAGTGTGCTGTGAGGAATGGACATCAACATTTAACATGTGAAATTGTATACTTTTCAATAGGATGTGGAAGTTAAGCCACCAAACACCGAAATAAGTTTGCGTTAATCATCAAAATGTTCGGGGATTTATCGCGAATTGCATTTCTCCCCTCTCTCGCTTGCGGCTATGCATTACCCACAAATTTGGGAGGGTAAAAAGTGGGGTTAGAATAGAAGAAAAAAGGAGAGGACCGAAAAAATGGGTGCGAAATTACCA
>JALHNB010000081.1 GCA_022843745.1 Anaerolineae bacterium | reverse complement strand
ATGGAATGGCTGGTTTCTCGCCATAACGAGGGTCGTATTGATGACGCACTTGGACGCTATCAAAATCTGATCTTTATGGACGAGGAAAACACCTATACGGCGGGTGTTCCACTGCATCACCTATTTGCGGCGTTGGGCGCGGAAGTTCTGATGGAAAGCAATGAACTTCAGAAAACGCTGATTTGCAGGTTGGTTATCACCGCACCAGATCAGGATACCGCATATGCCGTAGACGATGGCATCACACAGAAAATTTGCCCCTGGTTGAAGTACGTCCAATTTTTGGATGGCATCTCGACTGACGAACTCCTGCGCGACATCGAACGCGCCCACGCTCAACATGCGCTCGAAATGGATATTGCAAGTCGTGAACCGAAATTATCACGCGCAATCACTCGCCACAGTGATATACGAATCTCCTATCTGGACATGATCCGGGAAGGTGTCAAGCTCACTATTCCCAACGCCTATTTTGACAGCTTCGCGCTTGGATTTCCGGCGTTCATCACCTGGATTGAGAGCATGAATTGCACAATTACCTACCAATTTGATGAGCAAATCAGCGAGGAAATCTGATGCGCGTTTCCATCTGGCGGCAGTTTAGCAGCAACCATAGTTCGCATTTCACCGTCGTCGGCGAATTTCCAACCGAGGCCGAAGCGCGAGAAGCCCTTGAGCGATTTCGTGAGATTTTTCAGGCTATTTTCGATTGGTTCGCCTTTCATGACGACCCGTTTTGGACCACCGCACAACCACCCAATTCAAGTAAGCTACCTTCTCCACCTGAACTCGATTTTGCCCGTCGCTACAATGTCGATTGGGACGACGAAGGGATCGACTGGCTCAGCAATGATCTTAATAACAACCTTTTACAAATTGGTCGAAATGCCTTCATCAGCGTGGACTTTGAGACGTGGCAGCAGCCAACGCTGATTAAAGATTTGATGGCAAAATTTGGTGGAATTGTCAAAACTCAGATAAGCGAGAAAACCTATTTAAGTGTCCACCTTACTTGCAACTTTCCTAATGAAGCACACGCGCAAACGCTCGTTCAGCAAGCAGAACCCTATTTCATCAGCGCAATGGGTAAGAGAGAGCCGTGGAAACGCAAAGAAGAATATGAATCCTTAGGAGCACAAGGGAGAATTAAGTGTGATGGGCAGAAAATCATAATCGACTGCCAGTTTTTCGAAATCGAGACAGGTCTACCAGTGATGATCGAATGGTTACAGAAAGCAGGGGCAACGGACATCACTTATACATTAACGGAAGAGAAGGAGTGGTCAGGTTTTAACTTTGATGTTCGATGCGAAACGCCTAATTCGGTGATTGCCTCTGAGATTTATTGCGCTTTGCTTTCCGCATCACCAGTGAAGCCCTGGCTAGTATTTGATGGAGGAAAACTTGCGGAAGACCCGAAAGCCGTGATTGACGATGCCTATCGCGCATTTGACTATGAATCTCAGTATCTCCACGACACTCAACACATAAAAAGTCTATTTGAACGGGCGTTATCCGAGAACGACGAAACAAAGAGACAGGCGATTCTTCAAGAAAAAGAAAAATTTGAAGCTCAAAACCCCGTTGTTATTCCGATTTCACGCACAGCGCTTTCAACTTCCCATTTTCGAGCAAGCGAAATGCGGCTGAACGCTACGAAAGAGAATGTATATTGGGAGGGAAACATTATTGATCTTCGAGCAATACCGTTTAATACTTTTGGAGCTAATGTGCTGCCCGCTCTCGTCGCCTGGATGCGTACTTTAGGATGCACCGTTACATACGAAATCAAATATGTATAATGTGTCTCGCTATGATAGATTCCTGCGAAATTGACACTTAACTCCGGCGAAAGAGTATTATGACCACCGACCTCATCACCATCACCTGCACCGCCCCCGACCACAAAACCGCGTCGGACATCCTGGCGCAGGCACAAAAATATTTTGACGACGACAGTGCGGAAATCCCCTGGTTCGCCAATGGGCAGCCAGATTTTGACGATTTACAGCGCGATTACAAGGTCTATCTCAATCGAAAAGCAGCGGAACGGCAGTGGGATGCCGAAAATCAGGCGTACATCATCAATATCACGCATCGCTCCGAGGTCACATTTCAGCGCGGCAACACGCGAGGCGGTCACGCTGTCCTCAAGGAATGGCACGACAAAAAAGTAGGTGATCTGAGTCACGTCGAGGCGCTCTCGGAGGAACGCGAACACGATATTCGCCGCGTGATCGACTCCGCAGCGGGCAAACTCTCGCCAACAGGCAGCATCGAGCGCGATGGCCTGCGCGTCATTTTCCGGCGAATCGCGTTGAGCAATCGCGCAGCCGCCCAGCCAGCAGTCGTGGCGTGGTTGGAGGGTCAGGGCTGCAAAAATGTCGAAATTTCTATCGAACAAATGTGAGCGTTCCTGAATATGCTTATGCTATAATTGCCAATGATTGAAGGTAGCTCATGGATCATCCAATGGCCTCATTACGTGACATCGAAGATGCAATCGGCGCACTCGTTCCAGCCGAAAAAGCGCAAGTCCTCAAAATGATCGTGCAGGATTTGGGCGATGCGGTTCCCGGTATCGAGAGCCAGTCCGATATATCCGGCGGCGCAGCTTGTATTGTGCGGACACGCATTCCTGTGTGGACGCTGGTGCAAGGCCGCAAACTGGGCATCAGCGAGGCCGATTTACTGCGCGATTTTCCCTCCCTACGCGCCGAAGATTTGGTGAATGCCTGGGCATATTACCGTTCACATCGCGACGAAATCGACCTGCAAATCCTTGATCCTGTAACTTTGTAAGCTGTGTGAAATTTGAAAATCTCCATCTGGCGGCAGTTTAGCAGCAATCACAGCGGAAGTTTTACCGTCATCGGACGTTTTCCTACGGAGAGTGCCGCCGGTGAAGCTGCCGAAAAATTGGCATCTGTGATTCAGCGCATTGACGACTGGCACGCTGACCCCGCGAATGAGGCCTTTTTCATTCAGGAGTCGATGGACAACTTGCGTCCCCTTACCGCTGCCGAAGCCGCCATTGCCAAGGAATTCGACATTGAATGGGAAGAGCAGGGTGTCGATTGGTACGACGATGCCCATTCGCCCGTCAATCATCGAGGCCGTGACGTTTTTTTCAATGTACCTGATACATGGTGTATTCCCGATCCCATCGCCAACCTCCTTAAAAAATTTGGCGGTGAGACTTACCAGCAGCATGAGTTTGGCGGGCCGATCACCACCATTTTGATTTCGCTGACCTGTGCTTTTGAAGGCAAGGAACGTGCAGCACAAATCAGCGCTTTATTTGGTAGGCGAAATTTCGACGACGGCAATTCTGCCTGGGCAAATGATTATGATCTCTATTCACAGATGGCAAGTGGAAAAATCACGCAAAATGGCGAGCATCTACGCCTCGACTTGGATTCTGGTGTGGAGGTGCTGCCAGTGATTATTGACTGGCTGAAGAGTCAGGGGGCGCAGGACATCAACTATACTTTCGAAACACGGCACGATGCGACGCAAAAAGACTGAAGTAATGAAAATCTCCATCTGGCGGCAGTTCAGCAGCAACAACAGCAGCAGTTATGTCATCGTCGGCGCGTTCGAAACGCCGGAAAAAGCGCACGAAGCCGCCGAAAAATTCAAAGCCTTGCTGCGCCGCATCTGGGAGTGGTACGCCGACCACCCCGACATCCGCGATGCCATGCTGGACGAAGAACGCTATGAACTGACCGACGCTGAACGCGAGATCATGCGCGATTATCCGATTGAGTTTTCGGGCGCGGCAAATTGGGTCGCCAGCCAGAAGTCGCTCGATTTTTTGCCGGATTCTGTCGCCGTGTTCGAAAATCTGGTCTTTTTCGCGTCGCTGGATGAAACCGTGACCGACGACACGCCCTTCGCGCAGTATATGCACCAGTTGGGCGCGGACGTGAAATTTGAAGAAGCGATGGAGTCCTACCTCACGGTCAGGGTCAGCGCCACCGCGCCGGATGACGCTACCGCGCAGCATATCAAGACCGCCGCCGAAAATTATTTCATGCGTGACCACACGTTTGAACGCGCACCCTGGGCGCTGTTTTACGATGGGCAGGTCGCTCCCGAAGCGCTCGGAATCGAAATTGATTCGTTTATCATCGGCTATCGAGCGTGGTGTGACTGGCTGGAAGATCATCGCCGCCAGATTAACGACCTGCGCACCCGGCGTATCACGGCGCAGCTTGCGAACGACGAGCAGGCCGCCGCCGAGATCAGCGAAGCAATGAAGAATTTACAGGCCGAGCAGCAATATTTCATCGACGATAGCAACAGGCACATTCACAAAATTATCTGGTGGACAAGCATTCGCGCCGATCAGCACAATAAAACCGTCGCCGTCGAGGGGAACTGTATCCAATTGCCGACACTGTATTTTCTGCCGGACGATCTCGGTCATGGCCTTCCGGCGCTGGTCACATGGCTGCGGGCGCTGGGCTGCACGGATGTCGCCTACGAATTTGTGCCGATACCCTATAAAGAGGCGCAGGAATCGGAATGAAGTATTATACGTCGATGTCTGACTGAGTGTGCCGGATGCTGGAAGCCATCCGGCTAGATTCCAAAGCCCTCTCAAAGAGGGCTGCATCGCCATTCGCGTATATGTATGTTCAGCCTGCTTCGAGCAGGCTTTTTCAATTAGCCAGGGCGCTTTTAGCCCCTGGGACTTTACGGCGAAGACACCTTCGCGCTGCCACTGACGATGCTCTTCCCAGCCTGCGTCGCATAATATGCGCTTGCCAGCCGCGCGAACAGCCGTGTACTCAGATAATTGACCACGAAGCCCACGATCAACCCCAGGCCAGGGATCAACTTTGCGAACGACTTTTCCAGCACCATCGTGGCGATCCGGCGATAGGCACGGGTGGCGAATTGATTCTGCCACTCGCCCACCATCTCCGGCGTGACTTTTACGAATCTTAACGCGGGCATCGCCAGAACTTCGCCGATATTCAACACGCGGTCTTCGTCGCGGATGCCATATGCCCACGCCAGAAAGTGCAGCGATGCCGTCTGGATACGCGCCGAATAAAACAGGTCAAGCGGCAGCGTAATCGGGATAAACCAGAAGCCGCCGACGCTCGTCACCGCGCCGACGATGCCCGCCCGCAGCGCTTGCCCCTGGATGATCCGCGCCACCAGTTCATCGCGGCTGACATTTGGATTTTGTGCCTGCAATTCATTGTATCGAGCTTGCAGTTGGCTCAGGTCAGGTGTAAACATACGTTGTCCTCGCCGGATAATAATCGCGAAAATAAGAATCGCCAGCGCCGCCGGTACGACGCACAATAGAACGAGAAACCAGATCAGATTGTTATCAAGCGTCATGATTGTCCATTATTTCAGTTCGATTCATTTTGCGTCATTTCGAATTAGATTAAGATTGGAATTCTGGCCTGAATTTACGATTGTGGCAATAATAACAGGTAAAGGCGCATTTCGGCGCTTCAAGGATGCTGTTCAGCGCTCCCCAAAGTATCTGAAGCGTGGTACAAATTTAGCGAGGAACGCCAACTGCGTCGGATACAGGATTGGCTCGAATCCAATCATATTCAGCCAATATTCGAGTAAGGATCAACCATGAAAACGTACACCTTTTATGTTTCGCTCCCGGAAATCCCCACTCCCGTGTGGCGAAAGATCGAACTCGCCGCCGATCAATCGCTTGCCATGCTCCATCTTGCCATCCAAAAGGCTTTCGAATTCGATAACGATCACCTCTATTCGTTCTACATGAGTGGCGAGGCCTGGGATAGATCGACAGAATATAGTCTCCCCAACGGTGTGCCGCCCTGGGATACTGGCAGCATGGATGATGAAAATGACGAAAGTGATGAGATAGAAAGCGATGAATTTGATAATCTGCCCATGACAGCACTGCCAGACCTGACACCGGAAGAATATGAACAATTGCTTCAAAAAGGGTCTGAAAAAACGGGCATCCCGGTAGACTTGCTTCGTTCAATGGTTGAGTTGTACTAGAATATACACGACAAGGGCGGCTCGATGTTTGGTGGTTACGACGGCCCAATGTTCGATGACGACGAAGGCGGCGACGTTCGCTCCACAAAGATTGAAGATTTAGACCTCAAAATCGGCCAGGAATTTCTCTACCTTTTTGATTATGGCGACGAATGGCGCTTCAAAATTCGCGTCTACAACATCAATCCCGATGCGCCCGAAAAGGATTATCCGCATATCGCCGAAGCGGTTGGCGAAGCGCCTGAACAATATCAATTCTGGGACGACGATGACGACTACGATGACTACGATGAGGATAATGACGATGAGAACGAGTGGTTCGTGGTACTCGGCGATGGGATCATCGAGGTCGTCGATCTTCCAATGCAAGCTTTGGACGCTAAAGACGACAAATCTGAAGACGAAGCGCCACCGATTGAGATTACGCCCGTTGCCAAAGCCGACATCACGCCAGAACTCAAACAGCAGGCACTTGAGCGCTGTACTGCGTTCGCAGCGAATACCTTAGAGCCTATCATCAATGCCGAGCTGACCGTCAAATGGCAAGGTCGCTTTCTGTATATCAGCGCACCGAAGCAAAAACCGGGCGCGAAAAAGCCGTCGATTGTGAGCTTTACACGCATAGAATATGCGGGTGCGGAGCGCTTCGACCTTTTCGAGAAACACAAAGACAGTTGGAACACGGCTTATCAGTTCATCACGCTCGAAGACTGCCTGCAAATTATCGAGCGCGACACACATTTCCGACCCTGAAATTTCGCCTGTAGGCCGATTTTTAGTTCTTCGATATTATAATGATCGAAAAACCGAAAGTGATTTTCTTGCCATGCCTGCTGTGCGATCCATCAAAAACCAGTACCTCGGTGTCAACGCTCACCAGCACAGCTTTTGGCACACGACAAACTCATGGAATCGCTTCCACAAAATTCATGTCGCGCACCTGATGATCGACCTGAGAACTCAACTGCGACCCCTCGGTTATACCGCACACCTGGAGCGCTCCTTGCAGATCGAGAAAAATGGCACACAACTAAACGCCATCGCTATTTACGAATACCCCGCTGTTTCGCGCATCATCACCTGGATCGAATTGCACGCCGCCAATAAGCGCAGAGGGCAGTCTTACCGCGCGGCGCGTCTGCGGTATCTTCAGCAGGAGACCGTCTTTGTTGATCTCAATTATCTCCACGAGACACCACCTACTTTTGATCGACTGCCAGACTACACCCTCAACAGGCCAAGTGCTCACGCCTATCACATCGTCATCATCGACCCGCGTCCGACGCTGGATGATGGAAAAGCGATGATTTATTCGTTTGATGTCGATGCGCGGATTCCGACGCTGAAAATCCCACTCAATCGGAGTGATATGCTGCCCTTCGATTTCGGCGCAACCTATCAACACACATTCGAACACGCTCTGTTTGGCTACAACGTGGATTACACAAAATTTCCAATGGATTTTGAGCGCTACAGCCACGATGACCAGACTCGCATCGCCCGGCGCATGTTAGCGGTTCTCAAGGCGCAGCGGGCAGGCGGCGATCTCGAAAATACGCCCTGCCCGCTTGAGGAACTTTCGCTGGATGAGGCGCTGGCGCAGATCGCGTCGTTGACGGCCTGATCTATCCAGATCAATTCTATTTTTTCTTCTTGCCACCCTGATTCAGAATATTGCTGCCGATTTCCTTCTTCAGCGGCTTCTTTTTCGCGTCCGCGCCCAGTTGTCGCAGGCGATCCGCTGCCGTTTGCGTGGGAGCCGGAGATGGCGTAGTCGGCTGGCTAGGCGTTGAGCCGCCCAAAAGACCGTTCACGACACCCATCACATCAGTATTGCCCTGTCCGGCGAGCAAACCACCGACGATCCCCGCCAGACCCGCGCCTTGCACAGACGGGTTGTTGATTAAATCATTCACGATCCCCAGCAAATTCGTATTGCCCTGCCCTTGCTGCTGACCGCCGAGTAAGCCGCCTACCAGATTGGATAAATCACCTCCCTGCTGACCGCCGAGTAAGCCACCCACCAGATTCGACAGGTCGCCGCCCTGCTGACTGCCGCCGAGTAAGCCGCCCACCAGCCCTAAAAGTTCATCATTCTGCCCAGACTGACCGCCACCAAGCAAACCGCCAGCCAGATCGTCCAGCAGGCCTTTGGATTGGGCGGGAGGTTTTGCGGCTTTGGATGCGCGTGTCGCTTTTGGCTGTGCGCTCGTTCGGCTGCGTTTGCTTTTCTCAATCGTCACCAGAGCGTCAACGACTTTCTTGCTATCGGCTTCTGAAACGCCATATTTTTGCTGAATCGCTTTTATCACTTCTTCCATGATTTTATCCTTTTGAATTTCCCGCAGCTAACAGGTTGAATTATAGCTCAGGTGTTCGATTTTTTACTACTGTCTTCTGTTGATTCCGGCGCGTCATCATCGTCATCATCTTCTTTTTCATCGTCATCGCGCCGCGCGTCGCCCAGCACATCGTTGATAATGCCGAGCATTTCCGCGCTCCCCTGTGCGCTTCTGTCGAGCAGTTCGCCCATGATCCCCATCATCTGGGCGCTGCCCTTCACACTCGCGCCGAGCAGCGTTTCCGTCACCCCGAACAGATCGCCGAGCAGCCCGCGCGAACGCCGCGCCGTCTTCGCTTCACCGCGCTGCTTTTCCTGCTCCATGAGCGCTTCGATCACCTTCTGCGCATCCTCGTCGGAGATGTTGTATTTTTCTTTCAACGCCAGCAACAGTTCTTGCATGTTCGCCCTTTTATGGTTGCGTTTTGGGGTCGCACTATTGTTCCCTTTTTGAGTATTCATCTTAAATCCGCGCGATACCCCTGTCAACAAGTCGCGCTCGTGGCGTGTAATCCCCTGTCAACAAGTCGCACATGTGGCACGTAATCATCTGTTAAGAATTTCCCCATATCGTAAAAATGTCCATAGGGACAACATTTATTTTTTCAATCGAAGGAGATTTTGACCATGCGTAGTAAGACTTATTTTGTGGTGCTGGCTTTGTTCGTGGTGCTGATCGCTGGTTTTGCCGTCGCGCCCATCGCCGGGGCGCAGGATGAAATGGGTGTCGTCTGCGATTCCACGCTCATCACGCTGCTGCTCGTCGCTGAGCATGATTACGACTACATTTCCGGCATGATGGGAACCGATATGGAAATGCCTGCCCTTGACCTCGGTCAGTATGGCCCCGTCGTCGATAGCATTGTCGCGATGATGATGGAGATGCAGGAAGAAGCAGGCGAGCCAATGGACATGGAAGCCCACGACCAGATGTTGGCGGACATGATGGCAATGGACACTGCGGGAATGGTCGCCGCGTACCTGGGCAGCATGGATATGGAAATGGGCGATATGATGACCACGCTCACCCCCGGTAATGTCGCTGGTGAAGACCTCGTTTGTGCCACCGTTCGCGCGGATGTCGAGAAATTCATTCTCGCGCACATCCTCACTGAAATGTCGATGATGGAAGAGATGTAATCTGATTTTTCCCTGGCGACCCGGCAAAACGCCGAGCCGCCCCTTGAGAAATTTGCATACACCCCTCGGAGAATCACGCTCCGGGGGTGTTTTTATTATAGAGCCACTTTCACGGAACGATAAACCGATCCGCATTGCTCCACGTTCCCGGCTGACCATTGTTGACCGCCCGTACACGCCAGGAATAGACGACACCCGCTTGTACGGCATCCGGCAGCGTCAAAGACAAATTATTTCCCGCCGGGTACTGCACTGCATCAAAGAAATTGGGGTTATTCGCCACCTGCACATCGTAACCCGTCGCCCAGGTGACTTCGTTCCAAGTCAGCGTAGGCGTGGTTGTGGTAAAACGATTGCGCACAGGTGCGGCATTAAGAGGATCAAGCGGCGGGAACACCACAGATGCCAGAAAAATGTCGTTGATACTCAGGCTGTCATTCGGCGCGAGGTTATCCGCGTCCGAAGTAAAGGCGACGTACTGGCCGTCCGGTGAGAGCGCCAGATTGCCCATTCCACCGTTCGGCCAGCCGCCATCTAGCGCTTTGGAAACGCGCACGATCTGATTAGTGTTCATATCGCGCACAAAAACCGACCAGCATAGTGAGTGATTACACACTGCGTCACCGTTTACCAGATTTGTTGCGTCCGAAAGGAACGCCACGAATCGGCCATTCGCTGAAATCACCCCGTTCATGGCATATCCGTTAGCCCCGCTGCCATCGGGCGCGATTACGACAGGTGTGGCTTCCTGCGTCTGCATGTCATAGCGCACCAGGTCTTCCAGCGTCTGCCCGCCAACTTCCTGCTGCCTCAGATAGACCAGGTAACGACTATCCCCCGACCAGACAGGCTTGTAACCATTCCAGGGTATTGCCCTGCCGAGATGCCGTGTGGTGTGAAAATGGCGGTCACGGATATTCAGGAAGGTTGTACCTGTGCCGTCGCCGGAAAGGAACGCCACATAGCGCCCATCCGGTGAGATATTCGCATCCTGTGACGGATAATCGAAAGCGGTTCCCTGGTCGGTGACGGAAATCATTTCAAACTGCTGCGTATCGCGGTCATATACATAAATATCGGTGCAGCTCCCTGCCCCACATTGATTGTCATCCGTAACTGTCAGCATGTCCAACGAAGAAAATGCGACATAGCGCCCATCCGCCGAAATCGACGCGGCGCCCGATCCCCTTCCTGCCGTAATGACTTTTATAGTATTAGTGAACGTATCCACCAGGTAAACGTCATCCCAGGGATCATCCGGGTCATCGCTCTCGACCATCGGTACAAGGTCGCGCAGGTCGGCGTTGAACACCAGATAGCGCCGGTCTGCCGAAATTGCGGGCGAACCGATATTGCCATAGCCCGTATAAGCGGCTGTCGCACTGCTGAAAGCACCGGTCTGCAAATCAAAATAGAAAGCGTCTTCATGAACTCGATACGCCAGCCAACTGGTCGTCCAGCCGATCATCCAGCGCAGCATATCATTGGGGACGAGGTTATCCGCCGCCGACGTAAACATGAGATAACGCCCATCAGCGCTAAATGTCGGGTTATACGATGTGGAATTCGCCTGCGGCCCCCGACAGCCGCCCGTAACGCGGTGAACTGGCGTATCGAGAAGCTGTGTATGGTAGCCACCATAGTTAACGTTGGCACTCACGCCATCGCCCATCCCCATACCAGCGCCCGATGGCCCGGTAGATGATCCCCACCAGTTTTGCGTGGCATCGAGCGCGGACGAGTAAAAATTGACGACAGCCGCATCATTGTTGCCGATCACGCAGCTTTCGCGCACTTCGGCTGCTCCGTTTGAATTAAAGACCGCGCTGCCATTGATCGCCGTATTTTTCTGAATACTGCTGGTCGAAATGTGCAGTTCGCTGCTGCCGTTGAAAACCGCGCCGCCATTACTGCCACTCGTGTTGCCCGTGAGTTCGCTGTGCATGATGGACAGATTGCCTGCGTCACTGGCGATCCCGCCACCGCTGCCTGCCGCGCTGTTGCTGTCCACGCGGCTGTTGATGAGCGTTGTCTGGTTGAGGTTGAAGATCGCCCCGCCACTGCTCCCGGCTTGATTTCCGCGCAGAGTCACGTTATCCAGTCCCAGGCTGCCTCCGTTGAAGATCGCGCCGCCGCTGCCCGCGGTGTTTCCGCCTACTAGTGCCAGTTTGCGCAAGCTGAGAAAGCCGCCGGATGCGACCTCGAAAAATCGGAAAGGCGGCGCAGTCGCGTCACGCTGGATGATCCCCTTATCGCTCACGATTCGGACAAAACCCGTAATGACAGGCAGTCCATTCGCGCCATTCCCGCCCGTGTTATGGACACTGTTGAGAATGGTCATCTGATTCAGGCGAATCGTCATCGCTCCGTTAGCATTGGCCTGATTAATCGCGGAAACGAGCGTACTCGGCTCAAAGTCATCGACATAAGTGCCATAGGCGGCGGCGACAGCCCGGTTCGCGTTGACCAATCCCCCTCCAAGAAGTGCGTCGAAGCCAGGATAGGTTGCACTGTTGGTATCCGTCGCTGTCCTTATCAGCATTTGCCTGATTTCCGCAGGTTTCAGCGTCGGGTCAACCGAGAGCATCAGCCCCACAACGCCGGAAATGATCGGCGCGGCAGCCGATGTCCCTCCAAACGAGTAGTATTGGTTGCCAGGTGTCGTTGTGTAAATTCCAACCCCCGGCGCGGCAATGTCCACTCCAGTTCCATAACTACTGCCCCAGTCGATATTGAAGCTGTGTAAACAGTTAATATCCCAGGCTTTCTGAATTTGTCCACAGTGATTGGATGCACTGACGGCGATCACATCCGGGAGCAGTGCAGGATACTTAACGGGTGGTGCGCCATCATTTCCAACCGCAGCGACCACTACCACTCCAGCGGCCACAGCATCGGCAATTGCGTCCTGAAATTCCGCGAGAAAGGCTTGTACCTCCGGGTCAGGGTTATTTACCACACTGGCATCCAATCCGGCGCTAATATTGATAACCCTTGCACCGCGCGCGGTTGCTAATCGTATCCCGGCTATCAGTCCAAGGTCTGTATTGATCTCGCCTGGATTGCCAAGTGTGGTACGGATCGGCATCAGGTAGCAATCGGGACACACACCCGCTGTCCCCAGGCCATTGTTGCCATTTGCTGCGATGATTCCGGCGACCATCGTACCGTGATTATCGCCTGCATCTGGCGTAGGGTCATTATCACCGCCGGAACAGTCATTGAGATCATCAACGCAGTCGTAACTCTCATAAATCTGCCCGGTCAAGTCCTCGTGATAAATATCGACCCCATTGTCGAGGACTGCGATGATAATCCCGCCGCCAGTGGTGATGTCCCAGGCTTGTTGAGCATCAATCCCGTAGGCATTCGTGCCGTTCAATGCCCATTGGTCAGGGAAATGGGGGTCGTTCATATCCAGCGCGTTAGCGGGCGAGACGAGCGTCAGCAGAAATGCCATGATAAACAAGCGATACAAGCGAGTAAGCTTCACATTACGCTCCCGCATAAATAATCAATGAAGTTAACATCAGGTATTGATGTTTCATTTATTATAAATCGCTTGTTTTCCGAAATGACGAAAGGTTACGAAAAAATTCACATCCCCTCTGGCGTATGTCAGCCGTAACCTTAAACGATCAACACCGTTATAATATTTCCAAACACATCTCACGAAAGATTTTACGCGATGTCCTATTCTCAATTCATCCGGCGTTCTGTTTCGCTCGTTCTGATTATCGCCGCCGTCATCGGCCTCGGCCTGTTGATCGTGCGCGTCTACCCCATTCTGATTCTTGGGCTTCTCAGTTGGATTATCGCCGTCGGCCTCGGCATTCCCATCAACTTTTTCCGACGCAAAGGGATGCGTCGTGGGACAGCTATTCTCCTCACCTTCCTCCTAACCATCGTCGTCGGCGCTCTGTTTATTCGTCTCGTGCTTCCGGCGCTCGTCGCCCAGGTCAACAGTCTGGTTACGGAACTCCCCCAGGCGGGCGAATCCGCCGTCGCCAGCTACATCGACCTCCGCGCCAGCAGTGAGACCCTGGCGGGATTCCTGCCGGAATTTAGTGTCGAGGATTACCGTACCCTGCTCGACACATCCACGAACGACGCAACTTTTGATCTGGGCAACCTTGCGCAGTCCGCCCTGCCCCTGATCGCGAATGTCGGCAGCTTTCTGGTCGATATTGCCCTCAACCTGTTCCTGATTTTCTTCCTCACGCTTTATTTTATGCTCGACCCGCTGATCTATTACCGCATCGTCATCGCCCTCACGCCCGTCGAATATGAAGCCCGTGCGCTGGAAGTTCTGGAAAAAGTTCGCAAAACCGTCATCGTCTGGGTCGGCTCGATGGTGCTGGAAATCACCATCACCGCGATTATGGTGACAGTCGCGCTCGGTCTTGTTTTGCGCCTCCCCAATGCGATTGCCCTTGGTGTTCTGGCGGGAGTCGGCAACATTGTCCCCTATATTGGCTACTGGGCGGCCTTGATTCCGATTCTCGTGATTGCGGCGGCGGCGGGTGGCCCCAGTCTGGCGCTGCTTGCGTTCGTTTTTTATTTTGTCATCGGCATTATCGAAGCCAATATCATCCTGCCCGCCAATATCGGCAACAGCCTGAAAGTCCCTGCGGCGGTTATTCTACTGTTTCAGGGGATCGCCGGGACGGTTCTGGGCTTCTGGGGTGTGCTGCTGGCGATGCCCATCCTGGCGATCATCACCACGCTTCTGCGCGAACTGCTGGTTTATGACGCGCTCGGCAAACGCGGGCGTATTCCCCAGATCGTGGAAACCCCCGATGGTGAGTTGATGCTGTCCTCGTCGATCATCGAGCCGTCTCTCCCCGGCATCACACCCCCGCCGGGCGTGGAAGCGGAGTGATGATGCATCCTGTAACCAGAAACATGCTCATAACTCTCACCTTACCCTTCACAGGCTCGGTTTTTGCCAGCCGCCGAAGGTCGCCTCGACAAACTGTGCCACTTTCAGCGCGACATCTTCGCGCCAGGGATTCGCGACGATCTGCACACCAATTGGCAGGCCTTCCGGCGATGTCCCGGCACGCACCACCGCACCCGGCCAGCCCGTCAAGTTATAGGTGGCGGTGTAGCTGAAGCCTGCAAAGTGATCCATAAGTGTCCCGTGCGGGATGGCGACATTGGCGTTCGCGGCGCAAATCATCACGTCGTAATTCGCCATAAAGCCCAACATCTGGCTGCGGAACAAGTCCATTTCACGCAGCAGCCTGCCAAATTCCCGACCTGTGACCTCAGCTTCTGCGCTTCGCAGACGGCGAGGCGATGGCTCCGTTCCCGCTTTTTCCAGTATTTCGCGTGTGCCAAAACCGCCGTCGGCAACATTCAGCGAAGTCCACAAATCCCACGTTTCTTCCATCCGTTGATGGCGATCTTCCGCGACTGAGGCAACATGACCCTCCAGCGATTTCGCGACCTCTTTGACGGTTTGCATAATCTCCGGCGTTGGAGTGGCAGCTCCATTATCGGTATAAAAGGCAACACGCAGCCTGCTCAAATCCACGTCATCGGGGTTGACGCGAGGCATCGGGACAATCGTGGGGTCAATCCAATCCGGCCCTGCGATAATACCGAGCAGGAGTACCAAATCATCGACGGTACGGGCGAGTGGCCCAACGGCTTGATAAGCATCCGTCGCGCCGATGGCAAACGGGACAATGTGACCTGTGCGGGGTACGCGCCCTGATGTGGGCTTAATTCCTGCGATGCCGCAAAAATGCGCGGGCAAACGAATGCTCCCGCCATAATCACTGCCAATATCAAAAGGAGCGCCACCGCTGGCAATGATCGCCGCCGCGCCTCCGCTGCTCCCGCCGGATGAACGTTCCAAATCATAGGGGTTATTGGTACGTCCATAGATAACATTATCGGTTTCAAAATCGAGCGTCAATTCCGGCGTGTTGGTTTTCCCCAGTAAAATCGCGCCCTCGTTTTTTAAGCGGGTCACAATGGTCGCGTCTTTTTCAGGGACAAAATTCTTGCGCCCCAGCGTCCCGCCTGTGGAAATAACTCGCGCCGTATCGAATGAATCCTTAATCGTCATCGGGATACCGTGCAAAATTCCGCGACTTTCGCCCCGCGCCAGCGCTTCATCGGCGGCTCGAGCTTCGGCAAGCGCTTCATCGGCGCGTAACTGCACCACCGCGTTGAGTTTTGGGTTCACCTCGTCAATCCGCTTGAGGCAGGCCTGTACGATCTCAACGGACGAAATTTTTTTGGCTTTGATGGCTTTTGCCAACGCCACCACTGAGGCGTAGATCAATTCGGACATTGTTCGGTTACCCTTTTATATAGCGATTAGCTTTTAGTCGTTAGCTGGCTAGATGTACAACTTTATCGGGTTTGTTTGTCGCCGAGAGTTGAAAACCTCAGCTAAGTTAATCCAAGTCCACTAAAGGGACTCTTATAAACTGTACTGAACCCCTTCAGTGGTTTTGAATTTCGGCAGCCGGACATTTATGGAGTTAAAAATCTGATCCGGTAACGGGATTCAGGGTTTGGCACGCCAAACCCCTACGAAAACCCGCAAAATGTAGGGGCAAGGCGCGCCTTGCCCGCGTTTTCGTTATCCGATTATTTTCCTAAACATCATTAATCCCTGGCGGTACAACGGCAAGTGCATATTTATCGATAAGCCTTTTAAGCCTCCAGTTAACCCGTCCAAATCACCCGATTCCCTCGCCGCAATAATTCACACCCAACAAGTCCAGGCGCTGCAAATGGACACGCAGACGCGCAACAAAATCGGCATACGACTCGCGATTTTTCGACCACACGACTTCGGACAGCGCACACATACGCGGGAAGGCCATAAATTCCAGCTTTTCGACGTTGGGCATATACTCCGTCCACAACTGCCCCTGTGCTCCGAGAACGTGCTGCGCTTCCTCAGGAGTCAAATCTGGCGGGATCGGCTCGTAGCCGTAGGCTTTTTCCAGCGTCAGCAGTCCGTTCGTCGTACTCGACTTATGCGCTTCCAATTGATCGAGGAAAAAATAGGTGTAGTCCCAGGGAGTCATGACGACATCATGCCCCTCTTTCGCGGCGGCAATCCCGCCCGTTTCCCCGCGCCACGACATGACGACGGCATTTTCCGCCAGCCCGCCCTCTAAAATTTCGTCCCAGCCGACCAGCACCCTACCCTGTTCGTTCAGAAATTTGTCCATCCGGCGCACAAAATAGCTTTGCAGCGCGTCCGCGTCCGGCAAATTTAATTCGCGCATCCGTGCCTGTGCCTTCGGACTTTCATTCCACTGGGTCTTGGCGCATTCGTCGCCGCCGATGTGGATATATTGGCTCGGAAAAAGTTCCAGCACCTCAAGCAGCACATTCTGCAAAAATTCGATGGTCGATTCTTCGGCGTTAAACACATTTTCGATAATGCCCCAGATCGTGCCGACTTCCAGCGGCGTGTCCAGGTTGCCAAGTTCCGGGTAAGCGGCGACGGCGGCCTGGGCGTGACCGGGCATCTCGATTTCGGGGATAATCGTGATCCCACGACGCGCGGCATAGGCCACCACATCGCGAATCTGATCCTGCGTATAAAAGCCGCCGTGCGGTTCGCCGTCATAGCGGTGCGGGACATCGCGATGCGGATGCCCGATGATCGATTCTTTTCGCCACGCGCCGACTTCGGTCAATTTTGGATAACGCTTGATCTCAATGCGCCATCCCTGATCGTCGGTCAGATGCCAGTGGAAGCGGTTAAATTTGTGCAGCGCCAGCAGGTCGATATAGCGCTTGACATATTCCGCGTCGAAAAAATGGCGCGAGACATCCATCATGCCGCCGCGCCAGCCAAAACGCGGCGCATCCTCGATCACCACAGCGGGAACTTCCCAGCGCACATCCGTCACAACCTGTGCACTAAAAATCGCTGTCGGCAAGAGCTGGCGCAGCGTCTGAATGCCCATCAGCAAACCGGCCTCCGTTGGCGCACGGATAATCACGCCATCTTCGATGACCTCCAGCAGATAGGCTTCATCGCCACCGATCACGCTTTCGTCAATCTGAAGAATAAGCGCAGGCTGACCCGCCCCCGCCAGCGGCACAATCGGCATCCAAAAGCCCGTCGCCGGACGCAGATATTCCGCCAGCAGTTCGCCCACTGGCAGCGTGGTCGCGATCACCGTCTCCGGCGTTAGCACGAATGGGTCGCCATTCTCTGTAAACGATACGGGTTTTGGGATAAGCATAATGTCCCTTTCGGATAACGCGCCAGGATAAAATCTTGATTTGCCTACCGCGAGTTTACCGTATAAACGCTAACCAGGAAATCATATTCGCCAGAGGAATCAAAAAGGACGACCCCGCGAGTCGCCCTTCGGAGATACGCCTACCCCGCCTCGGCGCTCACCTGCCGTGCGGTCAATGTCGGCACGGCGATGAGGAAAATCGCCAGCACCAACCCGGCTGCGCCGATCAGATAAGGCGCGCTCGGCCCCACTTGGCTGTAAACTGTCCCGGCGAACAGCGGCCCTACCACCCGTGCCAGCGCTTGTAGTGATTGGCTGCCGCCCTGCGCTCGACCCTGATCGCTCTCACCCACCGCGTGCGACACCAGTCCATTGAGCGCCGGCGTAGAAAGCGCGCCACCAACCGAGGTCACGACAATTGCAGCGATTACCAGCGCCAGCGAACCTGTCCAGGCGACCCCGGCGACCAGCAAGAACCCGGCGATCATGATGACCATGCCGATCATCGAGAGGCGGCCTTCCCCAAACAGGGGCAGTAGCCGTCGGATAATCGCGGTCTGCGTGATGATGCTGACGACCCCAAAAATCAGGAAGCCCATGCCGATGCCATCCGGCGTCCAACCCAGGCGATCCTCTGCAAACACCGAAAAATTAGATTGGATAACGGCATAGGCGATTGACCAGATAAAAATACTGCCCAGAATCAGCCGCAGATGGGCGATGCTGAAGACATCCTTAAGCTGCCAGAGCGGATTCAGACGCCTCAGTGTCATCTGCCTGTCGCGCTTCTCCATAGGCAGGCTTTCCGGCATGGCGAAGTATCCCCAGACTGTATTCAGCAGTGTCACCAGCGCAGCAAAATAAAGGGGCGCAGCATAACTCCCTGTCACCCGGAAAATCAACCCGCCCAGCGCCGGGCCGATGACAAGTCCCAGGCCTGCCGCTGCGCCCAACACGCCGAAAAATTTGGTGCGTTCCGCTGGCCTGCTGATGTCGGCGGCATAGGCGTTGATAATGGCGATATTGCCCCCGGTCACGCCATCAATGATGCGCCCTACGAACAGCATCCATAGCGCCCCACCGACTCCATAAAGTGCGTAGCCCAGCGCCGAACCCAGCAAACTGATGAGTAAAATAGGCCGCCGCCCGTAGCGGTCACTGAGCGCGCCGAGCGTGGGCACGGCGATAAACTGCAACAGCGAGTACGATGTAAATAAGAGCGCGACGGTAAAAGCCGTGTCCTCCGGCGCGACGAACTGCCCCACCACGAACGGCGCGACGGGATTGATGATGCCGATTCCCGCTAGGTTCAAAAAGGCCGTTATCAGAATGAAAATGGTTGTGCCCCGATTCGGCGTGGATGAAACTTGAGCTGTGCTTGTCATACATTGTGTCCTCTCTATACTTATGTTATACTGACTATCAAAAGATACATGGCATATCATAAGCGCTATTCATATGCCGTCAATCGCGAAAAGAAATCATATATAACATAGTGGACATTCGTCTATAAAAATCGCGATCCTTTGGGGTGCACAGCCGTGTACCCTCTCCAAACTTATGCTCATATGGCTTGTTTTCGATCAGATAAGGAAGCACAAAATGGAAAAAGTAGATCGCCGGGTCAAACGCACTCACCGTCTTTTAGGTGAAGCGCTCATCGCCCTCGCGCTGGAAAAAAGCTACGACGATGTGACCATCCGTGACATCACCGAACGAGCCGATGTCGCCTATATCACTTTTTTTCGCCACTATCAGGATAAAAATGACCTGCTGACCAAGCTGCTGCAAGAGATGTTGGATGAATTGGAGCGGCTGACACACGAGGATAACCGTGCTACCGAGGGGCTGCTCATCTTCCAGCACGTCCAGCAGTACGCCGCCATGTACCAGATGGTGCTGTCTAGCGAGAGTACCTTACCCGTGCGCCGTCGAATTCGCGACAGTATCGCAGCGCACCTCATCGCGGTTTGCACGCCATTACGTAATGTGGCGGACGAAATGGATGTTCCCCTGGAGATCATCGCGCATCACAAGGCGGCGTCGCTCCTTGCGCTCATCGAGTGGTGGCTGGAACACAACATGCCTTACCCGCTGGAGCGCATGGCTGAAATTTACAATCGACTGATACTCGACTCGGTGATGCACCTGATCTGTTAAATTGATGCGCCTCGCAGCGCCGCAATCCGTTCGAGCGCCGCGACCAATCCCAAATCAAGCGGTGGAAACGGCCCGGTTTCCAGATCAACGCCATTTTTCGCCGCTTCCAGCACCGCCACCATACGTGCTGCGATCCGCGCCTGATCGTCCTTGCTGTAACGCTCAAAATTCAGCGGCAATTGTGCGTAGTCCACTGAATCGCCATAAAACGACTCCGCGAACGTTTTCTGATAGACCGCGCCAAAGTCGAAATTCAGCCGATCCCCAGCATTCAGCGGAATACTCATGACTGGAATGGGCGCATCCACATCAAATTCACCAAGTTCTACGATGCCATTTTCAAGGGTTGGGCGAGGGTCAAAAATCAGGATGCGATAAGCATGCGAATCCGGCTCATCATCCGTATAATCCGCCAGCCGCCAGAACGCAGGCGGTGTCTCGTGCAGATAATCAATTTCGACAAAAACCAGGCCATCGTGAAGGCGTTCCGTGCGTTTATCTCGATATATTCGCGCGTCCAGGCTGCCGCCTTTGTTGGTGGGCGAGAGCAGCTCCACCCAAGCGACAGGTTCGCCCATCGCGCTTGAATAAATTGCAACTGCCGAGTAGGGATGTTCGCGATCCTCATCTTCCAGCAATACCTCCAGCGCGGGTAAAGTCCGTGTGCCGGGGCTGGTCGCGGGCTGCATGAGATCGCCACTTCGCTGTGAATCAAGATCACGGATGAGAATATCGGCTTTCGGGTAGCGCGGGGGTTCTGCCAGTCTGCGAATTTGCAGCGAGTCTTCAATTTCCGCCGTGTAGCCCATCGGACGTAACTGCGCCTTCAATGCCTGCATCAACAGCGTGATATGCACATTATGAAAGCGATGCCAAAGGTGCATCTCCTGCCAAAAGCTGTGCAAGTGGGCGTTGATCCCTAGATATTGATTTTTCACCGAGCGTATTGGCTGCATGGCGCATCCTCCGCATTTGGGCATTGCGTTTATTATAGCGCGTCTGTAGCGTCGCTCGGCTTGTGCGTCCTTTTGATTTCACGCCATGTTTGCAACACGCAATCGCTCATCGTTGACTCATTGCCTTTTCGCGCCAAATCCGTTATCCTTCCCCGCACACCAAATTATAATTTTGACGATCCAATTATTTAGGAAAATAGTCCATGATCGCGGAAAAAGAAAAGCGCAAAAATAGCGACCTGCCCGCCGTTAGCCTCAACCCGTTCGTTTGGCTCGGCAAAATTTCTGAAACGCGCTATTGGGCCTATTTCCTGATTATCCCCAGCCTGGTACTCATCACCGCTGTGGTGCTCTATCCGGTGCTGAACGGCATCCTCCTCAGCTTTCGCGAATATCGCCTCAACCGCCCCGACCTGGGTACAGGTTTTATCGGCCTGGAGCATTATCAGGACTTGCTGACGGACCGCACTTTCCTCGGCGCACTTAGCAACACCGTTTATTGGGTCATCGGCGGCGTCACGATGCAATTCGCACTCGGCCTGATAACCGCGCTGGCGCTCAATCGCGGCCTGCCGGGATTCCGTGTGGCGCGGGTGCTGGTGCTGCTGCCCTGGGTCATGCCGTCCGTCGTGGCAGGCAATATCTGGGCGTTGATGCTGGATTCACGTCTTGGTGTTATCAATGACCTGCTCGTCAAAATCGGCTTGCAGGAGACTTATCGCGCGTGGTTTTCCGATCCTTCAACCGCGCTGCCAGCCGTGCTGATCGTTTCGCTATGGGGCGCATTCCCATTTTTCACGCTTTTACTGTTAGCCGGATTGCAGGGCATCCCCGACGATCTTTATGAAGCGGCTTCTGTCGACGGCGCGAATCCCTGGCATCAATTCCGCCACATTACCATGCCGCTTTTGCGACCCATCATCATCGCGACCATTGTTTTGCGCGTCATCGGCCTCGTCAACTCGCCCGACCTGCTCATCATCCTGACCAACGGCGGCCCCGGACGCGCCACCCAGATGCTTTCGCTCTACGCCTTCCAGACCGCCTATCTGAAATTTGACTTCGGCTATGCAGGCGCGATGTCCGTCGTCATGCTGGTTCTGCTGATGGTGTTCACCGTCGTTTATGTGCGGGTCTCTGGCGCAGCGAAAGAGTAATTGCCCCTTCACGGATGGCTTACGCACAACCTTTTTCTTCCTGACCCGAAAATGTCGTACAATGAAACTGCAAGCCTAATCGGAGTTAGCAGTTTTGAATCTACTTTTACGGACTATTTTTTCGCTCACCCTTTTTCTGATCTTCACCCTCACTTCGCAGCCCGTTTACGCCCAATCCGTGTGTGACCCGAACGCTGTGATTAGCCTGATCTCACGAAATCCCGATGGGACACCAGACAGAGGTCTTGTGACCAGCCCGCGACCTATGTCCACCGATGGTCGTTATGTAATTTTACATGCCGTCAATGTTTTTGACCGCCAAACCTGCCAAACCTATAACGCGGCAGTGAATTCCGAGGGGGAGATGGCGAACCACCCGCAGGACTCGCCAAACGCCTGGGCTTATATTTCGGGTAACGGGCGCTACGTGGTTTTTCAGTCGAACGCGACCAACCTCATACCCAACGACACCAATACTTGTTTCACTGATCCCGAACCCGGAAGCTGTATGGACGTTTTTGTCCATGATATGCAAACTGGGGAAACACGGCGCGTTTCTGTTTCTTCTAGCAATACGCAAGCTAATGACGGACAGCGGGTGCCGAAATTTCAGCAACGGGGCGTTATATCGCCTTTTCCTCATCGGCATCCAATCTCGTGAGTAGTGACACAAATGGTCAGGATGATGTTTTCGTCCGTGATCGTGATACGGATAATGATGGTATTTTTGATGAACCCAACGCGGTTGCGACCACAAGAGTCTCACTATCGTCCAGCGGTACACAGGGCAACGGCGCATCATTCGCGCCTGTTTTTTCCGGCGATGGACGCTACGTTGCCTTTACTTCGTATGCTGATAATCTCGTTAGTGGCGACACCAACGTCTGTGCTGGCATTTCCGGCCCGGTTTCATGTACGGACGTATTTATTCGGGATCGTCAAACTGGACAAACGACAAGGGTCTCGGTAAGCAAAGGCGGCACACAGGGAAATGGAGACTCGCATTTCCCGATGCTCTCACTTGATGGGCGTTATGTCGCTTTCTATTCCTATGCCAGCAACCTTGTCAGCGGTGATACCAACTCGCAGCTTGATTTTTTCATACGGGATCGCCAAACGGGTCAGGTCAACCGTATTGAAAATACAGACGGTACAACGTCAATTTCAGGGGATGGGAGGTTCGTCGCCTTTCCATCAGAATCGCCTGATCTTGTGGCAGGAGACACCAACAGTCAAAACGATATTTTCGTGAGTGACCTTTGGACAGGAGCAATTGCACGTGTTTCGGTTGCCGTCGATGGCACTCAAGCCGATGAATATTCTCAAAGCGCGAGCATTTCACCAGATGGGCGATGGATCACCTTTAACTCATCCGCCAACACACTTGTACCCGGGGTTTCTGGCAGCGAACAACGCGCCTACACTGCCCGCAACCCCCTTTTTCCTCTGGGAACGCCGCTACGCAATAATTTCGACACCGCCACACCCAAGCTGACATGGAATCGCCTCTCTTGGGCGACAGCGTATCACGTTCAAGTTGCGCGTGATTCAAATTTCAGCGATATTGTATTTGAAGATGACGATTTGCCTTTCGACTCGCGCGAAGTCATGGTCACACCACCGCTGGACTCTCGCCGCTACTACTGGCGGGTGCGCGGCCTGACCGATACTTCAGAGGGCGCGTGGAGCGTCATCGACTCGTTTACAATCGAATAACGTTTCAGAAAAAGACAGTAATGAGTGATGAGTAGAAAGTAATAAGTTAAAGAAATTGTCTTAACTCATCGCTCGTTACTCATCACTCAGCCCTAAAAAGCTGAAATGCTGAAACGCTGACTGGCTGAAATGCTGACACACTGCAAAGGAGTCCACCATGCCCTTTTCTCTCGGTAACATGGGTTCGAATATCACCCTGATCGTCGCCGTCCCCTTCATTCTGATCGCGCTCGGTCTGGCCTTCGCAGGATTACGCGGGCAGCGGCGGGCGCAGAGCATCAAAAGCTGGCCCACGACCACCGGGCGCATCCTCTCGGCGACCACCCAGATGCGCCGCAGCGGGAAAAGCGGCTATTCACCCTATCCGGTCATCATGTACGAATACACCATCGCCGGAAAGCAATATATCAGCACCCGTGTCAGCGCGGGTATGGAAATGGGCGGTTCGCTCTATACGCCGCGCGTCCTGGCACGTTATCCCGTCGGCGCGACGGTGCAGGTGTATTACAACCCGGAAAGCCCATCGGATTCCGCACTCGAAGCCGCCGCGCCGGGTAATCGAATACTGATTTTCGTCGCCATCGTCATCATCGTCATGCTGGTCTTCTCGTTGAGCCTCACCTTTGGCGGCATGACAGCAATCATGAATCAGGTTAATCAGATTTTGAAGGGCATCGGGCGCTAGCCGCTCGTTACATGTGGATAATATGCGTTAGATAGGGTTCTCAATATGGGCAAATGGATGCTTTTACTCGGAATCGTTTTGATCATTGTCGCGATAGTCGCTCTGGTCATGGGGCTGTCGAACTCGCCTCAAACCACCGCCATCAGCCAGGCACTTGTCTGCGAAACGGGCGAAAAATATGCCGAGGAATTGGGCATGAATGTCTACGATGGCAGTCGCAGTCTGGGGCGCGAATTTTCCGCCTATTGTGAAGGCGATGGCAGCCGCCGCGAAGTAACCCCGCAGGCGTTTCTCGTCAAGGCGGGCATGTTCGCCGTCCCCTTTGTCCTGGGATTGCTGCTGTTTTTGGCCGGGATTTTCACGATGGTCTGGCGCGGCACTCGTTCGGCGATGCGTCAGGTTATCAGCGCAACCGCGACTGGCAATCCAGTTGTCGTCACGCGATCCGGTCAGCCCGTCTCCAGGGTGATCGTCAATGGCAAAGCTGTCGATGCGATGCCACCGGAAATCAACCAGATGTTGAAAGGATTTTTTGACGAATCGCTCCAGCCACAAAGCGGCTCACCGCAAACGCCCAACAACCTTACGGATCGCCTGCGTCAGCTTCAGGAAGCGTATGATGCCCGGCTGATCTCGAAGGATGAATATGATCGCGTCCGCCAGCAAATTCTGGACAGCATGGATGATTAACATGCGCTTCCATCGGCGCGGCAAAATCATCGCCGTCATCTGTCTATTGGTGGTCACAATGGGCGTGGCGAATTTCATCTTCCGATTTGTCGAGTATCGCGACAGCATCGTCAGTCTGCGTTGGCTGCAAAACGAGCGCGAGTCATTCCACTGCGTCCAGAAACCTGTAAGCCCGCCACTCGAACCTATCGCCGGATTCCTAGCGCCGAATTTTATCTGCTTCGACACGCTTGCCGAAGCGGATATGTGGATGAGGGAAAATCTGTAGCTGATGGGTCTGTTTCGCTAATCAATCGCTGCACGAGTGACTGCCCCCAACCACATCGGCTACTAGGATTCATAGAGCGCCTGATACGCAGGCAAACTGCGCAGCGACTCCAGATCAGAATCTTTCTTCGACCACTCGGTCAGCGATGGCGCGAGTTCCAGGGCTTGCGGCAGTAACGCCAGCGCTTTTTCAGTTTGATGCGTTTTGGCATAAAAACACGCCAGATTATAGATGGCTGTTCCACGCGATTCATCGTTGTCAAAGCGAGTCGATTTCTCCACGCAGGTCGTATTCAGGGCTTCAGCACCCGCCAGATCGTTACGCGCGATCAGATAGTCCGAAAAATGCGTAACGGGATGGCTGTAGCCGTTGCCGTTGAAGTTACGCCAAAGGGGTGTCTTGTTATCGCTGCCATAACCGGCTGTCGATTGGAGTCCAGCTTCACCGAGCGCGATGGCACGTTCGCGAAGCTGCTGATAGGAACGATCTGCGGCGGCCAGTACAGCTTCCCAGGGAAGGTCGCGCATCTCGTTATAGTTTTGGTCATTGAGGGTCAGATAGTCGTCATAGTTTGGAGGGAGATCGCCCGCTGCCAGTGCGTCCAGCCGCTTCAGGAACAAATCCTGCCAGAAGGTATTGTGCGCGATAATGGCTTTGATGCTCGTTTTGTCCCAGTCATCAATCTGCCCTTTTTCAGCCTTTTCGCTCTCATTCAGCGTTGCGACAAGCGTCTGCCGCATTTGTTGGGCATAGTCGAGTATTTCGATCACGTAAGCCTGAAAACGCTCATCGCTCATCAGATTTTCCTTTCACACATCGTATAAATGACAATACCCCCAATGTCGCGTTCACGTTCATTCAGGTGCAAATATCGACACTTGTGCCGACGGCTTGCCTGCCACACCGTAGGGACGCAGCGCGCTGCGTCCCATATGCACCAACTTAAGAGACCTGCCGGAGAGACTGAAAGGTCAAAGGATGGAGAGAACGGCAGGACATGCGG
>JALHNB010000080.1 GCA_022843745.1 Anaerolineae bacterium | reverse complement strand
TGCTCTTCCGATCTTTTACCTGGTTCTATGCGCTCAACGGCACGGTGCTGATTTTGAGCCATGTTTTATTCGGGGCTGTCGCTGGCGGTGTTTACGAATTATTCGACCACTACGACGAACCCCTCCCACAGAAGGCTTAAATCATGTTTCAAACTCGTAGAAGCGCCAGCGGCGGCGGCGGTGGTCGCCTGATTATTGGCATTATCATTGCCGTTATTTCGCTGATTTCGTATTTCGCATCGCAAAGTTACAACCCCGTCACGGGTGAAAACCAATATCTGAGCCTGACGCCGGAGCAGGAAATCGCGCTCGGTTTGCAATCCGCGCCGCAGATGATTCAGGAATTTGGCGGTTTGCATCCCGACGATGCTGCCCAGAGCGCCGTGAACGAAATCGGCAGCCGCCTGATTAATACGGACATTGTGCAGGGTACACCCTGGCGATTCAGTTTTAGTGTGCTGGATGACCCGGAAACGGTGAATGCGTTCGCGCTGCCCGGTGGGCCGACTTTTATCACGTCGGCACTCCTGAATGAACTGGAAACCGAGGATGAAGTCGCGGGCGTGATGGCACACGAAATT
Source organism: Anaerolineae bacterium (assembly GCA_022843745.1). Taxonomy (GTDB): domain Bacteria; phylum Chloroflexota; class Anaerolineae; order Aggregatilineales; family Phototrophicaceae; genus JALHNB01. Next base: position 25,789 of record JALHNB010000080.1, on the reverse strand, counting down.
GTGCATGTTTTAGCACGACACAGCGCACAGCAGATCGCCACCAATGACCTGACCAACGGTTTGATCGGCGCGGTAGGCGTGGCATCCGGTGATGCGGGCGCGGCGCAGACGGCGGCGGTGATCGGTCAGCTTATCTCCATGCGCTATGGGCGTGAGGATGAAATTCAGTCGGATACGCTCGGTGTATGCCTGATGATCGACGCGGGCTATGACCCGAACGCGATGATCGAAGTGATGCGCGTTCTGGAAGCGGCAGGCGGCGGTTCCGGCGGGCTGGATTGGTTCAGCACGCATCCAAGTCCAGACAATCGTGTCGCCCGAATCGAAGAGACGATTGCCAACGCGGACAGCGTTTGCCCGTCGTAGGTCTTGTGATTGGATCGTTTGGGTGGGGTTGCATGTAAAAACCCCACTTGTATATCCTCTGACCGAAATTTTGATGTCTCCTTTGGAAAAGCTGTAGTTGTGCATGTGGGCAGGTCTGAGACCTGCCCCTACAGTCGCCTTTTGCTCCCCTCTCCATGAGCTTGCGAAATGGGGAGGGGTGGGGGAGGGGTAAGCTTTTGCCACTCTATCGTGTACCAGTATCATAGCCATTTTCCCCGAAAACTTCCGCATATTTTCCACATATCTTCTACCCAACACCGAATGCGTTATAATCGACTTCTCGAAATTATTTCACGGGGACTGATATGGCACGTATTCTGGTCGCAGGTGGCACGGGCGCATTGGGCAGCGATGTCGTCGCCATGTTGAGAAACACAGATCATCGCATTCGCATTTTGAGCCGCAAAACCGCGCCGACAGACTCGTCCATCGAATGGGCGCGGGGTGACATTATCACGGGTGACGGGCTGGCGAACGCGCTTCTGGACGTGAATATCGTCGTCAACTGCACGGGCGATGCCCAGAACGCCTACGTCACCGATGTTCTGGGCGTGAAACGGCTGGCGGAGATGGCAAAAGTCGCGAGAGTGCAGCACTTTTTTCACATCTCGATTGTGGGCATCGAGCAGATTGACGTGGAATTTTATCGCCACAAAGTGAGCGCGGAAGCGGCTGTGGCGGACAGCGAAGTCCCATACTCAATTCTGCGGGTGACGCAGTTCCATAATCTGCTGTACACGGCACTCTCGAAAATCGAGGGCGTGCCGGAAGGCTACGCGCTGCCGATTGCCCATGACGCACAGTTCCAGGTGATTGATACGCGCGATGTGGCGGATTATATACTGCCGCTGCTGGACGTTACACATCCGGCGGGGCGGCTGCCGGATTTGGGCGGGCCGGAGATTTTGCGCGTCGAGGACATGGCGCGGGTTTATCTGGCGGCGCGTGGGGTCGAAAATCCGATATTTGTCGATGCGGCGAAAGGGTTTTTCTCGGCTATTTCAGTGGAAGCTTTTCGGCAGGGGATCAACACCGCGCCGGATAATCGCTATGGCAAGATCACGTGGGCGGATTACGTGCGGGAGAAGGGCGTTTGACAGACTTTTAACTCAATTGGATAATTCATCTCAAAACGAGGATGGCTTGTGAATAAGACACTGGATTACTACCTATCCCTCCCGTATATCATCGAACTCACACCAGACAAGGATGGCTATTGGTTCGCGAAAATTCCGCTGCTCAAGGGCTGCATGACGAATGGCGACAGCCGAGCCGATGCGCTGGAAATGATTGACGACGCGAAACGCTTATGGCTGGAAACCGCGCTTTCGTTGGGCGTGTCGATTCCAGAGCCATAGACTGAAGTTATTTCGTAGCTTTACGCACTAGAGGCAATAAATGCAATATCGCGCGATTTTGTTTGACATGGACGGCGTGGTCATCGACACCGAAGCGGCGGTCACGGTCTTTTGGGAGCGACTCGCGGCGCAGCATGGCATCACGCTGACCGAGGCCGATTTTGACACCTATATTTATGGTCGCCCCGCCGGACAGACGATGGACGCGGTATTCCCAAAATTGACCGAAGCTGAACGTGCGGCGGTTTTCGCGGATGCCTATGCTTACGAGACGAATCAGGAATATATCGTCGTGCCGGGGGTGATCGACCTGCTGCGAGCGCTAAAAGCAAATGACATACCGGCGGCGCTGGTGACAAGCGGCGAACGATTCAAAGTAGCGGAAGTTTTTCGGCAGCTTGAGATCGGCGATCTCTTTAACGCGGTAGTCACGGCTGAGGATATTCCGAAGGGCAAACCGCATCCGGCCTGTTACCTGCTCGGCGCGAAGCGAATTGATACGCCTGCCGAACGCTGCCTCGCCTTCGAAGATTCGGTCAGCGGAGTGCAAGCGGCAGTGGCGGCGGGAACATCTTGCATCGGCATCCGGCCTGCGCGGACGGCGGTGGGATTGCTCCCACATGGCGTGCGCGGCGTGATTCCTGATTTCTCGGCGGTGCGCCTGGAAGCGGATAAAGGGTTGCGGCTGTCGGAAAATCTGCGGGCGGCGTTTTCGGCGATACAAAGCTGCTGAGTTGGTGTTTGTTTGTGCGTCTGAAACCCGGACGCACCGCCGTGCGCCCCTACAAACCGGCGCTATTCCTGGAGTTCGCTGCAATCACCCACCAACGCCGCGATCCCATAGACCCAGGCGGTTTCGGGTAGATCGCTCACGCCGTCCAGCGGATTGATGACCGATGGCTGCGAAAGATCGACGCGAAACCAGCGGAATCCCTCGTCATCATCCACGATTTCGAGTACAGGCGCATAGTCGCGCAGGTAGCCCAAAATGCGATAAGCTCCGGCGTTGGGGAGGTTATCAAAGACTTCCGGCGCGTTTGACGAGTAATCTACCACGCAGACCCCTTCCGGCGGGGCGTGTCCACTGCTGTAATCGAGGCTGGTGATTCTGGATATGCGCCAAGTACCATCGGCAAAAAGCGCAATTCCGATAGGTTTGCCGCTGATGTATTCGGGGACGCGCCACTCAATCGCAATACCGTCGGTAGCGTTCGTGTCGATGCCCATCAGCGCCGGAAAATTGCCTACCCAGATGAAGGCGTAAAATTGCGCATCTGGCGGCGCGTTTTCCCAGCGTACAGGGATCGTCTCGCCAGCTTGCAGTCCTACCGAGCCAGCATCATCCGTGCCATGTGGCAGGTCAATACTGCCGAAAGTCTGCCCACAGCCCGCCAGCAGGAAGATGAACAGCGCAAAACGGAACATCCTGTGGTCGATCAATAATCGGCCTGCGCCACATCCAGGCGGCTGATTTTATTATCGCGGATCGTGAACTTCATTGTCGTTTTGAAGTCGCCCCACTTGTCGGAATGAAATTTTGCGTATAGCAGCAGGCTGTTTTCTTCTTCCTCGACTTTATCAATTTCCGCGATCCAGCCACGACTTTTGCCGAAAAGTTCGCTATCCGACCAGGCCACGAAATCGCGCGGGTTGTCGTCGTCGGTCAGGATCGGGTTTGACGTAAACTGACTCAACCATGCGGCGCGGTTGCCATCGTTCATCGCCTGGACAGCCGCCTTGACGTTCGGATTAGTGAGCTGGTCAATGTTCATGGCACGACCTTTTCGAGTGTTGTAAATAATAACAGTTTGACAACGGCGGCCTATGTTGTCAAGATGGGTAAATCTCCTCCTGGATGCGATCTGCGACCTGATACGCCCATAGGTAAGCCACTCCCGACGGGCTGCTGGCACTTGTGTTTTGCGGATTGTGCAAACTGTGCCACAATGACGGGGAATTTGGCGGAATATTGAGAACCTGTGTGATAATTCGATTTGCAGCGCTTTTATGGCCTCCATTTCCCCTGCTGAGTTCGCATTTTTCCCCTTTCTCCATGTAATGGGGAAAGGGGTCGGGGGATAGGGGATGAATTTCCATACAGGTTCTGAGGCGGTTTACACGGCATGACAAGAGGTTCATTTTACTTTTTACGCACCTATTTGCGGGCATTTTGGTGCGGCGTTATCTTGTTGAACATGCTCGTTTTTGCGGTGCTCTGGATTGGGCAGGCAACACCACGTGCGCTGTTGGCATTTACCTCGAAGCTCAGTGGCAATAATCAAGTTTATCTGGTGGACAGTTGGACGAATTACATGAGACAGGTGACGCAAAATCCAGGCGGCGGCTCGCACCCAGCCTGGAGCGCGGATGTCAGGCTGGCGTTTGCGGCTTATCCAGCACCTCTTCACCTGGCGACTCTTGATTTGACCTCGTGGCAGACGAACGTCGTGGCCTATGATGATTTTCACTCGGTCTATGAGCCAGCGTGGTCAGCAGATGGCCGGCTGGCAGCGGCGAGTAACCAGAATCTCAACTGGGACATTGTTATTTATGACCCACAGCAAGAGAATTCCACACTTGCTCGTTTCAATACGGAATTCAACGAGCTAGAGCCATGCTGGTGGTCAAATGGACGGCTGTCGTTTGTTTCCAATCGTGAGGGCAGCGACGATATTTACCTGTATGATTTTGAGGCAGATACACTTATAAACCTGACGAACGACCCTGCCAGCGATTACAACCCGGCATGTTCCACTGATGGGCGTCTTGCGTTTACATCGACGCGCGATTACAACGCTGAAATTTACGTGATGGATTTGAAAACGGGTCTGACTCAGCCAGCGATTGTCAGCCGCGCAGACGAATTTAACCCCGCCTGGCTGCCGGATGGACGGCTGTCATTCGTTTCTAATCGAGGTGGAAATCGCGAAATTTACATCCTTGACCTGGACACGGGCAGCCTGATGAACGTGACACAAAGTCCCAGCGACGAAGACCAACCCGCGTGGTCAAATTGATCGTTGCTACTGCGGATAAGAACCTGTCTGAATATTCGCTCCACCTCACCCCCAACCGCTGCGCGTCTCCAAATGCTTTGGAGAGGGGTCGGGGGTGAGGTTAAGCCCCTCCCCATTGCAATGGGGGTGGGGTGGGGTGGGGATGCCAGGAAATTACATCACTTGGCTGAAATGTCAACAGAACCTAATTGACGCCGAATGACAGCTCGGAGCTATAGGGTGTAATTCTCCTCCTGAATGCGTTCGGCGACCTGGCGTGCGCAGATCAAAGCGGTTGGCATACCCGTTCCGGGGTGCGTGCTGGCCCCGACAAAGTACAGATTGTCATAGCGAGGATGACGATGACCGGGGCGCAGATAGCCAAGCTGCATCAGCGTGTGCGAGAGGCCGTGCGTAGACCCCTTCATGAGATTGTAGCGTTTGCGCCATGAAAGCGGCGTGTAGTTGACCTCGAATTTGATATGCGCTTCGAGATCGCTGATGCCGAGGAGCGCCAGTCGCTCAAATACCGCTTCCCGCGCCCGTGATCGCAGTCCCACCCAATCCTGATCGCCGTTTTCGCTGAGGTGTCCGACAGGGACAATCGCCGTCACAGTGTCCTCGCCGGGTGCGGCTGATGGATCGAGGCGCGTGGGCGCGTGGATGTAGAGGCTGGGATTGGTGGGCAGCGTCAGGAGTCGGCTGATACTTTCAAAATTCGCTTCATAATCGTCCGCCAGAAACAGCGTGTGCGGCTGCAAAATCGGATAAGTTTTGTCCACGCCCCAGAAAAAGCTGATGACCGAGCAGGAAAAATCCTTGTGCGCCATCCGCGCGGCTAATTTGTCATTCGGCAGCAAATTCTGATAGACATAGGGCAGGTCGGCGTTGGCGACCACCACGTCTGCGTCGAAGTGCCGCCCGTCGTCCAGAACGACGCCGCAGGCGCGATCCCCGTTGACCTCGATGCGCTCTACCGCCGCGTCAAATTCAAATTCAACGCCGGACTCGCGGGCGATGGTCATGAGCGCTTCCACGACGCGGTACATGCCGCCGTTGGGATACCAGACGCCGTGCGCGATTTCGGTGTACGGCATCATCGAGAAGGTGGCGGGAGCTTCGTAGGGACTCAAGCCCATATAGACATCCTGAAAAGAGAAGGCGGCTTTGAGGCGCGGCTTTCTGAAATAGGATGACATATTCCAGTAATGATGAACCAGCGGCTTCAAACGAAACAGCAGCGGCAAATTCTCGATTCGGAAAAAATCGGAAGCGGTGCGGAAATCCGGCTCGACGAGGCGCTCCATCGCCAGATCATAGTGGCGGTGGCCCTCCTGTAGGTAACGGAGATAACCATCGAAACTACCCGGCTCGATGGCCTCTAGCTGCTCGGACATGGATTTCAGGTCAGAGGTCAGCGCAAGTTGAGCGCCGTCATCGAAAACCAGATGATAAGTCGGGTCAACGCGCTGCAAATCCAGACATTCGCGCAGCGGTGTGCCGAGCGCCGCAAATTCCGCCTCGTAGACCAGCGGCATGATGAGCAGCGTCGGGCCAGTATCGAAGCGGTGGCCCTCGCGGACGAAACTGCCACATCGCCCGCCGGGGTCATGATTTTTTTCGAAGACGGTTACGCGAAAGCCACGCCGCGCCAGATGTGCCGCCGCCGCAATGCCGCCGAGTCCCGCGCCGATGATGATCGCCGAAGGTGATTTCATAGCGCCTCACAGATGTCCCAAAAGCTCGCGGAGCGCAGTCGCCAGATGCGCGAGTTTTTGCGTATCGACCAATTCCGGTCTGTCTTTTGACGTGTGGTTGATCTGGGTTACGAGTTCGGCGGCAAGTTCGGATGTCATCGCCAGCGCTGGTCGCTGATTCATCACAAAGAGCATGTGATCGCCCTGATACCATTGTTCGCCTTCAACAAATCCTTTGTCGGCAGAAAATATGCGCCTGACGATATTGACGACATCCGGTGGACAATCATAAAACGAATAGGCTAGACAGCCTTTATGATAGCCCACCCCATCCAGATTGATTCCCAGGACGATCTCGTTAAACAGACCCGTATTCAGTGCGAGATACTGCTGTTCGCCGGAGTTTGCGTAATAGTCTTCGCCGTTAATCGCGACGATTTCGATCCCCAGGTTGCCGGAATAATCCGCCAGAAGCTCCGCCAGCAGAAGCAAAGTCGTTACACCTGCGGCGTTGTCCAGCGCTCCCGGCGTGCCAATCTGAGCATCAATGTGCGCGAAAATTACCACGCGATCATTCACATTTTCCGCGCCTTTGCGGGCGATCACATTACAGCCTTTGGAGGGGATGCGTCTGGCACGGCTTTCGAGTGAGATTTCCTCGCCGACATGCAGCGCCAATTGTTTTCCGATTTTGTCGGTTGTATAAACGGAGGGGATGTCGAAATCGCCGTCCGCGATCAGCGGGAAGGGATATTGTGAACCCACCATCGCCAAATCCTGTGATGTGGCGGTGATAATGGCGGCAGGTTCGCGGCTCTCCAGCAAACGGATGATGCGCTTATGCTCCACCGCATCGTAAAACGGGAAATTTTTGGGCGTGAGCTGCTCTCTGGCAATTTCTCCATGCAGCAGCAGAATCTCGTCAAACGGATCGAGCACTTCCAACTCGTCAACCGTCGAGGCGGTGATAAGCGGGGCGGTAACGCGGCAGCCGAGCGAATAAGGGCTGGCAAAGGCTTCAAATGAGTCGTTACCGAGCGTCAGTGAAACACCTTCTTCCACCCAATCGATACAGTCAAAGTGAATCTTTTTGATTTCGAAGCCGTAAGATGCCGCAGCCGCAGCGAAGAAATCCGTCGCCTCCTGATTGCCCTTGCTGCCAACCTGCCTGCTGGGGATTTCGACGCACAATTTTTGCAGATAGGTTTGCGCGTTCTGGGTAAGATCATTGCTGGGCATGATGCCTCCGCACACAATACAGCATATCGAACAGCACGGATAAGCCCATTTTTAAGATCGCCACGAGGCCTTTACGTTCGGGATAGGCGGGGCGCAGGTGATAGCCCTCGCGTTCAATAGTGTCCAGCAGCCACTCAAAGCGGGCCATATAAGCATATCCGGCGAGGCGGCAGCGGCGGCTTTCGACCTGCGCCAGATAAGTCCTGCCGATATTGAAGTATGCCCGCGCCAATGCCACCCGGCGCTTGACCCATAATTGATAGGCCATGCTGTCAACATCGTCGGGCTGAATTTCATGAAATTCGGTAAATTCGCTGGGAATATTGAAGTAGCCCGCCGCGCTGTCTACATAAGCATCGCGCAGCATGTGGGTCATGTGGGCGGCGGTCACGGCAAGGTATCGGATTTCGTCGTGTGGGGCATAGGAGTCGTGGCCGATGAAATAGTGCAGTGCCTCCGTGACCGCAACCGCCAGATGTTGGGTATAGTCCTCCAATTCCTGCGCGGAAATCAGACGGCCTTTGCGATTGGCATCGAAAACCATCACCGCCAGCATGTTCTGAATATAGGCTTGCAGGCCGCTGCCGGGATGACCGCGAAGCAGATGGGTTAACATGCGCTCCTCAGCAGTGATGGGCGCAATGTCGCCGTTGGCAAGCGCCTCCTGACGTTTGATAAACGCGATGCGTTCGGATTGCTCAACTAAATCCTTGTCAATTCGATCATCGACCCAACGAAAATAGGCATAGGCGCGATAGGCATCCTGGACGCGATCACGATCTGCCAGTAGACGGATCGTGAAGTAAGTCTGCTTGCTGGCGTTCCTGGTGATGAGTGCAGCATCGGCTTCACCAATGTTGCGGTTCTCGATTACCCCGGCACGGAGCTGTGAATCAGGCGAAATGGAAGAGTAGGACATTGAACCCTCTCATGAAATATTTGATTGTTCAATTTGTCACAATCTTACTTGATTTTTCATGCCTATGGGTTGCGCACTCGCTCCAAATGCGCCAATATCACTGAAATTTGGCCGAATTACTGCAAAAATACATGACATTCATCTGGAAAATACCGCTTATTGTGCTGCTGTTCATTTCGACTCTGACGCTAGGCGCGGTTTATGGCGCACGGCTGCCGGATGATTTTCGCTGTCTGCGCATCGTCACGGGCAGCAATTACGGCGCGGGATTTGACGAGGCCAACCTGGGCTACGCGCTTTATGATCTGGGGAGTCGGCAGTATCGCGATGATCCACGCGCCAACCCGCCGCTGCCAGTCGCCGCCTCGCCCGATTCGCGCCACGAAGCTGAGATTGAACGGGCAGCCGACGGGACTTATACGCTCTGGATTCGCCATGTCGAAGGCCAGCCGATTGCGCTGCAAACCGGGATCACCCCAGCGATGATTTTGCGAAACGCGAATTTGTTGGTGGGATGGTCGCCGGATAGCAGCCGGATCGCTTACCTGTGGTCAGCGGGTGATGGTGAAATGTACCTTTCAACTGCGAGCGCCGACGGCAGCCAGCGTCAAACCACGCTTTTTTCGCGCATCGATGGAATCCGCGAACGCCTTTTTGATGTACGGGTTTACGGCTGGTCGGCGGATAACGCTGTGATCGCCATCGCTGAAGGCCACTCCGATTGGTCGAACAGCTATTCACTGTGGTCGGCAGCGGATTTGAGCCGAATTGAGAAAAAGGAATCCCCCTCACCCCCGACCCCTCTCCCACCAGGGGTGAGGGGAGAAAATACAGAAGTTTCAGAGACGGAGGCAGAAAATACTGAACCGCCAGTAGGCAGTCAAATATTCGCAAATAATGCCGTGCAGGAGCCGCTGTATCGAGGCGTGTGGTCGCCACAGGGGCAAACATTCGCGGCGATTTACACGGCGGCGGGGCGACAGGCGCTCAAATTGTTCACGTCGAAAAATCAACAGGAAACCATCGTGGACGACCTGCCGAACGCGCCGATTGAACTGGTGGCGTGGTCGCCAGATTCGCGCTACCTGGTGCTGATTACCTATGCCAGCGTGTGCCTGCCGGGAAGGTCATGTTCATCCCATTGGCGCTACGATTTTTACGATGCTTCCGGCGTTCGGCTGCGTACCAGCGTGATGGGCGCTCGGCTGGCACAAGGCGGCGGCAGCGATATTGACACGCCTCCGACAGGCCGCATGGTGACAGCCTCGTGGTTTGGCGGCGAGTGGTGGTTTCTGAACGAAGTCGGTGAATTGGCGGCGCTGGACGTGGCGACTGGCGAGACGCGCGTGATCGCGGCGGACGTGGTGGAGGGCTTTGGCGACGAAATTTTTCATGTTTCAGCATGGCAGCGTTCGCGGATGCGCGTGGTTAATAATTTCACGCTGCTGCCAGATGGCGATTATCTCCTCGTGCCGACGGAGCAAAATGGAAAAATTCGCGTCGAAATGATCAGCCCCAATGCGCGGCAAATACTGGTCGAGAACGCCGATACCCTGTTCCGACAGAGCGACTCGCACTTCTGGTTATGGGATGGGGCGTGGGTGGTGATCCCCTGGTCACAGGCTGGCGCTTCGATCCGGCTGACTCTGGCGCAGGTCGGCGCAGGCGCGGACTTTGCGCAGACCATCGACGGCGGCTACGATACGATTTCGTCGATTTACACGGCGGATAACGACTGGCTGGGCTATATCGGGGTGCGAGGCGATGAACGCGCTCTGGAAATGGTCAACGCGCAAACGGGCGAACGGCGAAAATTGTTGACCGCGCTGGGGACGCATCCGTTCTGGGACGTGACGTTCGGCGGGGAGCGTGCTGGAATTTTTGTGCGTTCAGGGCGGGATGCGCTGTTTCGCGGGCTGGTGTATGTCGTGTCGCCGGATGGTCGCGCCGCGCAGATCAGCAGCGATGCCGTGAATGTGCCGATCTGGTCGCCGGACGGGGTGGGTTTCGCGCTGATGCGGCTGGATAACCGGGGCGATGCGGTGCTGGAAATCGTCGCGCCGGACGGGGCAGCGCACCAGCAGGCGAATCTCGGCCAATTTCTGGAGTCCCAGCCCGCGCTCGATGGCTGGACGCGATGTGAATAGCTAGTCAGCTAGTCAGCTAATACATTGGATTTGTAGGGGCGCAACGCTTGCGCCCAAATATCCTGTCGCGTTATCGGCTGGCGAGAAAATTAAGCGATCCGGCGGCGCCCAATTGTTAATCGTGTTTTGCGATGCCCGTTGTTCAGCGGAAATTCAACGATCTATCAGTGCTATAATTTGAGAAGTATGTAGCCGCCGAATTGTTTAAGGCTCAAAAATGGAAGTCATTTTCGGCTTACTTCTGATTGCCGTTCCCTTTGTGCCTGGCGTGGTCGGGATTGCGCTGTTGTTCCGCAACCGGGGCGACCAGTTGACGCGCATGGCGGCACTGCTGACACTGAAGCCGTATCTGACAACGCCGATTTGGGGTTTTCTGCTGGTGTTGACTGGCGAGGATAGATCGCCCATCATGGCGGTGGTGGCGATTCTGCCAGGGGCGCTGATCTCGGCGTGGACATTTTCGCGCCACAAGAATCTCATGACAGGTATGGACGCGAATTTTAAAGCCCGGCTGCTGCTGGCGCTGGACTGCCTGCGCTGGCTGAACAGCCTTTTTCTCAGCCTGTTTTTTCAAGCCGATCCACCCAGTAATCGGGATTTAGGGTCAGCATTGGCGGCACTGACGATTGTTCTGGGGGTCGGACTGCCAACCGTGTACGCACTCGTCGCAGGGGGCTTGACGTGGCGCGTATCGGAGAAGGTGAAGGAAAAGCCCAAGCTTAAAAATGACACCTCAGATGAGATGGACAAGATCGTTGAGATTTAAGGACGATTTAAGATGAATACTGTCGGAATTCTGGCGATAATTTTCTTTCCAGGGGTTGTTGGGCTTATCTTGCTAGCTAATTATGCCGATAATCCGTTGTCACATATGGCAGGCTGGCTCACGGTTATGCCATATGCGACGACGACCATTTGGATCGCGCTCACTTTGTTTAGCTGGCAATTGGATTCACCCTATTTTGCGTTAGATGGCATCGTATTTGAAGCGCTGATCCTGATTGGGATTTATTGGACTTATCGAAATATCCTTATCAGGAATGAAGTTCGTTTTGCATTCAGTTTGTTATTCGTGCTGGCCTGCTTACGCTCGATCAACAGCTTTTTCTTTGGTTTGTCCGTCGCGTCAATTTATCCGATTGATCTGGATGGCGGTGGCGTTCCACTCCCACTATGGGCGGATGTCTCAATCATTCTTGGTATCGCCATGCCCTCCTTGTTTGCTGCTGTCGCGTTGATCGTTACCCGATCTGTTACTTACAATGCCAGAATCAGGCACAAACGCAAAAACGATGAAAGCAGCCAAGATGAAAACGATTTGGACTCATTGGACGAGATCGTTGAGATTTGAGGCAAAATGACCGATAGAGCTGCACACTCTTCTAACTTTTTTCGGCAATCAGCATATCAACCTCCTCATAGGCACTTTCGAGCGATGCTACAACCTTGAATCGCCGCTTGGACAGCACACCGCTGAAAATACGCGCCATCGCCTTGACAAATTCGTTGCGGGTCACGCAAATAACGATGCCTGTATTGGGGTGAGCGCGGTTCATCAAATTGATGCCGCTGGTCAGCATGGATGTTGGCAGGGAGGTAATGTGCTGGAAATCCGCGACGATATGAATAACATGCTCAGATTTCGGCAGGATTTCGCGATCCATCTGATTTTTGAGGTTGCTGAAGTCCGCCGATGTCAGCGGTTCGATGTAGGTCTGCAAAACAGCGTAATTGTCTTTGATGTGTTGGATGTGAATGGGCATGAATATGATTGCTAACTGATAAAATAACCGATGTCTGAAAGTATAGACCTGAAATACACTTTATATGATAAAGGTCAATGAGCGGGCTATTTCAGTGGTGCGAGTTCGCTCAGAATGGTCGGCAAAAATTCGGCAATGGTCGGATGGATAGGCAGCGCCTCCATCATGGGGCGATACGTCGCGCCCGTCGCCATATAATAGCTGATCACCTGAATAACCTCATCGCCGTGAAAACCGAGCACCGCTGCACCCAGAAATTTTTCGGTGTCGGCATCCACCAGCAGCTTCATGAAACCATTTGTCTCGGCCTGCTCAATCGCGCGTCCGATCTTGCTCATCGGTTTTGTCGCCATCAGGACATTTCGGCCCGATTCACGCGCTTCTTTTTCCGTCATGCCGATTCTTCCCAGCGGCGGATCAATGTAGAGATTATAGCCCAGCGTGCGATCCGTCCATTTACGATCTCGCCCATGCAGGAGATTGTCGCGCACAATTTCGTAATCATGGTACGAGGTGTGTGTAAAAGCGCCCTTGCCGTTGATGTCGCCCAGCGCGTAGATGCCGGGGGCGGTGGTTTCCAGATATTCATCCACAACAACATAGCCGCGCTCGGTCATCTCGACACCAACCGATTCCAGATTCAACATGTCCGTATTGGGGACGCGGCCAATCGCGTTCAGCCAGTGTGAACCTGTAATCACGAGTTCCTTGCCATCCTGCGCACGTACATAGACTCGTACCCCGCCGTCTTCAGTCGATTCGGCTTTGTAAAGCTTGCTCATCGTATGGATGACAATGCCCTCGGCCTGCAAGAAACGATAAACCTCATCCTGAATATCATAATCTTCACGGTGAATCACACACGCCGCCGTTTCGATGATCGTCACCTGGCTGCCGAAACGCCGGAAGGCCTGACCCATTTCCAGGCCAATATAGCTGCCGCCGAGAATAATCAGATGTTTCGGGATTTCATTCAGCCGCAGGAGCTTCTCGCTGTCCAGCCACTCCACGCTGTCGATGCCTTCCACGTCATCGGGGATATAGGCTCTCGTACCCGTGTTGATGAAGACCTGGGGCGCTTCGATCACTTCATCTCCCATTTTCACGCGGTACTGACCATCCACCTTGCCCTCAAAACTGGCATAGTCATGATAGACATCCAAACCTTCACGGTCACGCAGGCTTTTCTCAATATCCTGGCTGGTGCTGTCAATAATGCCAACGACGCGCTCACGAACCCGATCCCAATTGACAATGAAATGGTCGATCTCCACGCCGAAATCCGCACCTCGCCGAGCCATATGTGCCACGCGTGCGCTGGCGATCAATGTCTTGGTCGGACGACAGCCGTAATTTACGCACGAACCGCCGAAACGATAACCCTCGGCAATCGCCACTTTCCGCCCCTGCTTGACCAACTGGCTTGCCATCGGTGTCCCGGCTTGCCCGGTTCCGATCACGATTGCGTCGTAGCTTTTCATGCGTCATGTCTCCGTTGATGGTTTGACGCAATATTATAGAAATTTTCAGCGTTGACAACGGGAAATCAGGCGCTGCTCATAGTCTGCTCATCCTGGCGGCAGACATATTCAGGCCAGCGTATAAGCGTGCGAAATGCGCCGTAGGCCGATCACCGCCGATGCGTTGGGGAGGACAAGCGCGACTTGACTATACTCAGCGGATAGACGGTTAGAGGAAGTGAAAGCCATGAAAAGCAATTTTCCCCGGTTTTTAGGCTCACTCACGCTGCTCATTTTGCTGCCCGCCTGCGGGGTACTCAACGGATTCTTCAGCGCACGGACGACTGCCGCCTGCAATGTTTCGCAGCGCTTGCCAGATCATCCCGTCGCGGAGCAGATGGTCGCGCCAGTGGGCGAATATCCAATCTGGTTCGTGACAGTCGATTCCGTCGCCATGTCCGAACTCGGCAAATCGCTGCTGCCCTATGACGGCGGAACGGTTCGCAAAGGTTTTGTCGTCGTCAGCACCGATTTTGAAGGTGAGGCGGTCATTACAGGTCGACAGATCGACGGTGACGCGGTGATGCTGTTTCCGCTGAAGATTGACGAGGATTTTGAAAACGAGGCGGGCGAAAATATCATCATCTACAGCGAAGACGACATCACGGATCGCAAAGTTATTCCCGATGCGCAGGACTCAACCTTTGGTACAAACGCACCGGGTTACGCGCATCATCCCATTGGACTCTATTTTCCCACGCCGGGATGTTACGAATTAAGCGGCACATTCGGCGGGTATACGACGCATGTCATCATTGAATTGCGAGACGAATAGGGGGAGAGGCGTTGAGTGAGGGGCGTCATTTCCGCATTCGCGAATATTTAAACTAGATCATTTGTTCTAAATCAGGTATACTGGATACTGAAAGTTAATCCGGTTATCAGGGCATGGATCATGAGCGAACAAACCATCGATACCGTGTACAAGTACGTTCGCGAATATCTGAAAAAATATCGCTGGTCGCCTACCTTCAAAGAGATCGCTGACGACTGCAAATTCTCGCTGCACACCGTCAAAAGCGCAGTCGAAATTCTCCGCGCGCGTGGCAAGCTAGAATGGACTCCCGGCGTACAGCGCTCGATTATGCTGGTCAAGCGGAAATCGTGATGATCGACTCTCCCGACCAAGAGTATTTTGTTCGATATGCCCCGACCCTTAAAGCATCATGGAACTGGTGTGGATAAACATAACCCGATGAAAATTGGAGGCGGAATGGACACAGTAAAACAACTCAGTGAACTTGATCTGGCATTGGCGCTCCTGGCGGATGTCAAAAAAGACGAAGCCAACTTGCTGGAAACGGTTCGATTTCATGTTTCAAAAGGTCGAGCAGTAACTATCGGGGGGTCGATTGTAGCCCCTGTATTATGCGTGGGTGGTCAATCAAGTCGGAGTATCGGTATGCTGCTATTCAATCACATGCGACGAAACGGGACTCTGATCGAAACAGGTCGATATGAAGGCAGCATGATGACTTACGAGTTTAGACTCGCTGAGGTAGAGAAAAGCTAATTTTGCGGCGCGGCATCGTTATTCGACGGCGGCGCGAATGGTATCTGCGAGGGCATCGCAGGTGACATTTTTGAACAGATAGCTGTGCGCTCCGGCCTCATGCGCTTTCTGGATCATGTCGGTATCCATCGAGCTGGTCAGCACAATGATCGGAATATGCGGGGATTTTTGATGGATGACGCGCGTTGCCGCGATTCCATCCATGATGGGCATCATCAAATCCATGAGGATCACATCCGGCTGAAGCTGCTCGGTGAGATCAACGGCCTCTTTGCCATTGACCGCTTCGCCAGCCACTTCCAGGTCATCGCAGACTTCCAGCAGGGCGGTCAGGCCAAGACGCACGAGGGGATGATCGTCTACCATTAATACGCTGATGCTTTTCTCTGGCATGAGATCGTCCTTATTAGGAAACATAAACTGGGATTTTTTGTCGGGCATCAAAAGGATTTCGATTTTGTTGATCGAATATTTATCGATACAGGTGTATCACCTACAATATAAATGAAGTCAGGGTTTTCACAATAGGCCATGTTACCCCTGAGTGAGATGAAAACAGCGATTTCACAATAGGCCATGTTACCCTTGATTTGATCTTCGAAATTGGGTATCGAATTTACAGGCGCAATTTTGTCGATGCGCATTCTTGGGCAGCTCGCGCGATTCAAAATAGGCAGAGTGGCTGGTATAAAATGGGCCAGAAGGGTAGATAGCAGGGTGTGGTTTGGTGTTATCTTACATGTAATAAACTACAGAGCCACATCAGATGAAGCCGAACCATAATATCGGACGAAACTGGTGAAAAGGTCTCTGTAGTTTCAATTTATGGCGAAATCTGCCGCACCCGTACTATCATCTACTCCAACTATTCATGTGCCAGACCCATCAGTCCGATGTCGTAAGGCGCAGGTGTTTGATTTCGTCTCAAGTGACAGATGCAAATAATGACTCGGAAGGACAACCATCTTGACCGCTGAAATTGATGCGAAAACTGAGCAGCGTATCCAGAAAGAATATGTGATGTGGCTGACATCGGTACGTGCCGACGGAATGCCGCAGCCAACGCCCATATGGTTTATTTATGAGAACGGCGTTTTTACGATCTATGCCGACCCGACGACGCAAAAGGTAAAAAATATCGCCGTCAATCCCAAAGTTGCGCTCAATATCAACAGCGATTATGAAGGCGGTGATTTTGTCGTCATCATGGGTGAGGCGGAAATCATCGCGTCGCCGCCGCCCGCCACCGAAACGTCAGCGTATATCGCCAAATACGGACAGGGCATCATCGATATTGGCATGACGCCGGAGACCTTTGTGCAGCGCTATAACAGCATGATCCGCGTCACCCCGACTCGCGTGCGAAGTATGGATGGGTAAGCGCGTAACAAGTCACGCAAGTCCCCAATGTAGGCTGCTCACAGAGGCGTCTTGAATTTCCGGCGAGCCGAATGCCAGAATGACCATGCC
The DNA here is from genome assembly GCA_022843745.1 of Anaerolineae bacterium. GTDB lineage: Bacteria > Chloroflexota > Anaerolineae > Aggregatilineales > Phototrophicaceae > JALHNB01. The sequence continues at coordinate 8,780 of JALHNB010000080.1, read as the reverse complement.
GGAGTCAATCAAGTTGAGCGTTTCCAGGCTCAATGCACTCTGTGGGTGCCTATTTTTCTCCCCATTTAGGTAAGCGTTTATCCCCATAACCAGCCTCATATGTGTAAGTGGCTATAACCATGCCCACCACTTGACCTATCGCAAGTAACGCTGAATGGCTCATATGCTGGATCGGTTAAGCGCCTATAGTTAATGAAATCGAATTGAGGAGCTTTCAAAATATGCTACGCCGTCTACGTCCTTTAATTCTCATGAGCATCGCTGGGTGGCTTTTTTCAAGGTTAACACCAGAAACCCGGCAGCGCGTTGTCAGAATTGGTAAGGGACTGGTCAACGATCAACTTCGCCGACTGTAAAAAAAGGGTTTGCTATGTTTAATCCACACGAGAGCGCACCGGAAGTCATTATGTTCAACTTTCAGAAGACTGAAGCGGAACCCAAACTGATGCCTGAGAGGACGCGCGTTCGTTTCGGTAAATCGATTATCCCGCCTGTGCTGTTTCTTCAGGACGAGGGACTGAACGATGAAATCCGCGTGGACGGGCTGTTTATGAAAACCTTGCTGTCGGATCGCTTTCAATCGGTGAGGATTGAAGACTGAGGTTCGCGAAGAAACCTCAGCAACCAACTCTGCAAAATTCCTGATGGGCGCACACCATTCGCCCTTACAAGTGCGCATAAGCGCCAAAATCTGATGTCTATTTTCACTACTATGGAGGAGCAATAAAATGGATCTGATCAACATTCTCGTATGGGTTATCGTCGGTGCCATCGCTGGTTGGCTGGCAAGTATCGTGATGAAAACGAACCGCCAACAAGGGCTTTTGATGGACATTGTGATTGGTATCGTCGGTGGTCTGATCGGCGGTTTCGTTCTGAACGCTTTGAACGTTGGTGGTGCGGTCACTGGCCTGAATCTGGCGAGTATTCTGACGGCATTCATCGGCGCGGTGATTTTGCTGGCCGTTCTGCGGATGCTGCGCTCAGCGACTTAACGCTTAAAACAAATTGATTCTGGAAAAGACTCTGGCGGTAAAAGCCAGGGTCTTTTTTGTTTTGTGGCGAGGGTGTGGACTTGTAGGGGCGCAATAATGATGTTTAAGAATTAAATACGGATAACGCGCCAACGTTTTCGTAGGGACACGATGTATCGTGTCCTAATTGTCAGGAACAGCCACGTTTTGGCAAACATTTCGGTTTGCGGAGATGGGCATGATGCATCATGCCCCTACAAAATCCGTACTCCGTATTTAATTCTTAAACTGCATTATTGCGCCCTTATGCAAAATCTTGTCGCGTTATCCGTATTTAATTCTTAAACTGCATCATTCCGCCCCTACAGAACCGCGATAAATTCGCGCGTCTTACGTCTTGATGCCCGTCGTGACGATGCTCTTGATGATATAGCGCTGCAACAGCAGGAAGACGATCAAAACTGGCACGACAGCCATAAAAATGCCAGCGGCGATTGGCCCCAGCGCCCCCGCACCAAAGCGCCCCCGCATGAGTGTCAGGCCGACGGTAATCACCTGTAACTCGATCTTGTTAATGTAAATCAGCGGGCCGATATAGCTGTTCCACTGCGCGACGAACGTTAGAATAGCGAGTGTCGTCAGCACCGGGCCGGAAAGCGGCAGGATGATGCGCAGGTAAATCGTGAACACGCTTGCGCCATCCACACGGGCGGCGTCCTCAAGCTCGGCGGGAATGGTCAGGAAATACTGGCGTAATAAAAATACTCCGAATGGGCTGATGAGCGCGGGCAAAATCAGCGAAGCGTGGGTGTTATAGAGGCCAAGCTGTCGCATGATAATGAACGTCGGCACCAACGTGACCTGGCTGGGGATCATTAATGATGAGAGCAGCAGGAAAAACACGATATTTTTGCCGCGAAATTGCAGCCGCGCGAAAGCATAGGCCGCCAGCGAACAGGTGATGAGCTGGCCGATGGTGACGATGGTCGCGATTTTGAGCGTGTTCCAGGTGAAGAGTTGAAAGGGAACCTGCTCGAAGGCCGAAATGAAATTGTCAAGCGAGGGATTCACCGGAAACCACAGCGGCGGGATCACGAAAGCTTTAGAGGTTTCGCCAAACGCGGCCTGGATGATCCAGACGAAAGGCGCGATCATCAAGAGCGAGCCGAAGCCCAGGATGAGCAGCGGCAGAACGCGGCGAAATTGAAATGGCTTTCTCGCTCGCTGTATGGGTGTTTCGAGTGTCGTGGTACGCTGTTCAGCAAGTGTGGACATTGGGCATCCCCTCACTACGTGAAATTGTCCGGTTCTGGGGTGCAACCTCACCCCCAACCCCTCTCCAATGCTTTCGAGAGGGGAGCAAAACCCAGATCAGAGATGAAAAAACAGTTCGAGCGATCATTGATAAAACACCCAACTCCGGCTGAGGCGGAACTGGATGACGGTCAGGATCAAAATAATAACGAACAGCGACAGCGCCAGCGTTGAGGCGTAGCCCATGTCGAAAAATTTGAACCCCTGCTCATAGATATACATCACGATGGTGCGGGTGGCATCGCCAGGGCCGCCGCCGGTGAGGATGTTGGGCTGGTCGAAAATCTGGAGTGCGCCGATGACGCTGATAACCAGCAGAAACAGGATGGTCGGCGTGAGCAGCGGCACGGTGATACTGCGAAACTGCTGCCAGCCAGTGGCGCCATCGACTTCAGCCGCCTCATAAAAGTCGCGCGAGATGCCCTGTAAACCGCCGAGAAACACGAGGATATAAAAGCCCACGTTTTTCCAGACATCAGTGATGATGATGGCAATAGGCGACCAATCGCTGGATAGAAGCCAGTTGATGCGTTCATTGACCCCCAGGAGGCCGAGGTAATAATTCAGCGGGCCGAGGTCTTTGTTAAACAGAAATGTCCAGATGATGGCGACGGCTGCGCCAGACACCACGAACGGGAAAAAATAACTGAGTCGAAAAAAATTGCGCAAAAAATTGGGCATTTTACGATCCAGCAGCACCGCGAAAAACAGGCCAAAGCCGATGTTACAGATGATGACCTGGATCGCCAGGCGCACCGTCGTACTGTAGATCGTGCCGAGGCGGGGATCGCCGGAGAACAGGCGCGTGTAATTGTCCAGGCCGACGAACACAGGCGGCGTGAGCAGATTCCACTTAAAAAAGCTGATGCCGATGCCGATAATCATCGGGCCGACGACGAACAGCAGGAATCCGACCAGAGTCGGCGCGATGAACAGATAAGCGATCATCGCCTCGCGACGTTTCAGAACGTTATAGGTTACAGATGGAGCGGATGGAGCGGATGGAGCAGCTTGCATGATGTCTCTCTTATCGCTATCAGCGGTCAGCAGTCGGCTTACGAGTTGTCGGTGTCATCTCGATGCGCAAATCGATGTCGCCTCGATGCGCAAAGACGGCGAACATGTATGAGATGATGACAGGTCTTTACGTCGTGATGGGTTCGATTTCGCGAGGGCACGGTAGGCTGCGCCCTACGTTATTCATAGGGGCGCACAGCCGTGCGCCCCTATGGGACGGAAATCTGACTGTAGGGGCAGGTCTCAGACCTGCCCTTGCAAACCAATCCGTAAACCCTGATCTAGCAGCTCACGACGCTGTCGAGTTCGAGTTCGGCAGCGGCCATCGCGTCTTCCACGCTCATTTCGTCGGCGAAGATCAGACCCGCATAGCGCACAAAAATGCTTTCCATCTCATTAAAACGCGCTGGTGAGGGGACAAGCACCATGTTACCTTGCAGCGAACCGTAGAACATCCCGTAATTGGCAGGCGGGAATTGTGACAGCATTTCGGCAGTGCTGCGGCGGGCAGGGATATTCGAAAGTGGATTTTCTGGGCCGCCGACGAGGGTTTCCTGGGGAATCTGACCCGTCATGAATTTCGCCCATGCCCAGGCAGCTTCGGGATTCTGCGAGGTGGTGAAAATGCCGAACCCATCGACACCGAAGATGGTGGTCTGGTCGGGGTTGCCGGGCCAGAGCTGAATGTCAAAATCCGTGAAATCGTTTGCAATCATGTTACCAACCGGCCAGCGACCCGCACCAAACATGGCGACATCGCCGTTGCGGAAAGCTTCGAAAACATCCATCGTGTTTGAAGGCGCAGGGGAAACTTTGTGGACATAGACCAGGTCGTGCAGGAATTGCAGCGCTTCGATGACTTTTGGATCGGTCACATTGGGCGAGCAGAAATCATCGGAGACCACGTTGGTGCCATTGGCAAGCACAAACGGGAGCATGGTGAACATGCCACCATAGCCGATGGAGAAGCCATATTTTTCTGGCGTACCGTCACCGTCAGCGTCTACGGTCAGGGCTTTGGCGTAATCGAGGAATTCATCGCGCGTCCAGTCCGACGGCGGCATTTCAAGGCCAGCTTCGGCAAGGCGGGCGGTGTTGATGTGAACGACCATGTTGTTCCAGCTATAGGGGAACATATAGGTCTGCCCGTCCACAACGAAGCTATCGAGTAGGGCAGGCTCGACATCGTCAAAAAATTCCTGTAATTCTTCGGCATCGCGCTCGATCAGATCATCGAAGGGGCGCAGCAGGCCGAGGCCAGCGAGAAAACGCACGCCTTCAGTGGCGACCCAGATGAGATCGGGCTGTTCGCCGCCAGCGATGAGCGTGGCTGTGCCGTTGAGGTATCCACTCCAGTTATCGCCGGGGACGCCAATGAGGGTGACGTTCACGTTCGGGTATTCGACATTGAATAAATCCACAAAGGTTTGCCACTGGGCGGCCTGTTCAACCGTCGAACCCCAGTAAATGAACTTAACCTCACCGCTGATGTCATCCTGGGCGTTGAGAGGGGCAATTACCAGCAGCAGGACGGCTGCCAGGAATGCCAATAGCGTGATTCGTTTCATAAACATTATTCGCTCCTTAGTAAGACTTTTAATTAAAAAATGCTGTGTGGCTGCCAAAAACCATGCTATGGCTCGTTAAAACCACATTGCGGCCTGTCATAAACCACCGATAAGAAATCTATCAAAAATAATTGTAAACGATTACAGGAATTATGCAAAAAATTGTGTGAAATGCCCAAATCTCCGATTATGAGGTTTTAAACGCGCCCCCACTCCTAACAGCCAGAATATGTAAACAATTGCTAAAAAACCCCTTTCGTTTCGACGTACTCTTGCTATCGTTTCGCGGAATGATAAGCGGTTTACTATGAGGCCATCATTTGTCCAGGTAAAAAATTCGGAGTTTGTTATGTCCCTAAACTATATTTCTGTGTTGTGCAGAACGCCGCTGTTTGCAGCGCTGGATGACAAGGCCGTCGCGCTGTTGGCGGAGCAGGCGCATTTTAAAAGCTATCACGCCGGAGTCACGATCTTTCGCGAGAATGACCCCGGTGGCGCAATGTATGTCGTGCAATCCGGCAAAGTGGAGTTATTTACCCAGGATCACTCGCATTCCGAAGTGCAATTGTTGATCGTCGAGGATGGCGAGGTTTTTGGCGAACTTTCGCTGCTGGATAATCGCCCACGTTCCGCCAGCGCCCGTACCCTGACCGACACCGAAATTATCGTCGTTGACCGCGAAGCGCTGGTCGCCGCGACACACACCAACCCAGGTGTCGCGCTGCATCTGCTCGAAATTATGGCGGGACGGCTGAGATCGACGACGGTGCTGGTGCAGGAACGGGTCGTGCCGAATGCCAACGAGATGATCGAGGTTAAGCTGACATTTGGGGATCGACTCTCGGATTTTTTCACCAATATTTCGGGCAATCTCTATTTCGTACTGTTCAGCCTGATCTGGTTTGTGGTGTGGATCGGTTGGAATCTGGAGATTTTCCCCGTACAGCCCTTTGACCCGTTTCCGTTTGGCTTGCTAACCATGATCGTCTCGCTGGAAATGGTCTTTCTGTCGCTGTTTATCCTCATCAAGCAGGCGCGGCAGGCCGCTAACGACAAGGTGCGTAATGACATCGAATATGAGGTCAATCTCCGTGCCGAGATGGGTGTGCGCAACCTGAAGCAGCAGATGGAAATGTTCGAACGCCGGATGATGCAGCGCTTCGATAAGCAGGATACCTATCACCGCGAGACAGTAGAGCGAAGCTTGCGGGGATGAATTTTTACGTCAGCGCTTTTTCGTAGCGGGCGCGGCGGCCTACGGCCTTGAAGCCGAGATGCCGGTAGAGGCGCAGCGCGGCGGGGTTGTTGACATTGACGTGCAGAAGCACATGGTCAACATCCTGCATCCCGTTCATGGCTTGAAAAATCAAGCATGTCGCGAGATTTTTGCCACGTGCCGACGGAATCACACCCACCTGGTCGATCCAGCCGCCGCGTTTGCCCCACACGTTGCGCGTCGTTGAAACCACGCTGACGACAAACCCCAGCGGCGCGTCGTTTTCCAGCGCGAGATAGCTGAGGTCGGCGCGGAAATCCTCGTCGTCCTGATGATCGGCGATCCATTCGTCCTGCGATGGCGGATTGAAATTGGGGCGTGTGCTGAAGGCGCTGCGGTAGGCGGCGTAAAACTGCGGCGCGGTTTCCGGCGACCAGATGCGAATGTCAAGTGCATTCTCCGACCCCTCCGCATTCGCGTCATGGCGAGGGGAGTCAAAATCACGCAGTGCAAAACACAGCACATCTTCGGCGAAAATGCGCGTGAATCCATGCGAAGTATAGAGCGCATCGGCGGAGTCGGTGAGAGCCTGATCGTGAATGCGCAATATGGTCGCATGGTGTTCGCGGGCGGTGGATTCTGCCCATTCCAGCAGTGTTGGCTCGAATGCGCGGTAATCGGGATGCGCTAACATCCGCAAATGGAGGATGCCGCCGCTTTCCTTCAGCCATGCCGCCGCAATGAGTTGATCGTCGTGATTGTTTATGCCGCGTGTGGCGACGGACTCGGTGATGGCATGCTCAAAATTCCATTCCAGCGGGATCGCATAATAACCGTCGGCGGCATAGCAGGCCTGTTGCAGCGCGAGAAGGGCAGGGGCATCATGTGGCGTGAGTGGTCGCATTCGTGTTTATCTCGTCAATGGGTATTTACGCGAGGCAAGATCATACCGACAAATTGTTTAACCAACGGTGCTCGTACAGCGTAATTTAAGTTTCCTGCAAAATCGAATTAGCAGGGTTAACCATAGCATAACGTGAGTTTAGCTTAGTGCTAGCCGCCCTCGCTAGTGCCTGGAACACCTTACAGGCGATTGTGCTAGTCGTCCTATGCGCTTCAGACATCCCGTTTGATAAAACGGAAGTAGGCGAAGCCGAGCGTTAGCACGAGGTCGACGGCGACCGTTGCCGAGCCAATGCCTGTATACACATTATTCAAGATGCCGAGCAAAGTCATCACGAATGAGCTTGCGTAGGCGATGATCATCCCAAGCACAATTCCATCGCGCTCAATCGATGGCTTGGCTGAACGCATAAACCACGACATGATTCCCAGCGCGATCCAAAACCCACCCCCCGTGCGCGTTAGTAAGATTTCATGGGCGCTCATGTTCGTCACGCCATAAATACCTGTCAGCATTTCTGGAACAAGCAAACTAGGTATACCAAACGATAGCGCGGCCCATGCGCTCATCAAAAACACAATTTTCAGTTTCATCTCACCGTCTCCTTGCGTATAAATACCACGAATTACCGAAACTGTCGTGTCGTAAAAATGCGTTGGAAAGGGGAGCAAGAAGGGTCGCAACAGGCTTGAAAGTCCCCTCTCTCGATTGCGGAGAGGGAACGCGAACGCGGTTGGGGTGAGGTAAGACTCACCACCGTGCGCTCGAATTGTGCGGCACAATCATCAGACCGTATCCAGAAATTTTTGCACATGCTCCATCGTGAGATCGGTCTGCTCGGCATAAAACGAGTGATTCGCGTTCGGCATTTTGATGTCGATGACGTTCGCCAGATTCGCGCGGACAAAAGCCGCATCGTTTTCGTCCATTGCCGCGCCGCTTGACCAATCGCCACGCATGAGCAGCGCCGGACAGGTGATAGTCTGCAAACATTTTTCCAGGTCGAGGCCGGACATGACATGATCGTGCAGCGCCGTCGCGACAGTGCCAATATCGAGCGCATAAATCTGGTCGGCCTGTGCGCGGATCATCGCTTCGTCGGCTTTGGGCTGGGCGGCGCGGCATTTGGCGAAAATTTCCTCGTAGGATTTTGAGGATTTGAGCACATTGTAGACGAACGTGAACCAGAAATGTGCGCCGACCATTGACGACATCGGGCGATTGCGCAGGAAAAGCGGCGGATCGAGCAGGACGATGGCGCGTACTAACTGCGGTGCTTGTGCCGCGACGATGAGCGCCGTGACCGCGCCGAGCGAATGACCGATGATGACGGTCGGCGCGGAAAATCGAGCGCTTAAAAGGGCGGCGGTATCGCGGGCATAATCGACAAATCCATATTCGTCGGCGACTCTGCCGGATTTACCATGACCGCGAAAATCGCAGGCGACGATATGCCAATCCGGTGTCAGGCGCGGCATGATCGTCGTCCAGTGATTTTGCCACGCGGAGGTCAGCCCGTGCAGCAGCAGCATCGGAGCGCCGGAGGCGGGACTCTCGGCATAGTTGATTTTGACTTCACCCGTATCGAACGTTTTCTCAGGGAACATCGCCGCCTCCTTACAGGGTCAATCAGGTCAATTAGGTTCTGTTGACAACCCGGGCCTTAAATAACCAATGGTGCTAGTTGAAAAAAGTCACGGAAGACGTAGATTCTTGAGTTAGAAGACAACAAGGATCGAGGTGTACCGTGACCGACGAAGATTTTATCATTCATTTGTTTTGCCGGG
>JALHNB010000079.1 GCA_022843745.1 Anaerolineae bacterium | reverse complement strand
AGATCTATTTTACAATCGCTGGTGAATCTGACGAATAGATGAAAAGGAATAAGACCAAGTATGTTTTTTTAAACACTAATATAACGATAAGAAACCAACACTTTCGTCCTCGCAGTCAGTCAACTTCGTGCTAAAATAGGATATGAGAAATGGACTTCTCAAAAGTAATTGAGATGGGAAAATCACATACGAAAAACACCCTCCTGCGGCTTCATTTGTACACTACGGCCATCGGTTGAAAAGTTAAAAGGTGTTGTGGCTGACAATACCATAACACCTGTATTTAATAGGCCCATTCCCTTAACTGGCTTGCGCCGCTACTGGAGTATCCGTCAATCTCAAGCCTCGCATCAGTTGGGCATTAATCGCCACTATTACGGTGCTGACTGACATAAAGATCGCGCCTACCGCTGGGTCAAGAATGATCCCAAACGGCGCAAGAATCCCCATTGCCAGAGGGATCGCCACCACGTTATAGCCCGTCGCCCAAATGAGGTTTTGGATCATCTTGCGATACGTTGCGCGGCTCAAACGAATGATTTTGACAATATCGAGCGGGTTGGAGCGCACCAGAATAATCCCAGCGCTCTCAATAGCGACATCTGTGCCCGCGCCAATCGCAATCCCCACGTCAGCAGTCACGAGGGCAGGGGCATCATTAACTCCATCGCCCACCATTGCCACTTTCTGACCGCCACGCTGAAGCTCACGCACCTTGTCCGCTTTGTGTTCCGGTAACACCTGGGCAAAGTAGGTATCAATGTTTAGCTCTTGAGCAACCGCACGGGCTACCGCTTCGCTATCACCTGTAAGCATGGCTACTTTCAATCCCAAATTGTGTAGCTGCTTGACTGCCTCCCGACTCTCCTCGCGGATGACATCGGCGATGGCGAACAGAGCAATAACACCGCGCTCGTTGGCAAGATAAATGACCGATTGCCCAGCCGTTTCTGCCTTTTCTTTGGCACTTCGCAGTGCTTCTGGCACACTCCAGCCTTGTTGTTCCAAAAGGCGTGGGCCGCCTACAAAATACGTCACGCTATTTACCACTGCTTTCACACCTCGTCCGGGCAAGCTCTCAAACTGCCGCACCTGGGCGGCTTGGACTTGCTTTTCCTGAGCATAGGCACGGATCGCCTGAGCAATCATATGCTCGCTATCGCCCTCGATGCCTGCAGCGATACTTAAGGCTTCCTTCGTGTCGATCCCATCAACTGCTAGGTCTACAATTCCCTGCTCACCTTTGGTCAGTGTGCCGGTTTTGTCAAAGATAATGTAGTTGAGGTTTTTGGCTTCCTCAAGCGCTAACCGCTGCCGCACCAATAATCCATTGCGTGCGGCCAGCGTGGTCGAAATAGCAACCACTAGCGGCACGGCTAACCCCAGTGCATGAGGGCAGGCGATCACCAACACAGTGACGGTATTTCGTACTGCATCCGCAAGTTGACCACTAAGCAGCAACCACCCGATGAAGGTTATGACCCCAGCACCAATGGCAATGATGGTGAGATAAAAAGCCGCTTTTTGGGCTAATGTCTGAGCACGTGATTGACTATTTTGAGCTTCTTCGACCAATCGCATAATCCCAGCCAGCGCTGTTTGCTCTCCCACGTGGCGAATCTCAACGCGCAGCGAACCTGAGCTGTTTACAGTGCCACCAATCACTTCGTCCTCAACGCGCTTTTTTACCGGCTTACTCTCCCCCGTAATCATGGCCTCATTGACATTGCTCTCACCGTCAACGACCATTCCATCTGCTGGAATACTCGCTCCTGGACGAATAAGCACTCGATCCCCCGCTTTGAGTGCGCTGACAGGAATAGTTTCCGTTTGACCGGATGGCAAAATGCGTTCAGCTTGGTCAGGCAAAAGTTTTGCCAATTCTTTGAGCGCTCCCTGAGCCTGGCTGACGCTGCGCAGTTCAATCCAATGACCCAAAAGCATGATGGTGATCAGGGTTGCCAGCTCCCAGAAGAAATCCATCGCCGTATCCATTTGCATCCCCATTGTATTGGGGGGAAACAGGAAAATACCGAGGCTATAAAGATATGCGGTAGTGATGGCAAGTGAAATCAGCGTCATCATTCCTGGCTGGCGCTGCTGAAGTTCTTGCCGTCCCATACTCAAAAACGGCAAGCCACCCAGAATAAAGATCAATGTGCCAAATACCGGAGGGATAAACTGGCTGCTATTAAACTGCGGTGGGGTGAATCCCAGCCAGGTCTGGATTATCTCGGAATACAAAAGTACGGGAATGGTCAGCACTAGGCTTACAAAAAAGCGATTGCGCATCAGTGTGGCGTGGCCTTCGTGCATTACTCCGTGTCCAGTGTGCGCACCATGTCCGCTGTGGGCCTCATGCACCAGATGTTGCTCGTGCATTTCCTGCTGCTCATGAGCTTCATTTCCCCCGTAATGATCGTGTACTGCGTGATCGGCAGCTTCTGCTGCCGTATTTTCATGGTGCATTGAGTGATCATGCTCTGCCTCAGAGTGATGCTGCTCGTGATGCGTTTCGTCATGGTGATGAACATGGTTATGGGGCGACTCATGTATCGCCTCGTGATTGTGTTTATTGTTCATATTCCGGCTCCTCTCGTGTCCTCTGCTGTTGTTGTATGTTTCATCCTAAGTGATTAGGATGTTAAATCCTGTTTTTGGAACTGGATTACGGCGACAGCCAGGAAAATTACGGTGTATAGTCCAATTCCCACCACAGCCACTATTGGGTCTACACCATAAGGTACCGGAGGCGCGGCGCTCTCTCCTAACGATTGCAATGCTGCGCTTTGCCCGTTGGCATTCACCAGCACCGATGCAAGCTGACCCGGCATCATCATCCCGATCTGTCCTGGCAAGCCGCCCAGGAACATCAGTAAACCGGGCAAAATCCCCTCAACGATAAACACATAGCCGATGGCAACCCCGATACTTGCAGGCAGTGAACGCGTAATCACGGCAATCAGAAAGGTAAGCGCCAAATAAGGCAGGAGCGAATAGGCCGTCGTCAGCATACTAAAGAGCGCGTCACCGATAGTATATCTACTCAAGTCTATTTGCCCGCCTGTTGCTACCGTCAGCAGCCCCGTCATGACCGTACCGACCACCAGCGCAGTCATGACGATCAGAAACACAGTGACGATCAGAATCACGAACTTACTGATCACGACGGTAAATCGAGGAGCGCCAGCCCGAACTGCCAGGGTATACGTCTGCCAGGTATATTCCTGCGCGACGACCATGCTGACCAATACGATAATCAGCAGCGCGCCAAGCATCTGATTAGAGGACACCGCCAACGCAACTTTGATCCCGTTGGGCCAGCTTAGCGTGCTGGAGATGAGTGCCTTTTCGGAATCTGGGATTTCATTTGAACCCTGGATGATCAATATCACTCCAAATAACAGGACGATCAGGCTGGCAACCAACGCCAGTTCAATCCAGAGTGCCTTTCTGCGGAAAAGCTTTGTTTGTTCGATTTTGAGCATAGAAACTAACATGATCTGATCCTACTTTCTGCGTTAAGCAACTTCTTGCGTGACTTGGAGAAATACATCTTCCAGATTGTTTTGCACTGTTGTGATTTCCGAGGGAATAATGCCACTCTGGATAAGATGAGTGGCAACCGCATCGGATGGGAGGCCGGTAATTTCCAGATGTGTTCCGTTCGGCTGGACTTTAACGACCCTCGGTAAATGTTGGAGTACAGCAATAGCCTGTTCCATATTGGGGACACGAACCTTCACCATCGTTGTGCCTGCCAGAAGGTTTTGAACCCGATCCTGCGCCAGAATACGCCCATGACTCAGGATCGCCACGCGGTCACTGACCTGTTCAATTTCATGAAGCAGATGACTGCTCAGAAACACCGTGCTGCCATTGTCAGCCAACGAGCGAATGAGATTGCGTACTTCGCGCATCCCTTCCGGATCCATACCATTGGTCGGCTCGTCAAGGATTAGCAGTTCAGGCCTGTGAAGCAGCGCCATCGCAAGGCCGAGTCGCTGCTTCATCCCCGTCGAAAACTGCTGCGTCTGACGATGGGCCGCCGCCGTAAGACCGACCTGTTCAAGAATGTCGCTAATTCGTGCCTTCTCGATGCCACCGTACAACCGCGCCGCCATATGAAGATGATCGCGAGCCGACAAGTAGGGGACGAGGGTAGCTTGCGCTCCGAAGACAGCACCGACTCGTTTTAGAGAACCGGTACGGCTGGCTGTCAGCGGCTCACCGAAAAGACGGATTTCCCCACCTGTCGGATGCAGCAAACCTAGAATCATTCCGATAGTGGTCGTCTTGCCAGCGCCATTTGGCCCAAGAAAACCGAACACTTCCCCTTTTTGTACAGCAAGTGTGACATCGGAGACCGCGTGAACATCACCGAATGATTTCTTGAGATGGATCGTTTCGAGAACTGTAGTCATGATTTCCTCCATATGACTATGCTTGTGATCTGATTTATCCGTTTAAGCATGAGGCTCAAACGTAGGTGATACAGGTGTATGGGGTACATAAATATGCTGTCCTTCAACAAGTAAATTCGGATTGACCATGCAATTTGCAGCCGCGAGTTCGGCAACCGTGCTGTTGGAACGCACTGCGATACCGCTCAAGGTGTCACCCCGGACAACGATATGCACCGGCCAATCAACGCGAAGGCTGCACGATAAACTTTTGGCCGTCGGCTCTTTAGTGGGAAGAATTGGTTGAGCCTCCACATACGAAGATGCCGCCAATTCGTTTGTTTCCTGAGTAATGGGGGCCGTCCACATTTCCGCCGAGCCGCGATAGGACAGGTTACAAGCTGTTAAGGACACCATAAAGACGCTCAAAATCAACAATTTTTTCATGATTATCGCTTTCCGATTGAATTACATTTATGATATTTCTTGAGGGGGATATATACATCAGCCGACGGCAGGAACACGCTCCGACTAAAGGCTGAGTCGCGGAGGGCAGGGGGCTGCTCGTGTCAAACGGTATAGGCAATTATTTGATCAGACCCAACTGCATGGCACGCACCACCGCCAACAGACGGCTGCTACTTAGGAGTTTCGCCTGACAATGCTTTACCGCGAGACGAACTGAAGATACTTCCGTTTGAAGCTGCAACGCGATTTCATCATCACCGTGTCCTGCCGCAAGCAACCGCAGGAGCCTCGTCTCATCGGGAGTCAGAAACACTGTCTCATCAAGAACAGGCAGATCGCTCACTGCCCGATCCATCAGCGTAGGTGACAGCATCACCCTTCCCGCGACAACTCCTTTAATAGTGGCGAGAAGCTGGTGAGGTTTGCTGCCTTTATGCAGGTAGGAACTCACACCCGCCAGAAACGACGCCAGAATCAGCGCGTAATCGGTGCTGCTGCTTAAGGCGATAATGTGGACTGCTGGCTGCTGCTGACGAATCGCCCTGGTGGCGGCGATACCATCGACTTCTGGCATGAGTAAATCCATGAGAATCACATCGGGCTGCTTTTCGAATGCTGCGTTTACAGCTTCGCGCCCATTTCCGGCCTCGCCGACAAGTTCAATGTCATCATCTGTCCTCAAAAATAAGGTCAGGCCACGTCGTACAACGGTTTGATTATCAACAATGAGGATTCGTATTGGCATAAGGAGAGCAATCCTGTATCCGTTCAGGGCAAATAAACCAAAGCTAACATACTAGAATTCAGGGTATTGGAGATCGCCCCGGAGTTCATAGACATATCATAAATTTGACTTCAGCATTCAAACACGGGCAAGAGATTGAATCAGTTCCGCCTAAAGTCGGAATACAGCCGCACATTTACGGGGTCAGAATAATTTACTTTCAAGTCAAAGTGAATATAATTGTGCTAAATTACATTTATGAGCATAACCATGCAGAAATAGACAATATTTTATATGCCCATCCGAATATTTATCGCCGACGACCACGAGGTAGTCCGCCAGGGACTAAAAATGTTTCTCAGTGCCGACAATGCTTTTGAAATTGTTGGCGAGGCCAGCAACGGTCAGGAAGCCGTTGATCTGCTTGCATCGGTAACAGCCGATGTGGTTCTCATGGATTTACTCATGCCTGTCCTAAGCGGTATCGAGGCAATTCCGATTATCCGCCAGAAATATCCCGATATTGAAGTAATCGCCTTAACCAGCGTTCTGGATAACGGGTCGGTGGTAAAGGCCGTTCGCGCAGGGGCAATAGGCTATCTGCTAAAAGACGCGAACTCAAAAGAACTTATTCAGAGCATCAAAGCGGCAGCCGCCGGACAGGTGCAGCTTTCACCGAAGGCGGCAGCGCTGCTGGTGCAGGAAGTCCACGCACCGGAAAGCCCGGAGGCGCTCTCTGCCCGTGAGGTGGATGTACTGCGATTGCTGGCGGAGGGCAAATCAAACCGGGAAATTGCAGAGGCACTCACGCTGGGTGAAAAAACGATTAAAACCCACGTGAGCAATATCCTCAGCAAACTCCACCTGAACAGCCGCACACAGGCAGCATTATATGCTGTCCGTATCGGACTCGTGACTGAGTCTCGAAGCTCCTAGTCGATACCGGGTGGTTATGAATCAACCGCAAAGACCCCAGAGCGAAATCGACCTGGTATACAACGTTTCCAGCAAGCTAATCCGCGCCTCAACGCCCCTTGAGCAACTAGAGGCTGTCAGCGAACATGCCCGCAGTCAGGGGGCATCCAGGGGTGCGGTGTTTTATATTGAATACGATGAAGAAGGTCGTACCGATGTGGTCGCTGCGGAGTGGATCACGGGGGACACGATTCCTTATCAGGTTGGGACGCGGTTTCGGCTGCCACATTTGAGCAATAACTTAATTCCCCCCGAAAGCAGCCCAATTTTAATATCTGATACTCGTACCGATCATCGCCTGAGTTCCACAGCGCGTGAAATTCACTTAAACCATCATATCTACTCCTGCGCGATTCTGCTTCTCTATAATCGGGGACAGCGAGTAGCCGGCATTCTCTTCGGCTGGCAGGCACCGCGCCAATTTGATGAGCAGGACGAGCGCATCTATACCGTTCTCCAGCAGTTAGCTGCTCCCGTTGTCGATTCTGTGCGTCTGTTTGACCAGACTCAAAAGCGGGCTTCAGAATTGGAATCGGCCAAGCGTGAAATGGACATCCTCTATGACATCTCACGCCAGCTCGTTCGTGCCATCACTCCGGCGGAAACGCTTGAAGCTATAAGCGCCTATGCGCGTATAAGAGGTGCTGTCCACAGCCGTCTGGGCTATTTCGTTGATTTTCAGCCCAAATTAATCGAGGTTGTGGCTGCGTGGACTCTGCTGGAAACGATCATGATTCCGGTAGGGACACGAATTGACATCACCAACCTGCAATTAACGCAACATACAATTTCTCACCCGGATCATCCAACTTTTGTGCCAGATTTGCTGAAAGTGGATGTGCTGGCGGCATCAACGCGGCAGCGAGCAACGGCTTTCCAGGTGCGGGGTATTGTACAACTCCCGATGTACGTCAATGGTCGCTGGATTGGAATACTCACCTTTGAATGGGATGAGCCACAGAGCTTCAGCGAACAGGATGAACGTATATTTACAGCGCTCCAGCAGCAAGCTGCGCCAGTGATTGATTCGATGCGTCTCCTCGATCAGTCCCGTTCGCGCACTGACGAATTAGAGCAGGCCAACCAGGAAATAAACCTGCTGTATCGAACCAGTGAAATCATCAACAGCGCAAACACCTATCAGGCGGTGGTCGAGGCCATAGCGCCATTCGATCCTGACGCGGATGTTGTGACCCTCATGTTGTGGGAAAATCTGGATTGGGTGACAGGCAGATTCCTTGAAATTATGGTCGTCATTGACCGCACGGGCAAAAGCCAGATCAGACCGGGAAACCGCCTGCCCAAAGAAGGCTTCCCCATTGCAGAAGTCATGTTTGGTGAACGTGTTTGGATTTTTGAGGATGCCTACACCGACCCTCGTATCGATGAAGTCACTGCAAAGAGCTGGGAGCTTCTGGACATTCGCTCCTTTATGGGGCCGGCGTTGTATATCGATCAACGTTGGGCTGGTGGTATAACTTTTCATAGCTCAAGGCCGCGAAAATATACAGAACGCGAAAAACGTCTGCTGGCTGGTGTCGGTGATCTTGTGATTGCGGCCATCCAGCGTATTCGCTCACAGCAGGAGACGCGAGAAGCAAAAGAAGAAATTGATATTCTGTATCGAGTTGGCGAAGTCATCAATGGCGCCAATAGTTATAACGAGCTGGTCGATGCCCTGTCCGGCATTATCAGCGGGGAGACAGCGGTGGCACTCTACTGCTGGGAAAATTGGGACTTTGAAACGGCAGCCTATGTAGGAGCTGTGGCAGCTACAGGGTACATGCAGCCTTTTGTTGGGCAGCGAACGCCCAAAGCTGTACTTTCCTATACACAGGATTCTCAAGGAGAGAGAGTGGTTGTTGTAGAGGATACCTCAACCTACGAGCGCTATGATGATGCCACAAAAGCCGCGTATCGTGCGCGTGGACTGCTGGCCCAAATCAGTATTCGTCTCTATGTAAACCAGCGCTGGATTGGCGCGTTGGTGTTCCACAGTGCGACACCGCGCAGCTTTTCGGAACGTGAGCAGCGGTTGGCTCAGGGCGTTGGCGATTATGTGTTGGGTGCGGTGG
This sequence comes from Anaerolineae bacterium, assembly GCA_022843745.1. GTDB lineage: Bacteria > Chloroflexota > Anaerolineae > Aggregatilineales > Phototrophicaceae > JALHNB01. The sequence continues at coordinate 18,057 of JALHNB010000079.1, read as the reverse complement.
AACGCATCCGAGCGCGGGAAGAAACAGAAGCTGCCCGCCAGCGTGCCGAAGCCTTTGCGGAACAAGCGCATCAGTTGGCAGTGCTGGAAGAACGCAATCGGCTGGCACGTGAACTGCACGATTCTGTCTCGCAGGCGTTATATGGCATCGTGTTGGGTGCGCAAACCGCCCGCATGTTTCTGGATCGTGACCCGCAGCAGTCGATTGAGCCGCTGGATTATGTCCTGGCTTTGTCAGAAGCCGGTTTAGCGGAAATGCGTGCGCTGATTTTTGAGCTGCGTCCGGAAACCCTGGAAAAAGAAGGTCTTATCGAAGCCTTGTCCAAACAGGTGGGGATGCTGCAAGTGCGCTACGGGCTTGAAGTCAGAACAACATTCTGCCCGGAACCGCATATCCCCATTCGACTCAAGGAAGCTGTGTACTGGATTGCGCGCGAAGCGCTGCATAATATTGTCAAACACGCCCACGCCTCAACTGTAGAGATCGGAATCACAGGGTCGCCTGATTCGTTTATGCTTTTAATCGCGGATAACGGTGTCGGGTTCAATATGGACAGTGAATTTTCAGGCCATCTTGGACTCAAATCCATGTCAGAGCGTGCGCTCAAAATCGGCGCAGCCCTTCAAGTCCGCAGTGACCCTGGTGCTGGTACACGCATCGAACTGCATTTGCCTCTGCCCAATTAGTGACAACGCGATCCCCTGATTTTCATCTTCATACCCTTTCTCAAGAATAAAATATCCGCCTAAAGTCGGAACGTACTCCGTCTCGCGCCGCTGTATGCCTGTTTCAGGGAAGCGTATTCTATAGGGGAAGCTTGGAGATCAAGGAGTATCATGATGATCGGGAAAATTTACATTGCGAGTGTGATGGTTGTACTGCTGGTGATGAGTGGGCTGTTCTTGAGACAGGCACAAAAACTGACTGCCAGCCTGGGCAGATGTGAGGCAGCTTTCGAAGATGTACAGCATTTCACGACCAACGTTTTTGCGGGTACGACTTCCGAAATTATCAACGGGGTCATTGCCTGGGACAGCGCAGATTGGGACAACATCGTGCGCCGTATCGTTTCCTCCAGCGAGTCCTTCCTGAACTACTGTGCAATCGTCAATCAACCGCTTTCGGAACAGCCAGAACTGGTCGGGCAGCTTGCAGAGTTGAGCTTGATGCAATCGCTCATTAATTCGCTTGATGTAGGCGGCGATTTCGGTGATGTAGTCTTGAGCAGCAACTTCACTCCAACGACAGAGTTTATCGATCTTAACGGCGATGATATTGAGGAACTGGTACTGCATACACAAGTACCCTATTTCTCGCAGGATACCGTGTACCAGATTCGTGGTGGTCTGAGTATTGCCTTTTTCTTTGGCGAGGATGGCTGGCGGGGACAGGTGATCGTGCCTGTTACCCATTTTGTAACCAACGAAATCCCTGAGCATCTCACCTACACAATGAGCGAAAACCACAACCTGAACGTTCAGGCTTCACATGAGGCGCTTGTCTACTTCCCCCTATCCCATGTGCAGGTACTCGATGTGGAAGATACACGGCTGACCTTTATTACACTCTACTCATCAACAGGCACAGGTGAGGCAAAAGAATTGGCAGTTCTGACGTGGAATAACACCACGCCATCCGTTGAACTTCGTGTTGCCTTCGATGACTGGTGCTATCCGGGGAGCGCCCTGGAATGGGAAATTCTTGATGATGGCAGCGTGTTTATCCCCAGCAACGGCGGAGAAGAAGGGTCACTTCTTCACTGCGGTAGAACACCAGCCGTGCTATTTCAATGGGCGAATGGGGAATATGTTCCACAGCTTTAACGGATAACAGCTTGCGCAGCACCATGATTTGAGCCTGAACAGGAGGGTTAATCCGCTTGTTCGTGAACCCGACAGAATATTCTGAAACCCATCATCAACCTGGAAAATCCTGTTCCGAATTACAAACAATTGAAAGAGGAAAACCATGAACGATCTTAAAGCACTTCTATTCATCCTGCTGATGCTGTTGGCGGCCCTGGGTTCGGCGGCACAGGCACAAGACAATGGTGGAGATGTACCGCCATTTGCATCTGTGGAACAGGGCGTACTGATCCTGAATGATTCGCTCGGCGAAGCCCGCGACGTATTCAGCGCACACAACTTTCAGCACCTTGCCTGGAATGCTGAAGGCACCAAACTGGCTTTCATCCTGCGGGATCGCGATTATGTCGCCTCACTCGGTGTGGTCGATGCTGCCAGCAGCGAGGTTATCCTGTTCCAGACAGAGCGCCTGGAGTACGGCTTCAACCTGAACTGGACACTTGATGGACGCATCCTGTTCGCCACTTACAGCCCGGCGAATGAACCTGTGGCGGGCGGTGCTTATCTGGTTGACATCCAGGCAGTGATGCCCGAAACGGGTGCCATACCCGAAGTTCTAGGCTCGTTTGAATTTGGTACTGGCTGCGGGGGTGGGTCTCCTCTTCCTGCTGATCGTGTATATTGGTCAGAAACCTCCGGTTTTCGCGGTTTCTTTCTTACGCTGACCGACACACCCTATGGAATCCTTCACAGCTTGAACTGCGGCGGTGTCGGCGTTGGGCTGCTTGATCCGGCAACGGGCGAAACCATCACAATTGCACCGAATTTCGCCAAGGTGGTTGCATCACCGGATCGCAGTCATGCAGTAGGGGTCGAATTGGATTTCGAGGATCACTCTGTCTCACGAACGCTGGTCTACGACCTTCATACGCTGGAAGCCGTTGAAGTATCATTAGCAGGTGAGCCAGACCAGATCATGTGGAGTAGTGATGGCGAAAATCTCTATTATAGCACCCGTACTCCGGGCGATAATCTGATTGCTGGCTTGACAGATGATCAAAGACTGTTTCTCAACGAACTGTTCGGCTCAACGATGGAGGAAGTGCCCAGCTACGTGGCCGCTATTCGCCGAGTGCATCTGACCGCTAACACTGATGAGATACTTTATCAGGGGAATGCCTACGCGATCGGCAGAATCGTGGAAACAGGGGGCACGCTCTATTTCTCTCAAATACCCAATCTGGATGTCTGGCTGGAGAAGCTGCTCAATGGCGATGTACCGTATGACGACTTTGAATCTGGTGCTCGCTTCGTGGAACCAGCGCTCCTAAGCCTTACACCGCAGGTATCCCCCGAAGCGTTATTCCTCGGCTGGTTCGACCAGTTTACACCAGTCATTGACACACAATAAGCCGTAGCATCAAGGTTGAGTGAGAGGTGATTGCATACCGCAATCATCTCTGGCTGCCTTCGCAGATTCAGAGTTGCCGTCATCAACTGTAGCAGTAGTACCAGGCCGTAGGTGGTGTCTACCACAAGGATTATCCGCAGCATTTGTTCAATCACATCAGGAACACGCGTCAGTTCTGGACAATCCCAAGAGGTGACCCCCTACCCCGTCGTTCACAGGAATTCCCATGCCTTAAATCCTGCTTTCTAAGCGAGTTGACATGTTCAACTTTGGTCTCTGACATCGACCTACCGTTGGCGGCTAAACGCCAAGAGCGAGCCGCCTCGATGCTACGCGCCATCTCAAGTAAGGTGCTTCTCCGAAACGAGTGCCTCAATAAAACATTCACTTTATGTATGTGATGTTATCGAAGCTAGATCTCTTTTACTATCGGCAGGAAATCCCATTCTCTTGATCCCTAGCCTCATTGATCCCGATTACATCCGCTACCGCGACAGCCTGCTCCTGACCGTCGCGACCAGCAGCGCCCGCAGATCATTCAGGCGACCAAATTGAGCGGCGGATAAGGCGGGTGGTCAGGAACGCACCAAGCAGCCGATGTCCCCCAAAGATGCCCAGCGCATGATCGACCTGGAGAAGAATCCCCGTGACATGGCCTTGATCGCCCTGCTGCTGACGACGGGCATCCGCCAGGCGGAAGTGACGACGCTGCTCTGGATGGATGTGAACTCTGATCGCGGTGTGCTGGCCGTGCGACATGGGAAAGGTGACAAGGCGCGGGAAATATCCATCACCGATGGGACGCTTGACAAGCTGCGCGAGTGGCAGATGATCCAGCCTGTCGGCTATACGCAGGTTTTCACGATGCTCAAGCGCAATGGTTAGCGTGGAGCGGACATGCCGCAGGGTGTCGAAGTGGATGAGCTGCGCAAGAAGCTGAAATTGAGCTATGGCTGATACCACCGGCTGCACAGGCGGGGGTGCAGACTTCTAACCGCACGACTTTCGGCGGACATTTGCCGGTGATATGCTCGACGAGGGCGTGGACATCGTGACGGTCGCAAAGTTGATGGGTCACGCCAGCGTCGAGACGACGGCGCGTTATGATCGGAGACCTGAATCTGTGAAATGTGCGGCGGCCTCCAAGCTGCACTTTCCTTATCAGCGAAGAAATGGCTGATCTGTATTCAGATAAGAAAACTGGCGATGGTGTGATGAGAGCATCCAGCAGGCCGACACACGACAGCGCAGACAATTGCGGGCTATACGCGAGCCGAGCCAATGATGGGTCTCTCAGCACAAATCGAATGCCTCAGAATACGAAGCCCAATATGAGAGTAAATGTCGACAACGGGCATCCTGCCGCTTAGTACGACTCTCGGATCCAGTTGATAAAAACCAGAATGAGGTATATGGTATCAATAATTAATATTAAAAAAGCAGCATTAAAGGTATAATTATGAGAGAAACAGAAATGAGAAGAAAAATTTTGTGCTAATGAAGTCATCCCTCCGAATCCTCCAACGCATAACAATTTTCGCAATTGTTATATGTTTTATGGCTCTCGTAATTCCTGTAAACACTGTCACCAGCGACCCTTATCCAGCCATCGCCATCGAACCCGGTTTTCCTATCGTAACGACGAATGAGTATGGATGGTCTTCAGGCGGTCCCGGCATGAATGTCCTGATCGCCAATCTTGACGGTGATCCCAATGAAGAAATTATCGCACCTGTGCGCGGTGGTGCACCTCAACCGGCCTGGAATTTTGACGGTACGGAAGTCACCGGGTGGCCCGTGACAGGGCGTCCGGGAGTCAAAGGCCGTTTCGCCGCCGGGCAGCTCAATCTGGCACTGCCTGGGATGGAAGTCGCCGGAGTCTACGGCAGCAGCCAAATAACAGATGCCCAACTTTTTGTCTATTCCGGCGCGGGTGTTGTGCTGGCTGGCTTTCCCATTACCATTCCGTCGTCTGTTCGCTCTGGTGTGGTCATCGCAGATATGAACGGCGATGGTCTTGATGAGATTCTCATCGGTGCGGATGATGGCAAAATTTACGCTTATCGTGCCGACGGGACATCCGTCCCTGGTTGGCCGGTTCAAACCAATACGGTCTATGCAGGCACACCTGTTGTCGTTGATCTAGACAATAATGGTGATGTGGAAATCATTGCCACCTCGCGTGAGAACACAACAGGCCCTCTCGGCTATGTGAATGCTTATCATCACGGCGGCACACCTGTGAGCGGTTTTGGCACAACATCATTCCGCTATGACACATCCGGGAGTTCGCTTTATCCTGTTGCGGGAGATGTGGATGGCGACGGCCAGATCGAAATTGTGATGGCCGGGTACGCTCTTGTAAGTGGCACTTATCGCCTGGCAATGTATGTTTACAGCGCGACAGGCGGGTTCGAACGCCAGATGCTCCAACCGGATGTACACGCGCAAAGCACCAGCGCGCCCGCCCTGGCCGATCTGGATGGTGATAATTTTCCTGAAATTCTGGCTCAATCATATCATGGGATGAGTGCGTGGTACGGGAACGGCACGTTTTTTCCTGGCTGGCCTCTATCTTCGGGCGACTGGCACATCAATATGACGCCCGTAGTCGGTGACGTGACAGGCGACAACATCCCGGAAGTGGTCGCTATGACTCAGCGGGGTGGAAGCTGCGACGGCGGCGAACTCTATATTTTTGACCGTAATGGACATCTGCTGAACGATGACTATAAATTCCTGAAATCCGGCGCGGGCGGTGTCCCGGCAATTGCCGATATTGACCGCGATGGTCGCAATGAAGTCGTGGTTATGGGCGATGTCTACTGCGGTCAGTGGGGACTCAGCACTCCCCGGCTGTGGGCCTATGAGATCGGCGATGGCACACACGGCTTGATTCAATGGGGACAGTTTGGCAACGGCCCGCGTCACAACGGCGTGTATATACCTCGCTCAACTTTTGTTGATCTGGAGCTTTCCATGTCTGATTCGCCTGACCCGGTGATTGCGGGCGGGACGATCCGTTATGATGTTGTAGTAGAAAACCTCGGCTCAGGGATGGCGAAAAATGTACACCTGGATGACACGCTGCCCACCGACGTGGCCCTGGTGAGCGCCACGCCATCGCAGGGAAGTTGCATCTCGACGGCTACGAGTGTGACCTGTCAATTAGGTAATATCATGAATGGGGGGTCAGCAACGATCAGCATTGTTGTTCGCCGCAATGTCGAAGGCGAAATCACTAACACCGCCAGCGTGGTCGCAGACCAGACGGAAACCGACCTTACCAATAACTCGGCCAGCGAAATAACGACTGTTGTACCAGGCGCGGATCTGATCGTTACACAGTCCGCAGATCAGGTGCGCTACACTTCCGGCGACACGGTACACATGACCGTGAATGTGCAGAACGCCGGGCCATACGCCACCAGCGGTGTCACGCTATCGCATCTCGTTCCTCCTGGCTTGAGTGTTGTTTCCAGGACACCTAACCAAGGCACATTTGACACAGCCTTCAATACGTGGACAATCGGCGAACTTGCGAGTGGGGCGAGCGCGACACTTGAAATTGAAGCAAATATTCTCCCCGTCACATTTTCGAACACGTTTTTCGTCCAGGCCAACATTCTTGAATCGGATGTTTCAGACCCGAATCTCAATAACAACGCTCACTCGCTGCCGATTCCAGTCGATGTGATTGACCTGCGGGTTGACCTCAGCGTCAATAAAACTGTTCCAGCTCTGAACGACCCGCTCGTGTTTGCGCTCAAACTGACCAATGCCGGAAATCGCCAGGCGACAGGCATCGAAATTAAAATGACGCTACCCGCCGGGCTGTCGTTTGTATCCAGTCAGCCATCACAGGGAACATATAGCAGCGCCAGCGGCATCTGGCTACCCGGTAATCTCGGCGCGGGCGCAAGTGCGACAATGACGATCAATGCCAGCATTGCTTCGGGCGCGGATGGTCAAACGCTGATCGCGCAGGCGGCGGTTCAGGCAAGCGCCCAGTTTGATTCGGATTCGACAAATGACACCGACAGCGTAATGCTCCTGATTAACGGCGTAGATCTGTATGTGATCAGCATCGCTGCGCCAGCGCTGGTTTCCGAAGGCGAAACTGTTACCTACACCATTCAAGCCCGCAGCTCTGGCCCGAACCCGGCCAATCACGTCCGCGTGACCGCCTTGCTTCCGTCAGATGTCGATTATGTTTCCAGCATGCCGGGACAGGGCACGTATGACAATCTGACAGGCATCTGGGATGTTGGTTCGCTGGCCTCAAACGGGGCAGCGACACTCACCCTTACTGCGACAGCAAAACCTGATTCGGGTGGAAAAACAGTTGTCAACACCGTTCAAATCACTGACCTTAATCAGCCCGATCCTGACCCCAGCGATAACTCGACGACCAGCCAATTTGTCGTGCGTGGGGCGGATCTAAGGCTGACGAACACACCATCACGGTTGATCGTTGGCGCCGGCAGCACGGTCATCTATACCATCGTCGTTACTAACGATGGCCCGACCAGCACGACAGGCGTTGTCGTCAATGATTTGCTGCCAGCGGAACTCATTTATCAATCCCACACGGTCACGCGCGGCACCTATGATCCGTTGACGGGAGTTTGGACAGTTGGCTCGTTGAATTATCCCAGTTCGCCGCGCAGCGCGACCCTGACGATCACCACCACTGTTGGCAGCTCGTTCGGAACGACAATTCTCAATACGGCGCAGGTTACCGCCAATGATCTCCCCGACCCGGATTCGGCGGATAACACCGCTGTCGCGACCATCTATCCGAACAGCACTGATCTGAGGGTCACGAAAACGCGGTCAGGTGGCAACCCTGGCGAAGGCAACATCGTCAACTACACCGTGACGCTGACGGAAGTGCAGGGCATTCCGCCATCCGGCGTCAGAGTTGAAGATATTTTGCCGCCTGAACTGACATTCGTGTCATACACGGCCTCGATTGGCACATACGATAATGTCACGGGCATTTGGGACGTGGGCAGCCCGACGACTCTGGAAACCCTTTCGATCAGCGCCCAGGTCAAAAGCGGCGTTGTCGGCACTGTGGTCACCAATACGGCGCGCATCCTACCGTTTGATCAGATTGACCCGGCGCCCAGCAACAATGTATCAAGCACAGCATTTACAGCAGGTATAACGAACCTGTCGGTGAACCAGACCATCGACGATAACGCGCTTGATCCGGGCGAATCCAGCGTTGTCCGGGTGCAGGTGACAAATCCGGCGGCGTTCCCGGCGCGAAATGTCGAAGTTACCGATTTGCTGCCTTTCGGCCTCAATTTTGCCTCGGCAACGGCCTCACACGGCACGTATGACCCGAATACAGGTATATGGACGATTGGCACGATCAACGGGGCTTCGAGTGCGACGCTGGACATCACCGTCGTGGCGGATCAGGGCGCTCATGGGCAGTGGGTATATAATGTCGCCACGATCACTCACGCTGACAACCCCGATTCGAGTACATCCAACAACAGCTACAGCCTCGGCGTTTTCATTACCTCGGTTGAACTGACGGCGACGGTCAGTGCTTCAGCCGGTCACGTTTATTTCGAGGGCGCTTTCAGCTATACCATTTCCGTGACCAATTATGGCGATCAGACAGCTACAGGCGTGACGGCAGTCGCTCTGCTGCCCGATCAGGTCACACTGACATCAACGAGCGGCGGGTGCAGCCTGGATAATCTCACCGTCACCTGCGGGTTAGGGGCACTTGCAAGATACGAAACGGCTGCCGTAACGCTGAACGTTCAGGCCAAATCGGGCTTTACAGGCCTGCTTAATTTCAGCACCAGCATTAGCGCGGTGCAGCCAGAACTGGACATGGAAGATAATGCGGGCAGTATCTCGGTTGGTGTGACTAAATTGATCGTCAACAGCAGCGACGACAGCAATGATGGCGCGTGTTCGCAATCGCATTGTGCCCTGCGCGAAGCCATGATCGCGGCGAACGCGATCCCCGGACTGAATACCATTCGATTTGACATCCCCGGCACAGGTGTGAAGACCATCCTGCTTGCCTCAGCCCTGCCACAGCAGACCGGCGCGGTAAACCTGGACGCCACCACGCAGCCCGGATATTCCGGCGCGCCGCTGATCGAACTCAGTGGCGAACTGATGCAAACGGGCGATGCCGACGGCCTGTGGCTGTCAGGCGGCGACAGCACCGTTCGCGGATTCATTATCAACCATTTCCGAGGACACGGAATCCAAGCGGAAGGCGGTGCGAATTATCGAATTGTCGGGAATTACTTCGGCACTGACCATACGGGCACCACCGCCAAGAGCTGGATTATGGGCAGCGCTATTTTCCTGAGCGCGTCCGACTCCGTAATCGGCGGCACGACCCCGGCTGAACGCAATATCATCACGGGAGCACGGGGGATGGCTGTAACGATGGCAGGGTCGGGGAATGTCATCCAGGGCAATTACGTTGGCATCAACGTCAACGGCAATGCCATTCTGGGCAACGGCGGCGGGATTTCAGTGAGCGGCGATCACGCGCTCATCGGCGGCACGAGCGCTGTCGAACGCAACGTCATCGCAGCCAGCGGCACCAACAACGGCCAACTTGTGCTGGCCGCGTCTGACAGCGTGGTTCAGGGCAATTATATTGGCACGGACGTGACCGGAACGCTCGATTTCAGCAGCGAAGGAATGGGCATTGTCGTCACAGGGGTGCGTAACCTGATCGGCGGCACCGAACCCGGCGCGGGCAACCTGATTTCCGGCAATGGTCGCTACGCCATCTACCTCTACAACCTCTACGCATCAACGCCGCTTTACAACACGATCCAGGGCAATAAAATCGGCGTTGACGTGACGGGCACGCAGCCGCTTGGAAATTTTGTCGGCATCTATATCGAATCATCGAACAATATCATCGGCGGTACTGAACCGGGTGAGGGCAACATCATTTCTAACAGCTCCAATCGAGGGCTGAGGGTGGAGGGGGATTACAACATCATTCAGGGTAACTACGTCGGCACGGACGTGACCGGAACGCTGCCCTTGGGTAATAACATTGGCATCGAAATCCGAGGGCGCTATAACCAAATCGGCGGCACAACCCCCGCAGCACGCAACCTGATCGCCGACAGTACATCATTTGGTGTCTACTTTTCCAACGGCTACTCGGTTGGCAATCAAATTCAGGGCAACTACATCGGCACCGATGTGACCGGGATGCAACCTCTCGGTAACGGCAATGCGGGCATCCGGATTTCCCTGGCTAATCACAGCAGTAACCTGATCGGCGGCACCGAACCCGGCGCGGGCAACCGGATTGCCTTTAATGGGGATGCGGGCATCTACGCGCGGGCATCCTATTCCGATTGGCTGACAGCCGGTATTCTCGGAAACGAAATTTTCGATAACGCGGCCCTGGGGATTGACCTGTCCCTGACGGATGTCGGGAGCGTGAATCCGAATGATTCCGGCGATACTGACATTGGCGCAAATTACCTGCAAAATTATCCGGTTCTGACAAGCGCGATCCTGCAGGACTCGCTGGAAATTTCCGGCACACTAGACAGCACGCCGAACCAGAGCTATCGCCTGGAATTTTTCAGCAATCGCGTCTGCGACCCCTCCGGCTATGGTGAAGGCGAGAAATTCATGGGCGCGGCCAGTGTCGCGCTCGACGCCAGCGGTCAGGCAGCATTTACGGTGAATCTGGGAAACAGCGTTCCAATCGGCCAGTACATCACGGCCACCGCCAGCGATCCGAATAATAACACATCGGAATTTTCGGCCTGTGTGGTGCTTGATGGAACGGACTTAGCGCTGAACGCTGACGTGAGCAGCACAGCCCCGAATATCGCCGATACGGTGACGTTTGCGCTGGAAGTCACCAATCAGGGGCCAGAGGATGCCAGTGGTGTTACGGTAGAAATATCCATTCCGGCGGGCACAACCTACCAATTGCACAGCGGCGACGGCAGTTACGTGGCGGGTGTGTGGGACATCGGGACGCTGGCGGTTGACCAAACGGCAGCACTTGAAATTACGCTCACGGTTGACGGCGGCACTGCCGGGCAAACGCTCCTGCTGAGCGCGGAGATCGCGACACTTAACGAGGGCGAACTGAACCTGTCAAATAACAGCGCCACGCTGAATTTGCAGGTGGCGACAGCCGACCTCAATATGGTGCTGGATGCCAGCGACGACGCGCCCAATGAAGGCAATTCGATTGAATATATTGCGGTGGTGCGCAACAACGGCCCCGGTAGGGCGACGAACGTCAATGTCTCGCTTCCGCTGCCGTCTGGCGTAACCTTCGCGTCTGAGCTGCTCACACAGGGCAGTTATGATGAAACCAGCGCACTGTGGACAGTCGGCGCGCTGGCAAAAAACACCCAGGCCAGCCTGACGATCACCGTGACCGTCGATCCGGGCACAGCCGGAACAACCATCAACGCCAGCGCCGAAATCTCCACCAGCGAGCAAACCGACCCGAACGGCACCGACAATGAGGACAACGCATCGATCCTGATCGGCATGGCCGACATCGGTATCGCCAGCACAGTCAATGATTCGAACCCGAAAGTTGGCGACGAGATTCAGCTCACCATTGTGATGACCAACAACGGCCCCAGTGAAGCGACGGATGTTATCATCGAAAACGCGCTTCCGGAAGGGATCACGTTTACACAGGCCGAAATGACGTTTGGCTCGTTTAACAGCGCCAACAAGCGCTGGACGCTGTCGAATCTTACCGCGCAGCACCAGGCCGTTTTGACCATTCGCGGCACGATCAACAGCGGAACGTATGGCACGACTCTCGTCAATAACGCCAGCATTCTGGACCGCACGCAGATTGACGAAAACGCTGCAAATGACCTGACGAGCGTCGAAATGAGCGTCCAGGAATACACGCCACCGCTGGTTCAGACCCCGATTCTCATCGAGCCATCGCAAGGCGGCTCAACCGATAACCGCCAGCCAATTTTCAGTTGGACATCGGTCAGCGGCGCGGCCAAATATCAGATGCAGTTGGGGATTTCCAATCCGCCCGTCTACCTGATTGACGACATCATCGATGTGACCTACACGCCGACATGGGAGCTTTCGACGACGGTAAATTACTGGCGTGTGCGGGCTGTCAGCGCGTCCGGTGACGTTTCGGAATGGAGCGCGATTCGCAGCCTCCTGATCGAATCACCCGCCGGGGATGCGCCAGAATTGAATTATTACGCCGATTCCACGCCGGAAATCGCGTGGCAGCGCGTGTCGTGGGCGACAGCTTATCGTGTGCAGGTTGCCACCAGCAAATCATTTGTTATGCCCTATGCGTTCGAAGCTGAACTTTCACTGGAGACATTATCAGTACAAACTGACATATTGCCAAATGGCAGCTATTTCTGGCGTGTCCAGGCTAAACGTGCAGACGGTTCTTGGGGTATGTGGAGTACCACAATAAGCTTTACTATCTCAAGACCTTAAGACGATTTAGCAAGGTGATTATTAACCAGAAGCATTGAGTTAGGGGCTACTAAGCTCAAAGGGTGAATTCCTGCGTCGGGTGTTAGGTTTAAAAAATCCGTGCGAAGCCGTCGAACCCAGTGATTTGTCTTGATAGGTGCAGGCGCTAAAGGTGTTGAAGCAACTTCTAATCGCCTGCCATCATCGTCAACGATGCGAGGCGGCATGACATCCCCCAGTATCGCGTGTGGATGTGAACCAGAGCCAGCCATGCTGCACGGTTCAAGAGGATGGCATCCTGATGGGCTTCAACTATGTAAAAACTTCAACACTGAGATCGGCCAACGGATTGTCGATGCACGTGGAGATAGGCTGTTTACTCATCTGGAGGATTTCTGCCGATGCACTCGGCTGCCATGCCATTTGGTGGAAAACGTTATCGCGGCGAGTGCGATGGATGGCTGGGGACAATCACGGCGGGAGTTATTCTGGGCGCTAGGGCTGCTGCCAAAGACACTGACCGGACTTGACCTGAGCTTCCCCATCGAATCCGTTACGCTGCCCGTGTTGACCGACCACGAGCAAGCCAGCATGGAAGTGGCGATGACCGGGTTATCGACGTGTGCTCATCCGATGCAGACCTACCGCCCCATGCATCAGCAGCACATTATCCTCAGCAGCATCGACCTGAGTATGTGTCCGGCTGGCAAACAGGTGCGGACAGCCGGTCTGGCAGTTATACATCAAGCGCCGCCAACGGCGAAGGGTTATCGCTTCCTGACGTTGGAGGATGAATTTGGCTTCATCAATGTCATCGTGCGCCCGAAGGTTTACGCGCAATTTCGCCTGGTCGTCCGTGAGCAGCCGCTTCTGCTTGTGATTGGCGAGGTGCAGCATGAAAGCGGCGTGACCAATCTCGTCGCTAGTCAACTGCATCCGCTGGCACAGTTCGTGACTTAAGCAGTTTCGGTTGCAATACTTTTCCTCAACCCACACCGAAGTCAAACTTATAGTAATATTTAAGAGCAGTCAAAATGCTATAATTTATTTCGCCTATTCATCATAAACATCTAAAGACAATTTATGCTTCACCTCGAACAACTGCAAAAAGGCAATCCAGTACGTGGCATTGTGCCTCAACAAATCGTCACCTTGATTGATGTGCAATGGCATGATTCTAATGCTGTTGAGGTCATCTTTCGCCGGGCTGATGGACAACTCGGCTCTCAACTCCTCTATCGAGATAATGAAGCCCTACTCGACATTGTTCGTGCAGAGCGTCTGTGGGCGTTTGATGTGGATGGTTCGCTAATGCGATTGGTCTCTGAAGCGTATCGCATCCATCTCGCCCACCTGTTTGACCCAATGTTAGCGGTTCATACGTCGCTCATCGAACCCCTGCCCCATCAGATCACTGCTGTCTATGATGAGATGTTGACGCGCCAACCCCTTCGCTACCTGCTGGCTGATGATCCAGGCGCGGGCAAGACAATCATGGCGGGTTTGTTGATCCGCGAGTTGGTTATGCGTGGCGATGTAAAACGCTGTCTGATCTGCGCACCCGGCAGCCTCACCGAGCAATGGCTGGAAGAATTGTGGAGTAAGTTCCAACTCGATTTTACCGTACTCAGCCGTGAGATGACCGAGACCTCACGCAGTGGAAATGCGTTTGCGGAAAATGATTTGTTGATCGTTCGACTCGACCAGTTGAGCCGCAGCGACGAACTGCAAGCACGTTTGAGACAGACCGACTGGGATTTGGTCGTCTGCGATGAAGCGCATAAGATGTCAGCCTCGTTTTTTGGCGGCGATCTGAAAGAAACCAAACGTTATCGGCTCGGCAAGCTGCTAGGAGATGTCAGCCGCCATTTTCTGTTGATGACGGCTACCCCTCATAATGGCAAGGAAGAAGATTTCCAACTTTTCCTGGCCCTCCTCGATGCAGATCGCTTTGAAGGCCGCTTCCGAGATGGGGTGCATCGTGTCGATGTGTCTGATCTAATGCGCCGTATGGTCAAAGAGAAACTACTCAAGTTCGATGGGAAGCCATTGTTCCCAGAGCGCAAAGCCTACACGGTGAACTACATACTCTCACCTGAAGAGGATTTGCTCTATGATTCTGTGACCGAATATGTTCGGCAAGAGTTTAATCGTGCTGAAAAGCTGGAGAGTGATGGGCGTAAAGGGACAGTAGGATTTGCGCTGACGATCCTTCAACGCCGTTTGGCATCCTCGCCGGAAGCGATCTATCAATCGCTAAAACGCCGCCGCGAACGACTTGAAAAACGTTTAAAAGAGGCTCAACGCACTCGAAACAACATCCTGCAAGCGGAGGGGGCCGAGTTCGACGAAGAATATTGGGATGATTTTGAAGATGCACCCGATTCAGAGGTCGAACAGGTCGAAACGGAACTGATTGACAACGCAACGGCTGCCCGTACTATCGAAGAGTTGCAGGCTGAAATTCTTAGCCTCCGTGACTTAGAAGCCACTGCGCTCAAGGTTCGACGCAGTGGGACAGATCGCAAGTGGGGAGAGTTGAAGCGCTTGCTGCAAGATACCCCAGAGATGCACGACCCGGTGCGTGGACAGCGTAAGCTGGTCGTCTTCACCGAACACCGCGACACGTTGAATTATTTGCTGGAACGCCTGAAAACACTGATCGGGCGCGACGAGTCGATTGTGTGGATTCATGGTGGGATGCAGCGCGATGAACGTCGTGTTGTTGAAGATCAATTTCGTAATCACCCGGATGTGTTCATCCTCTTAGCGACAGATGCGGCTGGCGAAGGCATCAATTTGCAGCGGGCGCACCTGATGGTCAATTATGATTTGCCCTGGAATCCCAACCGCCTTGAGCAACGCTTCGGGCGTATCCACCGTATCGGGCAAACGGAAGTCTGCCACCTCTGGAATCTGGTTGCTGGGGAAACACGCGAGGGGGCGGTTTACCAGCGCCTCTTAAAAAAGCTGGAAATCGAGCGCGACGCACTGGATGGTCAGGTTTTCGACGTGCTGGGCAAGGTTTTTCAAGAGACTTCGTTGCGCAAACTGCTGGCGATGAGTGAGGAGGCAAACTGATGACCCAACCGAGTGATACGTTACACGTCACTGTCGAATATTTTGATGGGCAAGACGAGGGGGATGACGGACACCCCTATTATGTCGCGTCCTGCCAGGAGATTGTCGCCGTGACCGATGGCGGGACGTGGGCTGAACTGATGAAGAACATCCAGGAGATGATTGACGTTTCATTGGAGGGGGAAGACACCGTAGCCGTCTACAACCTCGTACCGAACCCGCGCATCGTCATCACGATGGAACTGCCGGAAAACTATGCCGAGATTGCGTAGTTTAAGCGGCAAGGATGTCGTGAAAATTCTGGAAGGACTTGGCTTTGCTACCGTTGGTATTCGCGGCAGTCATCATATTATGAGGCGCATCGTTGACGAAGAAACGCAAACCATCAACGTTCCAGTGCATGGGAACAAGGCGCTTGGGACGGGAATGCTTAAGCGGCTGTATCGTGACATGCAGCGCTATATCTCAGAAGATGACCTGAAATCCCATTTTTACACCGATTGAGAGTAATTCATGACCTACCGCAAGAAACTGATCGAGGTTGCCCTATCCCTTGAAGCCATCAACGTTGCCAGCGCCCGCGAAAAATCCATCCGGCATGGGCATCCCTCGACCCTGCACCTGTGGTGGGCGCGACGACCCCTGGCTGCTGCCCGCGCGGTGATTTTCTCTTCACTGGTGGACGACCCGGACAGCCCGGATGCCCTGCCCGCGTTTGTGGAGGCGTGTAAAGCGCTGCCGAAGGGTAAAAACGCGACGGTTGAGGACACGCCGCGCCAGCGACTCTTTGACTTTATCGAACTGCTGGTGCAGTGGGAAAGCACGGCTAACGAGGATATGATGAACATCGCCCGCGAGTTGGTCCTGATCGCGACTGAAGGCAATCCCCCTCCCCTGCTCGACCCGTTCGCCGGGGGTGGCAGCATCCCGCTGGAGGCGCAGCGACTTGGTTTAGAAGCCCACGCCAGCGACCTGAACCCAGTAGCAGTAATGATTAACAAGGCACAGATCGAAATCCCGCCGCGCTTCGCCAACATGCCGCCCGTGAACCCGCGTGACCGCCAACGCATGAGCAGCGGCGAAGGTTGGAAGGGCGCTACCGGACTTGCCGCCGATGTGCGCTACTACGGTGAATGGATGCGCGACAAGGCGT
The DNA here is from genome assembly GCA_022843745.1 of Anaerolineae bacterium. GTDB lineage: Bacteria > Chloroflexota > Anaerolineae > Aggregatilineales > Phototrophicaceae > JALHNB01. The sequence goes on along the minus strand of JALHNB010000079.1, from coordinate 1,148 downwards.
GGGAACGAATCGGGCATCTATACCCGACACACAACGGCGAAACAGTGATTGCATGGCTGTGGGCGCGGACAGTGAAATTCCCGAACCCAGCATGTGGCGCACAAATGTCCTTAGTTTCTTCTTTTGAACTTAGTAAGAAAAAAGGTAAACAAGCCTGCGTTATCCCTCATTTTGATAGACAAACCAAAATAGTGAAATTTGAGGTTCAGACAGGTGTCGGAAAAGCACCTGAACCGCCAAAAGTTGGGCGAGGTGCAAAATTTAAATGCCTTGTCTGCGGAGAAACTGCGCCAGACCAGCACATTAAAGACGAAGGTATGGCAAAGCGCATGGGCGCACAGTTGTTGGCTGTCGTCACTGAAGGAACAAGCGGGCGTAATTACTACAGCCCAAACACGGAATTAGAAAAACTTGCCAAATCAGCACAGCCGGAATGGTATCCAACAGGCGAATTAGCAAATGATCCGCGCAGCATATGGTGTAAACAATATGGATTAATTGAGTATAGCGACCTTTTCACCCAGCGCCAACTGGTCGCATTGACCACCTTTAGTGATTTAGTGGCAGAAGTACGAGAACAAGCTTATAAAGACGCGCTCGCTGCGGGCCTGCTGGATGATGGTGTGCCGTTGCGCGATGGTGGACGCGGTGCGCTGGCCTATCTGGAGGCGGTCAGTGTGTATCTGGCATTCATCGTTGACAAGCTAACAGACCTAGCGAGTTCTCTATGTAGATGGGAACCCGTTGCTCAATGCCCATGCGGTGTTTTTGGGCGACAAGCTCTACCTATGATTTGGGATTTTGCGGAGGGAAATCCGCTAGGAAATAGCTCAGGGTCTTGGAATAGCGTACTGGATAACTTCATCCATAACTTTAAGCGAACTTTTGACAATACACTTGTTATGAGTATAGGGAATGTTAAACAGCAAGATGCTACAAATTTGGAAAAGGGTAATGCAATAGTCATTTCGACAGATCCTCCCTATTATTCAAATATATCATATGCTGACTTATCCGATTACTTCTATGTTTGGTTACGGCGGAATCTTAGAGGCCATTTGAAAATTAAGGAACGAGACGCTTGAGCAAAGTATGAATAGAAGCGAGGTAAATCATGCCCTCACTGCTACGGGTGCATTCCTCATAAT
>JALHNB010000078.1 GCA_022843745.1 Anaerolineae bacterium | reverse complement strand
GCTCTTCCGATCTAAGGGATGATAGGCTTGCGAATGACGGGCTTTTTCAGCTTCGGGGGCATGGCGCATCGGCTCAAAGCGCATCGGCTCATCCCAAAAATCAGGATGGCGGTGGGTGAAATACGGGAAAAGCATCGCGATTGAACCTTTTTCGATGCGATAGCCGTCGATGACGTCGTCATCAACCACATCCTTCGCGTACATGGGGGCAGGCGGATAGAGGCGCAGTGTTTCCTTGATAACCCGCAGCGTATACGGCAGACGTTTAAGCGTATCCAGTGTGGGAATTCCATCGCCCAATTCGCGGTCCAGTTCTTCGTGGAGTTTGGCTTTCACGGCGGGATTTTGCGCCAGCGCGTACCAGGCATGGCTCATTGATCGCGCGGAAGTCTCATAGCCAGCGAAAAAGTTGGTCAGCGCTTCGTCGCGTAACAATTCGCGCGACATACGCTCACCCGTTTCCGGGTCTTCCGCCGTGATGAGTTTTGACAGCAGATCATTCGGGTAGTCCGCTTCGTCCATCGCGAAACGCGCGTCCAGTACGCCGTTGATATAGTTGTGAACGATGTCGTGCGCTTTTTTGTATTTGAGATTCGACTCGGTGGGCATCCAGTCCGGCAGGCTGAAGGGGTTGGTCGCGCGGCTGCCGACATAATTAATCATCGTCTCGACGTGTTCTTTAATTTCGAGAATGTCCTCGTCGGATTCGGTGCTAAAGATCGCTTTGAGGACGATTGACGCTGTGATGAGCGCCATCTCATCAAACATTTCGATTTGCGTGTGATCGGCAGCCAACCCATCCCAACGTTCGACCATCGTCAGCGTATCGCGCAGAAAAATGTCGGCAAAATCCTGAACGCCGCGCGGAGTATAGAAGGGGGCCATCAGGCGGCGCTGACGCTTCCACAAATCGCCCGTGCTGGTCACAAGGCCGCCGCCAATCACATACTTGCGCACCGGATCGTAACTCTCCAGCTTCTCATAATTCTGCGTGTTATTGATGGTAATGTGGCGGACATGCTCCGGGTGAATGACGATCACCAGCTTTTTGGGGCCGACCTGGACTTCAAAAATATCGCCATATTTCTGCCACGACTCGTTGATAAAATTGAGCATCCCTTCCTGACTCAGATCGCGGATATTTTTGAGTCCCAGGAAGGTTTTTGGCCCCGGCAGCGGTTTGATTGCAGCGTTGATAAGCACGAAGTTGACTCCTGTGTAGTGACACGATGATTTTGATAGATTCGATTGACGATTTTTAGCAGACTATTGAATAAGATTTATGATTTTTTGAGCAGACCATGAAAGAAGAGTTGACTGACGGATTTTAAGAGATTTTCCGGGGATAAGTCGTTCATTTCGGGTTGTTCGTTGCTATAGAGTTCCATGAGTCGCATGAAAATAGACACCATAATGGTTGTTGGGATCGCCGTGTCAAATTCGCCACGTGTTTTGCCTTCTTCGAACAGCCGGGTGAGGCGTTCCATCAGGCCGATAATGCTCACCTGTTCCTCAATGCGATCTCGAATAGCGCCCTGATTCAAGCCAATGGCGCGTAAAGCGACGAGAAATTGTCGCCCGTCTTGAATACTGCGATAGCTTTCCAGAAGGATATGCTCCAGGCGGTCATGAACGCTGCTTTCCGCCGTCATGATCTGGTCGATCAGTGACAGAAACTTGCCAGTCTCCTGTTCGATGAGCATAAAAATGAGGTCTTCCTTACTCTTGAAGTGGAGATACAGCGTCCCTTTGGAGATGCCGACTCGCGCGGCAATTTCATCCATCGAGGCTTCGTAGTACCCTTTTTCCACCAGCACATCATAGGCCGCCTGAAGAATAAGGGCGGTGCGTTCTTCGCGCTGCTTTTCCTTAAGTGAGCTGGCTTTGGGGGGCTGTTTTTTCAGTTCGCTATTGGTGACCATCGTGTCCTGAAAATGTGCTTATGACAGAAAATGACTCGTCAGTCAAAAAATGACTCACTAGTCAATATTAGACGATGGTTATCGAAATTTGTCAATGGCGTGGAAATTAAGCTTTCGTGAAAACGGCTACCATCGGCATCACCACCACAAACCGCGTCCCCGCGCCGACCCGACTCTCCACCGCAATCGTGCCGTTGTGCATCGTGACGATTTTTTGCGCGATGGACAGGCCGAGGCCGCTGCCGCCGTTGTTCGCGCGTGTGCGTGACTTGTCGGCCTTATAAAAACGCTCAAAAATGTGCGCTCTGTCCTCGTCGGAGATGCCGACACCCGTATCGCAGATCTCGAAGCGCAGATTGTTTGCTTCACGACAGAGCGCGACGCAGATTTTGCCGTTATCGGGCGTGAATTTGATGCTGTTGTGCAGCAGATTAATCCACACCTGGCTCAACAAATCCTCGTCGGCGGACATCGTGATTTCGTCCAGCGACACGTCCATGTCGATATTTTTCGCTGTCCACTGCGGCTCACACGCCAGAATCAAGTCGCGAATCTGCTTATCGAGGCGGTAGGGTTTCGGCTCAAATTTGACGTGTTCGGCTTCCAGCGAGGCGAGTTTGAGCAGATTTTCGGTAATGCGCGAGAGGCGTGTGCTTTCGGTTTCGATGATGCTCAGATAATGGCTGCGCTCGTCGGCGTTGAGGTGGTTATTCTGAAGCGCCTGGGCGAAGCCGCGAATCGAGGTCAGCGGCGACTGAATTTCGTGCGAGACGTTCGAAATAAATTCCTGGCGCATCTGCTCCATCTGGTTCAGTTCCAGCGCGGTTTGATTCACATTTTTCACCAGTTCGGCGATAATGCCGTTGTCCCGTAAGTCATAATCCTGAACATCATCGACTCGGACGCTGAAATCGCCCTTCGCGATGCGCTGTAGAGCCGCGATGATCGGCCCAAAAAGCTGCATCTGTCCGGCCTCAATTCTCGATCTGAAAACGCGCCGGAGCGTATCCAGCGTCACCCCGGTCAGTACCAGCCCGCCGACGGAATTAATCAACTGAATCAGCAGCGGCGATGGTGTGTAACCGACGGTCTGATAAACCCAGCCCGTCAGGAAATAGGTGAGCGTGAACATCGCTGTCAGGAACGCGATGACAGCGACGAACCACAAAATGCCCTGGATGTAAACTTTGATTTTCACGCATCGGCCTCCATGCGGTAGCCGAGTCCGCGAATCGTGCGAATCTGGACGGTGCAGCCCTGAAAGCGTTCGCGCAGGCGGTTAATATGCACGTCCAGGGTGCGCTCGTTGCCGTCGTAGTTGTAGCCCCAGATGTCCTCGATGAGTTGATCGCGCGAAAATGTTTTGCCGGGGTAGCTGGCGAGCTTGAACAAGAGTTCAAATTCCTTCAGCGGCAGGGTGAGATTTTCGCCGTCGATTCTGACTTCAAACGTCTTGTGATCCATGAACAACTCGCCAACCTGCACCGTCTGCGAGGTGGCGATGCGGTAGCGTTTGAGCAGCGCCTTGACGCGCATCACCAGTTCCAGCGGCTCAAACGGCTTGACGAGATAATCGTCCGTGCCAAGCTGAAAACCCTGAATTTTGTCGTGCGTTTCGCCCTTCGCCGTGAGCATGAGCAGCGGGAAATCATAATAGGCGCGGAGTTGGCGTAAAAGTTCCCAGCCGTCCATGTTGGGCATCATCACGTCGAGGACGACCATATCGACGGTGATGCTTTCGAGTTTGGCGAGGGCATCCACGCCGTCCTCGGCCTCGTAAACGTCAAAGCCCTCATCGCGCAAAAATACTCTCGCCAGTTCGCGGATGTGTGGGTCGTCGTCTACGATCAGAATTTTGCTCATGGGTCTGCCTGTTGATTGTGTTTACAGACTTTATCGTATCATGGGTTTGTAAACTGAATTTAAATGCGGGATGATTGTGGAAGCGGACAGGGCGATTGTGGTGGAGGATAAAAGGGCATATTGATGGGTTTTCAAAATTAAACGCGGATAACCGTCTTCGTAGGGGTTTGATACATCAAACCCTTTATTTCCGTTTGCCTGGGCATGATATATCATGCCCCTACATCGTACTCGGTATTTATGCACCATTACGAAGATATGCGATTGGTGAGATAGGTGTGTGATGTTTGGGCGCACAGAGGAAAAGGGCGCAGCACCACCCAGGGTTCCCTTCGGTCACGCTTCGCCCCTACAGATCGGTTATAGATTTCTGGAAAATGGCACGTCGATGATTTTATTCACCGACGTGCCATTGTCGTGTTATCAGAAGCGGTTAGGGCGTGACTGTGACCTTACGATAGGCCGCAAACGCGCCAGCGAGTCCCTGATTATTGATCGCACGCACGCGCCAGTAGTAGATGCCGGGGAGCAGCGGGGCGGGCGTATAGTTGGTCGTGCCAGCGCCGACGGAGGCCGTTGTCACCAGATTGGTGAAGGTCGTATTTCGGCTGATCTGCACCTCGTAGCTGAGTGCGCTGTAGGTGTAAAGCGGCGAATTCCAGGTCAGGGTCGGCGTGGTGTCGTTGGTGCTGCTGTTGTTGGCAGGCGTGAGCAGCGTCGGGGCAGGCGGCGCAGGCGGTGTCACCGTGAACTGCCGAGAGGTGGACGGCGCTGCCGACCCACTGCCGAGATCGAGATTGACGCGCCAGTAGTACGTGCCATACGTCAGCGCGTTGGCGGCAGGCAGCGTGTGGGTCGTCCCGGTGATGACGAAGTTGTAGATCGTGGTTGCGCCGAACGACGGCGTGGTGGCAACGGCAATCTGGTAAGTGAGCGCACCCGTCGCCGCCGACCATGTGAAGGTTGGACGCGCCGCGTTGGAAGCAGAGACGATGAAGGCGGCGTTCGCAGGAGTCAGCGAGATATTGATCGTGAAGCTGCGCACCGCGCTCCATGCGCCGAGATTGCCAGCCGCATCGACGGCCTGGACGCGCCAGTAGTAGAGCGTCTGCGGCAGCGAAACGGGCGGCGTGTAGCTGGTGGCCGCAACCGGGAAGGCATTGACCTCCGGGCTGGCGAAGCTCGCGCTGTTGTCGATCTGGACGCGATATTGCGTGGCGCCCGGTGCCACAAACCACTTGAGTTGAGGCCGCGTGGTCGTCAGCAGTGCGCCATCGGCGGGCGTGTTCAGTGTCGCCGTGGAGGGCGCTGCCGTGTCAATGACGAAGCGGCGGGCGGTGCTGTATTGACCCGCAAAGCCGAGGCTGTTGACCGCACGGACGCGCCAGTAGTAATTCCCATCCGGCAGGCCGGGGCTGATCGCGTAGTTCAGGCCAGCGGTGGTGGTGGTGCGTTCCGGGCTGGCAAATGTGCTGTTGTTATCAACCTGCACCTCATAGGTGAGGGTAACGCCCGCATAGCTATAGGGGACGGCGTTCCAGGTGAGGTTCGGCGTGGCGGTATTGAGCGCTGCCAGATTCGCCGGATTCACGAGAACGGGCTTGGCGGGTGCGGGTGGTGTCACCGTGAATTGGCGATAGAATGGCCCTCCGGCAAATCCGCTGCCGAGATCGAGATTGATGCGCCAGTAGTAGATGCCGTAACCCAGCGCATTGAGCGCAGGCAGCTTGTGGGTTGTCCCGGTCATTTGCGTACCATAGACGTTGCTCGCGCCGAAGGAAGGCGTCGTAGCGACGACAAGGCCGTAGTTGACTGCGCCAGGGACGGCTTGCCACGTGAAGGTTGGGCGGTAGGGCGTGGCGCTGACAAAGACCGCGTTATTCGCTGGTGTCTTCAGGATATTGATGTTATAGGTGCGTCCCAGTGTCCAGGGGCTGAAGTTGCCCGCCGCGTCAAACGCCCGAACGCGCCAGGAGTAGGTCCCCAGCGGCAGCGAGGCCGGCGGCGTGAAGCTCGGCGTTGTTCGCGTGTCATCGTTGTAGATGGGGCTGCTGAAGTCGCTGTTGTTGTCAATCTGAACATGATAGCGGTTCGCGCCATTGACCGCACTCCACGTTAGGCCTTGACGCGCATTCGTCGTGGTCGCGTCGTTCGCGGGTGATATTTGCGTGGGTGTGCCGGGTGCCAGAATATCAACCGTGAACGAGGCAGCCTTGCTCCAGGGGCCAACGCCGAGAACATTGCCTGCCTGGACTCGCCAGTAGTATTTACCATCCGGCAGCGCGGTGACAGGCGACGTGCTTAAAGCGGCGGTGCTTCCCGTGAATTCCGGGCTGACGAAACTGGCGTTGTTATCCACCTGGATATTGAAGTAGCCGTCATAGCGGTCTGAAGTAAACGGAACGCTACCCCAGCTAAAGAACGGCGTATTGTCATTGGTGAAGCCATTTTTTGCAGGTGTGAGCAGTTCCGGCGCTGCATATGGAATGAGCGGCGTATTGCAGGTGGAGTTGGAAACCGTGCGCAGCGATTGTACCAGGCCAGCAAAATTGTTGATGGTGAAGACGAAACGGCTGTCCGGGTCTGACGCGATGTACTGAATTTCAGCCAGATTATAACCGCCGACGCCGATGCCATAGATCAGTGTTTTGGCGTTTTTGGCACCGTTAACGGCCCGGACAAATTCCTCTTGGTCGCCGTTGCCATAACCATCGGTGAGCAGAATGATGGCGCGTGGGATAAACTTCACATCGCGCCCGTCACGCCGAAGCTCATTTTGAGCCATGCGCAAACCTTCGCCGATGTCCGTGTTGCCAAAGCGTTGGGTCATTTCGCGGATTTCGGTCAGGACTCTCGCCTGGTTCGTGGAGAGGCCGACTTCCATGACCCCTAGGCCGGGGCTTGAAAACTGGATGACACCAAAGCGTGCGGCGTTGGGGCCGAAGGTGAAGGACTGCACCAGGCCAGTCGCAAAGTTTTTCATCAGTTTGTAGTCGTTGGAACCAATGCTGCCGGAGCTATCCAGCACCAGCATGATGTCCAAAGCGGTATCTGCCTGGCAGGGCGACAATTCGATCAACCCGGCATCGTAGTTGTAGTAATCGGCCCCGGATGCGGTAGAGATATTGCCAGTCGTGAAGCTGATAGTGTCAAAATCGCTGTTGACCGCCGTGCCGCTGACATTCGGGTTCGTGAGAATGTAGCCTGCGGGAACTTCGATTCTCAGGTAGTAGGTGAAGCCGCTGGGAACGTTGATTTCGAAGTTTCCGTTCGCGTCGGTAACGTCGAGCGTGACGTAATTGCCGACCCCGCCGATGACCTGATATGCATAGATGTTGACGTTGGCGAGGCCGAGTTCGCCTGCCGTCTGGAGGCCATCGCTATTGGTGTCGATCCAGACACGATCACCGAGATTAGCGGTGCCGGGAGGCGCAGGCAGCGGATCGCCGGGGAGTGCCGAAGGTGCAACGGGCGAATCAGCCAGAACAACCACATCGTCAAGCTGGACGATGCTCGGCGCGGCATTTTCATCGACAACAACCGTCTCCGGCGCGGTGAACGAAATGATCCCGGCGGGGAGCGCATCCGTGTCGGTCACGTTGAGGACAACGCTGCCGTCAACTGAGATGCTCAGGTCGCCGTCGTCGGCTGAAACGCGAATGGTGCGCCATTGACCAGCAATCGCGACGGGGGCGGAGTCCAGAGTCACGCCGTTACGGGAGAGCGCGACTTCGCCGGAAGCACGGAAGGTGGCGGTGTAGCCTGACTCGGTGAATTCTTGCCACTGCTGGCGGAAGCTCAGATTGAACGTGCCGCTGTTGAGCAGCAGACGGGTCTCTATCGCGCCGCTGAAGAATTCCGTCACAATATCGGCGGCTTCGGCGGTGCGGGTGGCTTGCAGTGTGCCGCCAACCACTGACCAGCCGGGGCGCAGGACGAGATCGGCGATTTCGCCATCGTCAAAATTATACGAGAGCAGCGGTGTCAGCACGGTTTCGGCTGCGGCTGCCAGCGCTTCGGCAACGTTGACCTGGACATCGGCGGAAACCACATTACCCGCGAAATCGGTGGCGGTGATCGTGAATTGATCGAGGCCGCTGAACCCGTCGGCGGGGAAATATTGCACGTTGACATTGGTATTAAAGGGCGGTGCGCTGGAGCCGACGGCTGAGAGCGCCACTTTTCCGGTACTCGCGTCGGTATTGGCGGCGATGGCGACCAGATCGGCATCATCCGACACGCTGAATGTCAGCGATAACGGTTCGCCTGCCTGCGCGTCATAGCTTGGTGCAAGACCAACGATGACGGGCGGTGCGTCTGCGACGACAATTTCAGTCGCCTCAAGCGTCGGCTCGACGGTGACAACCTCGACAGTCGGTTCAGCAGTTGGCGCTTCGGTGGGAACGACCACGACAGGCGGCGGTTCGGTGGGCGCATCCAGCCGGATGATCGCCACATTATCAACTGCGACAGAGCCGCCGCTGATAAAGCCAATCGCGCCCGCGCCGAGGCCGGGGGAGTCGTCGTGGCTGAACTGGACAACGCCATCAACGGCGACGGTCACGAGTCCGCCGAGCGCTTGAATCTGAACGGTGCGCCAGGCATCGGTATCGCCGATGGGAGCGCTTTCAGCCAGGAGCAAACCGCTGCGGGATAGGGTCGTGCGTCCGCTGATTTCGAGTCCGATGCTGTAATTTTCCGCGCTCGAACGCAGGAGGATGTTGACCGCGCTGCCCGAAGCGATGCGGACATCGGCGGAAAACAGCAGATGCGGCCAATCAATGCCGATGAGAGTCGCGCTGTCGTTGGCGGCGGATGAACTTAAAGCGCCATCGACTACCTGCCAGCCCACCAGACTCCATGCAGCGCCGTTTTCAAAACTATCGGCGAAGCTGTCCGGCGGCGGCGTGATGACGGGCGGTTCAACCGTTGCGTCCTCGGTGGGGACGGGGGGTACTTCGACAGTGACTTCGACAGTAGGCTCGGCAGTCGCTTCGATGACGGGGTTCGGTGGTCACTTCGGCGGTAGGCTCGACAATGACCTCAATAATGGGTTCAGAGGTGGCTTCAGGTGTCACCTCGGTGCTTTCCTGCGCCCAGAGACCTGGCGCAAGTCCTAAAATAATGGTGGCTAAAAAAAATGGTAGCAGATATTTTGATAACGTTTTCAATTGGACACTTCCCCCTTACAAATTACAGGTACAAGCGCGATGATTGGAAGGCAGATTTACTACCGGTTGATGCCTGGTAGATAGATTTACCATTTTGACAATTCTAATGTATATGAATCCCCTAACGGACACCTAAAATATCGAGGTTAAATCGCATCATCCATGCTATTACTCGATTAATTGCCAGGTCAATCTGTAAAACACACTTCTTATTTCTAACTGCGTTACGATGATGCAACTGGTTGTATGCAATAATTTTAGACATGTGCGCGAAAATTTCAAAGGATTCGTTACATTTTGGGTCGACATTTAACATTGGTCTTCGCGTGTTCCATGCAAATCGACGGTAGGATTTTTCTTTTTTGTCCTGCCCGCACATAGCCTTAATCTCATGAGTGTTTGCCCAGATTTCTCTATCCATCCGATTGCAGGTCGCGATACAATAAAAGGTATAACGATTAACTTTTAGGGAGAGATGCAATGAACCATGACACCTTATATGTTGCTAATTTTCCGGCGGAAACCGAAGAAAACTCCCTACAGCAGCTCTTTGCGGAATATGGCGAGGTCGCGCAGATCGGCATCCACACCGACGAAAAGATTAACGAACGCTATGCGCTGGTGCAGATGAAGATGGAAAAGAACGCGACGAAAGCGTTGAATGCGCTGAACGGGCATGTGATCGGCGAACGGCGGCTGGCGGTGAGCTATCCCGAAGTTGACCAGGAGCGCGAACTGACATCCAAACAGAAAAAAGCCGTCGAAGCGTTCTGCGCGGCACTGGACGAGACGGATGGCAAGCCCACGCGCCAGCTTGAGATGATGGTGCGGCTGTGCGGGAGCAGCTTTGTGCAGGCGATTCTGGACGAGGCGCTGGCATTGGACGCGGCTGGCGGCCTGATGACGCTGGACGGCAAACGGCGGCGGAGCAAGGGCGGCGTTTTTTTCTTCCTGGCGCATAACCGCGTTTCTGCCCCGGTGCGGCACATTATTTTCACGCGCAAGGGGCGATTCCTGGCAGCGGAGGCGCAGTTGGTCGAGGAGGCGCAGAATAGCTGAGAGGTTATTTGAAAATAACTCAACCTCACCCCTAACCCCTCAGCCAATGCGTTAGAGAGGGGAATCATCCGGTCTTCAAATCCTTTTCGACGAGCGAAGTGCCGTTTCTCACGGCATGATCTATGGTCAAGAGGCTTAATGGTCACTCATCAAGTGTCTATCCGCAAATGCTGTCTGTAGGGGCGCAATAATGCTTATGAACAAAATAAATCGGTAACGCATTTCGTAGGGGCACGATGCATCGTGCCCTTACACCCAATGTTGACGACATTACCGAAATAAAAAGTTCAACACTATTATTGCGCCGTTACGCAAAAACACCTCACAGTTCGCGAAAGTGTCGTAAACCAGGATACCCTTATCAATAAGCAACGAGATTAGGACGGAAATTGACCTGATCTCGTTTTATTATAGGGTCTAACGACTGGCTGATGGTGAGGAGCGATTGTGATAGCGACAAAAACTCAACCGATTCCAAAAGACTATGGCTCGATTACGCCGTACATTGTCGTGCGCGGCGTGGCGCAATTTCTGGATTTTCTGACGGCGGCGTTTGACGCGGTGGAAAGAGGTCGTGTGCCGAACGAGGATGGAACGATTGGTCACGCCGAAGTGTGGATTGGCGACTCGGTGGTGCAGATGTTTGACGCGAGACCAGACTGGCCGGATACGCCGAGTTTTATCACGTTATATGTTGAAGATTGAGACGCGGTGCATCAAAAAGCGCTGGATGCGGGCGCGTTCGAGGTGACGGCGCTTTCAACGAATGCCTGGGGGGACCGGGGCAGCCGGATTCGCGATCCGTTCGGCAATATCTGGTGGATTCAGACGCATCTCGAAGATGTTGACGAGGCCGAGATTGAAAAGCGGATGGGCGAACAAAAATATCTTGATGAGATGGTGGTTGCGCAGGAGACGCTGGATCGCGAGATGCGCAGCCGGAAGTAGGGGGTAGGACACAAAAAGTCAGGGCGCAAGCCTTGCGCCCCATACACACCAATGTAAGGCTTCATTCAACGGCTTTAGCGTACTGCCGGATGTAGTTCACAATGCGAAAGCCTGCTGACTCGTAAAAAGCGATTTGCGCCGGGTTATGCCCAGTGTTGACGAGCGCATTTTCGATGCCACGTTCTTTGAGGCGGCGCAAGCCTTCCAACAATACTGCTTTGCCTAAGCCCAGTCTTCGGAAATCGACATGTGTGCCGACAGGCTCAAAAATACTGAGGCGATTCGTCGCGTCCATCCAGCCCATCGCATAAGAGGCAAAACGACCATCCGGCGCGACGACTATCGTGTCGAGGTTCGGATCATAACCGGGTGCATCCATGAATGCCCGATAGCGATCTGGTGTCATGCGTGAGCCAGGGCTAAAGGCGCTAAAATGGACATTAGCCCGTTTATCGCAATATTCCGGGCGCATCCCGTCGAGAAAATGGTACCCTTCAGGGAGGTGCGGCTCTGGCAGAACGTCTGTGATGTCCTGGGCAAGACAGACCATGTGATCGCTGCCTTTGAAGCCCCTTGCCTCGAGCATGGCTATATACGCCACATCGTCGGCATCGGCATGGGTGACAACACGGCGCGATTCAGCGGGAAAATCCGGATTCGCGCGGACGAAATCGGTAATATCGGCCTCCATTTGTTCAAAAATAACGCGCTCCTCATGACTCCTTCGAAAATCTGGATGGATCGCGCAGTCAAAGCCAACATCGCCGTCTACCCAAAATGTCCAGCCGATGAGGTTATTTTCAGCATCTTCCCATAGGCGAATACATCGACTCAGATCACGATGGGCATCGTTATAAAAAACCCACCAATCCATGTCGCCAGCATGAAAACTCGAATATGGATGGACACTCTTAATTTTGACCTGCAAATCCTTCATCTTTTGCAAATCACGGAGTCCCGCATAAGGGCGTGGTCGAACAGGTTGAGCAGAAGAAGTTGGCTGAATACGGAGATGAGGCATGATTTTATCCGATCACAAAGGTTCTTAAAGGATTTTATCAGACCTGCGCTGTGAGGGAAAACTCATACGTCGAATTGATAGCGATTTGATAGGGTGGAGACTCGTAGGGCGCACAGTGACCGAAGGAAATCCCTGTGGGACTGTGCGCCCCTACAAAAACGTTACGCTGGTTCGCGGATGCCGATGAACGCTTCGATTTCATCGGCGGCGCGAGAATACCCCCCGGCGGCCTTGAGCGTTTCGCCAATACGCACGGCATTTTCGCGATATTTTGCATCGGTCAGGACAGAATCGAGGGCGCTGCGCAGTTCGTCAGGCGTGACTCGTCCGTATGGTGCTTTATCGCCAATGAGAACACCCGCGCCTGTTTCCACGACCCGCTTACCATTGAGCAACTGCTCGAACTGGTGCGGGACGACGACCAGTGGAACCCCATAATAGAACCCCTCATGCACGCTGTTCATGCCACCATGTGTGATAAAGGCATCGGCCTGCTGCAAGATTTCCAACTGCGGCACGGTTGAACGCACCGTGAAATTCGCGGGAATATCGCCTAGCTGCGCAATGTCGGTATTTTTGCCGACGGACAGGACGAATTGCGCCGGATAATCCCGAAAAGCCTCGAAAGCAGCGTGATAAAAGGCGTTGTCGAGGTGGTTGATCGTGCCGAGGGAGATGTAGATTAACCCCTCCCCGGATTGTGTAGGACGACCCACCGAGTCTTCCCTACCATCTGATAATTCGGTGGAATTGCGGGTGGCCGGGTTGATACTGGGGCCGACGAAGTGGAAACGATCATCAATAAACGTGTTTTTGGGATGGAAGGCCTGCGACGTGAACACGATATTGAGGTCAGCATATTCGGTGATGCCGCCCGCGATTTCCGCCCCATAACGCGCCTTCATGCGCCGTTTCCAGCCCATCAGCCTGGGCAGGTGCGGGATGGCTGACCAGAAAAAGCGCGCCATCGGGACGAATCCGAGATTCGAGCCGTTGAGAACGAAATGTGTCAGCAGGCAGATATTCGGGATGCCCAATGTACGCGCGGCGATATAGCCCGCCATTGAGGTCGAATCGTAGAGGATCAGGTCGGGTTTTTCGCGCGTCATTTCGTCCAGCACAAACGGCGCGAGGGTTTCGCCCATACTCGACATGAACAGCGAGGCGTTGATAAATTCGTTCATTGCTTCGGAAATCTCGCGCTCGGAAGGCAGCGCTGCGGCGTAGGGTCGAAAATCCACGCCGGTGGGTTCGACTTTGGCGCGGAAGGATTCAGCGTTGTAATACAGCACTTGATGCCCGCGTGCGATCAATTCCTGAACGACGGGCAGGGTCGGGTTGGTGTGTCCGTGTGCCGGGATGCCGATGTAGGCTATTTTTGCCATGATGAAGTGTCTCCAGATCGTGGGTGAACGTTATAAAACCAGTCTAGCATATTATTTTAGATTTGTAAAATACTAAATTTAGACTGGTCTTAAAATAGTCGTTAGCTCTTGGTCGATAGTCGATAGCAAGGACAAAAGGCGGAGTCACATGGAGGGGGAGTGGCAAAAAAATGGCGCGTTTAGCGGTAAGGGCATGATAAACCTGCGTTTTAGATAGGTTAATTCCGCTTGATTGGCAGTCTTCACCCTCAATCCCTATCCCCCGCAGCGCATCCCTCAGGGCGAAGGAGAGCAATTGGCTCACAACAGCTCTTAAAGTCCCTCGCCCTGAGGGAGAGGGATTTAGGGTGAGGGTAACGAGCTTTCCAAAACTCAGGTTAATAATGCAGATTAAGAACCAAATACAGAGTTTAGCGTAGGGTGTGTAGGGGCGAGGCATGCCTCGCTCGTTCCTGTTGATGTCAGCCTGCTTCGAGCAGGCTTTGAAAAGCTAGCCAGGGCGCTTTTAGCCCCTGGCGACGTAAAAATAACATCCATCAGGATAATGAACTGTCTTAAATTGATACCAAAGGGCGCAAGCCTTGCGCCCCTACGAAAATGATTCGCGATAACCGACTTATTTGCGGGATTCTTATTCCGCCACCCCGCCACAATCTCAGGCGATGATTTTGCGGTCAACGGCATAGGCGACGGCTTGGGTGCGGCTGGTGGTGCCGAGCTTGCTCAAAATGCTGCTGACATGATTTTTCACCGTCGAGCTGCTGATGACCAGACGTTCGCCGATTTCGCGATTGTTCAGCCCTTCGACCATGAGCGCCAGCACTTCCAGTTCGCGTTCGGTGAGGTCATGACCGAGCGCAGGCGGGCGCATGGTCGCCTGGATCAACACCTGCGCGGCTTCGGGCGCGAGCGTCGATTGGCCTTCATAGGCGCGTCGGATGGCGTTCGCCAGTTCGTCACCGGAGACATTTTTCATGAGATAGCTGATCGCGCCAGCCCGCAGCGCTTCCTGGACACGATCCTCGTCGCTGAAGCTGGTGAGCGCGATCACCTGCGTATCCGGGCAGGCTTCGCGGATCAGCCGGGTCGCCTGGATGCCGTCCATGCGCGGCATGAACATATCCATCAGGACGACGTTCGGGCATTTCTGGCGGCAGGTGTTGACCGCAAGCTCACCATCCCCAGCCTCGCCAATGACCGCAAGATCGTCAAAATCCTGCAATAAAACGGTCAATCCCTTGCGAACCATATTGTGGTCATCGACGATAATAACGGTGATGCGATTCGAATTTGTCATGATTGATTTCCCCTGAAACTAGTGCTAAGTGAAACATGCTGAGTTGGGCGCAGCGTACTACGCCCGGTATTTCTGGCTTCTCCGGTACTCAAACGACATCCCCACCCCAAACCCCTCCCCATTGCAATAGGGAGGGGCTTAAGATCGGTTTGACTCCCCCTCTCCAATGCTTTGGAGAGGGGGTTAGGGGGTGAGGATGGGTCAAAGGCATACATTATGACCTTTCATGTTCTCAATGTAAGCTGGATACTAGTATCGGACAACGCTATTTATATCCTGAATAACTTTTGTGCTTTTGTGGTGAACCATTACGTCGCTTCCTTCTGCCAGTTGACGGTGATGCGTGTCCCCGTGCCGATCTGGCTGTGGATGTTGAGCGTAGCACCAATCTCCTCCGCACGCTCACGCATAATATTGAGGCCGAGGCTGGTAGCCTCAACTTCGGCGACATCAAAGCCGCCGCCGTCGTCCTGAATTTGAAGCTCAAGATGCGTCTCGTGATTGCGGATGGTGACATCGACCTGTTTTGCCAGCGCGTGTTTATTGATATTGTTGAGCGCCTCCTGCGTGATGCGATAGAGGGCGATCTGGACATCCGGCGGCAGCGGTGGCACTTCGTCAATCGCCATCTTTAGCTCGAACTGACCGCGATCCACAATCGGCTGGAGATACTGGTCGAACAGCGTTTTGAGATTCACCTGACTGAGCGCGGCGGGGCGCAGTTCGAGCAGCAAAATCCGCATTTCGGCCAGGGCGGTGCGCGTCAGTTGAAAGACCGATTCCATGAGGTCGTGGGCGCGTGCCGGGTCTTTTTGCCAGCGTCGCAGAGCGCTTTCGGCCATATTTTGCGCGGTATAGAGCGTCTGGGTGACGGAGTCGTGCAGTTCGCGCGCCAGACGTTGGCGAACCTCGATTGCTGCTAATTCCTGCGATCTTTCAAAAAGGCGGGCGTTCTGGATGGCGATGGCGGCTAATTCCGCGAAAGCCAGCAGGCGCTCGGCGGCGTGGACATCAAACGTATTCGGCTCCTCGCTGAAGGCATTGACAAAGCCGATGATTTCTTCCTGAAGCATGACCGGAACGCCGACATAGGCGCGGACATTGGCCTGAATCGCGGTTTCGCGCACCCGTTCATCTTCCTGCAAATTACCGACGACGACAGGCTGGCGCGTGTCCATAATTTTGATGAGATAGTGGCGATAGTCGGTCTGTAACTGGCGCTCGGCGACGATCTCCTGGGTATCGCGCACAGCCCGGCGGCGAGCGACCCAGATATGATCGTCCTCCAGCATGGTTATCAGGGCGGAATCATGGAGGACAACGCGCCCCAGATTGTTGAGGATGCGGTTCAGCACATCCTTGAGGTCGAGCGTGCTGGTGAGCAGGGTGGCAATATCGCGCATGGCCTCGGCAAAATCGCGCTGCTGGCGTTCGGCAATTTCGAGCGTTTTGCGGCCTGTGATGTCGTTGTACTGCTCGATACGCCCACCGTCGTAAATGCCGGAACGGATCGGTTGGCTCCAGTGTTCCAGCCAGCGTTCCTGACGACCCTCGGCAGCCGTGACCTGACATTCAAAACGCTCGGTGAATGTGCCGCCGTCATAATCTCTGAACAGGCGGATGGCGAAATCGTCGGGGTCGGCAAAAATACACTTGAGTTCGTCGTCAATCAGCTTGCGTTTATCGCGCCCGATAACCATGTCGCGCTTGATGCCGAAGTAGATTTCAGTGGCGGCATTGCACCAGACAACGCGCAGCGCCCGATCCAGAATGATGACAGCGACCATCGACGTATCAAACACGTCGTCGATGAGCGAACGATAGGCCTGCTCGCTGCGACGCAGAGCCATCTCGCCACGATGACGCTCAATCGCGTAATGGATGGCGCGGAGCAGGAGCTTGCCGTCCAGATCGCCTTTGGGCATGTAATCCTGTGCGCCCATCTGCAAGGCCTGGATGCCTAAATTGTCGTCATCAGCCCCCGTCAGGACGATGATGGCGGTATCCGGGGACTGTTCGCGCATTCGGACGAGTGTATCCAGCCCATGACTATCGGGCAGGGAGAGATCGAGCAGGACGACATGGCATTCGTTATTCTCAGCGTGATCGAGGCCATCTTTCAGCAGCGTGACCGGGGTAATGATGAGATGTTCCCTGGCGCTGCTGTGCAGAAGTTCGCGGATCAATCGGGCATCGCCGGGGTTATCTTCGACGAGCAGGATACGTATTTCTCGGATCATAGTTATTTATTCCAGATGTATGAGCTGCGCACTTCGATGTTGGATGCAGTTGCAGTCTATCGCTTTAAGATGAATGGTCGCAGCGCACTGTACCCCGTCGTTATTCCGGCGGGAGCTTAACAATTTGAAACCAGAAGCCTTCGATGGATTTGACAATCTGGATAAACCGATTGAGATCAACAGGCTTGGTGATATAGCAGTTGGCGTGCAGGTTATAGCTGGCAAGCACGTCGGTTTCATCATTGGAGGTGGTCAGCACAACCACCGGGATTCGTTTGAAATCATCATCGTTCTTGATTTCCTCCAGAACTTCGCGCCCATCTTTGCGCGGCAGGTTCAAGTCCAGCAAGATAATATCAGGACGGGGCGAATTGGCGTACTCCCCCTGGCGGCGCAAAAACGCCAGCGCTTCGACACCATCGCGGGCGACACTCAGGCGATTGTGCAGCTTGCTGTCCTTGAGCGCTTCTTGTGTCAGGCGAATGTCGCCAGGGTTGTCTTCAACCAATAATATATCAACGGCTTTCATGTTCTGCATTTAACCTGATCCTTTTTCGATGTTTAACCGGGATAGTAAAGTAAAACGTTGTCCCGATTCCCGGCTGCGATTCTGCCCAGATACGGCCATCATGGGTTTCGACAATTTTTTTGCAGATCGCCAGCCCGATACCTGTACCGGGATAGCGTTCACGCGGGTGAAGGCGCTGAAAAATGACAAAAATGCGTTCCAGATATTCCGCCTCAATGCCGATCCCGTTATCGCGAACGGAGAACAGCCAGTCGTCCCCTTCGCGCTTGCAGCCGACATGAATCTGCGGCGCGGCCTCACTATGGAATTTTAGCGCATTTCCGATCAAGTTCTGCATCAATTGTATCATGTGCGAGTCATTCGCCGTAATCTCTGGCATTGGATCATGGGTTATGGTGGCTTTCGTGTCGTCAATTGTCAGTTGGAGATGATGGATTGCCATCAGCAAGCTGGTGTCCATATCGACCTGCTGGAACGGCGTTCTGGCACGATCCAGCCGCGAATAGGCCAGCAGATCGTTAATGAGGACCTTCATGCGAGCCGCGCCGTCAACCGAATAGTTTATAAATTCGATCCCGTCGGCATCCAGTTTGTCCTTGTAGCGCTGTTCGATCATTTGCAGGTAGCTTGTCACCATGCGCAGCGGCTCTTGCAGGTCGTGCGAGGCGACATAGGCAAACTGGCTGAGTTCTTCGTTGGAACGGGTGAGTTCCTGAGCATACTTCATGAGCGATTCTTCGTGTTGTTTGCGCTCGGTGATGTCGGTCATCACGCCGCAGAAGCCGAGATATTTGTCGTCTTTATCCTTTAGCATGCTGCTTTGAGCCTCAATGTGGACGGTTCGCCCATCCTTGGCGATACAGCGAAATTGCATAGCCCCAGGCCGCCCGCTGTAGAAAATATCCCTCGCCTGTTTGATCGCGGATTCGCGGTCATCGGGATGGGTGATTTTTTGCCAGAAATCGCTGTCTTTTTCCCATTCTTCCGGTGAGTAGCCGAGCAGCTTTTCGACATACCCGCTGATAAAATCGGTGCGCGTGTTATCCTCCAGCGTGCCGGTAGTTTCATAGACGATGCCGGGGACATTGGCGATAATCAGGTCGAGGCGGCGGCGCTGGCTTTCGGTGAGGATGGTCAGGTTCAGAATTTCCTGTTCGCGACGGTGGCGTTCGGTGATGTCGATGCCGGACGCGATAAGATACTGGATTGTGCCATCGTCAGCATAAACGGGCGCGAGCATAAAATCGACAGTGATGAAATGATCTTCGGCAAGCAGGGCGCGGGTATCGAAACGGATCGTCTGGCCTGCTGCCGCGCTTTGGATGGAGTGGTGTATGCGCTGCTGAATTTCATCGGAATAGGCCAGCGGCTTCAGAGCATCGAGACGCTTGCCGATGATGTCTTCAGCTTTTAGGCGAGTCGCTTCCAGTGCCGGACGGTTCACCTCAATGACATTGCCTTCGGGCGTGAGCACCGCGACAAAAATCGCCATATTATCCAGCACTTTTCGCAGCCGCTTTTCAGTTTCCTGGCGTGCGATTGCTAATTCTCGGCGTTCGGTCACATCGCGGAAGATATTGACGGCCAGCCGGACTTTGCCTTTGTCGTCAAAAACCGGTGTCGATTTGAGGCGTATCCAGCGGCGGCTGTCACTGCCGATGATATGCTGCTGGAAGACCAGTTCGCTGGGTGCGCCGTTTGCGAAAACCTGGTGTCGCGGCATGGCGGTGTAGGGGAGGGGCTTGCCGTTTTCATCGAAAATCTCAAAAGCTTCCTGCAATTTTTCGAGGCGCGTTTCGATCATGGTTGTGCGCGAAGGCTGGTTGGTGATGAGCGCCGAGGCGGAATTGGCAAAAACGACCTTGCCATTGATGTCCTGCGCTGTGATGCCCTCCGCGACTCCGTTGAGGATGGTTTCCAGCTCGTCTTTCACCTGACGCAGCGCTCGTTCGGTTTGGTTGCGGTTTTCTTCCAGGCCGCTGATAAACAGGGTCAGCAGCAGAAAAAAGATGAGCTGTATGACATCGTTGAACGAGGCGATAATCTCATATCGAGGTTCGATCAGAAAATACTTGACCGAAAGTACGCCGATAATCGCCGTCAGCATTCCTGGCCCGAATCCGCCGCGCGACGCGCTCAGAATCACTGCCCCGATGACGATCACGAAGGGTGTCTCGGCAAGGTAAGGCCACAACAGCGCCGTCAGCAAAACAGCGATGAGGGCAAAAGTGACGGCAAAGCCATATTTAGGAATGGAGGCGGACATAGCGATTGCTCTTTGACAATTTTTCGAAACACCGTTCATTATACTCGCTTGCCAGCGTGTCAGCGTGTCAGTGTAATGACGCGGCGGTGGTATTCAATTATTGAGGGGCATAACACCTCTGCCCCTACCGATGTATTCAGAACCTATCCACAAATTTGTGGGCGCAATCATGCGTTTTCATCATTCAATACGGATCACAGCGTTCGTAGGGCATGATAAGAACTCGTCTGAAAATTCGAACTTCCGCGCCAAAACGGTATTCTGGAGGGGCAGGTCTCAGACCTGCCCGCCGTGTATCATGTCATTATGGGCGGGTCTCAGACCCGCCCCTACAAGAGATTCGCCGAATATTCAGACAGGTTCTTGTTGCGCCCCTACCGGAAAACCCAGTTTTACGGATAGATACCGTGTTGATAAAACCAGCGCGAATGTACAAAATATCAATCCTATGTTCGCACAAGACGGCGCTGCGGACGGCGGCGAAACTCGTAATTCGTGGCGCGAGTCAGGGCAAGTTGGATGACGATGCCAACCAGCGCAAAGATCACGACCCACAGCAGCCCTAACCCCAACCCGGCAGCCAGCAGTTGTGCGCCAGCCACAGCCGAAAGCAGCACAAGCAGCTCGAACGACAGGCCGATAAAAATGATCCCGCCGATCACTCCGCCGACGAGCAGGATCAGCGGCGACAGGGGCGTGAGTGAAAGCGCGATAGCAATCGCATTGGTGATAACCACGCCGATATATGCGCCGATGATGAACACGGCGGCGTTGTAGACAATGAAACTCAATCCCGCGCCGATCAGCCCGCCGATCAGCGGAATGGCGACCATGAGCAGCGTGTTTTCGGTGGCGATGAGCGACGACGCTACCGACGCGCCGATCAAAAACCCGGCGACAATGATGATAAAGTCGTAGATTCGCCAGCCCGCCAGCAGCAAAATCACGCCGCCAATGACCATCAACACGCGCATGACCGGGGAATCGGGCAGGCGGGTGAGGCGGTCAAAAAAGCCTTCGAGCGAGTTGACGGTAGTTTCGGCGGTCTGGACAGTGGTATCCACAACGGCTTCAGCGAGGTCTGACGCTGGCTCCTGCGTGGTGTCCTGTGCGGCGGCGGGCATGATGACCATTAGCAGCATCAGCAGGGTTATGACGATCCATTTTGTTGTGTTCATTTTGCTCCTCCTTGTTCATTATTATTTGTTACGTGTTCATTGTTACGTGTTCATTGTTCATGATTTGCGGTTGTGCGCCGTAGGCTGGAAGCCCTACGGCTAGGCTTTTAAAGCCCTCTCAAAGAGGGCTATATTACTCGACCCGTCTGTTTCAGCCTGCTTCAAGCAGGCTTTTAAACCTAGCCAGGGCGCTTATAGCCCCTGGCGATGCAGGCATTTCCGTTGGTCGCTGTGTGGCCCTACAACAGAATGTGTCCCGACGATTAACGATTACGGACATAAACTTTGGCCTCGCTTTCGCCGAGCGTATCCGAGAGAACGCCGCCCGTGACCTGGACATCGTAACCAAAAATCATCTCGTGCCACGTGCCATCTTCCAACCCTGCGTTCTGGATTTCGAACGGCCCGGCGTAATAATGGGTGAGGTTGGCGACGGTGACGACCACATTGCCATCATTTGTCCAGCGCTTGTAGCCGAGAATTTCACGCCCCGGCAGATTCAGAACAGGCTCAAAACTGTCGCTGTAGAGCGCGGGATTGCTTTTGCGCAGATGGGTGAGCTTTTTGTAGTGGTTGAACAAATCCTGGTTGCGCTCGTTTTTGAGCAAGTCCCATTGCAGCGGGCGCGGGTCAATCGACTTATCTGTCGGCTGACCCAATTCCTCGCCCATCCAGATCATCGGGATGCCGGGGGCGGTCATCAGCAGGGTCGCGCCCAACTTAGCACGGCGGAAAGCAGCATCATCGAATACACCGCCTGCTGTACCGAGGAGATACATGGTGCGTTCCTGATCGTGGTTGGTCAGATAGTGGATGGTGTTCAGCGGGCCGCCAAAACCATCCTGCCGCACATCCATCACGCGCAGCACCTCGTCGGTCAGGAAGGGGTCGCGGCCTTCGTAGCGTGTGCCGAGCAGGGTCGCGTTGAGTTGGCGATAAAAATTGTCGTGCCACGCGGCATCCACCGGGCCATCAACAGCGGCAATCGTGCCGTCCTGCGGGATGTGTTCGGCAATGGTGTAGAAGGGTTTAAAGCCTTCGGTTTTGTGGGCTTCGTCGCTGAACCACCGGAGTAATTCGTAATAGCGGATAGCGCGGGTGCAGTCGAAGCGAATGCCATCCATATGAAAGGTGCTGATCCACATCTTCATGGCGTTCATAACGTGATCGCGGGCGGGCCAGCGCTGCATATTCTCGTCGAAATGCTCGTAGTTGAATTTCGGACCAAAGTGCAGCGATGCTTCGTCCATGTTCTGCTCATAAAACCAATAGCTGTAATCGATCTTGGTCAACGGTGCTTCGGTTTCCATGTGGTTGTAGACGGCATCATGGATCACGCGGATACCCCGCGCGTGGCATTCGTCCACCAATTGGCAGAGTTCGTCCGGTGTGCCGTAGCTGTTCTCGACAGCGTAGATGCTGCGCTGGGCATAGCCCCAACTGTGATTGCCGGGAAATTCGTTGATCGGCATCAGTTCAATAGCGTTGATTCCCAGATCAGCCAGATAATCCAGCTTTTCGATGAGCGTCGCGAATGTGCCGGGCTTATCGTGTGTATCGCCTTGCCCGCCGCGAAAATCGCCAACGTGCATCTCGTAAATTATTAATTCCGCGTTGGGGGGAAGCGGTTTTTCGTCGTGCAGCCATTGGTAGGTGGTCTTGCTTCGCTTGCCGTCGCGGATGCGCAGGATCGAGTTTTCGTGGCTGTCGAGCGTGTATTCCATTGACATGGGATCGGCAACGGCCATGGTCTGCCCTGCGGCAAAGTAGCTCTTGGAAATGACTTCAAATTTGTACTCGTAATCGCCGTCTTCGAGCGCGATATTGGTGCGCCAGATGCCTTCGTCGCTCTTTTTCATGGGCGCACGTTTCCAGTTATTCCAACTGCCCATCAACGAGACTTTTTCGTTGTAGGGGGCGAGTAATTCGAAGGCAATTTTGTTCTTAGCGGGCATGTTCGTGGTTCTTTCGTGAAAGTATGGTTTAGCTGTTAGCGAAAAATTAACTTCACCCCCAACCCCTCTGTGTTTGCGGAGAGGGGAGTGAGGAAGGAGTTCAGATTAGATGATGGATGCACGGCTCGATATAGAATTGGGCGCACAGCTGTACGCCCCTACAATGATATTCAGGAAAATGGGCGCACAAATGGTACGCCCTTAGGGATTGATACATCGAATTGGGTGATGTTAAAAATTGGGCGTTCATGGCTTCAGGATCACGGGTGTATCCAGCGGCTCTGGTGTCGGCGGCGACGAAGGAGTCGGTGTAGCAGCGGGTGACGCTGGCGTGAGAATGGTCGGCTTGACCACCATGACACCATTTTCGACCTGGAATGTCGTGATGTTTTCGCGATGCGGCGCGATGATGAGGTGCTGAAGCAGGATGTGAATGGTGCTCATCACCGGGATGGCGATGAGGCCACCAACGACACCGAACAGGACGAAGCCCGCCGAAACGTAAACGATAATCAACAGCGGCTCTATGCCTACCGTGCCGGACATGACACGCGGTGACACGAGATAATTTTCGATCTGCTGCACGACAAAGGTGATCGCCAGAACGGTGAGCAAAAATTGCGGCGCGATCACGACGGTCATGGCAGCCGCCAGGATAACCCCGATCAGACCGCCGATAATGGGGATGCTGGTCAGTACGCCGATCAGGAGCGACAGGGTGAGCGCGTTAGGAACGCCGAAAATCATTAACGGTATAAAATTGAGGATGCCGATGATGGTCGAAACGGTCACAACACCCCGGACATAACTGCCCATCGCCAGTTCAATTTCGTCGATCATTTCCTGTGCTTCTTCGCGATAACGCAGCGGATAGAGCTTGGTAATGAAGTCGATGGCGCGTTCATGCGAGGTCAGCCAGTATGCGCCCATAACAAAGATGAGAACGACATCGCCGAGCGTACCGCCAATATCGTTGAGCATGTTGGGAAGGGTGCGGCGCAATTGGGCGACAAAAGTAGAAACAGCGGATCGAATTTCATCCGGCGCAACTAACGAGACATCGGTGTTGGTCACGTTCTGGAGCGAGCGCTCAACCCACTGCTGGGCGGTAATAATGCGCGTCGCGAGGCGATCATCGTTTTCGATATACTGCGCCACCTGATTAACAACAGGCGGGAAGACCGCGACGGAGATGAGGATAATGAAGCCGATCAGCCCCAGATAGGTGATGCCGATAGCCGCGCTTTCAGGAATACGCCACTTCATCAGCCGGTTGACCAATGGCCGCACCGACGACGCGATGATGATGGCGATCAACAGTACCAGCAAAACACGCGCACTGACCACCAGGATATAGGCAGCGGCGACTGTCAGCATTATTACAATCGTGGCACGAAACACCTGTTGCGCGGTCATGAATCGGTTGTTCCTTTGATACAAAATGAATTCGAGTTTTATGTTACATCGAATTACAGCATTGCGGATGGGAAAGTAGGCTGGTACGGAGTAGCTACTTGTCCTATTTGTCATCACAGACGAATGATCGGCAGATGAAATTTTTGCGCCTGTGATGCACATTCGCCCTCATCCCCTCCCTCGCGAAGCGTCCCTCCCCACTTCACTTCGCTCGTAGAGGGGGAGTCAAGCCGATTTTAAGCCCCTCCCTATTGCAATGGGGAGGGGTTTGGGGTGGGGATGCCAGGAAATTACATCACTTGGGTGAAATGTCAACACAACCTAACAATCAGATTATATAAGGAACGTGATCGAAATTTGAGCGTTTATCGCCGTAGAGGGTCGGAAAATGGTCGTGGAATGGTATCCACCAATCGGCCTATTTCAAAAGGGACTGTAAGGCTCATCTGTTAAAAGCAGGGGGATGTTAAAGTGATGTCAGTTGTTTATTGTTAAAGGAGATATGAAAATGGCAGCACCAGCATGGGACGTAATTTCAGGAAAATGGAAACAGCTTAAGGGCGACATTCGCTCTCGCTGGGGTGATCTGACCGACGACGAATTCGAACAGATCGCGGGTGAACGTGAGAAACTCGCCGGGAAAATTCAGGAACGCTACGGCATCACCAAAGCCGAGGCGAACCAGCAGATCGACGAATGGGCTGACAAGCTGAAAGTGAATTAGTAGGAAAGTCATTAGCTGTTAGCGATTAGCTTTTAGCTTCCAGATAAATCCAAAGAAAAGGGCAGGCGTGAAAATACCTGTCCTTTTTGATTCTGTTGGGGATAAGCCTCCACTACGTTATCGCAGCCGCAATATCGCGCCACTTATCCTATGCGCAAATCATCCTTGTCTCTCATGCGGCTGTTCACATAATGGTCTATGATAAGCGTGACTAAGTAACAGTTGGCAGATTTCTGCCAGCGCTGAAGGAGACCACACCATGAACAATGATCGTATTTATTACAGCAAAGAAGCCGAAGAACTCGCTGGTCGCCAGCGTTTTATCCTCGTGATTACAGCCATTGCGCTGGGCGTTGGATTTGGGAGCGTCATCGCGCTGCTGCTCGCGCCACAATCCGGCGAAAAAACCCGTCAACAGATTGGCAGCCAGGTGGAGACTACCGCGAAGGATGTCATCAACAGCGCCAACCGTATCCGCGACGATGTGGCCGAGGCCGTGCAAAAATAGTGCTATTTCACATATCCTGAATTCATCGCAAACCCCTCTCGCCGTAGTGGGGTTTATTTATGTCATCACCGATAACTGAATACGTCATCACCTGTAATTGAATATGTCACATCTGTAACTGAATACGTCATCACCTATAAGCAAAACGAGGGGCAAATGATCCGTTCTCTAGTGGCACATATTGATGAAGAGACTCAAGAAGTCACCCTGCAACGCAACCTGGATCAGGAACAGCTTGAAGTGAAATACTCTGAGGAGTGTCGGGCATGGGTCGATATTGTAAACCCCACCACTGAAGAAATCGAATGGTTGGCCCGCGTCATTCAGTTAAGCCCGAACGTGCGCCAGGATTTGCTGCGCGAAGATCGCAGGCCATCGCTGATGGTTTACCCGAATTATTTGTTCCTCTCGCTTTTTCAGCCCCAGATCAAGCTGAACCAGGTGGAAACAAAAGAGATTCACTGCCTGATGACGGATCACTGGTTCGTGACCGTGCGCCAGGGTGATTCGACAGCGGTGGAGGATGCTTATAACCGGGTGGCGCAAAATCCTGATAGCTGGCACTCCGGCATCGCCTATTGTTTGTATCTGACCTCGCAGTTCGTCATCGACAGCTATTATCCGCTGCTGGATCGGGTAAGCACGCAGTTGAATGCCAGCGAAGAAAAGCTGCTCAACGGCGGGGCGAAAAATGATGTCCGCAAGTCGGTTTACCGCATCAAGCAGCAGTTGATTAACCTGCGCCAGATGGTCGCGCCCCAGCGTGAAGTATTTTCGAACGTGATCGGCGAGAAACGGGTGGCGGAAGATGGCGACATTCGCGACCTGTTCCGGCACCTGTACGAGCGTCTGCTGCGGGTTTATGACGTAATTGATTCCCAGCGCGATCTTTCAAGCAATGTGCTGGACATGATGGAGAACCAGGAATCGCGCAAGCTGGGCGAGGCCGTCAGCCGCCTGACGATTCTGTCGATGATTTTCCTGCCGCTGACATTTTTTACCGGATTATTTCAGCTTAATTTCGCGACGACCACCGACCAGATCATCCTGCCGATCAGCGGGAATATTATGTTTGTGGTGGTGATGGCGGCGATGATTATCTCGGTGGGCGTGATGGCGGTTGTCTTCCGCCGGCAGGGGTGGCTGTAGTGATCGACCAACCATGCAACACAAGAAATCAATAGGGTGTGCGATGTAGGGGCATGCATATGCACCAACTTAAGAAAAGAAGGGTATCCTGAAGTGGATACAAAACCAAAGAAAGGAAACCCTTCTCGATGATAACAATAACGGATTTACCCCAA
>JALHNB010000077.1 GCA_022843745.1 Anaerolineae bacterium | reverse complement strand
CGTGCGACGATCACGGTTGACGGCGCACAGATGAACGTCGATTTTGCCGGGAGTGCGCCACAGGTCGCAGGCAATCTGAACGCGGTAGAGGCGATTGTCCGTTCGGCGACATGGTACTGCGTCCGGCTGTTGGCGCAGGATGATGTGCCGGTTAATCACGGCTGTTTTCAGCCAGTGACCGTCACCACTCCCAAACACAGCCTGCTCAACCCGGATTTTCCGGCGGCAGTCGTTGTCGGCAATACCGAAACCGGACAGCGCATCACTGATGCCGTCCTCGGTGCGCTGGCACAAGCACTGCCGGGACGCATCCCTGCCGCCAGCCAGGGGACGATGAATAATTTCACCTTTGGCGGCATTTTGAACGGGCGGCAGTTTGTGTATTATGAGACGATTGCCGGGGGACACGGCGCGGGGCCGTTGGGCGATGGCATCAGTGGTCGGCATACCCACATGACCAATACCCGCAACACGCCCGTCGAAGCGGTTGAATATGCACTGCCTGTGCGCGTTCTGGAATACAGCCTGCGTGAAAATTCTGGTGGTCAAGGACGGTATCACGGTGGTGATGGTGTGCGCCGCGTGTACGAATTTCTCGCACCTGCTACGGCTACGATCAACAGCGAACGTCGAATCGTCGGCCCATACGGTCTGAACGGAGGGCATCCCGGCGCGAAAGGCATGAATCGCATTGTTCGAGACGGTAAAGAAGAGATCGTTGGTGGCAAATATACGACTCCCGTCAAAGCAGGTGATCAAGTCATCATCGAGACCCCTGGTGGCGGCGGTTGGGGCACATAAAGCTCAAGGTAACATTTCGTAAATCCCCTTACAATAAATATTGATATTTTTTGCCATCGCTGAGGGGATTTCATGACCTCGAATTTTGTAACCGAGATTGTTCGCCGTTCGAATCGCAATCTGCTGCTTTGGAGCTTCGTTGGGGCGCTCATCGTCGCAGGTGCGGGTGTTCTCAGCTTCAATTACTACCGCAATCTTTTTCAGGGTCCGTTCCCAATCGCAAAAAAATCCATCATTACCCTCAATGATTTGAATAGCCTGTCAGATTATTATGTCACTGTTGAGGGGGACGATGCCCTGGATACAGGCTATCAATATGTTAGCACCAGCAGCGGCGGATCGGAAACTGTCGATTATAGTTATATTGCCCTGGTGTTGAACGACAGCCTGTTGCTGGTCAAATCGCCTGGAATAGCGCTGGTTGACCCCAAAACGGTTTATACCGGAGCGCTCGTGCCGATACCCGCAGATACCCAGCAAGAAGTTGTTCGGGATATAGAAGCTGAATACCCTGATCTGAAAGGTGTATTTTTGCCATTTATGCTGGATGCGGGCGATTTTAGCACGACCGGTTATATCGGCTTAGTGATCGGCGCAATCGTTTTACTGATCTGCTTATACGGGATTTTCCTCTCTGCCCGGCGTAGTAATGACCCCAGCGCGCACCCGATTATGCGCGGCTTAAAACGCTTTGGCGATCCTGGTGCGATGGCGAATCAGATTCACGCTGAGATGCAGGGCCATGTTGATAAAGTTGGCAAACTGAGCTTCACCAACAATTGGCTGGTGAATGCTACAGGGTCTTCGCTGAATGTCACGCGCCTGTCGGATGTGGCCTGGTTCTACAAGAAAGTCACACAGCGGCGTGTCAATTCTGTCCCCGTTGGCAAAACCTACGAGGCGTTAGTTTGGGATCGACATGGAAACTACTTCACGGTACAGGCCAATGAAAATGATGTGAATCTTATGCTGGACGCGATAGGGAATAGCGCGCCCTGGGCAATTGGTGGCTATAGCGACGACTTAAAAACATCTTGGGACAAAAAACGTGCTGATTTTATCGCTGCTGTTGATGCCCACCGCCAGTCACTCCTTTCTGCGAATCGACAATGAGCAATATACGTTACAATATGAATTCATTGATTGTCTGAACTTGTAAAAGGAAAACAGCCGTGACTGACCGAACACTCGTCATCCTCCAAGGCGACCAAACCGGGCAGGAGCTTCTCGATGAAGCGCTGCGCGTTCTTAACCCCGACGTGACCCGCTGCCCTGTAAAGCTGGAAATGTTTGATCTCTCGCTGGAAAATCGCCGCAAGACGAAAAATGGCGTTGTCCACGAAGCCGCTGAACGCCTCAAAGAAACGGGACTAGGCATCAAGGCGGCGACGATTACCCCTCCTGAAACCGACGATGTGGGCAGCCCGAACGCGCTCTTGCGTGAACTCATCAACGGACAGGTGATTTTGCGGACGGGACGGCGTATTCCTTCGGTCAGACCGCTGGCGGGTGTTCATGCCCCTATAGCCGTTGTGCGTATGGCTGTCGATGGCCCCTACGGTGCGAAAGAATGGCGTGAGGGCAGCGGCCTGGACGAAGTAGCTTATACTACCCAGCGCCTATCTCGTCGCATCTGCCGCGCGGTCTCTGAGTTCACCTTTCGCTACGCCAAGCGCACCAATTCCACCGTTTTCGGCGGCCCTAAATACACCGTCAGCCCGGTTTACGAAGGCATGTTCAAAGAAGAAATGGACGAGGCGCATAAACGTTACCCCGAAGTTGCCTACGACCCGCAGTTGATCGACGCGACTTATGCGCTGCTGCTGGAAACGACAGGTGAGCCGCTGGTGATCCCGGCGCTGAACCGTGACGGTGACACCCTTAGCGATCTTGTCTTAAAAATGTTCGGCACGATTGCAGGCGCGGAGTCGATCATTTTCAGCCTCGACGAAAATTTTGACGTGAAAATCGCGCTCACTGAAGCGCCACACGGGACAGCGCCCAGCTTGCAGGGCAAAAATATCGCGAATCCGATGGCGATGATTCTGTCCGCCGCCGCTGTACTGCGCTACGTCCGCACCGATGTGGCGACTAACGCCAGCCGCGCGATCTACGAATCGGTCATGGAAGCGGTTCACGGCGGCATTCGCACGCCTGATCTCGGTGGGCAGAGTTCCACCACCGATTTCACGGATGAAGTGATTCGCCGCGTCCAGGCCAAACTCGAAGTCTGGGATGCCCTCGGTTAATCGTCGTGACACGATTTTGTAGGGGCGCACCGCTGTTGCGCCCACGCCATGTACCCTATTTGGGATTTGCTGTAATGAAAAAAATGCTCATTTTGCTGTTTTTCCTGCTGTTAACCAGCGTAAATCTCTCTGCTCAGGATGTCGCGCCAACAATCCACTGGTGGAACGAGCGCGTTTTTTACGAGATTTTCGTGCGCAGTTTTTACGATAGTGACGGCGATGGCATCGGCGATCTGCAAGGCATAATCGAAAAGCTGGATTACCTCAACGACGGCGATCCAGCGACGACCACGGATCTCGGCATTACGGGTCTGTGGCTGATGCCCGTAATGGAATCGCCGAGCTATCATGGCTACGATGTGACCGATTATGAGAAAATCAACGAGGATTACGGCACGAATGAGGATTTTAAGCGGTTGATGGCTGAAGCCCATGCTCGCGGTATCGCTGTGATTGTCGATCTGGTGATTAACCACACGTCCAGCCAGCACCCCTGGTTCACGCTGTCACAAAATCCTGATTCGCCCTACAGCGATTATTACATCTGGTCGGATACCGATCCTGGCTATGGCGGCCCCAGCGGTCAGCAGGTATGGCATCCCTTTGGCAACCGATATTATTACGGCCTGTTCTGGGATCAAATGCCCGACCTGAATTATCGCAATCCGATTGTGAATGTCGAAATGCACGACATTGCGCGTTTCTGGTTACGCGATATGGGCGTGGATGGCTTCCGGTTGGATGCGGTCAAGCACATTATCGAGGAGGGCG
This sequence comes from Anaerolineae bacterium, assembly GCA_022843745.1. Lineage (GTDB taxonomy): Bacteria > Chloroflexota > Anaerolineae > Aggregatilineales > Phototrophicaceae > JALHNB01. The sequence continues at coordinate 23,015 of JALHNB010000077.1, read as the reverse complement.
AGAATCAGGAAAATACGCCATCTACACTGGAATGGATGCGCGGTTTTAACGAGTTCGCTCACACTATCAAACCGGATATGCTGACCGTCGGCGAAATCTGGAGTGGCAGCGCCATCGTCTCAAAATATGTGCCGGATGAAGTCAATCTGGCTTTCGAATTCGATCTGGCGACGACCATTGTTGACGGGATACGGCGGCGCAGCAAGGACGCAATAACATCAGTTCAGCGGCAGGCGCTTGAACTTTACCCGCCGGGGCAGTACGCCGCTTTCCTGACCAATCATGACCAAAACCGGGTCATGAATGCCTTTCGCAATGATCTCGGATCGGCGAAGGTCGCTGCGACCATTTTGCTGACCAATCCTGGCGTGCCGTTTATCTACTATGGTGAAGAAATCGGCATGAACGGCGAAAAGCCGGACGAGCGCATCCGCACACCGATGCAGTGGACAAGCGACCCGGATTCGGCAGGATTTTCAAGCAGCACACCCTGGGAAGCACTCGACTCCAGCTATGAAACTGCCAACGTCGCCGTACAAATTGATGATCCCGATTCGCTTTTGAATCACTATCGCGGCCTGATTCACCTGCGCAGTCAGCGCCCCGCGTTGCAGGTCGGCGAAATGCTGATCGTAGAGAGCAGCGAACGCCCGATTTACAGTTTCATTCGCCACACGCCGGACGAAACACTGCTGATTCTCGTTAATCTCAACCATCGCGAAATTGCTGATTACGAGTTAAATCTGGTCGAAGGGCCTTTAAGCGGAACACCCGCCGCCGAACTGCTTTTCGGTGATGGTGAAATCGCCGCGCCGACTGTGACCGCAAACGGTGGATTCGAGTCGTATGTGCCGCTGCCCGTTTTGCCACCACGCAGCAGTTTCATCATTCGATTAGGGTGATATTGAACGAATCAATCGCCGAAATCCCTGAAGTTATCAAGCCGCTTCTGGAAGCTTATATTGCTGCGCTCGAAAAAGAACTTCCCGGTCTCATGACAGGCTTTTACTTACATGGCTCGATTGCGTTAGGCGCTTTCCACTCACATTTGAGCGATATTGACTTTATCACCGTCGTGAGCCGCCGCTGTACCGCCGATGATATTGAGCGCTTGAAGGCGATTCACAAGGCGATTGAGAAAACTTATCCGCAGTGGCCGCTACAGGGGAGCTATCTTCAAGTCAGCGATCTGGGCAAATTTGAAGATGAGATCGAGCCGCATCCCTGTTACAGCGATGGTCGCCTCGAACCTAGTGGACAGCAGGATGTCAATTCTGTGACCTGGTGGATGCTCAAGAACCGAGGCGTAACATTGGTCGGTGCTTTGCCGGAAAACCTGGATTTCTCGGTGGACTGGACTCTGCTCACGACGAAAATGCTGGAAAACCTGAACAGCTATTGGGCGAGATATACCGATAACCCCATACGCATCGCATGGCTATTTTCTGATTATGGCATCCAATGGGCGGTGCTTGGTGTACTTCGCCAGCTCTACACATTTCAGGAACGCGACATCACCTCAAAAATCGGCGCAGGGGAGTATGCTCTGAAACATCTTCCGCCAAGATGGCATCGCCTGATTCAAGAAGCGCTCAACATCCGCAATCAATCGTCTCAATCGTTGTATCGGTTTCGGATCGTTCGGGCGGTTGAAGCGCTGCGTTTCCTGAAATTCGTCATCCGCTTTTGCAATACCAATTTCACATGATATTGCTCTGCGAGTTACTCAACAGGCGTTTCTTTATCCCCTTTACCTGATATTACTCTACCGGTGTTTCTTCATCCTCTGGTCGCGCTTTCCAGACATCTTTGGCGATGTCGATGTATAAGCGTCCTTCGAGGTGGTCAATCTCATGCTGGAAAACACGCGCCAGCCAACCGTTTGCCTTGATTCGAATCGGGTTGCCTTGTCGGTCTAAACCCTTGATAATGGCGTTTTCGTGGCGATCTACTTTGCCGTAGTAGCCCGGAATCGAGAGGCAAGCTTCAACACCTTCGACGACCCCTCTGCTCAGTTTGACGAATTCGGGGTTAGCGACCACGTACAGCACCCCGGCCTGATCGCCATATTCCTTGCGGCTTTCTTCGTCGTCTGGCAGGCGCACGACAATCAAACGCTGGCTCACGGCGACCTGTGGCGCGGCTAACCCGACCCCGGGAGCCTCGATCAGGGTTTCCACCATGTCATCGACTAATTTTTGGAATTTAGCATCAAAACTGGTGACACGATGCGCCTTCTTGCGCAAAATCGGATTATCCGGCTGGATAATGGGCAGTACGGTCATGCGATTTTCTCATTCCTCAACAAATTTCTCATATGATAGTAAGATGTCCCACCCTGGTCAAGATAAAAATTAATCGCGGCGGATGCGAGGAACACGCGGTGGACGGGTTCCATCACGACTGACAGGCGGCGCTGATGACGCTGGGGGGGGGGATGCGGGCGGCGCTTGCTGAACAGGCGCTTGCGACGCAGCATTTTTAGCCGCTGTCTCGGCGATGCGTTCGTGGTAGACATCCAGATATTCCGCGATGGTCTGATGCTGGCGTTGGTTCTCGGCCTCTTTGGATTTCGCCAGCGCTTTGGCACGTCGATCTGAAATTTCGAGCTGGATTTTACCGGGGTCATAAACTTTTTCGAATACTTTCGCCTTGCTTTTATCGTCACCGACGAGGTAAAGCAGAACGTTGCCCCGGTTGAAAATCGCGTTCATCATGCCGGATTTGTCGGATACCACATTGTCGATTCGGTTCAGCACCAGTTGGTCAACCGAGTCTTGCAACCAGAGAGGACGTTTATGGATGATGCGAATGCTTTGGTCGCCCACCACATACATATCATTTGCCCAGTCCCAATGCACCCAATAAAACCATAGACCACTCACCAGCATGATAAATACAGCCAGCACCAATTGAATGCCGCCCAACCCCTGGATCGCTACCCCGACGATGGTCAGCAGTAGCAGCACCAGCCCACCCAGCATCAACAGTGTTGGCAGAAAAATATAGCTGAACCAGACCGAAAGGTGCTTGCGATAGACGGTTTCGCCATTGCCGTTGATGTATTTTGTGCTTAAAAGCGGCACACGATCTGGCTGTTTCTGTGCGTTTGTCACAATCTGTGTCGTGCCGCCGCCCTCTTTCTCTTCTAAAAAGCGATCCACTTCGCGGCGAATGGCTTCACGATTCTGATCCTTAGCCGATTTCTGGTAATTCTGCTGGTAGCTGAAAATGACCTTCTGCATCGCCTCTGGGTTGGGAATGAAGTCCAGAATCATCTGGCCGGACTGTCCAGCAGTCTTGATCGTCACAATCCCATATTTGAAAAATAATGCGAACGGTTCGGGCGGGATCTGGAAATTAACCTCATGCACACTGCTGAATGGCACTTCGCTGATGCTGGTTTCAAAGCTGAAAGCCGAATTTTCCTCACGAATCACGCGCTGGTCGGTAATCGTGATCCAATCGTCGTTCCATTCGTCATAGCGAAAGTAAATCCAAACCCCCGGCAGGATAATCCCGATGCCGAAAAGCACCAGTGAAATCCACGTCAGCCCAGCAAACACGCCCACGATGATTAAGGCGATGCCCAGAAATATCGGCAGGATGCACAGCCGCAGGAATGACCAGGGATGACGGCGAGTACGCATCAAAATGGCTTCTGTGGGGCGCTGGCCTTTGAACAGCGGTTTCGCCACAACTTCAGGCGCATTCATATATTGTGAATTAAGATTCGCGCGGATTTCCGGGAATTGTTGTAACGCAGCCTCAAAACGTTGACGAGACAGGTACAGAATAATCGCGCGTTCGATCACCCGCAGCGACATTGTTTCCATGACCTGGCGAAACAGCGAAATTTCGCCAACATACTGGTTGGCACGGACTTCGCCGACGGTTCGCTCCACGCCGTCGCTGCCGAGTTGTGTCAGAACTCCGCTTCCATTCACCAACACGTATAAACCCTGCGCCTGGTATCCCTGGCTGAAGATCAAATCATTGGGTTGAATCTCAAATACCTCAAAAGAATTCGCGATGGCTTCGATCTGCATCGGCGGCAGCTTTTGGAAAATCGGTAAATGCTTAATACGTGATTCGATAAATGGATCGGCCATTTTGTTCACCGCCAACTTTATGTATTATGCGAATTTTACCGCAAAAATCAGCTATTTGTCGGGTTGGATATGATCGACTGGGAATAATTGCGTCACGATATTGACGTAACGGGATAAAAAGTGCATCAACTGCTGGCGTTCTTCCTGGCTGATGAGTCCCAGAACGGCCTGCAACTGCTGGAGAAGGTCAATTTGCACAGCCTGGAAACGTTCCTGTCCGCCGGATGTCAGTACCACATACACCGAGCGCAAATCGGCGGCGTTACGTTCGCGCAATACCAGCGGCGGGTTCATCGCTTCGAGTCGCTGCACTAACCCGGTCATCGTAGCGTTTGTCAGGTGATGCTGCCGCGCGATCTGACCGATGGGGCAGCGGCCTCCGTTTTCCGCCAGGGTTTTGAGGACATAAAATTGTGGTGGCGTTATCTCATGAGCCGCCATATGTGCGGCGAATCGCTTTTCACCATCGCTGACGATAGCAAACAGCAGTGTCCAGAATTCAGCGATGTCTTGATCTAATTCGTTGCCCAATTTTTTCACTCACGCGCAGTATTTTTTGTTAGTTTAGCGCGTTGAGTCCGTTCGGGCGAAATTTAATGCAGTTGGTGGAACGCATCCGTGAGTTCCTGCACATTCGGCCAGACACGTTCATCGGGAACAAGCCATTTGTCGCGGATAATCCCATTGGAATCAATTAAAATCAATCCGGCATGTCGCTCCATACTGAATTGCGCATGGATGGTGCGCTCATCGTCCGCCAGCAGCGGAAATTCGAGGGGCATCACCGAACTCATGTAAAACCCATAGAGCATATGGGGTTTATCGCAGATCAAGAGTGCCACGCTGATGCCTTGCCGCACAAATCTGGAATGCTGGCGCTGTAACCACAGGATGCGCCGGACGCTGGCAGGCTGCCAAATGTCGCCCGTAAATCCCAGGAGGAGGCCTTTTTTACCCATCAGGCCGTTCAGGTTACTTTCGCGATGCTCGTGATTGAGCAGTGAAAATTTCGGTGCCATTGAATTCAGGCGAGGCCCTAATTCCCGTGTGTTGAACATTTTCCCACCTCGAATGATTGATCGTTTTTATTATATATCAATATCCGCAATCATAAATTAATTATTCCATGAAAAGCGTATAGAAATGTATTCAGATGAGATGTGGTACAATCGGTGCGATTAGCAATCAAATCCCAGATATGACAGGACTGTTTATCATGAGCGATTGGAAACCCATTATCGGACTCGAAGTTCATGCTGAATTGATGACTCAGAGCAAGATGTTTAGCGCTTGCCCGGTTGTGGACAGCGTGGAAGCCGCGCCGAATACTGCTGTCGATCCAGTGTCATTAGGGCTGCCGGGTACGCTTCCGGTCATCAATATGCAGGCTGTGGAATATGCCTTGATGGTCGGTCTTGCGCTCAATTGCGAGATTCCGCCCATTAACCAGTTCGCCCGCAAAAGCTATTTTTACCCCGATCTCCCCAAAGGCTATCAGATTAGTCAGTATGATCGTCCGCTGGCAATTAACGGCTATGTCGATATTGATCTCGCCGACGGCGGCACGAAGCGGATTCGAGTGCGCCGCGCTCATCTCGAAGAAGATACCGGCAAGCTGGTTCATGTCATGGGGGGCAGTCTGGTCGATTATAACCGCGCAGGTGTGCCGCTTCTCGAAATCGTAACCGAGCCGGATATTAACAGCGCTGAAGAAGCCGAAGCCTATGCCCGTAAGCTGCGGGCGATTTTGCAATATCTGGGTGTCAATAACGGCGATATGTCCAAAGGTGTGCTGCGCGTTGAGGCCAATATCAGCGTCATGCACAAGGACGATGCCGAATACCGCACACGCACCGAGGTCAAAAACCTCAACAGCATCCGCAGCATGTATCGGTCTATCGAGTACGAAATCGAGCGACAGAGCAAAGCGTGGGAAAGCGGCGAAGGCGTGAAACAGGCAACGATGGGCTGGGATGAGCAGAAGCAGAAAACTGTTGTCCAGCGTTATAAAGAACGCGCCGATGAATATCGCTATTTTCCCGAACCTGACCTGCCGATTGTCGAAATCAGCCGCGAATGGGCAGAAAAGATGCGTGTCAAACTGCCCGAACTGCCCGAAGCCAAGCGCCAGCGTTTTGTCGAGGCGTTCGGCTTAAGCGCTTACGAGGCTGGGGTGTTGGTGATGGAGCAGGCTATCGCGCATTATTATGAGTCTGTTGTGGCGGCAGGCGCGAACCCCAAAGCAGCCGCAAGCTGGATTCTCGGCGGTCTGTTTACGATTATGAACGCCAACAGCTTCGCGCGTGAGGACATCGAACACACCAAAATTTCAGCGTCGCAATTTGCAGAACTGGTCAAATTGGTGAGCAATGGCACGATCAATAAAGGCACAGCCACAACCGTATTGACAGAAATGTGGGAGTCTGGCGCAGACCCGGCCAAAATTGTGCAGGAAAAAGGGCTGGCTCAAGTTTCTGATAGCGGCTTGATTGGCGAAACAATTGCCAGGATTCTGACCGAAAATGACAAAATGGTGCAGGATTATCTGGGGGGCAAGGATAAGCTCTTTGGCGCGTTGGTCGGCATGTGCATGAAGGCGCTCAAAGGCCAGGGCAACCCACAGGTCGTCACTGAGATGCTCAAGCAGCAAATTGAGGCCAAACGGAGATAGCAAGCGTAATTTTTTGTAGGGGCGATCCGGCGGGTCGCCCTGTCGTGAATATCATCTTCGCATATTTTCATCGCAATCATGGCGGTTGGGCGCATCGCGATGCGCCCCTGCGGGAAATTCTGACTAAACCATGTTCTCGCCACCATCCACGTTGATCGCCTGTCCCGTTATAAAACTGGCCGCGTCGGAGCATAAAAACAGCACGACGTTGGCGATTTCTTCCGGCGTTCCCCATCGACCTTGCGGATTAGTCGGTGTTTCTACACCCGGCTTGATCGTATCCTCGACATTGCCGGGACAGACGGCGTTGACGCGGATTCCCACTGACGCATACTCCCGCGCACACTGCTTTGTCAGACCGATGAGGGCTGATTTGCTGGCGACATAGGCAACGCCGGATGTGAGAGGATTATAGTGTCCGGCGTTCGAGGCGATATTGACGATCACCCCACCGCCTTCATCCGCCATAACGCGCCCCAGCAGTTGGCTGCAAAAAAAAGAGCCTGTCAGATTAACATCCAACAGCCGCCGCCAATCCCATTCGTCCAGTTTGAGCATCGAAACGTTGTTGAGCGCACCCGCTGCGTTGACCAGAATGCTGATGCGGTCAAAATGATCGCGTGCGGCCTCGATCATCGACCCCACCTGAAAACGATTGGAAATATCGGCTTGCCAGGGCAGAGCGCGTCCACCGGCTTCGATAATTTCGGCAGCGACTCGTTCCGCGCGATCCGGGTTGAGATCGTTGACGACCACACTTGCGCCCGCTTTCCCCAACGCCAGTGCCACCGCGCGTCCAATATCCGCACCTGCGCCAGTGACAAGCGCTGCCTGTCCGGTCAGATCGACGTTGAAATTGGACACAGGGTTTGCAACCAGTATTTAATCACCCCAGCAGCTTCAGCGTGGAGCGTATTATCGCGCAGGTCGATCAGTTTGCGATCTGCATTTGGGATGAAATAGAAGGATGCGCCATGACGGTAGCTGCGATTATGGCTTTCGCAAGCCGCCTCCCCGTATTTTTGCCAGGGATTCCAATCGCCATCACTCATGACAATTTCGACGCGGGTATCAATCGCCAGGACTGCTTCTTCGTCCAGCATATTGGAGGCCAGGATCACGCCATACGGATTCTGAATACGAGCAAATAATCCATACGCGCTGCCCAATAATGCCGTGCCAGCGCCCTGCGCTAGAATGATCGTGCGGTGATGGTTGATAAATGGCTGTTCCAGGGCAATTTCGTAGGCGTTCACAGCATCCTGAGTGGTCGATCCTCGTCCACTCGCGCCGCTATGTCCCGTCCCACGTTTGTCCCAACGGAAAACGGCATATCCGCATTGCAGCGCGATCTGGGCATAGGGCAGATACCACTCCCGATCTTCAGAGCCAGCATGATGCAGAATAAACAGGAGAGGAAAACCATTGTGGGGAGACGCAGAAACCGGGTAGTCGATCTGACCCGATAAACGCACATCGTCGCCAGCGAAAATAAATTCTCTGACGCGCTCAATAGATTCTTGGTTTTCGGAAACTCGGTTGGCTGTCATAGCATCTCCATAATGAATAACCCAAAAGCGATCTTGGAGTGCATAAATAAGCAGTATCTTTTGACGCACAGGAGCGCGATGACAGTGAAATAATTATAGCAAATCGAGATGATTATTGCACGTTTTAAAGTCCATTTAACAATCATCCAATAAAAACAGGACTAAAGTAATAGATTCCTCAAGACTGGTAGAGAATTTGTCCCTCAGTAATCCCTCTATTATCCATGAGGCACACCCTGATAACCCCTCTATTATCTATGAAGCACGCCTCAGTAATTGTTCTATTATCCATGAAAACACGTCTCTGTAGCATTTAGCCTGCTGTTAACTTGCTAATTTAGAACGTTGGTGCTACCCTAGTATAGGAAAGGTTTATGATTGGTTTGTGTTGGGTGGAGGCTGCGTGTCACTGGAATTTAACAAAATTGTTGAACAGGTGCAAAAATTCGGCTCCATGCTTGACGCGCTGGACTTTGATCTGGGAGACAGGCTGACTATCGCGGTGGAGCGATTTTATAACCCGCCGCCGCTGGAAAAAATTCAGGAACGGGTCGAGTTGGTTCAAGGGCCGAGCATCAGCGGCTATCGTGGCGCGATCCCCCTCGAAGGCGAAAATTATGAAGAAGTCTCAGCGACTTTTCCGCCGCTGCCTGCACCCGACAGCGCGGTTATCATCGCCGCCGATGGATCGCAGATTTACGCCAGTGAACAATCGCCCATTCACTATTATCTCATCAACATCGGCCTGTTTGTTTATCATCACGGCATTGCACGTACCCCTCAACAGCTAACCATCCCGAAACTGGCTTATCACAAATCTGAAGTTCATGACCCTACAGGTCGTATCGTCAGTAACCGCACGGTGGATGCCCGCCGCACCGTCCGCGAGATGCAGGAACTGGGTAAGCTGGCCTGGGAGATGCGCGGTGAGGCGCGTCCGCTGCTGGCGCTCTATGATAATCATCTGCTTTTCGGCGCAAGTACCGATGTGGTCGGCCATAAAAAAATCATGCGCGATTATCGGGGTGCGCTGGTACATCTGCATGACTCTGGGGCAATTCTGGCGGGTTATGTCGATAACCCCACCCGCAGCCGTGTCGTCGTGCGGATGCTCTATTTACTCAGTTTGAGCGATGAAGAAGTGATGCGTGCCGATCTGACAGGTGGTGGTGATCTGGAAGGCCTGAAGGATGTGCATCTGTTTAACGCCATTCTGGAGCCAGGAGAACGTTCGGCGGTGATGGTGCAAAATTCGCCGCGCAACCTCGATTACAAGCAGGGCGCTGGCGGCGGCCCCAGCTATGAAATCGCTTTTTTCTATATGAAAGTTTCCAGCGGCTATCGCTCGTCGATTGTGCGCGTGGATATTCCGATGTGGGTGGCGCGAGATAAGCGTTCTGTCGATGAACTCCACGCGCTGTTAGTCGAACAGTGTAGTATGCAGGGGCGCAACCCCTATCCCTATGCGCTCACCCGCGCCGATGAACTCGCTTATATCGGTGGTCGCGATAAAAATAAACTCGATGAGATGATCCGGCTCGAAGCGCGTAAAAAAGGTATCGACCCCACCAGCTTTTCAGCCAAAGCCTGGGGCAAAGAATTGGCGCGTGGCGGTAAGCGGCGCTTTGAGATGAAGAAATAGGAGAGCGATACAATGGTGTCTACGCAACAAGAGATTGTCGGGCGCATCCTGCGTGCCAGCACCAAAGGCTTTACCTGCGGGACGAGCAGCCGTCAGGTGGATACGCGCCACGATTTTGGCGCATTTGTCAAAGTGCCGATTGCTAACGATGGCGATTGCTGCGTGATTGGCTTGATTTATGCCGTCGAGATCAAGGACGATCAACTGGTTAACGAACTGGTGATGGCCGACAGCGTGAACCCGAATGTTTTGCTCGACCAGCGCGAAAACCGCATGGTTCCCGTAGAAATTGACGTGTTGAATGTCGGCTATGGCTACCGCGATGCCAACGGCGCGGTCATCAATGGATTTCACAGCTTGCCGCCGCGCCCACCGATGAGCCTCACTGATGTTGAACTCTGTTCAATTTACGAGGTCTTTACGTTCACCCAGCGCTACGATTTTTTCCGCACGGTGATTAACGCCTCTGATGTGCCATCCGATGATTTGCTGGCGGCGGCGCTGCGGTATGCTTCGCAAGCTTATCCTGAAAATCAGCGTTATGAGTTTATGGTACACTGCGGGCAGCACCTCGCCCGTATGTTGGCGAATGACCTCAAGCGCCTCTCCCACGTTCTGGCGCTGATCCGGCCTGCATAAGCGTCACAGTAGCAAGATTAAGAGTTTCAAGCGCCCTCCTGAAGTCTTTGTTGGCTGCCTCATATGGTAGTGGGACAAGCGTTAAAACTTCAGAAATTCTATAGCTCAAGCAGGTTTGTGTAAAATTAGAAATCTTGTTCTAAATTGTAACCTGCGGTATAATAAACACACTGAATTTTCAATCTTTGCGTTCTTAGCCCCCTATGCGTAAAATTCTAGTTTTCACGGAGTGGATTGACCATGCAATACCCCGACGATAGTGAAAATCTCGATCAATGGTTTCCCCGCGATGCTTCTGCCTATATGCAGGCCGTCCTTCCAATACCTCGGCTTGGCGTGGTGGTTGGCGGGTCATTGAGCAAGGGCCTGGTGGTCAAGCTGGATCGTGGGCAGTCCGTCGAAGATTTGGCTGTCGGGCGCTATGTGGTGGTACATGGGACGAACAAACGCTTTTTTTGCATGATTAACGATATTTCGCTCAACAATACCAATCCCGCCATCCAGAGTGACCCTCCCGATATTTCCGACCCATTTCTGAGCGCGGTTTACACGGGAACGGCAGCTTACGGCACGATTCACGTCGCGCCGATGCTCTCGATTGGTGACGACGATAAACCGAAGCCTGTCAAAACCATCCCCAGTCATTTTATGGAAGTAATGAACGCCAACGTCGAGGATGTAAACGATGTGTTCGGGCATGAGGACGAAAGCCACTTTAACGTCGGTACACCGCTGGAACTGGACGAAACACAAATTAACATTGACCTCAAGCGACTAGTAGAGCGTTCCGTTGGCGTTTTCGGCAAAAGTGGTACGGGCAAAAGTTTTCTCACGCGCGTCTTGCTGGCGGGTGTCATCGCTAAAAATCAGGGTGTTAATCTGATTTTCGACATGCACAACGATTATGGCTGGGAAATCACCAGCGAAAACGGCTCAAGCGTCAAAGGTTTGAAGCAGCTCTTTAGCAGCAAAGTCACCATTTTGACTCTGGATGTGGAATCATCGCGGCGACGCAATGCGAAGTTTGATTCGGAGGTCAAAATTGGACTGGACGAGATCGAGCCGGAGGACATCGCGCAGCTTCGGGTGACGATGAGCCTTTCGGACGCGATGATCGACGCGGCGCACACACTCCACAAACGCTGGGGCGATAGCTGGATTCGCCGTCTGTTGAAAGGTAATGTGGACGATATTGAAGAAGTCGCCGAAAACACACCGATTATGAGTGGCACACTCCTCGCACTGCAACGTCGCCTGGAGCGCTTCGAACGTTGGGATTTTCTGGTCGCGGAAACGCCGGAAGACAGCGTGGAACGGATCGTCAATCTTCTGGTCGAGCAGCAGCAAAGTGTGGTATTGGAATTTGGGCGCTACGGTAACTCGCTGGAAGCTTACATCCTGGTGGCAAATTATCTCACACGCCGCATCCACGAACGTTATATCGATAAGGTCGAGCGGGCGTTGGGTGATAAAGCGATGGAGCCGCCGCAGCTTCTCATCACGATTGAAGAAGCGCACAAATTTCTTGACCCCCAGATTGCGCGGGCGACCATTTTTGGTATCATCGCCCGTGAGATGCGCAAGTATAATGTCACGCTGTTGATCGTCGATCAGCGCCCCAGCGGTATCGACGAGGAAGTGATGAGCCAGATCGGAACGCGCGTGACAGCGCTGCTCGATAATGAGCGCGACATCAACGCTGTCTTGAACGGCATCAGTGGCGCGGCTGGTCTGCGCGAGGTGTTGTCGCGGTTGGATACCAAACAGCAGGCGATTATTATGGGTCACGCTGTGCCGATGCCTGTCGTCGTCAAGACCCGCGCCTATGACGAACAATTTTACGCCTCGCTGATCAATGCGAACGGTACAGGCATAAATATCGACAAGGCACGCAAAACACTTGGCAGCGGTGGTGGGGAACGGCGCATTCGATAAGGATTCATTATTGTGCTAGGGCAGTTCAATTTCGAAAAGTTTCCAGTCCTCAAAACTGAGCGCCTCATCCTGCGCCAATTAACACTCGATGATGTGGATGCGGTGTATGCGATCCGCAGCGATTATGAGGTGACACGACTCAATATCGGGGCTGCGTATATCATTCTGGATCAGGCACGGATACTGATCGAGTCGATTCTAGACAATTACCAGCGTGGAAATGAACTGCGCTGGGGAATCACGCTCAAGGATGGCGATGATACGGTCATCGGCATGTGTGGCTACAATTATTGGGCGCGGCGTGATTTTCGCGGCTCAGTGGGCTATGACCTGGCACGTGCTTACTGGGGGCAGGGCATTATGACCGAGGCTACACGGGCGGTTATCAAATTTGGCTTCGACAAAATGGCGCTGAATCGTATCGAAGCGGATGCCAGTGTTGAAAATGTAGCCTCCATTCGGATTTTAGAGAAGCTCGGTTTTCATCAGGAAGGCATTGAGCGCGAGCAATATTTTGAGGGCGGCGAATTTCACGATCTGATGTTGTTCTCATTGCTGCGCCGGGATTATGAACTGACGATAAGGAAATGACATGAGTGGTATGCCAAGAATATTGGAACCTGAGTTAATGTCGGACGATGAGCAGTCACGCGCTTATGCTGAGGCCGATTTCGAAGCACCCAACAGCAACTTTGTCCGTTTATTTCAGGAAACATTTGCCCAGTACCCGATAAACGGTGCATTTCTTGACCTCGGATGTGGGCCTGCGGACATCATGATACGGCTCGCCAAAATATACCTGAACAACAAATTTTGCGGCGTTGATGGCTCTGCGGCGATGCTCAAATATGCGCGAGAAGCATTATCCCGCAATCACGATCTGATGAATCGTATTGCGCTTATCGAAGGATACATTCCAGGGGCATCCATTCCCCAGCAGCCATACAGTGTCATTCTCAGCAACAGCTTACTTCATCACCTCCCCGATCCCCAGGCTCTCTGGCAAATGATAAAGCAATATGGACAGCCTGGAACGCTGGTTTTTGTGGGTGATTTATTCCGACCTGCCAGCGAGGTTGAGGCGCATCATATCGTTGAGACTTATTCAGGCGATGAGCCAGAAGTTTTGAAACGAGATTTCTATAATTCGCTTTTGGCGGCGTTCACTCCCGATGAAGTTCAAGATCAGTTACAGCAAGCAGGGATTTCCTACCTTCAGGTGAGTGCAATTAGTGATCGTCATATGTTAATCTGGGGTGTGATGATCTAAATTGTTTTTCTGATGACTAGGCATGACCGCGAATTGCCCAGGCACGAGCGATCAGGTGAATAGACTTATCTTGCCTATCATTTTTGTTCTGAGGATTCGTCACTTGTCGTTTAGTCCCTCGGCGGCAGTTCGCCCATCAAAACCAGCGAATAGGAGCCTTCGGTGTTTCCCAAAAAGCTGCTGAGTTCGATTTCACGCAGATTTGTTGCGCCTCTGGGCAGCAGCACACCCGCGTCGAAGCGATCTCCGACAATCTCGACATCCTGTACTGTGACATAAACCTCCAGCCCACTGACGGAAGGCACATCTTCGCATCCCCGCCGCCCTGCATCGTCGCAGACAACTCCATCGCTTTCAGGATCATCAGTCAGAAGTCGCATGGAGGGATCGAGACGTGTATTTTTTCCTGCAACCATGTAGACCAGCAGCGGTGACAGGGCAGCTAATGGCCCTTGCCCAACCTGAATAAAGTCGGTGTCGTGCTCAGGGCTGATGGTAAAACCCTCGACGACGACCAGAAATCGCCCTGTTGATTCATCTTTGCTGCCCACTGTTAAAGTTACTCTGCCAGCTTGACCCGCGCCGCGAATAGTCAATTGGGCGGCATTATTGAGCAAGTCGCCTGTGACCGTGACCGTTTCCTCGCCGGGCAGGGTGTAGCTGTCGCCATCCATCCCTTGAAAATCCTGCGCGCAGTCCGTTACGTCAATCGCATCAATATATACGCGAATGACAGGCACAAACCCGTCCATACCGTAAACATTGACGCGATAATATTCGGGCTGGTCGGGGTCGTCGGAAAATTCCACGACGGCGGCGTTGGTGACTTCATAATCGTTGCAGCGAAAAACCACTTCCTGATAGGGGTTTATGCGCTCAATGACTGCATTTGCTCGACGCACCAACAGCGTATAACCTCCCGTTGTTGTGCCGTTTTCATTGCCAACGCGCGTTGCGACAATACGATATTCGCCGTCTGCCGGAGCGATGTATTCCAGTGTTACCAGCGCATTCGGTTCGCCGTCTTGGCTGCGGTCAGCGAGATCACCGTTGATGTCCAGGATGCCAATGAGAGGCGCAAGTCCGTTTTTCGCCTGCATATCAACGACGATCTGATCGCCTTCACTCGCCTGGATATACCACCAGTCGTAAATAGCAGTAGTGGTGATCGAGTCTTCGATCTGCGAGTCGTAACTGATCGCTTCGGCAGCGGGAGCATCTTCCTGGGCGAGAGCCGGACTACTTTGCTGTGTGACAGCCGGAAAAACGACCAGTAAAATGATGATAGATGCTAAAACAGATTTCACGATTGCGTCCTTTAAAAATCTTTCCATTTCATTGTAAGCCACAATCGCGAGAATCAAAAAGCAGCCAATTTTCTGGCTGCTTATCGTTAACTTGGATCAGTCGATTACTTGACTTCGACTTTCGCGCCTTCGGCTTCCAGGTCGGTCTTCGCTTTGGCAGCAGCGTCTTTGCTGACGGCTTCCAAAACGGTGGGGCGTTCGCTCTCAACCAGATCTTTGGCTTCTTTCAAGCCGAGGTTGGTGAGGGCGCGCACGACCTTGATGACGTTGATCTTCTTGGGGCCAACGTCGCCCAGAATCACGTTAAATTCGGTCTGTTCTTCCACTTCTTCGGCAGGGGCAGCGGCAGCGGCGGCGGGCGCAGCGGCCATCGCCATCATCGGCATACCGGCTGAGGCGGTTACGCCCCATTTTTCTTCGAGCAGTTTCTTCAGTTCAGCGGCTTCCAGGATGGTCAGCGCACTCAGATCATCGACGATTTTATTCAGGTCGGCCATTGTAATTCATATCCTCTCGTAAAACGGTTGTTAGTAACGAGGCAGCTTTGCCTTCGTTTTCTTGTATGTTGATAACTAGGCTGCTTCGCCTTCGCTCGAGTTTTCCTGAACGTAAGCGTGAAGCACATTGACAATATCGCTGGTAGCCGCGTTGAGTACATTGACGAGGCCAGTAGATGGTTGAACGATGAGACCGAGCAGTTGCGCCCGGAGTTCGCTCAATGGTGGCAGATCCGAAATCGTCTGCACGTCATTGGGGTTCAGAATAACCTGACCCATGACACCGCCCTTGATTTTGACTTTTTCGGCGTTGTCTTTCTGGAAGGCCAGCATTGCTTTCGCCAGTCCAGCCACGTCACCATCGGCAAATGCAGTCGCCGAAGGGCCGACCAGCATATTTTCCGGTACTGCCCAACCTGCTTCGCGCAGCGCGATCTCGAACAGCGTATTTTTGGTGATGACATAGGCACTGTTCATGCCGCGCAGTTTGGCACGCAGATCATTCATTGCGCTCATCGGGATGCCTTGAAATTCGGTAATGATGAGGCCGTTGGAATGCTGAAGAAGCTGCTTATAGACGGCGACAAGTTCCTGTTTGCGTTGTTTTGTAATTGCCAAGCGTATTTCCTCCTTTCCTTTAAGATTTTAGCCGTTGGGGTTAGCCAACTTGCTTGTTAACAAAAAAGCGGCCCGCATATCAGCAAGGGCCGCCATTGATTTCATGGTGGTTGATACCCTTACCTCGGCAGGAGATTAAGCTTAAAAAAGCGCCTGCGGTCTGCGGCAAAGTCACTTTAATTGTTATTGGGGCATTATAGCGGCGCAAATGCGGGAGTTCAAGGGCAGGGGTTACAGAAGTTCGGTAAATTCTTCGAGGGTGAGTCCTGTATCTCGGATGATGCGGCGCAATGTACCTTTTGGTAATTCCCTGTTTTCGGGAACAACGACCTGCGCGAAGGGTTGGTCACGACGTAAAGTGATATGACTTCCAGTTTGCCGGACAAAATAGAAACCAATTTTAGCTAATGCACGAATACATTCTCGACTGGAAATATTGGGTAGCTTGCTCATCCTGCTTCGGTTTCAACAGCTATCAATTCGAGATTATCGTACTCCTCTGGTACAGATAATCCATCTTCTTCCAGGGCTTCAATGTAAACCTGTATTGCTTCTTTTACCCGTTCAATAGCTTCCTCGCGGGTTTTGCCATCGCTTCCACACCCCGGCAGGCTGGGGCATTCGGCAATCCAAACCCCATCTTCATCCATGTATAGAATGATGTTTCTCATATTTCACCTCATTAATTCGCGCACACTCGCAGGTAATCGAGATAAAATTCGACAGGCACTTGTGACGATGCACCCCAGAAGGCGACGCGCCCTTCCGGCCATGTCGTATCGGTCACCCGCGTGATGTACTGACCATTGATGTATAACTCAATCCTGTCGCCAGCCATATCGACACGCACGGTATTGACCACACTGTCGCCGACACGAATCGCTGGTGAAACTGTCCAGGGGACAATATCGGTATAACCACCCGTGTAACGTGCGATGCGATACGCGCCCTGGCTGCCGATCATAATGGCAATGAAATTATTCTCGTCCTGATAGCGCACCCATATTCCGGTGCGTGTTGGTGGCGATGAAAAATAGGATGCGCTGATGACCGCTTCAATACGCGCGTCCCTGAAGGTATGTCCACGCAGGCTGCCCCACGAAGTTGCTTCATTGCCGCCATCTGGCATCTGATTCAGCCGGACTTCGTAAAAATCGTCGATAATCTCCTCATTCGAACGTGCGCCTGGACTTGCATCTTCGAACCAATCGTTTTGTGACGTGCCATTCGTAAATTCGTCTTCCACCAACACCTGACAGTTCGGCGCGAGGACGCGATTGTTGAGCATGGTTGGCCCGATGGGTGTTGATGGCGGTGGCGGCAGTGTCACGTTATCTGATTCAAGGATCGGGTCCAGGAAATAGGCATCGTCGCCCTCGGCAATCCAGCCTTCAAATCCACCACTGTAAATAACCTGATACCATGCGAAACCATCCGCGCACTCTGGCCCCGTGATGACATCAACCGTGCTGCGGATAGCGATCTGTCCGATACGTGGGAAATCGCGACCCGGCCCGCTGCGGACATTCACTGGCAGCGGATCATCATCGCGAACAATGGCTTTTTCGCCTGCAACGAGCCGCGAAGGCAGTGCGCCGGGGCAGTTGGGGATATTGGTCGGTCGTGGCGCAACGGTTTCTGTGGGTATTTCGGTGGGTCGAGCCGTCTCGGTTGGCATCACCGTTGGAGTGATGGTGGGTGTGTCGGTAGGCGTAGTGGTCGGCGCTTCGACAATCGGAACAGCGGCAATATTGCCAAAAGTTTCAACCAGCGCTTCAGAGCTGACCAGCCAGCCGCGTGAGCCATCCGGCAAAATGACCTGATACCAGCCGCCGTCATCGCTAATCCCAATAATATTGAGTTTTTCGCTCGTTTCCAGTGTGCCGACAGGTGGATATTGTGAGCCAGGGCCACCTCGCACCGTCATATTGCGCACTGCCACAGCGATAGGTGTTGCAGGTGTGGGTGTCAGGGTGTTGGTGGCTGTCGCGGTAGGCGTGGGTGTTGAAGTTGGTGTGTCAGTCGCCGTTGGCAGGGGTGTTGGTGTGTCAGTGGGTGTTGCTGTGTCAGTAGGCGTTGAAGTCGGCGTATTGGTCGCTGTCGGCGTATCGGTTGAAGTTGGGGTGTCGGTTGGCGTATTGGTCGGCGTGTTCGTCACCGTATGAGTCGCGGTTGGTGTTCGGGTAGGCGTATCGGTTGAAGTTGGGGTGTCGGTTGGCGTGTTTGTCGGCGCGGCAGCTACCGGCACGGCATCAATGTTACCAAATGTTCTCACCAGCGCCTCGGATGATACCAGCCATCCTTGTGAGCCGTCGGACAGGAGAACCAGATACCAGCCGCCATCCTCACTGATCCCAATAATGTCGAACTCATCGTCGGCTGAAAGCGTCATCACCGTTGGATATTGTGAACCCGGCCCACTGCGTGTTGTGATACTGCGTACTGCACGGGCTATCGGTGTTGAAGGGGTCGCGCTTGATAAGCGGGTCGCTGTTGGTGGCTCGTCTGTGAAGGTCGCGGTGTAACTGCTGGTCGCGGTAAAAGTTGGTGTCGCTGTTTCGGTTTCCGTCGGTACAATCGCAGCCAGAAAACCACCGGGCTGTGACCCGACCAGAAACAGGCCAGCCAGACCCAGGATAACGACCCCTAACGCGATGATCCAGACAAGTGAATTTTTGTAAAAAGGCTTGGGAACAGGATATAGATCGCTGACGAGCCGAGGTGTAGGCGTTCTCAAGGGTGGGATAGTCGGCGTGTCCGGCAGATGGGCGATATTTTCGGCGGGTGTTGTTACAAGCCCAATCGGTGGGGCAGCTTTGGGAGGCAGCGGATGAGTAAAAAATCCCGTTAAGGCGGGTGCTGCTTCTTTGGTCGCATCCTCGAATGCCTGCGCGAAATCGCGTGAGGAGGGATAACGATCCAGACCGGATTTCGCCATCGCTTTTTCGAGAACGACTTTAACCGCTTCCGGCAAATCGGTTCGCCATAGTTTTGGCGGTGTTGGCGGGTCGTTGAGATGTTTGTGCATCAGCGCGAACGGCGTTTGTGCCTCAAATGGCATTCGTCCCGTGACCATGACGTAGGTCATCACACCCAGCGCATATTGGTCTGTGGCCGGGGTTATGCTCTCACCGCGCCACTGTTCGGGAGCCATATAGGACGGCGTACCCATCGCCACGCCTGTTCCGGTGAGCGAAGTGGTCGCGCCCATCAATTTGGCGATGCCGAAATCGACCAGGAATGGGCTGCCCTGTTCGTCAAACATGACGTTGCTGGCTTTGATGTCGCGGTGAATCACGCCCCGGCTGTGGGCATAATCCAACGCGGCTGCCAGTTTTTTGATAACCTCAGCGCTTTCCGAAAGGGAGGGAAGGTTCAAATCGCCGCTGTCGCTGACTTCCAGACGATCTGACAGCGACCCTCCGGTCAGCATCCGCATGACGACATAATTAATGCCGCCCTGGTTGCCATAATCGTAAACGGGGACAATATGCGCGTGTTCCAGTCCGGCTGCGATCTGGGCTTCGCGTAAAAATCGCTCGGTATAGCCTGCCTGGGTCGCAAAAGCGGGTGGCAGCACTTTGACGGCGACATCACGCCGTAAATTGACCTGATGCGCACGATACACCGCGCCCATCCCGCCGATTCCCACCAGATCGCGCAGTTCGTATTGACCAAATAGCTGCCCTGCCAGGTCTTTAATATTCATACCGACCAGCGATTGATCCTGCGGTGCGGCGGTTTGGGTGGGGCTGCGGCGGATCGAGGCTGCCGTGTTTTCGATTAACTTTGCTACCACGTCAATCGACTGCTCGATATAAACGTTTTTAATGTCGAAAATTAAGATGCCGTCGTGTTCCAACAGCGCTTTGATATGCGGTGTCGGTGCGTCGGAAAGCAGAATTTGCTGATAGCTTTCCTGGAAAACGGGGATCATCGGCTTTTTGAATTGGTGGGCGATCTGGATTTCGGTACGCACCCACTCTGACTCAAATGTCGAGCTGCCTACCAGACACAGAAATACGTCCGCATCGCGAATCGCATCGGTCAGGCGCGTCGGAAAAGACCCGGCGGTTTCCATACGCTGGGTGTCGAGATAAACCTCAATTTTACGCTCACGCAGTTCTTTGGCGAACAGAGTCGCCAGCATCGCACTGGGTTTGCGTTGATAACTGATGAAAATACTCGCCATGCGCGGCCTATTGTGAATAAAGTAACTGATGTAAGTATAGACGGATATAGACGCAGGCGCAAAGAAATTAACGACTTTTACACCGATTTTGAACGCTTATTTCGCGAGAAGGTCTTTTCCCGTCCACTTACTCCTGACGATCAATACGTTCTTCAAACCGTTGGAGCGCATCCTGCAAACGCTGCTGCTGAAATGTGGTGGTCAGATCGCCGCGTGTACGTTCTAAAACGCCGCGTACCACATCCGTTTGACGGCGCAATCCCCCGGTGATTGCGTCAGGAAAATCGAACGTCACCAGCTTGTCATAAATGGCATCCATCCAATCCAGCAGACGCTCGGCCTCGTCGCTGTCACCATCTTTGCGCCGCAGAATATCCAGAATAAAACGACGTAATTCCGTCGCGGCTTCGGCAAGGCCGTTCAGGTAGCACGATTCTTCAACTTCCAGCGTTTGCGGTGAGGGCAGTGGTTGATTACGAATGATCGCATAAGTGCTGAACGCCTCGACGACTTCTTTGAGCGCGTCCTGTGTGTAGCCGCTGTGGTACAAATCGGGATAATCCGCGACGACGCTGCGAAGTTGGGCGCTGGCTTCTTTCGCAGTCGCCATTTTCACGTCCGCGCTGTCCCATTCACGACGATGAATCGCGCGGATGGACTCGGCACAGTAGCGGATCAATTCGCGCGAACGGCTGATGGCTTCATCGCGGGCTTTATTTTTGGCTTCCATCGCTGCACGGATATTTTCGGCAATTAAATTAAGTTCGTCCATAAAAAAACTCCTGATGTATATGCACCAGGAGTTTAAACGATTTAGAAAGGAATGTCACCGACATCATCCGGCGGCGGCGCGAAATCGTTGTAGCCGCCCCGGTTGCCCTGATCCTGGCCTTGTCCACCATCGCGGCTGCCGAGCAGTTGGAAAGTATCAGCGGTAAGTTCCAGTGAGGCTTGTGGCTGTCCGCTTTTGTCCATGTACGATGAAACATCGACGGTTCCGACAACCATCAACTGAGAGCCTTTTCGCACATAATTGTTGGCTGTTTCTGCCAAACCTCGCCAGCAGGTGACACGTATCCAGGTGGTCTTTTCCTGTCGTTCTCCGCCGTCTTTTCCGCCAAAGCGCCGGGTAACAGCCAGTGAGAAATCGCAGACTGGGATGCCCCCTTGTGTGTATTTGAAATTCGGGTCACGTCCCACGTTACCGACAGCAATCATCTGTTGCCAACCAGCCATTTTGTCTCTCTCCTTGATGCCAAATACTTGTTTACTGGAAACAAGCTCTAATTTTAGAGTCTTTTGGGTTTTATAGCACACAACCGGATAGTTGACACGCCGATTGTGTATGGATAAACCAACATATTTTAGAACAATTATTCTATCACAAAACAGCGATTATGACTACCCCTCAATATGAGGGATTTGGCCTGATATAGCGTATAATGGTCAAGTTTTCTGACTCTATATTGAGTAAATGCGCATGAAAAACAGCCCATTATCGTCGGAGACCAAAACAGGCGTGACGAAGCGGAAAAATCGAGCTTCAAATTTTGCCATATTCCGATCCCTGCTGATTGTTGCTTCAGCATTCTTCTTATCCGCGCCCTACGCCTACGCACAGGGGCAGTGCGGTTATGCCGACGCGATTAATTATCCGGTGGATACGAACATTTTCCATCTGGCGCAGGATTTCGGCACACTCAGCGTGCGCCATCAGGGGCGTTATCACACAGGTGAGGACTGGTTCGGTGGGCGGGCGAATAATTACGCTTACGGCACTCCTGTACGCGCGGCAGCGACAGGGCGTGTCACCTATTCCTCGCCGACAGGCTGGGGGCGCGATGGCGGCGTGGTCATCGTTGAGCATACCTTCCCCGATGGCACGATTGCCTACAGCCAATATGGTCACATGGCTGATCTGGAAACGGCTCATTTCCCAGCGCCCTATAGCTGCGTCAAAATGGGCGACATCATCGGCGCAGTTGGCGATGTTCGTCCCGCGCCACACCTGCATTTCGAGATTCGCGACAGCAATGGCGATTCTCCCGGCCCCGGCTATAGCTGGGAAAACCCGATTGATCTCGGCTGGCGACAGCCCACAAAATTTCTGCGTAATGCCCAAACCTGGCTGCAACCGGCCTTCCACTGGCGCTTGGATTTGCGCGATGAATCCGGCCCGATAACACCACCGCTGCAACTTGATGATAACAGCCTGGTGTATATTGACGCGGGTCGTCTGGGGCGGGTGACACCGGATGGTCGCTCGTTGTGGCGTATTAACCTTGAAAAACCCGCTGTTGGCATCACCAATTTTGACGGCCTGCCGCTGCTCACCTATGCCGATGGCGAAATGCAGCGCATCAACCTCGATGGCACATTCTCGGAACGCTGGCAGACAGGAGTCACGCTCGATAGTTTTGTACTGGCAACAGGCGAGTCGCTGATTTTCCATACGCCGGATAAAGCGCTTGCGGCCTTTGATGCGGCACGTCAGCAAATCCGCTGGCAGTTGGAAAATATTCAGCCCGTGATCCGCGCTCAATTCACGGGACAACTCATCGGCATTATCACCGAAAGTAACC
>JALHNB010000076.1 GCA_022843745.1 Anaerolineae bacterium | reverse complement strand
GGCAGAAGCACATCTTGAATTTGAGCGTACCAGCCGGATTATGTCTGAATAGGATGATCTAACGTGCAATATTTTAAGCCGGAATCGCCGTTTTACGTGGGGGATTGTATGCCGTTTTTTCACGACGGCATGTTTCATCTCTATTATTTGCAGGACGAGAATCATCATCACGGAAAGGGCGGCCTGGGTGGGCATCAATGGGCGCACGCCACCACCACTGACCTGATGACGTGGGAGCATCACCCGATGGCGATCCCATGCGAAGAAGATTGGGAAGGCTCGATCTGCACCGGGTCAACTTTTTATCACGATGGCACATTTTACGGCTTCTATGCCAATCGTATGCCGGACAGGATTGAGCGCCTGAGCGTGGCGACCAGCAAGGACAGCATCACGTTCGAGAAACAGCACCCGAACCCGTTTATGTCGCCGCCCAAAGGCTATATGCCTCAACATTTTCGCGACCCGTTTGTGTTCGAGAACGCAGGCGAATTCCACATGCTGGTGTCGGCGGCTGTCGCGGATTATCCGCTTGAGCAGCGCGGCGGCTGTCTGGTGCGGCTCGTCTCGAAAGATTTGAAAAATTGGGAAGTGACGGAGCCGTTTATCATCCCCGGCGACTTAAAATACAGCCTCGCCGTCCCGGAATGCCCGGATTATTTCTACTGGAACGGCTGGTATTACCTGATTTTCAGCCTGCATGGTGAGGCGCGTTATCGCATGTCGCGTCAGCCATTTGGCCCCTGGCTGCGTCCGGCGGTGGATACGTTTGATGGCCCGACGCTGGCGACGGTCATGAAAACGGCGGCATTTACAGGCAATCGACGTATCGGCGTGGCGTTTTTAGGCTCACGGCGTGATGACAAGGACGACGGCGAACGCATGTATGCCGGGAACGCCGTTTTCCGCGAGATTTTTCAGTATGACGACGGCAGCCTGGGGACAAAATTCCCCGCCGAAATGATTTTTCCGCATGGCGAGTCGCTCGATTTGCCGTTTAGTGCGCTCACCAAAGGCGCGTCTGGCAGTGCGCAGTCGATCCGACTCGATGCGCTGGAAGGACTCGAAGCGGCGATGCTGGACAACGTGCCGAGAAATGTTCGGATTACGTTCAATGTTCAGCCACAAGCGCCGACGGCAGATTTTGGGCTTTTGCTGCGGGGATCGGGCAATTTCGAAAGTGGCTATGCGCTTCACTTTTTGCCGTATGAGCAGAAAGTCACGCTCAACAAGCAGGCGATTTCAGGTGTGACGGGTCTGGATCAGCCTTTCACAGTGGAGATCATCGCGCAGGATGACATCATCGACATTTGCATCGACGGGCGGCGCTGCCTGATTGATCGCTGCTCGGAATTGGTGGGTGAACGGCTTTTTTTCTTCTGTCAGAACGGCGTGGTGAGTTTTAAGTCAATAGCTATTAGTCGATAGTCAATAGCTAAAGACCAAAACTGGCGCTAGTGATTGAGGTGAATGTGGGCGATTTTAAGCGGCTTGCGGTCTGGCAGAAATCCTATCAACTCACATTGAATATTTACCGTTCCACAAGTGCATTTCCAAGAGAGGAATCACTCGGAATCACTAACCAGATGCGACGGGCAGCAGCCTCGATCCCAGCCAATATCGCGGAAGGAAGCGGCAGAGGTAGTGACGCAGAGCTTCGGCGCTTTTGCCATATCGCGCTGGGGTCAGCGAATGAACTGGAAGTTTTCATTTTGCTGTGCCGTGACCTCCAATACTTCGATATCCAGCAAAATAACAAGCTGAATGAGAACATTATGGAAGTACAGCGAATGCTCGGAAGCCTGATACAAAGACTTAAAACTTAACGATACCGTTTATAGTCGATAGTCATTATCTGGAGACTATCGACTAATGACTAAAAGCTAATGACTACAGACTATCGCCTATACCCCGCCGTGAATCTCGACATCCACAGATGTTTCTTCACGGCTGCGCTTGAATTCATGCAGCGCATGGTCGATATAACGTTCGCTGATGAGGCTGGCAATCGCTTCGCCGAGCGCACCCGCTGGCGGCACAAATTCGACGGTGAAATCAATTTGCGTCCCCTCATCCACAGTCTGAAAGCGCACCGAACCGCCGCTTGGAATCTCCGATTCCGGGAGTGAACGCCACGAAATCATCTCATTG
The DNA here is from genome assembly GCA_022843745.1 of Anaerolineae bacterium. GTDB lineage: Bacteria > Chloroflexota > Anaerolineae > Aggregatilineales > Phototrophicaceae > JALHNB01. Next base: position 25,091 of record JALHNB010000076.1, on the reverse strand, counting down.
GGCATGTCGATATAGGTTTCCACATCGAACTCCGCTTTCAGGTCACCGGGGAGTTTGAGTGTCCAGCGGGTGAGCGTGTTGCCGATGACATACACCGACTCGATGTAATCCATGATCTGCGGCAGGTTCGACAGGTCACGCCAAAAATGATAGACCGTCTCAATCGGCTGGTTGACCGTCACCGTGCGCGTGATGTGAATGTTGGGCGTAACATCGGCGGCAGATGCCGTAGTTTGCGCGACGCTCGAATTTTTGCGCGTCAGATTTCGCACCAAAAGGGGTATACCCAGCGCTGCACCTGTCACGAGCGCACCGCCCAGAAGCGAAATCTTTCGTTGGGCTTCGCTCAAACGGGGGAATATAGGCACTCGTGGTTGATACATCATGGAACTCCTGAAATTAACGATTGTTATAAACAGAATCGTAGCATGTCCAGCGGCGGGCAGTATGAGCCATGTGGTTGAAATGTGCTAGGAAGGATAGGAGAAAATACAGGGCGCATCGCACTCCTGCGGTATCTGCTCACATGCAGCAGGGATGGCGCAAATTTGAGTATAATGATTTTAGCAAAAGAGAAATGGAGCGCGTGAAGTGGCTATCCAAACGCAAGAATCAATGGATGTGCCGACATATCCGATCTGGCGGCTGAGTGTTGAGCAGTACCACGAGATGATCGCGGCGGGGATATTGACGGATGATGACCCGGTTGAACTGCTGGAAGGGTGGCTGATAACGAAAATGCCGAAAAAACCGAAGCATAGCCATGCCACAAATTTTTTGGGTGATGAGATAAGAGAAATTTTGCCGCAAGGTTGGTTTCTCCGCATTCAAGAGCCGATTACGATGAATGACAGCGAACCGGAGCCGGATGTCATCGTTATACGAGGCAGCAGAGCAGATGATGAGGAGCGACATCCCAAGCCGAGTGATGTTGCGCTGGTGGTCGAGGTTTCGGATGCGACCCTCCAACGGGATCGCACACTTAAACTGCGGATTTATGCGGCGGCGCGGATTCCGGTCTACTGGATACTCAATTTGCAGGATCGGCAGCTTGAAATTTATACCGATCCTACAGGCCTGGGCGCTCAGGCATCCTATCGGCGGCGCGATATTTTTGCGGAGTCGGACGATGCACCCGTGATGATTGAGGGCCGCGAAGTCGGGCGCGTGAAGGTGAGCGCGTTGGTATAGATGGAGACAGCCAGATTATTATGCGACGGCAGCGCGAATGATGTTCACCAGTTCGTTCCTCGTGACATCTTTGGAGATGCACTGCTGTGCGCCGGCTTCGAGCGACTTTTGCAGCACCTCGTTATCCACCAGACTGGTAAAAACAATCACCTGAATTTTTGGAAATGCCTGATGGATAATTCGGGTCGCGGTCAGGCCGTCCATCACGTGCATGATTAAATCCATGAGTACGACATGGGGCTGAAGCTGCTCGACCAGGGCAATGGCCTGCCGTCCGTTTTCTGCCTCACCAACAACTTCCAGATCGTCAACGTCGTCCAGAAACAGTGATAAACGCCGTCGTGAGTGAAGATGGTCGTCCACCACTAAAACCTGAATATTTTGTGCTGACATTTAAACCCTACTCGCTATCTGGTTAGCATAGTGAAATGATTGAGCAGTCATCCTTCTGATGGCTATTCTTGAAAACGACATTTCTTACATGATACATTAGAACAAAGTGTACGTTAATGTACATATAGCCAGCATATATCAAAACAACTATTTCTATATGCGTCACCTGATGCAAAAATAAATAGGAAGGAAAGCTGGATTTTGCACGTTTATGGGGTAGGTATTTGTCTAGGAATGTGCGGCAAAGTTCTATCGTGGTTTGCGGAAGGGACAGGTCAGAGAGGGCGTTGAAAAGTATAAATACCTTGATTGCCAGCCGCTATCAGAACCCCCTCATCCCAACCCTTCTCTCCGAATTCACGGGAGAAGAGCTAAAAAGCGCACCGCATTTGTTCCCTCCCTGAATTCGGGCGACCAACAGAAGCCCCTGTCGCATAGCGGAGGGTTAGAGTGGGGTTTTTCAACACCCTCTCAGATCTGCTCCACTACCAGAGGTCGCCTTCGCGCAAGTCCAGATAGATGGGTGTGCCTTCGAATGCCGCGCGATTATTTTGCGCTCTGGCAGAGAGAAACCTGACCATCGTGAGCTTATTGAGGCTGTCGCTGGGGAAAGGTTTGGCGCGTGTGCCACCGATAAGCGGAGAATTTTCGAGAACCTTCCAACCGCTGCCTTCGTAAAATCCGCGCAAATGAGGATCACAGGTAAAGAGGCTGAGATCAGCATCGCTTGAGGCGATCAATTCGGCGGCGGCATCCACGATTTTGCGACCATAGCCCTGCCGTCGGAAATCCGGGTTAGTCAGTACGCCACTGAGTCCATAGGCTTTATAAATCTCGCCCGCGTGGTCGATATTTTTTGAGACGACTGCCGTGTAGCTCATGACCGCCGGAAGGTCAGCCAATATGAGCAGGGTGTGATGGGTGTTCGGGTCGGGCGGGAGATCGTCGGATGGGTCTTTGCCGCGAAAGGCTTCCGGCCACTCGACGCGCATCCAGGCGTTGATCTGACGTTTGAGATCGGCGGGGAAGTCGGCTTGAGCATAGGTGAATAATTTGAGCATGGATTTTTGGCTTTCAATACAACCCCTCATGTTGAACCTTTCCCATTTTAGCGCAGGCATGGTAGATTTGGGGTAGAACATAATTTCGGGAGGCAACTATGCACGCTGAGGACATCCGCATCCTGTATGGGTATCATTTCGTGGCAAACCGCAAGCTGTGGGATACGAGCATTGTTCCGCTGACGGACGAGCAATTTTTGCAGCCGCTGGATTATTCGATTGGGTCGATCCGCAACCAGGTCGTCCACCTGATGGATATTGAGGAGGGCTGGTTTGGGGGACTGCGTGAACCTGCGGCGGGACGTGCGCCGTTCAAAAACCCCGAAGCTTGGCCGACACGCGAAAAAATCCGCGCCGATTGGGATGTGGTCGAGGCGGATATTCGCACTTATCTCGCTGGCCTGACCGACGAGGAATGTAATCAGCCGTTCGCGGAAGGGATGCGCAAATGGCAGGTGATGATGCACGTCCTCAACCACGCTACCGACCACCGCGCACAAACGCTGGCGATGCTGCATTCGCTGGGTGCGCCGACCTTCGCGCAGGATATGGTGTATCATTTTTGGGGAAAGTTGTAGCGAATTTCGGTATAATGAGGGTAGTGATAGTAGCAATGGGCGCAAACAGGAATGAAGCCAATGCCCTTATCATTCATGACAGAAAATTTGTCGTGAAAAAATTCGGCCTGATTCTGGAGGTCTTTCGGGGGGCTATTAAGGGTGCGCTCATCGCACTCCTGATTGCTTTTACCATGCTTTCCGTTTTATTTGGTATTGGCGAGCCGTTAATGGCTCTTTATTATTTGATTATTGTACTCATCGTGTATGTAGCACCACTCGGAATGCTAGCTGGAGCGGTTGTAACGGGCATTCATTTAGTCAGGAATGTCGATCATCTGCCTGACAAAAGAGGCGGACAATATCTATCTGTACTAACATGGATCGGTATACCCATAACACTCATTGTTGGCATTGTGATCGCACCCTATTTACTTGTGAATATGAGTAAAGAATTGAAGTATGGCGCGACATGGACAACTGAAGCAAATCCAGATTGTGCAACACCCGCTGTCGTTCTCATACCCACTGGTACTCTCGAGTCCACAAGTGTTCCCGTGCGCGAAACTATATGTTCGCCAGAATTATTAGATCATCTACAAACGCAAAATGATGCTATTGTGCCTATTATTTATAGAATCACCTATGCTTTTGGCAAACCGCGATCGGTTCAATTGACCTCAGTGGGAAATACTAAAATTGCCATATCTGAGTGGATAGACTCAGACTGGTTTAGCCTTTTTGAGGTTGGGTAGCTAACAAACGCATGATGATATAGCTTTAACCAAAGTGATGTTAAATTAATTTCAGGTATCGAATGGAGTAAATGATGCGCAGGATGGTCGGTTTTATTGTTCTACTTTTGATTTTCGCGATGACGGTATCTGCGCAGGACGCAACGACCTTCACCAGCGACGATGAGCAACTGACGTTTGATTACCCGGCGGAATGGGTGGCGGGTGAGGCCAGCGATGATGCGCACACCGCGCAGTTTACGCTGTCGGACGCTGCCGTCACGGTCAAGGTGGTGGATGTTAGCGATGATTCCGCCGAAGCATTTTTGAGTGCGCAGCGGAAGGCCACCGATGGCTTCGTGACGGAATTCAAGATTGGCGATTTTGACGCGATTGCCAGCACACTCACCAGCGGCGAGTATCAGATCGCATACGCGCTGGACGAGACGCATGTGGCTGTGGCGACGATCACGGCGAAAAGCGGCGAAATCGCGCTGGCTCATGAGCAGGAAGTTGTGGACGTACTGGCCTCGCTGCGGTTTGGCGATTCAGGCGGTGCGGTCATCGAATCGCCCGTGCTGAATATCAGCTTGCCGCCGGGATGGGTGAGTGATTCTGAGCAGCTTCAGGGCGATTATTTCCAGTTTGTGGTGCGCCCCAGCGACGGGACAGATACCCGCTATATTCTGATCGAACTGCTCGATCTGGATGCGCGTGGGTTGCTGGAAGCGGTGCAGGCGGACGGCGTGGAGTCGCTGATGGTGCAGCTCCCCGGCGGTGGCGAAGAAACAGAAGCGGTTACGATTGGCAATTTCGAGGCTGCCCGCGCCATCGGATTTAACGAATCGACCTCGAATTTCCGAGGTTATACGCTGTTTGTGGTGCAGGAAAGCTGGCTGGTGGCGATCACGGCGGCGGCGGACACTGAAATCGCGGTCAGGGCGATGCTGCCGGATGTGGACGCGATTATCGCCGAAATGGAAACGGGACTCAACCTGGTTCAAAGCGCATTTGACGAAATTCTGGCACCAACGATTGAGGGTGTCGAATATTTCCCCGGACTCGACGCGCTACACGAAGATGGGATCGTCGAATATGAGCAAAATCCCCCGGTAGGCGGGCCGCATAACCCACGCTGGCAGACCTGCGGGGTTTATGACGCACCGCTGAAGACCGAACACGCCGTTCACTCGCTGGAACACGGCGCGGTGTGGATCACGTATCAGCCGGATTTGCCCGCCGAGGAAGTCGAAGCGCTGGCGAATATCACGCGGCGCGGGACTCACCGCCTGCTGAGTCCGTTCCCCGGCATCGACAGCCCGATTATTCTGAGCGCGTGGGGCTATCAACTGCGGCTGGAAAGCAGCGATGATCCACGTTTGCTGGAATTCCTCCAGGAATATGAGCAAGGGCCGACCACGCCGGAACTGGGCGCGACCTGCGCGGGTGGCGAGACGCGCACCGCGGACGAGTTGGGGGTGTAGGCGCGGGGAGTGGGAAGTGCTGAGTGATGAGTAACGAGTGGAAAGCAGGACTGAGGACTGAGTAGTTAATCGACAATCATCGGTTTTGTAGGGGCGCACGGCTGTGTACTGGGTGTGGTGATTTTTAGTGTGATGTCTGCAAAATCTGGACTGTAGGGGCAGGTCTGTGACCTGCCCTGTATGTATCAAGATAAGGGAATTTAGGGCAACCTCTGGCAACAAGCAGTCGTCGATAGCCCCCGTCCGCCGTAGGCTGGAAGCCCTACGGCTAGGCTTCAAAGCTCTCTCAAAGAGGGCTACCTGGCTCAAGCTGGTTTTTCAGCCTGCTTCGAGCAGGCTTGCTTCCATTAGCCAGGTGGCTTCTAGCCCCTGGCACGGTAAAAACAACACCTATCAGGGTCATGTGCTTTCTTAACTTGCTATACATGGGGCAGGTCTCAGACCTGCCCCTACGCAAAACGCCGCTTTCCCAAATGTGCTGCGAACTGCTTGCAGACAAGAGAGCAGGGAAAACGCGGTCATGAATTCAATCACTACAATCATGGCGCGTCCATTTTGCGCTCTGTTTTTTACAGCACAATATAACAGCAGACGCTATCTCCTACCGTAAAATCCACTATTAGAATGTCTTTTATTTGGATTTAGATGCGGTTGCCACCAGCGGCATTATTTTTGGCTGTCAGGCCGCCGACGGTATCACCAATTTCGTCGTTGGTGCGGGCTTCGCTTACATTGAGCAGCCGGTTATCGAGCGCATAGCCGTTGAAGCGGGTGATGGCTTCCTGGACAGACTTCTCGCTGACCATCTGGACGTAGCCAAAGCCTTTGGGTGAGCCGGTGTAGCGATCTGTCACGATTTTAATGTCGCGAATTTTGCCGATTTGTGAAAATAATTCGTGAATCTGGGCTTCCGTCACGCTAAACGGTAGATTGCTGATGTAAAGAGTCTTCGCCATTGTATTCTCCTGTAGGCATAAAGCCCTACTGGTCGGCATAAAGCTCCACGATTTATGGAGCAGATTTTATCCCTACCAACCTTCAGTATCGCATTGATTCCAAAATGTGTAAATCAGCAGTAATTTTTGTGGTAAATATTTGACACATATGCGGTAAAAACCGCGTTTAATAGCGGTTATCGCGAAATAAACTCGGCTTGACTATTCCCAAAATATGGGAATATAATCAAAATACGAAATAATGAGGCGTTTATGCAACGAATAGAACTGGTTTTGCACCCCGTTCGGATGCGCGTGGTTCTGGCAGTGGGGAGCCGAACGCTGACCACGCAGCAATTGGCGGACATGCTGCCGGATGTGTCGCAGACGACGCTGTACCGGCATATCAATCTGCTGCTGGACGGCGGCATCCTGAAGGTGGTACGCGAGAGCAAAGTGCGCGGCACGATTGAGCGCGAATTGGCGCTGGTCAAGGGCGCGGGGCGGATCGATTTTGAGACTTCGGCGGCACTCTCGCCGGAACAACATGAGCAGATTTTTACGACGTTTATCGCGACGCTGCTGGCGGATTTCCGTCGGGCGCAAGCGCAGCCGCAAGAGGGTGTGCCGCCTGCCATCTACACGCAGCAGCGGTTGTATCTGACGATGGGGGAACTGCAACAGTTGAACCAACAGATGGACGCGCTGCTTGCGCCGTATAAAGACCCGTCACGGCAGGACAGCGGTGAAAATGTACAGGCGTGGTTGTTTACGGGCATCGTGATGGGGGATGAGATGTGAGTGAGACCGAAGTGTCACGCCACAGTTTGCGATATGACATTTAGGAGAATATGAGATGTGGGCGCAATATATTGCGCCCCTACACGATACGTTGGGCGGATGAGGGTGAATTGTAAGCGGAAATGATGATAAATATGGGGAAAATATTATGAAACTTTCATGTACACGCAGCGGAAACCCGGACGCGCCAGCCATTATCTTCCTGCATGGGTCGGCGATGGGACAGTGGATGTGGCATGACCAGATCGAGCATTTTGCCGATTATGATTGCTACAATGTCGATTTGCCGGGGCATGGCGGCAGCAACCAGATCGCCTGGGATTCGTTTAATCAGGCGGCGGACTGCGTGGCCCAGCTTATCGCGGAGGATATTCCTGGCAAACCTGTCAATGTGGTGGGGATGTCGCTGGGGGCGATGGTCGGGCTGTTTCTGCTCACGCGCCATCCACAGCGGATCGAACGAGCGGTGCTGACAGGCGCTATTGCCGAAACGCCGCCGCGCTGGATTATCAAGCTGCAAGGTGGGGTTATGTCGGCGCTGCTGACGACTGTGTTTGGCAAAAAATTATTCGCCCGGATGCTGCAACTCCCGGCGGACGCGATGCCGTATTACGAAGCAAGCATCGATGCGCTGTCGATCCCGGCGTTCAGGCGGATCAACAGCCAGCTCGCTGAATTCACGCTGCCGGATGGATTGGAAGCGGTTAAAGTGCCAACATTGTTCGTCACGGGCGAAAAAGACATCGCCATCAATCACCGTTCGGTGAAAATTCTGGCGCAAAAAGTGCCGGAGGCACTGGGAGTCTACGCGCCGGGAGTGCATCACGGCTGGAACGGCGAAGACCCTGTTCTATTTAATGCGATGACGCGGGCGTGGATCGAGGGAAAGGCCTTGCCGGAGCGCCTGATTCCGGCATAATTGTCGGCATTGATGGGCAACCCCTACGAAGGAAATCTATGTACATCCCAAAATCGTTCTCCGTAACCGATGCCGAAAGCCTGTATCAATTTATGCGGGCGCACAATTTCGCGACGATGGTGACGCATCACGATGGTCACATGACCGCCACGTCGATCCCGTTTATGGTCGATTCTGAGCGCGGTATTTTGAAGGCGCATCTGGCGCGGGCGAATGACCACTGGAAGCAATTTGATGGGCGCGAGGCGCTGGTATTATTCCAGGGGGCGCACGCCTATATTTCGCCGTCGTGGTATGGCGATCACCCGAGTGTGCTGACATGGAATTACACGGCTGTGCATGTTTACGGCGCGCCGACGATCATTGACGACGATGAGACGATGCGCGGGATGCTGCACGATCTTGTAAAAAATCACGAGCAGGGGCGCAGGCCGGAATGGGAAATGAGCGTGCCGGAAGATTATATGCAAAAAATGCTCAAGGGGATTGTGGCGTTTGAAATGCCGATGACGCGCGTCGAAGGCAAATTCAAGATGAGCCAGAATCGCTCGGAGGCAGATCGTGAGAGCGTGATCGCGCATTTATCCGCCAGCGATGATGCGCTGGATCGCGAGACGGCTGATGTGATGGCGAAGGTGTTGGCGACCAGTCGGCAGCCTTCAGCAAAATGAGCTGATCACCGTTTACGAAAACTGTTTGATTGTCCCAGGCGTGTCACGCCCAAAATGGCGGTCAGCTAACCTGCTGTTCCAGGCTGGGACTGCCCGACTCGAATTGATCGTTAACGATTTTGCCGTTCGCGAAACGGACAATCGTAATGCCTGTGGTTTTTAGGGGTTTGCCTGTGGGGGCAAGTCCCTGATACTCACCTTGATGTGTACCGGACATTGTCCAGTTATAGGCGACCAAATCACCTTCAGCCAGCATCTCACCAACCTCAATTTTCAGGTCGGGTATCGCCTTACGATATACACTAATCGCATTTTTGAGGTCTTGCAGTGTGCCTGTTGTGGCGATTACGTAGTCAGGCGCACAGACTTCATCCAGAACAGCGAGATTGCCATTTCCCCAGGGTTCAACCGCAAAACGCCTGACAATCGCTTTCATTTCTTCCAACGAGAGTGCCATTAACTGCTCCTTTAAAAAACATGAAATCGTAATATATGCTGAACGATGTGCAGTATACCTAATATATCGTGCCAGTGATACATTCGCAACGAATCGGGAGATTTTGTGGCCCATGCGCCAGATTGTGTTACAGATGACTAATAAGATGTATAATAAAATAGGAGATAAAAAACCATAAAAATTTATTAAAGGGGGCAAGCTGAAAGCCGCAATCTGTTACCAGTTTGGTCAACATCTGGCTATCGAGGAGGTGACGCTTGAGCCGCCGCATCGGGGGGAAGTGCGAGTACGTTTGGCTGCTACCGCCATTTGTCACTCCGATATTCATCTGATCCGAGGCGAGTGGGGCGGCGCACCCCCGGTCATTGCCGGACATGAGTCAGCGGGTGTTGTCGAGGAGATCGGCGAGGGCGTGACGACGGTCAAGGCGGGGGATCGCGTGATTGTATCCCTGCTGCGATCCTGTGGTCGCTGTGATTACTGTCTGACAGGCGCATCGCAGCATTGTAACGGCACGTTTGCGCTGGATACGGAAAACCGCATACGAAATCTGCGGGGCGAAATCGTCCGGCAAGGCATCAATGTCGGCGGATTTGCGGAATATGCGGTGGTCGATCAATCCCAGCTTGTGCGTGTGCCGGATGATATGAACCTGGAAACGGCTGCTCTGCTGGCCTGCGGAGTTATCACAGGTTTTGGCGCGGCGGTCAACACAGGCGGAGTGACACAGCGCAGTACCGTCGTCGTCATCGGAACGGGCGGAGTCGGCCTGAACGCGATTCAGGGCGCGGCTGTCGCTGGCGCTCGACAAATTATCGCCGTTGATCTGCTCGACGCTAAATTGGAAGCGGCTGTCCGTTTTGGCGCGACGGACACGATTAACGCCAGCAAACAGAACACCATTGACGAGATTAACAAACTGACGAACGGACAGGGCGCGGATTTTGCACTTGTGACCGTCGGCAGCAGCAGCGCGATTCAGGAAAGTTTTAATATGGTGCGGACAGGCGGAACGATTGTCATCGCTGGACTCCCGCCCGTTGATGCCGCTGTCACCCTGCCCACATTTTCTTTCGTTGTCACTGGCAAGCGGCTGCTGGGAAGCCTGATGGGGTCAACCCGCCTGCAAGTGGATGTTCCGATTTTGATGGATCACTATCAACGCGGCAACCTGCTGCTCGATGAACTGATTAGCCAGCGTTACCCACTGGACAAGATCAACGAAGCCATCGAATCAACCGAGCGCGGTGAGGCGCTGCGCAATGTCATTGTTTTTTAGGGTTGGCCGCGACTAAAACGCAACAATACCACCTCCCCGGACGTAGTAAGCGATATTATTTAGGGGAGGTTTTGATGATGTTTCGTTATCAGCCGGAAAAAATTTATGCTGGGACAGTCTACCGTTATTGCAAGTCCAATATAGACGGATCGTGGCCTGCGATTGTCTCGATTTATCTCGCATCACGGACGCACATTGAGGTGATTAAGCGTGAGCCAGAGAGCCAGGTGATGGCCTACGTGGTGGCGGATATGAACTGGGACATTTTTTCGCCGGATCACATCGATTCTTACCACATGCTGCCCAACGGCGACCTGCGCCTTCAGATGAACCTCAGCCATTCCGAACACGCCGATCATATCTACGCCGGAGGGATGGCCCTGAGTGTCGCTATCGACCAGTACCCTGCGCACAATTACAATTTTGACTTCATCAGCCTGAACCTGATTTTTCGGCATCTGGTTGAGCCGGAAAGTCACTTTGAAATTGGCATCACGATGCCGGATTTTGAGGCGATGCGGGAGGGACGATTTCGTATCCAGTATGGGCGGGCGGCGATTGAATACCTGGGCGATGAAATCCGCCACGAGCGCAAGTGCCGAAAATATCACATCGGCGGGACAGGGCTGAACAACCAGGACGGTACGATCTGGGTTGACCGGGATGGCGAATATTGGGTCGATTTTGAGCATCCACTGGCGGATAATCCGGCGTGGAACAGTTTTAAACTCAGGCTGCTGTCGGTAGAGCAGATGACGGCGGGTGACTGGAACGCTTATATGGCGGCGGAACTCGAACAGGCTCAGACATATACGGGTCAATAGAGCATCGCACGTCTTGTTAATCGCCCGCCGTGAGAGCATGATCTACGCGCAGTATACCGAGCAGCATAGATGGCTCGAACCATCATGCCCTATAATCCCGCATTTTTACCGGGCTGCACTTCGCAATTGTAGCAACCGATAAAAAAATATTTACGGGTGGTCGTAGACGTAGAAAATGTAATCCTGCGAGACGGTTTTCAGGCCCAGATCATGGATGATTCTGAGAAGCTGTGCGCGGTGATCGGTGCCATGATTCACGACATGCAGCAGCAACTGCCATAAAATCACGTCTTTATCCTCGCCCTCGGCGAACGGTTTTTCGAACAGCATATCGTCCCGCAGATTTGCCAGATAATCGCGCATATTCTGCTCAACGGCGTTCCAGTGGGCGCGCAGGATTGCCCGGTCACTAAAGTCATCGGGGTTGCGCCATTCCGGGATTTCGAGGCCGCGCAACGGGCTGAACCAGATGTCATCGACGCTCATGAGGTGAACGATCTGGTTGCGGACAGACCCAATCGAATAGGCGACAGGCTGGGTGAACTGTTCCTGCGAAAGGGACATCACATGCTTATCCCACAGGCTTCGATTTTCGCTGAAGTGATAGTTGTAGAAATGGCGAAAAGCATCGGCGTTCATGGCGTAAATTACTCCTGGATATGCGAGCATGGTCGATGCCTGGGCAGAATCGGCTCAAAATTTAGCGTAGAACAAATGTAGCACTGATTGCCTGAACTGCCAAATCGCTTCATTAGATGATTCGGGGACAGAATCACTGACCGCACATGTTTTCGGGTTGGCTTCCCGCTGCACAGTCGTCCAGGGTCGGGCATTGGCATTGCAAGGTGCACGTGAGCAGGGTTTTCCGCGCTTGAATTTCTTCGAGCAGTTTATCCATTTCGGCCATTTTGTCACCTGCTATGGCCTGCCAGCGCTGCGAAGGCGGTGTTTCGGCAGGGAACTCATGCACCAGCGTTTGAATCTCGGCGATGGTAAGTCCGGCGCGTTGGGCGAGTTTGATAACCCCTAATTTTTGCAGAATCGTCGTGTCGTAGCGGCGCTTGCCGTTGACGCGGGCCGAAGGTGGCAGCAGGCCGATGCGCTCATAGTAGCGGATGGTCGAGGTCGGTACGCTGGCCTGACGTGCAATTTCCCCAATCGCAAATTGCGGCATAAAAATTTGCTCCCTTGACATGAAGTGCGGTTCACGTCGTACATTCATGATTAAGCCGGGCACGACACGTCGTGCACCTACAAATTATGACGCGATGGCGGCGAACGTCATTACGAAAGGAGAAAATCATGACTGATCGAAATCTTGTGTGTGATCTGAGTGTATTTACGCCGGAGGAGCGCGAAAAACACCTCGCCGATTCGCAAGCCTTGTTCGGGATGGCGCTGGACGTGCGCGATCTGCCGGATGGTTACGCGGTTCGCCTGCCAACCAGCACGGAGTCATTGTCAAAAATGGTCGAATTTATCGAGTATGACCGCCTGTGCTGCCCATTCATCCGTTTTGGCATCGAGGTCGAGCCGGACGAAGGGCCGATGTGGCTGCGGCTTTCCGGGGGCGAAGACATCAAAGCTGGGCTGGTGGATGATCTGACGCGGCTGCTGCCGTCAGCGGTGGCAGCTCAGTTGTAGCAGAGTCTATGCGTTCATTTCCACCCCTGGCATCGTCATTCTGTTAAGGGGTGGAAATCGACTATTGCAGCGGTGACTGTCTCTTCAGCCAGTTTTTTTAATTCGATTGATCTTCGCTGAGGCGCGGAGCGTTCGCCAACTCCGGGTATCGCTCCTCATAACAGGCGTAAATTTTTTCGTGCGCTTCGGCCATTGTCGGGGCGAACAGGGTCAGCACATCGGGATTAGGCCGTATTTTCAAAATCATATTGATAAACACCGTAACGCCATACGGTGCGGCAACAAGCGCTGATGCAAAGTTGTTGGGAGGCATACTGCGTTCAGAGTTCATGAGGATGTTCAGAAAGTTGCCATCTTTCGGAATCGAACCCATCCGGCTGCAATCGACGGCTGTGGCATAAGGGCGGTCAGAGTCTTTCAGTAATTCCGAGATTTCCGCCATCATGGCATGGAAATCACCCCACGTCCAGGGATGTTCCATATAAATATTCATGATAATTTGACGCTCATCATCCCATTCGTAACGGATGCCCATAATAAATCTGCTTTCTCGATTTCATATTCACTTTCTCAATTTTAACATGCGATTGAGTGCGGAATACCTTTAAAAATATTAATTATTCGACGTGAATATTACGAAAGTGGCGAACGCAGGCAGGCTGATCTGGCGTTCCATGAGGCGATAGAAGGCCGATAGGGAAAGGTAGATACTCCGGCTCACGTGGAGGAATTTCGCGTTCACCCGTGAGTATCTACCCTGTGTGCTTTCCTATGCGCCGACGCGCTCGTTCACCAGAATCAGGTTTGCGTTGCGTCCCATTTGGGGCGGCTCCTGCTCAATAATCAGGATTTTCGTCAGCATCGCGCCGGGGTATCCCATCGCCTGCATACGGACGTGTTCAAGCTGGAGCGAATACTCACGGATGCGGCGTAATCCATCTTCCAGCGTTGGGACAATTTTTTGTGCGCCAACCACCCACAGGAGGTTCGGGCTGGAATAGGCATAGGCGGGAAGCTGGCTGCCGCTGCCGCTGGCGATCACGAGTTCGCCTGTTTGAGCGATGGCCTGGACGCTGCCTAAATACCAGGGGGAAAGCGTACTTTTCTTACGTAGTTCCATCTGCGCGGCGAGGTCAGTCTGAGCCAGAATTTCATCCTTCAGATTGACCCAGGGATGCTCCTTATTGATGAGTTGGGCTTCCAGGCCGATTTCCTGAAGTGTTTGCGACATAGCAGTCATGATGGTTGCCCCAGGCGGGATGATTTCATGGACTTTGGCGAGGGCTTGCGCGGCGGTGTCCACGATCTGGACTTTGATGCCACGTTCGCGGAGCGCATCGGCGGTTCGTGTCACTTCTTCTATTGAGACGGGCAGGCTGTAGTCGATAGCGGTAGGTGCGGTGAGAGTCACGATTGGCATATCCTTCGTTTAGATTGACGGTTAAGTTGGCAGGATGCTCCGGCAGTAAAGTAGCACTTGTTGACTAAGCAACATCTGTCACTTACAATCATAGGAGTCGCGATAATCGAAATCAATCAACAAGAATCGCCTTTTGTTACCTAAGCGACAAAAGGCATAAATTGTCGAAAATCAGGCTTATAGCGACGCAAAGTGTCGAAACTCGAAGGTATACGCAAGATGCTCAAAACAGAGACTACAAAAATTGATCCCCGCGTTCGGCGCACACGGCAGATGCTTCAGCAGGCTCTAACTGAATTACTGAAAGAAAAAGAATTTACCGAGATCAGCGTTCAGGATATTGCTGCCCGCGCGGACTTGAATCGGGCGACATTTTATAAGCGTTTCCAGGATAAATACGATCTGCTTGACTCGGTCATCATCGAACGTTTGCGAACGATGCTGGCTGAACAGTTACCGGAAGGGGCTGGGCTTACCACTGCCAATCTGAACATCCTGATCCAAACAGTGTTTAGTTTCATGACCGGGTTTCATGGTGACTGTCAAAGTGGGCAGGTGAGGAATGAACATAATCGGATGATGCAGCAGGTACAGCATGAGATTTATGAAGTGATTTTAAAGTGGCTGCAAGGCGATTCTATCCAGCCAAAGCTGGAGCGTCATTCGCCTGAAATGATCGCTTTGCTGACAAGCTGGATGATTTTTGGCCCGTTTATGCAGGTTGTCTGGGGGACTTATAAATTACCCAGGCAGGATTTGATCCGGCAGGTTGAGGTATCCGTTCATTCCACGCTTGAGAAATATCTGCGAGAGCATTAGGACGTGATTCGTTCATCATCGCCCTGACATCTCAAGACTGTCATGGGATACAGATCGCCTTTTTAACGCTATCGACGCGACTTTTTAGACAGGTGTGCGTTCGCCAACTCAGGGAAGCGCTCCTCATAACGGGCGTAAATTTTCTGGTGTGCTTCGTCCATCGTCTGGGTGAACAGGGCAAGCCTCTGGGCGTGGGGTCGTAATTTCATAAGCATATTCATGAACACGCTGACGGTATACGGCGCGGCGACGATCACCGATGCAAAGATGTTCGGCGGCATATTTTTGTCAACATTCATGAGGATGTTGAGGAAGCTTCCATCTTTTGGGATGGCAACCATTTGGGTGCAATCGACAGCCGTTGCGCAGGGGTATTTTATGTCATGAAGCTGCGGCATGAGGGTTGCAATCTTCGCGTTGTACTCTGTCCACGTCCAGGGGTATTCCAGATAGACATTCATGATAATCTGGCGATCATCACCCCATTCGTAGCGCACACCCATCATATTTATCTTTCTACTGTAATAATTTTTCTCATTATAGCATGTTTATAGGCGTAATCTTTATTAACAATCATGAGAATCCTGTCGATAATCGGGTGTAGACTCATTCTAACTGATGCTCAGAATCAAACAGGACAAAAACATGACACTCACTCCGCTGGCTGTGACGGCGATCACCAATTTTATGCTGGCGTGTGAAGCGTTTTTCATCGCCGGGCTTCTGTTCGCCACGCCCAAAACGCCGCGATCCGCCGCGTGGCTGTGGCAGTTGGGGATGCTGACGCTGGCGACTTCGGCGTTGGTGGGGGGAATCGATCACGGATTTTTCGAGCTGTTCGGTCAGACGGCGGTGCGCAAGGGCATCGAGCATTCGAACTGGTTTTTGCTCGGCCTTCTGACCTTGTTCGTATTCCTGACGGCGGCGCAGCAATTTTTGACCCCACCTGTGCGCCGGATCGCCACTATCATTGCTTTTGTTCAACTGGCGGTTTACACGATTCTGATCCTCACGACGGACACGTTTCAGGTCGTGATTCTGAATTATGCGCCGATCATGCTGCTCATGCTGATTTTGAATGTGCGCGGTTTGCGGCAGGGAACGGGTTCATGGGCGATGATCGGCGGGATCGTGGTCAGTTTTGCGGCTTCCGGCGTACAGGCGGCGCATGTGGATGTCTTTAGCCCGGTAGATCGGAACGGGTTATATCACATCGGTATGATGGGGGCGCTGGTCTTGTTTTACGCGGCGGGCAAGCGGCTTAAAACTGGATGACCTGCTAAAACGCGCTCCAGATATTGGCGTGGGCTTCGAGCCGGAAAAGCGTGTAGGGCACACCATCGGCGGTGGGCTGATAGGTGAGGCTGTCGATGCGCCCGGAATAGGCGATATAACCCGCGCTGCCATCGAGGCTGCTGTGCGTCCACTTGAAATGGACGGCGGTGGCGGACTGCGCCAATTTTGCGAGCCGCGAATCAAACGTATAGACGGAATCGAATGTGAGATGGGCGTGTCTGCCCGTGAGATGGTCGCGGTAGTTGCCGCCAAGCGAGGGGTCGCTCTGCCAGCCCCAGGTCGGCGCGAATTGTGCGCCCTGGACATAGGCAATCGCCGAGCCGCTGGCGTTGGCCGTGCCTGTCCAGATGTGGAGTGCGCCGTCGGTGAAATGAAAAGGTTCGGTCATGGGGAAGAACTCCTTATAGCTGGTCAGCATTTCAGCGTGTCAGCTAAATGCGAATACAAATGCGAATACAAAAGATTCAACGCAAAGGCGCAAAGAACGCAAAGGTGCGCAGAGGGTAAAGAGGATTTTTAGGGATTAAGGTTATAATCGCAACAATAGCTGTGATGGGAAATGAGCGATGAATACGATACAGAGCATCAATCTGATTGCGACCAATCCAGATATTCGCAACGCCCGCCCGCATATCGTCGGGACTACGATTACAGTCGCCGATATTGCGATTGCGAAGATTTATCAGATGTTGGATGCGGACGAAATTGCGGATTATTTTGATTTGTCATTGGCGCAGGTTCATGCGGCGCTGGCCTATTATTACGAGAATAAAGCGGAGATTGACGAGAGCATACAGGAACGGCGCAAACTCGCTGCTGAAATGAAGGAGAAGCGCGTTGGCAGCCGTCATAAGCCTTTGAATAGCTTCTGAATATTGCCGAAAATTTTGACTCAAGAAGGATTACGATGACTGATAAGCGCCCAAGCGGGCATTTGGGTGATGCCTGGATTGAAATTGATAAGACAGACGATCCGCGATTTTTCGTTGGCTTTCTCGACGCGACACGAGCAGCGGCGCTGGACTATGCTCGCCAGTATCCGGACGCTGCCTTCGCACATCTGGCGCTGAAGCCGGGGCTTTCGGTGCTGGATTGTGGCTGCGGCACGGGTGAGTTGCTGTCGATCATTGCCGGGCAGATCGCACCCGGTGAGGCCTGTGGCGGCGACCTGAGCAGCGTCATGGTCGAGGAAGCGCGGCAGCGAATGGCCGCGACGAAGCTTACCAATCTCCGTTTCGAGACGCTGGATGTACAGGCGCTTGCGATCCCGGATGAAAGCTTTGATCGGGTGCTGGCGACTCACCTGCTGGTGCATGTCCCCGATCCGCGACAGGCCATCCATGAGATGTATCGTGTCACCCGGCGCGACGGGCTGGTGGTTATCGCGGATATGGACTGGGACAGCTTTGTGATCGGGTGCAGCAACAAAGAAATTGGGCGGCGTTTTACGCAGCTCTTTTGCGATGGTCTCCGCAATGGTTTGGTAGCGCGGGAGTATGCCGGTTGGATGAAGGCCGAAGGTTTTGCGAATATTCAGGTGACTGCGCAGGCCGCGCGTTTTGAGGATTTCGTGCTCATGAACGATTGGATCGTGAAACCCTCGCTGCGCCACTTTGTTGCCAACGGCACGATGAGCGCGGTGGAAGCGCAAAGCCTGAGCGATGATCTTGCGGATCGACATGTGCGTGGACATTTCTTCGCCGCGTCCACCTATTACACCGTTATTGGGCAGCGTATTTGAGATCGGTGCGCACATGCGTAACAGTTGGGCAATCTCATTAGTCATATTGAGCTTCATTTGGCTTGCGTCTGGCGTTGCTGCTCAGGGCGAGTCGTGCATCGAAGTCTGGAATTACTGGTCGGACGATGTGCGGCATACAGTCAACCTCAACAGCGGGGTGGTCACGTCGCGTCAAATGCCCGAACCTGTGACAGGCTATCAGGGAGAGTCCAGCCCGGACGGACGCTATAACGCCCGAATGGAAGCGGAAGTGAAGGGTAGTGTGCGCTACCAGCTTAAGCTCACGGATCGCGAACGCGGCCTCAGTATCGTGCTGGCGGACGGTGTCAGCGGTCTGGAGTGGTCGCCGGATGGCAAATGGCTGGCGTATATGCAGGCGCGGGAAGATCGCAGCCTGGGCGGTCTGGCGCTGTATCACATGGAAAGCGGAGAGCGCATTCTCGGCAGCCTGCCGGACAATAACTGGGATATGCTCGGCATTGACTGGTCGCCGGATGGCAGCCTGATCGC
The DNA here is from genome assembly GCA_022843745.1 of Anaerolineae bacterium. GTDB lineage: Bacteria > Chloroflexota > Anaerolineae > Aggregatilineales > Phototrophicaceae > JALHNB01. The sequence goes on along the minus strand of JALHNB010000076.1, from coordinate 6,355 downwards.
GGCAACATTTATTGTCGATTCGGTCTTTTTGGGGTCGGATGTGCAGTTATATTCTGTGCCTGATTTGACGCTGGTGAAAACTTTTAACACGCGCATATCGTCGGGGAAAACGATGTGGTCGCCCGATGGACGGTCTATCGCGGCGTATGGCATCAACGATGTCTTTGCGATGATGGACGTGGCTTCCGGGCGCGTTTTTCACGTTGGCCTCGATGGACATGGCTATTATGAAGCAGACTGGTCGCCGGGTGGTAGCTATCTGCTGATCCGGCACAGCTTCGGCGATCTGGCGGAGATGATGGATATTCTGAACGCACGGGGCGAAATCCTGGTTCAAAACCGCTATATTACGAGCAGCGAGTGGGTCAACGATCATCAGGCGTTGGTGCGAACGTGGGAATCATCCGGCCTGAATGACCTCACGCTTTATGATCTGGAAAGCGGAGATCAGACGGTGCTTCAGGCGCATGTCGGCCTGCAAGCGCTGTCGCCGGATGGTCGTTTGGTGGCGGCAGCCGATACGCTCGCCCCCGGCATGATCCGGGTTGTCGATCTGACAGGCGCGGAAGCCGTCCGGGACATCGTGACACCAGATGAATTTAACAGCCTCATCTGGCGCGAAGATGACCGAGGCTTGATCGCGCTGTTTTCGGATCGTTCGCTGCGGGAGTATGATCTCGACGCTGACGAGTGGCAGACGATTGCGGAAATTCCCGGTCATAATTGGTCGCTGCAATGGGCGAGGTGCGACCAATCGTGAGGCAGCGGAATTATGGCGCGGCAATGACGAACCTCTCCGGCTCACTCCATGCACCCGTTTGGTCGGCGCTGCGGGCACGGACTCGCCAGTACCACACCTGTCTTGCAAGCGAGTCGAGCAGTTGGGAAGTTTCAGTCACGCCGATGTAGCTCTGTTCCGGGTCACTGAAAGCTGGATTGTCGGCAATTTCAAGGTCATAGAAATCCGCCCATGAAATGCGCGACCAGGTGAGCGTTGGGGTGTCTGCATGAATGAAATTTAATTTCGGTGACGCTTGATTTGGTGACATACGGTAAACGACCCGTGTATTTGTCCAACGCGAAGTCGAGTCGTCGGCGAAAATGGCACGCACACGCCAGTAATTAGACCCGAATGGAATAAAACCAGACGGCGAATAGCGAGTGCTGGTCATGCGCATAGGAGGGGTTTGGAACGTATCATCGGTGTCGAACTGCACCTCATAGGCGATCGCGTTCGGAACGAGTGACCAATGTAGAGTGATGGTCTCTGCCGTTAGAAAGTAATAATACGGCGGGAAAACGATATTCGGCCAACCTGTCACCTCACTCTGCATCCATAGAGTAGGTGTATACATTCGGTCTATGCCGAGATCTGAACCAACGCGAATATAGTAAGTTTTACCTTCGTATGCGGTGAAGTTCGCTACTGATGGATAATAAGGCCAGACCCCATTGTCGTGACCGCAACTAACATCTTGATAACCATTCGTGGTGCGCTGATGGACTGTTACCCAACCATCGTAAACTTTTAAATTAACGATTCGATCCTGGTCAGGAGTGTAGCGATACCAAATACTGTGGTCGTAAGCAAACTCCGAATATGAACTGCAAAACATTTTCGGCTCATCGGCGCTGCGGGTCATCCGATAAAGGTCATGCCTATCGATATATTCGTTGACATCATTGGGAATTATCGTAGCATTTTGAATCAGGTCATTGTTAGCAGTTGTGTCGAAATGAACCTTTAGGTGATAAGTTTCCTGGATAGGGAAGCCGTGTTGAAACCCAACCGCGATCCAATATTTTTCGCCAGCGCTGAGGTTAAATGTCGATTCTGGTGTGAGATTCGGAATTTCATAATCCTGTGTCCGCAGACACTGCATCGGATAGTTTGTTGCATTATAAAAACCGATGATAGTTGGGAAATCGCTGCCGTCCGTATCAATGGTCAAGGTTTGATTTCTGGTCGCCGTGTAGGTAAACCAGACGCTGTGTTCGACGTTACAGCCGGGAAAAGATGGCTCCACACCGCCGTAAAGGTTAGTTGCATTTGTAATGTCGGCATCAAAACTGAATGGCCGTGTCAATGTGATCGCGTCACCTGGCAGATCATTGGTGACGAGGGGCTTCCCCAGGCGGAAGCGTAAAAAGGTCGGCGCGGTGATTTTGAATTGAGGCGGGGTCAGTTTAAACGCTATACGGATTTGATAGGTGGTTCCTACTTCAGCGTGGAAAGATGCAGCACCATAGCCACAGCCGCCGGGATAGACATCAATAATGGGGTCTACATCACTTTCCCGCGCGTCGATAATGAGATTGACCGTTTCAGTAGGTGTATAACTGTACCAGACGGTGTTAATTCGATCAAATGCGCCTTCTGAACTTCCACAGTCGCCAGAGTGCCCTTGCTGGCCGGGGTCTGTCGAGGTAATAGTCGCGCCATTCACATCCTGTTCGGCGTTGTACGGCAGACCATTGGCTGGGATAACTGTGGCATCGCTGATAAGATCATTGGTGACGATGGGAGCACCTATGGTGAGCTGGAGAGTAACATCGGAAGGACTAGATGAAGGTCGTGTCACACTGATATAGTAACTGCTTCCTGCCTGCATTTCTAATCCAACACCGTTCACCGAACAGTGCAACCATTGGAGGTTTTCGGGTGTACCTATGTAAACCGAGATTCTTGGGAAAGAAATGCTGCCATCTGTCTGGATAATCAACTTTTGATTAATGTCGGGCGTATAGTGAAACCAAACACTTGAAGCCATCCAATCGCCCACACAGGAATCATACTCATCGCTGTTAATGGTCGCGCCTGCGATACTCTGTGTAATGGTAAACGGAATTGACGTAATCTCGATGGCGTTTTCAATCTCATCGTTGGGAAGCGTATCTTGTGCGCTGACATGGGAATGAGAATAGAAATAGGACAGACAGACCAGCAAGAAAACAATAAGCCACTGACGTTCCATAATCACCTTGAATCCTAAGCCAGTAACCGAAATTTATCCAACAGACGCAAGCGGTTGGGATGAGCAAGGATATTCTGGTGGAGCATGACTTCATCGACAGATCGTTGTAGCTCAGTTAGCGAACGATGCAGACGATTGGCAACGGCTAATTGTTTAAAGTGCAACCAGAAGCGCTCAATTGGGTTGAGAAAGGGACTGTATTTGGGCAACCAGATGACCAGAATGCGGTCTTGGTAGAGGCTCAAAGCCGCCTTGACCGTTTTACTGTGGTGGTAAGAAGCATTGTCCATCACCAAGATGAGGTGCTGACGGGGATATTCGGTCAACAGATGCTCCAGAAAGGTGACAAAAGTATCGCTGTTTTTGTGGGATGCGGTCAGGTAACTGACCACACCTGTGTGCCAATTGTAGCCGCCAAAGATGTGGAGAAACTGCGGACTACCAGGGGCAGGAATTAACTTGCGCTCCCCTCGACGCATCCAACAGCAGCGTAAGGGTGGATGCAAACTTACCGTTGTTTCGTCCATAAAGAGGAGTTCGGTATGGGCGATGGGGTTAAGGGGGATGTTTTTTTCAACCACTCCATCACTTGTGCCGCCGTTTCCTGGGCAGGACGATCCTGTAAATGGCTCAGGTCATGCTTGGGGGTCTTCCAGCGATACCCTTCCCGGCTCATAAGCGCCCGAAAGCGGCTGTAACTGAGTAAAATATCGGTTTGTTCTGCCAGGTAAAGTCGCAGTCGATTGAGCGTCCAGATGGTGAAAGGCAGACCAAGTGTGCGCGGATCGAGGTCAAGTACGCGTTCCAATTCCTGGATATACCTCTGATCGGCTTTCGCAGGACGCCCGCTTCGATGTCCATCGCGTAGTCCTCCAATCCCTTGTTCTCGCCAGCGTTTGTGCCAGGCATAGATCGTATTGCTGGTTACCATGACCACCTGAGCGACCTGTTCGGGTGAGTGTCCAAGATGCAGCAGCCGTAGGGCAATCGCTCTTTGCCGCACCTCTGGATAGGCTGAACCATTAATTGCTTGCTCAATCTCTGCAAGCGCTTCTTCCTTAAGGGTAAAGTTTAGTCGTTTGCTCATACCCTCCTATTTTATCTCGATGTTGGACGACTTTCGAACTCTGGCTTAGAATGGCATTATTATAACTGTCGCTGGCTTACATTTGCATAAAAGAACTTGTGGCAATGTGTCGCTACGCGCTGCGCAGCACCCACGAATATCGGAGGGTCAGGCGGCGCTGGAGCAGATCGAGATTGAGCGCGGGCGATGACTCGCGGATTTCGAGATCGCCGAGCGTGACCTGATAGGTGGTGGGCGTGGGCGATGACGGCGCGGTCAGATAATCCTGAATCGTCATTGCGGTTTCGCCTGCCGCCACGTTTTCGACCATCGACTGCATGGCCTTGAGTTGGGCGTTGGCGTTGGGGCCACGCGCGACGATGATGGTGATTTCGATCTCGCCTGCCGCCAGTACGCCGGGGTTATTGCCCATCCAGACGGAATCGTGTCCGGCGGGGTGATGCACGATCCCAAACGCGGGCGGCGAAAGTGTCGATTCCGGCTCGTTAAACACCAGCGTATAGGCAGGCAGCCACGCGGGGCGGGTGAGGGCGGCGAGGCCATCTTGCAGCCATTGGTTGAGGGTCGCTTCGACATTGAAGGTCGAGGTGGCGTGGAGTGTGGTCATAGGTGGAGAACTCCTTTTTTAGCGATTAGTCGTTAGCGATTAGCCATTAGCTTAAATACAAAGGCGAAATGCAAAGGCGAAATACCAAAATTAAGTCGCGAAAATGAACGATTTTATAAGTGGGAGACAGGATAACTATAGCACAAATGATCTAATTTTGCGCTATAATTCGTGCATTCGAGACTTCAAATCCATAAATTTTATGAATTCCGAATATCTTTACAGAATTTTCAGATTCTCTTTGATGAATGATGCAATATTACGAATTATGATGATGGTATATCGTGAAACATAAGATGAGCTGCCTGCTCAGAAGAGAAGCCATGAACCCTAACGATTATCAATGCCCACATTGCACCCATGTTAACCGCGTTGGTATTCTTGTTTGCGAGAACTGCGGACGGAGCGTTCTGGACATCACCGTCACCAGCACGCGCCTGATGGAGCGTGTCAGCCCGCCTGATCGCCTGACATCTGTCCTGACCACGTGCAGGGTTGAGGACGCTGCCATAGTCTTCCAGATCGAGGGCGCAGAGCCGATCTCGATTCAGGCCGAAAAACCGATCACGCTGGGGCGGGATAGCAGCCGCAATCCACGCCGTCCCGATGTTGACCTGACGGCTTTCAAGGCTTTTGAGAAGGGTGTCTCGCGCCTCCATGCGCTGATTGGCTACTCTGGCGGACAACTCATGATAGCGGACCTCGGCAGCGCCAACGGCACATTTATTACAGGGGAGCGCCTTCTGCCACATCGACCTTATCCCCTGCAAAACCGGGATGAAGTTCGCCTCGCCAGCCTGGGCTTCCTGGTGGAAGTCGTGATTCCAAGTATGGTCAGTGAAGCCACATCCGACTATTTGTGACCCAGTGGCTATTTTTGATCCAGCCAGGTTTTGATCGACGGAATATGCTGACCGTAGTGGTCGTAGATATTGCCGCGAAGCTGATGCCAGATGACCACCGGGAATGGGATACCCTCGAACTGCTGCGGCTCGATCAAAAACGCTTCGGAGTGAGCACGAAGTCCTTCGAGCAGACGCTGGTAGGACAGGCGTGATTCCGCCAGAATATCGGCGAGTGGGCGATTGCGATTCGCCTGATAGATGATCTCGTTGCGTTCGTCGTCGGGCATGGTGTCGATGGGCTGCATGACGTAATTCTGACCGTGAAGATGCTCGTGCAGGCGGTTTGCCAGCCATTTTTCAAAATAAGTCAGGTGAGCGATCAGGTCTTTTACCGACCAGTAACCGGCGACATTCGGCTCGTTCATGCGCGATTCGGGAACGGAGGCCAGCGCCGCGTCCCACTCGGCACGTTTGGATTGCAGATTTTCGAGCAGCTGCGCTTTGGTGATGTGTTCAGCCATGTGGAAATACCCCCTCTGAAAATTAGAACGTATCTGAAAATTTGAGCTTCCGCGCCAAAACGGTATCTGTAGGGGCAGGTCTCAGTGGGTGTTGAAAAAGTCCATTATCAGAACCCCTCCCCCAGCCCCTCCCCACTTCGCTTCGCTCGTAGAGAGGGGAGTCGTGCGGCCTTCAAGTCCCTCTCCATGAGCCTGCGAAATGGGGAGGGATTTAGGGAGGGGTTAGAGTGAAAACTAACTCGAACTGCCCACAGCACTTTTTCAACACCCTCTCAGACCCGCCCCTACAAGCGATTCGCCGAATATTCAGATAGTTTCTT
>JALHNB010000075.1 GCA_022843745.1 Anaerolineae bacterium | reverse complement strand
AATGGTTATCTGCTCGACAGCCGTGCGCTGACCGTTAACGAAGCTCGTCCTCGTGAAGAGCGTTCGTCCGGTGGCGGTTTCGGTGGTGGTGGCTACAACAGTGACCGCCGCGGTGGTTACTCAGACAACAAGCGCCGCAACTAATAACTGCGTTCGCTTTTAGTCAAACCGACTAATCAAAACGGTGTGGAGTATGAATTTACTCTGCGCCGTTTTTTATTGCCCCCGATCCACATCCGTTTTCCATCCAAATAATTACCTTTGCAAATTGCTATTTGCATAGAGAATTATTTCGCCAATGGTCTCATCGGAACGATGCTTTTTTTGGACAAAAATGATTTAATCTAGCGCATACTGTGAACACAAGGAAAACACCATTCAGGAGTATGAGCTATGAGTATCGAATCAACAACGAAGTCTCGCATCAAATGGTATCGATCACCCGTCCCGGCGGCAGAGCTTGCCATACTGAACCAACGCAACGACTGGAAAGGTTTTGTGCAAAGCGCCGGGTATCTTGGGCTGCTGGTCATCACTGGCGGGCTGGCGTGGTATGCTGTCGGACGTTTCCCGCTGGTGGTCGTGGTGCTGCTGCTCTTTATTCACGGATCATTTTTTGCCTTTCTCGTCAATGGCTTCCATGAGTTTTGTCACCAGACGGTCTTTCAAACACGCGCCCTGAATACACTCTTTTTGTATATATACAGTTTTTTAGGCTGGCTGAATCCGGTGTTTTTTTGGGCAAGTCATCAAGAACATCACAAACATACTTTACACGCGCCGGATGATCTCGAAGTCGTATTACCCGTGAACCCCACCTTTAGAGCATTTTTAGGCTTTGCGTTTGTCAATCCGATGGGCTTCTATAATCGGATTCGATCCTTGATCCGCCTGAGCTTCGGCATAATCGACGGCGAATGGGGAAATGCGCTTTTCCCACCAGAAGCGGTTGCAAAACGCCGCGCTCTGTTCAATTGGGCGCGTATCACGCTGGTGGGTCATGCGCTGATCGTGATCGTTTCCCTGTACTTTGGGCTGTGGATGATCCCGGTCATTGTCACCCTCGCGCCATTTTACGGACAAGGGTTTCAATACCTGTTTAATGAAGCCCAGCACGTTGGCTTGTCGGATCGCGTGAGCGACTATCGCTATAATACGCGCACGATTTTGATAAATCCATTTTTCGGCTTCCTATACTGGAACATGAATTATCACATCGAGCATCATATGTATGCCGCCGTACCCTGCTATAACCTGGCAAAACTTCACAAATTGATCGAGCATGATTTACCCCCCTCGCCGAATGGATTATGGGAGACGTGGAAGGTCATCGTCCCGATTGTTCGCAAGCAGCACGCCGATCAGACTTACAAATATGTCCCGGATGTGCCAGGACGTTCGCAGTTGGACTACTCAACGCAGTCAAAAGGCTGATCTGAAAATTTCGACAGTCTGAACCGAATATATAAACGATAGAGCCAGGAGTATGCAAGCGCCCCTGGCTCGGCGCTGTTCGATTAATGCTATAATTGCGGGAGAAGCGGAAAAAGGTCACGCCCTATGGTCTTGCAGACAAAGCCCGTAACGATGAACGAGTTTCTTGAATATGTTGATTTGCCGGAAAATAGTGACCGGCTTTTTGAGCTGATTAACGGGGAGATCATCGAAGTGTCGCCGGGTCGCACCTACAATTCGGGTTTGCCGCATCTTCTCAGTTTCGAAGTCCGCACTTTTTGCGTTGCCAACAATCGCCCCTGTTATATCAGCGGCAGTGATGGCGCATACCGGATTGGCAATAATACAGTTGCGCCCGATTTCGGCTATAAACCCACGCCTCTGAGCAAGGATTACCCCGATCCCGCACCGCCATTGTGGGCTGTCGAAGTTATTTCGCCCACTGACAAACTCTACGAAATTCGCAATAAACGCGCGATCTATCTCAAGGCAGGCATTCTCCTCTGGGAGCTTTATGAACCATCGGAAAGCATTGATGTCTACGACCCAAATAAGCCTTTCCGCGAAATGGGGATTGATGACATTCTCGACGGTGGTGATGTACTCCCCGGATTCCAATTAGCGGTCAAAAAGCTCTTCGGCAAATAAACAGTTTCATCTTCCGACTTTAATAGCATCTCTCGTCGCAAATTTCCGCGATATGGATTGCGGGGCGCTGTACAATTGATGTTATAATTGTGGGAGAAGCGGAAAAAGGTCACGCCACATGGTCTTGCAGACAAAGCCTATCACCATCGAAGAGTTTGACCGGATCATCATGAGGCCGGAAAATATCAACCGGAATTTTGAACTGATTGCCGGGGAGATTGTCGAAAAAATGGTATCAAACCCGCGTTCATCAGCTATCGGCGCATTAGCGGCGGGTTTTCTCGCTGTGCATGTTCATCAGCACGGTTTGGGTCGCGTAACTGGCGCGGATGGCGGCTATGTGATCGAGGGTGAGAAATATATCCCTGATGCGGCCTACATTTCAAAAACGCGGCAGGAAAAACGCCCTACAGAGGCCTACAATCCGCTTGCACCTGACCTGGCTGTTGAAGTCTTATCACCTTCCAACGATGATGATGAAATGCGGATCAAAATCGCCAACTACCTCGCCGCTGGGACAGTATTATGGATTATAGACCCGGATCGTGAGCGCGTTGAGGTTTATATCAGCGGTCAGCGACCAAAAATCCTGAGTGGCGATGATACGCTCGATGGCGGAACCATCCTCCCAGGATTCAAGCTTATCGTCAAAGAATTATTCGCCGATTGAGAGACGCTGCTTGGCGTTGGCGATAAACCGCGCGAAACGTTCGTCCATGTGCGGCCTCGTCAGCCAGGTATCCAGGCTCAACATAGGCCGGACAGCCGCCGCCAGCTCCCAGATGCCGAGATTGGCGACCTTCGCACCCGCCGCTTCCTCATAAACGCGCAAAAATTGCTCAGCCTCGTCGTCCATGCCTTCCAGATAATATTCCATCCGGCAGTAAGCCACGTCGAGCGCCGGGTCGCCATATGAGGCTTCCTCCCAATCCACGACGGCTGAAATTTCGCCCTTTTCCCACAAAATATTGCCCGACCAGAAATCAGTATGTGTCAGGCGCGGCTTCACCTTCTGGATATGTGGCAGCGCGTCATGGATTGTATGCCAGACAGACTCGCCCTCTGGGTAAGCCATCATATAGTCGGGAACTGCGCCGGACTTTAAAAACCACGCGACTTCGACATTCCCATTCGACAAAAATGGCGTACCATCGTAGGGAATAGCGTGAATTTTCGCCAATGTTCGCGCGGTTGTTTCGGCCTTACCCGCCCACCCCACCGGGTCATCTACCGCGCTGATCTGCGTACCCGCGACATATTCGGTGACGATCCCCGGCGAACCGAACAAACGGCCTTCGTCATCCAGAAGCAGCGGTTTTGGCGCAGGCACATCGTGATTTTGCAGCAGTTTCAGAGCATGAAATTCGCACCTCGCCTTCCCCACGACATTGCCATTTTCGACGTTATAGCGCCGCAAAACGATGCGCCTCGGCACTGGCGATTTTATTTCGACCAGATGCGTATGATTCGAATAGCTACCTGCCAGTGGCAGCACGACAAAATCGACGCTTTCCGGCGCGATCACGTCCAGAATCGCCCGCACGACAGAATCTGAAGGCAAGGTGGCTTTATCCCCTTGTCCAACATGCAAATTCAGCGACATCCGCATCGTTTTCATAGTATATCCAAACGCCTCGACCTCGTTTATGCCTATTTCCTGAAGGCCGAGGCGTGTGTAAAACTGGATAGCACGGGCATTTTGAGGCTCCACCTCCAAATCAACCCGTTTGACTCCTGCTGCGAGGTGTTGAAGATATGACTGCCATAACTGTTTCCCAATTCCCTGACCAAAATGATGAGGATGGATATACAGTTTAAAAAGATGTACCTGCCCTTCCTCATGAGGATCGACTGTTCCCATCAACATACCAGCAATTTGCCCATCCTGCTCCGCGACCAGATTACACACGGCTGCATTCGGAATACTGCGCTGGAAACCGGCCTCCGACCACCACTGTTCCAACGCATTCTCAATAAATTCATCCGGGAAAATGCCTGCATAAGTTGCTCGCCATGAAGCCGACCCAACGGCGCGAATCTGCGGAATATCTTCCAGACCTGCCTTGCGGATAGTAATCATATGCAGACTCTCCAACTAAATTTTTACCCTAATGTGGGCGACAATCCGCGCAGATGCCGAACAGCACCAGATGATTGGTCTCTACCTTGAAATCATATTCCTGGCTGACCTTATCAAACATTGGCTCCATAATCGCATGGTCAATTTCCTGCTTTTTTCCACACTGGCGGCACACCAGATGATGATGCGGCTTGGCGATCTCATAATAGATTTCGCCATCGCCCATATCGGCGGATACCACCAACCCCAATTCCACGAAAAACTTCAGGGTGCGGTACACGGTTGAGCGATCAATGGATTGATCCACGACCCGCGCACGGGCGTAAATCTCACCGAGTGTCGTATGCCCCTCCCCCTCACACACTGCGTCCAGAATCGCCAACCGCTGGGGTGTCACACGGTGTCCGGCATTGTGGATGATGCTTACATAATCGAGGTCATAGTGAGACATTTGGATCGTTCCTGCTAATTTTTGCAATAAGCGATATGCAGCTTTTGCAACGATAAAATTAATTTTAGTACGTTCACAAGCAAAATGCGACGAATGATGGCAAACACTAAAAGCGCACGAAACTGGATCGCGAAATTTTTCCATCTGCACGGGCATAGCCACGATCATCCATCACGCAACGCAGCTTTTAATTCAACCGAAGAAGGCATTCGCACGGTCTGGATCGCGCTGTGTGTGCTGACGTTGACCGCCGTCATTCAGGTCATGATCGTTGCCATGAGTGGAAGTGTCGCGCTGCTGGCAGATACGGTTCACAACATTGGCGACAGTCTCAATTCGATCCCACTTTTAGCGGCTTTCTATCTGGCAAGGCGCGTGGCGACCCACCGTTATACCTATGGCTTTGGACGTGCGGAGGACGTGGCAGGCGTTGTGATCGTACTTTCCATTGCTGTCAGCGCCGCAGTCGCCTTTTGGGAATCGATTCAAAAACTGTTTAACCCACAGCCGATGGAAAATATCGCCTGGGTCGCGGCGGCGGTGATTGTCGGGTTTTTAGGCAATGAGGCCGTCGGCGCTCCTGCAAATTCGTGTCGGGCGCAAAATTGGCTCGGATGCGATGATCGCCGATGGGTTGCACGCGCGTATCGACGGATTGACCTCTCTCGCGGTGCTGGTCGCTGTTGCCGGAACGCTAGTGGGGATTCCCATCCTTGACCCCATCATCGGGCTGCTGATCGGCGTTACGATTGTATTTATCACGCGCGATGCCGCGATCCGCATCTGGTATCGCCTGATGGATGCCGTTGATCCGTCATTAGTCAGCCAGATTGAAGGCTATGTTCATGAGGTCGAGGGTGTGAAACAGGTTGCGCGGCTGCGGATGCGCTGGATCGGGCATCAATTATTTGTAGAAATGACGCTTGTGGTGGATGAAAGCCGCACGTTTGTTGAGAATCATCAGATTGCCGAGCGCGTGGAGTCCGTTTTACGGAGCGCCCTGCCCTCTCTAGGCGACATTAACGTCCATCTCGATCCGGCTTATCAGTACGAAAATGCCAAAATTGAAGCGTCGGATATTTTGCCGCCGCGCTATCAAATTCAACTGCCGAGTGCTGCGCCGATGGGTGCGGCTGCCTTGAAATATGATTCTGAGGGCAACGCTGCCTGGGATGAAATCTGGACGGATTTTTGTGATCTGGCACTGGCGGGTGGCCCACCTCATCGCGGGACGCTGCTTGAGCCTGTCAACCCGGCTAACGTAGCGGCTGACCTGGAAAGTTATGCACGTGTCCTCAGCGAACTGGAACGCGGTATTCGCATGGTCACAGGGCTATCTGTGATTCGCAGCGACACGCCAGGGTGGATCGGCGTAGCCTGCGAAAGTGAAGACATGGCGTTGTGGCTGCTGCGGGCGATCATTGTCGAAAATGTCAGCGTTCGCCGCGAGGAAAATATTCTTTACTTCCCCGCCGGGCCAGATTTCCGGCTCGAAAAAGAGATCAAAAATATTATCACCGTGATCGCCAAAACAACGCATTATTGGAAGGAACATGCAGGAGGAAGTTAAGAAATCAACTCCCTCCTGCTCATTTCTATCAATCGGCGAGGCCAGTTAGGTCGCTCAATTCGGTGTGGTATACCCAGACTGTACCCGTGTAGTCATAGCCCTGACGTTTAAAAGCAGCGATCATCGGCGCGTTCAACTGGTCGGTATCGCAGATGATGGTTTTGATGCCATCCTGAATCATCACGCTCATACTTTGCGCGAGAATATCGTTAATATAGCCGTGTCCGCGCTGCTCCGGCACAACGCCAATATAGCCGATTGTGCCTTCGTGCTGGTCAAGGTTGTAAGGCAAGTTGACCACATGCCCGACCAACTCGTTGGCTTGCGTATAGGCCAGCAGCCACCAGTGCGGATAAAACGCAAATTCGTATCTGAGCATCCGAAAATATTCCTGCGCAAATTCCTTCACGCCCAGCGATTCCCGCTGCAACACATCCAGGCGATCCAGCGAGTCCGTCGATACGCGGCGAATCACATCCGTAAATGCGGCATCGTCACCCTCCGAAAATGGGCGATAGATCAAGCGCTGCTCGATCTGCGCAGGTTGACCCGACCAGGTGAAGCGAACTTTTTCCTGCACCAGCGGAATTTTTATCGACTCCAAAAGCTGGCGAATTTGCGCGGCATTTGGTGTCGTGGAGCTGATAAACGCTTCGAGTCGGATAACGCCCTGCTTTTGGAGCGCGGCGAGGCTTTCGTCAAAAAGCATTTTGCCAATTGCAAGAAAATCGCCGCCCCAGGGGAGGCTCAAGCCCGTGAAATGGAGTTCCTCCCCATCCCCACGATAGACGACACGACCCAGAATCTCATCGCCTGACTCAACGACAAAGCACCACTCCGGCTTGCTCGAACCGCGCTCCCATAATTCCTGAATAAAGCGCGTGAATCCGGCAGCGCCGAGCGCGTGATCCCCGGCAGTCACAAAACGATCAAGTTCATGTTGTGAAATGGAACGAACGTGCATGTAAGTTGCCTCTCAAATAATTAGACAAACGCGAAAATAGGCACACCTGTGACCACGTTTGCCAGATTTTATCGAGGCAAAAATTATTAGTCGGTCAACGGTGCGCCGAGGGAAACAGTGATGAAATGAATCGGTGTTATTTGTGTCATACGCGCACCTCCTTTGAAGCTAACGAATTATTCCATTTTGCCTGAGCGCAGGAAGGATGTCAAACAGGCGGGGTGTCTTCGGGGTGATCGGTAATTTCCACAGGCTTGGCATCATTCGCCGTTTTGACTTCGACAGGCCCTTGCGCGATACCTTTGCGAAATTCGTGAATCGCCTTCCCCAGTTCGCCGCCAAGATTCGCAATCCGCCCCGGCCCGAAAAGCACCGCGACGATCAACAGAATAATGATGAGTTCAGTCGGCCCTAAATCCATTTTCAGCCTCCGTGAGTAAGCAACGTCAATGATTTATGTACCATTGATGAACAACCTCAACGATTTGAGCACCAAAGTGCGCCGAGGGGGTGTGTAAAGATCACATTGCTCACCAGTTTCTCATCAGCAATCGCGCATTCGTTTCGCACATTAGCCCGCTAATACGACGGGTTTATCCGTTTGCTGTATAATGAGTTCTTACAGTGCTGCGAATGCAGTCATGAAGGAAAAATATGTCCATTATCATTAGTGCGCAACCGGATAGAACCGAAGAACGCGGCGATCAGGGTTTCCTTTTCTACTTCGCGAACGGCAAAGACCCGGATGCCTTGCCCAACGGCGCAGAATACAACATCGTCTATTCACCGAGCAAATATAACAGCACCTGGCACACCGCCAGCTTCAAGGTTGTTCGCAACGTCTCCGGGGGATTCCGTGCGCCGCAGATGGTCACGGGGCGTTTGCTTGAGGCGAATGAAATTCCGCGTTTCGAGCAGTTGTTAAGCGAACATCAGGCGACTTTAGAGCAGTAATGGCGACGTTGGAGCAATCATCCGGCAAATTCGCACGGGTTTTGCAGCAGCTATCCGGCAAAATTTACACGGGTAGGCGCGATTTTATACAACAGCCGTTCCGAAACCTCGCGGGGCGGCACTTCGATACCATATCTTCTTGGCTTGCCCGTATACAGCAGCGAAAGTTCGTTCATCGACTCGCCACCGCCCTCTGCCGTAATTTCTTCGACAACGCCGCGCACTTCCAGCCAGCGAAACTGATCTTGCGGGTCAAAAACCATGATCGTGACTCGCGGGCGTTCAGCCATATTTTTGGCTTTCTGGCGCTCGATGGTCGCGTTGACGATGATATGCGTACCGTCATAGCTGCACCACACGGGCGTGACCTGTGGATCGCCGTTCGGCATTAAGGTTGCCAGCGCCGCGATGATCGGGCCATCTAAAAGATCGCGATGCGAATCTGGAATTTGCGATGACATATTTCGCTCCCTATAGAGTAAACTGACGGCTATTCTACCCCGGAAGCCCAAAACCACTCTACACCGGAAGCGTAAAATAAAACGTCGCTCCCTGGTCAACCGCTGCGTCTGCCCAGATGCGTCCGCCATGACGCACGATAACGCGCTGCGCAATCGCCAGCCCGACACCTGTGCCTTTATACTCATCGGCGCGATGCAGACGTTGGAACACGCCAAACAGTTTTTCGGCATAGGCCATATCAAATCCCGCGCCATTGTCCTTGACAAAATAAGCGTCTTTGTAGCCTACCTCGATCACGGCTTCCTCACGCTTGCTGCTGTATTTCAGCGCGTTCGACAGCAGATTGACGAAAACCTGCTTGAGCAGCGCCGGGTCTGCCTCACAGTGCGGCAGATCGCCCACGATAAGGGTGATGCGTCGATTTTCCTGCTCCGCATGTAATTCACGCAGCACCTGACGCACCAGTTCGGCAGGATCGACGCTTTGTTTTTGAATCGGCTGGCGTGAGATGCGCGAAAACCCCAGCAAATCATTGATAAGCTGGTTCATAACACCTGTCTGGTCATGGACACGGCTGAGGTAGTGCTGGGCTTCCGGCTCAAGCACATCGGCATATTTGTCCAGCAGAATTTTTGAAAAACCGCTGACAGCCCGCAGCGGCGCACGCAGATCGTGCGAAACTGAGTATGAAAAAGCATCCAATTCCTGATTGGTCGTTTCCAGTTCAGAAACGGTCTCTTTTAATCTTTCGTTACGCTGCATGAGCTGCTCACGGGTTCGCTTGAGCGCCACCAGATTGCCCACCCGCGCCCGCAGTTCTTCCGTCGAAAATGGCTTCAGCAGATAATCCTGAGCGCCCTCTCGCAGCAAGCGAATCCGCAGATCATCGTCAGCCTTCGCGGAGAGCATCAGGATGGGGATCGTATCCAGCGCTGGCTGGCGGCGGATCGCCTCGACCATCTGATCACCGCTGACTCCCGGCATCATCATGTCGCTCAGGATCAGATCGGGGCGCAGTCGCAGCGCTTTTTCCAGCCCTTCCTGACCGTTAAAAGCGCACTCCGTTCGATATTCCGTCGCCAGGGTGTCGCGGATAAATCGGCTCATCTCCGGGTGATCTTCCACCACCAGAACGAGTGGACGGCTGTCATCGGCCAATTTTTCCGCACTGGTTTCCAGCTTCAATTTCAGATCATCAAGCATCGGTTCGGCGATTTGGGCGAGAATCGGCTGTTGGCGCACGGCTGTCCCCGGTGGAGCAGCGATTGGAAGCGTTATGGTAAATAGCGCTCCCCCTTCCGGCGCTTCGCCAATGGTGATCGTGCCATGATGCAGCTCAATAAAATCCTTCGCGATAGCCAACCCCAGACCCGTCCCGCTGAAGCGCCGGGTTGAGCTTTCTTCCGCCTGGAAAAATCGCTCAAAAACGCTTTCACGCAGCGCCGGGGGGATACCTGGGCCGCTGTCGGCAACGGCGATCACCATATTGCTTCCATCTACACCGACAGTGCAGCGCACCCGTCCCCCGTTCGGCGTGAACTTGAAAGCATTCGATAGCAGATTCATGAGGACACGCTGCATTTTATCGGGATCAACCTGGGCGATAAGCGCTTTCGGTGTCTCGACAGCATAGGTTAACCCGCGCTCCTGAGCCAGCGACTCAAAATGGGAGATCGTCTGGTGGGTCAACTGCGCAAAGTCAACTTCGGCGTAATTGGCATCCATTTTGCCGGATTCCAGTTTGGCGACATCCAGCAAATCATTGACATGCTTGAGGAGGATGCGGCCATTGCGCTGGATACTTTCCAGACCGCGATTCTGCTCTGCGGTTGCCTCGTGGCTGGACAGGAGCTTTTCGGTGATGCCCAGAATCAGCGCCAGCGGGGTGCGCAGTTCGTGGCTGACATTGGCGAACAACTGCGTTTTGAGCTGATCAACCTGATACAGGCGATCATAAAGCTGGGAAATTTCATGCTCACGCTGCGCGATTTCGTCGTTGGCGGTGCGCAGTTTATTGTTCGCTTCCTGGACAGCCTGCGCACGGGTATAAATTTCGGCTTCCATCTGTCCGGCGCGTGTCTGGAGTGCCTCGGCAAGCTGCTGCTTTTCGCTCTCCTGCTGCTTCAGCCGGATAAACTCGGTGACATCCTCGACTTTATGGATGATACAAATGACTTCCCCATCGCGCAGCACAGGCGTATTGACCGGACTCCAATAGCGCACCTCAAATCCGCTGCCATCGGGGCGGCGAACATCATACTGTTGAACCGCCATCGTGTCCGGTACACGTTCTTGCAGCACACGTTCCAGCGAGGCGCGTAAATTATTGACACCTGTCGCCGCCGAGTCGTCGGGATTATCCGGGAAAATATCAAAAATACCGCGCCCCAGAATCGCGTCTCGTTCAGTCAGCGTCGCCCGCAGATAGGCATCACTGACCGCCACGATGGTCAGATCGGGCGCTAAAACCAGGTATAAACCGGGTACGGACTCGAACAGGATTTGAAAGTCGGGTGTTAGATGTGATGTCATGCAGCCCTCAAATCAGCTTTTGCATCGCACAAAATATATTTACACTATAAGATATTTTGCGATTTCGTTCCAAAAAGGCTGCGATGTTACTTGTAGCTGTGATTTGTTTGAGGCGTGAGAAGCGGGGTTTAAGGCTGAGAATGATAATTATCGGAAATGGTCGTCATGTTTATTGTCTTTTTCTTTTCCTCACTACCAACATAATCCATTTTGATCGCGAAATCAACGATTAGGAGAAGACTAATGACATCAATCGCAATCATGTTGTGTGCTATGACTAGCACAACGATTACTATCGCCAGAAGTCCTAGCAATTTGCGTTTCCGGGACACCGTCCGTGAGGAATGAGAATGATAATTATCGGGAATGAACGCTCATTTTCCCGCGCGAACGAGTGCTTCCCAAAATTTCAGCGCCTCCCCTACCCCATCTGACTGCCCATCTTTCATCCACACGCTGGTTGAGTCGTCCGCCCAGATTTCGCCGTCGAGTGTCCGCGCGATAAGCTGCTCACACAGCACGATCCGTCCAGCGCGATCTGATTCACGCAGGAATATTTGCAGCAGATCGAAATAGGCCGGATCATGCGCCTGAAAATGTCGGAGCGCCGATTTTTCGCCGCGCCAGGGAATATTCCGCAAACGGCAGTATGATCGGCAAATCTGCGAGATGCAGCCCATCAGCCGCATATCCGCGACCATCAGGTGAACCGCGTCGTTGGAGGTCGCCAGCCGCTTGATGTGCCGCAAATCGAAATTGAGCCAAAACCATTCAGAATAAGCATCGGAGGTGGGCAAACGCCAATTTTGCGATCTGGCTTCTGTCTGAATGAGCGCCAATTTGCCATCGTCAAGCAGAATTTGCGCGTGTTCCAGCCAACTCATGAGGAAACCTTCCGGCGAGGTCGCGCTCACAGGCTGGTCGAGTTTTAAAACGCGCTCGACAATTTCACTCTCGCTGAAGGCGATGTCCGCACCTCGTCCGTTGATGAAGGTGGTCATCTGGAACATCTGCACAGGCGGATTCGCCAGCACGACGAGCAGATCGTAGTCGCTGGCGGGGTTATCGGCAGGTAGTGAGCCAAACAGCGCGAGTCCTGCGACGTGTGTCGATGCTTTCAGGCGATCTACAAGGCTTTCGAGCGTCAAGCTGTGCGATAATGAGGTTGTCGTTGGGAACATGAGTTTTTCCTTTCATGCCAAGATGATATAATTTCTATCAATTCTGTGGAGATTTAGACAATGACTGAGCAAGAGTTAGTCGATTTGGGATAAGCATTACAGCGAAGGTCGATTCCGCGATCTATTCCGTACTGGATATCAGGAAGAGGACGAGGTGGCTCAATCCGCCGCCTGCCTGCTGATCCGCGTCTGGCACATGGCGAAAGAAAATAATTATGGCAAAAGTATATGTGCTGGGTGCAGGAGCAAGCAAAGCTGTCATTCCGGAAGCACCTCTTAATGACCAATTGCTTTCCTCCATCTTAAGGCTCCGGCCTGATGATCGGATCAATTTGGTTAAGCAGTTCTTACTGGATTTCTTTGAGCTAGAACCCATTACCGATTTAGGCGCTTCGAGGAGACTACCTCCTCTAGAAGATATTTTGAGCCAGCTTGATTCCTGTCTCCTAGATAATCGCCCTCTGTCGTCATCCTACCCACTGTCGGTTTTGATCGAGTTACGTGAAGCTCTAGTGTATGGCATCTGTCGGGTACTAAAGCAATCCTTGCGATCAGGTGAACTGCGCCTAATGACAAAATTCATCAGCAATCTTGCGCCAGGTGAAGCGATTATCTCATTAAATTATGACCTAATAGTTGATAATAGCCTGCCGCACAAGTTCAAAACTGCTGACTATGTCTTCCCAATCCGTTATATTCGTAAATCTCACATTCTTTATGACAACCGTCAGGATGTGGGCAACCGTCAGGATATGTACGTTAAATTGTATAAACTACATGGATCGCTCAACTGGTTATATTGTCCGGCTTGTCGGGCTGTTGACCTTACACGGGGAGGAAAAGGAGCTGTATATATTTTTCAAAACAAAGAAATAGCGAATTGTCCAGTGTGTCAGGTGCGTTATGATCCTATGATTATCACGCCGACTTACTTAAAGAACTACGACAACCACTATATTGGACGGGTTTGGGTAGCAGCTGAGGAGAGTCTGCAACAAGCTGATGAAATTGTGTTCATAGGCTATTCATTACCTGATGCAGACATTGTTCTTCGAACGATGTTCGCTCGCTCTGTATATCGGAACAGGACGCTCAATGCTCAATCACCACGCATCACTGTGGTTGATTATAACGAACAGCAGGAAAATCCAACTCGTGATAGATATGAGCGTCTTTTTGGTAGTATCAACTATACCAATGAGGGCTTTAAACATTATGTTCAATACATGGTCAGTCGCAAATAAAACATTCATCAGGACATTTATAGAAACTATTCCGTTGCCTTTCCAGAAATCGACAATCTTAAGGATGAGACCGCGCATGACCAGTATCGCGAACTAAGCATGTGATTTTAGAGATAGGCAATCGGGAATACCTATCCAGCCTCAACCCTGTGGGGCGACTAGAGATTTTCGAAATATTCTCGCACGATCCGCGCCGTTTTTCGCGCTTCGCTCTCCCCTACCCGGCTGTCCAGCGTGAGGTTGATGATCTCCGCGCCGAGTCGATCCGCGCCGGGGGTGGCTTGCGGCGGCAAATCCGGCCCGAGCGCTGCCAGCATGTGTCGCAGCGGCGGATACCAGCGGGTCGCGTCATGAACGCCATTTTCCCACAGATGTTGCAGCAAATCGTCGCGGTGTCGCGCCGAAACCAGCAGCGGATAACGCCACAAAATCGACCCCGCCGGACGTTCCAACGTCCACACCGGGCAGGACTCGCGCAGTTCGTCGTAAATGGCGGCGATTTTCGCGCGATGTTTGAGATTCGCGGGGAGGTTTTCGAGCGCAGAAGTAAGTATATTGCCTTGAAACCTCACCCCTAAATCCCCTCTCCAATGCGTTGGAGAGGGGACTTGAAAACTCGTCGTTAATTGGGCGGGCAAGCTATACGCCACTAATTCACCATAAATCTCGAACAATTTCGGGTAAATTTCCGCCAGTCGCGGATTTTCGGCTTCGAACTGATGCAGCGCCCAGTAAATCGCGTTCCACTGATTCGTCAGATCGGCGTGATGGTCGCTCCAGGCATCCACGCTTGCCAGGATTTTTTCGACTTCGGCAGCAAGTTTTGCATCGTCGGTCAGGAATGCGCCGCCGATTTCGGTATCCACGATTTTGCCGTGACCGAAGCTGAAAATGGACGCATCGCCCCACGCGCCAGCAGGCTTACCATCGACCTGTGCGCCGAGCGCCAGCGCCGCATCTTCGATCACAAAAATATTGCGCTCATGCGCCCAGGCACAGATTTCCGCCATCGGCGCGGGCAGGCCGTACATGTGACAGGGAATCAGCGCCGCCGGGTTGTCGATTGGGCATTGAGAAAGCGTTTGCGGGGAAATATTGGCCGTCTGCGGGTCGATGTCGATCAAAAAGGGCTTGTTGCCACTTTTCAGCACCGCCCACAGAACGATATAGCAGGTGTTCGCCGGAAGCAAGACCCATTGGTCGCGAAAATCGAGCGCTCGTAAGGTCGCCCAGATCGCCCCCGCCGCCCGCCCGATGACGATGGCGTGGGATCGCTGGGAGAGGCGCTGTAGGGTGGGAATGGCGGAGTCTTGAGTCATAAAATACTTTTAACGCAAAGGCGCGGAGAAGGCAAAAAGCGCAAAGAAAGTAAACAGAAAATTGGGCAGGTCTGAGACCTGCCCCTACAGGATACGCGCGATGATTTTTACGGCACACTCACGCTGAAGCTCTTTACCGCGCTCCACGCACCGCAAACATTGCTTGCGTTACGAGCGCAGACACGCCAGAAATATTGCCCACTGGTCAGCGTCGAGGTTGTCGTCGTCAGTTCGGTCATATCGGTCACGTCCTCAAAAACGAGAGGTGAGAAGCTGTCTGAACGCGCCACCTGAACATGATAGCCGCCATTTGCGCCTGTAACCGGATTCCACGTCAGCGGCACCTGCGCGATGGTGAAGTAATTGCGCAGCGGTGCGCTCCCCGGCAGGCTGATTACTGGCGCGGGTAAAACAAAAAATCCGCCATTCAAGGTATAAACGCCACCTGTCAGCCGTCCCGCGTCCGCCTGACCAATGCTGCCGTTGAGTGTGTAAGCGCCGCCAGTGCTTACCCCACCGCCGCCGTCGATTGTCCACCAGGAAATATCAAAATCGCCGCCGGACTGCGCGAATACACCGCCGATGACCAGAAATACCAGCACAAGTACAACCAAACCGATAACCCACCTTGTCGCAAGGGGATGATGAATCGTGCCTATTTTCGTGATATTTTCCATGTGTCTTAGCCCTTTCGCCTCCAAATGAACGCCAGCACACTGAAAATCAACGCCGGAATCATGAGGCTGCTTTCGTTGATTGGCTGCACCACTGACTCGACAGCGCTCAGACGTGATTCGATGTCGTCCAGGCGTGATTTTAGTGCTGAATTTTCGGCCTGCAAGTCGTCAATTTCCGCGCGTTGATCTTCAACAATTTGATTCAATCCCTGGATAGCCGCAAGCGCCACGCCATCCGCGTCAATCGTCGTGATGTGCGTATCGTCCTCGCCCACGCCAAACGCCGCGTGAAAATCCTGCGCCATCGGGCCGATGTGCCGGATTTCATCCTCTTGTGAGATGTAATTCCAGGTCGCGATGGGCATGTCGGCGACATTTTGTAGGATCGCCTGCGGGTCAACGGGTGCGATATTTTCTTTCACATTGCGGTCACTAATGGATGACCACGAGCCGCCGCCCGCGGCCAAATTTACACCTGACGTTGGCGCACCGCTGCCGTCGATGCCGCTGACGAAGCGGGCACCACCGACAGCACGCACTGAAAACTCGTTCGCGGCTGTCGAAAAAAAATTAAAATTTGTGTAGCCCGCCCACACAAACGCGCCGTCGTGATTGGCTTGGGCGCGCTGTCCAGCGGCGAAACTGTTGGTGCCCGAGGCCACACTGTACTCTCCCCCCGCCACTGTGCTCCATAACCCACTGGCGGTGTTGCTCAAACCGCCGCTAACGGTGGCATAATGCCCGCTGGCCGTATTGCTGTAGCCGCCGCCCACCGTCGACGAGCTGCCGCTGGCGGTGTTGCTGTATCCGCCGCCAATGGTGGCATAAAGGTCATAATCCCCTAGAGTTGTATTGTTCCGACCGCCGCCGATGGTGGCATAATTCCCTTCAGCCGTATTGGTGTCGCCGCCACCCACCGTCGACGCGCCGCCGCTGGTAGTGTTGCTTAATCCGCCGCCGATGGTGGCATAATTCCCTTGAGCCATATTGCTGCTGCCGCCACCCACCGTTGACGCGCTGCTGCTGGCGGTGTTGCTGTAACCGCCGCTCACGGTAGTGCCTTCCGAATTGGCGCTGTTGTTACGTCCCCCGCTGACGGTGGCATAGTAGCTATCACTCAGCGTCCCGGAGTTGTTGCCTGCCCGGTTGTTGCCCCCGCCGCTCACCGTGCTGTAGTTGTCAGTGACGCTGTTGAACAGACCCGGCTCACCCCCGCCGCTGATGGTCGCCCCCACCACGCCCGCCGTCACGTTGTTGCCGTTGATCCCGCCGATCAGGTTCGGGCTGGTCACGTTGTACTGCACTTCCAGTCCGTACAGTCCCAGCGCATACGGCGCTGCCGTCACCGTTTGCCTCGGCGCGAGCGTCGTATAGCTCCCACTTCCCGCCGGGCAGCGCACCGCAATTTCCAGGTAGCGATCCGTGCCGTCAAAGGCCGTCGCGCCAAAATCTAACGCCGCGCTAAATGTGCCATTCGCAACGGTCACATTTGTTGATGTGATCGTGCTTCCGACCTGCGTTCCACTGGTGAGTGCGTCATAAAGCGAGAATTGAAAATCGCACGCACCGCTGACTGCGCCATTCGCCCCGGTCAGATGGCCCTGATAGGTGAACGTTGTGCTGAGAGAAGTTGTCTGCGCACTCAGGCTACCCGGCAAAATCAATGAAGTGAGAATGCAAATGGCGATCAGTAAACCGTACTTTTTCATCTGCAAATACCTTCTGGCTAGCTCTCTTTTGCAGGAGTATAACGCTCTAATCTTGAATCGAACTAACGAACCCGTCGCAGCCACATCCCCGCCAGCGCCAAACCACCAAACGCCAACATCGGCAGCATCAAACTTGATTCTTGTGTGTTTCCAGCTTGTTCCAGCGTAGATAATCGAGCTTCGAGATCGTCCACACGTCCCTGTAAATCCGAAATTTTCGCATCTTTTTCCTCAAGAAGCTGGTTCAATCCCTGGATAGCCGCCAGCGCCACGCCATCCGCGTCAATGGTCGTGATGTGCGTATCGTCCTCGCCCACGCCAAACGCCGCGTAAAAATCCTGCGCCATCGGGCCGATGTGCCGAATTTCATCATCCTGGGTGATGTAATTCCAGGTCGCAATGGGCATGGAGGCGACACTTTGCAGAACCGCCTGCGGGTCAACGGGCGCGATATTTTCTTTCGCATTGCGGTCACTGGTACAGCTCCAGGCACCGCCACCGGGCGGCAGGGTACATCCGTTAGTTAGGGCTGTGTTGGTGTAGAAGTAAAAGCCCCCAACGGCCCGCGCAAGAAATTGATTCGCACCCGTAGATGCAAAGTCAAGTGCGCTGTCGTCTGCCCAAACGAACGCACCGTCGTGATTAGCTTTGGCCTGTCGTCCGGCGGCGAAACTGGTCTCCCCTAAAGCGACATTGGCGTACCCACCCGGCACTGTTGCCAGATTACCACTGGCGACATTCTGATTGCCGCCGCCGACTGTGGAGCGAGAACCGCTGGCAGTGTTGTCCCACCCGCCGCTGACGGTAGCAGAATCGCTGCTGGCAGTGTTGTCCCACCCGCCGCTGATAGTGGCAGCATCGCCGTTGGCTACGTTGGTCTGACCGCCGCCGACGGTTGCCACATCGGCACTAGCCATGTTGTTGAAACCGCCGCTGACGGTAGCAGAATCGCTGCTGGCTGTATTGCTGTAACCCCCGCCGATGGTGGCGCGAGAACCACTGGCGTTGTTGCCCTGACCGCCACTAATGGTAGCACCAATGCTGCTGGCCGTGTTGTTGTAACCCCCGCTGATGGTAGCAGAATCGCCGTTGGCCGTATTGGTAGAGCCACCCCCAACAGTTGCCACATTGACGCTGGCTGTGTTATTGAATCCCCCGCCCACAGTTGCACCTTCATCACTGGCGATGTTGTCCCTGCCTCCGCCGATAGTAGCATAAAAAGCATCGATGAACGTTCCTGTTCCGTTGCCTGCACGGTTTCCACCTCCGCCGCCGATGGTACCGTAATTATCCAGAACGCGATTGCTAGTTGTGATCGGGTTAGCCGTATCACTCGGCCCACCGCCGCCAATCGTGCCATACATGGCATTGGCGCTGTTGTGACCCCCGCCGCCCACTGTCGCATCCTGGCCGCTGACTGTGTTAAAATACCCGCCACCCACAGTCCCTCCAGGACTGCTAACAGTGTTGCCCCACCCGCCAGCCACCGTCGCCGTGAGGTTACTAGCCGTGTTGTCAGTCCCACCGCCAATCGTCGCATAGTTGCCGCTGGCGCTGTTGGCAGTACCCCCGCTCACCGTGCCGTAATCTGTGGTCACGCTGTTAATTAAACCTGACTCGCCGCCACCACCGATGGTCGCTCCCACAACCCCCACAGCCACACTATTACCGCTGTACCCGCCGATCAGGTTTGGGCTGGTGGCGTTCGGCTGAATCATCAGCGCACGAACATTATTGACCCGAAATTCCAGCCGCTGATTATCCGTTGTGCCGATAAATTGACTAATTGGGTTGGTGCCACTGTTGCCCGTCAGCGTCCAGTCATTGCCTTCCGTATCTGTCTGGCAGGTCACAGTGCCATCGGCGTTGATCACTCGAATACTGCTGCCTGCCGCGCATGTCCCGGTGATGCGGCGCTGCAAATAACCTGTGTCCGCGCTCAAGGTCACGTCGCCGAATGTGCCACCGCCGCTCAAGCCTGTCCCGGCTGTCACCGATGTCACATCCCCGGAACTATCGCCAACGCACACCCACGCTGTCCCGCTGTAACGCGCGATTTGCCCATTCGCACAGATCAGCTCGCCCAGCACATCGTTATCAATGTCATCTTGAAATCCCGGTGGAACACCCAGTAACCCTGACCATTCCCCGCCGCTGCTGTAAATCGCGTAAGGTGCAGCCGTCACCGTTTGCCTCGGCGCGAGCGTCGTATAGCTCCCACTTCCCGCCGGGCAGCGCACCGCGATTTCCAGATAGCGATCCGTGCCATCAAACGCCGTCGCGCCAAAATCCAACTGCACGTTAAATGTACCATTCGAAACGATCACATTTGTTGATGTGATCGTACTTCCGACCTGCGTTCCGCTGGTGAGCGCATCATAAAGCGAGAATTGAAAATCGCATGTCCCGCTAACTGCGCCATTTGCGCCCGTCAGGTGACCCTGATAGGTAAATGTTGACGTCAGGGAGGTTGTCTGGGCGCTCAGGCTACCGGGCAAGATCAGCATGACGAGGATACAAATCAGTAATAATCCGTAATTCTTCATCTGCAAATACCTTATTAACTATTTTGGGTTTGCAGAATTATAACTTTTATATCTTAAATTTATGTACTACTTTCGTAGTATTATTTTCGTTCTTAACGAGGCCGAAGGGTGACATGTCACGGCGAAAGCTGTAGGATCGAGATTGGCTGAGTCTTGAGTCATGAAAAATTTTAGCGCGAGGCCAGGGCGATCAGTTCCAGCGCCCGTTGGTGGAGTGCAGCGCGGAGTTCTTCCGGCTCAAGCACGATAAAATCGAAGGATAGACGGGCCAACTGCCGCGCCACCCACTCGATTTCTTCGGCACTGCCCCGCAGCAGCAGGCCGTCTACATGCGGTTCGAGTACACCGAAAAAATCGAAAATCTCTTTTTGAGCCGTGAGCAAGTCGGTTTTGAGCAGGACTTCAAATGTAAATTGGCGCGTCATCGTGGCAATCGTCTGGACGACATGCGCCAGCGCGTCAAATTTTGGAGGACGTTCAAACGGGGTATCGGTCAGATCAACCTGTAACACGCGATCCAACCGGAACGAGCGCAGATCATCCCGCAGGCCGCAGTGTCCAACCACATACCATTTACCATGCAGGCAGGCCAGCCCATAGGCATCAAAATCGCGTTCGCTTTCTTCATCGCGGCTGGAAAGATAGCGCATATGTACCCGGAATTGAAGCTGTGCGGCGCGGCTCATGGTCAGCATCACCTCCCCCTGCGACTTCATCGGCAGCGCGTTCAGATCGAGTGTCACCGTTTCGGTCAGGTCACGCATCCGGCTTTTCAAATCCGGCGGCATGACCTGTTCCAGTTTGGAGCGTGCGCTTTCGACGGCAGGGGTCATCTCCGCCAACCCCAAGCGTCGCGCCGCCAGCAGCCCAATCGCCAGCGCCAGTGCTTCGTCGGTGGTGAACATCATCGGCGGCAGCTTAAAATCCGCGTCCAGTTCATAGGCACCGTTGCGTCCGCGTTCCGCCACCACCGGAATGCCCAGGTCTTGCAGCATGGTGATGTAATCGCGCACCGTGCGGATATTCACTTCCAGACGCTCCGCCAACTCCGCGCCAGTCATGCGTCCATGTGTTTGCAGCAGCGCCAGCACCGCCAATACGCGAGTTGTCGGATGGTACATCGGCGAATGTAAGACTCCTTATTCAGCCAAATTTTCGTGTAGGGTCGCATGGAGATGCGCCCGGTTTATTCAGAAGAACCCCTCCCCTGCCCTCCCCATTTCGCAGGCTCATGGAGAGGGAATAAGATTGCTTTTACGTGCTTACTGCGAAATAGCCAAATCAAGAAATTTTCAGGGAACTCGGTCAGACTTTCGCGATCATTCCGTTCGCGTCGATTCCATAATCCAGTTGGTTTCCCAGGTTTTGCCGCCATCCGTCGAAAAAGCCTGCTCCCAACGGCAGGTTTTTTCGGTGATGTTTGACCACACATAACGGCTGAAGATGAGTTTACCTTCAAAAAATTCCTGGGCATGAAATTCGCCGCGCCCATTTTCAAAACGTCCGATCATTGGCACATCCAGCCTGCCGCTGGTCGCGCTGCTCGTCCAATAGAGATACCAGTGAGACGTTTTGGGATCGAACAGCCGCAGCGTAAAGCCGTGCCCGATGCCGGATTCGCGATACAGGGTGATCTCGTCAATATTACCGACTCCCCCAAGAATTTGCTGCGCGACGGATACGCCTTCAAATTCCTCCCATGAGTCCGACCCTTTCAGGCGTTCGCGCAAGCGGCGATTGTGAACTTGCCACGTACCCACGTAAAAATCGAAATCGTTCCGGCCATCTGTGTTTGACATGATTTGCTCCTGTTATGTGTTCCGGTTATCCGGCTCACTTTCAGTATACGGAGCTAATCAGGCCCTAATTGACCCTAATTAATGACTTGTTTTTACGCAAATAAAATCGCCGCAAAATCCTCAGAATTGATGAGTCTGATATTTGCAGCGTGATAAGATTTCGATTTTCATTCGAGCGAATGGATGTTAGCGCAGTCGCACCAGCTTTTTCCGGCAGGCTTCTACGCCATCGTTAATCCGCTGATTGGTGGGGTCAAGCGCCTGAGCTTCCTGCAAAACCACCAGTGCTTCAGGGTATTTACGCTCCTTGAACAGCGCGAACCCTTCCTGAAGTTTTTCTCTGGCGAGAACTTTGTTCGGGTCAAGCGAACCTGTCAGCCCACTAGAGGGCGGCGTGACAGGGTGTTCGCCCGTCTGCCAGACCGAGTCATCCGCTTTTGGTGCGGCGGGTGATTTAGCGCTTGGCATGGACGGCTCACTGTCGTCTTTCATGGCTTGTTTGCCAGCCTGGACAGCCGCCTTGCCAACTTTCCCCAGCCGAGAAGCGATGTCAACGGACTGCTTGGCGAACTTCTCCACTCCTGGACGCGCCCGCTGCGCCAACTCGCCCAACGATTGCGGCACATCTTCAACCGTTTCGTCATCAACGTCTCGCTTCATAGGCACGAATCCAGATGGCGCAAGTGGGTCGGGGCGCACATTCACGAGAACGGTGTTCACGTAGCTGACGATTTCCAATAAATCCTCTACTTTAACCTGTTTGCCGTCTTTGGTGAACGCGGCAAAATCCAGCCCACGAGTAGCCAGCATCTCGCCTGTGGAAAATGTCAGCGTCAGAAATTTGGTGCGATAAAAGTGATACAACAGCACCACGCCGATCAGCCCCGGAATAACGCCTGCCACGACAAATGGCAGAAGAATCAGCCCCAGCCACAACGCCCACATCGGTTTTGATACGCCGCAATAGGCGCTGGTGATGGTATCCAGCGGGCAAAGGATGTAGGTGACACCACTCAACGACGTAAAGCGAAACTGCACTTCCTCGCGCGTAATAACGAGAAAGGATTGTTGCGATAATCCCAGCAGGTTTAAGACAAACCCGATGATCCCAGCCGGTCTGCCGCGCAGTTCCGCTACCGTCTGGGATGCGTGTGGGTCAAATTCAAACTTGCTCAGTACAAGATTAACGTCAGCCATCCTGCATCCTCATTTCTGAAATAGCCTTGACCGAAAGGGGATTATCGAAACGTGCGTAATGTGCTTGAACGATGTAGCGATTGATAAGCTGGAATATGCGGGTCATTTCCTCAAAATTGAGGTCTTTTTGCAGCGTCCGGCTGAAGGCTAACCCTGCCCGATCATCGAGGTTGCTTGTCGAGAAAGTAATGACGATCCGCTTTGACCGCCAATAGGTGAACAACAGGATCGCCGAGATAATGAGTGGGAAAAAGCCGAAGCTGTAAAACGACTCCAATGGGCCTAAAATCGTGTAAAAAATATTCAAAATACTGTAGCTCATTGAGTATTGAGCCTGATAAATCGCTCCTCTTAAAGCAGGTATGAGAAATCTGGAAGCGAGTATCAAAACGGCGATTATTACCCCCAGCCATAACCGCCACGAAGGTTTTTCATAGCGGCAGTCGGCAACCGTGATGTCTTCCAGCGGCACGACCAGATGATGCAGGCTAAAGGCGGTCTGATAGGTAAAAACTACTTCCTTCAGATTGACTTTTACCGAGGGGCGCGGCGATAAACCGACCAGATTCAGCAGAAAAGCCACCAGAAAAGGCGGGCGGCCTTCTACCCACAGCAGTTCACCATCCTGTCGTGGGCCTTCCAGGTCATAGCGATAATTGTTCAGCACTTGCAACGGAATACCGACGCTGGAAACGCCTTTTCCAAAAATCAAACGACGCAAAATAAAATATGGAAAGAAAATGAGCCGGAAAATCCCCATACCCCTACCTCCGTGTCAACCGTTCGATTTCGTCATCACTTCGATTAACCATTTCGTCGATCAGTTCGAGATAAGATCGCAGAAATTGAACCTCGCTGCTGTCACTGCTGTCGTTAGCCTTGCCAGAAAGCCGGGAGCGCCGTGCCGACCAAATCGCTAAAGTGGCAAACAGCACCACGCCTACAATCACCCCTGCCAGAATATTGATCGCAATCGCCGCAGCCACACTGATCGCCACAATCGGTATCAGCGCCAGCAGCGTGACCATCCCCCGCCGCTGACGGGCAGCATCCTGCCGCGATGTGAGTTTATTTTTTTCGATGTCCTTGTAATTTCGAAGCTGCGCCGCGATTTTGGGGCGGATTTCATCTTTAAGCTGCTGTCGGCGATGGCGGACTCCCTCTATGCCGGACGCGGCATTGTAATTGAAGGTCACGTCTCCATGCTGGCTGAAGGGCATCATGACCTGACCGCCGGAGGTATTCACAGAGACATTCATCGTGCCTGGAGCGTTTTGAGGATTTGCGGTTGGCGCGGTGGGCGGTTCAGGAGACGGAAGATATTGTTTGATCTCCTGGATCAAGCGCTGCATATCGTTGATAAAATGAGGATCGTCACGAACGGTTACGGTCTGGCGGTAGGCGAGCTGGCTCAAACTTTTCGGCAGGCTTTGTTCACTCGGCAGGCTGGCATTCTTCACGAGCACAGGGATGACCGGAATCGGCTGACGTGCCAGCGCTGTCGCAACTTCGATGCGCACCCAATCCGATTTTAAATCCAGCCGCCTTTGATTCTGATCGTTTTTGATGTTCAGCCATTGGTCGCCAATGACGACGATCATGACCTTACAGGTTGAGGCCGCCTTGCGCAGTTCCTCGCGGTAGTCCATTCCAGGAGAGAGGCTGTAGTGGTCTTTAAAGACGCGATCCTTGCCTATCCAACCCGCCAGATGGTCATAGATACGTCCGGTTATATCACCTGTGTCCTTATTTCGGTAGGAAATGAAGATTTCAGCCATGAATATCGAAATTTGTTGTTAAAACAGGAATAATCTTTAAAGAATAACGCAATACTATATATCTGGCAAATTTCTGACAATAAACGTCCCTCATATAAAGCGAAACTCACTGCTATGAACGTATTGCCATAGCAGTGAGTATCTTTAGTAGTGGAGATGCAAAGTGGGTTTGCGAAATCTCCTGTGGAACTACAAACAGTATAACTGATTTATTTAACTTCAGGGAGCAATAAAATGAAAAAGTCTCGCGTTCTATTTATCTGCCTCGCGCTCGGCCTGCTGGCAACGCTGGCGCTCCTCCCGGCACTCGCCCAGGAAGGCCCCGGCGAAGGCGGCGTTTTGATCGAGCCAAATCTCGGCGGCGACATCAATACGCTCAACCCCATCCTGTCCAACGATCAGGCATCGAGTGATGTCATTGACCGGATTTTCCCTGATCTGACAGGCTATGACCCGGCGACCCAGCTTGCCGTGCCGGATGCACTCGGCACAATGGCGACCAATTGGGATGTTTCCGACGATGGAACGGTTTACACCTTCCACCTGCGCGATGATTGGAACTGGAACGATGGCACGCCTATCACCTCAGCCGATTATCAATATGCCTGGGATGCCATCGCCAGTGGCACGACGGACACACCGCTGGGCTACCTGCTGGACGTGATCGAAAGTGTCGAATCGCCCGATCCGCAGACCGTCGTCATAACGTTCAAAGGTGCGGACTGCGCAGCCATCTACAACGCGGGCTATGTGCCGATGGTGCCAGCGCATATTTTTACCCAGCTTTTTGGTTCCGACTTCGCCGCAATGAACAACTCGGATTGGAATGTCGCTCCCTCTGTGAGCGCGTTCGCCTTCCAATTTGGCGAATTCCGCCCCGGCGAACAGGTCAGCGTGCTGGCGAATCAGGATTATCCCGACGCGCAGTTGGGCTATGTCGCGCCGGAAGGCTGGATTTACAAAAATGTTCCCGACCAGACCATCATGCTTGAGCAATTTTTGGCAGGTGACGTGACCTATACGCAGGTTGCACAGTCCCGTCAGCAGGAATTCCGTGATCTGTCGCAGGAACGCGGCTTCCAGATTTTCGAATATGCCGATAACAGCTTCGTGTTTATGGCGATGAATGCCGCCGACCCGATGAATCCGCAAAACGGCGTGGACGAAAATGGCGATCCTATTGACCAGGGGCATCACCC
Organism: Anaerolineae bacterium; assembly: GCA_022843745.1. Taxonomy (GTDB): domain Bacteria; phylum Chloroflexota; class Anaerolineae; order Aggregatilineales; family Phototrophicaceae; genus JALHNB01. Next base: position 1,552 of record JALHNB010000075.1, on the reverse strand, counting down.
GATTTTCGGCGATCCGCGTGTGCGTCAGGCGTTGGTGATGGCGCTGGATATGCAGTCGATTATCGATGGCGCCGCGAACGGCGAAGGTAACGTCCTGGCCTCCCACGCCAACCCGAATTCATGGGCGTATAACCCGGAACTGCAACCGCGCACCTACGATCAGGAAGCTGCTTTGGCGCTCCTGGCGGAAGCGGGCTGGGTCGATGCCGATGGCGATCCCTCTACCCCACTCGTTGCTCAGGGTGCGCTCTATGCGCCGGATGGTACAGAATTCAGCTTCGGCCTCGTGACCAACGCTGGCAACCAGGTACGTGAATCTGTCGCGACCATTGTGCAGGATCAACTGTCGCAGATCGGCGTGAATGTCGATTTCCAGGCGATTGATTTCAATGTCGCCATCGACCAGATGTTGAGCCAAACGTTTGATGCCGTCATTCTCGGCTGGTCGTTCTCATTCCCGGATAACCCGGATGACCCGACAGCGAATTTCGCCCCGGCGAACGATATTGTTGGCAGCGGCTACAACTTCACGTCCTACAACAATCCTGAAGTCACTGACCTGCTCGATCAGGCACGCGATCTGCCCGGTTGCAACCCTGAAGAACGCGCTCAACTGTACTATCAGGTGCAGGAAAAATTGTTCGAAGATCAACCCTGGGTGTGGTTCTTCCAGCCAAACGTGATGTGGGCGGCGCAGGCTGATCTGCAAAACTGGAGTCCGTTCCCCGGTCATCCGAACCAGATTCGCTGGAATCTCGACGCGATGAGCATCACACCGTAAGAAGCGAGGAAGTTCGTCAGCGTGTCAGTATTTTTGAGGGCTGATTACCGACATGCGATGTTTTTGTAGGGGCGCACCGCGGTGCGCCCAATGAATTGTTAAACCAATAGGGCGCAATAATGCAGATCAAAGATTTAAACGGGTAATGGGATTCAGGGTTTCGCGTGCCAAACCCCTACAAAAGCCCGCGAAATGTAGGGGCAAGGCGCGCCTTGCCCACGTTTTCGTTATCCGATTATTTTCTTAAACATCATTGTTGCGCCCCTACAAAATCGGCATATCGCATCTTTTGTTGACACGCTGGCTGACTGACACGCTACAAAAAGGCAACACACCATGATCCAATATGTGACTCGACGACTTGTGCAGGCGATCCCGATCTTTTTTGGCATCACACTTTTATCCTATGCGCTCATGTTGGCCGCACCGGGCGGGCCGGTGGGTGCGCTCACGTTTGACCCGCGCATGACCGCCCGCGAACGTCAGGCCATTGCCGCGCGTCTGGGCGTGAATGACCCCTGGATTATCCAGTATCTCCGCTGGCTGGTTGGCGACGACTGGATGCGATTCGACACCGACGGCGACAATATTGCCGATCAAGCCTTCCTGCTGCCACTGGACGCGGACGGTGACGGCGAACCTGAACCCCCTGCCGAACGTCGCGGTATCCTGCGCGGTGATTTTGGGCGTTCGTTTTTTCAGCGCCGCCCTGTGACTGATGTGATTTTCGAGCGCGTCCCGGCGACTCTCGAACTCGGAGATCGGAAGAGC
>JALHNB010000074.1 GCA_022843745.1 Anaerolineae bacterium | reverse complement strand
AAATCGCTTCACTTTCGCGCAAATTGGGATCAACCAGCACCATGACGCGTTTCGTCCCCAGCGCCGCCATATCGCCGCCGACTTCGCGGGTCGCGCCAGCGCCGTACTTGATGCTCGAAACATCCATCGTAAAAATTGTTTCAAAATTCATTTTTGAGTCCTTAAAAAGTGTTATCAGTTAGAGGGCAGCAGTTCAAAATAATCACAGTGCTTGGGTCGAATCAGGCTAAAATCACGCTTGTCGAGCGTCAGAATGCGTGTCACATCCAGCCGTTCAGCGACCGCAGCGACGCTGGCATCTACAAAGTCGATGCGTGTATCGATATATTTTTGGAGTAGTACCTGAATTTGGGTAAAGTCTTCTATATCAAGTGCAACAACTTCAAATTTCGAACGCACCAACATCCTCAGGAAATCAATTACTAATTGTGGACTGCCATCACGCCTTAGCATATAAGTGGTTTCAGCGAGGATAGACTGCGGCAAATAAATCTTTGCCTCTTTTACATATATCGCTTGGCAAGCCTTATGCCTACTATCATTCGGGTTTAATAGTGCAACCACAAATCCAGTATCCGCAATAGAAGTCATTGGGTTTTATTTTCAATTTCGTTTTTCAGGCCAAATTCCTGGCTCAAAATCTCTTCTGAACGCTCTCCCAAATCAGATGGTCCGTCAAAGAATAATTCTCCGTTCAGCATTGGATCATTTTCTTCGCTGTATGGCGGTCTTTCTTGACTTACTGTTCGAATAAACTGCAACACTTTAGCGACTTGCGCATCAGATAATTTTTCAATTTCAGCAATTGCTTCTTCTCGTATCGGTAACGTGCTCATTCTGATACCCTCCGCACTATTTTCGTTATTTTACCAGAATTCCATCTATAATCTTCGGAGTAGTGTCAGGATTTGAACCACTTAGGGAATTTTTAATGTCTCAATATAACTGGTCAACCTCCCCGCAAGATGTGCGTGACCAACTCAATCACTTCACGGCCGAAGTCTCCGCGATTTGTGGCGACAACCTCATCGGCGTTTATCTGCATGGCTCACTAGCGATGGGCTGCTTCAACCCAACGCGCAGCGATCTCGATTTGCTGATTGTGACACATGAGGGCATGGAGTTGGATGTGAAGTGCCGGATTGCCGAAATTGTGCTGCATACCTCATCGAATCCGATCAAGATGGAATTATCGTTCATCGTGCAGAACGATATGCGCCCCTGGCAGTACCCGACGCTATTTGATTTTCACTTCAGCGAAGATTGGCGCGAGAAAATTTTGGCTGAACTGGCGAACGGCACATGGCAAACCTGGAACGACCAGCGTCCGAAAGATTCCGATCTCGCCGCGCATGTCATGATTATGAATCACTGCGGCATCTGTCTGGTCGGGAAGCCGATTGCCGAGGTTTTTCCGCCCGTCCCCCGCGCTGATTACCTCGATTCGATCATGCAGGATTTTGACTTTGCCGCGAATCTGCTGACGGATAATCCGGTCTACGCGATCCTCAATTTTTGCCGCATCTACTGTTATCTCCTCGAAAATCGCATCAGTTCGAAAGATGAAGCTGGCGTATGGGGGATTGAAAACTTGCCGGAACAATATCGCCCACTGATCGGACAAGCGTTGAAACTCTATCGGGGCGAGATCACAGAAGCCGAATTTAGCGAATCCGAAATGACTGATTTTATAATTTACATGCGCGAAAATTCCAAAAAATTCATGTAAACCACAGAGACACAGAGTTCACAGAGGAATCTCAAATTTACTCTGTGCCCTTTGTCTCTCTGTAGTTCAAGCTTGTGGTTCAACTTCAGAGGCCTAGTTCATGCGCGCCCTGTGTCAGAGTCCATTCGCGCGTACCGCCTGACCATGTTACACGCAGAGTGAATCCTTCAGCAGCCTTGACGATTAGTTTGGGCGCTTCATCAGCGTTCACTCGCGCGTTACAGACCAGATCGATGAGATTTTGGCCGAAGGGATAGCGTAACACGCCATGCCGTTCTGTGAGCCGAATATCCCAGAGTAAACTGCCATCCTCGACCTGTGGACGCAGACCGATCAGATATTCCAGCGGTATATTGATCGCTGAAATACCCGTCCAGCCGACAAAATGGGGTCTGGCAGGCTGCCCCGGCGTAGGTTTTTCCGGCGCATAATTTTCCCAAAGCGTCCCGGTATCCTGGAAAACTTTCGCAACATTTTCGACGTGGTTGCGGGCAATCTCATAGGCCAGATCGTTTGCGCCGCGCACCGTCAGACCGCGCAGCACCATATAATTGGTCGGCGCCCAGACCCCGCCTAACCAGTAACCGCCATCTTCAGTGTAATCGGCGCTGTCAGCTGCCTGTGTAGGAACGCGGTGAGGCCGCTTGAACTGCGCCGGATCATCGAGGTGGGCGATCATGCGCTTGGCATGGTCGTCCGAGATCAAATCGGAAAGTAATCCCCAGTAAGCGCCGATACTTTTGATGGTGCTGAGTTTCCCATCCGGCGCGACATCATAATAAAAGCCGCTGCGTTCATCCCACATCCGTGTGTTGACGTATTCGAAGAGATGATCGTATTCAGATTGAACCTCGTCGTTAAATTCATCGCGCCCGATGACAGCGGCAATTTTGAGCAAAATCTGGCAGTTGAGCGCCTGCTGCATGGTCGCATCGGTCCACGAATAATGGCGATGATGCCATTCCGAATGCGGTACGCGCGACTGATTGTCCATGCCCGAACCCCAACCGCTCGTCCAATAGCTGCCATCGGGCCAGGTGCGCCAGTCACGCCACCAGCGGTGATAAGCCACCAACGGCGCAAAAATTTCGCGCAGGCGGTTCGCATCGCTGCTCAATTGAAAATCCATCCACTCCGTCCAGGCCATAATATTTGGCCCGGTGCTGCGAGGGTCTTGCGGTGTGAACAGATCGCGCCCATTGTAGGTGCTGATTTCGCGGCAGATGAATCCATCATCGTGCTGCTTGGCATAGAAATTATCGAGCGTGCCGCTAAAGTTGAACAGCCGCTTCGCATAACGCCCGAACATCATCATGAAGCACGAATCCCACATAAACGTGTTGTCGTTGAACGCTGTGTCGATAAAGTTGGCAACAAAGCCCGATCCACTTTCTGGTTGGCGCAAATTTTTGAAGCCAATCTCCCAGGCTTGATGGTACATTGCAATCCATTCCGGATGATCGTCAGCGATCATTTCCGGCAGCATCTCCTGATCGTAAGACGGCACTGGCGCAGGCTGATACTCGCGCACACGAAACGGATTTTCAGTGGCGGGGTAACGCAAAGGCAGCGGAAATGTGCCTTCAAAACGTGGAGGCACTTCCAGCCCCGCATAATCCAGGCCGAACGCCTTAAAAAAGCGCTGAAAAATCCAGACATTCCAGGGCACATCGGGGGTGATAGAGAGGCGTTTCAAGATGTCCACTCGATTTGAGGTCTCTGGGTCGAACAACTTCTGGAAAGAATCGCTCGTGCCACGAATCATAATCTCAGCCTCACGCACCCCTTCCACAACTTGAGCCTTAGCCGAGGTAATAATGAGCGAATAAGGGGTGCTATCTGCTGTTATAAAACCGATAACGATGCCAAGATGGGATGCGGGGGCCAGGTCTACCTGAAACCGTCCGACAAGCTTTTCAAGGGTATCGTAAAGTGACATGATTTATCCTTTCATCTGTGTCTTTTGTGCCTCTATGGTTCAATTCAAAGAGTCGGCTCCGCGCCCTTTTCAAGCTGCACCAGATACCATACGCCGCGATTGTAAAAATACATAATCAGCGCGACGGTGAAAACCATCCAGAAATATGGCACAACAATTGTCATGAAAACAAACGTGGCCGCGACCAGCGCATGGATGAGCGTATAGAGCGGATGACGCAGACATAATACAAGCGCGTTACGGGTTGCCAGCAAAACGCGCGGCTTTTCCTGTTCGAGCATCAGCGGAAAGGTGTACTGCTGGATGATGAGCCAGAGCAGGCCGATCACGATCCATATCCAGCGTAAAAGCGGTGCGATGGACACGGCTAGATTGTCATAAAACCAGACGTTCAGAAAAACGATCAGCGCGGCGATCAGATTCAAAATCGCCCAGCGCCAGCCGACAACAAAATATTGCCCCATGTAGCCGAAAAAATCGCGCCAACTCATGCTGCGGCGGTAGCCAATTTCGCGGGTAATGGCGTAGAGGGCGGCGGTTGCGGGTGGCGCAGTGATGATGGGCAAGCAGCATAAAAACCAGACTAGGTTACAGCCGACGAGGATAATACCGACATGCCGAACATCCGCCACCGCAGCGCCCAGGACTTCCCAGGCGGTGAGCATCCCCGCGCGCCGTCTCACGATAGCACAACACGTCCCCATGTCAGCCGAACCAGCGCCGCGACAAGCAGATAGACCAACGCACCAACGATAACCGCTGTGTTAAACCCTGCCAGCAGCGCCAACGCCGTTGCCAATGCCGCGCCAAGCGTGGATGCTACCGCGTTCATGCCCCAGAACAGCGGCACACCACGCGGGTCTGCCTCCCCCGCTAGCCTTAGCCCACCCGGAAACGGAATGCCCATTAAAAAGCCTAGCGGTAAAAGCATCAAAATTGTCGCGATGATGCGGATAAGCAGTGCCGACGGTAGCACAGCCCCGATCAGTGCCGGGTAGACGAAAATTGAAATGAGCGTCCAGATTCCTACGCCCACTGCCGCCAACGTAATCAAACGGGGAAGCTGCGTATTGATATAACGGCGGCTGAACAGGCTTCCCAGGCCGCCGCCGAGCAAAAGCGCTCCCAACGTCACCGCCAGTGTCAGAACAGGGTCGCCAAGCAGCAGGCCAAAACGCTGGAGCAGCGCGATCTCGACCATCAAAAATCCCGCGCCGAGCAGCGCAAAATAGACTACGAGATTCATGCGCGTCCATTCGTGGCTTGGCTTCTGCGGCTGTAACGCCGAGGCGAAAATGAGATAGCCCACCGTGAGCATCGCACTCAACACCAAAAGTGTACGCAGCGCTTCCGGCAGACCAGGGTCGAGATGATAGAAAAAGGGCTGATTATCGGTTGTGGGGAAGATATTGTACTCGGTAGTGAGTGCGATGTATTGGTCAAGCGTCATCGTCCCATCGACCAGCACACGAAGTGCTTCCTCAGCACGGGCGGGGATAAACATGGGCTGCATCCCCCGACTGGCTGCCGATAGCGAAAATAATTCGGCCTCACCCGCTGCCCAGGGCTGGCGTTTGATAATCACGATGGATGGCGCGATAGTGGGGTCATCAGAATTCGCGGTCATCACCAACGCCGTGCGCGATAATGCCTCTTGCAGCGTCAGTCCCTCGTCTTGCAGCGCCCGCAGCGCGGTCATCAACAGCCGCACACCCTCCAGGCCATTATGCGCGACAAAAGCGATTCGCCCGTCGTCAGTGATCCGCCGCCAATATGAGCGCAACGCTTCCACCGTAAAGACATGATTTTCGACCAGCGAGGCCGTCCCTGGCGCGGCGGCCTGACTGTAAACCACGTTCATGTAGATCAGTTCAAATTTCTGATCGCTGCGGTCTGCAAAATTACGCCCATCCGTGACAACCGTTGTCACACCCGGCAAGTCTAAAATACCGCCGTTATAGTCGCTCATCGCGCGGGTGACATCGACCATCGTTGGGTTGATCTCGACGGCAGTGATCGCCTGTGCGCCGGCCTGCTTCGCCATGAACACGTCGAATCCCGCACCTGCGCCGATAATCAGCGTGTTATTGACTGGGCCGATCTGGAAAGGCAAAAATGCCGCCTCACGATCCAGCCAGCCATAATTTTGCGCCTCACCCTGCGGGTCATATTGCAGCATGATGCTGCCCGCGCCCGCGTCGGTGAACACAAATCGCGCTTCCTGATCGTTCGTGCTGACGACATCCACCTGCGCGAACGGCCCCCAACGAGTCGCGAGGATTTCCGCACCCATACTCGGATTTTTGAGGACGTTAATCATGGTCTTGTCCGGCGGCGCATTCGTCACGCGCTCCGGGTGGTAATCAATCAAATTAGCCATGCGATTGGCGACTGTCAGGACGATCAGCACGACAAAAATTACTGCCGATATGCGGAATAGAGTCGCCTGCCCTGCCAGCATCAGCGCCGCCAGCCCCGCCAGCGCTCCCAGGCCGATCATCACGCCGAACGGCCCCAGCAGCGGCAGCAAAATGAGCGCCACCACTGGCCCAAGTGCCGCGCCGATCAAATCCGCGCCATAGATCAGGCTGCTTTGCGACGAATAACGCGCATAGACCAGCGCGTTCACCCAGCCCAGCAGCACAAATGGAATCAGGGATATGAGAATCGCGAAAGTCGTCAGGTCGGATGAGTTGACCTGTGATAATCCCCACGCTACCAGTGGAAATGAGATCGCCAGCGCCAGAATCGAGCCATTGAGCGCACGATCTCCGCTTTGTGTCAGCCGCATTTGCAGCGCGAAATAGCCGATTGCCGCGCCGATTCCTAACCCTAGAATCGCCAGAGAAACGACTAAAAACACGAAATGGTATTGAAAAACTAACGAGAACACGCGGGTGAGCGCTACCTGGAACGCCAGCCCTGCCAGGGCTAACACCAGAACAGCCGCTGCCACCCGCATGACCGGAATATTTTCGACAGCCGCAACGACAGGCTGTTCTTTTGTGATAACGCGCGTCAAACTTAACCTTTCATGCCCGTCAACGTAATGCCTTCGATGAAGTAACGCTGCGAAAAGAAGAACAATAGCACCGTCGGCAGCATCACAATCGTCGCCGCCGCCATCAGCAGATTAAAGTCGGATTGATACATGCCCAGGAACTGCCGCAAACCAATCGCGACAGTGTAATTGCGCGGGCTGTTCAGGTAGATTGCCGCGTCGAACAGGTTGTTCCAACTCCACAGGAACGAAAAAATTACAATCGTCGCCAGAGCCGGGGTCAGCAGCGGGAGTAAAATGCGGAAAAAAGTCTGCAAACGACTCGCGCCGTCGATTCTTGCGGCTTCTTCCAACTCCATCGGGATCGTGCTGAAAAACTGGCGTAGTAAAAAGATCAGAAAGGCGTTGCCAAAGAAGGTGCGCAAAAACATCGGCCAGAGCGTATCAACCATGCCCAGATCGCGGAAAATTCGATAGACCGGGATCACCGTGATAAAGCCAGGCATCATCATCGTCGCCAGCACGACAGCGAACAGGAGGTTCTTTCCGGGGGCGCGCAGTCGTCCAAAGGCGTAACCCACCATCGTGCAGGAGATAAGATGTCCGACAATGCTGAGGCCAGCGATAATCGTAGAATTTTTGAAGAACGTCAAAAACGTCGCTTCACCTGTTTGGCGGATCATCGCTCGAACGAAATTCTGAACCTGGAAGCTCACCGAGAGGTTACGCTGGAGATCGCTGTTGAACACGTCATAAAGCTGCTGGACACTGCTCGCCGGGATAATCAGCGCCATGTCCTGCCGATCCCCGATAATCGCGATTTCATCGGGTATTTGGGTGAGGTCGATATTTTCTTCTTCAACGGAGGGATGCGTAAAATCCTTAACGCGCACCGCCGTGCCATCCACATTTACTGGGTATGGCTCTAGCAGCGACGACGACAGTACCACTTTTACGCTGTCGAGATATTCAACGGGCAGCACCAGCATGGTTGGATTCGCACCTGTCTGGATTTCCTGCTGCACCACGACAGCTACTTCCTGAGTCGCGCCATCATCAGCCGTATAATTGCCGACCTGAAAAACGCCATTATTGAAAATGCGCGGTTCCGCAGCGGCCTCAAAATCCGTTGATGGAATGGTGAAAGCGTGCTGGTTAAGCACATCAATCCCGATCACAGGCCGCCAGTCAGCCTGTTCTATCAAAATGTAGCGTTCATCCGTGCTGCCGTTTAGAAGCGTGTACTGATCGGCTTCCGAGTCGCCAATTGGCAGGAGTTTTTTATCGTCAAGATCACCGAGAGGCACAAGCATAGCATTCTCAGCGTATGCCGCTGGCAGCACCGTCGAAAGCTCAATATTTGGCCCTGCTTCAATCAAGCTGAGCATACCCCGATCTTCAATTTCAAGCAGACGTGCCTCGAGCGTGTAATCCCCTACCGCGACATCGGTGCGTTCACCTCCCCGAATTTGGGTCTTGGGGACGACTACTGCATCCAGCATATCAATCCCAGACAGAGCAACAACCAGTAAATTATCGCTATCCGCGCCGACCAGCACATAATTCTCGTTATTCCACTTCAGGCCGTTAAGCTGCATATCATCCAGAGTGATGACTTCAAACCCGCCGACCTGATCTCTGGGTATAGCGATAATATTGCTCAGATTTTCGGCCTGGAGCATCGTCACATACTGCCGTTTCGAGCCGAATAGAATGACATCCTGCGTGCCTTCCCCCGCTTCGTTCGGCGCGACCCACAGGTTCAGCAGGCGAACACTGTCGCCAGCAGCGGTCTTATGCCAGAAGCTCGGAATCCAGATGTCGCGCGAAGTGATCTGCCAGGTCGGTTTGAGCGCCGCAGTCAGCATCCAGAAAACCGGAAAAAGCATAAAAATCGCGCCAATCGCCAGAAAACCATAGCTCAACATAAAACGCACGAAACGCTGCGCACTCAAGGAAAGTGTAAAACGCTTTTGCGGTTTTGTAGCATCCAGCGCGTCGGAAATTTTCTGTGTGGGAAGGGTATCTATACGATTCGCCATGATCTAACCCTCAACTTCCGACTCATAATAAACGCGCGAACGGGAAATGGCCGTCACGATCAGTGTCAAGATCAAAATCATGATAAAGAGAACCCATGAGAGCAGCGAGGCATAGCCCATGTTTTGATTCAGAAATGCTTCCTGATAGACGTTATAGATGTAAACCTGTGTGGCTTTGTTGGGGCCGCCCTCGGTGATCGAGAAGGCGACATCAAATACCTGAAACGCACCGATGATGCCCACGACCATATTGAAGTAAATGGTCGGACTGAGCATGGGCAGCGTGATGTTGCGAAATTTCGCCCAGCCGTCTGCCCCGTCGATTTCAGCGGATTCGTACAGGCTTTGTGGAATACCTTTTAAGCCTGCCAGATAAATCACGACCTGACCGCCGATACCTGACCACCAACCCACGATAATTACGGATGGCAGCGCCCAATAAGGATCGGAAAGCCAGCCAGGGCCATTAATGCCGAGTGCAGCCAAAGCGGTATTGATGAGACCCGTATCGGGGTTAAAAACGTACCACCACATGACCGCCGCCGCGACACCACTCACAATCGACGGCAGGAAATAAATCGTGCGCCAAAAATTCACGCCCTGCAACTTTTGCGCCAATGCCATTGCCGCCGTGAGCGCAATTGCCGAGCCAATCGGCACGACTCCGATTACATAGCCGAGTGTGACGCGCAGGCTTTGCCAGAAATCTGCGTCATTGATGAGTTTCTCGATGTTCGCCAGACCGACAAATTGAGGCACATTGAGGATGCGGTAATTGCTGAAGGCCAGCCAGAGCGACTCCAAAAGAGGCCAGAGTTGCCAGATTATGAAACCGACCAACCAGGGCGAAATCCAGAGATAGAACGTCAGGGCTTCCTGACGCCGGATCGGGGACATCGTTTTCCAGACGGTTACAGGGTTGCTGACTCGTAACATTTTATAGGGACTCTCTAAATAATTTGATTCAAAAATTGTTTCTATGATGACATCAATGCTGTTTGATTGCAGGGATAAGGCGAACCTCATCCCTACGGAAAATGTGCTGCTGGTTTACTCGTAGGGGCGACCCGGCGGATCGCCCCTACAAAGTCAAATCTTTTCGATAGGTTACTTAGAAGGGTTGAGCCAGGCAGGTATCGGCTTCTGTCGCAATCGTATCCAGTTCAGCCTGGATATCGAGCGCATCGCCGCCTTCGCTCTGAATCGCTGCCAGCAGATTGCTCACTGGGGTGTTGATGCACTCGACCCAGTTAGCGGTCTTGAGGTCATCCAGCGGGTGCAGATTCGAGATTTCATTCACGAATACGCCCCACAGCGGATCATCTGCTTTACCAGCCGCGTCGGAGATCGCAACATTGGCGGAAAGCGCATGTTCAACGAACGTGTTCTGACCGACAGTCGCGAAATATTTCACCAGCTCATACGATTCCTGTGGATGCGCGGTATTGCGGTTGACCGCAAAGCCTGCCCAGCAGATCACGCTCCATCGGCCTTCTGGGCCAGCGGGCATGGGAACGAGGTCAAAGTTGAGATCAGGATTTTCCGAATATTCGGTCAGGTTCCAGGGGCCATGCGGGCCACGAATGGCTGCCTGACCACTAGCGAACAGGTCAACACCTGGCTGCGCCTGAATCGATGCAATCGAGGGCGAAATATGTAGTGTATGCACCGAGTCGCGATACAGTTCCATGGATTGGACAACCGCTTCGGTGTTCAGATAACCGGTGGCGGTAAGGCCATCGTCGCTCAACAGCGTCGCGCCGAAGGAGTACGGGATCGCCTGCCAGCCGCGTACCCAGCTATCGGGATGCCACCAGCCGTACTGAACGATATTTTCGGGGTCAAAAGCCGGGCTGGTCGCGTTGTTGCCGTTCGCGTCCAGCGTCAATTCCTGCGCCATTTCAACCAGATCATCATATGTCCAGCCTTCTTCGGGGATCGGAATACCCGCAGCTTCGAACATATCGGTATTGACATAGAAAGCCACTGTCGCGAAGTCTTTGTTGAAGGCATAGACACCGCCATCAATCACGCCGACGTTGAAAACTTCCGGGAAATATTCAGTGAAGGGGTCAAAACCCTCGTCAGCCTCAATCAGAGCAGTCAGATCAAGGAAACCGCCCTCAGAAGCCAGCGCACGGCGCTTGAGGTTGAATTCACCAGCCTGGATTACATCCGGGGCTGTGCCAGCCGCCATACGCACCAGAATGGCCGGGTCTTCCGCGCCTTCCTGGGTTTCGACAGTGACATTAATGCCGGTTTCTTCACTAAACTGGTCAATAATGTTCTGGTTGCGCTCACCACCAACGCCTGTATCCCATGACGAGAACGAGATTGAGACCGCATCCTGCGCCAAAACGACGGCTGCGGCTGTCACCCAGAGAAGGGCCAAAATAACAAGTACGCCTCTGCGAATAGTCATCTCTATTCCTTTCAAAATGAGCAATCTTTCGAAAAACGGATCTGTTGCAAAAATACGGTATTTAATGAACGATAGCCATCACCTCCTCGAACTAAAATGTAACGTAGGGGTGGATTGATGTCAATTTATATGATCCCTTAACGCAATTATAACCGATATTATGCGTCCTTGCGCCTATATGCTAGATGCCTAATACCAATTGAGCAATTAAGTCCAATCTGATTAGATTCGCGACCCGACCTTTTAGTTTAGCGCTATAATTCGCAACTCAACACTTACTTGTTTTTGGAGGGCGCTAAAAGATGAAATTATCACCCGAAGAACTCTCAAGCCAGACTTTGAAGCCAGAAACACTGGAATTTGCGGTGCAGCAAGTCAAAATCAACGGCTATGTTGTCTTTGACAGTGTGCTTTCCGCCGATTTTGTCCAGGAATTGCACGATGCTTATACCGAAGTCTTTAACGAATATCTGAAAGACCCTGATCCCACTTTCAGCAAGAATCATTATCGCGTTTATCTGCCATTTCGCCCACCGTTTAATGACGAACGCATCGTTGCTCATCCACTGGCTGTCCCCGTGATGGAAGCGCTCTTGGGTGAGGATTATGTCTGTCGCTATTTTGCTTCCAACACCTGTGCGCCGGGGTCGGAATATCAGCCCGCGCACTCCGATATTTTCCCGCTGTTCCCCAATCGTCCCGATTTCAAACCGCCCGCCTATCACGTCGTTTTGAATGTGCCGCTGGTTGATACGACTGAGGAAAACGGCCCAGTGGATATGTGGCCGGGTGGTTCACACCTCAACACCATTCCTGGCGATCAACTTAAAAAATTGGCGGAGATCATGCCACCACAGCCCGCGCTGATGCCTGCTGGTTCAATCATGATTCGTGATGGACGCATGTGGCATCGTGGCACACTGAATCGCTCGGACGCGATACGCCCGAATATCGCCCTGGTGTATTTCCGTTCGTGGGTTGACGTGAATGATCGCATCGGCATCCCGCAGGAGCAGTACGATAATTTATCAGACCGTGCCAAACGTATTTTCCGCAAGGAAACCATTGGCGCACCGCTGGACACACCATTTACACATCGCGCCCGGATGAAAAAATAAGAGAAGATTAAAGCCACAGAGTCACGGAGAACACAGTGTTTTGAATTTTTCTCCGTGTCCTCTGTGTCTTTGTGGTTCAATATTTTTAAGGATTACACGATGAAACTGACACAAACTGAACTGGATACCCAAACGCTTGCGCCGGAAACGCTGGCTGCGGCGGTGCGCGAGGTTGAAGTGAACGGCTATGTGTTGTTCGAGAAGGTGCTGCCACCGGATTTCGTTCAAGAACTCCATACTGCGTTCATGAGCGTTTTTAACACACATATTGCGAAAACGGATACCAATCGCGGCACGAATCGATACCAGATGCACCTGCCTTTTACCGCGCCATTCAATGACCCGCGCATTATCACCAATCCACTCGTGCTGCCTGTGATCGATGCGATTCTGAGCAAGGATGCCATCTGTAATTATTTTGCGTCGGATACCCCGCTGCCAGGGTCGGATTATCAACAGGTGCATTCGGATATGACACCGCTGTTCCCCGAAACCGACCTGGTTGTTCCGCCCTACGCTCTGGTATTAAATATCCCGCTGGTCGATTTTCGTGAGGATAACGGCCCGCTGGAAATCTGGCCGGGGGGGACACATCTGCAAACACCGACTCGTGAGCAAATTCAAAAACTCGCGCCACTTGTACCGCACCATACTGCGCTGATGCCCGCCGGCTCGTTGATGATTCGCGATGGGCGCATGTGGCATCGTGGTACGCCGAATCGCTCGAACGAAGCACGCCCGAATATGGCGCTGGTTTATACTTACCACTGGTTTGGGACGAGCTATCCACGCATCGGTATCCCTAAAGAAACTTACGAAGGATTATCAGATCGTGCCAAGCATCTTTTCCGCAAGGAAGACATCGGCGGCGTTCTAGCGCATTCATAGCGGGTCAGCATTTCAGCTTAAATGCAAGGACTGAGGACTGAGATAAGTATAAAGTCATGAATACCGAGTGCTGAGTAAAAAACAAAACCCAGCACTCAGGACTTTAAACTCAACGCTGTTTTTTACTCAATCCTGAAACCTCAGTCCTCAATCTTAAAAACTATCACACTCACTTTACGGAGGAATGAATGAAGATCGTCATTATCGGTGGGACGGGCAACATCAGCACACCCATCGTCAAACTGCTGCTGGAACAGGGTCACGAAGTCACGGCCTACAACCGGGGGCAGCGCGGAAATCTGCCGGATGGTGCGCGGATGCTGACGGGCGACAGACAAAATCGCGCTGAATTTGAAGCGACCATGCAGCGTGAAAAATTCGATGTCGCGATTGACATGATCTGCTTTAATCGTGAGGATGCCGAAAGCAATGTACGTGCCTTCCGCGATGTGCGGCAGTTTATCCAAACGTCAACCGTCGTCACCTACGGTAACAAGCTGCGCTGGTTGCCCGCTTCAGAGGATCACCCCACACTCTCGGATCGTCCTTATGGCAAGGGCAAATGGGAGGCTGATAATTACTATCTGCAAGCGTATTATCGCGATGGCTTCCCAATCACGATCATCAAGCCATCGACCACACATGGGCCAAAGCAGGGTCTAATCCGGCAAATCGCCTGGGATTATTCATGGATTGACCGGATTCGCAAAGGCAAGCCGATTCTGATTTGCGGTGACGGCACAGCACTTCATCAATTTTTGCATGTGGATGATGCGGCGCTGGCTTATGCGGGGGCGATTGGCAAAGCGCACTGCATCGGGCAGGTCTATAACATGGTCGATCAGGGGTCGATCACCTGGACGGATTATCACCGGACGGCGATGCGCGTTTTGGGGCGCGAGGTCGAAATGGTCGGCATTCCGCTGGCAGATCTGATGGCGCTCAATGTGCCGCGCTCGGATATTTGTGCGGATATTTTCGCGCACCATGTCATCTACACCGCCGACAAAATTTTCCGCGATATACCGGAATTCCGCCCACGCCTCTCGCTTGCCGCCGCAATGGAAGACATCATCGCCGCAATGGATTCTGAAGACCGCATCCCCAATTCCGATGACATCAAGTGGGAAGATCAGATCATCGCCGCGCAACGCAAAGTCCGCGAAACAAAAATCGACGTATAAAGTCAATCGAACCACAGAGGCACAGAGGACACAAAGAATTTTTAAAACTCTCTGTGATCTCTGTGTCTCTGTGGTTTCAAAAATGATCTAAACCAGCCGCGTCACGCCTTTTGCCAGTACACAATCCACCGTGACAAGCCCGCGTTCATCGGGGCGATTCGAGTGGATACCCGACGTAAATTGCGCAGTATCCCCCCATCGTGCCGGAATGCGAAAACGCCAATCGAGCGTCACAGGTGCATCCACGCTCAGGCTGACCAGCTTGCCATGAGCGACTTCGCCGGAAACACGAACGCTGTGCGCCGCCAGAAGGCCGTTGAAACGCGCATTCGTCAGCGGCAGCGCAGGCAAAATGATCGTCCCAACGTCATCGACCTGGACAAACATGGTGTGAATCGCGTAGACCACCGCGCCGGAACTGGTCGTGAACCAGGGGGCGGCAAACCCTTTGGGATCAATCTCGCGAAACTGCTCGTTTGGCGAGTGGAATGGGCCAGCAGTAGCGGGGGTGCGCCGGATAAATTCGTAGCCTTCTTCGGCGCGTCCCTGGAAGAAAAATCCGGTTGCCAGCATCGAGGTCGCCCACATCCAATGTGTACCAACATATCCTGGCGGTGTCCCGGCGGTGGCGTTACGATCTGTCTTCAGCGCATTTGCCAGCCGTGTGAGTGTTTCCCTGGCACGTTCGCTCTGCACATCAATCGAAAAGGGATAAATCATGCCCACCTGCGCGATATGCCAGTGTGAGCCATCATCCGAAACTTTGTAATAATTTTCAGCGTCATCGGCGGGCAGCGCGGTTCGCAGTTCGGTGGCGATGCTGCGCCATTCCTCACGCCTTTTCGCCTCAACATCGAGCAGTTCGGCGGCTCTGGCAGCGTTTTCCAGGCTGCGCACCGTCGAGCAAATCGTAAAAATGCCATTCGACAGTGGATAAACGTGTTCGTCAAAATCAGTAATCAGGCGGGTTTTTAAAACGCCGTTTTCATCGCGCACCAGCACATCATAGACGAAAAGTTCGGCGCATTCCCGCAGCAGCGGATACAAGCGTTCCAGATCATCCAGGCTGCGCGTGTAGAGATAATATTTCCAGGCCGTCTCGGAAAATTGGCCGATATGGAAGCGTTCGTCCAGCCATTGACCGTAGGGGCCACCCTCGCTGCCATCTTCCAGCGTCTCCCAGGGGAAATGCGCGCCGTGAAAACCGCTGCGCTGCATGGCGACAGGCAGAGTCCGCAGGCGAAAATGCGGGACTCGCGCCGCCAAGTCAGGATGTCCAGCCGACATCAGCGCTAAAAATGGATAAAGTTCGTCGTGAAATGTGCGGCCTTCCCAGGTGGATGCCAGATAGTCCGGCGGGATTGACCAGGGTGAAGCATTGCAGCGAATCGCGTAGAGGCTGGATTTACGCAGCGCTTCGAGAGCTTCATCGCCAAATTCGACGCTGCTGGCCTGCCAGAACTGCTCCCACGCCCGTTCATGCTCATTAATCAGCGTAGCGATGCGCTCAAATGGCGGAAAATGCGTGTACTTCAGGCGATCACTCAGCACGACCCAGAACCAAAAATCCACCACGCCGCCTGCTTCCAGCGTGATTTGATGCCTCAACTGTGCGCCATTTTCGAGTTCGACCATCTGCCCAACGGGATTCCAGCCAACCGTGACACGCCCCGTTTGATCGTCAATCTGGTAATTCACGCTCAGCGTTTTGCCAGATTCTTCAGGATGCACGCGCAGGCGAATGTCATCATTGGCTGATTTCGGATCGTAGCCCGCTCTGAAATCAAAATGGCTCATATACGGAAATTGGAGAATCGGATTGATGGTCGTGTCCATCTGATAATCCAGCATGAATCCAACTTCCGCTGCTTTATCGTCCTGATTTTCCAGCCGCGTGTGAAAAATGACGACGTTCCCCGTCAGGCAAACTCGGCTGCGTGTGTGTTCGCGGATCGCGCCGTGCGTCAGCGTCGTCACGAGCGCGGCGCGGTCATAATCCATCGTCTGTTCCCAGTTCTGATCGTCCGTAGCCGCACCGTCAATCGTCAGTGTGCGGATCAGTTGGCCGAAGCGCACCAACGCACGTGTGGGTGTGTTCAGCCGCCGCCCTGCCCAGAATAATTTTTGATTCGCCAAAGAAAAATCGTTCGCATCACCAGCGGCGTGATAGCCTGTCTGCCCCAGCATCGTGACCACTTCGCCGTTACCGATAAGCGGGAAAATATACGCGGGATCGTTATTCGTGACCGTAAACATAAGTTCATTCTTTCCAAAATGTCATCCTATGGGGAAAAGCATATCGCAGATGGGGGTAAATCAAAAGCACCTGGAGAGTTCAGCTTACTTTATTGACATTGAGGAATCATAGGGGCAGGTCTGAGACCTGCCCCTACACAAAATCCATTTATCCGCCGCCAAAGTTGAACGGCTGACTGGCTGACCACTAGAAATAGCTGCTGATGATCTCCAGCACCGAGAGAATATTCTGCGGGTCGCCGGACTGCACGCGCGTATTGCTCGTGCGGGCGATGCTGCTGAGTGCGTTGATGTCAGCATCCGCGCCATAAGCTACCGGCACGACGATCACCGGATTGAGCGTTTCGCGGCTGGCACTGATCGCCCGCAGCGCGTCATTGAGCGTCACACCCTCATCGCCCGTATCCGCGCCATCACTGAGGAGAACAACCGCGCGGATTCGTTCTTCATCTGTCTGCTCATTCATATAATCGACGGTCTGCCGCAGCGCATCAAACAACTCCGTGCCACCTTCCGCCCGCAGCCCTCGGATATTGCTGATAATCTGCTGCTGAACGGTTTCGCTGTTGTTCAGCGGAATACGAATTTCGACATCACTGCTGAAAATCGCCAGCCCAATTCGATTCGTGGGTTCCATATTGTTGATGAAGGCTTCCGCCGCTTGTTTCGCCTGTTCCAGCTTGCCATCCGATTCCATCGAGCCGGAAACATCGATCAGCAGCATGATATCGGCCTGCTTCTTGACGAATGACCAGCTTTGCTGAATGGCTGACACGACATCCGGCGCAGGAACATCCAGTACCGTTGCCGGGCCTTCGGGCGAAACACCATTTTCTTCGACAAATGGGAAGCCAAGCTCAACGTCCGGGTTGGCAGGCCGGAAACCCTGCTCCATAACCGCGCGCTGCACCTCTGGTGTCAGGATATACTGCGTGAAAACACGCGCCGCGTCCTTTTGCTCCTGCGTCACCCAATCGGCGTTGACGATACCAAACGGATGCTCGTGCCAGAATGTGCCTTCTTTGGGGTAAAGCGCGACCAGTTTTTCCGGCGGCTGAATATTGGTTTTGCCCTGATTGACGAAAATGAGGTCGTTCTCTTCCAGCGCCACAAAATCCAGATATTCCGGCCCCTGGGCGATATATTCCTTGAACTCCGTCGTGCGGCTCGAATAGTGGCGGATCAACTGCTCAATATCGCGCACACCCTGCTGCACGGCCTCGTCATTAACCTGTTCCAGCCCCAGTCGCCGCCCGGTAAATCCGTTGGCACGAGAGGACGCATAAAACTCAGCAATAAGAGTCGAAAGCGCGGTTGAACTGATGAAGGGGTCAGTATGCCCATAATAGACCGTTTTGCGCCCACTGAAGCCATAATCCTGCCAACCATTCGGGCTGTGAAGCACGTCCAGCAATTCCTGCCAACCGATTTCATCCGTACCCGCTTTGGCGCGAATCGCATCCAGACGGCTTTCCCAGATCGCCATCACGACAGGTGCGAGTGCCGTCGGCTGGACATCTGCCAGATCGAAAAGCTGCCGACCACTCTGGTAATTTGCCAACGCCAGCCAATGACTGACCGAAGGCGAAAAAATCACGGGTTTCGCGACATTGGCGTTATTCGGCGCAATAATGGCGTTGACGATGCCCTGCATCACCGTGCCGGACGAGCCACCTTTGCCTGCGGTCAGGTCGGTCACAAAAATCGGACGCTCACCGCTGGCAAGATTTTGCCCTGTGACTGGATTTTTGCCGCTGGCGAAAGCGCGATTAAAGTCTTCGATGGCTTTCGGCAGGTATAACGCGGATTCCGGCGCATAGATGATGGATACATCAATCGCGTTGCTCGGACGGTTGACACCATTATTGGTGACAGCTGGCGTAGCGCTACCGCTGTCACAGGCCGTCAAAATACCAAGCATCAAAATCGCCAAAAGTAAAAACAGTCGTTTCGTAGTAGTCATTCCACTCTCCGTATGAATGAGTAAGTGATCTGCAATTGAATGAGAAAGCCATCTGCAATTCATTAGCTGACAAACTGACAAACTGACAAACTGACAGGCTGACAGGCTGACAGGCTGACAGGCTAAAAGCTATCGCCTCACCGTGTTCGTGAACCACTGCACCAAACCCTGCGCTTCTGTGCGCGGCGGTGCTGTAACCGTTTGCGTCAAATCCGGTTGTAGTTGAATGCCATAGTCAACTGCCTGTGCGAATAAAGTCGCGGTGCTGGCGGGGTCGCCCTCTGCCGGACGCAGGCCATATTGAACGACGGCGGCTTGCTCTGATTGACTCAAAAGCCAGGTGCTGAGTGCCGTGACCGCTGCCCGTTCATTCTCGGTGGCAGTGGTATTGTCATTCCAGACAGCCAGCGGAAAATCAAGCAAAAATTGATAAGCCGGATAGCTGAAAATGATCGGTTCATCGTCAGTCAGGCCGTTGAGATTCAGCAGCCACTGGCTTTCCGGCAGGAACGCGATTTCGACACTTGATGGGCCACGCGCCATCGCTGCTGCCGGGTCTGCGCCAAGCGTCTGGAAATTCGGCACGCTGGCGATGATCGGCTCCATCCAACTGCGGAAAGCTTCATCGCGGGTCACGCCGCTGATCGCTGCCGTATCGCTAAAAGCTGCCGCGCCAGAAAATAGGGCCGCCAAACCACTCATGGATTGGTCAGCACGACCAAAAGCAAGTTTGACAAACTGCCAACGACTGTCTCCACCGACGGCTGACCAGGCTTCAGCATCGGCGATACGCTGGACGGATTCCCAATCCAGCAGTTCAGCGCCATTATCGGTCAGTACATCCACACGGCTGGCATAACCGCCCCACACCAGCGGTGTCCGCGCCAGCGAGGAGGTCAGCACTGTATAGCGGTCTGAGAAATAAGTTACAGAGGTTGAGGTCGCCGGAATCCAGGCAGCCGGGTGACTTTCTGGTGTCCACGATAGGCTGCCCTGCCAGACAGGTAGATCGTCCGTAACCGTCACACTAAATTGAATGCGCTGGGTCGCGTTAATCAGCGGTTCACTGGCGTTAAAATTATTAACCGCCGCCCGTACCCATTCCGCCGCCAGTGGGTTGACGGCAACCGTAAATTCAAGGGGTGGCTGTGAGCGCAAAAATTGGCTTGCACCGACAATCGCGCCTGCCACCAGGATAAACACAATAACAATGATTGTTCCGCGTCTCATCGAGCTTCTTTCGTGTACAGAGTCAATGCTTTATTCATTGTATCGCGATTCAGTCAAACAGAATCCCCTAATCCATAGAGGATCACGCGCTCAATAATGAGGATCACGCGCTGTAAAGCAGGCGTTCGCGGTTGAAAAAGCGCAGCGCAATCACAAAAGCGATGGCCGCGCCGATGAAGCTCCCGGTTACACTCAGCAAAATCGCTGGTGCGTTCACCACACCGCCGCTTGTTGCCATATCACCGACGACAGCCGCCGCACCGTAAATCGGGATAATGTGCGCGATCACGCTGGTCGGGGGTACGAAAGCCGCCGCGAAGCCTGGAATCATACAGCCGAATATCACAGGGGTCGCCGCCGATTGCGCGTCTTTAAAGGCTTTAGTACGGACACTTACGATCATCAAAATCATATTGATGAAAAGCGTGAGTGGCAGACCAACCAGAACCGCCACAATGACGATGCTGAATGGCAGCACCGCGCCGTCGCTGATTGAGCTTGGCAGAAGATTGCTGCCCAGCCAGAAACCGAGAAATGTCAGAACCAGTGGCAAGCCGGATAGTGTAAATACGGCTGCCAATTTACCGACCAGAACCTCAACGTCGCTGGCAGGTGTGAGCAACAGCGCCTCTAATGTCCCGCGCTCTTTTTCGCCCGCCGTCACATCAATGGCGATGAACAGGCCGCCCTGTACGACGATCACGCCGACCAGAATGGGCAGCATCAACGCCGCGAATCGCCCCGCAAGCTGCTCCGGCGATGCCAGATCACGCGCATCTAAATTGATCGGTAGCAGAAGCGCGGGGTCTAGATCGCGTTTTTCGACACGGGCGATAGACACCTGCTGATTATAGGTCTTGATCGCCAGGTCGAGCCGTTCGGTGGAAAAGCTGCCTCCCATTGGCCCGCCTGCCGTTTGATTCATCAGCAAAACCAGATTTGTGGGCTGTTCGCTGTCAATATTGCTGCTGAATCCTTCCGGGATAATCAAGCCTGCCTCTTGTTCGCCGCTGGAAATCGCTGCTTCCAGATCACCATCAAATGGCTCCAGCGTGATCCCAAATTGTGCCAGCATTTCGGTAAAATCCTGCCCCGCATTTTCAACCCCTTGGGTAGGGATGGATACCGGGTCTTGCGCACGGGAGGATATGCTGGATGCCAGGATAGGGTTGAAAACAGCATAAAAGACCCCGATGACGACGGGAATGATGATCGACTGCCGCAGCGCCCGACGGTCACGGGTGCTGTCCATCAGTTCTTTGCGCCAGATATTGATGATTCGATTAAGCATTTTTATGCCTCCTGCTGATTGAGTTCGCTGCGAAGCAGGCCTTCGCTTCCACCTGCCAGAATAACAAAGGCATCTTCCAGATTATCCTTCTGGGTACGGTTTTTAAGCTCGGTGGGCGTGCCAAAGGCCACGATTTTGCCCTGGACGATGATCGCGATGTGGTCACAGAGCCGTTCGGCCTCGTCCATATAATGCGTGCTGAACAACACGCAGCGCCCTTGATCCCTGAATGATCGGATCGTGTCGCGGGTTTCGCGCACGGCCATCACGTCCAGGCCGTTCGTCGGCTCATCCATGAGGATATTACGCGGGTCATGCACCAGCGCCCGTCCCAGCACAATTTTTTGCCGCTGCCCCCGACTGAAACCCTCAGCACGTCGATCCGCGATTTCTTCCATCTTGAACTCGCGAATGACGGCGTTGACTCGATCTTCAAGTTTTTGACCACTCAGATTATAGAATCGACCATAATAGCGCAGCTGCTCACGCGGTGTCAGGCGGGGATAAACGCCGATCATATCCGATTGTACGCCGATAACGGCACGTGCAGCCTGTGGATCAGCCGCGACATCCAGCCCATCAATCACGACAGTGCCGGTCATAGGCTTGATTAATCCGGCGATCATGCGCAGTGTGGTTGACTTGCCCGCGCCGTTTGGCCCCAATAACCCGGTTATTTGTCCGTCCCGGCAGTTAAAACTCACCCCGTCCACTGCTTTGATCGTGCCATAGTGTTTTTTGAGGTCATTAACCTGAATCATCTATTCGCCTTTCACGTTATTGTTTATAACGAAGTTCATTATACTCGTAGCCACATCGTCTCATAGAGCATAAAACGAACTTTGTGCTACACTGAACATTAAGATTTTCACTCGCATTCTGGAGGCAAGAACCGTGCGCTCGAAATTATTGAAACGCTTTATTGCGGCATTTTTGTTGACTTTTATTGTGACCGGATACGCTTCCGCGCAGGTACAGGCGGTCATTATTTATACGGTTCAGGCGGGTGAAACGTTGCAGGACATTGCCCAACGCTTCAATGTCGCCACATCGTGTCTGGCAGACGAAAATCTGATGAGCGAGTCTGCCGAACTTGAAGCCGGGATACAGTTGACGATTTCATCGTTCTGCCCCTTATACGATGGCCCTATCCTCGAACCCGAAGCAACGGTTGAGCCTGAACCCGCCGTCGAAAGCGATCAGGGCGGCAGCACCGCACAGAATCAAGAATATACGGTAGCGCCGGGTAATCGGCTGGAAATCATCGCCCGTGACAACGATGTTTCGCTGGAATGCCTCACCATCGCTAACAATATTTTCAATCCCGACCTGATCTACGTGGGGCAGAAACTTGTTATCCCCGGCGATTGCACAATCTACGAGGGACAGGGTGGCGTGGAAGGTATCACAACAGCCAACACCAGTGGTACAGTGCTTCGGACTCCAACGGGTTTCCTTCAGCTTAATTTGCAGCCCGATGGCACTTATATCGTCGAATATGGCGATATGCTCGATTTTATCGCGCTGTATTTCAATGTTTCGACGGCCTGCCTCGCACGCGCCAATGGGCTGGAAAACATAAGTACACTCACGCCCGGACAGCGAATCGTGATTTATCCGGGCTGCGCACCCTGGAATGGGCCGCCGGGGCCAGGGCAGGTCGTTCCTTCAACAGCGCAAAATTTCACTGGGCCGTAGTAGCCCGTAGTACCCAAAAGGAGTCTCATCATGCGCCGAATATCACTCTTTAAAAAAGTCTTTTGGACGCTCGTGCTGCTGAACGGCGGGCTGATCTCTGCCCAGGATTCGACAAGCTATACGATTGAATATGGCGATGTGCTGGACGTGATCGCCGCGTCATATGATGTGTCAGTCGATTGTCTGGCAGAAACCAGCGGCATCACTGACCCGAATCAGGTTCGCCCTGGCGATACACTGGTCATCAGCGCGGCCTGCCCGCCCTATGAGGGATTGGCGTTTGTTCCCAGCCCACGCAGCGAAACCGAAGGTCAGGGCGGCGGTGGCGTATCGTTATCCGGTGGTGATGTGTCCTACACAGTGCGACACGGTGATGTGCTGGATTTGATCGCGGCTACGTTTGATGTATCGGTAGCCTGCATCGCCGAGGAAAGTGGCATCGCTGATCCCAATCGTATCAGCATAGGTGATGAATTGACGATCAGTTCGTCATGCCCACGCTACGATGGCGAGGCGTTTGTCCCTAACCCACGCGGCGGTGATGATGAAGCTGCAACCGATGGTGATGCAGACCAGGGCGGCGGCTCAACGGCTGCCAGCGGCGACAACACCTATATCGTGCAGAGGGGCGACGTGCTGGATTTGATCGCTGCCTCGTTTGACGTGTCCGCGCAATGCACCGCCGAAGCCAGCGGGCTGACTGATCCGCACCGCATTTTAGTCGGCGATGTCATCGTTATTGATCTGACATGCCCACCCTATGACGGTGATGCGTTTGTGCCGAATCCGCGCGGCAGCGTACCAGCCATCCTCGCCGAACCAGAAAGCACCGAAGAACCCAGTGATACAGAATCAAGTGGCTGATAATTATCATCAATCCGTCAACCAGCATTATGGGCAGCCTGATCTGAAAGCCAAAGTTCTGGCTGCCCTGCAAAATGCTGGCAAAAATATCGACGCTTTGACTCGCGATGATCTCAAAGCTTTCGACGAATTCCACTTCGGCGGCATTGTCGAAACGCGGAATCTGGCTGAACTGGCGGATTTAAAATCAGAGATACAGCTTCTTGATGTGGGCAGTGGTTTGGGTGGCCCAGCGCGGACATTGGCGGCAGAATTTGGCTGCCATGTGACAGGGCTTGATCTGACCGAAGAATTTTGTCAGGCCGCGGAAATGCTGACCGAGCGTGTGGGGTTAGCAGACCGCATCACCTTTCAGCAGGGCAACGCGCTGGATATGCCATTCGAGGACAATCACTTTGATGTGGTGTGGACTCAATTTACCGGAATGAATATCGAAGATAAGCCGCTTTTGTACAGCCAGATTCGCCGCGTCCTCAAGAACGGCGGAATTTTAGCTATACACGAGGTCATGGCTGGCAGCGTTCATGATCTGCACTACCCAGTTTTCTGGACGAACAATCCCGCACTCAATTACCTGAGATCACCGCAGGACATTCGGCAATTGCTGACTGAACGCGGTTTTGAAGCGGTTGCCTGGAAAGACCTGACAAAACATTCAGCCGAGATGTTTCATGGGCTGATCGAACGCGCCAATCAAACTGAGCCGCCGCCACTCGGACTGAACATCTTTATCAGCGACAGCCTACCGCAGAAAACCGCTAACGTACTTCGAAACCTCGAAGAAAATCGGATTTCGGTCATCCAGGCTGTTTTTAAGTTGTCCAAATAATGACTAGGGTTTTTTGTTGAGCTTCTTCTGCACAAAAACCATGAATGGGTAAGCCATTTTCTTCGAGTCCGCCAACCCTTTTTCGAGCAGCGCGGCGTTAGCCGTCTCAAAATCCTGATGCAAACGCTCAATTTCCTGAATTTGCAGCGGCGACGGCGGGTTGTGAAACAGCGTTACAACAGTCGTATACCCCTTGCCTGTGAACAACACCGAGCGTTTGTCTTTGAGTTTTTCCACGCGCGGCGCAATCGCCTCCCGCGACTCCATCATTCGGGTAAATTCGTTGAGAATCGGCGAAATTAAGAATGCGGAGACTTCAAAATCCCCTAATGTCTCGATAGCTGCCCCGGTTTTGTTCTGGTAGATCACCAGCCCAACCGCTTTGCCCATGTATTCCTGTTTGAGCGCAATCGTTGATTTGTCGCCCGTAGCCTGCTTCATCGCTTCGGAATTGCCGGACTCCAACGCTTGCTGTGCCATCGCAAGCTGGCCGGAATAACGCTCATACAGCACGTTAAACTGCTCCTGATTCAGCTTGCCCTCGGCAAACTCGTTGAGCAGCGCCTGAATTTTGTCAATCACTTTCATCCTGAAGGCTTGCGCTTTGGCAACTGCTTCTGTAGACATTTTGATAACCCCGCGACAGTATCGTATGAATCCCATAACGAATCATAGCGCAAATTCGGATAATAAGAACGATTAATAATCGCATCCTCGCCATTTTTTCATACTTTATTGGCATTTATAATGAATCATCAAAACAGCGTGTCATTTACAAAAGTTCTATGAGGCATCAAAACAGTCTGTCTTTTGCAAGTTCTTTCAGGTTATAATTCTATATTGTTCCGTTTGTCACAAATAAGCACGAGGAGCAGGAAGTACATGAGCTATGACGGACACAAACGGCTGGTAATCCCCGGCCCGGTAGAGGTGCGCCAGGAAATTCTTGAGGCGCAGACGCAGTGGATGATTGGGCATCGCTCAACAGCGTTTGCCGATTTATTTGCCCGGTTACAGACCAAACTCAAACAGGCATTCATGACGCAGTCCCGCGTTTTCGTCAGCGGATCATCCGGCACGGGATTGTGGGAAGGCGCATCGCGCAACTGTATCCGTGATGACAAAAAAGCGCTGCATCTCGTCAGCGGCGCATTCAGCGAACGTTGGGCAGAAGTCAGCCAGCTCAACGGCAAGCAGGTGGACGTAATAAAGGTCGAATGGGGTGAGGCAAACACACCAGAAATGGTCGCCGATGCCCTCAAAAAAGAAACTTATGACGTGGTATGTGCCGTCCACAACGAAACCAGCACGGGTGTCACCCACCCGATCAAGGCGATTGGCGAAATTGTGCGCCAATATCCCGACACGCTTTATCTGGTCGATACCGTTAGCGGTTTTCTGGGTGCGGAACTGCGTGTCGATGACTGGGGAATCGATATCGCCCTCACCTCATCACAAAAAGCGTTCGGCTTACCCCCCGGAATCGCGTTCGCATCCATCAGTGACCGCGTGCTGGAACGCGCCGCACAGGTGAAAAATCGTGGCTATTATTTCGACTTTATCGAGATCGAAGCCAGCCTCAAGAAAAACAATACGCCCTCCACACCGCCGATTTCCCTCATGTTCGCCGCTGATCGCCAGCTTGACGATATTCTGGCTGAAGGTGTCGAAAATCGCTGGGCGCGGCATTTGCACATGCGCGATATGACTCACAACTGGGCGTTCAGCCGTGACTTTGGCGTTTTCGGGCAGGAAGGCTACCGTTCGCCTACCGTGACCGCCGTCGATAACCGCACGAAAAATATCGACGTTGACCAGATGGCGAAGTTCATGGGCGGCAAGGGCTTCTCGATGGACAAGGGCTATGGCAAGATCAAGGGCAAGACTTTCCGCATCGCGCACATGGGCGATATGCAAAACTCGACGCTCGAAGAAGTGCTGTCAGGCCTGGACGAATTTTTAGGCGTTTAATTCTGTAACGAACGATTTTGTAGGGGCGACACATGTGTCGCCCCTACAGATAGATATGTATAACCACTTTGGAGAAAAATCTGTATGACCTATCACATTCTCATTCCCGATAATGTCGATCAAGTCGCGCTGGACGTGCTGGAAGCCGCCGGGGGGATGAAGATCACTGCCGGGAACCTGAAGCGCGAAGAAACGCTGGCGGCCATCTCCGATGCCGACGCGCTCATTATCCGCAGCGCGACCAAAGCGGACGCCGAACTCCTCGCTGCCGCTAAAAAGCTGAAAATTATCGCCCGCGCAGGTGTCGGCGTGGATAACGTCGATCTGGACGCGGCGACCAAACAGGGTATCGTCGTCATGAACACGCCCGACGGCAACACCATCGCCACCGCCGAGCATACTTTTGGGCTGATGCTGGCGCTCGCGCGTTACATCCCTGAAGGCGAAATTTCGATGCGTGCCGGAAAATGGGATCGCAAATCCTTTGTCGGCGTAGAACTGCGCGGCAAAACGCTCGGAATCATCGGTTTCGGGCGCATCGGACGGGCAATCGCCAAACGTGCGCTGGCCTTCGAGATGACCGTCGTCGCCTACGACCCCTATATCCCGGCGGACATTGCGGCGGATCTCGGTGTCGAACTGCTGAGTCTGGACGAGCTTTACGCCCGCGCCGATTTCATCACGCTGCACAGCCTGATTACCGACGAAACGCGCGGCATGATTAACAGCGCCAGCATCGCCAAAATGAAAAAAGGCGTTCGCATCATCAATGCGGCACGTGGCGCACTCATTAACGACGACGACCTCGCGGAAGCCATTAAGAGTGGCGCTGTCGCCGGGGCAGCAGTTGATGTTTATGCCGAAGAGCCGCCGCCCGCGACTCATCCACTCGTTGGGCTGCCGGGTGTGGTGCATACGCCACATCTCGCCGCCAGCACCGCCGACGCGCAAGTTAACGTTGCCATCGACGCGGCGCAGGAAGTCGTGGACGCGCTGCTTAAGGGTGAATACAAAAATGTGGTGAATCCAGCCGCGTTGCAGAAGTAAATTCAAAATCGGGGCGGCTCGCGGGTCGCCCCATATGCACCAACTTAAGAGACCTGCCGGAGAGACTGAAAGGTCAAAGGATGGAGAGAACGGCAGGACATGCGGGAGGTGGCGGGCAAGAGATGGGCGAGACGGCGTAAAAA
>JALHNB010000073.1 GCA_022843745.1 Anaerolineae bacterium | reverse complement strand
CTGGTTTGCGCCACAAGCGTCAGAAATGCCTGGGTATAGCGTTGAAGTATCGATACCAAAGCCCCATTTTGTCGGATTTCTTCCCTGAAGTGTTCAGATCGCATTCTTACTGCCTCGCCAATAACTTGGTAGAATGCTGTGGTTGTCGTTTTTTCAGCACCCAAAAATACGGGCAGGCCAACCATGCCCTCGTTGCCGACGATACCGGCTTCAATAAAGGTATTATCATCCAGGACCACCAGGATGGAAGCCATGCCACTGAGGGGAAAATAAACATATTCAATCGTTTGATCTTTTTCATAAAGTGAATCTTTTAATTCAAGCGTAATGAATTCCAGCGAGGGAAGCAGGCGTTGGTACTCGTTCGCAGGCAAGGCAGCCAGAATCCGATTACCGAGGCCCGGCGAACTCGTGGGGCTAGACATGCGTTTCTCCTGAGAATCCATCTCATGTAATACGTACTTCTAACCAGAGAGGGATAAAGGAGGAAGCACTAAAAGGCTAATTAGCGACTTCCATAAACCCGCAGGCGAAGTTTTAACGTAGAAATAAATAGGTGTTTATGTACGTTATCGTACATAACTGTTATATGGTTTGTAATATTAATATTCTAGCATAATCACGACGAAAAACCAATCGAATTCGGCTTGTTATGTTTTTACTCGTCTGCACTACCTCTGTAACACCACAAGCGATCTTTTTTAACGCCACTCGTTTAAAAATTGTAATTTTTTGCCTTTGATTTTCTCAACTTTTTCATGCTAAAATTAAGATGTTAATAAAGTTGTAATCATATGTACGCAACCGTACATATGATACGCCTTCTACTTGTTATCAAGGAAAATTGATCAAGTAGCTGCATTAATTTTCGGTCATCGCCCCTTTTCATCCTTTTCTTAAAGTGCGAGTGCTTTCGTGCTGGATGAGAGAAAGGAAATCATTCCGTTTTGACTGCTTTAGGACAGTCAACAGGCAGCTCCATGAGGAGGCAAGCCAATGTCTAGCCCCATTCGAATCGTGATTGTCGATCCATTTGTAGAAGTGCGGCAGAGCCTCAAGCTGCTATTTGAGGACAGCCGTGTCATCCACCTGGTTGGCGAGGCCAATTCAGCCGAAGAAATGCCGTCAATTTGTGAGCAGGCTAAACCTCATGTCGTGGTATTCGATTTCGCGTCCAAAACCAGAGACATTTTCATCATCAAGCAACTCCTCAGATTACACCCCGAAGTGAAGGTTTTGGTGTTAACCGCCAATATGGAAAAGGAATGCGTCAGCCAGGCCATTCAATATGGCGCAATGGGCTATTTATACAAAGGGGTCGGCATGAATGAATTAGTAGAAGCGATTCATGCGGTATATCACGGCAAGCGGGTGTTCGACGAGGATATTGAAACGCGGACAATGTAAAGGTGGGAAAGCGGCGTTAATTTTGTGAGTAATCCAGCAGCCGTTTGTACTCGTCAGCGACGACCCGGTAACACTCACACGCCACGCTTTCCAGACCAGCTCGGTCAACAATATCAATCATGCCTCGGCTGTAATGGATGTAGCCTTCTTTTTGCAGTATCGCCATAACCTCGCTGACCCCTGCACGGCGTACCCCCAGCATTTGGCTGAGAAATTCCTGGGTGAGTTGAAACTGGCCTTTCCCAACCCGATCATTGACACTGAGCAGCCAGCGAGCGCAGCGTTCGTTGATGGAGTGCTGGGTATTACATGCGCTGTTTTGCGCCAGCAATGTCTGAAATGCCTGGACAAACTTTTGGAGAAGCGGCCCCAAAGCGCCACCTTGCTCGATTTCCGCGGTGAAGTCTTCAGATCGCATTCGAACTGCATCGCCTGTGACCTGGTAAAAGGCTGTCGTTGGTGTTCTTTCACCGCCCCAGAATATGGGCAAGCCCACCATGCCTTCGTTGCCGACAATGCCCGCCTCGACAGAACCGCCATCCTCCAGAACAACGACGATGGAGGCCATACCGCTGAGGGGGAAGTAAACATATTCAATGTCTTGGTCTGGTTCGTAAAGCATACCTTTTAGGTCAAGTGAAATCAATTCCAGACAGGGAAGCAGGCGTTGATACTCATCTTCTGGCAGGGCAGCCAGCAGCATATTTTTTAGTCCTGGTGAATCGAGGGAAGTTGACATGATTTCTCCTACAAACGTTCATCTCTTAGTGCGTGCTTCCGACTAGAGAGGGATACAGGAGAACGAGGGTGCAAGGGGCTGCACCAATAGGTTCCATAAACCTGGTAGTATGAAGTTTTAACACAGTAGTATACCACATTATGTGCGAAATCGTACATAACATGATATACTGATTCTAAGTGATGATCACAGTTTTTATAAAAATCTTAAACCAGCCACTACCGCACGTTGCACCTTCCTCCACCGTGACTGAGGCAGCTCTAACGAAGTCCGGGATACCGATCAAATAACACGTTTTTACGTTTGATCCCAGACATTGACCTTCTTTATCTCGCCGTCGTGAAGTGTTACTACTTCAGTGAGATAAACGAAGTCCCCCAATAATGACTGTGCCATCAACCAGTCATCAGGCAACTCCAATAGGAGGCCGCGCATGTTACGTATCTTGATAGTCGATGACGATCCATCGACTCAGATGCTGCTATCCTTTATGCTCAAGAAAATGGGTCACGGAGTCATACTGAGCAATGATGGTTTTGATGCTCTGGAAATTCTGGCGACAGATGCACACTTCGATGTCATTGTAAGTGACATCCATATGCCCAAAATGGATGGGTTCCACTTTTTGGACGAACTGATTGCCGTCTACCCAGGCATCCCAGTCATCATCTCCAGTGTACTCAAGACTTCAACGGTTGTTGATGAAGTCACAAAAAAAGGCGCAGCGTTTCTGCCGAGGCCCTTCACACTTGAAGAGCTGAAGCAAGTCGTATGTTCGAAATCGTACATTGTGTGATATAATGATTGTAAGCGATTATTACAGTTTCTATAGGGGAAGAAAATCAACCACAATCGCTCGGTTATTAAGAGTTGCGCCTTTCTCCGCCCTGGTTAGCGCGTTCCAAATGTCGTCTGGGCAAAAGATCAAATAACACATTTTTATGTTTGATCCCGGACATTTCCTTCTTTATCTCTCTGGTAGTGAGGTGTTACTACTCTGGTGAGATAAACGAAGTCCCCATCTCACGACTGTGTCATTGAAAAAGCAGTCACGAGGCAGCCCCATATTTTGGAGGCGAGCCTATGTTTAGCCCAATCCGAATTGCAATCGTCGATCCTTATAGAATCGTGCGCGATAGTCTTAAGTTAATTTTTGAAGACTGTCCAGAGTTTCTTTTTGTTGGTGAAGCCAGTTCAGCACGTCAGATGCTTTCACTCTGTGGATTAGTCAAACCCAATGTCGTGCTATTCGACTTTGCCGCCCAGGTAAATGATGTTTATATCATTGAAGAACTCCTCAAACTGTATCCTCTGGTGAAGGTTTTGGTATTGACCACCAACCTGGAAGCCGAATCTGTGAGAAATACTGTTCGCGCCGGAGCAAGCGGTTATCTTTACAAAGCCATAGCGTCGAGTGAATTGGAGCAGGCCATTCGTGCCGTGTATCTGGGTAAACGGGTGTTTGATACAGAAGTTGAGACATTGATTTCCCAAACTGGCGAACACCTGGCTGCGAATTACCGAGAAATGCTGGAGGACGAGCACATGCAGGCTAACCGAATACTGCTATGATAGGATGGTATCCGTCACTAATAAAGTTTTTTTATATGTACGAAAACGTACATATCTGTTATACTCCTTGTAAGAGGCTTTATCTGTATCCATAGGACAATATACCAACCACGTTAGGCAGCTATTAGTTACCTGTATATTCCTCTCTACCCTGGCTGGATCACTCAAAAATATCCATAAATTAAGGACTGCATCACCATGCAGGAGAGGATGATTAGTGTACTGATTGTGGACGACCATCCACTGGTACGGATGGGCTTGACCGCACTTCTCGAAGTCTGTGATGATCTGGAACTGGCTGGCGAAGCAAAAAATGGCAGAGAGGCCATTACCCTAGCCGACCAGCTTCAACCCGATGTGATCTTGATGGATTTACTCATGCCGATCATGGATGGCATCGCCGCTACCCGTGTTATTCATCAAAATCTTCCCCATATCATGATTATTGTTCTCACCAGTACCATCGATTTCGAACTGATCCAAAAAGCCCAGGATGCGGGTGCGTACAGCTATATGTTCAAAAATGTCACCATTGATATGCTTGCGAACTCCATCCGCGCCGCCGTTCAGCTATAAGAGACCTGTCAGGCGTTTGCTACAGAAATTGAGAAATTAATCTCAACACACCCTGGCGAACAAAGGTCTTTGAGTGTGTCAATCCATTGCGCAACGAAACAGTGAGGATCGTTTCTAGGGGAAAATACCTCAAAATAGGTCGTGAATTTTCCCCAGCACCTATGAACTATTTACTCATTTATTTTCTGCAAATTCATTGTATAGTGTCGTCAATAGATATAATATAAAGTGTCATCAATAGACATCGTATTGTGCTGTCTAATTCACTGAACTCGAAATCTAAAATCGCGTAAACTATCGATGGGTGCTGCAATAAAGGTACAAGCGGGAGCAGAAGTGAAAGAACAGGAAGAGTCCGAGCCGAAAACCAGTCCGCGAGAGCTGGAATTGGCTGATTTTGTCGAAAATGCGGTGGTTAGCCTCCATTGGATTGGAGTCGATGGCAAGATTATTTGGGCAAATCAGGCTGAACTTGATTTGCTGGGCTATACCCGGGAAGAGTATATCGGTCACAATATTGCCGAATTTCATGTCGATCATGACGTGATTGAGGAAATGCTCAGACGACTCACGTCTGGAGAAAACCTGAGCAATTATGAAGCCCGACTGCGCTGTAAAGATGGCTCGATCAAGCAGGTCTTGATTAGCTCCAACGGGCTGTTTGAAGATGAGCAATTTATCCATACGCGCTGCTTTACGATTGATATTACCCATCGCAAACAAGCCGAAGATCGCATTAACTTGCTTTACCTGCTGACAGCAGCGCTTTCAGAAGCGTTAACCCCGGAACAGGTTGCTAAAGTCATTGTCGAACAAGCGATTGCTATGTCAGGAGCCAGTGCTGGCTCTATTGTCCTCCTTACCCCGGACAAGACCCAGCTTGAGATTTTGATATCCATCAATTATGCGAAGCAACTCACCGATGAATGGCATCGTTTTTCTGTGGACAGTCCAGCGCCGCTGGCAGAGAGTGTCCGTACAGAGCAACCCGTCTGGCTAAGGAATCGTGAGGAGTTTGGGGCGCGTATTCCTTTGACGGACGAACGGCCTCTGAAAATAAATCAGGCTTGGGCAGCCATTCCCTTGATCGTAGAAAAACGCTGTATCGGCGCGTTAGGTCTCAGTTTCTTGACAGACCAAATCTTTGATGATGATGAACGCGCTTTTATCGTTGCACTGGCGCAGCAATGCGCACAAGCGCTTGAACGGGCGCGGCTCTCCGAGGACGCACGTGACCTGGCCGTTTCCGAAGAGCGCAAACATCTCGCGCGTGATTTGCACGATTCGGTGAGTCAATCCCTCTTTTCGATCCATGTATTGGCGCAGACTGTCCCACGATTATGGGAAAAAGATTCGCAGCAAGCACAGGAGCAGCTTAAGCAACTGGCGACAATCGCGCAGGCAGCGATGAGCGAAATGCGGACACTGCTTTTAGAACTACGCCCCTCCTCGCTGGTCAAAGCAAGCTTGCAGGATTTGGTGACACAGTTAATCACTGTTGCGCAAGCTCAACAAGCTGTTACGATTTCCTGTCATATTGAACTTGAGCAAGCTCTGCCGGAGGATGTGCATGTAACCCTGTATCGCATTATCCAGGAGAGTCTTAATAACCTGGTGAAGCATAGTCAGGCAACACAAGGCAGCATTACACTCATACAGGAAGGCGATCATCTAACGCTGCGCATTCGGGATAACGGATGTGGGTTTAACCTGACTGAAGAATCGGCTGGACTGGGACTTGGGATTATGCGGGAACGTGCAGCGACGATTGGAGCAGCTTTCGAAGTCGTGAGCAAGGTGGGCCTGGGTACTGAGATTTTCGTCATATGGCCCCTGCCCTTATAGGGGTTTTAATACAAGGGTCATAAAGGTCATTTCTACTTCCCCTAAATTACCTATGTCAAAGTATAATTTTTCTGTATGCTGGTAGTTTGAAACTAAACTCATACAGAGAAATAAGTATAGAGAGTATATTTCCCTTCAATGCCTACCGCCTCGTATACGCTTAGTTCCATTGAATATACGAGGCAAAATATCTACCTTCACTTGTGATCTTTAAAGGTGTGGTTATGCAAGAGAGGCTCATTCGTGTCTTGATTGTGGATGACCATCCTCTGGTGCGTCTTGGCTTAACCGCCCTCCTCGAAGTGTGTGACGATTTGGAATTGGCTGGCGAAGCAAAAAATGGCAAAGAGGCCGTTGAATTAGCAGAACAACTCCAACCAGATGTCATCCTGATGGATTTAATCATGCCCATCATGGACGGTGTAACCGCCACCCGTATTATCCGTCAAAAACTCCCCCATATTCAGGTAGTCGTGCTTACCAGCAGCATCGATTTCGAACTGATCCAAAAAGCCCAGGATGCGGGTGCGTACAGCTATATGTTCAAAAATGTCACCATTGATATGCTTGCGAACACCATCCGCGCCGCCGTTCTATTGTAGGGGCGCATAGTCGTGATCTTTGCCTGAGATGCCTATCCATAGACTTAAAACAGGAAATTTCAATTCAGAATGTCGCCCTTATATGTGCGAAAATGTACATAGTGTGATATACTATTTGTAAGTGATAAGTTTGACTTTCGTAGGAGAACTGAACCACCCTTAATCCCTCGGTCATTGAACTCCGCATACTCCCCCACCGTGGCTGGCGTAACAAATGTGGCCCTGGGAAAAGATCAAATAACACGTTCTGATGTTTGATCCTGGACCTCTCTCTTCTTTATCTTTCAGTAGTCATGTGTTAATACCTCTGTGAGATCAAAGAAGTCCCCCAACCATGACTGTGCCATAAAACAGTCACCAGGCATCTCCAATAGGAGGCCCGCCTATGGATACCCCCATCAAGATTGCAATTGTTGATCCTCATAAGATTGTGCGTGAAAGCCTTAAATCCATTTTTAAAGATAGTCCTGATATGCTTTTCGTGGGCGAAACCCGATTACTCTCGCAGATGCTCTCGCTCTGTAAAGAATCACCCCCGGATGTCGTGGTGTTCGAGTTCGGGTCTAAAGTTAAAGATATTTGGCTCATCGAACGGCTCCACAATCTGTATCCTCAAGTGAAGGTGCTGGTATTAACCGGCAATATGGATATGGAATATGCAAAAGATGCCATTCGAGCAGGGGCAAACGGGTATCTTTACAAAGGCATTGGCACTTATGCGTTACAGCAGGCAGTTGTCACCATCCATAACAACAAGCCTATGTTTGATGAAGACATCGAGAAAATATTCAGTTTAGGCTTGAACTCAAACTACCCATCGTTTTCGCTCCCTGTTCTGCCGCTGTAACCTAATCCGACTGCTGATTGCGACAAAGGGAGCAGCGAGAAATTTACGCCAATGTCCAATGCAAAACCCTGGTATGATATTGGAGAGTTTTGCATCGGAAAGTTTGCCAAATGGATAGAAAAACCGACTTATTGGAACTGTTCGCCACTTATCAGACCGAATATGAGTCTGAGGCGCACTACATCCC
Organism: Anaerolineae bacterium; assembly: GCA_022843745.1. Taxonomy (GTDB): domain Bacteria; phylum Chloroflexota; class Anaerolineae; order Aggregatilineales; family Phototrophicaceae; genus JALHNB01. Next base: position 21,138 of record JALHNB010000073.1, on the reverse strand, counting down.
GCGATTCAAGCAATTACTCGCGCAGCCGATTGACCCTTTTAGCCGATTGAACCCGGAAGCGCATATCACCGGATCAGCGATTATTCTTGACCGGCGTATCGAATGCGTTTACCAGATTTGGCACGTCAAAGTCGGGCGCTGGCTGCAACCCGGCGGTCATGTCGAAGATGATGATGCCAATGTGTATGCGGCTGCCTTGCGCGAACTGCTTGAGGAAACGGGCTTTGACCGCGCGGAAATAATCCCACTTCGCAGCGAAATTTTTGACGTGGATATTCACCCCATCGGCAGCGGTTCCGGCGCACACGAGCATTTTGACGTGCGCTTTGCCTTCGAATATATCGGCGATCTGGAAGCCATTCCGATCCCGCCCGCGCGTTGGTATCCTCTCACCGATCTGATGTACGATGCCGACGAATCCCAGGCGCGTTATGCTAAAAAAGTCATTGAGGCGTTGAAGTCAAATTAAGAGGATTTTCTTGTAGGGGCGCAAGGCTTGCGCCCAAAATGATAAATACACATGCGATCCCCCAAACACCTCAAAACCAGCGACATCGCCCGCGAACTCGGCGTTCACGTCAACACCATCCGGCTCTACGAGGAAAACGGCTTTTTGCCGAAAATTCCGCGCGGCAAAAACGGCTATCGCCTCTACACGCCGCTGCATCTGGAGCAAGCCCGACTCACCCACCTCACACTGAGTTGGCCGTACCTCGGTGACAAGCCACTCCTGATTGATCTCGTTAAAAGCGCCGCCAATGGCGACCTGGGCATGGCGATGGAGCTGGCCTACAAGCATCTCGCCTATGTCCGCATGGAGCGCACTTCCGCCGAAGCCGCGATTGAATTTCTGGAACGCTGGGCAAGCGGTCATCTGATGGATTCGTCGCGCCAGAAAATGAATATCACCGATGCGGCGCGACATCTCAACGTCAGCGTGGATATGCTGCGTAACTGGGAGCGCAACGGCCTGATCGACGTGCCGCGCGACCCCGCCAACGGCTATCGACTGTACGGGAGCGCCGAATTTGGTCGCCTGCGTGTAATCCGCACCCTGGTGCAGTCCGGCCACAGTCTGATGGCGGTTTTGCGGATGCTGCGCCAGTTCGACGCGGGCAAAACCGAAAATCTCCGCGCCGCGCTCGACCTCCCGCCAGAAGACAGCGCCAACGAATTTATCGAGGTGATCGCGGATCGCTGGCTTTCGAGCCTGCTCGACCTCGAAACCCGCGCCCAGGCCATCATCCGCCAGATCGGACATATGATGGAGATGATTCACAACGAGGGTGCATAAACCAATCTAGCGATTCGAGTTTAAGGCGTACTTGTAGAGTTCTCCATCCGCCACCATCCACATCTGTTGCTCTGAATCCTCAACCACATAAGAAGGATAATTGGTAAACATACAACCTTCTCCGGTTTCCGGGTCATACCAGGCAGTTCCCTCCGCCCATCCGCTAGTGTCCAGATATTTCCTATACCATAGTCTGCCATCCGAACTTTCGTATATGATCGTAGGCGGGTCCCACACGTAGCTATAACTGCCCTCATCGATTGCGTTAAAGTAATTTTCAGGACGTGCTATAAGATGCCATCTGCCATCTGGTTCTCGATAACCTGCCGACCCCAGCCATAACCTGCCGCTGCGATCAAGCAATAGTCCGAAACCATACGGCCATTCGTCATCCGGCAAGTCTATGTGCGTTATTACACCTGTTTTAGGCGAAAATTGAAACAACGACCCTTGCGCGATTCGCCCATACTCTGCCTCTTGCGTGATTTGATCGTTATAGCCCCAGAAAATCATGCTTCCATCTGATGCGAAGATCATTCGACCAACCCCGAAATCCTCAAAAGCGGCCTGTTTCTGGGTAGTCTGGTCAGCGAGGTCGTAGCGATAGATTCCATTGTATTCGGTAAATATCCAGAAATTATCCCGTGTATCGAGTAATATTCGAGTTTGATCGGAGAGGATAGTGATGCTGTCACCGTTAACTATTTCTCGCACAACTGGAAGTTCTAAAACACCCTCAACTACTTCAAAGCGACGTGTCATCTCATTAAACTTGCTTAAAACTGGAAAGGTATCTCGTTGATATTCATAATTATACCCCCACGTTGCTCGGCCCCAAACCGCCCCCTTGCTCGTGATAAAGAGATTAGCTACTTCCAATCCTGTATTATCAATATCACCTGAAATAAACTCCCACTCTTTTGACTCGAGCCTGTAAATAATAATCTGTTTCTTATACTTAAGCCCCTCGCCCCATATATCCCCTATAAGCCATAATTCTTGCTGTTCTTTTATTGGGCGAGTGAGCGCAGGGTTGAAAAAAGAATAATGCTCGTAATAGCCCTCAAAGTGATGTGGAGGAATTTGCGCCTTGATCTGCCCGGGAGGGAGTGGCAATAGATTTGTTCGCTCTACATTCGGCCCATCATAAGCGAAAGAATCAAACGGTCTAATACACCCATTTGCTATGGATGTCGCCATCGCTGGCGAATAAGTCGATGTTGGACGAGGTGTTGATGTTGGAGCGTATGTATTCGTCGGACGAGGTGTTAACGATGGTAAAGGCGTATAGGTAAGAGAAGGAGTCAAACTCGGTAGTATTGAGGTTGCAGGCGGCGGTGGCAGCGTTAGTTTTGCCCATCTAAAAGCTGATGAGTCCTCTGAGGCTTGTGTAGCCCTTATTGTTATCCAGATACTCATTAGCAAAATCACGTATCCCATTATAAGTGCGAGCCGCAATTTCTTCATCTCTGCTACCTCCTCTAGTCGGGTAGCATTGTAACCACACCCTTTCCTCTCAAAAACAACGGCAACTATACGTCTCCACAACGAACGGTCACATATTCCGTTCGGCAATGTCGGCGTTCCGAAGAATGGTCGCCACTTCCCACCCCGTATCGAACCCTTGCAGCGTCCAACTCGCCGTCAGGCAGGCGTACAGATACAAAAACAGCAGCACCCGCGAACGTTCAATACCGCATTTTTCCGCCAGAATGCCCGCGTTCCGCAGGATTCGCGGCTCGTCACCATTGACCACACCGTAGATCGGCCTCGGATTACACAGCGTATTCGCCAGATCATACGCACGTTCGCCATAAAGCCCTTTTGGATCGAACGCCAGCCACCCCCGCGACGACATCCGGATATTTTCGTGATGAATATCGCCGTGTAAAACGCGCGGTTCTTGCGGCTGGTCGAAAACCTTGTCAGCGATGCCTGCCGCGCGAATCAAAACCGGATACATGCCATTTGTGCGTTCGTCTTCTGCCTGCGAAAATAGCGCTCGAAACCACTCCCGCAGCGTTGTCATACCCTCCGGCGGCGCGGAAGCATTCGCGTGGAGCGCGTTCACCACATCTCCAATGATCGCCGTTGCGTCCTCATCGTGGCCGTTTTTCACCAGTCCGGTCAGATTTTCGCCGTCAGCATATTCCAGCAGTTGCGCGTCATCGTCGCTCCGCAGCAGTTTTACTGCGCCGTGTCCGTCGAAATGGCGCAGCGCCAGCGCACCCATACGTTCTGCCACCCCATAAGCGGTCAGAATTTTGAGGACGACACTGGTTTGCTCATGCGTCACGGTGTAGACATGACTGGTAAGCGTCTGCGCCAACGGCTGCGGGTCGGATAAGTTCCAGTCTGTAAGATAGCGCTCAAGTGCCGCGTTGGATTCTGTCATGGTTTGTTCCTGCCTTTTTACAAAGGGTAACAGGTCAAGGATAAATAAGCCAAATGATACTGTTGTTGAACCCCCTCTAGCCTTAAATTTTCTCCTCGCGCCTCTGAGTATTCGCATCATGACACTTTAAAAATACACCTCCAAATGTGCCTGTAGGGGCAGGTCTGAGACCTGCCCTTGCTCCGTTTCGCCAACAGCACCACACCCGCCACCTTGACACCCATAGAATATTTGAGCTACTATTTCATTTTCAGCATCTCAGATGGAGCGCCGTATGAACAGCCTGATTGAAAGTGAGTTTCCCTTACGCGAAAGCCAGAATCTGCGCTACGACCTCATGAACATGCTGACCGACAGCGATCTTGCCTACAAACTCCCCGGCGATAACCCGACTCTCGGTGAGTTGTGCCGCGAGATGGGCGAAATCGAGCATAACTATATCCAGTCATTCAAAACCTATAAGCAAGATTGGTCATATCGCAGTATCGAGCCGGAGCTTACAACCAGAGTGGAACGAATCAAGGCATGGTACACGGCGCTGGACGAAGAATTTGAGGCTGTCATACAGACATTTTCCGAAGATGACCTGCACAACAAGCAAATTGATCGTGGACACGGTTTCACGCCTTCTCTATTCGTGCAGTTCCAGATTTACCACGAGGCGATCCTCATGTTTTATGCCAAAGCCAGTGTCTATCTCAAGGCGCTGCAAAAGCCTCTGAACGACCAATGGCGAATTGGGGTTGGCTGAGAATCGGCGCAGGCACACCCCAAAACCCTCTACTATCACACCAGCCTTTTACAATGAGAGTAAATTGAATCATTGTGGTGCGTGGAGGCAAATTTTGGAAACGACAATCCCGCTTTTTCCCTGTAAATCGCTCGACACAACGCTCGACTTTTACCAGGCGCTCGGCTTCGAAGGCACCTATCGCCAGGACGAACCCTATCTCTACGCGGCGGTACAGCGCGGCAACGTGGTCATTCATTTTTCCAAACTCTCGGTTTGGAGCGCGAAAAATGCTGCCGCGCTGATCCATGTCCCGCAAATCGAACCCTACTTTCAGGCATTTTCGGATGGATTGCGCGAAAAATTCGGCAGAATCCCAACGGCTGGCCTCCCGCGACTCACGCGACTCAGACCGGGGCATACGCGCTTTCACATCTTCGACCCCTCCGGCAACGTCCTACTTTACATCAATCAGGATGAAGAATACACATATAGCGAATCGGGATCATCGCCGCTGGCACAGGCGCTTGATAAGGCCGCATTTCTGCGCGACACCTACGCCAACGATAAGGCCGCCGCCCGTGTACTCGATCTGGCACTCGCGCGGCACATCTCTGCTGTTCCTATTGAGCGCGCCTGTGCGCTTGCCGCCAGAGCAGAATTAGCCGTCGCGATGGGCGATTCTGAACGCGTTCAGGCCGTCCGCGCTGAACTCGCTGCCATTCCCCTATCTGATGAAGACCACGCCCGTTACCGCGACGAACTCCAGGCCGCCGACCAACTTGAGTGCTGGCTGGTGGCAAAACCCTCCAACATGAGACCATCCCCTTAAGATAAAACTGAGCAGCGAGGCAAAAGGAGATTTCGAGCATGAAACTGAATCACATTAATCTGACGGTCACGGACGTACCGGCGGCGGCAGCATTCCTCGAAAAATACTTCGACTTGCAGAATCACGGGGGAAACAAAGGCTTTGCCGCGCTCATGGATGACGGCCAACTTGTGTTGACGCTCATGAAAGGCAAAGGGGAGATCAAATATCCCGAAACATTTCACATCGGCTTCGGTCAGGAGACTGAGAAACAGGTCAACGAAATATACATGCGTCTGAAGGCCGACGGCTTCGATGTCCAACCGCCGGAGCGCCACCACGCCTGGACATTCTACGTCACCGCGCCGGGTGGCTTCACCGTCGAAGTCCTCTGTTAAGGCTCTTATTTCGCCTCGCTAACACCTATTCACGACCTATGGCCTGTAGGGGCGCACGGCTGTGCGCCCTTCTCGGCAAAATCACCTACGCCTGCGCCGCCACGAAATCCGCCACGCTCACCGGCTTCCGGCCCGTCAATTCCTCAACCGAATTGGACACTTCGTCAAACTTGCCCTTCGCGACCCCCGCATCAAACGACGCGACCAGATCGGCGATCACCTGCGGCAGCCCAGCACCGAGCAGATTTTGCGTCAAAACTTCGACGGTCAGCGGCACATACGTGATCGTTTTCCCGCTGATTTGGCTGGCAATTTTCGCCAGATCATCCCGCGAAAGCGCTTCCGGCCCGGTAATATCCAGCGTCCGTCGTCCCTCAAAGGTCGATGCCAGCGCCGCTACCGCCGCCTGAGCGCAGTCCTCGCGGCTGATGTAAGCTGTTTTGCCATCCCCTGCCGCGCTGTACAAACTGCCAAGCTGGATCGCCTGCTGGATCGTCCCCAGCGCGTTTTCAGCGTAGATATTTTCGCGCAGTACCGTCCAGCCGATTTTCGTGGCATCCAACGCGGCTTCTGTGGCATGATGATCGGGCGCAAGCGTTACGGGCGAATCCGGGCCGGGGTTTACCAGCGATGTGTAGACGATATGCTTCACACCTGCGTCTTCGGCGGCTGTCACCGCGTTAAGGTGCTGCTTGATCCGCGCTCCCGGCACCATCACCATATCGGTGCTGATGAGCAGCAAGCGATCCACACCCGCGAAGGCCGTCGCCAGCGAAGCCGGATCGTCAAAATCCGCCTTGCGCACGATCACCCCACGTGCTGCAAAATCCGCCAGCTTTTCCGGTGTGCGCGTGGCAGCGATAATCGTCCCCGCGTTTTTTTCGAGCAAAATTTCCACGACTCGGCGGCCCAACTGCCCCGACGCACCCGTGATCAATAATGTTTGTGCCATTTTATTCTCCTTTTGCAAAATGCCTCCCTGAATCCACCGCATTATGTATTTCCTCCCCTCTCTATGAGCGAAGCGAAATGGGGAGGGGCCGGGGGAGGGGTTACTGGAATCAACAATAGTAACTATAAGTGACTTAGTATAGAATGGGAAGTAGGCACTTTTGAGTAACGGAGTCACCCTATGGAAACCCGATATTTCCCCCCCAACGTCTACGCTTCCGACTGCCCCACCCGCCGTGTGCTGGATTTCATCGGCGACAAATGGGCAGTGCTGATTATCAGCCTGCTCGAGGATGGCCCCAAACGTTTTTCCGAGCTTCAGCGCAGCATCGGCGGCATCTCGCAAAAAATGCTCACCCAAACACTGCGCACGTTGGAGCGCAACGGCCTCGTCAGCCGCAAACTCTATCCCGAAGTCCCGCCCCGCGTCGAATATACCCTGACACCCCTGTGCGAAACACTCTGCCCCACCATCATCGCCATTCGCGACTGGGCGGAGGAACACATCGACGAAGTGACTGCCTCGCAAATGCGCTACGACTCCCGCGAATCGTGATGCCCACTATCTGCCCGATGACCCCCGCCGACTTCCCGACTCTCGCCGCCTGGATGGTCGATCTGCCGCTTTTCCAGCGCTATAACCTGACCGTCGAGCGCCTCATCGCCGATTTCGAAGCTGGACACTCGCGCGGCGACTGGCTCATCACCGCCGACGCTGACTCTCCTGCCTGCGGATTCGCCTGGGCGATGCCAAACGGCACGTTCGGACGCAGCCCCTATCTGCGCTTGATCGGTGTTCGCACAGACGTGACCAGTCGCGGGATTGGCGCGGCTCTGCTGACCGAGATCGAGCGTATGGCCGCCGAAAAATCGAACGATCTTTTTTTGCTGGTGTCGGATTTTAACGAGGATGCGCAGCGCTTTTATCGCCGCCAGGGCTACACGCAAATCGGTGCGATCCCCGATTACGTCGTCCCCGGCGTGGCGGAGTTGGTTTTTCGGAAGCGGTTGTCGAGATAAAGGATGTATCAGTTAAAACTTTACCGTATGAGGAGAAGAACATGAGCACATGGAGTGAGGATAATTTTGGTTCGGATGCCGCTAGTGACTATTTATCCGATATTCTATACAAGCTTTTGGAAGCGATAGACGAAACTTTGAACCTCTCAAATACTGACGATATCTTCCTCATGGGCGAAGCCAGCTTGATGCCAGCTTGTGATATCATGATTACACTAGGCAAAGCTTATCCAAATATTGTTGCTTCCTTTTTAGATGATAAGCCGATATTAGAGTGGCGTGACAAATATCTCAAAGTATTTGATGAAAAGGCGGGTGCTGTCATGGATAACGATTTCAAACAACGCCGAAGACAAATAATCACTACTACTTTTTCCGACCTCATCGCTTTAAAATAAATATTGAAAATGCCCATAGAGAAGCTATTTTACAAAGCCTTCAACCAGTCGCCAAAATTTACACAGGGGCGAGCCTCTGCCCACCCCTGCAACCTTCATGCGAAGACGTTACGTGGTCGCTTCTTTGTACTGAAGCGTCTCGAAGTCCTTCGCGCTGATAAACTTGGTCAGCGTCCGGCCATCATCCGTCTTGCCACGAATAGCGTAGCGCACCTGGCCGTTCTTGGTGTTGAGCTTCGCCTTCATGATGTCCTTGTCGTCAACATTGATCTTCTTACGGGTTTTCACATCGTAAAACTCTACGGTAGCCATTCGAAACATCCTTTCAGTTAATGCGCTTACTGATCTTCTTCTGGTCGGAACGTAATTGACCAGACACCGATCCCTCACGTGTTCCCGGCGAGGCGTAAGCGCTCAAACAATTGTGACACGAAAATGTGTTCCCTACCGAAGCAGGATCACACAGAATCGCCCCACTACATCATAGATTAACAGTATTTGAGGCATGTAATAGAGCTAAAACACCTAACCGCGAATAGCCATCCTGGGCCTTACCCCCGCCGAAATTCGCGAACTCGGCATTGTGATTTATGCCCTCTCCCGATACCCTATCCCTCTTTTCGCATCCTGAATGAAATGCAGTTCTTACTGTGGTATACAAACCTCCTACTGCTCCCCTCTCTCGCTTGCGGAGAGGGGTTGGGGGTGAGGTTGTATTAAAAACCTACCCTTGTGAAGGGGCTGGGGGAGGGGTTAGCTATCTTGGACAAAATCGCCATCATCTCCGACATTCACGGTAACATCCCGGCCCTGGAAACCGTCCTCGCCGACATCCGGCAGCGCGGCATCGACATCATTTACAACCTGGGCGATGTCGTCGGCAAAGGTGCGCATTCCGATCTCGCGATTGATCTGTGCCGCGAAGTCTGTCATGTCATTGTCCAGGGGAATTGGGAAGCCGAAATTTTGCGAGTAAGCGACAGGCCGGTGTTGGATTGGTACGCCGCGCAGATCGGCAAGGAGCGCATGGCTTATCTCCGCAGCCTGCCCTATGTCTGCGATTTCTGGATGAGTGGCAAACGGGTGCGCCTGTTTCACGCCTCGCAGGAAAGTGTTTATAAGCGCATCTATGCCTGGGAAACTTATGAAACCCACCGCGCCATGTTCGAAAACACCTCCTTCACCGGCATGGATGAACCCGCGCCGGATGTCGTCGGCTACGGCGATATTCACTGCGCCTACATGCACACCCTCTACCTTGACCACAAAATTCTGTTTAATGCCGGGAGCGCTGGCAATCCGCTGGATTTACCGCTGGCAACCTATGTCGTCATGACCGGAAATTTTGACAGCCAGAAACCCGGCCTCTTTTCGATTGATTTCATCCGCCTCCCCTACGACATCGAACGCGCCGTCGAGCAAGCGCGTCAGGTCAGAGTCCCGGAGACGGAAGCTTACGCTGTCGAGCTACAAACGGCGGTCTATCGCGGGCGGCAGAAAAAATAATTAGGTTGTGTTGACATTTGCTTATCCTCACCCCTGCCCCCTCTCATGCTTTGGGGAGTCAAGCCGATTTTAAGCCCTCCCCATTGCAATGGGGAGGGGTTTGGGGTGGGGATGCCAGGAAATTACATCATCAGGTTGAAATGTCAACACAGCCTCGTATTGCGGCGCTTGAAGCTGGTGAATAATCGCTAGTCAGGCTTTTTTATTTCGGAAAGCCGTTCGATTTCGCTGCTGAGGCTGGCGCGTTCTTCTTCGCTGAGAGGGAGTTCGCGCAGTTTTTGCAGGCTTGCGCTGGCGGTTGCTGTTTCTTCCACGTCCAGCGCGATTTCCGCACGCAGCAGAAGCGCACGAGCGATGAGGATTTTTGGCTCGTCTGAATGGCGTTCCAGCGCGACATCCAGAATTTTCGCCGCGCCAGACAAATCAAGCTTGAACTCACGGAAGCGCGTAGCCCGTGAAATCGCAAATTCCATTGGACTTTGGTCTCTCCTTTGCTCGGAGTTGGCTGCGATTTCTTCGTCTTCATCCCCAAATTTGATGAATGTCACCCAATTGCCTGAAGGGTCGGTCACGGTGAAGCGCGTTTGTCCTGGTCTGATGCGCGTGATGCGTGGCAAACCTTTATTCGGAACACGTCCCAATTTCCCCTTCAGGGCTTTAGAAAAATTCTGGTGTACAGCCTCGACATCCGTCACCATCACCAGACAGCCATAAGGGTTTTCTTCGGGCTTTAGCCATTTTTGCTGGATAAAATGCAGGCCGTATTCGCCGCGACTCATCACCCCATAACCATAGGGGCTTTTCTGATAATAAGTTTTTTCGTAGCCGAGCACTTCCCAGAAATCGAGCGTTTCATCCAGCGAAGCAGCGAACAATACAGGTACAGTCATCCATTCTTTTTGATTCATTTTGTCCTCCAATTGGTAACTAGCCTTATTCTAAAGGGCTGGTGTACTGATGGAGACTTTTAGGCCATGACCTCGACTGCAAATCCGCCAGGAGCTTTAAGACTATGCGATGACCGTCTTGATGATCATTTCTTGGGCGGGCTTCACCTTGCATTTGCTCTGATTAATCTCAGGCATCTTTTCGCAGATGAGTTTGAATCAGTTCGACTTTACTCTTTCCGAATCTCCATCTTTCTAACCAGACCATCCTGTAGCGTATATATGTGCTGCACCATCTGCTCAGACAGGAGATTGCCCGCCAGATCACGCACGACCTGATGCACATTCACCTCAACCCGCCCATCCGCGTGGGTTTTGAAACCGATTGGCTTAACCTGCGAGTCGATCATCGCCCACTGCTGCGTCCAGTATTCCCGCACACCCTCGTGGCCGTGAACGTAGCCACCATCTGACCCCTTGGGCCATACCACATCCACCTGCATCAGCGACAGCGCCGTCTCAAGGTCGCGATTGTTAAACGCCGTATAAGCTTTTTTCAACATATCCTGTTTGTTAATCATGCTCATTCCATATTTCTCCATACGCTCCGCGTGGTTCAATTTTTTAAGTGTTATACCCCCTATTCTATTGCGATTTTGTCAGGTGAAAAGCAGTATCAGGCGCGACAAAACCAGCCTACCTGAAAGAAGGCTCGACTCATTCGCTGCGGGTATCGCTGGTTTCGGTTGGTTTTTCGTTGCGGATGGGGATACATCAGCGGCCTTCTGAGCGTGGTTCTGATCCCACTCACATAGAGGCGCTATCTGACATTGACTGAGGAATAGGTTCTTCTTCCCTCCCCAACGCAATTGAGGAGGGGTTAAGGGGTGAGGTTCGCCTACTGGTGGTCTTCGGTGGTTTTATAGCCCAGTTTATTGATAATCTGGACAGTTTTATCTACTTCTCTCGGCTCGACCCACACGGAATTCTTTTCCTTGTCGGCCTTGATAAATCGGGCATCCAGCGCCTTCATGACCGCTTCCATGTCCGCTTTGCCTTGAATATCGATTTTATACATTGATGTCTCCATTTCAGGTAATTTTGGGGAATTGGGGTAGCTTATACAACGTCCTGGTCAGACGAGTCGATCCTGCTCAGACAGCTAATCGCTCCTGCGCACGCTGGACATCGATCACCAGCGGCCACAATCGATTCTTTTTAAAATCATCCGGTGCTAATGCGCGGATTGCGTCCTTACCTTTTTCAGTCAGCCATACTTTCGCGCCGCGCTTCAGGGTTGGCTGGATCATCGGGTGCTGGTTCAGGTTATAGACATCATCCGGGTTGGTTTCCATGTATCCCCTGACGATCATCATCGTAGCGGTGTGGGAACGCCGCCGGGTATCCGGATATGTGACCAAACCCCGCTGCAACGTACAGCGCAGCAATTCACTGATTTCGTCCTGCTTTAATTCCATAGAGACTCCTTAGTGTTTGCCATATTCGCTAACAATTTGCCGCTTCTGCTTCTAGAATTTTTTCCCGCGTGATCTCTGTGTTGAATCGGCAATCTTGAGGCGCATATAGTTATCTTGCCCCTTGCCGTTTAGTTTTCGGTTGGGTACTTTCTGGCTGTTATTCACCAGAGCGCGTGTACCTTTGAGCGTATTTTCGTCGGATTGAAAGAGTCGCTCGACTTTCTGACCAGTCGTCGGGCAAAACGTGAGCGCTTCACTCTGTTCTTCCTGTTCAAATTCAAACGTGCTGCTATCTTCGCGACGGTATGTATAGATGGGCATAGTGACCAACCTCCAGTGGAATGACGCTTCCGTACTACGTATTGGCATGACATAGCCGTACTACAGTCATTGAAATAAACAAGAATGTCTGGGGTTTGGTTTGTTGAGCGAGGAATATGTGAATCCTGCTTAAGACAATAACAGGGATTCAACGGGCATCATCAAACTTGGGTTGAAAGAAAATGAGGGTAATCGCTGTGTTTTGGTTCAGCAGCTTCAAAAAATCCCCTCTTAATATCCATTATACACCCATTTAATTTTATTTGCGTTTGAAAATGCAGGCCGTTGTTGTCAGAGTTGATATTTAACGCAATTTGTAACTCGTTATTTACAATTTGCCGGATTTATGAGATAATCAGTCTCGGTAGGGTACCAAAACAGCCCGGGCCGAATTCTGCACCTCGTGTTCCTGCTTCTCCGATCACTTCTGCATAGTTTGCCACGACAGCTTGCTTGCTCTATCAAAATTTTTGTTTGATTCTCTCTATTAGGAGACCGCCTCATGGCTAAGAAATTGTACGTTGGCAATCTGGCTTACAGCACGACGCAGGAACAGATCCAGGAACTGTTCGCACAGGCTGGCGAAATCACCGAGATTACGCTCATTACGGATCGCGACACAGGTCGTCCAAAAGGGTTCGGTTTTGTCTCGATGGCAACCGAAGAAGGCGCTCAGGAAGCCATCAAGCGCTTCAACGGCTATCAGCTCGACAGTCGCGCACTGACCGTCAACGAAGCCCGTCCCCGCGAAGAGCGTTCGGGCGGTGGCAGCTACGGTGGTGGTGATCGCCGCCGCGACAACAACCGCCGCGATCGTTATTAATCCGACATCCAGATAAGCAACTACAGCGGCGCAGGAATTTTCTTGCGCCGCTTTATTTTCCCTCCGAGGGCGAAATTAAACAGTCAACGTTGAAAATTTGAGGAGTCGATATGGTCGTAAAAGGTAAATCCAGTGAATACTTCTGTGTAGCGGTTCAGCGCAATTACGAACCGCAGTGGCGCGTCATTAGCAAGCACAATACGCGCGAAGAAGCCCAGGCCGAAATTGAGAACCGGCGGTCTTATACAGGCGCATTCAATTACGATAATGCCGAATTCCGCATTATCTCCCGCGCTGAAGCCAAAAAAGAATTTGGCAAAAAATGGGAATACACCCCCATCGGCGGTCATCAGCCCAAAGCGGCGGAAAGAGCATCCGACGATATATAGGGCAGTGACATTTAGCCAATATTCAGGATTGTTAACCTGATTATTTCCGCGTGGGCTGTGTCGGTATTGAATCGCGTCAACCGACCAGCCCACCGCGCTCCATCATGCGATATGCGCCTGTAGGGGCATGATGATACGATTGAACAAAATAAACCGGGCGGCTTTCGTAGGGGCGAGGCATGCCTCGCCCTTACACACCCTAAGCTAAACTCTATATTTGATTCTTAAACTGCATCATCAAACTCGCACCTTTGCTTTTCACCCTCTCACCCTGGGCTGTAATCGTCGCTCACATCGCTCTCATCATCATCAATGTAATGAATCCCCGGCCAACCCGGAAAATCCAGCTCGCCGTGATGCGTCTGCGTCTTGGTCGCGATCTGGATGTCCATCTTACGGTCTGTCCGCTTCTGGTCGTAATCAATTACCTTACGCGGATCCCACAATTCAACTTTGATATTCTTCGTGATCCCAATCTCCGACCCAATCGGCACGGCGACATCGCGCTCCAGCGGCACACGTTCGCCGTTAACATACGTGCCATTTTTAGTACCCATATCCCGCAGGCGGAAGTTGCCATTTTTGAAGGTAAATTCGCAGTGTCTTGGGCTGACAAACGGCGCATCGATCCGGTAATCGCAGCCGCTTTCCGAGCGTCCAATCACAAATCGTTCGCTGTTAATCAGAATTTCGAGGTCTTCCAAGCCTTCAATCACCACCAACCGTCCGTAGAGTGGTTTTTCGGGGATCGGCTGGTTCGATAGGTTGGGTGGTTGATTGCCGTTGGTTGGCGCGGGTGCGGTAGTCGTCGGTGCTGGTGGGTTCATCGCCTCGTCTTCGCGCAGCAGTTCCATTTCTTCGCGATGCAGCGCAGCTTCCCGTCGAGTCCGGCGCAGCGCGGCGAAAAGATAGAGTGCGATAATGACGGTGATGAGGACAGCCGCTGCTAGAATCTGCGTTGTAGTGTTACTCAGGCCACCTGAAGCGGTAGCAGCGGCGGAAGGTGTTGGCACGGGTGTCGGCACAGCCGTCGGCGCGATGGTGGGTGGTATCGTCGGCAGCGGCGGGAGTGCGCCCACAGTGACGCTCCCTTCCGCGATTGCGCTTGCCGTCAGCCCCAGTTCGTCCGTCACCATGACGCTGATCTGAATCGGTGTGATGCTTTCCGGCGTGCCATAATCACTCAACGGCCAGACGAGCGTATACCCCCCTAGCCCATCGGTTGCCGGATCAGGAATTTGCGTCGATTGAATCACGCTGCTGATGCGGGTATCGAGAATTTCGAGCCTAATCAGATCGATCTGCCGGATCACATTGTCGGGAAATGTCACGCGCACATTGATGGATTGTTCCAGTCGGTCAAAATTGATTGCCTCACCGTTACGGAATGGCATCCGCACCGGGTCTAAATCGGTTGAGGTAATCGTCACCGCTGGCGGCAGGAAAACGCGCTCATACGTAAAACTCGCACTCCCCTGCTGACCGCCGGAAAGCGAAACGTTGAGATCGACGGTCTGTTCGGCGCTCAGATCAGGATTAGTCGTCCGGTAGCGCACCGTGTAGACGACTCGGCTGTCAGCAATTGTGTCATACAGCAGCTTGAGCGTGTTGATCGCCGCGCCATCCACAATCGCGTCGCCGTCCCGATTATCGGCGAACAACCCGCCGCCATTGGTCGCCATCGCGCGGTGGCTGGTCGTCGAGTTATCGCGGAAACGATGCGCCTGTACCACATGAAATGGAATCTGCTCACGGGCAAAAATTTGCGGTGTGTTGCTTTCATTCGGGTCGTTTAAATATGATCCGATGTACAAAACCTGTCGTGAATAGGTGGGGTCAACCAGCCGTAATTCATCGAGTGTAGCGTTGAGAATCGGATTGATTCGGAAATATCCGGTTGTCGCTAAAAGGCTGTCGATGGCCTGATTAATCATATCAGGGTCAGTAACATTGACTACACGAAATCTGTCTTTGTCTAAAATGTAGAATGAAACCAAATCATCCGGGCGATAGTAGGTACTGAAATACGCCCGCAGCGCATCGCGGATCAAATCCACATCGCTGCCCGCGTTCAGATTGACGATCACCGCCAGCGCGATATTTCGCGACGGTTCGGCGGTCACATTCATATCGGCGAACGGTTCGCTGACGCTGAAATTCGCGGCTGTTAATTTGCCTGCCGCCAGCCCGTTCGCGTCCTGCACCACCGCCTGAAGCGTGATTTCGTCGCCGTCCACACTTGGCGGCGCGGTAATCGTCACCCCCGCCACACCCTGCCCCATCGCCGGAATCGCAAACATCAGCAGCGCGAAAATCACAAACGCAATCTTGTAACGTTGGTGTCCCCGATTCGGCCTTTTCGCATCTGTAGGGGCATGACGTGTCATGCCCTTTTGACCCAACCCCTTCGCGCCCGCATCTGTAGGGGCGCACGGCGGTGCGCCCTCCCGCATATCGTGACCTGATACCACCGCATCGCCATCCGTAGGGGCATGACGTGTCATGCCCTTTTGACCCAACCCCTTCGCGTCCGCATTCGTAGGGGCGCAATATATTGCGCCTTCTCCTGGTACACCCTTTCGCGCATTCCGTCCCGAAAAAATGACCACATTCGTAGGGGCGAGGCATGCCTCGCCCTCCCGCTGCGCATACTTTCGCATATCAATCAAAATATCGCGTGTGGATTCACGTCTCATCATCGCAAACCCGCCATCACGTCATACAACGGACGCTTAACGACGGTATTGCCGCTGTCCTCATAAACCAGGCTGTATCCCGCCATGTCACTGCCACCGTTTACGGTTGTCGGATTCGCAAAATTCAAATTCCACAAAAACATCGGCCCCATAAAATCCAACGCCTGCGCGATCTTAAAGGCCGCCAGCGTATAATCCGCCTGAATATCCGGCGTATTATAGGTCATCCAGCCTTCCGGCGCTTCACCCGGCAAACCCTCCCAGGTCGCCCAGCCAAATTCCGTCGCCCACAGGTGGACATTATGCCCCGCCGCCAGCATCACGGCGCGATAATCGGCAATCGTATCCAGGAAATAAAACTGTGGCTGATTCGCCCAGCCCTGCCCTTCGATGCGCGTATTACAGCAGCGCACATCCGGCGCGTTACCCCAGCCATACGGGTGAATCCCGACATCCACATCGCCAAACTGCGCTAAACCTGCATCGTACATCTGCCGCAAATACTCGCGATCATCCACGCTGACCGATGAATTGCCTGTTGGCGCTAACCCGGCAGTGATGATGATAATATCGGGCGAAATCGCACGAATCGCGGCGTAAGAAGGCCGGAAAAGGGTCATATAGCCCGCGCCAGTGAACGGCAGCACCCCGTTCCATTCGCGCTTCAGATTCGGCTCATTCCACACTTCAATCGCGTCGATACTTGAGCCAGTCTGTTGCAGCATCCGGCTCAGAAAATCAGCCAAATCCTGCGGGTTATCCGGCGGACTGTCCTGCCCCAGATTAGTCGCGCGTGACCATCCCGGCGCTTTGGCAACGCTCACCAGCACCTTATAGCCCATATTTTTGGCTTCCTGCAACGCCGCCTGGAATCGCGGAAAATCGCCGCCAAGCTGCCCGCGTCCCTGTGGTTCGAGAGCGCTCCAATTGGCCTGAATTTTGACCCACTGCACATCCAACGGCTGCACCAGCCCCATAACATGGCCTGCCGCGTTAATATCAAGCTGTACGCCCACCAGTTCGGGATTCACCTCGGCGGCGAGTTCCGGCGGATCGGCAATTGCCGATGTGCCACCGCTTCCGCCGCCCCCTCCACCACTGGATGCCGTACCTTCTGCACCCGGCGGCCCCAGATAATATTCATCACCAGCGCCTTCCGCTGTCCACCCTGTCAGGCCGTTAAATGTCACCTGCCACCAGCGAAGCTGCTCATCCGCGTCGCATTCCGGCCCACCGATGACCGTAAACGCGCTGGTGGGTGGCATCAGATCAATCACCTTGCCGTCTTTAACGCTCGGCTTATCGCGCAGGCGGTTATTCACGCCACCGGGTGTCACAATCGCGTCCATGCCGATTGCCATGCGCGACGGCGACGGTGATCCGGGGCAAACATCCCCGGCGCTGCCCACAATCGTCGGGAACGGCGTGATCGTCGGCGAAGGCTGTGCCAGCGGGCTGCTGTCCACGTTATCCGGGATCGTGTCGCCGTCCGTGTCGGGGTTCGTCGGGTTCGTCCCACGTGTCGTCTCTTGCCCGTCTGAGAGGTTATCGCCGTCCGTGTCGCGGTTCAGCGGATCGGTTTTCCAGATATAAACTTCTTCACCGTCACTCAGGCCATCCTGATCGGTATCGGCTGCATCAGGCCGCGTTTTTAATTCTATTTCCTGCGTATTCGTCAGGCCATCGCCGTCCGAATCCAGTCCGGCGGCTGCGGTTGCCGTCGCCGGGACACCTGTCGCCATCGCGATTGACGTCACCGTTTGTGTCTGCGCCGGGAAGTAGAATCCCTGCAAAAACGCCGCGCTCCCCACCAGAACACCGCACAGCAGCAGCAGTAGCAGCAGGCAGCCCAGACCGAGAATCGAGAATCGCGCCGGGGCGATCAATTCACCCGTCTGAATTTGCGGCCCACCAGCCTGCTCGGTTGGCACAGGTGTCGCCTTGACCTCAAACGGATACGTGATCGCCCGCCCCAAGAACGGCCTGCGCTTGGACTTCACGCGAATCGAGACGTAATCCGTCTGACCGGGTGCGAGCGTATATTGCTGCCCCGCCAGGTCGAACATTAAACCCTGTTCGCGGTCACGCGCCTGAAGCATGAACGTCATAAAGCTGTTGCTGGTGTTGCTGATGACGAATTCTGTCGCGCCGCGCCGCTTGATTCGCTCTGGCTCAAGATCAGTCGTATACGAATAAAATGGCTCGACATTCAGCGCACCCTGCACCCCCGGCGACGTGATCCCCATCGCCCGCGCCGTCACACGCACTTCGAAAGCGTGTCCGCCTGCGCTGCTGGTGCTGGTCAGCGGCGGGTGAAAAGTCAGCGAGGTGCTGTCGCGGTTGTGCGGCAGCAGATAAAGCGGCTGCGCGGGCTGCGTCACCCATTCCGGTGGCAGCCCTACCGCCTCGACCTTAAAATGATCGACCAGATCGCTGCGATTCGCCACTTCCACCGAGAGTGTCGTCGTTTGCCCCGGCATCACCCGCAGGATGGAATTGCTGACCGTGACACCGATTTTTTCGGCTTCCATCGGCGTGACAGGCGGCGGCAGGATAAACGTCGGACGCGCTTCGACGGCCTCTTCCGGCTGCTCAAAGATCGGCGCAACATGGTCGTCTGGTGTCTCGATCCGCAGCCAGAAATCGCCAATTCGCACCGTTTCGCTTTTTTCCCAGGTTTCTGCGACATTTTTAATCAGGCGATAACCGCCCAGCCACGTCCCATTTTTCGAGCCGTAGTCGATCAGGCGGTAAACATCACCCGGCGCACGTTCCAGCCGTGCATGTCGGCGCGTGACATTATCGCCCGCCAGCACAATATCCTGGTCATACTCGCGGCCAATCGTATAGACATTCTTGTTCAGCACGATCACCCGCGTCGGGAATCGTTCGCTGTACAGCACCAGTTGGTCATATTCAAGCTGTTCGTCGGGGCGCGGCGCACGGGTCGGCGGCGGCATCTCCTCCGGCAGCGGGCGCTCCATAATCGCCGTCGCGTCCGGGTCATCGCTGCCCGTAATCATGCGACCAGAGATGAACCCATCCGGCGCGTCTTCGGTAAAAGTTGCCGTCCGTTGCAGCGCGATTGAAAACTCGGCGCACGTCTGGAAACGATCATTCGCCCGTTTTTCCAGCGCCTTCATGATGACTTTTTCCAGGTCTTCGGGGATGTCGCTGCGGAAATTACTCGGCAGTTGCAGCAGTTCCCGGCTGTGCATCCGAATCGCCTCGGACATCGAGCGCGGCTGGTACGGCGGACGACCCACCAGCATCTCGTAAACGATCACGCCCAGTTCATACACATCGCTGCGGATGTCGATGCGTTCGCCCAGACATTGCTCCGGCGACATATACGGGAAGCTGGATTCCGGCTTTTCGGTAGCGAAAATTTCACCCGTTTCCGAAAGCCGCGCCACGCCGAATTCGGTCAGAATAGGCTTGTTCGTGATGACGGAGCCAATCGGGACGGGCTTCAGAATAATACTTTCCGGCCTCATATCGCGGTACATCATGCCCTGCTGATGGGCGTAGTGCAGCGCGTCGGCGACCTGCACCGACAAGCCGATAGTCTCATTCAGGCTGATCGACTTGCCCACGTCGCGCTGTCGGCTCAGATACGCCCGCAGCGTCGGGCCAGTGACGAGATCCATCACCATGAAAAGTTCGTTATCGACGTTATCGAACGAGAAAACCCGCGCGATATTTTCGTGATTCAGTTGGCTGAGTTTGCGAGCTTCCTGCAAAAAGCGCTGTTTCAGCGGCTCCTGCATCGCCAGATTCGGGTGCATGACGCGCAGCGCGACGGCGCGTTCCAGCGGGAATTCCGTCGCCTTATACACGGCGGAGATATTGCCCTCGCCCAAAAAGCGGTCAATGCGGAAATTTTTGATGCGCTTGCCCACGCGCTTGTAATTATCCTGAAGCACGATGGCGGCATACTGCTCCAGGTCCGCCCGTTCAAACTTCACCCAATAATTACCCATGCGCAGATATTCGTTGTCGTCCGGCTTCCAGGGGACTTCGGTATCCGGCACGACCAGCGTATCGCCCACCCATGTGCCGTTGGTCGAGTTGAGATCGGTCACATACAGGCGGTTATTGCGGCGCTCGATCATCGCGTGGCGGCGGGAAATACGCTTGCCTTCCAGCACGATGTCCAGGTCTTCGTCGCGCCCCACATACAGAATGTCGCCCTCAAAGCGGATAATCTGCATCGGGTGATCTTCGCTCAGGAAAATCAGCCGATCTTTTGTCCGCATCTCCGGCGAAAGCGGCGGCGGTGAATAGTTCGGCAAATCCATCGACAGCGGCTTAATCATCGGCGCGGTTTCGTTGGGGTCAGTCACCTCCAACTTCGCGCCAGCCGTTGAAAGCGGCCTCAATTCCGGCGGCAGATCGCGCTTGAATTCATAGCGCATCCAGTAATTGCCAATACGAATCGCCTGTTCCGGCTTGAGCAGCGTCGGGCTGTTCGCTGGCAAGCGCTCCTCATCCACCCACGTGCCGTTGCTCGATCCCTGGTCAGAAATGTAAAATTCGTCGCCGATTTTTTCGACACGCGCATGTCGCCGCGAAACCGAGGGGTCTGCCAGCACGACATCAAATTGGGAGCGCCCGATCATGATCCGGTTGCGATCTAAACGCACGATCACCGTTGGCGCATTTTCGCTGAAAAACACCAGCCGGTCATAGCCAAGCTGGTCAGCCGTCAGGTGCGGCGGTGTGTAATATGGCATATCCCGCGCGAAGGCCGCATCCAGCGGTTTGGTCGGGGGCGAGTCGTCCAGTGCGCCCACATCCAGGAACGACGGCACATCCAGCGATTGCATCGGCAGGTCAATATCGTCCGGGTCTTCGAGTTTTTCCTCAACAACTTCGACCAAAATCGGCTTCAGTTCCAGCCGCATCCAGTATTCGCCGACAGCCACAATCGCGCCGGGGTTAAAAATAACCGGGGTATCCGCCAGCAGCGGCACACCATCCAGTCGTACCGGGTTGATCGTTTTCGGCGCGGCAATCGTGTATCTGCCGTTCGGCTTGC
>JALHNB010000072.1 GCA_022843745.1 Anaerolineae bacterium | reverse complement strand
AACCGGGCGTTAAAGTCCTGTGGCGCGGTTGGACACGCCTCCAGGACATTGCCCAAACTTGGTCTATTTTTCACCCTCCCCAAGATGTGGGTAATGTATAGCTCGCTTGCGGAGAGGGGCTGGGGGTGAGGTATGATTTTTGCCACCTCGTTCGTGTATCAGTAAAATATTTGCATGCACAAACCAGACAAGAATTACCCCTGGAACACCTCACCTGCCTTGTGGGACAAACTCAAACCCCTCGCGCGTCAAATGCGCCATAAGCCAACACCTGCTGAAGATCACTTATGGCAACATCTACGCAATCGCCAAATTTGCGACGCGAAATTTCGCCGTCAGCATGGTATTGATCGTTTCATTGTGGATTTCTACTGTGCCGAGTCGCGTTTGATAATCGAGGTCGATGGCGCAATTCACGATTACACGCCACTGGAAGACGCTATCCGCCAGGAATTTTTAGAAGCACAAAGTTTTACAATCCTCCGCTTCTCCAATGATGAAGTGTTATTGCAAATTAGCGGCGTTCTGGAACGTATCTCTGAACTTTTGAAGTGCGAGTGACCGCCCCGCCCCGCCAACCGCCCATACACCAAGCAAAACGCGCGTAACATCCTGCCTGTAACGTGATACTCGACACTACAGGCGCAGCGCACGCCTGCCATAGACTCAAAGGTGGAGGTATGGTGTAACGAAAGGTTGAAAGATGAGCAAGCATGTAAACGCTGTCGGCGTCATCCGGCTGGGTTTGTCCGCAGTGGGTGGGTTACTGGTTGTAATGGTCTATTTTGGGACGCAGTGGCTGCTTGGATTCCCGGACGTGATCGAAGACAAAATGGCCGTCTCGGTGTTCACCACCGTCAGTAATGCCATCGTCGTGATCGTCGGAATTGGCTCGGTGCTGAATCTGATCGCCGGATTCGGGCTGCTGGCATACCAGGGCTGGGCGCGCTACCTGACGATGATCCTCTCAGTTTTTGATCTGATCAACATCCCTGTCGGCACAGCTATCGCCATTTATACCGCCTGGGTGTTGATGCAGGACGAGGTTATAGAGCGCTTTGGCGCTAATGTAGCCCATCCGCCGAACACACTGGCGCGTCAGTCATGAAAAAGGATACGACCATCCCCGGTTCGAATGGGAATGGTCGCCCTCTTTAGATCGTGAGGGATTTACGCCCCGAACGAGTCGGCGAAGGACTGCATCACGATATTGCCTATACAATAGTCCCGAACAACGCGCCGACAGCAGCGGTTAATCCCATTGCGAGAGCGCCCCAGAAGGTCACGCGAACAGCCGCTTTCATCACTGGTGATCCGCCTACTCGCGCCGCGAGAACGCCCAGCAGCGCCAGGAAAACCAGCGATATGATCGACACGATAGCAACCAGACTCGCCTCCGGAGCCACCAGCACAACGATCAGCGGCATCGCAGCGCCAGCCGTGAAGCTCGCTGCCGATGCCAATGCTGCCTGAACGGGGCGGGCAGTGACGGTTTCGGAGATACCAAGCTCATCATGGGCGTGTGCGCCTAAAGCGTCACGTGCCATCAATTGCTCGGCAACCTGTTGTGCCAATGCGCGATCAAGACCGCGATTCACATAGATCGAGGCTAATTCCTCTTTCTCGAATTCCAGGTCGCTATCAAGTTCTTTGCGCTCACGGGCGAGATCAGCCTGCTCGGTGTCAGTCTGTGAGCTAACCGATACATACTCGCCAGCAGCCATAGACATCGCTCCAGCCACCAAGCCAGCGATACCTGCAACCAGAACATCGCCCCGACCCGTGTTCGCGGCAGCGACACCGACGACAAGGCTTGCCGTTGACACGATACCGTCATTTGCGCCCAAAACTGCGGCACGCAGCCAGCCAATTCGTGCGGTACGATGACTCTCTCCGTGTTTTTTAAGCATGGGTTTTCCTCCATCGGATACACTTCTGAAGCATATCGGCTTCTGATTGGGGAGGAAAGTGACGAACCTTCTCGAAAAAGGATGCGATCATACCTGTTTACAGCTTAAACAGGCATGATCGCCCTGCTGTGTCATCGAGGAAATCTAAGTGACGAGCTGACCGGCGAAGGACTGCGTTACGATTTTGCCATTGCTAATGTAAAAAGTGTCGCTCCCAATAGGCACAGTTGAGCCTGCTGACCACAAAATATAGGCAAACTCGCCGTGAATATCCTGCCGCGCGACCTTCATGGTGGCGATCACTTCGGGCGTGAAGATCGTCAGCACATAGGTGAAAAATCCGCGTATGGCGTCCAACCCCTTAAACGTATCGGTGGGCGTAAAGAGGACAGCATCTTCGGCATAATCGCTCATGATCGCATCGACATCACGTGCGAAAATGGCCTGTAAATGATGTCCAAAGACGGATTCGGTTGTCCCAACTGTCGTGGTCGTCATCATCAAGCCTCCCAAAATAAGCAAAAGTATATTTTACGTTGATACGATTTTACGTGAAAATGAGTTATTTGTCGAGAATTTTTTCGCAAAACTTAAAGAGGGGTTTAGCCGCGCGGTGTTGCATGCCCACACACCACCCTATTCCGTGTTAAGCTATCTATAAAATTATACCGAAAGGGATGTAATGATGTCCGTACAAGCACCTGACCGCTGGCAAGAAATCCTTAAAATTTTTCGCGACATAAACAACCAATATTTCTACAAAATCTTAGCTGGTTCTATAGCAGTGTTGGTTTTCGGGCTTATCGGCAAAAACATCTTTGCCCGTGAACCCGGCTACGACACCAACATTTTTACCGAAATACTCGGTGTTCTGTTTACCATTGTTGTTCTCAACACCCTGGCCGAACGACGCCGTGTTAAGGATTTGCAGGAGCGCCTTATATTCGAAGCTGGCTGTCAATCCAATGAGGCAGCCAAACTTGCTGTGGATGAATTGCGGTGGCGGGGTTGGCTGACAGGCGAAAATGGGTTACTACAAAACAAGACACATTTGACGAATGCCAAGCTGAAAGGTGCTGATTTGAGAAAAGCTAATCTTAGTGAGTCACGTTTGAAACAAGCTGAACTACAAGGGGCTAACCTATGGGGTGCGAACCTTCATAGGACTCACTTGGACTATGCCAACCTCGTTGGCGCAGACTTGCAATATGCAACGTTGAAATCGGCATTTTTATGGAATGCCGACCTCCGAAACGCAAATTTACGAGGTGCGAACCTTTTAGGAGCAAATTTGCAGTACGCGAAACTACAAGGAGCAAACTTAGAAGGGGCAAACTTGTTAGTAGCAAGTCTATCCCCTGTGCAATTTGATGAAACCACCATTCTCCCTGACGGCACGCATTGGACACGTGAAACTGCTGATCCGAACCTAGAACGTTTCACCCATTCGACTCATCCCCAATATGATCCATCCCACATTTTGAAACCACCCGCCTGTTGTAAGGAGTAACCTCACCCGCGCGGCGTGGCACGCCAGACCCGTTCGCCCATAATCTCCTTGATCTGCGCCACACGCCCGATCATATTTTTGAACTCGGTGTAGAAAATGATGGTGATGAGCAGATACCACCAGAACCAGCGGCGGTTGCGCCTGATCTGCGGGTCAGCGAGGCGGTAGACAAAGAGCAGTTGGCCGGGGCCAGTCCCCATCGTCACCAGCGTGGTGACGACAAAAATCGGCACGAACCAGTTGATGCGGTCAAAGCCGCCCGATTTCCACGCCCAAAAACTGACAATCGGGATCATTTGCAGCGACAACCAGGGATAGATTTCGCGCCAGATGAGCAGGTGAAAAATGCCCATTTTCTGGCGGATTGTCAGTTTGGGCGAGCGAAACAGCGGCAGGCTGCGGTGCAAAGCCACCTGAAACCAACCCTGCGCCCAACGCATACGCTGATTCCAGAGCGCCTGTAGCTGCGTTGGAGCGAGTTCACGCGAAACCAGATAGGGATCGGAGGCGATTTTGCAGCCGTTTTCGATGACGCGAAACGACGAGTCAATATCCTCGGTCAGCATAAAACCGTGCATCCGGGTCTGCCGCAGCAAATCGGTTTTCCAGAAGCCGTTGCTGCCGCCGAAAATGCCGAAATCATGCAGGCGGGCGCGTCCGGGATGGGAGACAGCATAGATGGATTCGAACTCGACGGCGACGGTACGCGCGACCCACGAGGCATCGCCGTTGCGCACGAGGCAATGCCCCTGCACAATATCGTAGCCGTTCGCCAGCCAGCGCCACGCGCGTTTAAAGCTATCGGGGTCGGGGTGATGATCGGCATCGAAAACGCCGACAAATTTGCCCTCCACCTGCGCCAGCGCCGCGTTGACATTCTGCGCTTTTGACGTGCTGGCACTCACACGCATCGGCACAAAACACGGGTCACGTCGGGCGATCTCCTGAAATGTTTTCTCAATCGCCATGTCACGCGGCGTGTTATAGGCCAGAATGACCTGATACTCGCCGGGGTAATCCACGCGCAAAAATGCCTCAATCGTCGCCTCGATGGTGGCGGCTTCGTTGGGCAGATAGGCCGCGATAATCGCGCTGGCAGGCGGATATTTCTCGACGCCAGGTGGGTCGATGCGCCGGAATGAGCGCAGCCCTTCCCACCAGATCAGCACGGCTGTGAAAATCAGGCCGATCACCACGAGAATATAGACTTCCTGTGTGATATCCATGCCGCGCGAGTCCAGAAGCGCGTAGATGATGAACGGCAGGATAACACCAATAACCAGTGTCAGGCCGATCTGCCATATGGCGCGTGAATTGCGCCGCAGCCGCGACCAGAGTGTAATTTTCTTTAGTGCCTGCGTCTGGCGCTTGACCTGATGCGCCAGGGCCTCCATCTGTGGTTCGTATTCCAGCGGTTCGAGATCAAGCTGACGGGCGGCGAACGCATGGGCAGCGGCGGCACGGTCAATGAGTTCTTCCCCCGTCGCGTCGGCATCCAGCGGGACAAAGCCGATAACGGGAGTCAGGCGGAACTGCTCATCCCCCACCACGAACATATGCATGGCGACCTGACGCGCCAGACTGCGCAGACGGCGGCGCGCTTCCAGAATATATTTTTCTGGCATGAGCAGCAGAATTTTATTGTCTTCCTGGCCGATAATCTCGAACTGCCATTGGTCGAATGTGATAAGGGCGATGAACTGCCTGATGACAGCGGCATCGACACGGCGGCCAAAACGGGCGCTAATACGATCCAGTTCGTCGAGCGTAATCACCGCGAGGCAGCCTCGTTCTCCCCGGTTGATCTCCATCTCGACCTCACGCACGAAGGTGTGTTGGTTGAGCAGTCCGGTGCGCTGGTTACGGGGAAGCTGTGCACGGACAACGGGTGGGCGCTCGATCATGGATTTGACACGCGCCTGCAACTGCGCCATTGATGCGGTTTTCGGCAGATAGTCGTCCGCGCCAAGTCCCAAACCCTCGATAATATCGGTTTCTTCACCTTTGGCGGTGAGCAGGATGATCGGGATGCTCTCGGTTTCGGGATTGGAACGGAGCGCCCGAACAAGTTCAAAACCGTTGAGCCGGGGCATCATGACATCGGAGACGATCAGATCCGGCGCGATTTCGTCTACCCGCAAGAGCGCTTCCGCGCCGTCGATGGCGGTGACGACCTCACAGCCCATGCTGCTTAATGTATAAGCGGCGAGTTCGCGAAAACTATGATTGTCCTCAACCAGAAGAATGATGGCTTTTGAATGCCTGTGCATACCCTACTTTCGGGGAAACGATCCATAAGTTTCATAATTCCTACGATTATAACATCTTATGGCGTATCGCGTGATGAGGGGCGGGTTTGTGTTGGGTAAGAAATCTGGCCGACAAACATCAAGATTCGGCGTTATGAATGTCACTGTTATGCCGCTCGGCGCTGGCATAGACTCAGGATGCCAGCATCTATGGAGACATTGCAGCATGACTGAACACGTCGATTCCTATCGTTTTTTGGACGCCTTATCGCGACAAATGGTTAAAAGCTGGATCAGCCTGAATCAGCCCCAACCGATCCCCTGGACACCGCTTACAAAGCCGCTTTCTGAGTGTACGGTTGCACTCATCAGCACAGGCGGTATCGTGCTTAAAAAAGACAGGCCATTTGACCTGTGGGATGAACGTAAAAACCCCTGGTGGGGGGATCCATCATATCGCATTATCCCCCGTGATACGACTGCCCAGGACATCCGAATTTTTCATCTTCATATAAACCCGGCCTTCGTCGAGCAGGACATCAACTGTGTGCTGCCTCTGCAACGCCTGAGCGAAATGGAAACGCGGGGCGAAATCGGCCACTGCGCGGAATCGCACTATTCTTATATGGGCTATATTCTTGAGCCGAAAACGCTGCTGGAAAAAACTGTACCGGACATCATCGAGCATCTGAGACAGGAACAGGTCGATGTCGTGATGCTGATTCCTGTCGGGTCAGTGTGCTGCTGGTCAGTGGGGTTGGTGCAGCGGCAGATCGAGGCAGCGGGTTTCACAACGATTTCGCTCTCCTATATTCCCGATCTGACCGCTTCTGTCGGCGTACCTCGCCTCGCGGGTGTCGAGCATCCAGGTGGTATGTCGCTGGGAATCCCAGACGATGTTGAAGGTCAGACAACAGTGCTTCGCACGGCTCTGCACGCGGTTGAGACGATGACTGAACCGGGGAGCATCCTGGATTTGCCGTTCGACTGGCCGGAAGAATTGAAGAAAAAATTCTACACCTACCCGCCACAGACTTCGCCCATCCGCGTTCACCTGATGCACCACCGCGAACAGTATGTGAATTTATTGAAACGCGACGTGCCGGAGCAGGAGTAGAAGCATTTTCAACCTCACCCCCCAGCCCCATCACAAGGGTGAGGTTGGTTTACCCCGCCAGCTTCTCTACCACAGCGCGGACAATCGCTTTCTGACCCGCCAGCGAGGGATGCAAGCCATCGTCCAGCAGGTAATTCGCGTTCGCGGGAACGCCAAAAATCGGCTGCAAATCGACCACCGGGTCGCGCATCTGGCGCATCTGATTGCCAATACCGGCAAGCTGCTCGTTACTCCATAGCAATTGCATCTCCCCAAGAAACCAGTGTGTGGCGATTTTTTCGGGAATCACCGTCGCGGGCGTGATCCATACCCACTGCGCCGTTGTCTGGTTGGCGGCGAATGCCCGCAGCATGACGAGATTTTTCCCCGTCTCTTCCAGGCTTATCATCGACTTGGTGGGGCGGAGGCCATGACCCCGCGCGTCATTCGTGCCTGCCATGCAGAGTATCCACTTCGGCTGCTGCGCAACAATCGCGAGAAAACGCCCGTTCATATCCGCTGTCGTGTGACCGGAGATTCCGGCATTGACGACGACCAGGTTATCGTTCGGGCGGCGAATGACGAGGAGTTGGCGCAAAATTTCCAGCCACGACTGCCAATCGTCGGTGATGCTGTCTCCCAGGCCGACAATGATCTCCCCCGGCAGGAACGGCAGCTTATCAACCTTCGCGGCAAAGTCGGGGTCTGCTAAAAGCTCCGTCGCCGCCCCACGCACATTCTCCGCAAAATGATCTTTGATCCGCTGGTACAGGCTCAACTCAATTCCAAACAGTGCCGCCACCGCAGAATCATTCACACCCGGCAACCCAGCAAGCAGCTTATCGGGATGCTGGAATTGCAAAATATACGCCTGCTGCTCAAAACTGAGTTGGTTAAACATCGCACGTCCCCCTAAAAGCTATACATGCAGATTGTAACGAATCTACACCCCGTCAAAAAGTACCAAACATATACCGCACAAACTAGCCGAATGTCGCACCTATTTTTTAGGCATTTTCAAAATTGTTTCATCGTCGGCGCTATAGCGTCAATTAATCTCGTTGAGCTTTCCGTTACCGCCCAAACGCGAAGCGTACCATCCCCACCGGCAGAGATGAGCATTCTTCCATCAGGGGTAAGTTGAATATCCCGTATTGCACCCTCATGGGCATCCAGCGTCGTGATAAGATTACCCGGATAGGCATCATAAACGAGGATTTCGCCCTCTATATTGCCTGCCAGAAAAAGGCGACTGTCGGGGCTGAATTCCACAATATCGCCGAAATCTCCGCGTCCCCTTCGAGGCTGTAACGACAAAAGAGGTACGCCAGTTTTTATGGCTTCATCAACATCCCATAACCAGGTGTAGCCAAACCCCCAGGCAGCAATCTGGTGACCATCAGGTGAAAATCGCAGATGGATGTTATCGCTTCCCATAGTTGGACGACCAAGCAAATCCTGACTGCTGTCAATGTCAAAGAAACTGAGTATCCCACCAAATCCTCCAACAGCAATGAATTTGTTATCTGTAGAGAAGCGCAAGCCTCCCCACATCGTATTCTCATCAAATGCACCTAAAAACGTGACCTGTATATCTTTTTCCCAATTACTTAATACAGCGATCTTGTGGCATGAGCATCCGAAATCAAAAGTAAAGACCGCGATTCGTGTCCCATCATCGCTAAATCTGCCGCCATCCACGGAATATCTAAAATCATCCGTTTCATTCATGAGAACATGGCCCGCCCCAGTCTGAATATCCCAGACGATCAGTGATGCTTCATCACGCGACAATATCCAGCGAGAATTAGGGCTTAGGCGATAAAATCTGTCCATAGAACTGTCAAAGGTTTGCAATATTTCATGCGTCTGAAGATCACGCAAACGATTTGTAATATAGATTGTGGCAGGCCCGGAATCTAGGAACACGATGTTTGAAACCTTAAAATCATCCTGTTCCCAACTCGACACAAGCTCCCAATTTTTTGATAAATCCCACACATAATGATAGATGTTGTCACCATCTGTTGATGTGCTTGCCAGATAATCTCCTGCTGGACTCATGGCAATTTCGATAAATCGCGCTGAGGGTCGATGATCTGTTATTCGAACAATCTCTTGCAGGTTGGCAGCATTTTCCGGCGTAATCCGAGGCGGAAGCACTTTTCTGCCTGACAATATCGCGATCACAAGCGCAACAAAAACACCGAAAAACACTAGAATCTGAGGCAGAGGAGATCGCCCGTCCGGTTTGCCATCTGTATGTTGTTGCGTTGTCGCCATATCGTTTTATCCAAACGTCACACACTTCTCCGGCTTAATTTTAATCAGCGCACCGCGATAGGTAGCCAGCCGATCCGCCGACTCGACATGACCGAAATATTCCGGCTTGCCCATATAAAAGTTGGTCAGCTTATTGAGCACTTCCAGTGCGCCATACTCTGTGATTTCCACAACCACGCCGCGCACTTCCAGCGTGCGATAGGGACTCGCGGGATCGAGCATAATGAACGAGACGTTGGGATTCGCCTGGACATTTTTATGCTTGCGGCTGCCATAGTCCGTCGAAATTAAGATATGTTCGCCATCAAAAAAACGCCAGATGCCGACAGAGTTGGGCTTGCCTTCCGGCGTGACCGTCGTGAACACCGCCACGATGGGTTTTTCGAGCAAATCCTTGTGCGATTCAGGAATAACCACCATGATATTCTCCAAATTTTCGGTTGTGAAAACAGTTGTTGTTACGAGGGCGACTCGGCGAGTCGCCCCTACGAAGGTTTACGAGTTGTATTGATTTTCAAAAACTGACTAGCTGAAATGCTGACCCGCTGACGAGCTTTAATACAGCCCTGTCCGCGCATCCTCTTCGATGTCAGCCTTGACTTCCTCAACTGTCGCATCCAGATTCATGTGTTTGATAAATGCCTCGGCAACCGAGGGTAACGTTTCCAGATCAGGCCAGCGCTCGGCATTCCAGAGATCAGAACGGACAACGCACTTGGCACAGTGGAAAAAGACTTCCTCAACTGTCACCGCGATCAACAGGTGCGGGGCTTTGCCTTGCTGCGCCATTTGTTCCTGTAGTTCGGGGTCGCGGACGATCTGCGCCGTGCCATTGATACGCAGTGTCTCGCGGTTACCGGGAACTAAAAATATGAGACCGATTTGGGGATTCTGGATAATATTGGATATGGTATCGGCACGACGGTTGCCGGGGCGATCTGGAATCAGCAGCGTTTTGTCGTCCAGTGCGCGAACGAATCCAGCGGGATCCCCCTTTGGTGAAACGTCCATTTTGCCAGCTGCGTTCACCGAGCCAATGAGTAAAAATGGTGATTTGGCGATAAACCCGAGCGTGTATTCGTCCAGGTGTGGCTGAGTTTTATCGAGGACAAGTTGATGGGGATGTCCGATAATTTCGCGAAGCTGTTCTTCCGTTGTGATAACCTCTTTAAATCGACTTGCAACCGCCATGCCGTCTCCCTTAGATGTCTGCGTAAATGGTTGGTGAGAGTATAGCGTATTTGGCAAGGCGAATACATACGTTTGAAAATCAATTGAAGGTAACTTATTACCCCTTCCTTTGCGCCCCCTGCGTTCTTCGCGCCCTTGCGGCAAAGAATTTGCATTTCACTGACTGGCTGATACGCTGACGAGCTATCCCCCCGCCGCCGCGATTGCCTTCGCGAAATTCGGCAGCGCACGTTCGATCATCGCGTCATTGGCGGTCAGCGAGAGGCGAAAATCGGCTGCCAGTCTGGCATCATATCGTTGTCATCCAAACTGGATGTAAGGTTGGTAATCGCTCTTGTCGTGACATCGACAATATAAATATCAGAATTAATCTGACGGGTCAAAGTACCTTCATAAACGATTTTGCTTCCATCCGGTGACCAGGATGGGTATTTATGAAATTCACTTCCATCTTGCACGACGGTTGTAATCGGCTCAGGGTTTGTTATATCCTTGTCAACAACATAAATTGCCAAACCCCAAACCAGCATGTCAAAATAGGCAATATGGTCATTCGCCCACGACCAATCCAGATTGCCGGTTGTATTCATACCGCCTGCACTGATCCGTTGTTGCGCTGACCCATCCACAGCCGCTTTGTTAATGCTGTAAGCCTCGTTAATCACTTCTGTAGGATCCAGATTGACACTAAACATGATCTCTGAGCCGTCCGGTGACCAGGTTGGCATGATATTGAATATTTCACCGTTACCGTCAACGACCTTCGTCAAATCTGAACCGTCAGGATTCACGATATAAATATCAGAGCTATGGGGCATCATTCTGGTAAAAGCGATTCGTTGACCATCCGGCGACCAGGACGGATACCGATCATCATTGTAAGGGCTGTCCGTAATCTTGACTGGATTATTACCATCGGCATCCATGACATAATTATCAGCCATCAGTTCGTCACGATATGATCTGAAGGCAATCTGTGTCCCATCCGGCGACCAATCCGGCTCAAAATCACCTCCATCATTTTCAGTAAGTCGAGAAATATCACTTCCATCTGCTTCCATGGAATAAATTTCCCAATTGCCATCCTGATTGGACACAAACGCGATTTTGCCGTTCGCGACCTGCAATTCCTCTTGCTCGGCATCCGCAGGTATCGCAAACCCTACAATGATTAGCGCACAAACTACCGCGCAGAATTTTGCCAATTTTACCACCTATCACCTCATAAGCTCAGATTTTCGTGGTTGCGTCGCCGAGGGTACATAGCCGTGCAGCCCCTACACATTCCGCTGCTTTTTACTCAGCACTTTATACTCGGCACTCCCTAGCTCCCCAACTGCCGCCCCTCTGCCCCCGGCACGTTGCCATAGACCCGCGCCGCTGAACGCTCGACCTGCCCATCCTGCGGCTGAACCCGCACTTGCAGGCCGTTTTTCGGAAACAGCGATCCGCGAAAAATCGCCTTCACGTTCTGATCCGGCACGAGGTCGAGGCGGAGTTTCTGCAACAGGATCGCCAGCACGACCTTCATTTCCATCATCGCCAGCGGCTGTCCCAGGCACAGGCGCGAACCGCCGCCAAACGGAATATATTCGTAAGGCGAATATTTGCGCTCGGCATCCGGCGCGAATCGCTCTGGTCGAAATTCAAGTGGTTGGGGGTAAAGTTCAGGCAGGTAATGCGTGGTGACAATCGAGTACAGCAGCATCGTCCCGGCAGGCACATGATAGCCATCCATATCGAAGGGCTGCGCGGCGGTGCGGGTAAAACCGACCACAGGTGGCAAAATCCGCATCGACTCTTTGATGACCATATCCAGCGTCACCAGTTGGTCGAGATCGGCAATATCGGGGTCACGACCACCGAGGACGGATTGAAGCTCGTCTAAAACCTTCCGCGTCCATTCCGGGTACTGCGCCAGCAAATAGAGCATCCATGTCAGGCCATTCGACGAGGTTTCATGCCCCGCAAGGAACAGAATCATGAGATGGTCGCGGATTTGCTGGTCGTTAAAAATCGTGCCATCCTCATCTTTCGCCGCCAGCATCATGGCGATCACGTCGCCGCAATCCACCGAGTTGGCGCGATGTTCGGTGATCATGCGATCAATCACCTCATGAACCGCCCGCATTCCCGTGCGCCGCGAACTGAACGGAATCCGCGCCAGAACCGCGCCCCAGGGATGCACGTTGTAATTCATCACGCCGTCCCAGGCATGACTCAACGCCTCGGATTCGGCGGTGATGTCCATGCTGAACAGCACCCGCGCGACGATATTGAGCGTGAGGCGCTGCATCATTTTCGCCACGTCGATCTCACCCGTCCAGTCGTCAATCATGCGGTGGGTCTCCTCGACCATGCCGTCGAGATAGGTCTTGATGTGCTGGCGGTGAAACGCGGGCTGGAGCATCCGTCGCGCCTGTTTATGCTCGTCGCCGTCGCTGACCAGCAGGCCGTCACCGAACATTTTGCCTTCCAGCATTTCCAGCGGTGCACGGTTCAGCAGATTGGCGGCGTTTTCGGCAAAAATGAAGCGGTTATATTTCGGCCCACGCATAAAAACCAGCGGACTCGGCCCAAAACGGATGGTCATGAGGTTGCCATAGCGCCTGAACACATCAAAAATGTACATCCCTGAATCTTCACTGAGCATGTTCAGGTCGCCGATCAGCGGCAGTCCTGGTGGGCCGGGTGGCAGCGGCATGGTGGCTTTTCCTTCGTACACGTCGATTTTTCTTGATTATATGCGTTTATGATGCGGTTGCACCGTTCCCATGATGTTAAATACGGCTTGCTATGCTATAATACTATTGTTATTCACACCACATTAGAGGGATCGCTAATATGGAAAAACTCATTCTTCTGGTCGCCGATTTTGCTAACGTAGATCGTGCTGGAAAGTTAAATGTTCTTGGAGCATTCAATCGCATTTACGCCATAGATTTTCCTGCGAAACATTCCTTAATGCACCTAGTTATTAAATTAGGAGCAGAACTTGGCGACGTGGGTACAAAGACATTTGTTGCGAAGTTTGTGGGTGAGGATGGAGCAGAGTTATTAAGCTTTCCCCCTATTGAATTCAAAGTTCCATCTCCAAACAAAGGTGAAACACCAGAAACCAATTTTATACTTCAGATTCGCGACCTCGAAATCCCGCAACCAGGGAAATACGCTTTTCACATCTTTGTGGATGGTGAAGAAAAAGGCATTTTGCCTGTCACTGTAGACCAGTTTACGCCGCCCCAAGAGTAATACCATGCCCTCCAAAGCTGAAAAACTTTTAGCACGAATGCGCCGAACCGGGGCAGGTTGGAAATCTAAGGACATTATCACGCTCTACTCAGGTTTTGGGTTTATAATTACTCAAGGTGGGAGTCACTATACAATAAAACACCCTGAATTTATAAGTGTTCGGGAGTTAAGAGACACCTTACCCAGAGGGGATGATGAGTTATCAAAAGCATATGTTCGGGATGCGATCAAACGCATTGAGTTGTTAGAGAAATTACGAAAAGAAGCGGAGGAGAAACATGAATAACGAGCTATGGCAGCAGGCTAAAAAACTCGCTTCTCGTCTGTATGATACCTATCTAGAAAAAGATGAGCTTTCAGATGGAACGCCAATTTTTGTGGCTTATAATCCTGAATTAGTGGGCTGCAAATCCCAGGGAAAGACTAGAGAACTGGCCCTTACTAACTTAAGTGAGGCGAGAATCGACTATATCTATAGCTTGCTTGAAGATGGTTTGTCAGTTCCGCAACCGAATTCGCTAAATACAGTTACAGGTGGATTGCCGAACACCAAGACCAACACATATATTCGAGAATACATCATCGAAGCGGATATTGCAGTTGATGATGTTAGCGCTGAACCTTCCCAACCTGATAATCAAGTCCCTCTCTATCAAGAATCATGGGCTAAAGCATAACGGCAGAATCATCGCGCGAATCTGGGTGGAAAATTTTCGTCACCCTTCCACCCAGAAGCTCTCGACCCGACTCCACGCGCCGCATGCATTCGCATCGACATGTGCGCAGACCCGCCAATAATAGCGCCCGCGCGTCAAAACATCCGTCTGCACCGAACGCGCATCGCTGTCAAGCGTATCATCGCGAAATTCCGGCGACGAAAAATCGGCGTTATTATCCACTTCGACGGTATATCCAGCCGCCCATGACACGCGACTCCAGGTCAGCGTCGGCGTGGTGGTGAAAAAAATGTTGCGATCTGGCACAGCGTCCGGCGCATCCTCAATATATTCATACGCGCCGACATCACATCCATTCCCCTGGGGACGAATCACACCGCGTTGATCTGTTTCCGGGCAAAAATCCAGGC
Organism: Anaerolineae bacterium; assembly: GCA_022843745.1. Classification (GTDB taxonomy): domain Bacteria; phylum Chloroflexota; class Anaerolineae; order Aggregatilineales; family Phototrophicaceae; genus JALHNB01. Next base: position 15,273 of record JALHNB010000072.1, on the reverse strand, counting down.
TGCCTGTGTCAATCGCGACACTGCCTGACAAAAGTGGAAAATAAGCGAGACTCCCCATCAATGCGCCCAAATGGAGATTTGCCAACGTCGTTTGCGTGAAGCCAGGGCAGCTCGTGTCATCGCTCAGGCTGCCGGAACTGACAAATGCAGCACCCTGTACACCGCAATTTTCACCGGATATATTGTTCGCGATGATCGTATTGCGAATGGTATTCGTGTCAAAAGCATAGATTCCAGCACCTTCCGGTGAAGAATTGCCGACAACTGTACTATTGATAATTTTCACACCTTGCTCAACAACAATTCCACCGCCCTCTCGACCCGCCTGGTTTCCCGTAATCGTGGTATTAGCAATCACCACATTTCCCGATGCTCCAATCCCACCTCCCTGATCGTCGGCACTATTCCCAATGATGAGACTGTTGCTGATCACTGAATCAGGGTAATTATCGTATCCAGCAGATGCAGCATACAGTCCACCTGAAAACCTGGCATGATTATCCGAGACAATGCTGCGATTCAAGGTATAACTCACGCCCCAGATGCCACCAGAGCTACAGCTGGAATTCCCGGTGATGAGACTATCGGTAATGGTCATATCCCAACCCCAGATGCCACCACCGCCACTCGATTCCCCACCCGAATTGCCAGAAATCTTCGTGCCAGTAATCACCGAGGGCGTATAATAAGTGACGATGCCGCCGCCGGATGCGTTTTCACCCGTGATCGTGTTATCAGCAATCGTGCTGTCGATGACAGTCAGCAAGCCTTCATTATTGTAAATCCCGCCTCCACTGCCTGCTGAGTTATTCGAGATGGTGCTGTTGATAACCGTCAGCGTACCATAATAATTGTAGACTCCGCCGCCACGACCCCAATTCGTATCATCGGATGTTGCAATATTATTCGAAATGATGCTGTCGCGGATCGTCATCACACCCGCATTAAAAATAGCGCCGCCTGCCCCTAGTGTGGCGATATTGTCGATAAACGTCACATTATTCATCGTCACTGTGCCGCTATTGTTCATAAAACTGCTGAGTTCACTGCCGCCCTCGGTAATCGTCAAATTCTTCAGCAGCACTGTGACTGGCTCGGTCACATAGATAACGTAATTAGAGTTATTGCCGCTTAAAATGACATTTTGCCCGCTGCCGTCGATGGAGATGTCCGTCGAAATGTCGATCCCCGGCACGATGATCGTCCCACTGCACGCGAAGGTGATCGTCCCGCCATCCGCCAGCGCTGCTTGCAATGTCCCTGCGCCGGGGCCATAGGTGCTGCAATCCGTCACAACTCCCGCCGCGCGTACAGGCTGAACGATAACCAGCAAAATCATCATTACGACAAGCCTAAGAAAACGCATACCAAGCCTCATACAGCTAACTTATCTCTATTTTACATCCTTTTTTATGTGTTTTAACAGGAGAAACCGCATGGACACCACGCTCACCTATCTGCATGATCTCTGCGAATCGGCGCTGCACATGGCGCGGACAGGCGATACCTCGCTGGCGAATCGGATCGGTGCGAACCCGGCGCTGGCGCATTATTTCCACAACGTCCACAACCTCAAGGCGCTGACTCCGGCGGCCTGGGCGCAGATTTACCCGCACTACCTCAACGAAGCGTCACGCATCCACGCCGAAGCCGAGCAACCTGCCTCATTTGATGCGCGACTCGCCGCGATTGAGAGTCAACTGGAAAAATTGCTGGAATTACTTTCGGAGAGGGTTTGACGCAAAGGCACGATGGGCGCAACATTTCGCAAAGTAATCGTTAAAAATCCTTTGCGTTTCCTTGCGTTCTTTGTGCCTTTGCAGTGAAATTATTGCATGGATCGTTCGCGAACAACCCGTTATTCGTGGATTAAAAACGGCGGGTTTCACTCAACCGTGCCAGTCCACGCTGCATTTCGTCGAGGTAGGTGGTCAGTTCTTCTTTTTCCGCACCGCGCCCCAATGTCTCTCTGATGTGTCGCAGAGTCGTGCTGGCGAAATGATAGACACGTTCATACTGCCGATTGCGTTCGATCAGATCACTTTCCACGCGCATCCTGGCTGCGATCTGTGCGCGAAGCTCGATTTCGGTCATCACCGATAACGCCAGTTCGCGAACAATCTCGATCTCGCGTTCCGTCCAGACTCGCGGTTGACCATCGATCACACAGAATGATCCAAGAGTAAATCCGTCCGTTGTCGTCAGCGGCATTCCCAGGTAGCCGATGACGTTCAGGTCGGGAACAGCGAGGTTATATTTAAGCATCGGGTGCAGGCGCGCATCTTCCACAATGAGCGGTTCGTTGGTGGCAACGACATACTGGCAGAACGAGTGTGACAGCGGTGTTTCACGCTCCGATGCCCAGGGTTCTGGCAGGCCAAATTGACTCTTAAAAAACTGGCGATCTGCATCAACCAGCGAGACCAGCGAGACGGGTGTATTCAGAATTTGGCTTGCAAGCCGGGTGAGTCGGTCAAAGGCAGCTTCCGCAGGTGAGTCCATCAGCAGCAGTTCAGCGAGCTTTGACAAACGATTGGGGTCTTGAACAGGGCTAATTACATTATTCATTCAGATTCTTCTCCTAAGGGACAATACCATATCCATTATGAATTGAACCTGGTGTAATGTTCCTTAAGGCACCCCTGTTTTGATTAAAGATTACTCATCTAGCGAAATGCTTCCCTATACTTCTGGCAACTGTGCGGTGAAATATTTTGCATTTGGCTGACTGGCTGGCTAGTTGACGCGCTCATCAGCTTTTCTCGTCCAGCCGCGCGAGTTGATCGAGCATATCGTTGACGTAGCTGCGCAGTTCTTCTTTTTCGACGCTCTGCTCCAGCGTTTCTTTCATATGCTCCAGCGTGGTACTGGCGAAGCGATACACGCGCTCGAATTGACGGTTGCGCTCCAGAAGATCAGCCTCGATCCGCGCCCGCGCCTCGATCTGTGCGCGAAGCTCGATTTCAGTCATCGCCGACACACCCAATTCGCAGACGATCTCGATCTCGCGCTCTGTCCAGATGCGCGGCTTATCGTCCATCACGCACAACGCCCCTAGCGCGATCCCGTCTGTCGTCGTCAGCGGCATCCCCAGGTAGGCAATCACGTTCAGGTCGGCGATGGCCGGGTTATTTTTGAGGGTTGGATGCCGACGCGCGTCCGCCACCACCAATGGCTCAGTGGTCGCCAGCGTGTACTGGCAAAACGAGTGCGACAACGGCGTTTGGCGCTTCTCAGCGAGGTCTTCCGGCAGGCCAACCTGACTCTTAAAAAACTGGCGATTCGCGTCAATCAGCGTGACCAGCGAGACAGGTGTTTCGATGATTTTGCTTGCCAGCCGCGTCAGGCGATCAAACGATTCTTCGGCAGGCGTATCGAGCAGCATCAATTCTTCCAGTCTGGCGAGTCGAGTGGGGTCATGTATGATGCGATCAACGCTGTTCATGGCGGTGTCCTCTAATATTTCGCCTATTATGAATTGAAATTGCCGTCATTGCCACGATGTCCGATAGATATTTGCGCCATTGCTACGATTCCCGATAAATATTCGCGCTTGGTGTTATCATAAAACTAACACTACCTCATAAAGGATGGTCGGATGGCAACTAATCGACGACTCGCGCTCATGATCGACGGAGACAATGCGCAGGCATCGCTGCTGCCAGAGATGCTGGCCGAGGTCAACAAATATGGGATTTTGATTATTCGGCGCGTCTATGGTGACTGGACAGAGCCGAATATGAAAAGCTGGAAAGAAGTGCTGCACAACTATGCCTTGCAACCCATGCAGCAGTTTCGTTACACCACTGGCAAAAACGCCACCGACAGCGCCTTGATTATCGACGCAATGGATATTCTTTATACTGCTGGCGTGGACGGCTTTTGCATCGCGTCCAGTGACAGCGATTACACACGGCTGGCGACGCGCATCCGTGAAAAAAATCTGTTTGTGATGGGCATCGGCAGAAACCTCACGCCCGCCGCCTTCGTCAACGCCTGCGATGTTTTTGTCTACACCGAAAATTTACAGACCCCGGCGGACAGCACCAGCACGGAGAAGGGTGACAAAACGGAAGCCGTTCCCACCTTGAACGTCAAGCCGACGACGAAGGCCGGCACTGCTGACAAAAAGAACGCTGCAAAATTGGAAAAATTGTTCCGAACCGCCTTTGAATCCGCTGTACAAGAGGATGGTTGGGCAACGCTGGCAGCGATGGGTAACTCACTGCGACAGCTTGATCCGGGATTCGACCCGCGCACCTATGGACACAAACAGCTCACGCCGCTGGTTCAGGCACATCCAGAGTTTATCGAAACTCAAAAAATCAAGAGCAGCGGCGGCGGTGAACAAATCACCATTCGCCTCAAGGGCAAGACGAAAGCGGCGAAAAAGCCTGCCACGCCGTCTTAGCGCATTTCCGAATTTCCTCTATACTGGGTTTCTGAGTTTTTGACTTGTGCCGCAATCCCCTGGTACCGAAAGGAAATCAATGACTTCTGAGAATAAATTCGGTCTGCTCCGAAGAATGCTTCGTGCGTTGGGTTTATCCCAGCAGTCCGCCGACGATGTGGTCAACTTCATCGTGGACTTACTCGTTGGCGAAAGCAAAAGCCCAGCCGGTGTCACCCAATCGCCGGAATTCCCCTATCAACTGCGCGATAATTTTCTGTCCCCTGCCGAATTAAGTTTTTTTGAGGTGCTACGAAATGCGGTAGGGAATCGTGCCGCATTGTGTACCAAAGTTTCGCTCGGTGATATTTTCTTTGTGAAAAAAGATGATCCAAGCCGCTTCCGCATCTATACCAACAAAATTGATCGCAAGCATGTGGATTTTCTGCTATGCGATTCCGCTACCATGCGTCCAATACTGGGCATCGAGTTGGACGACAAGAGTCACCAGCGTCCTGATCGTCAGGAACGGGATGCGTTTGTCGATCAGGTTTTTAAGGCTGCGGGTTTGCCCCTTCTGCATATTCCGGTTAAGCGTCAATACGCTGTTCAGGAACTTGCCGAACAACTTGCGCCATTTCTCACGGCTATGCCGAGGCCAACTCCACAGGCAGCAAAATTGGACAACGATTTGCAAGTCGTGATACCAACTAAAATAGCGATGCCAACAAAAGGTGTCGCACCAACCAAAGAATCGCCAATATGTCCTAAATGTGGCGGTACGATGCTGCTGAGGACGGCTAAAAGCGGCGCAAACGCTGGCGGTCATTTCTGGGGCTGCTCGAATTACCCAACTTGCCGTTCGATGTTGCCGTATTCGGGGTGATCTGCGTCTACTTGCTTGATTCTGGTCAAATTCAGGGCGCAATATATTGCGCCCCTACAAACAATGGATAGACGCTCAGTATTTGGTTTTGCTTTTGCTGACTGGCTGACAAGCTGAAATGCTTCTCCCCTACCGGATCACCCAGACGGGCGCTTCATAGTCATCAATGCACGACCCATCCGGCTCAACAGTCGGGTCGGTCAGGAATTGCGCGATGATGCTCACGGCGCAGTCGTCTACATCGGTGATGCCGTGACCGTGACTCGGAAATTCAAAGTAGAAACTATTGCTCAAGGATTCGGCGGCAAGCTGCGCGTCCGCAGGCGGCGTAATCGGGTCATAATCCCCTGCCAGCACCAGCGTCGGGATGTCGCTCTCCACCGCTTCGGTTTCGATGGGATCAGCGGGATTGAGGCCATACATCTCGCAGACCGCGAACTGATTTTCGATGCTGGAGACGAGATAATCATGAATCGGGTCAGGGATGACGGCTGACGTTTCCACAGCTGCATCCAAACTGTTGAACGGCAGTTCTTCGATACATTCCACCGCGTTGAACATGCCTTCGCTGTCGGAAATATCCCCCTGCGCATCATCCTGACGGCTGAAGCCTTGCGAAAGTTCGCCCGTGTCGATCATCCCCGCAGCGTCGTAATTGCCCTCCGACACCTCGTAAATCACCAGCGGCAGTTCCGGGATGGCGGTTGTGCTGTAAAGTGCCTCGACGATCAGGTCTAGAAAGCTGTCGCCCGTCAGTTCCTCCTCAGAAACTTCCTCGGTCTGCTCGTCTGTGGTCTGATACATGGCAGGAGTATCGTTCAAAGATTCAAAAGTCTCGTAAAATACGGCTTCCAGGTTCGGATAAGCGTTGTCGCAATCGGGGTCGGCGTTACAGCCATCGAACAACATCCGCAAGCCGCGATAATTGTTGAGAGCCTGCTGCTCATAAGCGTTCGCGTTGGGCGGATAGACCGAATCAATGATGACGCTGCGAATATTTTCGGGATATTCGCGCATGAGAGTCAGCGCCAGCCGAGTGCCATACGAAATCCCTAGCAGGTTGTAGTCGGTGTATTCCATTTCGCCTTGCAGCAGTGTCATCAACTCCGAAATATCGGTTGCCGACTGCATACTGTTGTAGGTATTAAGGTTGATGCCTTCGTCAACGAAGCGGTCATAACAAGCCTGGCTTGCCTCCAACGCATCATCGCCGTCGTATTCTTCCTCCTCGATGCAGTTGAGGCTGGGCAGGGAAAAACCCGTCCCACGCTGGTCGAGCAGGATCAGATCACTGTTGTTGCGAACCCACGATTCAGTCCAGGTATCGACACTGCTGAGTGCGCTGCCGCCGGGGCCGCCTTCCAGGTAAATCACCGGGCCGGACAGCGGTTCGTCGTTACTGTATAAAATCACAAAGGGAATCTCGACCTGCGCCGGGTCATCATCGGAAAAATGATCTTCGTATGTGACCAGCGTGCCGCAGTCCAGCGTTTCGCCCTCGGTTTCGCTTTCAGGAACTTCAAACGGGCAGTCTACCCATTGAATAAACGGCATCTCGCTGTCCTGCGCCAGGGCAGAAAAACTAAGCACGAACAGACACAAAAAAAGACATAACATTGTCAACAGGCGGCGGGAGGACATAAGTTTTCTCCAAAATTAAGGCACGAAATCTATCTTGAGTGCTTCAATAGTAAGCAGCATTCAGGCACGCAGCGCTAAAAAACGGTGACATCAGCCCAATCGTTGGTGACTCACCGCTGTCATAAGCCTACTCTCCCCGCGCCAAATGTCAACTCCGCCGGGAGCGTGTGATGCATTTTTCAACATGAGCAGGCTATACTAGAGGCATTGAGAAAAACATTGGCAATCGTTTGGCATTTCATATGGAATTTGAGTTCAACGGCACAATTTTCTTCTGGCGCGGCCCTGCCCCCTGGTACTTCGTGACCATGCCCGAAAACGAGAGTCGCGATCTGAAAGCCGTATCAGCTGAGGTGACATATGGCTGGGGCGTGATCCCGGTGCATGTCCAAATCGGCAGCACCGAGTATAAGACCTCGTTGTTTCCCAAAGACGGCCTCTATCTTGTGCCGATCAAGGCGAGTGTTCGAAAAGCGGAAGGTCTTGACGAAGGCGACGACGTGAGTATCCGGCTCATCGTGGATATGTGACCGGACACATCGGACGCGGGTGATTTAAGCGACGACATTTCTTGCGTGCCTCATTGGGATTGCCTAAAACCCGCAATCTGCTATCCCATACCAAATTCTCTGCGATTCTTTGCGCCCTTTGCGCCTTTGCGTCAAATCTTTTGTCTTTCGCCTTTAGCTGACTGGCTGAGACGCTAACCTCTGACCAGCTATCAAGGAGTTCCCATGCCCCTCACCAATTCCCAACTCGTTCGCCAACGGATTCAGGATGAGCCGCTTTACGCCAACGCCACCTATCACGGCGACGGCACGGCTAACGAATTCGCCCTCCCGCACCGCAACCTGACCAGCGGCAGCGCCTTCGTCCCCCTCGGCGGCACAGCCTGGACACCCACCGCCGCGACCTTCAATCCCTCTGGCTACGTGACATTTTCGAACGTCATCAGCGCCAACAGTGCCTTCAATGTGCGCTATATCCACAGCATTTTCAGCGATGACGTGATTTCCAGCTACCTCAGCGCCCAGGGCAGCATCGACGGCGCGGCGCTTCAATGCGCCTATGACCTGCAATTCGACGCGATCAAACGCGCGAAATGGGCCGCGCCGGACGGGTCTACGATGGACGATACACAAGCCCGCGAAACCATCCGCGAGATTATCGCCGCGATTCAGGCCAAAATGAGCGAGGAAGCGATCAGCGAGGGCAGCATCCAGGCGTGGTCGGAGACGCAGGCAGAGTAGCGGTCAGCTTGTCAGCATTTCAGAGTTTCAGCTTTAATCGCATCGTGAACCTCTCTTGTAAGGGCGCAAGGCTTGCGCCCTCCTGTTTTGATTGAGAAGGCTATCGTATCCCAATATCACCGCCACACCCTTGACCTGTCCGTGTTGTTGCAAGGGCGCACGGCGGTGCGCCCCTACGGAAAACCTCGCCAACATTTTGAATATCGTGTTCAAGGAATGCACGGCAGAAACCCTCGCTCAATTGTTCGAATATACGGGTAAGATCGGCATCGCGAACCCCTTCAAGGTTGTGAACCGCCTATCACCAGGGGAAACCACGTGGACTCAAACCGAATTATTCGAACCTACATCGGCATCGCCAGCCTGTACACGCTCTCGGCCTCGCTGATCTGGGGCGTGAATACGCTTTTTTTGCTCAACGCCGGGCTGGATATTTTCGGTGTGTTCGTCGCCAATGCGGTCTTTACCGCCGCGATGGTCGTTTTTGAAGTCCCCACAGGCGTGATCGCCGATACCAGCGGCAGGCGCATGTCATTTTTGCTGAGTACAGTCGTCTTGTGTCTGGCGACGCTGGGTTATGTTGGCGTATCGCTGGTGGGCGGTGGCCTGTTCTGGTTCTGTGTGATGTCGGTGTTTCTCGGCCTCGGTTTCACGTTTTATTCCGGCGCGGTGGAGGCATGGCTGGTGGATGCGCTCCACGCGACGAACTATAGCGGTGAGCTTGAGCAGGTTTTCGCCCGCGCGGGCATGGTCACGAACGCGCTGATGCTCGTCGGCACGATTGGCGGCGGCTTTCTCGGCACTATCAACCTCGCGATTCCGTATGTCGTGCGGGCGATTCTTCTCGCGATGGTTTTCGGTTGGGCATATCTCTACATGCAGGAAGTCGGCTTTAAGCCGCGCGCGGTGACTGCCGCTGCGATCCCGGCGGAAATGCGCAGAGTCGCCCGCGAGAGCATCGCTTTTGGCTGGCGCAAGCAGCCCATTCGCCTCCTAATGATCGTCACATTCGTCCAATGGGTTTACATGGCCTGGGGATTTTACGCCACGCAGCCCTATTTTCTCGATCTGCTCGGTCAGCCGGACGCGATCTGGGTTTCGGGCGTGATTACGGCGCTGGGGTCGCTCGTCAGCATCCTGAGCAGTTGGCTGGTGGGTCGCTATATGAACCTTTTCCGCTTCCGCACCACGATTCTGATCGCCGCATCGGTCATCATCACACTTTCGACCATCGGCGTTGGACTGGCGGATTCGTTCTGGATTGCCGTCCCGCTATTCCTGCTCGGTACGCTCATGTTTAACATTTACACGCCCGTCAAGCAGGCGTATCTGCACAAGCTCATCCCCTCGGAGCAGCGGGCAACCGTCATTTCGTTTGACGCGATGATCGGCAGCGGCGGCGGCGTGGTCGGTCAGACTGGGCTGGGTTATCTATCACAGCAGCGCGATATTGCGTCGGGATTTGTCGTCGGCGGCATCGTGACGGTGCTGGTATTCCCATTTTTATTCATGCTGCGCGGGCTTCGCGACCCCGGCGATGCGATCAAATCCGGCGAGGAAGTGCCAGCCGAGGCGCTGCAAAAGCCCGCATTGGCGCAGGACGAGTAGCGATCTTACTTCACCTCTCCGCGCACAGTTCCGAGCATTTTTAACCAGAAATCGCTGATTTCGATATTCGTGAAGCCCGCCTCGGTCATCATCACGGGTAAATCCTGAACGCCGCTGTGCAGATGCCCGTGCATCATAACCGTTGTCAGAATATGGCTGACCAAGCCGACTGGGCGCTGCATATCCACCACAAAAAGATGACCTCCCGGCTTCAGAACACGGTAAATTTCGCGCAGCCCTTTCGCTTTCACATCCTCCGGCAGATGGTGCATCATGAGGCTGCTCAGTACCACGTCAAATGTGTCATCCGGGAACGGCAGCGCTTCAATCAAGCCGAGGCGAAAATCAACTTCGATCCCTGCCTTTGTCGCTTTCGATTGTGCCACTTCGACCATTTCCGGCGCGGCATCAATGCCAAAAACTTTTCCACGTTGACCTGCTTGCCTTTTGGCAGCTAATGTCAGATCGCCTGTCCCGCAGCCCACATCCAAAACGTGATCTCCTGGCTTGATCTGCGCCCTCTCGATGGAAATCTGTCGCAGCGCTTTGTCCTTGCCGAGCGTCATCAGCCGGACAACACTATCATAGCGCTTTGCCCAGCGAATTGTCCTGCCAGTCGTTTGCATGGTTGTATTCATGATATTTACTCCTTATGCTCCCTAGCTGCCTACGATATTCGTTCATCTTGTTCGTTATCGTTATCATAGAAACTATGGCAAACTTTGGTCAACAATCATTCGGGCAAATATGTTCAATACTGGACACATCGGCCTGATTGTGCGGAAAGGACAACCGTGACAGACCGCCGATCCGAGCGCACGAGACAGCTTATCGCCCACGCGCTCATCACGCTGATGCTGGAAAAATCCTACAACGCGATCACCGTGCAGGATATTGTGGATCGCGCCAATATCGGGCGCTCCACGTTTTATGCCCACTATCAGGATAAGGATGCCCTGCTTTCCAGTGAGCTTGAGCGCCTTGTCGCGCAGCTCACTCACAATATCCGCCATGACAATCCACACGATCATTCAATGCTGCCCAGCCTGGAATTATTTCGCCATGTCCAACAGAATTATCAGCTTTACAAAGCTTTTGTCATTTGGGGCCATAACGTGGATTTCCCATCGAAAACTTTGCAGACTCTCCTCAGCGCCAGCATCGAAAAACAACTGGACACACTTGGGCAACCCCTATCTATGCCCCTTCCCGTCATCTCGAATTATGTGGCGGGCGCATTTTTGACTCTGCTGAAATGGTGGCTCGATAACAACATGCTTTACTCGCCGGAGCGCATGGACGAGATGTTCCAGCAACTCGTGCTGCCGGGTGTTCATGCCGCGCTCGATATAAAACCTGGCTAAGAATCGCGTTTAAATTTTTGCCTTCCAATTAGGGCGGATACTGTCCTAATCCTCCTCCATAATGAATATTAGATAGACATTCACAAGGAGATAGGCATGAAAATTCTAGTCGCAGGCGCAACAGGTAATGTCGGGCATCCGCTGGTCGAGCAGCTTCACGCCGCAGGCCATCACGTCCGCGCCCTGACTCGTAACCCCGCCAAAGCCAATTTTCCGGCTGGAGTCGAAGTCATCGAAGGCGATCTGACGCGGCCCGAAACGCTCGAAAAAGCGCTGGAAGGTGTCGTCGGGCTGCATCTCATTAACTTCGGCGGCGATGGCTATGCTCTGCTGCAAACAGGCGCGGAAATCGTCGCGATGGCCGAAAAAGCGGGTGTCAAGCGCGTCACTGTTTTGCTCGGCGGCGAAAAAGGCGCTTTGGAATCAGCCGTCGAAGCCAGTTCGCTGGCCTGGACATTCCTTCAACCCGTCGAGTTTATGTCCAATATTTTGGACTGGGCGGAGTCGATTCGCAGCGATGGCACCGTCACACAGGCGTTTGCCAACCGAAAATCGGCTATCGTCCACGATGCGGATATTGCGGCTGTTGCGGCGGCGGCACTGACCGAGGATGGTCACGGCGGCAAAACCTATACGATTACGGGTGGTCAGGTACTCACCCCCATCGAAATGCTGCGGATGATCGGCGAAACGATTGGCCGCAACCTCAAATTCATCGAACTGAGCGAAGCCGAAGGCCGCGAACAATGGCGTTCGCAGGGCTTCCCGGACGAGGTGATCGAATTTTTCGTCTGGGTCTACGGCAACACGCCGGAGATCGGTTATACGGTTGTGCCGACTGTCCAGCAGGTCACGGGACGTGCGCCGCGCACCTTCGCGCAGTGGGCGATTGAAAACGCCGAGAAATTCCGCGCGTAAGTCATCAAGCGGGGGTTAATCTCACCCTCAATCGCAAATATTGACCTGTAGGGGCGCACGGCGGTGCGCCCACGCTGCATCATTCCAGAACACTTGTGCCGCAATTCACCAGAAGATAAAATATCCTATCGAAAATTTCAGCTTCCATCAAGGCAGGTGTCCATATGGATTCAAATCTGAAAACAAGTCTTTGGCGGCAGTTTGGAGCGTCGATTGATTTTCTCGCGGATACCATCAGCGCCTGCCCCGACGAACTCTGGGTCGCTCCCCTGTGGCAAACGCCTCATGCAAGACCGGAACGTGCGCAGTTCTGGTATGTCGCCTATCACACGTTGTTCTGGCTCGATCTGTACCTGACAGGCGCTGAGGAAGGCTTTTTACCGCCGCCGCCTTTCACCTTGATCGAGCAGGACGGAGACGAGCCGATGCCTGAGCGAGTCTATACCAAAGCCGAACTGTTGGCGTATCTCAAGGATTGCCGTAAAAAATGCTACGCGACGATTGAGGCGCTGACCGACGAAACGGCTCAACGGCGCTGCTATTTTGGATGGGGTGAATGCAGCTTCCTGGAATTGCTGCCCTACAATATGCGCCACGTTCACGGACATGCCTCGCAGTTGAACATGCTGCTTGGGCAAAATGGTGTCTCAGCGCCCGACTATGAGACACAGGCTAGGGACGATCCAACCTACTAACCCGTGATTTTTGCCGTCATCTCACTGATAAAGGCTTCCCACTGACCATAATCGCTGCCCGCCCAGATCGACATGCGAAAATTCTCCGCCTGCTCCGCCGACCAGCCCCGATTTTTGAGCGCATACAGCGAATAAAACGCCGTCACGCGATAATTCGCCATGCAGTGAATCAGCGTTTTTCCTTCAGGCCGCTGCGTCATCGCCGATTCAAACGCCTCAAAATCCTGCTCTGTCGGGTTGCTCCAATCTACCGGAATGTAAAAATAGGTCATGCCGAGCGACTGCACCAGACCCGCTTCATCCGACAACTTACTTTCTGAACTGGGCGCTAAATTGATGACGCTCTTAAAATCCTCCTGCGCGGCGGCCTGCAAGTGTTCTTCGAGGGGTTGACCGCCTGTAATATCACGATCATCGACCTTGCGATAGTTGTAAATTCCCTGTGTACTCATTCGCTTTTCCTGTGTTGTTGAGGAGATGACTGATATTGTATATCATCCGTCACCATCGAAAAAAGTTTGGAATCTGGCGCGCTCCCTCCTATTTGCGCCCCATCTAGACATGGGATAATCTTATCCGTAATACTAAATGGTATGAGGAACATCCACATGGCAACGCAAACACTCAAAAATCCACAATGGGAACGGCTTCGCACAGCCCTGCTGATCGTGGCGACAGGCATTTTTTTCATTGCCTTCAGCATTTGGAGTGGTGTCCCGCGCGGCGATAAAGCGCTGCCCTTCTGGATCGGAATCGCTGTGCTGGTGGCGGTGCTGGCGGGGTTCGGATTCGTAACCTGGCACTTGCTCTACAGGCCTCTCGACAAGCCTTTGCGCGTCCAAACGCTCCCCGTCACGACCCGTCAATCGCTGGCGCTCCTGCTCGGCATCAGCGGCCTGAGCATCATCGTCGGCCTGTTCTGGGATGAAGTCTGGCATCGGCAGTTCGGCGTTCCATTTGGCGATGATTTTTTCTGGCGGCCTCACCTGTTGATGTATTTCGGTTTCGCGTCGGTCACGGCGCTGGCGTTTATCGGCCTGTACATCATTTCGCGCGGCAAAGGCACATTTCAGCAGCGATTCCGCGCCAACCCACTCATCGGCTTGTTGATTCTACTCGGCGGGTTTTTGATGTACGTCCTCGCCGCCGACCCGATCTGGCACAGCATCTACGGCATCGACCTGACCGCCTGGGGCATCCCGCATCTGGTGCTGGTTTCGAGTTTTGTGCTGATTTTGCTGATGGCGGTGTCCATCCACATGACCGCGCAGCCACCGCGCGAGTGGAATTTTCGCTGGAGTGCGGCGGACGCGCTGCCCGTGTTGATGTTCGCGACCATTTTTCTGATCTGGAATCAATTCTGGCTTACCGAATTCGACTCCGGCAGACCTATCCTCAGTCGCCCGCTGTGGCTGCTGCCCGTCCTCATCGCGACTGGCCCGGCGTTCATCGGCACATTGGCGAATCACAGCCTGCGGCGTTTCGGCGCGGCGACGATCAGCGGCGTTCTGGCACTCGCGCTGCGTTCCGGCCTGATCGCGCTGTTCGGTGTGCAGGAGATGATGTTCGCCGATGCCTGGATTCTGGCGCTGCCTGCGTGTATCGCCGTTGATTTTGCGTTCATCGTGCGCAGAAAGCTGTCATGGATTGTCGCTGGTATCGCCGCCGCCGTGACGATGGCTGTCGTCACAATCACCATCATGCGGCAGTTCTATCCCTTCACGCCGCAGCGAGACGTTCCGCTTACCGTTCTCATGCTCCTGATCGGCTGCCTCGCGACGGCATGGATCGGCGCACGAGTCGGCAGTGCCATCGCCAACGGCAGCCGCGAATCCGAAGCGGAAATTTCAAGCACACGCTGGCCGCTGTTTTCGCTCGGCGCTGTGATCGTTGTGACGCTGTTTGTCGTCTTTTTCGTCACAACTGCCGCCCCGCCTGTATAAATGTCCCCAAACACCTTGACGCAAAGGCGCAGAGAACGCTAAGAAACTCAAAGGATTTTTGAAATTTTCTTAGCGAAACTTTGCGACCTTAGCGCCTCTGCGTCAAATCTTCTGCCTTAGTATTTAGCGGACATGCTGACAAGCTGACCCGCTGACAAGCTAAAAGGAGCTTCCCCATGCCCTATCGCGGCCCCGATCTCTACCGTATCCAGCGCCAGATAACCGAAAACCACTTCGCCCATGTCGGGCAGGTCGTCACCTGGCGACAATATATCTCCGCGAGTGCGAACGCCGCCGTCGCAGGTTTTGACTCGACTCCCTATTATCGCGAACAAACGATTACCGCCTTTTTCGCACGTGGTGGACGCGATGGCATCACCGAGATTCAAACGCCAGCAGGCAGCACCGAATCCGGCAGCTATGCCGTCGTGACTCGCCAGCCGCTCGGCCTGCGCGATGAACTCATCTGGAAGGGTGAAAATTATCGGGTGGAATCTGAATCAGTGGAGGCAAAAATCGCGGGCAATTACGTCAGCCGCGTCAAACGTGGGATGCCATGATTATTCGAGGCCAAACAC
>JALHNB010000071.1 GCA_022843745.1 Anaerolineae bacterium | reverse complement strand
GCTTTTTTACGCCGTCTCGCCCATCTCTTGCCCGCCACCTCCCGCATGTCCTGCCGTTCTCTCCATCCTTTGACCTTTCAGTCTCTCCGGCAGGTCTCTTAAGTTGGTGCATATGGGGTACAATATGATGCGCCCCTACAAACGGAATTTACGGATAGACAGACACTATGGATCGCTGTTACTGCATACCTTCATAGGCTGCTTGTAATTGATCGGCGGCTTCCTGAGAAGTCATTTGCCCGATAAACACCGCTGCGTTCAGGCGGTAGAACATTGCGTTGATTTCACCCGGCATAATATTGTCAAAGGGGTAAATCGTGAGACCACTGAGCAGTTGTTCCGCCTGGGCTTGCAGCAGCGGGTTCTGGATTACGGTGGGGTCAGCTTGCAGGTGGTTCGAAGGTTCTGTTTGGTTGATCTCTACGTACATATCCAGAATTTCTGGACTCACCATAAACTTGATGAACTTCACGGCTTCTTCCTTATGCTGTGAGTAGTTCATGACGCTGAGGGCGATATTGGGGCCGCCAGCAATGCCGCCTGGGTAGACTGACCCTGCAAGTGTAGGGATCGGGAACAGCCCGGTGTTCTCGCCAAAGACATCATAAATGTCGCGATTTGCCCAGCCACCTTGTATCCACATCGCGGAGCCACCCTGGGTAAACTGAAGCTGACCATCGCCGCTGGGTGTTGAACCCGCGTCAACGTTGACCAGTTCCAGATCGTATAACTGGCGATAAGCTTCATAGGCCTGCACCCATTCCGGCGAATTGATTGGTGTTTCACGCGAACGCATGTCAAAGAAAACGTCTTTCCCCATCAGGCCGCCCACAAGCGTCGCCATGACCCACGCGCCGGTATAGCCTTCCTGCTCACCAATGGCAAACGGCTGTACACCATTTTCCTTGATGCCCTGCGCCAGTGCGATTAGTTCTTCCCAGGTGGCAGGAGGGGTGAAGTTTTCCATATCGACCCCGCCTTGCTCCATCAGTTCGCGATTATAGTAAATCGCGAAGTATGAGCCTGCGCCGTAGGGTACACCGAGCAATTCGCCGTCGGTGCGGAAATCGTTCCGCACGGAGTCCCAACCGACGATTTGGGAAATCTCTTCCTCAGAAAAATAGCTGTCCAGAGGTTCGATGAACGGCGCGAAGCTAATCAGCGATCCACCTGCAAACTGGTTAAACACGTCCGGGCCATTCCCGGCGATACTGGCGGCACGCAAAAGCTGGTCGAATGTGCCGAGGTCAGGAGCCTGATGAACGCGATCAATGACGATACCGGGATTTTCTTCTTCAAACATCGCAATAGCGCGGAAGACGAATTCTTCTTCCGGCGGGCGTGTTTCATCAACGGCGAACAGGTTGTCCCAGAACACGACGGTGACAGGCTCTTGAGCCTTTATTGGAGATAGCGCCACTGTTAACAACAAGACGCTGCATAGTAACATTAGTTTGGGACGGAGATATTTCTTCAACATAATTTGCTCCTGTAATAATTGATTGATTCGATTATTCTACTGCTTAGTCAGTTGTCGCGGTTCAGCTGCTACAGGCTTGGGAAGCCAGGAGGGGATTCGGTGCCGAAATCTGCTGAATTTGTGCTTCACGGACACGGTAGTTTGAGAATTGAATGGGTCAGTTATGAACTGAATATTGATGAGTAAATTCAGTTGCCATTTTGCCGACGGTGATGGAATCTTTTAGCATGAAGTTGCCCTATGGCCCACGACAAATGATAATGATCGTGAGTATATAAACCAATTAAATTTTGTCAAATTAGGGACTAAAGTCTTTTTCTAATGAAATCACCTTGCATTTCCATAATGCAAGGCGATTTTTATTTTACCCAGGCACTATGGGTGAAGAACCTCAACAGAGATTCTATCGAATTCGTTGTATAAAAAATGAAGTTTTATGTCTTTCATTTACTTAAATGTCATCGGAAAAAGGGGAGAATATTTGACATGTCTATAAGATATTCACGCGGATTATATGGGCTGGTGATCGTTGTTCTTTTATTAGGAACAGGCAGTCTGGCTTTGGCGCAATCTCCAGGATGCCTGGGTAGCATTTCAGGCCGCGATTGCCAGCTTTTCGAAGATGCGTTGGATCAATTTGCCTCTGCTGAAGCGGTTGAAATCAGCATGCGGTTTGCAACTGAAATCGCGATGGGCAACATGATGAGTCAAAATACGAGCGGTGAGGCCAGAGGCAGCATCGTGCTTGACGATCAGGGGCAGGTGGTCGAGGCCAGCCTGATTATTGACCCGCTTTCAGCGAAGACAGGTGGTTTCGCTGGGTTGTATAGCACAGGCGGTGATAACACGATGGTAGGCGGGTTTATCTTAAAAGATGGCGTGATGTATTTCGGGCTGGGCGTGGATGCAGACTCGCTGGATTGGTTTAGCGTCTCATCCCCGCAACCGGGTTTATCCTCCACACGCTCACTTCCGATCAACTTTTTCGCCATGACACCAAGTGTCGTCAATGGCTGGCGACGAGTGGATGACCTGGTTTTCGAAAATGATGATCGTGCCTGGGCTGCATTTGAGTCTTACGTTTCTACTGACACACCAATGACCGAAGCGCTGGCCTTAATAGGTGGTGCATCGGGGCAAAATAATAGTGATGCAGCGGTTGGCGCGATGTTTGGCGGCATCATGGGACTGGGATTTGACAGCGAATTTCCCTCACTGGTCGAATATTACGGCAATATCTATGTGGAGCCGGATTCCCATGAACTGGGCGGTTTTGGAACGATAACATCTGTTCAGGTTGATGCCGGAAGTGTGATGGGCGGCGATTTATTCAGTTCGATGGTAGGAAGTACAGGCTCAATTCTTAACAGTCTCGTGGTTCATATGCTTGATTACACCGTTGAGCCGGACATCAGTGCGCCGGAGGACAGTCAACCGCTTTCCGGGTCATTGGCTTCAATGGCTCAGATTTTCAGCATGAACGGTTTTTACACAGCCATCAGCGGCACATTTCCTCAAATACTTGCCAATCTGGTTTTGTTAGGCGGATCGGGCAGCACAGGCAGCGCAGGGAGTGCGACCAGCATTGATTCCGGCAATACTTCGAGCGGCACATCTGATACGCCTGCCGAGGTCGAGGAGGCGTGGGTTCCAAGCTCGACAGAAATTATTACGGTACCCGCTGGCGATTTTGATACCTACCCAGGTGGCTACCGTGTTGAAATTTATCAATACGAAATCGACCCAGGCAGAGACACCGTTCGGATGTATTTTGAAGCGACAGCCAGCAGCAATGATCTCAGGCCGCCCACAGGGACTTTTCTCGTCACGCCCGTAGGCCGGGTATTTCCATCGGATGAAGAGTGGACATCATCTTCGCTGACACATTACTCTGGTTGGTTGGAATTTGAAGGGGAATATTTTCGCGCATCGGGCAATAATGCGTTGGATTACTGCGGATGTGGCCTTTACAGCATTTCCATAACCGACCTCAGAAGCTTCTATCAGTAGTCAATTATGGGAAATAAAAATCGGCCAGGAAACTTCCTGGTCGATTTATGACACCGCCACGCCATCGCAGCGTTGATAACTTTATCGTTCAGTTTCTTTCATGCCAGCAATTCCCAGTTCTTACCGATTCAACGTAATGATGCGTTGCTCAAGTGCGGTTGTGACCGCAGCAGTGCGATCATCTACGCCTAATTTGTCGTAAATGTGGATAAGATGCGTTTTGACGGTGGCGACGCTAATGCTGAGTGACTTGCCAATTTCTTTGTTACTTGCGCCGTTTGCAACCAATTCCAACACTTCAATCTCGCGTGCGCTCAGTTTCTCTTCTGCTGGGGCGCGCATCCGAGACATAATACGGGTAGCCACTGTTGGTGCGAGTACAGAATCGCCAGCGGCTACGGCACGTATAGCACGAAACAATTCTTCTCGCGGAGTGTCCTTAAGTAAATATCCAGTAGCGCCAGCTTCAATCGCACGGACAATATCGGCATCCGAGTCATAGGTAGTGAGTACAAGAATATTCGCGTCGGAATTCGCGTCGCGAATAGCCTGGATTGCACCAACGCCATCGAGCTTGGGAAGCTGCAAATCCATCAGTACAACATCAGGCTGTAGTGATCTATACAGATTCACAGCAACCTCACCATCTGCTGCCAAACCGATTACTTCAAAATCGGGCTGACCCGCGAGCATCCCTGCTAGGCCTTCACGAACGACTGGATGGTCATCCGTAATCAGTATCTTTATGGTGTCCATGTTTTTCGGCGCTTACCTTTACTCTGACATCGTTCAATCGGACAACGGTATTGTGACGACCACTGTAGTGCCTTCTCCAGGATCACTTTCGAGTTCTACAGAACCGCCATAGTGCTTCACACGCTCCCGCATTGCCCGCAGCCCATAGCCGCCTGATAGCGGTGACTTTGGGGCATTGTTTAACCCTATACCATTATCTTTTACATCCAGAATAACGACATCCCCCATATAAGAGACCGTAAGCTGGACGCTGGTGGCCCGCGCATGTTTGTGGATGTTATTTAAGCTCTCCTGTGCTACCCGGAGTAGGATGACTTCGATATTAGGATGCAGCGGGATAAGATCGCCTGTAATGGTGGTCGTGGCTTTTATATCGGTTGTCTCCGACCAGCGATCCGTAACCCGTTTAAGTGCATCCGGCAATGAAAACTGTTCAAGTAGGTCTGGGCGCAAATCGTGTACGACACGTCGCGCTTGATCCAGGCTGTTTCGCGCTGTTTCCTTAGCGCGATCCATATGTTTCTTCAAAGTATCTGGATCACCTGAAAGTGCTTGATCGGCGGCCTCTAAGTGCATCACGATACTCGTAAACCCCTGAGTTAGTGTGTCGTGAATTTCGCGAGCGAGGCGTTGTCGTTCTTCCAGGATGCCGCTGCGGTGTTCGGACGCGACCAGTTCGGCTTGTGTCTGTTCGAGTTGATTGATTAAATCCCGGCGGCGTGTGCTTTGACCAACAATTGCCGAAATCCATACGCCCATAGCAACTGCGACGACCCCTGTAAAGCCGAGGATCCAAATGAGAGGGTCAGTTAAACTTAGACCCGCTGTATTATCCGCGACTTGGTCATAAATAACCCCCATCATGATGCTGAGCGCGGCGACTGCGGCATACGGGATTGGCAAAAGGTAGAAAATCAGTCCAAACCCAAACAAAACGAAATAAAACGCAGGGGAGATCGTAAGGAGCACATACCAAAGCACGACATCGCCCATAATGACTATAAATCGTGGGCGTATATGCTTATCCCAAGCGCCACGTCCTTTGAACGTTAATCTTAGCCCAAGCCAGTTCCACAGTACCAGGATCGCAGTTAACAGTAACCCGATCCATAGCGGCGCATTCAGGTCATCATCTAACAGCATAAAGGCCGATGAGATCAGGATGGCTATATAGAAAAGTGCATTCCATAGCCAACCTAATTTTTCCCATACATCAGTCGTGTTTTGAGGCGAGTCGCTCACGACGGTCTACCTGTTTCGTTATGTGGAATATTCGTAATTTTACATTACTCCCAGCGGAATGTATAACGGGACACAATCAGTCCGACGACGAACATTGTCACAACGACTGCCAGTGAGGTTAAGTTCCATGTTCCGTGCAGCCACAAGTCTTCGATCAGAATAACGACATGGGTTAGTGGTAGCAACTGGCTTATATTCTGTACGATTTCAGGCATGATGAAACGTGGCATCGCAGCGCCAGATAGGAACAGCATTGGGTAAAAGATTGCCATTCCTACAACTTGGGCTGTTCGTGCTGTCGGCATCACACCTGCCAGGACAAACCCTATGGCGAAGAAGCTGAATGCACCAATCACAATAGCTGGAATAACCATGGCGTTGCCATCGGGTGCGCGTAGATCGTAGAATGCCGACCCCACCACGAACAATAGAACGATGCCCACGAATGCGATGACCACCTGTGTAACAACGTGAGACCATAACACGGTTCCTGATTGAACAGGCGTAGCCCGCAAGCGCCGCAAAATGCCCAGATCACGGTAATTGGCTAAAGTTACTGGAATACCCAACATGCCTATCGTTCCAATAATCATACCAATATAGCCAGGTACCGAAAGATCAATCCGACCATATCCGCTTAATGTCTCATCGGCTTCATTTCCAAAGATAGCGCCGAATAGAACGAGCAGCATGACGGGGAACGCGAGCGTAAAGAAGACAGCTATAGGTTCACGTATCTGTAGTTTCAACTCAGTATAGGTGAGTTTGGTAAACCCTTTCATGATTTTCTCCTTAATCGAATAGGTTTGGTGTAAATACGCTTGACAACGAAATTGTGGTTTTCCAACTGACTTAATTCACTATCGTCTTGCCAGTTAATTTAAGGAATACATCCTCAAGGCTTGGATGCTCAACTCGCAAATCGGCAGGGGCAACGTTTTGCTGAGCTAAGACCGCCGCGACCCGTGCCAGAAGTGAGCCATGACCACTCACGGTGATGTGATTATTATCCTGAGATACGGAGGTTACACCGTCCACCGCGCTTAATAGATTTAGCTCGAAACCGTTTGAAGAGGTGAAATGTACCTTCGTCTCGCCATGAAGTTCATTGATTAGGTTAGCAGGTGTATCGAGTGCGATGAGTTGCCCATGATCGATGATTGCCACCCGATCTGCGAGTGCTTCCACTTCATCCATATAGTGTGAAATCACAACTACGGTTTTACCCTGGTCGCGAATTGCGGTAACTAGCTCCCACGTTGCTCGGCGTGACTGCGGATCAAGACCCGTCGTAAGTTCATCGAGGAAGACGATTTCTGGGTCATTGAGTAGTGCCAAACAAATGAACAACCGCTGCTTCTGACCACCAGACAGGTTGCCAAATTGAGCGTTGCGTTTGTCGCCTAAGCCCCACTGCTCAAGAAGGGGTTCCCAGGGGATGGTTCTTTCATAAAATGAAGCATACAGATCGAGTGCTTCCCACACTTTCATACGATCTGGTAATGCGGCCTGCTGCAATTGTGTACCGATGCGATTACCCAGTTCTCGTGCATCTTGCTGCGGATCAAGCCCTAAAACTGAGATTTGACCACCATCTGCTTTGCGCAGCCCGATGATTGTTTCGATGATTGTCGATTTACCTGCACCGTTGGGACCAACAACACTGAAAATTTCTCCCTTTTGAACTGAGAAAGATACCCCACCAACCGCCACCTCTTGCCCGTATGATTTTTGCAGATTGTGGACTTCAATTACGTTTGACATAGATGCTCCTTAAAATTGTCTGATTTCGATTGATTATCTGCGGCTCGTAAGGATCGTTGTTGCGCCAGCTAGTATCAGAGCAATCGGCCACAAACGACTTATATCGATGCCAGCAATGATTGCGACAATGATGACAAATGGAAACAGGCAAGAAATCATCGTGGCAAGCACTCTATTGGATAAATAGCCATCTTCCTGGTAAAGCCTGTATGCCCTCATTACAATCCAGTAGACAGGTAAAAGCCCCATCACTAACCAGATACTGCCCCCAAAAATAGACACGCCAGACATGGCAAGGAGGAGTAGTATTCCCAGCAAAATCTGGAATCCTCCTTGAGCAGAATTGCTTTGTGTGTTTCTTTCAGGTGTGTGGATAGATTTCATCGCGTACTCCAGTCTGCTTGTTAAAACATCTCATAACAGAGTAAGCGCATAGAGAGTTATTGAAATCAACTCACAGATTGAAATCTGAGGTACTGATGGGTGGAATGAGATGTCAGCCAAACGTTGCTGATGGATCAATCATTCGGTTGATGGGTGAAATTTGCACGACGGAAGGTGATCCTGTCAGCGAGGATACATCAGAATCACAGACCAGTGGCTCGGAGGGGCAGCCCGACGACCAGTGTGAAAGCAGCGAATAATTCCTGTTGCGACTCATTTGCCCTGAAACAGTCCTTGTTCAGGATATCAGAGAAGCGTATTCAAACATCAGACAAGCAAGAAAAAAGCGTCAGAGTAAATTTACTCTGACGCTTTTATTTTATGGCGGGAAGGACAGGATTCGAACCTGCGATACGTTTACACGTATAACTGCTTAGCAGGCAGCCCCAATCGTCCACTCTGGCACCTCCCCAATATGCAGTTTTTAAAACCGAGCGGAGCGAGAGGGATTCGAACCCCCGGTGACGTTGCCGCCACAATGGTTTTCAAGACCATCGCCATAAGCCACTCGGCCATCGCTCCTGACGCGACGAATTGGATTTTAACATACCATAGGGTGAGGGTCAATGCCACAATCCCTGTGCGCGATGTTATAATAAGCATCGGGATTATATACGAAATGAGTTCCGATGGACTTCACCAACCTGATTTTTATTATTGTGGCACTCGCCTATATTGGCGCGACGGTCTACACTGCGAATATGGTCGAGGTATCCCGCAATCAAAAAATAAAAGCTGATCCAACCCGTCCCATGCCTTTTGAAGGGCAAGAGCCATCCGAAGGACGTATTCTGCGCTGGCTTTTGTATGGCTTGGTCGCGATGACGTTTATACTGGGTCTGGTCGTCTTGCAGGCGGGCTTTTTAAGCGGGATGGCTTCTGAGCTGGACGAACAATTCCAGGATATTCCGCTGCCATCGGTCAGCCCCGCCGCAGCCGTATTCACCTTTGTGTTAGCAGTGGCAGTCAGCGTGCTCAGTTATCGCCTGATTAACTCCGAAGCGTTGAGAGTGCGCGTTCAGCGCTTGGTTGGGACATGGGGCAATTTCAAACCCGATTCAAGCGTTCATATGACAGCATTGGTGTTGATGCTGGTTATCGCCGTCTATGCTGTCGCGTCATTTATTTTACAAGGCGGGATCAGCGGTTTTGCGGAACAGGTCGAAACCAGCGGAATCGGGGCGGGGGATGTCATTTTCCAGGCTGTATTGCAGGTAGTCATCGCCTTGCTCGGTGTCGGATTAGCGTTTCGCCGCACGCCACAGCAGACCTTTGAGCGTTTGGGGCTGCGGTTGCCCACTGCGGGTGACATCCTGTGGGGTATCGGTATTGGTCTGCTTTTCATTGTGATTCTAGGCATTTTCGGGACAATCTGGGAATCTTTGACCCCCGCTGAACAGCTTGCCGAACAGACTGCCGCTGCCGAGCAGATTTCTCAGGCATTCGCGACACTGCCCCTAGCTTTCATCATGGCATCCTCCGCCGCGATTGGCGAAGAAATCTGGATTCGCGGTGCGCTCCAACCCGTTTTCGGTATACCCATTTCGAGCATCTTTTTTGTGCTGTTGCACACGCAATATACGCTGACTCCCGCAACGTTGATTATCCTGATCCTGTCGCTGGGGTTGGGTTGGCTGCGGAAGCGCCAGAGTACAACCGCAGCGATTATTGCCCATTTTGTTTTTAATTTCGTCCCGCTGGCCTTAGCAGTGGCTGTTTCAACTTAACAGGTCGCCCATGATTGTTCGAATAATCGCCATTTTGTTAGCCGTGTGTGCATTCGCGCAGCCGATGCTGGCACAGGAAGAAACTGAGGAAGCATTTTCCGAAGGCTTTATTTTTAAATGGGATTCTGAGGTGATCTTCCCGATGGGTATCCGTTTTACAGCCTCGTTTTTACGACCTGTGGCGGAAATTTCGAGCATTAATCTGACGATTCAACTGGAAGGGGAGGCTGCCATCACTGAAACTGTTCCCCTGGACGAGCCAGTGAGCGAAGGTGACAATTTCACGGACATCGCATTCATATGGGAAATTCCACCAGATCGCCTGCCGCGCCTGTTCCGTGACATCAATTTCGAATGGGAAGCCGTTGATAATAATGGTGATCGAACGATTGCCCGTGACTCGCTCGTTTTTTCTGACCAGCGTGTGGAGTGGGAGCAGAGTGAAGACGCGGCGGGTTTTATTGACCTGACAGTGCGTGCTGATGGTGCTTCACCCGCGCAGATTCGGCAAAGTGTGCTGCTGGCATATAACCTGATCTCCGCTAAAGTTGGGCGCGTACAGCCGTTAAATATTCTGCTATACGAGGCGGATTTACCGGCTTCTGGCTGCACACGCGATGCCAATAATGATCTGATCGCCACAGGCCCGATCAGCGCGACAACACTCCTCTGTGACCCACTCCGCGCCGCGTCGATTTTTCAACGCAGCGGCTTTGATTGGGTTCAGGTGACACGCTCAGGTGCGACAGGGAACACCGCAGGAGCATTGATCGGCCTGTTCACGCAGCGCTTTTATGAATCAGCATGGCTGGACAAAGATGTGCCAGACTGGTTTAAAATCGGGCTTGCGCAGTTTTATGCACCCTCTTCAAAATCCATGCTGTTGAATTCTGTCCGAAGTGCCGCCCGAAATGATACCTCATATTCATTTGATGAAATGGCTGTTGAGAAAGCTGGTGATGCGTTATGGCAGGCACAGAGTTATGCGATGGTCGTGTATATCGCGGATCGAATTGGCGTGGATAGCCTGTTTCAACTGGCGAATATACGTGATGCGGAGTCCTTCTCTGAGGCCTATCAAACATCGGTTGGGCAAGTCGCCAGTGCGCTGTTACCAAATCTGAGCCGTTGGATTTTTACCAGCGGGGCAGAAAGTGCTTTCACCTATACACCTTATCAACCGGCGACATCGACCCCAACGCTGACCGCTACATCAACGCCGACGACCACCGCGACTGCCACACTCACTGAAACGCCAACCCTTACACCCAGCGTCACTGGGGTGCTTTCGGCAACACCCACCCTGACCCGTACACCAAGCCGTACACCTACCCCACTACCACCTTCGGTTACACCGCGTCCAGCAAACAGCCTGTTTACGCCAACGCCGATCCCACCTCCGAGTGTGCTTGATGACCCTGTAACGCAGCAAGGCGTACTCGCGATTTTACTGATCGCACTGGCTGCTGTCGGTCTTGTCTATTTAATTATGCGAAGACGTGGAAATTGATGATAAATCTGTATGAACTCACACAAGAAGAATTGACCAATTTGTTGGCGGAATGGGGAGAGCCGAAATTCCGTGCCAAACAAATCTGGGAATGGCTGTACGACAAGCGGGTTGCCTCATTCGAGTCAATGACCAGCTTGCCAAAAGGCTTGCGGGAACGCCTGGAAGGTGAGACGACATTGGGACGCTTGTCGCTTGTTACCGAGCAGACCAGCAGTGACGGTACAGTTAAGCGTCTGTATCGCCTGCCGGATGGTCAGCTTATCGAATCGGTATTGATGGCCTATGAGGATGATCGTCGGACGGCCTGTATTTCAACGCAGGCGGGCTGCGCCATGGGCTGTGTTTTCTGCGCCACCGGGCAGATGGGCTTTGCGCGGCATCTGAGCGCGGACGAAATTTTCGAGCAGGCTTTATTGTTTGCGCGTGATCTGGAAAAAGCCAATGACCGCCTGAGCAATGTCGTTTTGATGGGCATGGGCGAGCCATTTCACAATTATGATGCGTCGTTAAAAGCGATTCGTCGCCTGATGGACGAACTGGGAATCGGCGCTCGGCATATTACCGTCAGCACCGTCGGCCTTGTCCCGCAGATTCGTCAGTTTGCCGAAGAGGGCTTGCAGGTCAAGCTGGCGATCAGCCTCCACGCAGCTACCGATGAGGAACGCTCCGAACTGCTGCCTGTCAATAAGCGTTGGAAGCTGAAAGACTTGCTCGATGCCTGCCGTTATTACATCGAAACGACGGGACGGCGCATCACGTTTGAATGGGCGGCTATCGCGGGTGAAAATGACACACCGGATGAGGCTCACAAATTGGGGGCGCTGCTCAAAGGGCTGATGTGCCACGTGAATATTATCCCACTGAATCCGACAGGGGGATTTGGTGGCGGGCCGTCGGCAATAGAAGCTGTCAACGAATTTATCGCGATTCTGGCCGAATATGGTGTGAGCGCCACCGTGCGTGTGCGGCGTGGCATCGACATTGACGCGGGCTGCGGTCAACTGAAATCAAAGGCATTGAAGCCAGGGTGATTAAAGTCGAAGGTGTTGAATCCGGGGTGATTGAAGTGGCCTACAATTTTTCGGCGATTATCCACGTCAGTGAAGCTGGAATCGAATATGTCGATGAGTATGAGGATACCCGCTTTATCGACTTCGATGTATGCAGCCAGAATGCGCCGAAATATTTGCAGTATGTGGCGGTCTTGCAGCACGTCGCGCGGCGGAATCTTGTGCAAGGCTGGCCGGAGAGTTCCGTGTATTATGTCGAGTTTTTTACCGAGACATTGACGAGATTTGTCTTCGATAGCGAAGATGATGTTGAACGTTTATGCTGGCGTGTTGAACAAATGGGATGGAAAGTTTTTGGTTTAAGCTAGGCAATAATTACCGTCTGACCAAACGCTTCAGGTTTTTCGTGATTTTGCCGCTGATCGCTTTGAGGAGTGTGACCCAGGGTACGCCGTTGACCAGATATTCGTGCTGGTTCGGAAATGTGATGCCGCCTTCGGATCGGTACTTGCCACTGTCGGCGTTCACCCGCGCCGCGTTCTGAAGCGCTGAGTTTTGCCCGATAACGAGTGGAATTAAATCCTCTAAACCGACTGTTTCAAGCTTTTTTTCAAAGACACGTAAAACACGCGCTTCATTGAGGTAAAGGTCGGTTGTACGGAGGCGGCTGTCTTCTCGATGACGGTAGAAGAACAGAATCTCCGGTATGACATCCATTTTGTATCCCTCAAGCGAAAGCCTTGTCAGCAGTTCGCGATCTTCCTGATTCACGTCTTTGGGATAATCCATCGTGAAGCCGCCGACAGCCTCAAACGCATCACGGCGCATAATCGAGACGAGATCGCCATAGGGGTTGCTGAGTATTCCGGCGACAGGATAATTCCCAATCGGAACATTCAAAGACTGTGTTTTTGAGAGAAAAGCGAATGTGTCCCTTTGCGGCGTTTTGGGCAATCCATCGCCTTTGAAAACGGACATCCAGCAGGTCAGGCAGTCATCCTGTGATACGCGGATCGACTCCAGAAAACGCTCGATCATTTTGGGCGCTGCAATATTGTCCGCATCCATAAATATCAGATACTCACCTTCTCCGAGAGAAGCGGCTAAATTTCGAGCCGCGCATACCCCTTGATTGGGTTGTGAGACGAAGTGCCACCCCATCGGCTCATATTTCTGTTTCATTTCGTCATAGATTTGTGTTGAAAGCGTGTCTGAAGAACCATCATTCACCACAAAAATGTTGAAATCGTCGGTGGTCTGTTTTGCCAGCGAATCCAATGTAAACGGCAGATATTTCCCCAGGTTATAGTAGGGGATACACACATCAACCGATTTTGCTGCGCCGTTATGCTTCAAAACGGTTGACGGTGGGGCAGTCGTGTTTTTTGTCTGTGCTGCGTACCTGCACATCATCTCGTGAAAATCGATCCAGCGCTGATTCGCGGCCTGCCAATCATAGCGTCCCAATTCAGACGTTGGTCGTGGGCCATGTTCTAACCATTTCTGTAAGCGTTCCGCGAGTGAGCGAACACTCGGCTCAAAGAGATGATGTTTTCCGGCTTCGCCCAGAACGTCCGGCATACCGCCCACATTCGAGTGAATGAAATTCAACCCCGGTATGAGGGAACACTCGATGATGGTAAAGCCAAAGGTGTCGGAACGGCTGGGCATCACGACCAACGAGTCAGCAGCATTTTCTCTGAGGTAATTTTGAGCCTGGCTGGTGTCAAAGTTCTTATAAACCTTAACGGGCTTATCGACAGCTTTTTCAAGAAACTGGGCGGCATCTTCAGGCTGACCGTATTTATGAACGCCATTGATTCCAAGCAGCACGATTTCTTCCAGGCTGTCCAGGCAGGATTGATGCTTCAGTTTCGCGAGAGCATCAATAAACAGATCAATGCCTTTGCGGGTTTCCAGCCGCCCAAAGAAAACTACACGCTTGAATGAGTGGGCGAGTGGTGGCGCAGCGAGTGCCAGATGCTCAGAGGCAGGCAACAAGGGATAGCCCAGCGCGAACAGGCGATCTTCCGGCGGCAGCTTCCAGCTATTTTGCCGCGCCCATTCAAATACATAGCTGCTCGGTGCGGCCACGAAATCGGAGTGCTGCGTCACGTAGCGCTCACTGAAATCAATCAATATTTCATCTACGGTGCTGGGCCAGACAGACTGTCCCTGTCGATGCCATTCCGATGGGCCGTGAATCACCGTGACAAGCGTGGGTGTTTTGTTGGCACGAAAACGTCGTCGGCGTGTTTCGATCAGGCCATTCGCTCGAAAATCGGCAAAATAGACGAGATCGGTGTCATCAGGAATGAGGTCGGCGGTGATTTCCGAAATGCGTACTGGCAATGTGTAGCCCTGGTCGAGATCGAGGTGATTGTTGTCTGGCAGAACGGAAACAATTTTGATGCCACGTTCAGCATAATAAGGGGTGCATTCTGCAAAAGGCGCTTCAAGTGGGCTTGTGTAAATGATGGTCAGGTCTTTGTAGCCTGCTGAAACGAGCAAATTGGCGAAGTGAATATTAAAAGTACCGATGCCGCCATTCTTGTATACGATGGGAAGCTGCGGTGCTACGATGACGGTTTTTGTATCTCGCAAATTTTTCATCATATAGCTAACAAATATCGCTCTCTGCAAGCCGAAATCTGGGCTGTTAGGCTTTATATCCGCGCTAATTGATTTTCGGGACAACCGGCTTGTTCTGGAGAATCGCTTCAATCTTCTGATTGATCTCGTCCGTTATGGTCAGCTCCAGTGCGCGGATATTTTCCGCGACCTGCTCCGGCTTCGTCGCGCCAGTGATCGCGCTGGCAACCTGTGAATTTTTGAGTACCCAGGCCAGTGCCAATGTGCCGGATGTCGTGCCGATTTCCTGTGCAAGCTGGGCAATCCCACGCGCTTTATCCAGGCGGGCTGGCGTAAGCTGATCCTTGAACCAGGGTACGGAATGGTAGCGGCTGTCGGATGGAATCGTATCGTTATATTTGCCTGTGAGTACACCCTGCGCCAGCGGACTCCAGACAACCAGACTCAGACCGTGATTTTTGAGTGTTGTTTCCAAACCACTTTCCACAAAGTCGCGATCCAGCATATTGTATTTCGGTTGTTCAACGATAGGGCGGTTAGCGTTCAATAATTTGGCAGCGGCTACACCATCGCTGATATTGGTCGCATTCCACATGCTTGTACCCCAATACAGAATCTTGCCCTGATGGATAAGATCATCAATCGCGCGAACGGTTTCTTCCAGCGGTACATGATCGTCGAAGCGGTGACAGAAGAAAATATCGACGTATTCCTGGTCGAGACGCTTGAGGGAGGCATTAACCGACTCAGTGATGTGCTTGCGCGATAATCCACGATCATTGACATTGCTGCTCATCGGCCAGTAGGCTTTGGTGCTGATAACCAGATCGCTGCGTTTGTAGTCCTTGATGACCGCGCCGACTAATTTTTCGGCCTCTCCATAGGAGTACATATCGGCAGTATCAATGAAGTTGATGCCCTGTTCAATGGCAGCACGAAGGCACGCTTTAGCCGTATCCTGCTCGACACTGCTGCTGCCATACGTCAGCCATGCACCCAGGGAAATAGCGCTCACCATCAAGCCGGATTTACCCACCCGGCGATATTCCATCGGCATTTTGTCGTCCTTACATCATGTGGATTTTATCCAACCCAGTATAACGCATGTCGTAGAAAACTGTCCAAGTAACGATTGCTATTTGGTTCGCAACTCTGTACGATTCGGGCTGTTATAAATTGTGGGAATTCGAATTTCCAGATTGTTATATGGGATGGAAGTTCGAGTTTTAAGGTTGCAATAAATGGTGGAGGTTCGAATTTGGTGAATAAAATCCGCATAGCGCCGTCGATCTTGGCTGCCGATTTCGCTCGTCTGGGCGATCAAATCCGAGACGCTGAAGCTGCTGGCAGCGATCTGATTCACGTTGATGTGATGGATGGTCGATTCGTCCCGAACATCACGATGGGGCCGGTTGTCATCGAAGCAGCGCGACGCAGCACATCGCTGCCATTGGATGTACATCTGATGATTGTTGAGCCGGAGCACCATCTTGAGGCCATTGCCAAAGCGGGCGCGACCCGAATCGACGTGCATTGGGAAGTTTCCCCAAATTTGCACCGCACCCTGCAAACGATTCGTGATCTCGGTTGTGAGGTCGGCGTGGCAGTGAATCCGCATACACCCGCCAATTTTTTGTCGGATGTGATACATATGCTCGATGCTATTCTGGTGATGACCGTGAATCCCGGATTTGGCGGTCAGGCATTTCTGCCGGAGACATTGCCGAAAATTCGGCAGCTTCGCACCATGATTGATGAAAGTGGACGAGCGATTGATCTGGGCGTGGATGGCGGGATTCAGAACGACACTGCAAAGATGGCCGTTACAGCGGGGGCGAATGTGCTGATTGCCGGATCAGTGATTTTTACAGATAAACACAGTGTCGATGCTGGCGTGAAGAGGCTGCGTGAGCAAGTGGCAAAATAAAAGCCGGGGAACCGGCTTTTGCATTTTGCATGTGTTAGTTCAGTTTGCTCAGGGCCTTGATGCACTTAGCGCACAGATTTTTACTCACACGTTGTCCATTTTCATAAACCGAGATGCGCTGAATATTGGGTTTAAACTCACGCCGGCTTGCACGCAGCGAATGACTGCGGCGGTTGCCGAACATCGGGATTTTGCCGCACGTTTCACATTTAGCCATAATACTCACCTCAATGGTGTCAAAATTCGCTGAAATTAAGAATGTGATGCTACCATACTAGTAGAGGGCTTTCAAGGGTTGTGCCTGAATAGTAGAGAGCTTTCAAGGGTTGCACCTGTGATGGGGTAGCACAGTAGCAGAAAAATTTGTTTGCAAGTCAAAAATTATTGGAAAGTGGCGACCTGTTTCGCTGCTCGCCTTACTCAAGAGGGTTCTATGGCAATCAATATCGATCAACGAGTATGTAATGGTCATCTTTTGAAGTGGTTGATTTCGGCTGGTGTGACCTGGCTGGAATATAACCGAGAGAAAGTTGATCGTTTAAATGTCTTTCCGGTGCCAGATGGTGATACCGGGAAAAACATGCTCCTGACCATGCGGCGCGCCTACGAGGAAATCGCGAAACTGGACGAGGGGCATGTCGGCATCGCCAGCCAGATGATCGCACAAGGGGCGCTGATGGGCGCACGTGGAAATTCAGGTGTTATTCTGTCACAGTTGTGGAAAGGCTTTTCGCTGCCGCTGCGGGGGCATGAGGTTTTTGATGCACCCCTGTTCGCGCGGGCTTGTGCCTCCGCTGTTGATCTGGCCTATAAAGCCGTTGTGACACCCGTCGAAGGTACGATTTTGACCGTTGCGCGTGAGTCAATGGAAGCCGTTATTAATCGCGCCGAACACGAGTCCGATTTGCGACGTTTGTTGGAAATTATGCTTGAATCCGCGCAGGAATCGCTTCAGCGCACACCCGATTTACTGCCTGTGCTGAAAAAGGCGGGTGTGGTTGATTCAGGGGGGCAGGGTTTCGTCTATCTCCTTGAGGGGATGCTGCACTTTTTGCGCGGTGATAGCGTGATCGACGAGACAAATATTGTAACCGTCGAATCGGGCGAAAGCTGGCAGGATGCTCTGGAGCCAGAAGATGCAGAAGGCTATGGCTACGATGTTCAGTTTTTGATGCTCGGTAACGATTTGAATGTGGCGGCGATACGCGCGGCGATTGATGATATGGGCTGGTCAACCCTGGTTGTCGGTGATGACCGCCTGATAAAAGTTCATGTCCATGTTCATGATCCAGGTCAACCTATTAGTTATGCGATTGGCCTGGGTGTGGCGCTCGATGATATTGTCGTCGAAAATATGCAGCGTCAGTATCAGGATTATGTTGAAGAACGCCTGAATCGTGAGCATGAGCCAGAAGCGAACCCAATGCTCAATGAAGTAGCGATCATCACGGTTGCCAGCGGGGAGGGGATGCAGAGCTTGTTTAAGCGAGATTTGCAGGCGGCTTCTGTCATTTCTGGCGGGCAAACGATGAATCCCAGCACCCAGGATTTCCTGACCGTGATTGACTCGCTGTCGAACGAGAAAATCATCATCCTGCCAAACAATAAGAATATCATTATGGCGGCACAGCAGGCCGCATCGCTGGCACGCGACAAAACGGTGCGCGTTGTTGCCAGCAAGTCACTGCCGCAGGGAATCAGTGCCATGCTGGAATACACCAATATCGCGCATTCCGGCGATATTGACGAGGTGGCTGCTGCGATGACGGAAGCGCTGGATTATGTGACTGCCTGCGAGGTGACAACCGCGACCCGTAATGTTGAACTTGATGGTGTAAACATCCAGCAGGGGCAGTATATTGGTCTGGTGAATGGTCAAATCGTCGCTGCCGACGATGATTTAATGAAGCTTGTTCATGATACGCTTCGCGAGGCTGGGGCAGACGAACGTGAGCGAATTACGCTATACTATGGTGATGACATAAGCGCATCGCAAGCCCAGGCGATGAGTAGCCATTTAGCTGCCACCTTTAAGCGTCAGGAATTTGAAGTGATGCAGGGCGGCCAACCGCTTTACCCATATATCATCAGCGTTGAATAATGCCGAATATCCAAATTGTAACCGATAGCTGCGCTCACTTTCTCAATGCACATTTTGTTGAGCAGAATCCGATCACGATTATTCCAAATAAGATTCGCATTGGCGGCAGAACCTATCTGGAAGGTATTGATCTGACTTCTGAAGAAGCTGTTCGGCTGATCGCCCATGAGCAGTTTACGCCTGTGGTCACATCGCCGACGGAAAGCGAGTTTGCCGAAGTTTATCACCGGCTGGCAGCGACATCGGATGCTATTATTTCGATCCACCCTTCGCAGCATTTTTATCCCAGTTGGGCGAATGGCCTCGCCGCCGCGCAGCAAATTGGTGGGCATTGCGAGACTGCGGTGATTGATTCGCAGACTCTTTCGGTTGGGCAGGCCATGTTGGTGCGTGTGGCAGCGACGGCGATTTCCGAAGGTGCTTCGGTAGAAGAGGTGATTCGCAAGGTGCGCGGCGCAGTCGAACGTATCTACTCCATATTTTATGTCGAGACGGTCAATTCGCTGCTGCATAACAAGATTATCAGTGGCTCACATGCCATCCTCGGCGCAATGTTGGGGATTAAACCCTTTCTGACAATTGAAGGCGGCTACCTGACACCGATGGAAAAAGTACGAACACGCGCACAGGCAATAGAACGTTTGGTCGAATTTGTGGTAGAATTTACAGAGATTGACGATGTGGTGATTTTGCAGAATAAGCCGCATATGAGCGAACAGACGCGCATGATCCAGGATCGACTGGCGTTGGAGTTCCCAAATCGTTATTTTCCGTATACACTCTACAATCCATCTTTAGCAGCGTTGATCGGTACGGATGCTACAGGAGTGGTCATACTGGAAACCGAAATGGAAGAAATCGACGATGGCTTTTAAACGAATTAAATTTGTTACGGACAGCACTTGTGACATTCCCGCCAACCTTGTTGAAAAATGGGGTATCACCGTCGTTCCGGTCTTTGTGAATATCGGCGATGAAAGCCATGCAGACGATGGTATTCAACTGAATCGCGAAGATTATTATGACCGCCTGCCAGCGCTGAACCCCCTGCCGACGACCTCCGCGCCGCCGCCGGGGATCGCTGCGCAGATGATCGAGAAGGCATTTGAAGATGCCGATCATCTGATTATTGTGGCGCTTTCGCCGAAACTGAGCGCGACCTACGATGCACTGCGGCTGGGCGCGGGCAATTTGCCGCCGGAACGGGTGACATTGATTGACAGCGGCACGATGTCGATTGCAATGGGCTATCAGGTGTTGATTGGTGCGGAGATCGCCGTAGAAACAGGGGATGTCGATCAGGTCGTCGCAGCGATTGCTCGTGTCCGCGCACATGCCAAATTGGCAGCCCTGATTAATTCGCTGGAAAATTTGCGGCGCAGCGGGCGTGTCAATTTTGCTAC
Source organism: Anaerolineae bacterium (assembly GCA_022843745.1). Classification (GTDB taxonomy): domain Bacteria; phylum Chloroflexota; class Anaerolineae; order Aggregatilineales; family Phototrophicaceae; genus JALHNB01. Next base: position 10,277 of record JALHNB010000071.1, on the reverse strand, counting down.
GGCTGGATTTGGAGCGCTCCTGCAAATCAAACCGATTGTCACGGTGAATGATGGTGTCGTCGAAACGATTGCCCGTGTACGCACGATGAGCCGTGCGAAAGAAGAACTCGTTCAGATGATACGCCAGCAAGCCCCGTTGGATCGTCTGGCGCTCTTACACACGAATAATCTTGAGGGCGTTGAATGGATGCGCGAACAATTGGCAGACATCTTGCCTGAAGACACCTTGACGATTAATGTTACAACGGCGATTGGGACGCATATCGGCCCAAAATGTCTGGCTTTCGTGAGTGTCAATAAGAAGTGGAGAAATTAAGTGCCATCCGCACTGGAAACACTCGTTAAAATTCTCAAGCTCGAACGTGAGCAGGGATGCAATAACACGGCTGTCATTGGCGGTTTCGCGGCTTTTAGCCAGAATTGGGTGAAGGATGCCCGCACCCAGGCTCGCAAGCCTGAGCATCATCTGCTGGTTGATGAGCTGGTCAATTTGCTCCAGCGTTATGAGCAGATTGAAAGCCGTTCTGAGCGAAACACTAAAATTCAATATATGATGGATCGCATTACCAGCCGCGTTCCACCGCCGCCGGAGTATCTGGCGAAACTTCAGGCTGCACCTGCGCCACCACCTCCAGCGCCACCGCAACCACCGCCCCAAGCGAATCGGCAGCAAACATCAGCGCCACAAGGGGAGCGACAGCAGCCACCACAGGAGCGTCGCCAGAAGCAGCAGTCGCAGCCACAAGGGGAGCGACAGCAGCAGCCACCACAGGAACGCCGCCAAAAACAGCAGCCCGCGCCACCACAGGCGGATCGGCAGCAGTCACAACCACCGCCGCGCGAACGGAGGCCGAAAGCGCCAGAACGACCTGTTAATAAAGGTCGGCCAGAACGCCCTCGATTTCGAGATCGGGATGACGACGAAAGTACGCCATCACCGCTGGATGACCGCTACGTTTCAGAAGATCGAGGAAATGTTTATCGAGGCAACGGGTTTAAGCCCACAGGCGAACTGGATGTCCCACCGCCGCCGCGTCTGGCACGTCCACCACGCACACCTCGTGCGCCGATTGATCCAGAAAAAGCCGCCGATAGTATGCGGGGTTTACGCGCACCTGTTTCTGTCATCAAGGGTGTTGGGGATCGCATGGCTGGCCTGTTCGCTAAACTAGGTGTTCATACTGTCAACGACTTAGTGAGTTTTTACCCACGTGCTTATGACGACTATACACGCTTGCTGCCCATTAATCGGTTGCTGCCCAAACAGACTGTCGTCGTGATCGGAACTGTTCGCGAAGCTGAAGTGCGTGTGGGGCGCGGCGGACGCAAGGATTTTCAAATCACATTGGATGACAGTTCTGGCCTGATGACTGTCGCGTTTTTTGGTCAGCATTATCTTTCGAGGGACATCAAAGCGGGGCATCAGATCGTTTTGCATGGCGAGACCAGCCTGTTCAACGGGCGTATCCAGATGACCAACCCGCAGTGGGAGCATCTCGACCCGGAGAATCTGGTTAAACTCAGTATTGTGCCTGTTTACCCACTAACGCAGAATCTCAAAGCACAAGGTCTGCGCCGCCTGATGAAAAATGCGGTTGAATATTGGGCGGATCGGCTGCCGGATTTCATCCCATCAACAACTCTGGATCGCGCTGAATTGGCGGACCTGGGATGGGCGATCAAGAATATCCATTTCCCGGCGGGTTGGGATCATCTGACTCATGCCCGCAACCGGATTGTGTTTGACAGCCTGCTGCTTCTACAACTCGCGATTTTGGGTAATCGGCGCGAATGGCAGTCGCAGCCTGCTGAGTCGCTGAATGTCACCGATGAATTTATGGAGACATTTTTGCAGACGGTTTTTCCTTACGAAATGACCGGGGCGCAGCGTCGCGCGATTGATGATGTCCGGCGCGATATTGCCAAAACGATCCCGATGAATCGCCTACTTCAGGGGGATGTCGGCTCTGGCAAGACGGCTGTGGCGATAGCGGCGCTGGCGATGGCTGTTGCCAACGGTAAACAGGGGGCGATCATGGCCCCGACGAGCATCCTCGCCGAACAGCATTTTCGCAACCTGAGTCGTGTCTTTGAACAGATGCCGGGTGAGAAAAAGCCCGTCGTGGTGCTGTTGACAGGCGCACTCACCGAGTCCGAACGGCAGGCCGCCTATGCCGGGATTGCTGATGGCTCAATCGACGTGATTGTCGGTACGCAGGCGTTGATTCAGGAAGGTCTGGTTCTCAAGGATTTGGCGTTGGCGATTATCGACGAGCAGCATCGTTTTGGCACGGCCCAACGCGGTATGCTGCGTGGCAAAGGCACAAATCCGCATCTTTTGGTGATGACGGCGACACCGATCCCGCGTACATTGGCGCTCACGCTTCATGCCGATCTCGATCTTTCGATCATGGACGAAATGCCTCCTGGCAGAATCCCCATTCAGACCCGGATACTACCCTCAATAGCGCGTGAACGCATTTTTGACCGCGTAGAGAAACAGCTTGAGATGGGTCGCCAGGCGTTTGTCGTACACCCGCTGGTCGAAGAGTCGGAAAAGATTGATACCATGTCGGCGATGGAAGCCTACGAAACGCTCTCAAAAGTCTTTTATCGCTATAAAGTCGGCCTCCTGCATGGACGCATGAAACCATCTGAAAAAGATCAGGTCATGGCGGATTTTAGCCAGGGTGTTTATCAGCTTTTGGTGACGACCTCGGTGGCAGAGGTCGGGGTTGATGTGCCGAACGCCAGCGTGATTGTCATCGAAGGTGCGAATCGCTTCGGTTTGGCGCAGCTTCATCAGTTTCGTGGTCGTGTAGGGCGGGGGCAGCACGCTTCTTATTGCTTGCTCGTTCTGGATAACGAACAATCTGATTCGTATAACCTGTTAACAGAAATGGAAAAAGAACCAGACCCTGCCGAACGTGCAAAGCTGGAAGCTGCTCTGCCGGACTCAATTAAGCGGCTCAAGGCAATGGAAGATAGCACCGATGGTTTTCATTTAGCCGAGATTGACTGGAAGCTGCGTGGGGCAGGTGATCTGCTCGGTACACGCCAGAGTGGGCGCAGTCTGGTGAAATTGGGCGAGTTTATCACGCCTCAACTGGTCGAACTGGCGCAGCGCGAAGCCCGCACCATCTACGAGGAAGACCCCGATCTAACACTCGAACAGCATCGTTTGCTGGCACAGCGCGTTCAGATTCTAAAGGACGAACGCAGCGACGTGAGTTAAGCAGGCGCAGCGATTTTATGTGGGTGACGTAGATTTTGAAATGCTATGAACACAAACGCCACCCACATCAGGATCAATGCTACAAATGTGAAATTCCCCTTTGCAATATAGACCAATAGAAAGATAAGCGCGATGAATATCCCTGCGCCCCGGTTTTTGCCTGGGAATGAGAGGCGTTCTCGCCATATATAAAGCAGCGGCGCGAGGAGAATAAAGCTGTAGTGCCATAATGCTTTTGGGTAAATCAGCAACGCCAGCACAATGACTATTGAGAGTGCCAATTCACTTCTTGACTCATCCAGTCTGAAAACCAGCCACCCTGAGACTGCTGTCAGGATGAATGTGGGGATAAGATAGGGTAAGTAGAAAATCGGCGATCCGTTCTGGAAGTCGAATTTTACTGCCCGCAGCACAACACCGAGGAGCGACTGATTGCCGATTTCGAGATAAAGGTAGTTCGGCATCTTGTCGGCAACGGGATTTGACAGAAAATAATTGAAAAACATATCCGATCCATAGACTAAAATCGTTGCTGCCGAAATGAGCGCCAGCGAGATCACACAAACTGCCAGCCCCTTCCACCGTCCCCGAAACAAGATATAGAGCAGCACGATTGCCACAATTGGCTTGGTGATGATTCCCAGAGCCAGCCATAATCCTGCACGTGGCTTTTCCCGGTCAGCCCAGAATAGCAGCAAAAACGTCAACATTAGGAAATTAATCTGACCGACAACGATATTGCTGCGTGTTGGGAAAAAACTCAGCACAAATGCTACACAAAAGAGAAGCCAGATCGCATCTTTACCCAGAAATAATCGCCATAGCAAAATGATGTCCACGATCAGAATAATCGTATGAACGATATACCAGATCAGATAGGCGACATGAATATCTTCAAACCAGCCTAGTGGCGCGAACAGAAAAAGTGACTGGGGCGCATAAAAGAAGTAGAGTTCAGAAATCATCTGGTCGAGCGTGCCTAAAGGTTGCGCCTCCTGTATCAGATTTTCTTGCTCATAGGGGTTCAAACCGTGCGCAGAAGCCCGACCATATATCCAGAATAATTGAAAATCCCAGACCGGGGGGACTTCAATGTTGGCAACCATGCTCCGCAAATCCTGCACGCCGAATACCGTGCTTGTGACGATCAACAATATAATCAGTACAATTTTCCAGCGCGAAAAATCAGCGATATAGGTTGTCATTGGCTCATTCAGTCTGTAGAATTCATCTACCAAAATTGATATTTGCGGCCATCAAGGAAAATTAGGACTAGTGTTTGCTTGACTCAAGTGCTGCATCTAGTTTAGCATTGACCAAAATTAGGCGCATTATCTTTATTGTTAGGCGCATTATCTTTATTGCTGGAGTTCATTTATGATTCGACGTGCAGTTTATCCTGGATCATTTGACCCCATCCACAACGGGCATATGGATATTGCCCTACGCGCTGCCAAAATTTTTGATGAAGTCATCGTCGCGATCTACGATATGCCGAAGAAAAAGCTGCTTTTCAACATAGACGAACGGACGAAGTTAGCGCTGGAGGCTTTTAAGGGCATAGAAAATATTCGAGTTGCGCCATTTTCGGGTTTAGCTGTAAACTTCGTAAATGAACTTGGCGCGATGGCGATTATACGTGGGTTGCGCGTATTTTCCGATTTTGAGCTAGAATTCAGAATGGGTTTAGCCAATAAGAAGCTTGCGCCCGAAGTTGAGACGGTAGCAATTATGACGGATGAACGGCATTTGCACATCAGCTCCAGCACCATCCGCGAAATCGCCGAGTTGGGGGGGGATGTGTCGAGCATGGTCCCGCCGTTTGTGGCTCTGGCGCTGAATGAGCGATTTGCCGAGCTTCATGCTAATCACAACAGTCCGGGGTATACGACGAGTATCCGGGATTAATTCAAGGGAGGACATTATGGATATTCAACACTTGGTTGATCGTTTGGAAGATTTGATTGATGAAGGGCGGCACATGCCGTTCAGCAAGTTCACGATGATTGATGAGGAGCGTGCGCTCGAACTCATCGACCAGATGCGCATTTCAATTCCTGAAGAAATTGAAAAAGCGGCGCGTGTGCTGGCGACTCGTGATCGGATATTGGCACAGGCCAACGAAGAAGCTGCCCGTGTTGTCCAATTGGCACGCCAGAAGGGTGAGCAACTGCTTGATCAGGACATCAGTGTCCAGGCTGCCCAGAACCGCGCTGCGAATATTGTCGAGCAGGCACGCCAGGAAGCCGAGTCGATTGTGGATGGGGCGGACAAATATGTTGTCGAAGTCTTGTCCAAGCTCGAACATCAGCTTATGAAAACGCTGGGTGTTGTGCGTAACGGCATTAGCGAAGTGAACCAGCCTGCTGAACCGTCAGCGCCGATGCAGACTGCTATGCCTGCACAGTTTGTCGGACGCCAGCCAGCCGAACTTGAGTCGGTAAAAGCTGAAAAAAGTCAGGCAAAATAGAGCACGTCTTTAAGAATCAGATATATTTTGCTCAATATGCAGGCGCAGCGCGTCTGTATCGTGCCTGCGATCAAGCCATTCGTTTAACTGCGCACACAATTCGGCGCTGAAAATGAATATGGATGCCAGCAGATAGGCAGAAAATAACAGGACGATCACGGTTGCGATGCTGCCGTAGACGACCTGAAAATTGGCGAGGTTTTCCAGATACCAGCGAAAACCCGCTTTTGCGATCTCCCAGCCTGCCGCGCCAAATATCGCCGCAGGCCACACGGCATCCCAATAAACCACCCGCGCAGGCACAAACCGGAATAGCAAAACGAAAATAATCATATTGAGTCCCAGAGGCAGAAAAACCGTCGCAACGGTGATCCATGTGCTGGGGTTGTTGAGGAAAAATACGGTTGAGATCAAGACCAGAATACCAGAGGTCACGAACGACGCCGCAACCAGCACGACCAGGATGAAAATCATCAATACCGCAACCAGCCGATGCCGCCACAGACTCCGGCTGACTGGAACGTGAAATATACGATCCAGCGATGAAGTGACATTCGAAAATAACCCTAACCCCGACCAGATCAAGCCCACAATCGCAATCAAGCCAAAAGGTGTATTCTGATCAAGCGCCTGGGTAATACTTGTCATCAGATCGGATGTGCTTTCGGGTGGTAAAAATAACTGAAGCGCATTGGCGATTTGCTGCTGCGCGACGGCAGCCCCCAGGACGCGACTGATCGCTGTTGCCACCAGCAGGGTTAGAGGAAAGATCGAAAACACCGTATAATAGGCAAGCGCAGCAGCCTGACGAGTGCCGTAGTTGTTGAAGTTCATAATCGCGCGCCAGATATAAAAAGGCAGTAGACGTGTTGCCAGATCATATCGTTCCCACCAGCTTCGGAAAATGTTGATAAGTTTCGCCAATTGAGAAACCTTAATTTCTATTCATGAAAGATCATAACACACAGACTATGAAACGGGCAGTTATTTTTGATTTTGGCGGTGTTTTGATGAAAACGATTAACCAGCAGCCGCGTCACGCCTGGGATGATCGCTTAAAGTTGCCACATGGCAGCGTTGAAAAAGTGGTTCATGGCAGCGAATCCTGGCGTAGAGCGCAGACAGGCGAAATGTCGGTTGAGGATTACTGGTCGGATGTCGCGCAGCAGTTGAATTTGAGCAAAGCCGATGTCGCGCAACTTGCGCAGGATTATTTCAGCGCGGATCGCCTCGATGACGATTTGATCGCCTATATTCGTGAGTTACGTACCGATGGATATTCCGTCGCGCTCCTGAGCAATGATAGCCCAGCGCTGTCGGATAAGCTACGTGTGCTTGGGATCGTCGATTTATTTGATCCCCTGATAATTTCCGGCTCTATCGGCGTGATGAAGCCCAATGCTGCGGCGTATGAGGCGATTTTAGCTGCGTTAGGTCGTGCGCCAGCCGAGACGATTTTTATCGACGATATGCCTGCCAATGTCGCTGGAGCGCAGGCCGTTGGAATGCACGCGATTCGCTATGTCGATGGTATGGACTTGCGGGCAGCCCTGGCACCCCTGCTCACAGCCGGATAAATTTTAAGCGAAATGGCAAATGTCGATCTATAATTGATATAGCGCATCAACACCTTAACTCATTACTCTGCATTTATCTTCAGGAGCATCACATCATGAATATTGAATTAAGCGATATTCCGAGACTGCTTGGCCCCGGCAGTGGTACGGATGTTATCTTTAGCATTACCCTCTACATCATTTTCTTTCTCTCGTTAATTACCATGCTGATGCAGTCCGATAAGCAGCTTTCGGCAACGCTGATTATGGCATCCACGCTCTTGCTGATTATTCTGGCGAAGCTGACGCTGGCGGCTGATGCCCCGTTTACACGTCGTGAATTTGGCTCCTACGTCATCCACGCGGGCATTTTCATCTTTCCAGCGCTGGTCGCGGGCATGACGAAAGCTCCCAAGTCGCGCGGCCCAGCAATTATCGCGGCAGTGCTTGGCGCGATCTATATGTTTGGGTTCTGGTTTCTCTACCAGAGTCGATAAATTTTAGAGTTCACGAGTCCAGAAGGCGAGGCGACTCGCCTTTTTTTATTGTTATCCAAAATAGATGAGGGTTTTACAGGTGCGGGAACACAAACCTCCCTTTATCATCCCGCTTGGTACGCAGGTTGTCAGCCAGGTGGATATTAAAAGCAACAATGGCGATATCTTATTTGCACAGGGTGTTGTCGGGATCATTGCCAGAGTGCCAGTAGACGGTACCCATGCTTATCGTGTTCGCTTTATGGATGGCACTGAGGTTGCGCTCAAGCGTGAGGAATTTACCACACGCAAGCACTTCACCGACCCTACACAACCGACAGATGAATCAGCGGATATGAACCAATACATTATCTATCGCTGTGTGGTCGGTTCACGCGCTTATGGATTGGATGATGCCGCTTCGGATACCGATTTGCGCGGTATCTATTTGCCGCCTGCGGAACTTCATTGGTCGCTCTTTGGCGTTCTGGATCAAATCGAAAATGACGCGACACAGGAATGTTACTGGGAGATGCAAAAATTTATCACGTTGGCGTTAAAGGCAAATCCCAACATTCTCGAATGTCTCTACACGCCGTTAATCGAATATTTATCGCCGCTTGCTCAGGAATTGATCGAACAGCGTGAAATGTTTTTATCAAAGCTTATCTATCAGACTTACAATGGCTATGTGATGTCGCAGTTCAAGAAAATGCAGCGTGACCTTCAGAATAGTGGCAAGATCAAACCGAAACACGCCATGCACTTGATTCGCTTACTGCTCTCTGGCATCACAGCGCTGCGCGAGGGATATATCCCGGTACAAGTAGAAGAACATCGCGCTAACCTGCTATCAATCCGACGAGAAGAGATGCCCTGGGATGAGGTCAATGCTTGGCGGGTGGAACTTCATAAAGAATTTGATGAAGCGCTGCTTGCATCAAAGCTGCCTGAGCGTCCTGATTATGAACGCGCCAACGACTATCTGGTGAAAGCGCGTCGAAGTAAGGTGGGATCATGATTAACGATGAATTGCTGGCAGTAGCAGCGGCTCAACCTTATCCGCTGATATTTGTGACCATTAGTGGGGCGCATCTCTATGGCTTTCCATCACCGGATTCCGATTATGATTTGAGAGGTGTTCACGTTCTGCCTGTCAGCGATGTCATTGGACTGGAATTGCCACAGGAAACGATTGAAATTTCTGAACTGTGTGGCAGCCTCGAACTTGATCTTGTAACGCATGATGTCAAGAAGTTTTTCCTGATGCTCCTGAAGCGCAATGGCTATGTTCTGGAACAACTTTATTCGCCGCTGATTATTCATACAACCCCAGAACACGCCGAACTCAAACATATTGCGCGTCAATGTATCACACACCATCATGCCCACCACTATCTAGGTTTTTCCAAGACGCAGTGGCGATTATTTGATAAAGGGCAGCCTCGCCGCGTGAAGCCTCTCCTTTATGTTTACCGTGTTTTGCTGACAGGTATTCATCTGATGCAGACAGGAGAGATAGAAGCCAATCTGGTGCGATTAAATGAACGATTCAAACTTTCGTATATTGATGAGTTGGTCGCGCTAAAACTATCCGGGCCAGAAAAGTCAAAGCTGGGTGACGCGGATTTTGAGTTTCATGAGCAGGAATACACGCGATTGACTCGTTTATTGGAAGAAGCCCAGCAAGCCAGCACCTTACCGGATGAGCCAACGGGAAAACCTGCTCTGCATGATCTGCTATTGAGAGTACGTCTGAGTAACAGTTAAAAATTACTCTGATGACCATGCCACGCGGAATTCGGGATAGAGCGTGAGGCCGCCATCGACAAAAAGCGTTTGCCCGGTGATATAAGCGGCTTCGTCCGAGGCGAGGAAAGCGGCTGCTGAACCGATTTCACTGGCTTCGGCGGCGCGTCCCAGCGGAATATGGCTCTCGACCTGCGCTTTTTTCTCTGGGTCATCCACCCAGGCACGGTTGATCGGTGTGATCGTCGCTCCCGGCCCGATCCCGTTGACGCGAATCCCGTTCCCGGCGTATTCAAGCGCCAGGGTCGTCGTCAGATTTTGCATTCCACCTTTGCTGACGGCATAGCTGAGAAAGCGCGGCTTGGGGATGACCTGATGGACGCTGGATACATTAATAATATTGCCCGGTTTCTTCGCATCAAGAAAATGTTTGATCGCCAGTTGCGCACACATGAACGCACCGCGCAAATTCGTGCCGATCACGCGGTCAAAACTGTCCACGCTGATCTCATGCGATTCACCGGGAGTTTGAAATCCGGCGTTGTTGATGAGAATGTCGATCCCGCCGAGCGTGGCGAAAACTTCCTGAAACATGCGCTGTACATCTTCTTCTTTTGAGACATCGGCCTGCACCAGCATCGTTTTGGGCTTTACTGTGCTGTGCGCTGCCTCGTCCCGAATGACTTTTTCGGTGTACTGCGCTTCTTCCAGCCCTTTGCGATAATTGATCGCGACGTTTGCGCCTTCCGCCCCGAAGCGGATCGCGATGGCCTGACCGATTCCTGAACTCC
>JALHNB010000070.1:4575-31495 GCA_022843745.1 Anaerolineae bacterium | reverse complement strand
ACCATCGCTGATGGTGTAGCTGGCGGTGGCGATGCCGACAAAGCCAGATGGCGGTGTGAACGTGCCAGAGCCATCGCCGTTATTGTCCGACAAACCGACATCGAAGACGACAGTGCTGATGGTCGCGATGGCATCGCCGTCGGGATCGGAGTCGTTAGCGAGGATCATCGGCAGCGTCAATGCCAGCGATGTGTCCTGATTGATCGAGAAAGCGTCGTCCACAGCGACAGGTGGATTATTCGCGATGACGGTGACAATGACCTGGGCGCTGTCTGAACCGCCGTTACCATCGCTGATGGTGTAGGTCGCGGTGGCGATGCCGACGAAGCCGGAGGGCGGTATGAACGTGCCAGAGCCGTCGCCGTTGTTGACCGTCGAACCGACATCGAAGACCACGCCGCTGGTGGGCGTGATGGTATCGCCGTCGGGATCGGAGTCGTTGCCGAGGATCGTGGCAAGCGACAATGTGAGCGACGTATCCTGCCCGATGTTGAACAGGTCGTCTACAGCGACGGGCGGTTGATTGCCGATAACGACAGGCTCAACGGTGACGATGATCGCACCTGTATCGGTGGCCTGACCATCGGTGACGGTGTATGTGCCCGTCGCGATGCCTGTGAAGCCAGCGGGTGGTGTGAAAGTGTAGTTACCGCTGCCGTTATTCACAACTGCGCCAATATCGAAAGTGATGTCACCCGTGATACTGAGTGGGTCACTATCGGCGTCGGTATCGTTGGAAAGAATCTGTGCCGCGCTGAAGTTCAGAGACGTGTCCTGGTCGATGGTGAAGGGATCGTCCACCGCGACGGGCGCGTTATTGCCGACAACGACAGGCTCAACGGTGACGATGATCGAACCCGTGTCGGTGTCCTCACCATCGCTGACGGTGTATGTACCCGTCGCGATGCCTGTGAAGCCAGCGGGCGGGGTAAAGGTGAACGTGCCATTGCCATTGTTGACGATTGCGCCCACGTCGAAAGTGATGTCACCTACGAGGTTGAGAGGGTCACTATCGGCATCGGTATCGTTGGCAAGGATTTGCGGGATGCTGAAGTTGAGCGATGTGTCCTGGTCGATGGTGAACGGATCGTCTACCGCGACAGGCGGGTTATTAGGGACAAGCTCAACGGTGACGATGATCGCACCCGTGTCGGTATCTTCGCCATCGCTGATGGTGTACGTGCCTGTCGCGATGCCTGTGAAACCAGCGGGTGGTGTGAAAGTGAACGTGCCGTCGCCGTTATCCACGACTGCGCCTACGTCGAAGGTGATATTACCCGCCATCGTCAGCACATCGCTGTCCGCATCGGTGTCGTTGGCGAGAATTTCCGCCGCACTGAAGGTCAGGAATGTGTCCTGATTGATGGTGAAGGGATCGTCCACAGCGACAGGTGAGTTATTGGGGACCAGCTCAACGGTGACGATGATCGAACCTGTGTCGGTATCTTCGCCATCGCTGACAGTGTAAGTACCCGTTGCGATGCCTGTGAAGCCAGCAGGTGGCGTAAAGGTGTAGTTGCCGCTGCCATTATCGACGACTGCGCCTACGTCGAACGTGATCGCGCCCGTGATGCTGAGTGGGTCACTATCGGCATCGGTGTCGTTGGCGAGAAGCTGCGCCGCAGTGAAGTTGAGTGAGGTGTCCTGGTCGATGGTGAACGGGTCGTCTACCGCGACAGGCGGGTTATTGGGACGCGGCAGATTGAGAATCGCCATTGACGGGTCATGGTCGGCGGCGCGGGCTGAAGCCGTAAATTCGACATTGACATGAACGATGTCGAAGCTGGCAACCTGGCTGGCGAGATTGCTGGAAACGAGGAAGTTATCCAGCGCCTGCGAATTGCCATCAAAGACGTAGGTATATTGCTCATTGGGGGGCAGAGTCGCCGTCAGGTTGGTGAGAACGCCGCCGGAAACGATCTGAAGCGGGTTCGAGAAGGGGAAGTCGTTCAGATCGCCAAAGACGACGACATTGGCGGCAGGGTCGAGCGCGAGAACGCTGTCCACGAAGTTGTTGACGACCTGCGCCTGCTGGTTGCGCTGAACTTCCGATGACAGCACTGGAGGCTGAACCTCACCAAAGAGCGCATCGTCGCCACCTTTTGAATTGAAGTGATTGACGACGACGATGAGTTTGTGACCATTGAAGATGAATTCGCCCACTGTCGGCTTGCGACTGGCGGAGAATGCCGCGTTGGTCGGGTCGATGCGACCAGGGCTGAAGCTGAGTTCAACACCGGACGGGCCGAGGGCAGGGGTGGTGCTGTTGGTCGCTGTGCCGCCGGGACGATCCACGAAGAAGACGCGATCCAGGCGATAGAGGAAGGCCACACGGATGTTGCCGCCGGGTTCACCGCCGTCCGCACCATTTGTCGGGGCGATGTCGCGATAGGCATACAATGGGCCGCCTGCGGTTTGGATGGCCGCGATCAGTTCGGCATAGGTGGCGCTGGCATCGACTGTGCCGTCGTTGGTCGCACCGTTATTGTCCTGAACTTCCTGCAAGCCGAGGATGTCGGGCGATTTGAGATTGTTGACGACGATGCCCGCAAGCTGTGCGAACTTGGCATCGGGGTCGTTGGGGTCGAGATTTTCGACATTGAACGAGGCGATGCTGAGTTGGTCAAGATTGGCAGCGACAGGGACGATTTCCGGAGTCAGCGTGCCGGGGTCGAAGGAGAAAACCTCAGTGAAGACGATCTTGGAATTATCGAACGTGAAATCCAGCGGGCCGACGATGGGCGAGGTGATGCTTGCGCCTGTGTTGAGCGCCGGGGAGGGCAGTGCGCCGTCGTCCACCATGATTCGCTCAGGGTTGAAGTCGGTCGGCTGGATCGCAAGACCGCCGCGTGGGGTGAATGTGCCAGCATCGACACCGTTGTCGGCGACGACGACAAATTCGCCAAAGTTGTTGGTGGCGGCGACGACGCGGGCATTATTGACCTGAACGCGCATCCCTTCCAGACTTTCCCAGAAGTCGAGGCCGTCGGTGGTGGGGTCATAGGTGGTGTTGCCGTCGTCGTCGATGATGGTGTTGGGCGGGACGCGGCCTCCGATGCCGAGAACAATGGGCGCGGGGAGGGCGTTACCCGTTGAAACAACCGTGATGGTCGGCGCGGAAATCTGCGTCAGACGGAAATATTCGGTGACATTGCCGTTGACGGTAATCGAGTCGCCGAGTGCGACGGTGGGGGCGCTGTTGGTGAAGACGAAAATGCCTTCGGAAGTGGCGATGTCGGCATCCGGCTCAGGGTCTTGCAGGAAGAAGCCGTTGCTCTTGAGTCCGGTGACGATGCCGGGGACGTTGGTCACGCCCTGACCGAGCAGCGGCGGAATCTGCTCAGCGCCTTGAATTTCACGGATGCGAACGGCTACTGGAGGTACACCGCAGCCGGAAACATCGGCGGTATTGGGCGTGCCGGGGGTGATGCAGCGCAGGCTGAAATCGACGTTATTGATTTCGGTGTCAAGATTATCCGGGAAGCGCGAGATTCCGATCTGTGTGCCTGTGCCATCATCTACCAGACCGACGCCAGAACCTTCGGTGTAGCCTGTGGTGTCACCTTCATAGCTGACGGTATCGATGATGGTCGTATCCAGCATGAGGGCGACGGCATCGGGCGCGCCGTTCTGGATGAAGTTGGTATCGGGTGTCGAGTCCAGATCGCAGTTGGCGACGGTGGCAGCGTTGGCGCAGATGACGAAATAATCGCCTGCCGCGAGGACAACTGCCGGGAGGTCGATGGTCGCGTAGACCACTGCTCCGCCCGCATTACCGTTGATGAACTGGACGGTGTAGGGATTCAGATCAACCGGAGCGCCGTTATTTTTAATCTCGACAAATTCAGCAGCATCCGTGCCGTCCTGGTCGTAATCAATCTCGTTGATGACCAAAACAGGCGTTGATGGCGTGTCGCAGTTTTCGTTATTGGCGGTGTTCGGTGCACCGGGGGTGATGCAGCGCGAACTGAGATCGACATTATTGACGTTGGTATCCACGCCGTCGGGGAAGCGGGAGATGCCGATTTCGTTGAGTTCCGGCACATCTTCCAGACCCACGCCAGTGCCTTCAGTATAGCCGCCGGGGGTGTCGCCCTCATAGCTTACCGTGTCGATGATGGTTGTACCCTCGACGATAGCGATGGCATCGGGAGCGCCATTCTGAATGAGGTTGGTGTCCGTCGGCGAGTCGAAATCGCAGTTGGGAGTCACATTGGCGTTGCCGCAGATGACGTAATAAGCTCCTGCCGCGAGTTCGACATCCGGCAGATCAACGGTGGAATAGGTCGAGCCGTTGGAGCCGTTGATAAAGCGGACGATAAACGCATCGAGATTGATGGCTGCGCCGTTGTTTTTAATTTCGATAAATTCGGTGGCATCCGTGCCGTCCTGGTCGTAGTCGATCTCGTTGATGACCAGGACAGGGCCAGTGGGGGCATCGCAATTGGCGTTGTTGGCGGAATTAGTCGCGCCAGGGGTAATGCAGCGGAAGCTCAGATCGACGTTGTTGACATCGGTATCAACACCATCCGGGAAGCGTGAAAGTCCCGCCTGGAAAATGGCCGGGTTGTCGTCCAGACCCACGCCAGAGCCTTCGGTGAAACCGCCGCCTGTATCGCCTTCATAGCTGACGGTGTCGATGAGCGTCGTTCCCTGGAAAATGGCGACGGCATCGGGTGCGCCGTTCTGGATGAAATTGGTATCGGGTGACGAATCGAGATCGCAGTTAGCGACGGTGGCAGTGTTGGCGCAGATGACGAAATAATCGCCTGCGGCGAGGTTCACCGCTGGGAGCGCGATGGTGAGGTAAGCGGTGCTGTTGGAGCCGTTGCCAAATTGGACGGTGTATGCGCCGAGGTTGATCGTGCCGCCGCTGACGTTCTTGATTTCGACAAATTCAGCGGTATCGGTGCTGTCCTGGTCGTAGTCGATCTCGTTGACGACCAGTTGAGTCGAGATCAGCGGGCTGATGACGGCTGAGGTAAAGTCGTTGAAGCCGCCGTCCTTATCGGCAATACGTCCGCGCACATCCGACCCGGTTGGGCAGTAGAAATTAGCCGATGTGCTTTCGGAAAGTTCAAACGTGCCGTCGTTCTGGCAGTCGTATGAATAGAGGAAGTCGGTTTCGGCGGGGTCGGTGGAGTTGGTGAAGCTGAGTGCGGTTGTTTCACCAGTGGTCGCGCTGCCGAAGGTGGCGGTGGGCGCGACGTTGTTGACGGTGAGTTCGAAGGCGATGGTGCTGGTGTTACCGTCACTATCGGCAGCGGTGATGCTGACCCGCTGGCTATCCGCCGGGCCGTCGGCAGTGGCGAACGCCCATGCCCACGAGCCATCCGAGTTGAGCGTGACCGCACCAATTGATGTTGTTAAGGTTACGGTGTCGCCGTCAGGATCGCTGACCGCGCCGCTGTTACTGGCGGTTTGGCCCTCGTCAACCGTGATGGCCTGAAGATCGGTGGTGAGGATGGGTGCCGCGCTGGACTGGGCGAGGGCGTTTGACCCCACCAATGCCAGGACCAGGCATAACAAAAATAATCGTTTTTTGAGCATTTTTTTAAATAATCTCCCTCATGATGTGGCAGCTGCTGTGAATATTGTAAAAGAATACCCTAAAGCCAGCCTAAAAAAGTAAATTTTTTCGCCGATTTTGGATGAAAAATGACGGACATTTCAGGTTTATGGTGACTCTTGAGTGGGGAGGGTATCCAAATGCGGATGGGTTCGCCAATTGACGGTTTTCGTGGGGTGGACTACCATTTGCCATTAGTGGCCTAAAGGTAAGGGCTAAATACAGGAATGATTGATGACAGTGACGGTAAAAGTGATTCATAGTATTCCCCAATGGTTGGGGCAGACGCTCACCTGGCTGTATAACCAGGTGCGTTTTTTGCCGGACGAAATTGAGTCGCATGTGGTGTGCAGCAAGACGGCGAATCTCGATCAATTTGGCGTGCCGAATATTCACGTGCTGATCACCGCGAGTCCGACGTGGCTGCAATACACACAGAAGGCGCTGCGGCTGGCGGGGGTGCGGACATATGCACAATTTCTCGAACAGCAGGCGCGGGAAATTCAAGCCGATATTTTGCACTCGCATTTCGGGAATATCGGTTGGGAGAACATGCCCGTCGCGAAAAAATTGGGTTTAAAACATATCGTCACATTTTATGGGCGCGACGTAAATTATCTGCCGCAGCAGGACGCGCGTTGGCGGGAACGATATGCCGACTTGTTCGCGTCGGTTGATCGTGTGTTGTGCGAGGGGACGTTTATGGCGGCGGAAATCGTCAAACTGGGGTGTCCGGCGGAAAAGGTGCAGGTGCAGCATCTTGGCGTGGATGTGGAAAAGGTGATGGTGGCGAATTATTCAACCCCTCCCCCCAGCCCCCTCCCCACGCAACCTCACCCCCCAGCCCCCTCTCCGCAAGCAGAGAGGGGGAGAAATGTCGGTGTTGGTGGCGATATAGGACGTTCGCCAACGGCAGCAAAAATTGAATTTCGTCCGCGTGAGTGGAGGCCAGGTGAGCCGCTACGGGTGCTGATGGCGGCATCGTTTCAGGAAAAGAAGGGGTTTCCGTATGCGCTGGAAGCATTGGCGCGGGTCAAGGACGAGATTCCGCTAGAGATCACGCTGATCGGGGACGCGGCGGATAGTGACGACAGCCGGGTGGAAAAAGTGAAAATTTTAAATGTTATTGAGAAATATCAGCTTAAGGTTAAGATGCCGGGGTATGTGCCGTATACGCGCCTGATGGATGAGGCGTATGCAAATCATGTGTTTCTTTCGCCGAGCGTGACGGCCAGCACGGGCGATACCGAGGGCGGCGCTCCGGTGGCGCTGATCGACATGACGGCCAGCGGCATGATGGTGGTCAGCACGACACATTGCGACATCCCGCAAATTGTGAAGCATGGCTTGTTAGCCGGGGAGCGCGATGTCGAGGGGTTGGCGACGCATTTGCGCTGGCTGGCAGCGAATCCGGGTGCGTGGGCGGGGATGCTGGCGGCGGGCCGGGCGCATGTCGAGGCGGAATACAACGCGGCGGTGCAGGGGGGGCGGCTGGCGGGTATCTACCGAGATGTGGTGAATTAAAGGCGGAATGCAAAAGCGCAACGCAGTGGCGCGGGGGAAAAGGGAAATAATATGGGAACATGGGGGCCGGGGAATTTCGATAGTGATGATGCGCGGGAGTATCTCGACATCGTAGCTAAAAGTCTAGTCGATCAAATCGAGGCGGGTTTTTCATTTAAGGATAAGCCAGAAAATTTCCTTGCGAGATATGGCGAATATCTGGTGATGCCTGCAATCGACATCTATACCACCCTATGCGAAAAATACGTATCATACCGAGTGGATGCAGAAATGGCGCAACGTTGGCGGCGCGATTATTTGCAGGCATTTGATGCCGATAAGAGCGTAAATCCTGCTGATTTTAAGCCGGAAAGAAGGCAAGCGATTGTCGAGACTTTTGATCGGCTCGATGCGTTTATCGCCTCAGAGCGCAGTTCGTAAGTATGGTTGGCGGCGCACCGCCAGATGCTCGAAGCATCCGGCTAGTGGCAGAAAGCCCCGTAAACGAGGCTGGGGAAAGCAGCAGTAGTCAGCAAAGGTTTTTTACTCAATCATTTCGCTTACAAATTATTATTCAGGAATACCTACGCCGCCGAGGGGCGCGATTTCGAAGCCTTCCATTGCGGCGATGAGGGGGCGGGCGGCGGTGATGACGGCGCGGACATCTTCGCGTTGCAGCGAAGCATCATGATCCTCTTTGCTGCGCCACGCTTCGGTGATCCAGATGGTGTCAGCGTCGTCTGTGGCGTTGCTGATGACGTAGAGGTAGCAGCCTTCCATGTCGCGCAGGTCGTTGGCAGATTTCAGCAAAGCGTTCGTCAACGACTCGCGCTGGCCGGGGTGTGCTGTCATTTTTCCGATTAAGCCATACATGGGTTTTGCCTTTCCTGTGGTACGATGTTCACCGCACTATGCACCTTCAAAGTCATGCGGTGATTATACACTCGATAGGGTGTTTGTACGGGGATCGGTTCAAGGGGGCGCAGCACGCTGCGCCCCTACAGAAACCGCGTACCTTCGAGCTTGAAGCCTTAACCTGAGGTTTATGGCGCACGCTCCCAGGAGGACGTTTCGCAGTTTTGCGTTTATCACGCATGTGGCTGGGACTGGCGTAACTGCTGAAGTTGGTTACGCGCATCTTCCAGGTCTTTGGCAAAGATTGACCGGCTTTGCTTTTGACCGACAACTGCTCTAAAAACTTTTCCTACCGTGTTCTCCATTGTTCTGACGAAAGGATTCATACCCACCAGGATCGTGTAATCCGTGCGTGGGTGCGCCTGAGCAATCAGATTTCGGATATTGCGTATCGCATCGGGAGGGAGTCTCTTCACCTGACTGAGATCGAGAATCGAACAGACCTCAGACGCGGTTGTGTCCATCATCTTGTTGACTTCATGCTGAGCCGCAAAAGCATCTTGCCAGGCAAAGGAATCTCCATAAACTGTCCGAATAACGGTATGCTCATCATTATCCCATTCAACGACAAACGACATCTCAAATTCTCTCCAGTGGAAGCATCAGTGAAGTATAACGAATTATATCATCAGCCTGGAGGATTTTCGATTAAGGCAGATTAAAGATTAAGAAAATCTGCCTAGGTTGATGCCAATGGGCGTTAACACCGAGAATATTCACAATGAGGTTAGTTACCCTCACAACTTGCCGTAATATCCAGAGGGTTACTCCTAGCGAAAATGTGATCGGGCTGCATCAATATTAAAATGCAGAGGCATATGGAAAAGTTTATAATAAGGTATACGGACAATGAGAGGTTGTGTTGTGGATTTGAAGCTGGTGCAGGCGCAGATTGCGCTGTTTAAAGGCGAACGGGCGGAAACGCTGCGGCTGATTCATGAATATCGCCAGGAACACGACGACGATTCGATGGTGATGTGGCTAGAGGCGCAGGCGCAGTCTGATCGAGAGGCGCGGATGCAGCGCTTGCAAGTGCTGGCGGGTCGATCTGACAGCACATATGGGCAGCTCGCGCAGGATACGCTGCGTGTGGAAGCCGAATATGCTCAAAAAATCGAGGCGGTGCGGCGGGCGCGGAGTTTTGACCCGACGACACGGCGTTTGATCGGGCTGGTCGGCGTACTGGTTATCGGCATTTTGATTCTGGTGAGTCTGGGAGTCGGGCAAACGCCTGTGGAGATTCCCACGCCGACGGTGACAATCGCGCCGACGGTGGTATCGCTGCCGGATCGCAGCCGCGTATTGGTGGCGGACAGCTATACGGCGCGTTATCCACGCGGGATTTTGCAGGTGTCGGCGATTGAGGACGAATCGGCGCGGGTAATCCGGCGAGAAGATCAAACGCTTGTCATGCCTGTGCCGGGGGCGCGATTCTATGCGCTGAAGATCGTTTTTGAATGTCGCGGCGGAGTGTGTAACCAACCGCCGGAAGCTCGTCTGCGGCTGGAATTGAGCAACGGCGAATATATTGATGCCAGAGACGATGTGCAGATCATCAACGAGTTGGTTTTAGAGCCGATTGCGCTGGGGCGAACGACGACGGGGTGGGTGATTTTTGAGATTCCGACGGTGACATCGGCGGACGCGCTGCTGGTGAATCCGCCGAGCGAGGATGCGGAAGTCGCGTTTGAGGGGATACGGATTGTGTTGGGGTGAAATTTATCCCCTATCCCCCGACCCCTTTCCCCATTGCATGGAGAAAGGGGAGAAAATGCAAGGGCGCAAGTCTTGCGCCCCTACGAATATGGCAGGCGGGTTTTCGGGTATTTGCGGAATAGTGTGGTGACATGCAACCTCACCCCCAGCCCCTCTCCGCAAGCGAGAGAGGGGAGCAAATACCATGCAGATGAGTCAGGTTGTTTGATAATCCATAACGCAAGGGCGCAAAGAGACGCAACGTGGCAGAGATTGAGATTAAATTAGATGAAATGCGGTGGACGGCGGAGGAGATTCGCCAGTCGAGCGTGAGAATCGCGGCATCGGTGGAAGAAGTCGAGCGCGTCATGAGCGAATTATTCGCGTTGGGGCTGCACAGCGCGGGAATCCTTCAACTTGAAGCGCTGTATGAACGGCAGCGGGGCGTGATGATCGAGTGGGCAGGGGCGCTGGCGACGTTTGGCAACAATCTCGAACAGGCGGCGGGAGACATCGAGCAGGCGGCGCTGCATCCCGACGGAATGCGATTCAATCCGCTGAGAATGATGCTCGAAGCCAAGAAGCGCCGCGTGATTTCGATTCCGGTGGAGGGGAGTTTAGCGCCGGGTGTGCCGCTGATGATCGGCGAGTGGATTTCGATGGCGAATCGCCCGCTGTATGATCGACTTTTGCAGCAGCAGACGGCACTTTCGCAAAACGAATCGCGGCTGACGACGTTGTTGACGACTCGGCAGCAGGCCAGCGAGGATTTATTGGCGCTGCGCAACCGCGTCATCAGTTTTGACCAGACCGCCAAGCCGGACAATATGCCGCGTGTGAAAGCGCTGGAAGACGAAATTAAAAAGGCTGACGACGAGGTGATCCAGACGCAAAATACCATCGCGCAGATTCGGCTGGACATGAACGATTTGCAGACGCGGTTGGTGCGAGTCGCTCCTGCGCCGGGGGCTGATCTGGATTTGATTCGTGAGATGCAGAGTGGGCATACGCCAGAGTGGGTGAAAGCAAATACCGAGGGCTGTGTGCAATATATCGCCACACGCATGAACGTGCCGGACGGGATCACACGCGACGCGAAGCTGTGGATTGATGAGGCGGCGAAAATACCGCAGTACGGGATCAGCACGGGGGATACGCCGCTGCCGGGGTCGGTGATCGTGATGGCGGGCGAACACAGTTTTGCGGATGATGTGCATGGGCATCTGATGTATGTCGAACGGGTGGATACACGCGGCGATGTGTGGATTACCGATAATTTTCACGCGAATCCGGTGCGGCTATCGGACGTGACGACGGAAATCAGCGGGCCGAATATTCGGTATCTGTATTTTCCGTGGCAGACGGAGGGGTGAGGGGCAGGCGCAGGGAGAGCTAGTCAGCCAGTCAGCGTCTTAGCTTGTTAGCATTTCAGGTAAAGTTCACGCCGTAGGCTAAAGCCATACGGCTAGGTTAAGAAAGCCCCCTGAAGGGGACTGATAATAATAGTCGGCGCTAAGTAGTTAATTAGGTTGGCTGACAGACATCATTTGAAACAGAGCCAAGCCGGACGCGCTTCGGGTTCTGGTAGGCAAGTGGAATAGTTGAAATTGGTGTTGCCGTAGCTATGTTCTTGGTTACAACTTGATATACCAGCGCTATATGATGCAGAACCTAATTGGTTCCAAGTTTTTCCGCCGCTGCTGGTTGATAAGAAAAAGAAATGGCTGGTACTGCCTTCAGAATATCTCTGAATATAGCTCAGAATACGTGTGCCTTCGCCACTTGAGTTGATTTGTTCACATTCTAAAGTCGGGCCGTTTTCCAGAACGCCGCCACCAAATCCGAGCCACAATTGGGGAAATCCAGTGAGGCCGTTAAAAATTAGAAGGCTCAACACGACGACTTTCCGAAACCCTCCCTTTGACCAGAATGCCGCCTGAATAAGAAAGCCGAAAGCAAGGCTAATAATCAGGATTATGATAACAGCCAGTAAAAGTGCATCTAACGTCGCAAGCCAGAACGGTATTGCAGCGATGCCAAGAAAGATTATCCAAATTTCCTGAAGGCGGCGTTGCAGCGGAAAGAAGACTTGCTGCGGTGGGATAACCCATGAAATGCCAACAACGATCAGTATTAAAGCAATGACTAACGCGGGTTTGTGACGTTTGATCCAGTTTTTGATTGCTGTAAATTGATTCATTTTATTGCTCTTCTTGATTAGTTCGATATTACACTGAGTCTCACTCTATTGAGTACATGGAGGTTGTTATGACCGATAAACCATCGCCAGGAGATTTCCCGACGAATCCGTTGGAAAAAACAGGCTATCGGCTGGAATTTCATGATGAGTTTGATGGGTTGGAGATCAACACGGCGAAGTGGTTTCCGTATTATCTGCCGCATTGGAGTTCGAGAGCGAAGACCGCGCCGCGTCATCATTTTGAAAACGGCAACCTCGTTTTGAAAATCGAGAAGGATCAGTCGCCCTGGTGTCCAGAGTTTGACGGCGAGGTGCGGTGTTCGTCGATCCAGACGGGTGAATTTTGCGGCGCGGTTGGGAGCAAAATTGGGCAGCACGCCTTCAAAAGCGCGTGTGTCGTTCGCGAGGCGCAGACAAATATCCGCACGTACACGCCGCAGTATGGGTATTTTGAAATTCGGGCAAAGGGACTGAGAACGAGTGCCAATCTCGCCGCGCTGTGGATGATCGGCTATGAAGATTCGCCAGAAAAGTCGGGCGAAATCGCGATGTTTGAGCTGGCGGGCGTAAAGACAGGCTCAACGTCGTCGTCGATTCGATATGGCGTTCATCCCTGGGCTGATCCGAGTCTCACGGATGAATTTTATGAGGATGCGTTCGAGATCGACACGGCGCAGTTTCATATTTATGGGCTGGAATGGACACCGACCCATCTGGATTTTTATGTGGACAATCAAAAAATCAGGACAATTCACCAATCGCCCAATTACCCGATGCAATTCATGCTCGGCATTTACGAGCTTCCGTTTGAGGGCGTGTGGACAGGCGATTATGATCCCGGTGCGCCGTATCCGAAGACATTTACGATTGATTATTTTCGGGCGTATCAGCCGGAGAGGGGGTATGAGGGAGCGACTTAGGTGCGATCTGTAAATCCTCACCCCAACCCCTCCCTAAATCCCTCCCCATTTCGCAGGCTCATGGAGAGGGACTTGAAGGCAACGAGATTTACGTATAGACGCTTAATAAAAATATTCCCACTTGGGCTTGATTAACGTCCACATGAGCGTAGCGCTTGTCAGCGGGAAAATCGCCGTAAGGATGCGCGTATTCAGCGCGAGGTAGGCGATGAAGGCGGGGAGCGCCATCGCGACGAAAATATAAAGCCCGATTTTTCGCCAGCGCCAGATACCCAGGATCGCGGCAATGCTGATAATGGATGTAACCGCCAGGACAAGCCCTGCCCACTGATCGTTCGCATTCAAGGGAGCGCCGGAGGTTTCGCTGCTGCCGAGGAGTGTCGAGGCGAAGAGGTAGGCAATCACGATATTGAGCAGCACATTGGTAATGAGCCATATAGACAGCAGCCGACCCCGTTTGTTTTCGTCTTTCGCAGGTGTTTCCATTTTTTCGCCCTTTTGATTTCTCATTAGCATTTTGAGCGCGAATGTCTAAAACAGCAAGCTCAGAGAAATCCCTGAGTCGCGTGTATATAGAGGAAGGTGACGGTTGGGGAGGGGAGGGCGCAAGCCTTGCGCCCCTACAGTGCGGTGATTGCGATCCCAATTGGGCATGGCACGCCATGCCCCTACAAACGTGATCCGCTGGTGAGGGATTTGGGGTGGGAACGCCTGGACGCAATGTATTGCGCCTCTACAAAATTCGTATTTGCTGTTAGAAACATCTTAAGTGGGGGAGGCAGTTACCTCTGCTAAATTCGCCCCCGCAGCCCACTTGACGGGCGGCGAAACTGACGATACACTTCTATTCACACGTGTCAATTGACACGAAACAATAGATAACAAAAAATTTCTGATTTATGAAAAGACCGACTCAAAAAGATGTCGCGCATCGGGCAGGGGTGTCTCGCTCCACCGTGTCCTATGTGCTCAACGACCAGACCGAACTCAAAATTCCGATTTCCGACGAAACCCGGCAGCGCGTATTAAAGGCCATTGCCGAGCTTGGCTATGAGCCGGATGCGCGGGCGCAATCGCTGCGGCTTGGGCATACCAATATCGTCGGTGTCATCATCCCCGCGATTCAGAATCCGTTTTTCTGGCAAATCCTATCGGGCATTTCTGATGGGCTAGAAGAAGCGGGTTACAGCCTGTACCTGTCGCATCATCCCCTGGATTTACAACAGGAAGCCAGCACGATCCGCCAATTGAGGCGACAGCCTGTAGATGGCTTCATCCTGCTGGCGGCGGCGAAATATCTGATGCCGAGACTGGCGGATTATCTGCGGAAGGCGGGTAGGCCTGTGGTCGAAATTACGGCATCAAAGGCCGAGTTTGACCATGTTTTTCACTCTTATAACAGCGGAACCTATGCGCTCATGGAGCATCTTCTGGCGCTGGGGCATCGGCGCATCGGGTTTGTTTACGGTGTTAACCGGGAAGTGCAGGGATTTGACCGCTTGCTTGTTTATCGCGAGGTGCTGGAGAAAGCCGGGTTGTCCGAGAACAATCGCTTTGAGGCGCACTGTGGCGAAGAACTGGAAGACGCTTATCAGGCGGCTTATGACCTGCTCAATCGCCCGGATCGCCCGACGGCGCTGCTGGTTATCAACGACATGCTGGCGATTGCCGCGATGCGTGCCGCAACCGACCTGGGCTTGACAATTCCCGGCGACCTGTCCGTTGCCAGTTTCGACGATATTCCATTTTCCAGCTACACCTTGCCGCGCCTGACGACTGTTTCCGGAAAAGCGAAAGAAAGCGGTATTGATGCGGTTCGGCTGCTCCTCAAGCGTTTCGCTGAACCTGATCTTCCCCAGCAAGTGACAACCACAGGCTTAGAACTGGTTGTCCGCGAATCGACTGGGCCATCCCCAAAACAGGTGGAATGATGGGAGCTAACCTCACCCCCGACCTTTCAGGGGTAGATATTTCAATGCAACCCTCACCCCCAGCCCCTCTCCCTCAGGGCGAGGGGAGAAAAACAAGGGCTTTGGGATGAGGAATCGACGTTAAAAACAAAATACCTATCCCTGAAAGGTCCGTCTCTCCGCAAGCGATAGAGGGGAAACAGGAAGGGGATAGGCGAAGTACCTAGTCGAGAAATCGTATTTCGGGCGCGATAATGCAAATTAACAAATTAAGACGGATACCGATTTAAGAGGGCACGATACATGCCACAGGCACTTCCGTTGGTCGTCGTGCCCCTACGAAAACGTTGGCGCGTTCTCCATATTTAATAGTTAAAACACATTATTGCGCCCCTACAAACAGAATTTATGGATAGACACTCAGGCAAAAAATGAATATTCAAGTGACTTCTAAAATTGTCGGGAGGCTCAAATGAGTAATAACAGCCAGCGCGCGGCCTCACTAAAAACCTATGAAGGCCAACAAAACGCGGCTAAAGAAAGTTTATTGTCAGGTGTCGTCAAAATTTTCAGGCGCAATGTTGTCGCTTATTTATTTCTCGCCCCCTGGCTGGTGGGCTTCCTCGTCCTTACGCTTTACCCAATGATCTACTCGCTGGGGCTGAGTTTTACGGATTATGACTTCACGAAGCCGGACGAGACACAATGGATCGGGTTTGGGAATTATCAAAAGATGTTCGGGTCGGTGTTCGGGCTGTCCGAGATCACGGCTTCGACGGGCGAGGTGATGCGTGTAGACCCGTATTATATGAAGTCGCTGTCCGTGACGCTGACGTATGTGTTTGTGTCTGTGCCGCTGAAGCTGATTTTCGCGCTGGCGATAGCGATGCTGCTGAACCAGAAACTTCGAGGCGTACCGTTCTATCGCTCGGTCTACTATATTCCCACGCTGCTGGGCGGCTCAGTCGCTATCGCGGTGCTGTGGCGGAAGCTGTTTGAGAAAGACGGCCTGATAAACGGCTTTCTGGGTGCGCTTGGCTTTACCGATCTTCCCGGCTGGATCACCAACCCCAACACGGCGCTGTGGACGCTTATTTTGCTGACGGTGTGGCAGTTCGGCTCGTCGATGATTATTTTTCTCGCGGGGCTGAAGCAGATTCCACAGGAATATTATGAGGCAGCGAGTGTGGACGGCGCGAGCAAGCTGCGGCAGTTCTTCTCCATCACCATCCCTTTGCTCTCACCCGTTATTCTGTTCAATCTGGTGATCCAGATCATCGGCGCATTTCAGGCGTTCACTCAGGCGTATATCATCGGCGGCGGCAAGGGAGGCGTACTCAATTCCACGCTGTTCTATACCCTGCACCTTTATATTCAGGGATGGACATACCACGAGATGGGCTACGCATCGGCTATGGCGTGGGTGCTGCTGCTCATCATCGGGAGCATCACGGCGATTGTGTTCGTCTCGTCGAAGCGATGGGTGTCGTATGGGGTCGGAGAATAAGGTGAAAACCAACCCAAACCTCACCCCCCAGCCCCCTCTCCGCAAGCGAGAGAGGGGGAGTCAATACAGGTTTTCTGTGGCGATGCAGAAATGAATACACAAACAGATTTTAAGGTAATAGCATGAGAGCCAATACGATTTTACGCCATAGTTTCACACATGTGTTCATCATCGCGCTGGGGCTGGTGATGATCTACCCAGTCGTCTGGATGATCGTTAGCTCGTTCAAGCCTAACAATATGATCTTCAGCGATCCGGGGCTTATACCGAAAGCCGTGACGATTGACAACTACATCACCGGGTGGAAAGGCTACGCAGGGACGACATTTGGGAGTTTCTTCGCGAATTCGCTCATGATGTGCGTCGTCGCTATCGTCGGAAACGTCATATCCTGCTCGATGGCGGCGTATGCGTTCTCACGGCTCAAGTTCGCAGGCAAGACACTCTGGTTCGCGGCGATGATGGCAACGCTGATGCTGCCGGGTCATGTCACACTTGTGCCGCGCTATATCCTGTTTAACACGTTTGGGTGGGTGGGTTCGTACCTGCCGATACTCGTGCCGAAATTCCTGGCGACGGACGCATTTTTCGTGTTCCTGCTGGTGCAGTTCATGCGCAGCCTGCCGAAAGAAATGGAGGAGGCGGCGATCATCGACGGATGCGGAAAGATCGGCGTATTCCTGCGGATCATCATCCCGCTTTCTGGCCCAGCGCTGGTGACGACGGCGCTGTTCACGTTCCTGTGGACGTGGGACGACTTTTTCAACCACCTGCTGTATCTGACCAGCCCGGATACTTTTACGGTATCGAGAGCGCTGCGCACGTTCGTCGGCGACGCAGGGGCGGTATCCAACTGGGGCGGTGCGCTGGCGATGTCCACGCTGTCTATCGTTCCCGCCTTTATCCTGTTCTTCGCCCTGCAAAAATATTTTGTGCAGGGCATCTCGACGACGGGGATCAAGGGGTAGTGTGTTGGGGGACATACCGAAGGGACTGGAAAAATATGAACCACAGTCCCACAGGGAGGCTTCGCTCAGACACAGAGAACACAGAGATGGGGGTCAAAATATGATGATGCTCTACAGGGCGCACAGCCGTGCGCCCCTACAAAATACCAGGAGTAACAGGGGAGAATAAATATGAAATGATGAGCGATGGAAAATTTTCGGGTTTATCCGTTGAAATTATGAACTATTACATAAATACATAAACAGGAGCATTCTAAGATGAGAAAAAATCGCACAATTACGCTGATGGCACTACTGGCGCTGATGCTGATGATGTTTACGCAGTTGACCGTCGCGCAGACGGAGTCCACGCTGCCGGAATACACGGGCGGGCCTGCTGAACTGCGCATGGGGTGGTGGGGGAATGATGACCGCGCCGCCAGAACGCTAGCCGTTATCGAGCTTTTTGAAGCTGCGTATCCCGACATCACCGTCGCGGGTGAGCCGAATGGTGGTACGCCTGACCATTTCCAGATTATCGACACCCAACTCGCGGCGAATGATGCCCCCGATATTATCCAGTTCGGCGGCAACTGGCCGGATTATCAACAGTATCTTGAGCCGCTGAATGATTATCTCGGCAAGCAGCTTTTGATCGACACGCCGGAACTGTTTGACCAGAATGCGCTGATCCCGGCGACGGCGGCTGACGGCAACATCTATGCGATCAGCCTGGGTACGAACACGCCCGTGCTGGTCTACAATAAGACGGTTATCGAAGCAGCAGGAGTCGAACTCCCGGCGGATAACCTGTCCTGGGAAGAACTGATTGCCTATGGTACAGAACTGAAGGCGAAGCTGCCGGAGGGTGTCGCGCCGTTCGTGGACAACAGCATGAATCAGGCGAATTACCTGAGCTATTTCTACACGCAGCAGGGTACGCCGATCTGGACTCTGGACGACGGCGGCACATCGTATGCAACCGTTGAGTCCGCACAGGCGTGGATTCAGATGTGGGCGGATATGCGCGCTGACGGGCTAATCCCGGACGCGGACACGACCTATACCTACACCGAAGACGGCCCGGATAGCTCGGCGCTGGTGGCGGGTGACGCGGCTATCGCTCTGGTATGGAGCAATCAGGTGGCAGCTTATCAGGCGGCGATGACCGACGAACTCGGCATTACGACGCTCCCGACAGGCGGCGAACCTTCATACGCGATCCAGATGAGCCAATATCTGGGGATCAACAAGGATAGCGAAAACAAGGAAGCGGCAGCACTGTTCGTCAACTTCTTCGTGACCAGCCCGGAAGCAGGCGCGATCCTCCAAACCAATCGTGGCGTGCCTTCTTCGCCCGTTGTCCGTGCGGCAATCGCTGACGTGTCCACCCCGATTGACGCGGCGGTTTACCACATCTACGAGGTCGTCGCGGATCGCACCGTTCCGCAAGGGCCGAACCTGCCGAACGACCAGGAATTCGTGAACGAGCTTGAGCTGATCGGTCAGGCCGTCGCGTATGGTCAGTCCTCGGTTGAGCAGGCCGCTGCGGACTTGCAGGCCTTGATCGAGCGCTTGGCGGTGAAGTAAGTTTTAGCGAAATTAAGAGGTAGTGGAGAGGCGCGGGGTCGGAAGATCTCGCGCCTTTTTTGATTCTGTTGCAGGGGAGGGGTAAGCGCCAGTAACGACACAGTAAGTGTCGGTAAACGCCAGAGGCTAAAGCCATCTGGCTAGGTTAAGAAAGCCCCCTGAAGGGGACTGATGAAATTTTAGAGTGGCTTGGGTGTTTCCAGATTGAGGAAGACTCATTAGACCGAGATTACTTTGACATTCTTGTTTCGTCTAACCGCAGTAGCTCTTTTGGATGCATTCCTTCTCGTAGCTCGTAAACACCTTTTAAATTATTCGGGATTTTTTGGCTAACGTTAATTAAATCAGGTTCTAAAGGGTTATTTGCATATGGATGATGCCAGATCACAGGGTCTTTTATTATGTGCATGGTCATGGGGCGTAGTTGTTTGAAGACATAAATTCCACTCATTCGCTTTTTTTGATAACCATTTGGACCGAACCAAGCACCGTTTGATTGGCGGGAATTAAAAACTTCGTCGGTTTCAGGGCTAAGAGTTAGAGTCTGTTGTCCGAAAAGTGCATCAGTCACATCATCTTCATCAGCAAAAGTGTCGAGAACATTCAGAGCTAGAATATATGGAATATCAAGTTCGCCATAATGTGCGTTTTTTTTATCGATAGAAGATTTGATTCCTGAAGCACTATCTATCCATTCAACACCATATGACATTAAACCAAGAGGTCGGACACCAGCTTTGCCACGTGCTTCTCCCTTTTTGGGAATAATCTCGAACTCGATACTCCAAGTGTCATGTTTCCAAAGTATCGAAGGAAACCTCTTTAATCCTGAATCTTTGTTCTCGTTAGCATCTTGCATAACTCTATCATAGTTAAGGTCTTTTAATTGTTTTTGGAGGTAACGCCTTATCTGAGCATAAGGGGGAGGATTTTTAGGCGAATCCACTATTTTGATGTGCATAAAGAAATCAGGTGAATCTAGAAATTCGTCCAGGTGATCTAACACCATTTCCTCTAATTTCTTTGCTTCACCAAATTCCCTATCGGGATAAGTTGCTGTTGCTTCTAGCAGAATCTTTTTGCCATCACTGGAAGTGAGCAGAAAATCAGGTTTTCCCTGCTCCCATTCAGGCTCAACTTCAATCTCGAAATTTTGATTTTTGAAGAGTTGATAGAGATATAACTCGAAAAAAGCACTGAGATGCTCATCATCTTTGAGAGAGCGAAAAGTCTTACACAAGGCTTTTCGCTTGTCTGGCGAGGCATTGAATTCGTTGAACCAACTTTGCAGTAGTTCACGAATATATTGAAATTCTGGACGCGCAGTCCGATTAAGATATTCCCATTGAGCTTCGCTACGTTTGGATGGCCCTAAGTAGGTGCGTTCAACATCATCAAATAGTTTTAGCCTATCTGAAATCATAATAGAAACCCTTAATTGATAAAGGTTATTTTAGTTCTTGTGTTCTAATTAATCAATATTGAATTGCTGTATAAAATTTGAAATTATCTACTTCAAATCTTTATCTTCTGGCGGCTTGCCGAGCATGTCTTCGATCAGGCCGGCGGTGTCGATGTCGAGGGAGTCGCGTCGGGGAGGGGAGTCGATTTCCGGCGATGATGGCGGCGGCGCGGCGGATTGGTCAGAGAGCCAGCGGGCGTAGGGAGCATCCGGCCAGATTTGCGCGTTGATGCGGTTGACCATCAGCGGCGGATTTTCGACCAGCGCGGTCTGGATGACCTGGACGGTGCTGTGCTGGGCGTAGTAGGCGCGGCCTTCGGGCATCGGCTCGTTGGGCAGGCTGGCGATGCGGACATTGAGATTGAGCAGGCTGTCTTTGGCGACCAGCGCGAAGCCGGAACGCTTGAGCAGCAGCAGTTTAATCAGCGGATCGACGGGGCGTTCGAGATAGCCTGCCGCCCAGACGTGCATATCCAGACGGGCGCAGTCGCGGAGGTCGCGCAGGGTTTGCGTGGGCAGCGACTCAGCGAACAGGTCGTAGTCGTCGATGATGAGGATGGTGCGAACCTCAGCCCTTAGCCCTCTAGCATCAACCTCACCCCCCGACCCCCTCTCCAATGCTTTGGAGAGGGGGAGAAAAGATGAAGTATCTGATGACTTTCTTGAGTGTGAATAGGCTAATTCTGCCTGTAAATGGGCGAGTTGGGAGTCGAGTTCGGCGGGGGTGGTGACGCGGGCGATGACGTGTTTGAGTGGGGCGAGGGCGCTCAGGCTGCGGGCGTTGAAATCGACCAGCAAGAAGCGCAGTTCGTCCGGTGAAAACTGCTGCGCGGCAGAGAGAACGGCGGCGTGGAGCAGGTTGGTTTTGCCGGAGCGCGGCGGGCCAGTGATGACAAAATGTGGGCCGGATTCGCGCCAATCGAGGCTAAAAATATTCAGTCCGTCGTCGTCATAGCGACCTAGAGGGGTGATGACGTTGGTGAACCCCTCCCCCAGCCCTTTTCTCATCCCCACCCCCAGCCCCTCCCCACTTCGTGGAGAGGGGAGTTGTGCGGCATCCGGTCTGATGTTTGCCTGTTTGTCAGCGCCATCAGAGCGTGGCAAGGGTAAAGAATTAAGCGGGATGCGGGCGGGAAGTTCACGGATCGGGGCGGGGTTCTGGGCGTGGCTTTCGCGCATGGCGTGAATTAACTCGCGCATGGATTCCAGAATTTGCGCGTCGGTATCGGCGTGGTCGTCCAGGGCGGGCAGGCTGATGTGGCACATGACGGGTGGCGAATGGGTGATAAAGCCGCGACCTTTGGGCAGTGGACTTTCCAGACGTACCGCACCTACGGTCAGCAAATAATCGGAAGCTGCGCCGACGCGAAGGGCGATGCGCTGCGGGATGAGCGAACGCAGACGCTCCGGAATCGCAGCCATTCCGCTGGCGGTGATGACCAGATAGATGCCAACGGCGCGGCCTTCGTTGACGAGGCGTTCAAAATCCGCCATGTGCAGTTCGTAAAAGGTGTCGCGGAACTGCTCGTACTGGTCGATGAACAGGATGATGGTTGGCTCGGCTGGTGTGCCACGTTGACGGGCGTTCAAAATTTGAATCAGGCGGCGGAATAAGCGGCGGACGCGCTCGGTTTCGCTGCCATGCACGACGCTTTCGGCATGAGGCAGGTCGCCGAGGTCGTTGAGTCCGCCTCCGGTGAAGCTCAAAAAATAGAGATTCAGGCGATCCGGCGGGTGAAAAAGCGATTCGCTAAGGGCGAGGGTTCGCAACAGGGTCGTTTTGCCGCTGCCGGGGCCGCCGATCACGAGCAGGTGGCCGGAAACTTCGCGGTCATTGGCGTTCAAGTGTACCCATAGCGGGTACTGGGTGCGGTCATAAACGTTATCGACAAGGCCAATCGGTGCGCTGCCAAGCTTGATCGGCCTGCGGAAATGGTCGCGTCCGGGAGGCAGCCATTCGCCTTCGTGCCAACCGCCAACCGCGAATTTGTCCAGCGCGGGCGCGAGAGTCATGCGGTCTTCCAGCGGTGGCAATAACAGGGGTGGCATGGGCGGGATTTCGCGGGCGCAGGAAATGACGGTTTCGACAATGGCGCGGGCGGTGGTGTAGAGTTCGTCGTGCGAAATGGGCGAAGCGCGGCGGCTGTCCGCCATGAGGTCGATGACGATGCCGTTGTCGGTGATGAGTTCGAGCGTGATTTGCGGCTCGTCACCGTGTGTGCGGACGTAATCACCACCTACATAGGCGGTCTGGAACTGCTTGCTGCGTTCGCCGACCTGCAAATAGCCGCGTCCCGGCCATCCGGCGGGGAGATAGGCGGCATCGGGGCGGCGAAGCATGGCGCGGCTGGCCTCGATATTTTGCACACGGAGGCAGATACGCATCTGCAAATTGGCGTTCATTTCCTCGGTGACGACTTCCATCGGGCTTTGCGTCCCCAACAGCAGATGGAGGCCGAGGCTGCGCCCAACCTGGGCGGTGCGCACCAATTCGCGCATAAAATCGGGCATTTCTTTCGCCAACTGTGCGAACTCATCGACAATGATAAACAGGTGCGGCAAAGGCTGATCGTCGCGGTTATAAAAGCGGTGATACTGCATGATGTCGCGGACGTTCATCTTTTTGAGGAACTGCTGGCGATATTGCGTCTCGGCTTTGAGGGCTTCCAGGGCGCGTTCCACGAGCAGGCCATCGAGATTGGTAATCATGCCGACAGTGTGGGGCAGGTCGGCGAAAACGTTGAATGTGCTGCCGCCTTTGAAGTCGATCAGGAGTAGATTCAGGAGGCGCGGGTCGTGTTCGATCACCAGTGAGCAGACGAGGGTTTGCAAAAGTTCGCTCTTGCCGGAGCCGGTTGTTCCCGCGAGGACTCCGTGCGGGCCGTGATGATCCTCGTCCAGCCAGATTTCCGTCGCGGCGGTCAGGCTTTCGCGCCCGATGAGCGCGGGGTAGGGGAGTTGACCAACAGGTTTACTCCAATTGGCGATAATGCGCTGGCGCAGTTCCTCGACGCGGCTGACGTTGTAGAGATCGAGAAAATCGACGTGGCGGGGAATGCGTCCGCCGCCATCGGCTTCGCGGATGACGACGGATGCTAAGGCGCGGGCGATATGCTCGGCCTCTTGCAGCGAGAGCGAATCGGCGATGCTGCCTTCGATCTGACCCAAGCGGAAACGACCATTATCCGCAATTTCGACCACCGCGCGGCAGTCGCCGGGAACATTGTCGAGGCTGTTGACGACACAGATGACGGATGCACCGAGTGTACCGCCTTCGCGCAAAAGTGTCCGGTAGACGGCTTCGCTTTCGGCAAGGTGTGTGCCGTCGATGATGAGCAGAACATGCGGTGTTCGGGCGACATCGCGATGCTGTTTGCGCTCGTCAATCACCTGGCTGAGATTGGTCAGGAGTTTATGCTGGTCGTCGGGCGTGAAGGCCAGCAAATCCGCCGATCCGCCGCGATGACTCTGGCTGGTGTGGGGCAGCCATTCCAGCCAGCGCCATTCGCTATCGCGCGAGGCGATGACGTGAATATGCAAATCCTGGGGCGCGTGGTCGGTGGCGAGTCGGCAGAGGGCGGCGCGGAGGGTTTTCATCATCTGGCTGCGTGGGCCGCAAAAAGCGACTGAAAAAATTTCCGGTAAGGCGCAAATGACAGGCGCATCGTTCAGAAAACGATAGGTTTCCGAGAGCGTGAGGGCGCGTTCAAGTTCAGGCGTGTCGAGATCGGCGTTGGGCGCGGTCACAGGTATGGCTGAGGGGATGCGTCCCAGACCGATGCGAAAGGTCGCGAAATCGGAGTCGTCGGGGCGGCGCTCCCAGAGGGGCGGCTGACGGGAAAGGGCGAGGGTGAGCGTGTTTTCCGGCGATGGGAATCGCGCTTCGAGCAGGGCGATTTGCGCATCGGAGGCAGCTTGCAGACGGACGCGCTTTTTGTCGAGTGTGCGCTGGTATTCAAGCATGGTTTCGAGACGCTTTTGCTCGTAATCCAGCCGCCGCCAGCGTTGGGCGAATAACGCGCCGCCGATGGAAAACAGCGCGAGAAATAATAACGGTAGGGCCGAGAGAAAATTGGTCGGGTTGTCGA
The DNA here is from genome assembly GCA_022843745.1 of Anaerolineae bacterium. Classification (GTDB taxonomy): domain Bacteria; phylum Chloroflexota; class Anaerolineae; order Aggregatilineales; family Phototrophicaceae; genus JALHNB01. The sequence continues at coordinate 7,189 of JALHNB010000070.1, read as the reverse complement.
AGGCGCGGAAAATATAGAACAGCGCCAGTACACCGATGCCCAAAATTGGGATGACGGTGATGAACCAGGCGGCAGCGGGCGGCGCGGGCAGCTTGGGCGGCGCGGGAATATCAATCGTTTCCAGCGGAAGCTGTGGAAGCTGCAAGCGCGGTGGGCGGTTGAGGTGGATGGATTGGTCGTCGGGAGGCATCGTAATATTTCTAGGGGATTTCCCAATCCTCGATTTGTAGGCCAGTGACGCGCCCAAATTCGCGTGTATTGTGTGTCACGACGATTAATCCATTTGCCAGGGCGATTGCTGCAATCAGCAAATCATTGGGGCCAATGGGTGTTCCTTGTTTTGCAAGATAGGCACGAATACGCCCATAATGCTCTGCTGCCGTATCATCAAACGGCAATGACACGAATCGCGATAAAAATGTTTGTTGCCCCGCAAGTGTTTTGGCGGGGTTGTGACTTTGCATCGCCCCAAAGAAAAGCTCGGCTTTCACAACCGAACATACCACTACTTCATCATCAGACATTTTATCCAGGCGATCAAAAACGGCTTGAGAGCGACCATTTAAATAGCGGACGCACGTGTTTGTATCCAATAAATATCTCATTCAAGCGGCTCACGTTCCTCATAATCTCCCTGTGGTGGGCGTTCGATAGGATCATCTGCAAGAATGCCGTAGGTTTCTCGCAGAAAAGTGTGCCAATCTGATTTTTGGGCGAGTTCATGTTCAAGGGCTGTCGCCAATTTTTCCATCAAACGCACTTTGTCTAGTGATGATAGAGACATAGCTTGGGCGATCAGTTGATCTAGTTCCAGGGTATTCATCCTAAATTTCCTATTGAACTTGTATAGACGATATGAATCAGGGCTAAATATATTCAGGGAAATTATCAGCGCTGTTAGTAGCCTCATCCAATATTTCGTCCATAAGCGTTTTGACCTTTGCTTTCAAACCATCGGCTCGTTCTCGAATATGCTTGTCTAGATTCTGATTGTTAGCGATTTTGTAAAGGTTTTCCGTAAATTCCAGATATATAAAGACTGTAAGGGCATCAATTACACCGTCAGGATGACCTTTGTAATAATATAGAAGGTCTTCCCAAGCCTCAAAGAATTCGCGTAATTTTTGAAACTCATATATCGGCTTATATTGTGTTTCAGCGGCTAGTTCCCAAATTCCAAGATTAAGATACTTCTTTTCGATGTCCTTTACGCATTCAGCTCGCATCTTTTTATCGATTAATGATTGATCCTCTTCTTTGAGATCATCAATATGCTCACAGTCCTTAACTAAGGCGAGTACATAATCAGCAGTTGTATCATAACCGCGTTCTTTTGCCATTTCATCGAAAGATTTTTGCTGCTCGTCGGTTAGCCGGATTTCGTTTAATATTTCTCTTTGAGTTCGAAATCCGACCAGTGCCATCAGGTAACGGGCAGGGTTATCGTAGCCGTGCGCTTTTGCCATTCCCACAATATATTTTTGCTGCTCATCGGTTAGTTGGATGACCATCTCAGCGAAGCCTTATTTGGTTAACAACCGTTAACGAGCATCGTACTCCTCGATGATGCGCCGGATTTGTTCGGGCGGAATATCCTCACGTTGGGTTTTGGTGTAGAGGGTTAGCAGGAGAACCGAATCTTTCCGGCGAATGTAATAGACCACTCGAAAGCCGCCCCGTTTGCCGCGTCCAGCCGACGGATTGCCCAAACGGACTTTATACACATCGTAGCCCACACCGGGGATTTTATCACCTGGGCGGTCATTTTCCTTGAGCCTTGCAACCAAACTTTCTACTTCGTCTGCAACGTGTGGATACTTCCGTTCGAGACGACCCAAATCCCTGTTGAAGCGTTTCGCGAAATCAACCTTCGTGTTCGTCATGGGTTTGTTTTTCGCGACGCGCACGTAATTCAGCGAGGGCTTCATCAGCAGGAATGACTTGTCCAGTCATGGCATCGTGCCATGCCTCGCGAAATTGTTCCTCCAGGTCGATGGCTTCTTCTTCGGGATCGTCGGTGTAGTCGTCGGCATCAATCAGTGCCATCACGTAATCGGCGGGATTGTCATAGCCACGTTCTTTTGCCAGCCACTCAATATATTTTTGCTGTTCGTCGGTTAGTTGGATGACCATTTAGAGAATCCTCTTAATCTCTGGACGCAAACTTTGCGCCCCAACAATACGTGATGGTGTGACGAGAGGGCGAGATATGCCTCGCCCCTACGGACATGCACATGATTATAGCGCATTCGATTGTTTAGAATGCTTCGTCGGCGAGCTGCATCCGGCGGGCCTGGTCTTCGAGTTCACCAGCGAAGCCTTCGAGAATCGCCACCCACTGTTCCATTTCGGGCAGGGTGTCGTTCCAGAGGGTGAAGAAACGATCCGCACGTCTGCCGATCCACTGGATGCTCTCGACGTTGGTCTTGAGCGTCTGGATTTCGGCGCGGATGGTATCGGCCTCGTGGCGGATACGGGCGGCTCGCTGGAATAATTCGCTGTAGGGTACTTTTATCAGGTCGGACATGGTTTTGGCCTTGAGTTGTGGTGTGCCCCCCCCCCCCCCCCCCCCAAAAGCACCCACCAGGGGTGGGGGGTGTATAGGGGTTTGGGG
>JALHNB010000070.1:0-4565 GCA_022843745.1 Anaerolineae bacterium | reverse complement strand
ACCCCTCCCCATTTCGCAAGCTCATGGAGAGGGGAGAAATGCGGTGTTGCGAGGAGGGCGAAGTGATTTCGTTTCAAAGGGCGCAATGTATTGCGCCCCTACAATTGATGTCGGGTTCAGCAGGGCGCACCGCCGTGCGCCCCTACAGATGCGGATCGTCAGCGTTGAAATTGTCGTCAGGATTGGATGGAGCGAGTTGCGGCCTCGATGTCATCGGCGGCGGCGGTCAGCTTATCCTGAAAATCGGTCAGCATTTCGAACGCTTCCTTGAGCTTGGGAGTCAGGCGGTAAAACTCCGCGCGAAAGACTTCCGCGCCGACGCTCATGAAACGATCCGCACTGAGGGCGCGAATTTCTCGCTCGACGGATTCGATGCTTTCGGTCACGCGCGACCCGCTGCGATTGATGGTCGAGGAAACCTCGCGCATCTGGCTGATTCGGACGTAAATTTCACCGCTGGTCATGGTTGTTCACCCATTTAACATTTGCGTTTCCATTAATGGTACGGAGTTTGGGGACAGGATGCAAGCGGCGGGTGGTTGAGGTGGATGGATTAGTCGTCAGGCATGGGTGTTTTACCTCTCCCCCAGCCCCCTTTCAAGGGTAGGTATTTCATGCAACCCCTCACCCCCAGCCCCTCTCCCACAAGGGGCGAGGGGAGAAAGACAGAGGCTTTGAGGTGCGGAAATGATGCCAAAAACAAAAAACCTACCCCTGAAAGCCCCCAGCCCCTCCCCATTTCGCAAGCTCATGGAGAGGGGAGCAAAATGCAGGTCGTAAGGGGGGTACATTACCACGCTATCGTGTGGAGGTATCAGTGTCGTGCGCCCTACAAACCATATCGCAAAATCTATCCCCGTGTCTGGATGCCGAACAGCACGAACCAGATCACCAGCGTGAGCAGGCTGAGGAACACGGCGGCGAGAGTCACGCGGTCAAAATTCCTGTAAAAGGGGCGCACCTCAAGATTGGTTGCCTGATCCTTGATAGGTTCGGACATGATCGGCATGACGACACCCTTCATCAGATGCGGCAGATTCGCTGGCGAGAGGATGGCTTCGCGCAGATCGTTGACGAACTGGGTGAGATCGGTGCAGCGGCGTTCAAAAGCACTCTCAAAAATTTTGTCTAATTTATCGAGACTCGCGCCGCGCAGGTCGGTGGGGAGTTCCTCTTCGGGAAGCTGGCTGGGGATGCGCCAACGGTTATTTTTCAGGCGAAGCTGGGTCATGCGGCGGGTGGTGATGACCGTTCGGCCTACATTTTCGGGCGTGAAAATCGGGTGTCGGCCAAAAAGCATCTCATAGGTGACGACGGCGAAACTGTAATTGTCGCTCAATTCGTCCAACTGGCTTTCGAGGGGCGGCATGTAGATGGCGGTGCCGACATTGGGCTGCGCGGTGAGGTCGTCACTGTCGCTGGCGATACTGAAATCGAGCAAGTAGGGAGTCTCGCCAGTGGTGATATTGGACGGCTTGATGTCGCGGTGGATGATGCCGACTTCGTGGGTGGCGGTGATGGCGGACGCGATCTGGCGCAGGACATCCAGGCGGCGCAAAAGTGGGATATACAAAATTTCGCCGGACGCGATGAGGCGGTCATAGGTGGTACTCTCGACGAACTGCATGACGAGAAAAGGCCGCTTAAATTGCAGGTCGTAATCGTAGAGCATGGGAATGTTTGGATGGCGCAGGCGGTAGAGCGCGTCGATCTCGGCTTCCATCTGATCGCGATAACGTTCGGCGGCGCTGCTGGCGAGAAGAGCTTCGTTCATAAATTTGATGGCGACAGTTTGCGCACCATCATTCGCGCGCCAGACTTCGCCGGATGAACCGCTGCCGAGGCGTTCCTCTAAAAGATAATGTTTGATCTTCGCGCCGGATTTGAGAAGCATACTCATCGCGCACCGCCTGGGAGCATTAAGCGCACCGTGACGACATCGCCGAAGCGCACAATGTCGTTGTTAAAAACGCGCTCCCGCTGACCGGGGGTCAACAACTCAAATTGTCCGGCTTTCTGGATTGACGTGCCGTAGGTGCTGGCATCAATCAGGTAAAATTCCAGCGTGGTGTCGTCGCCCTCGATAACGGCGTGGCGGCGGGAAATGCTCTTTTCGTCAAAGGCGACGAGGATATTTTCTTCCGGCTTGTAGAAGCGTCCGACACCAAAGTGATTGGCGGGAAACTGAATTTCGCGGGTGGTGGTGTTCAGGCCGCTGACGATGACCATTTTGCCGGTGCGCTGCGTCGCCGGACGGGTCGGCATCAAGGGGCTGGCGGGCTGGGGCAGGGAGCGATTTTTCACAGGCGCGAAAGCCAGCCACAGCAGATAAATGGCTTGCAGAATCGCCAACGTCGCAAGAGAAATGATGACCAGCCAGAGGATCAACGGTAAGTTCATTTAGGCAAACCCGATTCGATGTGTACGATATGGTTTCTATTGTACAACAGGGATGGGATTGGGCGAAAATTTGTGGTTGGTTAGTCGATAGCTGGTAGTCGTTAGCTTTTGGGGCTGAGGACTGGGGTTTTAGGGCTGAGTAGGAAGTCAAACTCATATAGTTGCATGAACTAATTATGAATTTTGTGCTATAGACTTTTCCGAATATTAAATTCACTATATAATTCATTAACTACTTACAAACAATTAGATATTGGAATGAAATGACTAAGAAAAAACAGAAAAACGTTAAGTTCTCAAGTCAAGCTAATGTTGGTGCATTGGAAGCTTCACGAGACAGTCTTTTGGAGCAATGTTTTTTGGAAAAAGGCGATGAAGAAATATTAACCGACTATGACGATCATAGGTGCATAATTGTCGGAAGAACTGGTGCAGGAAAGACTGCTTTGATTGAAAGGATCAAAACTGTTCAACGAGAAAAAGTAATATCGATTGATCCACATAGTCTTTCCTTATCATACATTGCGAATAACAATACGATACAAGCTTTTGAACAACAAAATATTAGCTTACGACCATTTTATAGACTTCTCTGGAAACATGTTTTCGTAACTGAAATAATCCGAAAACACTACAATATTACAAGTCAAAGAGGGATGGATAAGTTTCTTCAAAGCATTAGCGAGATTCTAAGGCGTGATAAAGCCAAACAAGAAGCTGTAGATTATCTTCGTCAATGGGGAGAGAAGTTTTGGGAAACTACAGAACTGCGCATTAAAGAAGTCATGCGAAAGTTTACTACTCAGCTTGAAGATACAGCGTCGGGTGGGCTGAAGGGTGGCACAACTGTAGTTGAAGCGTCATCTGCCCTAGGTCATAAAAAGGCGGAAGAATCGATAGAAGAGCAAAAAATAGAGTATATCAATAGAGGGCGTGGAATAATAAATGATATTCAAATTAGTAAACTTCAACTCGTAATAAAACTTCTAGCTGAAGATATCTTAACTGATTTTCAGAAAACATATTATATTACAATAGATCAATTAGATGAGGATTGGATCGAAGACAGTATTCGATATAAATTGATATTTGAGTTAATTACTGCAACTTCAGAATTAAATAACCGTTTGAATGGAAGTGTAAAAATTATCATTGCCTTGAGAGAGGATTTATTGCAGAGGGTATATTCTTATATGCAGGAACAAAGTGGGGTACAGTTTCAAAAAGAAAAATATGAAGACCTGTATTACCAACTTAATTGGACACCAGCTCAATTGCGAAACTTTCTTCGTCGTAGAATCGAACGCCTTCATGAAAAGAACTTTACTTCAGAGCAAATAGAATTCGAAGATGTATTTCCAGAATCTATAACAGTAACTGATTTAATCAGCAATACAAACAAAGAGCATGTGCCAATTACTTATATTTTAGAGCGCACTATGTTGATTCCAAGAGATGTCATTCGTTTTATAAATAGGTGCATAAGTTCAATTACATTAAGTACAAGTGGCAGTTTTAACAAAACCACAATACTTACTGCGGAACGGCATTATTCTGAGGATCGATTAGAAGCGTTAGAGGATGAATGGCGCGTAAACTATCCGAACTTAAGGCGTGTAACGGAACTTCTAAGAGGTAGGCCCGCAAGGTTTAATATTAAGGATTTCGATAACGAACATGCCAAAATCGACAAAGTTTTTGAGACTTTGAAACCCGGTTGTCCAATTTACGACATACTGGCACAGGCATATGGCGAAAATGACTTAAGTCAAACATTGGCACATTTGTTTTATATCATGTTTACGGTTGGCCTCATAGGTATTGAACGCCATAACAACTCGCACATATATTGGTGCTACATCGAAAACCGTATTACACTTCCCGATTTCTATGCTCCATCTTCAACGCTTTATATTCATCCAGGTTTCTATTTTGCACTCGATATAAAATCTCAAAAGTAAAATTCTTGAGGTACGCCATTAGAGGAATAAGGAAAAGAGACCTTATTAGAATGAGATGTTTAAAACTCCCGTAGTAGTTCAAACACTGTAGTGACCCCAAAAAGTTGGACAGGAAAGAGCCTGTGCTTATTATAGTATCAGTTCTGGTTGTTGAGCCAGCCAATTCTGCTCAAATTCAGCAGGCGTGAGATAGCCCAGCGCCGA
>JALHNB010000069.1 GCA_022843745.1 Anaerolineae bacterium | reverse complement strand
ATCCGTTATTGTTATCATCGAGAAGGGTTTCCTTTCTTTGGTTTTGTATCCACTTCAGGATACCCTTCTTTTCTTAAGTTGGTGCATATGGGGCGACCCGCCGGGTCACCCCTACGAAATCCGTACTCCGGTTAATTTTTTGATCTCATTATTGCGCCCTACGGAAAACACAAATTGACTTATTCGCAAAGATATTTCTTTCGTTTTCACGTTTAAATTTTGGATTTTGAATATGGAGAAATTGCCCATGTCCACACGAGTCGGACGTACCGTTCTCACCAGCGCCGTGACCATCCCCGGCGTGTCCACAGGCAGCGCCTACAGTGCCTATGATGCTGTCGGGTCGGCCTTTCAGATTCCGCTGGCTGTCGGCGACGAAGGCGGTGTCGTAACACAGTTGAACGCCTTTGATCGCGGTACAGCCAACGCCCCGCTGCGCTTCCATTTTTTCAGCACGGCCTTCACGCCCAGCAATAACGGCGAAACCTTCACCGTCGCCAACGCCGACGAGAAAAATTATCTCGGTTATGTCGATGTTGGCGCGTCAAATTGGGTGACAGCAGGCATCGGCAAGCTGCAAGCCCGCGTCACCGATCAGAATATCGGGCTGTACGGCGCAAATGTCAGCCGTTCCGTCTGGGGGCAGACCAGTACACCCGCCACGCCGACCTTTGGCAACAGCCTCAACCCGCTGACGTTCAATATGGTCGTGATGCAGGATTAGCGAGGAAGCAGGTCAGCGGGTCAGCGGGTCAGCGAAAGGCAAAAACGCAGGTAGAAATATCAGCGGATTTTGTAGGGGCGCAAGGCTTGCGCCCTCATATGCACCAAGATAAGAGATTTTAGGGCATCCTCTGGCAACAAGCAGTCGTCGATTGATCCCAGCAGTAGGCATCCAGGTAGTGAATTGGTATCTCTTTGCCGGAAAGATGATCGCCGGAGATCGTCAGATAGTTCTCGTTCCATTGGAGCTTAAGCGGACTTTTTGAGCGTGTCATGTGTTACCCAATAACCGCCGACCAATGGCAGCGAAATCCTGTTGGAATATTGCCTGCCGCTTGGGATCACGATACAAGTTCAGCCGCTTGGTGACCAATTGGCGAATACGCTCTCGGGCAACACCTGCGCTATGTCCAAGTTCTTCTAAGGCTACTGGCTTGCCATCGATCAAGCCATAATGCTGTACCATGAGCATGGTACTTCGTTCTCTGGACAGATCAGTGTAACTAGCCATGAGATCGATTACGGCCTGCAACAACTCGCTCAGATGCTCTCGTTTGATCTGTTCGATTTCCGCCTCACTGAAGCCTGAGTCAAGCAGCAGCGTGCCAAAATTTGTTCCCTCGCCATAAACATCGCCCAGCCAGTTATTGAGCGCATCTAGTTGATGAGGCGTATTGTCACTGATATTGGGCATATCCAATTGCCTCTAGCTCTACTAAAGATTCACGCTTCCAGAATCATCACCCAATCCTGAAGAATCGGCGGTTTGGGTATCTGGAATTCCCCCTGCGCGTTGCCTGTGACCGTGCCGAGATCATAGGAGTTGCCCGTCTTGGGGTCGAAATACGAGGCGCGATAAACAACCCCGGCCTCCAACTGCTTCAGAACAGGTTGATTATTGTCGATCCGCACCGCGCCAACAGGCATATAAATCAGCCGCACCTGACCTGGAATCCCCGCCGCGTAGGACAATTGGCGTTCTTGGGGCGTTTCGTGCGGGTCAATCCATTCGGGATGCTGCTCAAACTGCCACCAGGCAAAGCGCTCAAAAACACGTTTCGCCAGACCAATCTGTCGCGATCCCGGCAGCTTATAAGCATCCTGCCAGGGGATATTGCCCCAAGCGATCCCGTGCGGTGATGCCCCATGCGGCTGTTCTGGCGTGTTCACCTGCCAGATGCCGTTCGCGCCATAGGTATGCCCCGCCGCGCCGGAAAGCAGACACGTCCAGAACAGGAATCGCTGAACTTCCTCGCGGCTGCCTTCGAGGATGCCTTCATAGCAGACTTCGCTGACCAGCACGGGCATTTTCGGCTCACGTCCCAGCGCATCTTCCAGCGTGTTAATCGTACTTGCCAGACTTTGATAGCCGCCGTGACCCGTTTGCAGCCAGTCAAAATCCATCGTACTCGGATCGTCTACCTGATCCGTCCCGTGAATGATGGGGTGGATCGTCAGCGGGTGCTGGTAGGGGTCAGTCGTCTTTATCATCCGCATCATATCCGACCACGCCGCGCGTTTCTCGGCAGGCAGCCAGGTGTTCATATCCGGCGTTGCCAGAAGCTGCGCAAATTCCTCGGATTGATAATACGGCAGCAGCGCCTCACCCGCCGCACACCAGACGACAGGATACGCGCCATAGCGGGCGATCAGATATTTCCAGTGCTTTTTCAGCACTTCCGCCCCGGCGAAATCCAGAAAATAGCCCCAGAATCCGACCATGCAGGGGACGAGTCCCGCCTCAACCAGATAATTAACCTTCAGATCGACCAGATCGAAATACGCCGGGTTGATGCGGCTGAAATCGGTTTCCCAGGGGAAGCCCGCTTCGTTCGCGCCGCGCTCATCAAACGGCGGCATATCCGGGTATAAACCCGCCACAATCTGAATCAGGCTAAAGCCTTTGGCGACCCGATCAGCCGTCAGTTCGCGGAAATCCTGCGGCCATTTCAGCCTTTTGCAGAATCCCATCCACCACGTATCGCCCAGCCAGAAAAACGGCGTACCGTCCTGATGTTCAAGATGTCGCTTGTCGGCGGCTATTCGTAACCGACCATGCTGAAGCAAAGCATTGCTGCCTGTGTAGGGCGAAACTTCCAGCGTCCCTTCCTGTCCATGCAGGCTGGTATTGGTCGTGTCGGAGCATTCCGTGCGAAATCGGTGCGTGCCAATTTGCGGCGAGCTGTAACGCACGCGCCAGGTGTGATCGCCCGCCCAGAATGCCGGAACACGCTGTTCGCGCCCATCCGGGGAGGTCATCAGCACATCAAGCTGCACATCGTTAAAAGGGTCGGCGTAAGTCTTGCCGGAGCTGTAATGCCACTCGGCAGCGGTGTTCTGGATCGCAAAAAGCATATTAATTCCTTGTCTTCATTTGAAGTAAATTTTGGCTTTGGGTCATCCATCGACTTCACCTTCAGAACCTGTCTGAATATTCGCTTTATGATGCTTTGCAGGCTACCAAATTAGCCATTGATGGCTTCATTCACCCATCCTAAGACTGTCTTGCTCCCCTTTCTCCATGCAATGGGGAAAGGGGTTGGGAGATAGGGGATGAATATTCAGATGGGTTCTCAGAGGCTCGACCCGCACGACTATTCTGCAATATCTCTGGTTGTCACCGCGCCTGCACGTTCGTAATTCACGATAATGATGCCATTTGGGGAGACGACGCTCTCCGTCACCTTGAACGCCGCCGGGATTGTGCCATCGGTAAACAACCGTTTTCCACTGCCCAACGTCAGCGGGTAAATCTTGAGCCAGAACTCATCGACCAAATCATGCTTCATGAGCGTCTGAACGAGATTTGCACTTCCGTAAACGTGCAGATTCGGCCCTTCCTGCTGCTTGAGTTTGCTGACTTTTTCGGCAACATCTCCGCTTAAGAACACAGTATGCTCCCATTCGGTGGAAGTCCTGGTATTCGAAGCGACGTACTTGGTGGCGGGATTGATGGCCGGCCATATGTCCCCATGTTTCGGCCAGTACGGTTCCCAGATGTCAAAAGTCTTGCGCCCGATCAACAGATCAAACGGCAGGCTCATCTGCTTATTCATCACAGCGCCCTCGATATCATCGGAGTAGGGAGCTTGCCACCCGCCATACGCGAAGCCATCACTGGTATCTTCCTGTCGCCCGCCTCCGGCCTGGATAACACCATCAAGCGTCATAAATTCGAGCACAATAACTTTTCTCATGACCGAGTTCCTTATTTTATTAAGCGATAACTCGTATTTTAGCACAAGTGTGCTTATTATGAAAAGAAAGTTTCGGCTACATCAACGAATTTCTCCAGGGCAAACAAATGAGTTCTGTTGGCATTTGCTCATGCTCACCCCCAGCCGCTGCGCATCTCCAAAGCATTGCAGAGGGGGAGTCAAACCGATTTTAAGCCCCTCCCCATTGCGATGGGGAGGGGTTTGGGGTGAGGATGCCAGGAAATTACATCATCAATCTTAAATGTCAACAGAGCTTAATTTTCGCCCGCCGCTACCCCTTGACCGCGCCCGCCGTCAGGCCAAGCATAAACTGGCGCTGGAGCATCAGGAACACGGCTACGACAGGCAGCATCATCATCACGATCAGCGCAAAACGATGCTCTTGCCGGACGATATTGTCAAACTGGAAAATCAGCAGACCAGTGGGCAAAGTGGCGAGTTCATTTTTCGTCAGGAACAGCATTGGCAGCAGGAAATCATTCCAGGACGCGAGGCCGATAAACACGCCGACGGTTGCCAATGCTGGTCGGGTAAGCGGCAAGAGGATGCGCCAGTAGATGGTAAAACGAGACGCGCCATCGACAATCGCGGCCTCCTCGATTTCTTTCGGCAGACCCTCGAAAAAGCCGCGCAAGATCAGCACCGCGAACGGCAGCCCCAGCGCGACATACGGGCCGATCAATGCCAGCCGCGTGTTGAGCAGCCCCAGCGTGTGGTTGACCTGATACAGCGGAACCATCAAAGCCGCGCTCTGGAGCATCAGCCCCGTCAGGAGCAGGAAGAAAAGCCCTTCCTTCAGGATAAAATCCAGCCGTGCGAACCCATAGGCCGCCAGCGATGCCAGAAACAGAACACAGATCACGGTAGTGCCTGTCACGATAATGCTGTTCATCGCGAGCAGCGGAACGTTTGCCCGCCAGAAGACATCGACAAATTTCGCGATGTCGATCTGCTGGGGGATGATGCCCGGATTCGTCAGCGTTTCGCCGGGGGCTTTCAGCGATGTGCTTAAAGCGACCAACCAGGGGATAATCATCACAAATGAAATAATAATCAGAATCAGATTGAGAACCGCATTGATGGATTGGGTTCGACGTGTGCGAATAACCATAAGTAATAATCCTTCGACCTGTTTGCATAACTGTGCGCGTCCGTTTGCGCCTGTTTAAAAGTGACTTCCGCCTTCTCTGACTCTCCTTTCTCCATGCTATGGGCGACCAACGGAAGTCCCTGCGGGAGAAAGGGGCCGGGGGATAGGGGATGGCATTCTAGCCGAACAACGCCGCACGCCCTCGCAGCAAAATCAGTTGAATAACGGTCACAACAGCTGAGATCATCAAAAGCACGACAGACAACGCGGACGCATAGCCTGTATGATTGGTCTTGAACGCCAGATCGTAAACCTGATACGCCATGACTTCCGAGGCGTGATATGGCCCACCGCGCGACAGCAGATACACCAGCCCAAATTGATTGATCGCCCCGATAAATCCGAGGATCAACAGGGCGCGTGTCGTGGACATGGTCAGCGGGATCGCCAGATGGATCATCTGCCGGATGCCTGTCGCCCCATCAACCGCCGCGCTGTCGTATAAGTCCTGCGGGATACCTTGCAGCGCCGCCAGATAGATGACGACCCATGAGCCAAGCGCCGACCATATCCCGACGAGCATCACGGCATAAATCGTGACGCCGGCATCCGCCAGCCACAGGCGTATCCAGGACTCAAGCCCCAGAAAAGTCAGGATTTGGTTCACAATACCGCCGTCGGTGCGGTACATAAATTCCCACGTAAAGCCGATGACAACCAGCGAGGCCGTCGTCGGCAAAAAGATCAGCGTGCGGTAGAGGTTTCGAAGCCGCAGCCCTTGATTGAGCATATAGGCGACCAGAAAACCCACAACCGTAAGAACGCTGATGCTGATGACCGCCCAAAGCACATTGTTGGTCACGCTCATGCGAAAGGCGCGATCCCTGGTAAGCAGATCGATATAATTTTTCAGGCCGATAAATTCACGCTCGATACTAATCCCATCCCAATCGAAAAAACTGGAGGAAATCGTAGAGATGATCGGCCAGGCAACAAACAGCAGGTACATGAACACGGCAGGCAGCACGAAAAACAGGCCGCTGTTAATTTTATAGCGCTTCCAGAAGGATTTGTGCTGGGCTGATGATGTGATCGGCATGGTCATGCTGCTGACGGACAGGTTGTCACTGGACATGGTGCGGTAGCCTCCTGTCAAAGCGTGACTGCGCCATTTTTATGCAGTCATGCTCCACGTTACGCGATTGAGATAATCCTGATTGCTTGTCCTCACCCCCAACCCCTCTCCACTGCGTAGAGAGGGGGCTTATGATGTCAAGAAAGTCCCCTCTCCATGTAATGGGGAGGGGATTTAGGGGTGGGGACAGGTCAGCAACACGACCCGCAACCAAGTTGAGATACGACTTACCGCACCCACTGGCCGCAGTTGCGGTCAAAGGCTTCCTGTACGTCGGCGGCGGCAATCTCGGCGGTGATCTGCCCCGTGACGACACCCGGAATGACATTCGTGATGGCGTTGTAAACATCCGCGCAGAGAATGCGGCGGAAAACGTTATCGCCTGATTGCAGCGCCTCGAACAGCGGAGCGCCCAGATTCGTGTCAAAGTCCGTACCTGTAGCAGCAGGCTGGATGGCCTTCGCGCCAAACGGCTGTGCGGCAACTTCGGCAGCGTGCATCGCGCCGTTGCCCGTCGTCGCCCACTTGACATACAGCCACGCATTATCTTTATTCTGCGAGGCATCCACGATGGCGACACCCGCGTCCGTCGATGCCAGACCCTTAGCACCCGGCATCTGGAATGTGCCGTAGTTCGAGCGCATGTTGTTGCGAACTTCTTCGTTTTCGTTGTTCAGGAAGCCGAAAAATGGCGTTCCCGTGAAGGTCATGCACATCGCGCCGCCATGCGAATGGAAGGAGTCAAACGATGCACCCGTTTCGGTGGCAATCGCGCCTTCCTGCATGTATTCATTGAATATTGTCGAGATGAGGTTGAAGGTTTCCACCATATCGGTATCGGTGAACATCGCTTCACCATACTGCACCTGTGCCATCTTGCCCGGCGCGGCCACCTCGACCAAACTCTTGAACCAGTCCGCCAGACTTGCCGGGTGGTCAGCGCCGATAATCGGGGTGATTCCGGCGGCTTTCAGCGTATCGCAGGCCGAGATGAAGGCATCAAACGTCGTCATCGTGGAGACATCGATGTCGTGCGCTTCGAAATCGGAAATCCAGTAATAGGGCCAGCCCAACAACTGCATGTTGCCGGGAAGATAGAACGCTTCGCCGGGTCGTTCGACGATACCCGCCACCACATCCATTTCGCTCAGTGCCGTGTCACTAAAGACATCCGTGCGCCAATTGCCGCCCCATTCCACTTCGGCGAACCCATCCAGCGCGGTCATAAACTGCCAGTATGGCCCCATCACGTCAAAGTCGGTGGTGACAACATCCGGGCCAGTGCCAGCAGGCAGCGCGGCTTTCAGCTTCGGCGCGAGGTCAGGCTGATCGACCAGATTCAATTCGAGTGTCAGGCCCAGGTCTTCCAGAACCTTCTCGTTAATCATTTCCGTACCCGATTCGTCCAGGTAGCGGGTCAACTGCGTCGGCCAGCCCCAGACGCTCACGGTTCCGGCTTCCTGCGCCTGTGGCATTGCCGCTGCCATGCCGGGAGCAATCGCGGCGATGGATGTGGCTGCGGTGGTACTGGCAGCGATACGGAGAAAATCACGTCTGGAAAGGGGTTTTTCTGTTTTTTCGTGTTTAGAAGATGACATTTTTCAGAACCTCCAAAAGTTTAATTAGAAATTTTTACTGAAGCCCAAAACTGGTTTTTGCGGTGCATCGCCTCCTGAGACTTGAATAAGACGTAGGCCACAATCACCTCGTGCCGAATATAAACGATGGCAAGCAGGCATTACGTCTGGGTTGAATGATGTAATTCAGTGACGCGATCAAAGGGTTATCGGCAATTTATCCAAAAATTCGTAAACAACATTTATTTCAGAATCTTATCAGCCCAACGACCACGGCAAAATAATTATAATTTATATGCCATGCGTTGCGAAAACTATACCATAGAACCCGCAAACCGCAAATTCCCGTAGCAGTACCAATGTCAATTTTAAAGGTGCTGCGAATGCCTGCCCTGCAAGGGCCGCCCGCTAACCATTTCAACCGAAACGCGATAACATCAGTAACACATTTAAGGTGTAGTCTGTAGGGTCGCAATAGTGCGATTTAAGAAATGAATACGATGTACGACGTAGGGGCAAAATGATGCGATTCAACAAAATAAATCGGAGTACGGTTTTCGTAGGGGCATGATGCATCATGCCCTGGTTCACCCAACCGAAATGTTCGCCAAAACGTGGGTGTTCCTGGAAATGAGGACACGATACATCGTGTTCCTACAAAAACGGTCTCGCGTTATCCGTAGTTAATTTTTAAACTGCATTATCATGCCCAGGCAAACCAAGACGAAAAAGGGTTTTGATGTATCAAACCCCTACGAAGATGGTTATCCGTGTTTAATGAGGAGTCAACCGATGAAAACGATACGCACCGCTATCCCGATTCTGCTGTTTTTGCTGTCGATTCTCGCTGTCCTGTTCGCCCTGACGATCATGACCAATCTCATTTTTGCCCCCTGGGATACCGCCGTGCAGCGTCCAGAATTAGGCACATGGCAGCGTACCCTCAATGATTTCTTCGAGACTGCCCCTGGCGTTTACATTTTCAGCATTCCGCTGGTGCTGGCAAATATCGTATTTGCGCTGCGCAAACGTAAACTGGCTTATCTGGCAGGCGTTAATTTCGCATTCGCGATCCTCTTTTGGGCGGCGCTGCTGATCTCGTTTTTCGTCAACAACGCGGTCTTCCCCTACCCACCTGTGATGTATGATCCGAACTTTCGAGGCTATCACCGCACGTTAATCCCGGCGGCGGTCTTCGCGCTGATGTGCATCGTTTGGCTGCGCGTGGTCGGCGCATCGCGAGAATTTTCATTCAGAGCCGTCACGACATTGGGCAAAAAGACCAGAAAGATGTACCCTCGGTAACGCTGGGCGGATTCGCAACAAAGTTGAGAGCAGATCAGGCATTATAGGGGAGACTTATGGGAACAGCGAAAACTCAAGGACAGATTTGGGGAACGCGCGCTCGAGATTGGGCAGAGGTACAGGAAGGTATTGTCATTCCACTTTATGAAGTGGTTTTGCAGAAGACCAAAGTAAGCGAAGGATTTTCTGTCCTTGACATCGGGTGCGGGTCAGGTATCTTCTGTGAAATGGCGGCAAAGCTCGGTGCAAGGGTCAGCGGGATTGATGCGGCAGAACCGCTGCTCACAATTGCTGGTGAGCGTGTGGCTGACGGTGATTTCCGAGTAGGCGAGATGGAAGAACTGCCCTACCCCGACCAGACTTTTGACGTGGTCACGGGTTTTAGCTCGTTTCAGTTCGCTGCCAATCCTGTAAATGCAATGCGAGAAGCGAGCCGTGTATCGCGGAATGGAACAGTGGTGATCGCTGTGTTTGGTAGGCCAGAAGAAAATGAAACCACCGTTTTTATTAAAGCATTAGGGTCATTGTTGCCCCCGCCGCCGCCAGATTCCCCCGGCCCCTATGCACTTTCGGCTGATGGAGCGCTGGAAGCCATCGCCACAAAAGCAGGAATGACCCCTGGAGTAATCGGGACTGTTGAGTGTCCGTTTGATTATCCTGACGAGAAGACAGCCTTGCGCGGCTTGCTTTCCTCGGGTCCAGCCATACGGGCAATTCAAGCCAAAGGGGAGGATTTGGTACGCGAGGTGATCTTGAAGGCCATCACGCCATTCAAGACAAATTCAGGTGGATATCATCTTAGAAACACTATGCGATACATGATTACAGGGGCTTGATTCCGTGACGATAGTTTTGAAACGGGATTGGCTTGAAATGAAATAAATGAGGCTTAATCTGACACTCGGAGCATTTTGGTATGTACCCAAGCCGATTTTTGCGGCGTTTTGTTGTTTCGGGATTATGGCTGATCGTTCTGCTGGGTGTTTCGCTCCTAACAAGCGCCCAGGACGACACCGACGCGCTCGAAAATATTGATCGCGCCCTGACCAATCTTGTGGATCGCCGTGATTTCAGTGGCTCGGTTCTCATCGGACGCGGCGACGAGGTGCTGTTCAAGAAGGGTTACGGCCTCGCAGTCATCGAATGGGCTATTCCCAACGCGCCGGATACTGTTTTTCGCATCGGCTCGATCACCAAGCAGTTCACCGGGATAGCGATCCTCAAGCTGCAAGAAGACGGAAAGCTCAATATTGACGATCCTATCTGCGACTATCTGGATGAATGCCCGAAAACATGGTCAGAAATACCCATTTACCACCTGTTGACGCACACATCGGGCATCCCCAGCTACACCGAACTGGAGACCATGCCGGATTTAGCGCTCTCCGATGTGCCGCCGGACGGCGTGATCGAGACTTTTATCGACCTGCCGCTGGATTTTGAGCCGGGGAGCGAATGGTATTACAACAACTCCGGCTATCATCTGCTCGGTGACATTGTCGCGAATGCTTCCGGTATCAGCTATCAGCGATATTTGCAGGATAACTTTTTCGATCCGCTGGATATGGATAGCACCGATCTGGAAAGCAACACCCGCGTCATCCCGCGCCGCGCCGAGGGTTATTCCAGCGCCAATATCCGCGCAGAATACATCAACATGAATGTGCCATATAGCGCGGGCGCGATCATCTCCACTGTCGAGGATTTGTTCATGTGGCAGCGGGCGCTGTTCACCGGGCAAATCGTTCCCCAGGAAACGCTGGATGCCATGTGGGAACGCGCGTTTCCCATCGAAGGCCCTCTCAGCTACGGCTATGGCCTTGTATATGACACGTCAAAGGAGCAAGTCGCCATCTGGCACAGTGGCGGCATCAACGGCTTCTCGACACAGATGAGTTACCTCCCGGCGCTCGATCTGAGCATCATTGTGCTGACGAACCGGGAAAGTGGCGTGATCGAGGATGCCATGTCAGTGATTACTGATGCGATGACCGAGGACTCGTAATCGTAAAATGTTCACTGTAGGGGCGCAAGGCTTGCGCCCTCTTTATTTCCCCTCCGCGCCTCTGCTTCCCCGCACCTTTGCGTTGCGACTTTTGCATTTGCTGACTAGCTGATCGCTTCAAACTGCTCCCGCGCTTCGTCCAGCGAAAGTGCCTCCACCGCCAGCGGCGCGTTTTTTTCGAGATCGATCCCCGCCTGCGCCGCCTTCAGAACCGCCAGCATCCGGTACAAAATCCGCTGCTGGTCGGCCTCGCTGTAACGGTCAAAATTCAGCGGTAGGTCGCTATAATTCACGCGGTTGCCGTAGAACACTTCTGAAAACATCTTGTGATAGGCCGCGCCGAAGTCAAAATCGAAATAGTCGTCGCCAAGCAGTGGGATTGTCATCACGGGCAGCGGCTCGTCTACGTCAAATTGGCGGACACGCGCCTGCCCCGAACGAAACTCCGGGCGCGGGTCGATCACGGCGATGCGTTAGGGATGCGCCCCCGGCTCTGGCGGATGTTCATGAAAAAAATCAATTTCGACAAAAGGGATACCGTCTTGCAGCGGACTTCCACGTTTTGCCCGATAAACGCTACCCTCAGCATAGAGTCGAGCGATGCTTGAGGGCGACAGCAGTTCAAGCCACACTACGGGTTGTTCATCTTCGCGACAGATGCCAACAGCATGATAATAATCAGATTCTTTATTGCTTCCCGACTCAGCATATCGCCGAATCTGTAATGACTGCCCCGTATACGCCCTATAGCCTAACGGAAACAAAATTGGTTGCATCAACCGTGTCACATCGCAAATAAAGTTGACGTGAAAATTTGCCCACTCGTTCTCGCTTTTCAAGCGACTGTGCAGATGGGCGTTAATCCCGCGATACTGATTTTGAACCGAGCGAACCGTCGCCATCACACATTTTCCTCTTGCTTCCTGCATCCTATTTTAAACGCAATCAATCAAAAACCGCACTCGCCTTTTCCCCCTCTCCAAAGCATTGGACGCGAAGGGGGCCGGGGTGAGGTTTCTTCGCTAAAAAAAGGATTTCCCCACAATGACCAAAATTCTCGTTCTCTCCGACGATGGCGTTGCTTCTGGATTCGGAAGAATCGCGATGCACCTCAACACCGCCCTCACCCGGCGCGGCTACTCGATCATGGCGGCCTCGATTCAATACGATGGCCTGCTCCCGCCGCAGTACGAAGGCCAACCCCTGCCCTATTGGGTCGCCTCGCTCGCCGGAAAAAACTGGCTTGAAGAAACCGTCAAGCTGATCGGCGTTTACAATCCTGACATCGTGATCTGCCTACAGGATGCGCCTTATGCGCACCACCTCCGCCACGCGCCCGTCGATTGGTCGCAGCATGGCTTCATCGTCATCACGCCTGTGGATGGAATCCCGATTCTGACCGACTGGATCGACACCGTGAAAAAAGCCGATGCCGCGCTGACCATCAGCGAATTTGGCGTAAAGGCTTTTCGCGACGTAGGGGCAAGCGTTGGCCTGTGTCGCCCCGGCATCGACCCCGACGTGTTCTATCGCCTGCCGGATGCCGAACGAATCGCCCTGCGTGAAAAACTCAACATCGCGCCAGACACTTTTGTCATGGGTATGTTCGCGCAAAATCAAGGCCGCAAAGATATACCCGATACCCTCCGCGCGTTTTTCGAATTTTCGCGTGACAAGCCCACCGCGCGGCTGCTGCTGGATATGGACGCGGTTTCGCCCGCCGGCTGGAATATCCCCGCCATGTGTCAGCAGTTCGGCTGGAACGCCGATAAGCTGATTTTTCGCATCGACGCTCAACGCGCGGGGCTAACGCATCTGCGGGAACGCTATAACCTGCTCGATCTGCACAGCGTTTTGTCGCATCGCGAAGGCTGGGGATTGCCATTAGTCGAAAGTATGGCCTGTGGCGTGGCGACAATGGCGCTGGATTGGTGCAGCGGCGCGGAGATCGTCGGCAACGGGCGCGGCCTGCTCATTCGCCCGCTGGTGTATACGTCCGTCTCCACCTGGGGCAACGCGCTCGATAAATTCCCCGACATCGCCCACGTCGTCAGCGAAATCCAGCGCATCTACGATCACCCGCACGAACGCGCCGCCATCGCCGAACGCGGCATGGAATGGGCGCGGGCGCAGTCGTGGACAGCCGCCGTCGATAACGTCATCGCCGCTATCGAACGGGTATGTTCCATTCGTGAAAAATTGATGAACATTGAGAAAATCGGGATGCCTTAACGCTTTTTCAAGTTAATGTTCCGTAACATAGGAAACATAAGGAAAGCATATTCTCAAAAGGCACTCAAATCATGAAAAAGCTGCTCATTCTGCTGGGACTTGTCACGCTGCTCGCCGTGTTTGTGACCGCCATCGCCGCCGACGACGCGCTGCCCAATAACCCGCACGTCAACCCGGATGCAAATGCCTGCTACACGGGCGGTGCGCTCGAAGGAAAATGCGGCGACGACCCTGAAATGTGGACAGGCGGCTGGTACATGATCCGCTTCCAGTATGATCTGATCGGCATCAATCAGGTTCCCCCAGCTTATCAGTGGATGCTGCCTATCCCAGAACCGGAAGCCGACCAGGTAGATGTGACACCAACGAAAGAGCCTGGCTGTAGCGATGGCCTGCTGCCGTCTGGTGTGCCCGGCAGACCACCCTGTGATCCCTGTTTCTCGGTGCTTCCCGGCTGCTTCGCCCTCGACTCCCGCAAAGCAATGTAACTCAATCGAAAATCCAACGCCGATTGTAGGGGCGCAGCGTGCTGCGCCTTTTTCGCACACATTTTTCGTAGGGGCGCACGGCGGTGCGCCCTTTTTATGCGCCAATATACCATCCGACACGACTCCCCCCCATTATCGAATCCCCGTTCAATTAGCCATTTCCACCAACCAGAGCGTGAATTTTTTCCCGCTTCTGCCTGATGATTCACCCACTGAAATCCTGTATCCTGAACACATTACGAAAAAATCTGTGTCAAGTAAATACGATACCAACGCCTCCGACCCGCGTGAGCCGCTTTTAGCCCTAGATTGTTCTTTCAATCCCCATCGGCTAACGCGCGGAGGTCAATATGAACCGTTTGGCAATCTGGACACTATTCACGACGACTGTACTCGTTTTCGCGGCCTTGCTGATCCCTGGCTGGCTCAATCCCCACAAAATACCCGATGCGTTCGCGCCATATGACTCGATCACGCCTGGGCAGCCTGTCAGCGCGTTGAACGACTACCCCTGCAACTATATCTACGGCTACGATTATTGGACGAGTGGGCAATCCTACTGCCAGATCACGATTCCCGACGGGGTGATTCGCAGCGTGACCGCGATTTACAAAAATGACATCATCGAAACGCTCTGGTTTCATACGCGCGGAATGCACATGGCGGACGTGGCCTATCGCTGGGGCAGGCCAGACATTCTCCGCGTGAGCAGATTATTCTATATCGCCGAGTGGGACAGCGGCATCTATGCCACCGCCACGACACCCGGCAGATTCACGCTCAATTCCCCCGTTACTTTCATTGCCCTCACACGAGTGCCGGAAATTTCCGTCATGGAGCCGCCTGCTCTATTCGTGGCGATGAACAATCCGCTTGAGTGATATAATCTGGTGCGCAAGGATTTTCATTATATGCGCTAAAAGCAACCAGAGAATAGATCATCATGCTGACCATCAACCTCGAAACAGCGCGTCGCTTCATCCTCGGCAAACAGGGCTTGTGGCCCGGACGACGCTGGCGCGGCAGCCAGGGTACAGAGCAGGCCATGCAAGCGATGGAATACCTGCAACTCGACCCGCTGCAAATCATCGCCCGCAGCCATGACATCAAGCTCTACAGCCGCGTACTCGATTACACCCCCGGCCTGTGGGAAGATACAGCCTATCAGCAGCGCAAATTCTTTGACTGGGGCGGCTGGCTGGCTGCCCGACCAATGGACGAACTCCCCCACTGGCGCGTGGTCATGCGCCGCGAACGCGATGCCGGGACGGACGTTGACACGCGCATTCACACAATGGCGCTCGAACACGCCGATGCTATCGCCGAAATGCGAACGATTTTGGGCGAACGCGGCATCGTCAGCAACCGTGATTTCGAAATGGCAACGCGGACACGAACGCAAAGTTATCGTGGACGCAAGGACAGCGCCGTCGCCTTGTATTATTTATGGCGCACGGGCGAAGTCATGACCCATCACCGCGGAAATTTCGAGCGCGTCTATGCCCTCACAGAAGCCATCGCCCCCGCGCATCTCATCCGCGAAAGCGACGAAGCCGAGGCTGACCGTTTCCTCGTCAAAAAAGAGATCAGCTTCTCCGGCCTTTCCCGGCTGAACCGCACCAGCGATTCGTGGCAGCGCGGTGTACCGTTCAGCAAAATCAAGCCAATCGTCGCGGGGCTGCTGGCGGACGGCGAGATCATCGAGGTGAAAGTGGAGGGCTGGAAACCCGTGCATTACGCGCTCGCCAGCGATGTCCCTCTGCTGGACGACCTGAGCGCCGGACGTGTGCCAGATTCATGGACACCTTTGGAAAAAACCACAACTGAGGAGGCCGTCTTCCTCGCGCCACTCGATCAGGTCAGCGCACGTGGTCGCGCCAAAATCGTCTTTGGCTTTGACTACGTGTGGGAAGTCTATAAGCCGGAACATCAGCGCAAATTTGGTTACTACACGCTGCCGATTTTATGGGGAGATCGCCTCGTCGGGCGCTTCGATAGCAAACTAGACCGGACAAGCAGCACGTTTGTCATTCTTGGCCTGTGGCTGGAGGATGACGCACTCAGCACAGATAATTCGTTTGCAGAAGCATTGGCGGCTGGTTTTGCGCGATTCGTGAGATTTCTCGGCGCGGGCAAGCTGGATGCAACGGCGATTCGTGAGCCGCTGCTGCGCCAGCGTATCAGCGATCTGTCCCGCTAATAAATCGGTCATCGTGAACCGCTTCCGTAGGAGCGCAAGGCTTGCACCCTTTTCGGTGCGCGAAATGTTCGTATAGAGGCTGTTAGGCGAGGCGAGGCGTGCCTCACCCCTACAAAATCCGCGCCGGATTTGGAATTACGCAATGGCGTGATAATGCGTTGTTTTGACAGCTAAATACGGATAACGCGCCAACGTTTTTGTAGGGGCACGATGTATCGTGCCCTGCTGGGTAAAAGGGCACACGGCTGTGGTAGCACCACATGATAGCGTGGTAACGTTTTTCTAACCCTGTTACGACCTTTTAAACGGCTCAAAAAAGCTCGCAACACGTCTGGAAAGCCCCTCTCCAAAGCATTGGAGAGGGGTTGGGGTGAGGTTGACGCATGAGCACGCTATTCTGCGTCGCTACCAATATATTTCGCCCCTACAAAAAACGTGACCGATTTTGCTTTTATGCTGACACGCTGACTGCTGACACGCTTCCCCTAAAACGCACTCGGAACCCATGCCCAGCCTTCACCCTCGCGCACCGCGTAACCCAGGCCGGGGAACGGGAAATGATAGCCGAACAGCCGCACATCCTCGTCGGATGCCATCGTAAACAGCGCTGTCCGCGTCTCGACAGCCACATCGGGAAGCGAGTCAAACGCTACATACCACTCTGGATGCCGCAGCGCGACCTGTGACTGAACCGCCGCATCGACAATATTCACCAGCCGTTGACCTTCACTTTCCAGATGGAACGCCATATGCCCCGGCGTGTGGCCATGTGCCGCCATCGCGCGGATGCCGCTGGCAATCTCATCGTCGTCGTTATAAAACATAATCTGTTCGCTGTCGATGGCGTATTGCAGCTTGGCCTGCGCCCCCTGTACCATTCCGGCTGCGGGTGAATCCGAAGCTGTACCCTGCATAAAATCGTATTCCGGCTGCGGAAAATAAACCGCCGCGTTGGGGAACAACGGCGCGTTATCTGGCCCGGTCAGGCCGTTGATATGATCGCCATGCAGGTGCGAAATCGCGACTTTGGTCACGTCCCCCGGCTGTATGCCCATCGCCGCCAGCGTAGGAATGAGTCGGCTGCCGTTGGGATTGCCCAGCCCCAGCCCGGTATCAAAAATAATCGTATCGTCGCCCGTCCGCGCCACCAGAATTTGCACGATACCTGTGATATTGCCTTCCGCGTTCGCCAGCTTATACTGGTCGATAAATTCCGCGACCTCTTCCTCCGGGGCATTCGACCCAAACACCGTAGGCGGCAGCCCAAGCGTCGCGTCGCTGATGACCGCCATATCGAACGCGCCCAGCTTGAAGCGATAATAGGCCAGCGCCTCGGCTGCCGCTGCCTCCTGCGCTTCCTGCGCCAGCGTCAGCATGGGCAAACTGCCGCCAGCCAATCCCAACGCGCCTGCGCCAAAACCTTTTAACAATGCCCGCCGTGATAACTGATTTTTTAACATCATGCCTCCCAATAACAATCGTTTGACAAACAGCTTCTATACGGTTTATCGAGTGGGAAAATGAATGCAAGTTAAATATAATGTGAGGCTCAGATGAATCGGGGGATATTCAGCCATCCAATATTGTTTGCTGGATTCCGACATTAGCAACGGAAAACAACATGATTAAGATTCATCAAAGCAGTGAAACAGGTCTTCAGATCGTCAGCCAGCAGGGGAAAGGATGTTGGGTGGATGTGTCCCATCCCACCCCAGACGATGTTGCCTACCTGACCAACAAATTAGGCATTCCTAAAGAGTTTGTGACCGCCTCGCTCAATCCCCACGAAATCTCACACATTGAGAAATCCGACGGAGCGCTGCTCATCCTGGTGCGCATCCCCCATTCTCAGGGCGCGACGGCGCGTATTCCTTATGTGACCATTCCGTTGGGCATCATTCTCGCCCATGAATCGATAACCACCATCTGCGCAGATGAACCCGAACTTCTGAGCAATCTTTCACATGAACATCAGAGCGATCTGTCCACAGCAAATTCAACACGTTTTGTGCTCCACTTGCTTTGGAGTATTGCCAACAACTATATTCGCTATGTGGGTGAAATTGACACTTTTGTGGAAGCTGTCGAGGAACGATTGCAGCGTTCGCTTGAAAATCGAGAGGTGCTGGAACTTCTGCGCTACCAGAAAAGCCTGGTGCATTTCACCACTGCCTTGCGAGCCAATGAAACCATGCTCGAACGGCTGCAAAGAAGTAAATCGCTCGCGTTCGACCCAAAAGATGAGGACTTGCTGGACGATGTTTTCACGGAAAATCGTCAGGCAATCGGCTTGAGCGAGATCGCCAGCGACATTCTCAGCCAGATGATGGATGCCTTTGCGTCGATTATTTCCAATAACCTGAACGTCGTCATGAAGTTCATGGCATCCGTCACGGTGATCCTGATTATTCCAACGATCATCAGCACCTTCTATGGCATGAATGTCCAGCTTCCCATAAACGACCATCCAGCGGCTTTTCTGGTACTGGTTGGGGTGTCAATTCTGGGCGCAATCATTGTCGGCGTCATCCTCTGGAAGAAGAATTGGCTGTGATGCTGATGTGCAATGAGCCGAATCATTAAGGAAACCGCGATCTTCTCCGACGGCACACACTGGACTCCCGACCTCAATCACCAGGATTTTAGACGCTTCGGCGATCCAAATTCCCCCACCTATCGCCGCAATTATGCCCGCAGTTGATAACCAGTATATAATTGTTGATATAAATATGAGTCCGAATGACTAACAGGCAGAATCAATGCGGCAAAATGATACGTTTATGGGTTTCGTCGAGTTGAACGAACGCGCATGGGGAACGGACAGTTACGCTGGACGGCCTCGGCTGGAAGAAATTCTACAGGCGCGGGTCGTCGTATTCTGGCAGCATTCGCGCAACCGTGACCCAGCTTATCGCGTCAGTGTGCATGAAAATCTGGCTGAAATCCACGAGTGGGCAACTCAGATGCTAGTCGAGAGCAAGACGCGAACCCCGGAAAAACGCCTATCGCGCATTTACGTCGATCAACGCCGCGCCCGAATCAAAAGTGTTCGCATCCAACTTGAAGAAGATAAGTAAGCTCATTCTATAATGCTCTATCCCCTGTCATTGCCAGATTAGCGTCACGCATCTGTAGGGGCGCAAGGCTTGCGCCAGATTTCCCCCGAACGATGAGGCTGCTCAATTATCAGGATTTTTGCGTGGGTCGCGACGACTCGACTGACTTAGGGGCGGCCTTCGCGCGGAAAGTTGAGCTGATGCGCCGGAGTTCTGGCACAACAACTACGCCCATCCCCAGGCATGTCGGACATTCTTTTTTCAGGATCATCCACGAACGAACTTCACCACTACCCTGGCAGTTTTCACAAATCTTTGTTTGCTTAACGTTCATTTTGTCCTCAAAATAGTTTATTTAAATTCTATTATAGGCCAAATGACAATTACGGAGTGTTAAGATTGATGTCCCTATCCACTAACGCCCCCTCCCTATCCGCCACCAACCACTCTATATCCGTTTGCGCTCCCACCCTATCCGTCATCGTCCCGTTTTACAACGATCTCCCGGCGCTCCTCACCTGCCTTAACTCCCTCCACACCCTGCAATCCAACGCATTTTCTCCCCTCTCTATGAGCGAAGCGAAATGGGGAGGGGTCGGGGGAGGGGTCGAATTCCTCGTCCAGGACGATGCTTCCCCTGCCCTCGACATTCGCCCACTCATCCCGCCGACTCTCGCCCGCGTCGAGCGCAACCCGAGCAACCTCGGATTCGCAGGCAACGCCAACGCCGCCGTCCAACGCGCAGGTGGGGATATTTTGCTGTTCGTTAATCAAGACGTTTTTGGTGTCCACAACCTGTCCGAAAATTGGGATACGGCCATTCTCCGGGCGTTCGACGATCCATCCGTCGGCATCGTCGGCGCACGGCTGTTATTCCCTGATGGTCGCATCCAATCGGCAGGCGGGTTATTCGACGCGCGTGGAACCCCCTATCACAGGTGTTTTATGTGGCGCAATCGCGATTATCATGAAATCTCAAAGGCGCAGGAAGTCAGTTGGGTAACAGGAGCAGCACTCGCCATTCGCCACAAATTGTTTGAGCGTGTCGGCGGCTTTGATATGGACTACACGAATGGCTATTTCGAGGATACTGATTTATGCCTGAAGGTGCGCGAGTTGGGCTACAAAATCTGGTATGAACCTGCCTGTACGCTTGTTCACAGCGTCGGCAGCACGGGTGGAAGCAAAAATTTCACTCGCAACGCGCTCCTGTTCAAACACCGTTGGGTCGATTCCGGCCTCATCACACCCGATTCGCCAGCGATCATGGCGCGATATTGGTAATGACATGAGTAGGGGCGCAATAATAGTGTTGAACTTTTTATTTCGGTAATGTCGTCAACATTGGCTGTAAGGGCACGATGCATCGTGCCCCTACGAAATGCGTTACCGATTTATTTTGTTCAAACGCATTATTGCGCCCACTGGTCGCTGACGGCTATCACGGCAACCCGTAGCGGCGTTTCGGCCAGATCACGCGCATCGCCGTGCTGCGCACCAGTGGCAGCCGCGCGATCAGCAGTACCAGCAGAATGGTGAGATAAATCGTCAGTTCGATCTCGACGTTTTCTGTCAAAAGCATCTTTTTACTCATCTGGATCGCCAGCAGCGCGTGGATCACGATGAGCAGGCTGGCGACATAGACCAGGCGATGCAGGCGTTTCCAGCTCTTGCCGAGCCATTTCATCGCCCAGCGATTGGACGTGATCGCCATTGCACTCAGTATCGCCAGCGCCACGAGGCCAATGATAATAAAAGGTTGCAGCGGAAATTCCAGCCAGTAAATTCCGAGACGCGCGTCATGTGTGAGAACGAGAAAAAGATGGACTGCGCCGAAACCAAATGCCCACAAACCCGCCGGTTTCCGCAGGGGGATAATGCTGCGCCAGCCAAAATAACGGTTCAGCGGTGTGATCGCCAGCGACACGAGCAGGAATCGCAGCCCCCATTTTCCGGCTTCCAGCACCGGGTCAATCAGGCCAAGCGTATTCCAGCCCACAGGCTCGCGCGTCACGACAAAAATCATCACCGCCAGCACGAAAATATTCAGAATCGCCCATTGCCAGATTTTTCCCAACCAGTTCATACCGCACCGCCCTTGCCGTCAATGAATACAGATAAATCTATATCGGTCAATATACACATTAGTACACCGCCGTTCGGAATTTCGTTCCATTAAACACATGGTTTGTGCGCGATTTTACTCCATAATATGGGGAATATTTTAGCTGGAAGGTTGATATGCGGCGAAATCGGTCTTTGTTAGTCACGGTTTTCGGTTTAGCGGTATTCAGCATCGGCATTTTGCTTGCCGTGACTCTGCTGAATTCTGAAGTGAAGGCGATCTTTGAGGGCATCATCACCGAGCAGGTCTACACCGTCCTGCGAAGCCCAACGTGGGACGAAGGCAGAATTTCCGCTGATTTGTATAGCATTTCGATGCAGAGTACGCAGTTGCAGAACGTTTCAATGGATGTGCATGGCACGGACATCCAGCAGGTCAGCGCGGAATCAAAAGTGCTGCCTCTGACGCAGATCGGCGATCAATTGGTTTCGCCCGATGGTGCGCACACGGTTTCGATCTCCGGCAGCCTCGTCAGCCCGACGATCCGGCTGGACGATCAGGACATCGCCCCTGGCCTCGACCCCGCCTGGTCGCCAGACAGCACCGAATTCGCGTTCGTGAATAAGAATAACGACCTGCTCGTCTACAATGTCGCCCAGCGTCAACTGCGCACGATCTACCCACCGCTGAAAATCGCCTGCCCGCCAACCATCGTGCAACCCAATGCGCGTTTGATAGCGCAGGTCACAAACATGCTCAACGAATCTGTTGCCATCGTCGTGGCTGCCGAAACGAGTCCACCCATCTCGATCTCACCGCTTAACCAGGAAATCCGCCTGAATCCGGGTGCGCCGCAGTCGCTTGCCTGGGATGCCTACACGCCTTCGAGAGATCGCTACCAGTTGATGATCACCGCCGCCTTTGGCGAGTTTTCGACCACAAAAGCCTGTGGTATGGTCGTCATGGAGCCAATAATCGGCGGCATGAGCGTGTTCAGTGGGCATGTCATCAGCACTGCGCTGATGGTTGTCGGCTTTTTGCTGATCCTCCCGCGCATCCTCAGCCAGAAACGCCTGTGGGTGAAAATTCTACTCGCCCTGCCCTTTGTCGTCATCGTCGCCTTTGAGGTCTTGCAGGTCTTGCGGCTGTCAGGTTTCGTATAGAATCGCACCGCTATCAACATTCTATCTGATAGAATTGCACTTCTATCGACATCTTATTTGATAGAATTGCGCTTCTACAACATCCTATTTGTAGGGGCATGGCGTGCCATGCCCTTCCTGCCAACACCATTACCTTACCGAAAAGTCAGATCATCTTTAGTTCCTAGAAATCCTTTCGTCATACGATGTAACAAATGTAATTGAGAAGCTAAAAGCTAACGACTACAAGCTATCGACTTCCAGGAGACTTTTCTTGCGCATACTGATTCACGCGATTCATTACCCCCTCTGTTCCGCCCGATACGCCGCCGACGCTTTTACGCGACTCGGCCATGATGTCCGGCATGTCGGCCTGGAAACCGGGCGCGACATCTGGGGACTCGCGCTGCCGGAAAAATATGTCTGGCTGCAAAATCTGCCGGAAGATGGCTGGATTCCCGACCTGTGCATCCTCATGGACACCGCCTACCAGTGGCATTACCCCGATCCGAGTGTGCCGACCATCGTCTGGACGGTAGACAACCATGTCCGCAATGTTCGACAGCCGGGAATCGCGCAATATTTTCTGGCGCATTCTCACGGCCCTGCCCAGCCTGTCATTTATAGCGACGAAGCGTGGCTTCCATGCGCCTACGATCCGACCCTGCACACACCGTCGTCCATCCCGTTTTCAGCGCGTGAATATGACATCGCCATGATCGGCGTGATGTATCCGCAGCGTGAAAAGTTAGTCGAGTCGCTGCGTAAAGCCGGGTTAAAAGTGCTGGCGGGGACAGGTCTGGTGTACGATCAATACGTGGCGGCCTACCACAACGCCCGCATCAGCCTGTGTGTCAGCGCGTGTGGTGATGTAGCGCAGCGCGTGTTTGAAACGGCTGCAATGGGCTGCGTGGTCATGAGCGACAACTGCGCCGATTTTTCGATGCTCCAACCCAGCGGAATCTGGATTTACGATCCGGCGACAATTGTAGACGAAGCACAGGCGATTTTGTCGCAGCCCCGCGCCGCGCTGGTCAATATCGAAGCCGCGCAAAGCTGGGTACGCCCGCACACCTGGGACTCCCGCGCAACCATGCTGCTGGAAACGGTGGGCGAACACCTCAAAATTGAGGATATTGCACATGCTTAAAACCCGGCTTGAATGTTCACTTTAAGCTCGACACACGCCACAGAGAACCTGTTTTGACTCCCCCTCGCTGAATTCGGAGAGGGGGCTGGGGGGTGAGGTTAATCTTTAATCAAAACTCACTACCGCCGGAAGCCCTAATTGCTCACACAGCCGCCGCGTATCGCGCAGATGCCGTTCCGTCGGCGCGGCATATTCCAGACACCAGAGCAGTTGGTAAATAGGCCGCCGCTGTGCATAAAGCGCATCGGGAACGCCACCGTACCCCTCCCAAAAGCCGTCGCCGACCATGCCGTCCCAGAATTCCATCCGCGCCAGATCAATCTCAGCGTGACCCGCCCACGCCTTCTCAAAATCGAGAATCGTCGCCAATTCACCCGCGTCAGTGAACAAAATATTCCCGTGATGCAAATCCTCGTGGCACAGACTCGCGTCCCGAACCTCGCGAAAAAGCGCCTCATGCTGCTCAATCACCGAGAGCATGATGTCCTGCAAGCGCGGATTTTTGATCGACATTTTCGCGCGTTCCTGCAACGCCTCAACGTAATTTATCGCCTCATCTCCACCAATTTCGCCAAACGCCGGGTACGTCATCGCATGGATTTGCGCCACCGCCGCGCCGATCTGCCGATACGCGCCCTGTTTTTGCGCCGCGTCAAGCTGCGGATAAATGCTGCGCCACTCCACGCCGGGGATATGTTCTTTAATCAGATATTGCCACGAATCAAACACGCCGACGGCTAAAATTTCGGGCATCGGAATGCGCGTCTGCACAGCGACGAGTTGATATAGCAGCGCGGTGCGGTCAAAATCATGGGCCAGCGGCGCATTCTCCCCGGCGATCTTGACGACCACCGTCAGCGCGGGGTCGCTCAATTCCGCGATCAACACCCAATAATCGTCGTGCTGATTCACGATCTGCGCGTTCAGAATCTCGACCTGAAAGCCGAATGTTTGCTGTAGGAGGGGGAGAATGTCGGGTAGGGTCATGATGAATTTCGCCTATCAGCCTAAAGCAGTTATCTGTCGTCACCTAAAAATAATTGAGCGTATTCTCGAATACGCTCCGATGGCGAATCCAGACAATTTTTCAATACCTCAATGGCCTCTGGAGTCCCAATATCGACCAACTCTTCAAGAATTCGGATCGCTGCGGCCTGACCAGGATCGTAACTTAGATCATAGTGAATAGCGGCTTCGAGATAAGGGATCGCCTCAGCTTTCCATTTGCCAGGAAAAATATCCACAATGCCTTCATACCAGATGCAATTGTTATACTGTTTGAGAAGACCATACAGAGGTTGAAAATACAACTCCGATGGGTGATATTGTGCCGCCCATATCCACAACGTACTGTCCTTATGACAGGGGTTGTCAACCATGATAGTTAGAGCCTCCGCGATTTCCGGTTCGACTCCCGACTGTGTGGAGACTTTTTCAAGATATTCCGAGAAAAAAGCAGTTGCGGCATAATACGGCTTTTGCTTCATCTCCTCCGCAACATTGAGACGAAATTCCTCTATGAGTTTTGCTATCTTCATCGGTTCACTTTCACTCCATCTCCGCACCAAGCCATTATAGACGAATCGGTCTTCGTCGCGAAAACGCGGCATCTCAACCGAGAAAATCGGCGCGTCTTCAAAAATGATGCCCCTCTTGCCAAAACAGAACATCTGTGCCATCCTATGATTGGGCTTTACACACGTTTGCGAAAACCATTGGCAAACGCACCAAAGGAGAACAGTCATGCGGAAAGTCATTGTCTACAACGTCATCTCGCTGGATGGGTATCATACAGGTTTAGCGAATGATGTTACGGTCATGTTCCCAATGATGGGTGACGTTTTCGACTCCTATAATACCGAACTGCTGCGTGCAGCCGACGTGCATCTGATGGGTCGTGTTTCCTTCGAGCTGTTCCAGGGTTTCTGGCCCAAAGTTGCCGCGAATCCAGACTCAGAGGAGTGGACGGATGCGCAGCGCGATCTCTCGCAGGCGGGCAAGCACATCAAGGGCATCGTCGTCTCCGATACGCTCACGGGAAACTGGCAGGGTGTCCGCATCGTCAAGCGGCAGGACGCATATCAGCAGATTACCGACCTGAAACATCAGGAGGGCAAAGATATTCTGATCACCGGCAGCAGAACCTTCTGGAACGATCTGCTGGCGCACGACCTGGTTGATGAGATTCATTTGCTGATTGGCAACCGCGTCCTGGGGCAAGGAGTCCCGGTTTTCGCGGGCAAAACTCCCGCATCGCTTCGGCTCATCGACACCCGCAAGTGGGAAGACACCAGCCACGTCCTCCTGCGCTACGAAGTCCTTCACAAGAACATATAAAGGAAAATAGGGAGACATTGAATATGGATGCCATGTTGAAAACCAGTGTTTGGCAGCAGTATGGGGCGGCGATGGATATGTTTGAGGATGCCCTCCACCTCTGCCCCGATCATCTCTGGACGGCTGCCCTGTGGAAAGATACTGAGGATGAGCGCTATGGGCATTTCTGGTTTATTGCTTATCACACCCTGTTCTGGGCTGACCTTTTCTTCACTGGTTCAATGGAAGGCTTTATGCCGCCGCCGCCGTTCATACGCGGCAAGCTCCCCGATACCCCCTACACCAAAGATCAGATTCTCACGTACCTCAATCACTGCCGCAGCAAATCCCAATCAATCATCGAGGAATTAACCGATGAGAAAGCGTCCCAAATCTGCAAATTTGAGTGGATGGAGCCGACTTACCTGGAACTGCAACTCTATAGTATGCGGCACATTCAGGAACACGGCGCACAGTTGAATTTGATGCTTGGGCAGCATGACATCACGGGCATGGATTGGGTCGCGAGAGCCAGGACAGCCGCCGAAAGGAACGCGCCCCGTTGATGTGGATGATTCTGGCAGGGACGTTACAGGCACATTTTGTTTAACCGCATCACGTCCAACGCCCTCAATACATCGCCGCCGCGTCTTTCGGCAGCGAGCGCACATGCCGCAGATGGGCGCTCACTCGCTCGTCGTCCCCGCGCGGGTATTCAAAATCAAACTGCGCCGCGACCTCATGCGCCGTCAAGTGGAAAAGTTCGCATATCACGAAAAGCGCGTCCCATGAGCGTTCATAATCGGCATCGGCATACGTTTTTTCCAGCAGCGCCCACAATTCCGGCGCGAGAACATTTTTGAGATACTTGCCCATTTTGCCGGGGCTGACGGAAAAATCGGTCTGGATGCCCACGTACCAGGTCAGCATTTTCATCACCTGCGGGCGCACATATTCTTCAAGCGTCCCTTTGGCGTAGGTGATCTCCTGCCGCCACAAGCCTTTGGCGACATAGGCGCTCACCCACCAGAACTCGTTGCAGCAGTCGGCAAATTGCTGCGCGGTGGGCGGCTTGGGCAGATAGTCGCTATCGCTCGGCGGCGCAAACGGCGGCAATAGCCTATCTTTATCCAGCAGCGATACACTCAGGCTGTCCTTTTCGAGCGCCGAAATTTTCGCCACCGGGTACAGCGTCAGGTCGATGCGGTTGCCGTCCATGAACTGCATCAGGTAGCCAAACGTGTCGATGACTTCCGGCGCGTCACCCATCGCATCCGGCATCTGCAAAATCATGCGTTCGCCGAAAATATCAATCCAGGTGTGGTCACGGGTGAACGAATCGACATCGGTCACAAAATAAACAATATCAAAATCCTGAAAAATGTCGCGTGGCGCGTCCGGGTTGGCGCGTGAGCCGTTCAGCATCACCGCCCGGACGCGATCATCATTTTTCGCCGTCCCGATAATCAGTTCCAGCATCGTTTGTTCGCTGCGCATGAATGCTCCTGAGTATGATTGCTGACGAGCGCCAAAATGTAACACGATTTCGCGGATTTCCAGATAATTTTGATTGATGCCGCAGTCGCCCAAACCACGCAGATCGTTAAGCATGTAGGAAAATGCAAAGTCGGCTACAATAAAAGTTCCAACCATCATATTCCAGTGCGAAAACATGAAAATTTCAAAGTCGCTCAGATTCGCTCTTGTACTCGTTATTCTGGCCTTCGTTTTCCCTGCCTTCGATAGTAGAGTGCTGGGACAATCACTTCCCACGCTTTCGGTGGATAACCCATCGTTTAACGAGGACGCGGGTAATGGCTACTTCACGGTCAGTCTGGATGCCCCTGCGCAGGCGGATACATTTGTGTCTGCTTCGCTCAATATGGGCGAAGGAACGGCTACTTACCCTGATGAATTTTCGTTATCACCCGGTGGTGGGGTGACTATCTTAGTGGGTCAATCAAGCGCACAATTCAGCTTCGAAATCTTTGACGACCCATTTGCCGAATGGAACGAAACGTTCATCGTGACCTTCAGCCTCGGCGAGCAGCAGCTTGTCCGGGCAGCAACGATCATCGATGACGATGGCATCCCGGTAAACGCGCCCTCCGATCTCGCAGCCTCCAGCCTGTCATTCACGGAAATAAAACTGAGTTGGGTCAATCACCACACCAATGCGACTGAAAATCAGATTGAGCGTTCGCCAAACGGCACCAGCGGTTGGGAAATCATTGCGAACCTTACGCCGGATACCACGCAGTATCTCGATGACACAGCGGAGTGCAGCAAGAGCTACCACTACCGTGTCCGTGCTGTGGGAGAGTTTGTCTATTCGGATTATTCCAACACCGCATCGGCAACTACGGATGACTGCTCTACGCCGGGTGTCGCGCCACAGCAGAATTACTTCACCACTAACGAGGCGCTGCTCACCTGGAACAGCATCACCAGCGCAGACAGCTACGAATTACGGGTCGATACCAATCCTGATTTCACCAACGCCCAGACCATCACGGGACTCAGTTCGCCATCCGTCATCCTGGCTTCGCTGCAAAATACGGTCTACTACTGGCAAGTACGCGCCGTCGTTAATGGCGCGGGTGGTTTATGGAGCGGGCGGCAGATTTTCGTCGTCGATGCACGGGAACTTGGCCCACCGCCAATACCCTGATTGTATTGCAGGGGTGCACAGTAGGAGACGATGAACAATAGGAGATGATGACATGAATAACATTTCAAACTGGGGACGATGGGGAACGGATGACCAGCGGGGCAGCCTGAATCTGCTCACACCGGAACGGGTTCGGCAGGCCGCCAGCCTCATCAAAACAGGTAAGGTCTACAGCCTGTCGATGCCTCTGGAGGCCAATGGCCCGCAGTGGCCGATGCGCCACCGGACCTGGAAAGTCACGACTCATCGCGGTACTGGTAAAAGTGGCCCCGGCGCTGCCGACGATGTGCTGACGATGCACTCCCATTCCGGCACGCATATGGATGCCCTGTGCCACTATTTCTACGATGATCAGCTCTACAATGGCTTCAAAGCATCCGAACACATCACCAGTCAGGGCATTACCCGCAACAGCATTGACAATGTACCGGCGCTGGTGGGGCGCGGCGTGCTGCTGGATATTGCCGCGTGGAAAGGGGTTGATCATCTCCTGCTGGGCGAAGGTATCAGCGCGGATGATCTTGACCAATGCGCGGTGGCACAGGGAACGGTCATCCAACCGGGCGATATGCTGCTGATTCGCACGGGCTGGATGCACATTTTCAGCACGGATCGCGCTCAATATGACGGCGGAGAGCCGGGTCTCGATACCAGCACGCTGCCCTGGCTCAAGACGAATGATGTGGTCGCTGTCGGGGCGGATAATCAGGCGATAGAGGTGTTACACAGTATCCCGCCGGATAAGCTGCCGTTCCACGAAGTCGCCATCCGCGATCTGGGAATTTACCTGCTGGAGAATCTCCAGCTCGATGCCCTGGCGGCTGATAAAGCTTACGAGTTTATGTTGGTGGTCGCGCCGCTGCGCCTGACCGGAGGGGCGGGCAGCCCCATCAACCCACTGGCGATTAGCTGACCACAGAAAGTTAAAAATGCAATGTCGCATCGGCTGCGGGGCGTGTTGCATCGCTCCCTCTATTTCGTCGCCCATCCCTGGAATGCCCAACGGCAAGCCAGCCGGTGTCCGCTGCGTCCAGTTGACCGACGATAACCGCTGCAAGCTGTTCGGACACCCGGATCGCCCCGCTGTCTGCGGCAGCCTCCGCCCCAGCGCCGAAATGTGCGGCGAAAACGCCGAGCAAGCCACCGCCTACCTGATCCGCCTCGAAGCAATCACCGCGCCGGATGTGCGATAGCAAGTGCTGAAAAGATTACAAAATTTGGCAGATTTTCCCGTAGGGGCGCAATATATTGCGCCTACTTCAAACGTTGACCTGCCAACGTGCCACGCCCAATCACCGCCGCGCGATCTGCGTATCGCGTTCGCGGGGCAAGTCGTACCACACCTGATCCAGATAATCGCGTTCTTCGGTATCCAGCGCCAGATCGACCCCTTGTAAGCTGTCCGCCAATTGATCAGGGCGGCTGGCACCGATAATCGCGCTGGTCACAACCGGATTTTGCAGCACCCACGCAAGCGCCACGTGAGTCAGGCTTTTATCGCGCGGTGCTAAAAATTGCTTGATCGCGTCCACCGCTTCAAACATGGCATCTTTCCAGTAACGCTTGCGGTAAAGTTCGCCGCTGTTGTTGCCCAGCGCGAAGCGAGTCCCCTGCTCCAAACCCTGACCCTTCTGATAACGGCCCGTCAGCATCCCGCCAGCCAATGGGTTAAAAGCGATCACACCAACGCCCTGCGACTGGCATAACGGCAGAATTTCGTCCTCGATCATGCGGAACAGGATGTTATAACGCGGCTGGTCGCAGTCGAAACGCGCCAGGTTGAATTTATCGCTCGTCCACAGCGCTTCGGCAAGCTGCCAGCCCAGATAATTTGAACAGCCGATATAGCGCACTTTGCCCGACTTCACCAGATCATCCAGCGCCCGCATCGTTTCCTCAATCGGCGTACTGGGATCGGGCGAGTGTACCTGATACAGGTCGATATAATCCGTTTGCAGGCGCTTCAGGCTGGCCTCACACGCACTGATGATATGGCGGCGGCTGAGACCCTCATCGTTTGGCTCTGGCCCCATCGCGCCCCGGCATTTCGTCGCCAGCACGATCTTCTCGCGCACCCCGCGCCGCTTGATCCAGTTGCCGACGATGATCTCCGTCGCGCCGACTTTTTCCAGTCCGCCGCCCAGCGGGTAGACATCTGCCGTGTCGATGAAGTTGACCCCGGCGTTGTCGGCAATATCCATGATGGCAAACGATGTCTGCTCGTCCGCCTGATTGCCAAAGGTCATCGTCCCCAGGCAGATTTCACTGACCTTCAACCCGGTGCGGCCTAAACGCTTAATTTTCATTTTCTGATCCTCCACGAAAAATCTCTTGCAATGCTGCGAGTATAGCCGATTTTAGCCTACAGCCTACCTGACTCGCCCCGACGAAATCACGAATCCGCTTTCGTGATAAAATGACATTTTTGTATTATTTCTCCCTTTTGCTCCCTCGTCTTGTCACAACGCGGAGGGGCTGGACATGAGGGTTTCACAAAATGCCCGACGACATTTACAACGATGGCCGCCACTATGACGGCATGTTCCCCGACTCGGTCAAGGAAGTCAAATTTTTCGCTGCCCACGTTCGCGGCACGGTGCTGGAACTCGCCTGCGGAACCGGGCGCGTAGCAATCCCACTGACGGAGGCCGGATTTTCTGTCACAGGCATCGACATTTCCGCCGGAATGTTGGAAACTGCGCGTCAAAAATCCGATGCCGTCGCGTGGATTCAGGGCGACATCCGCGATTTTCACCTGGATCGCCAATTCTCGACGGTTATTTTTGTGTTTAACGCCCTCTGCCACCTGCTGACTCTCGACGATTTCGAAGCCTGTATGCGCTGTGTCCGCGAACATCTTGCGCCGGATGGTCGCCTCATCATCGACGTGTTCGTGCCTGAATTTCGCATTCTGACGCGCCCGCATGACAGCCTGTTCCTGTTTTCCGAATACCCCGATCCCGACGGCAGCGGTAGGATGATGGTCATGAGCAGCAACCGTTACGAGCCGGACACGCAGATCAATCGCATCACGACCTATCACCGCTTCCCCAACGGGCCGGAGGTGCAGGGTTCGCTGACCATGCGCATGTACTATCCGCAGGAACTCGACGCGCTACTGAAATATAACGGCTTCACCATTGAGCAAAAATTTGGCGATTACGAAGGCAAACCGTTCGATTCCAAGTCCGAGCAGCAGATCATCATCGCCCGCCCGATGTAAAAGATCGGTGTGATGCTTTCAGTTGATGACGTTGATCGAATTTGATAATTGCCCTGTCTCACAAATAAATCGGTTACGCAAACCGTTTTCGTAGGGGCGCAAGGTGACCAAAGGAAATCCCTGTGGGGCTTGCGCCCAATTGCATTGTCACGCCCTCGCAAAATTCATATCGCGCCCTCGCGAAAACCCCTGCCGATGTACAGTGACATCCAACTCTGCGGTACAATACACGGCTATCATCTTCACCGCTTCATAACAAAGGACTTCTCTCTATGATCCAGCCGCCAAAAGCCGACGAATATGCTCAATTTTACGCGGGCTATGTTCAGCGTGTGCCGCCGGGCAGCGACCTGTTCTCACTCCTGGCCGGACAGCCGAGCGAACTCCGCGCTCTCCTGCAAAAAGTCACCGAGGCAGCATCCGGCGGGTCGCCCAAACCCGGCGAGTGGAGCGTCAAGGAAGTGATCGGGCATATCAGCGACACCGAGCGTATTTTCGCCTATCGTGCGCTGCGGATCGCGCGTGGGGATACGACTCCCCTTCCCGGCTTTGAACAGGACAGCTATGTTCTCGCCACCAATTTCAACCAGCGCCGCCTGAGTGACCTGATTGACGAGTTCGGCAGCCAGCGTCAGGCCAATATGCTGTGCTTCAAGCCGCTGACCGAGGCCGAAATAGACCGTCGCGGCACTGCCAGCGATAACCCGATCAGCACCCGCGCCCTGCTCTACATCATGGCTGGGCATGTCATGCACCACATCGAAAGCCTGAAGGTGGATTACAAGGTCAAGGGGTAGTCCGCAATCTAGTAATCAATTGGAGTACATGAATCAACAATGAGGAGTTGTGATATGCTCGATCCGAACAAAAAAGAACAGGCAACTCCAACCCACGCAGACCCGGATTGGGAGCAGGAAAAGATAATTTGGGAAGCCTGTAAACGTGGAGATGTTTCCAACGATGATTCGGTCAGCCTTGATGCGTTCAAGGCGCTGATGGCCGAAATGGTTGAAAATAAGAAATAAGCGGCATCAGATATATAAACTACCCGATGCCTATATGAAAATCAGCGTGGCGAACTTTCCTTATCCGGCGTGAATCGGCATTCGCCCCTACGCTCTATGGGCGAAACTCACGCCCGTGCAAATTCGTCCACATCCAGCACGAAAATCGTCGCGGCGTGACCTTCCGGTGTCGTAAAGGGATTGCACACCTCGCGGATAATGGTCATCGCATCCGGCAGGCGCGCTTCATCAACGCCAATCACGAACGTGGTGTTCTGGCGACGCAAAAATCCGCCTGTACTGCTGATTTTGGTCACGGAGAATTCTTTCCCCAACAGCGCCTGTGAAAGCGGCTCAACCGCATCGTCATTGAAAATGATAGCGAGAATCAATTTTGACATCGTTTACACCTGCTCGAAATGATGAATATCCAGAACAAAAGACAGAAAACCACCCACCTGAACCTCGGTAACGCCGACAATAGGTGTGCTGCCAGCGTAGGCATAGGGGACAAACGATGGATGCCGAGCCGCCAGATCAGCGATAACTTCCTTGACCAGCGGCACACGCTGCTCGTCGATGCCAATCAGCAGCGTAGACGTGCCAGGAATAAGCAAACCGCCTGTACTGCTCACGCGGGTGACGCGGATTTTGTGCTGGGTGGTGAGCGCGGTCATCACCTTATCGGCATCCCCATCTTCCATAATCGCTACAACTAATTTCATATTTATCACCCTGCCAATCTCATCTGATCGTTATCTGAGTATTATCGGAGCGTTATCTGAGTGTTATTTCCGGCGATTATAACGCACTTCATGACGACGTGCCGCCCAACCCCAATATTGCCTGCCAATTCGTGCAAATTTCATTGGCAATAATTAGATCAAATGTGCTATAATTGCCCCACATGATACATAAGAAACTATCTGAATATTCGGCGAATCTCTTGTAGGGGCGGGTCTGAGAGGGTGTTGAAAAAGTGCTGTGGGCAGTTCGAGTTAGTTTTCACTCTAACCCCTCCCTAAATCCCTCCCCATTTCGCAGGCTCATGGAGAGGGACTTG
>JALHNB010000068.1 GCA_022843745.1 Anaerolineae bacterium | reverse complement strand
GCGATATGAGGAAGCTGCCGCAGATTTTACCGCTGCTGCCGAGCTTGGGCTGGCGAATCCATTCACCTATTCATCGCGTGCCAACAGCTATATCATGCTCGGTGATTATGACCGCGCTCTTGAAGATTACAGCCTCATAATCGAACTCTTCCCTACTTTCGGTAGTGCTTATCTCAGGCGAGGGATTATCTACGATTATTTTGAGGATTATGAGAAAGCTCTTGAAGATTTAAATCGAGCCAACGAAATTCTCCCTGATAATCGCGACGTTCTCAGCGCTCGTGGAGACACCTATCTCAGCCTAGAAAAGTATGAGGAGGCCATTGAGGATTATACCCGCGCCATTGAACTGGATCCGACTCTTGCCACTGCTTATAACAGCCGTGGCAGCGCTCATAATTATCTAGGCGAATACTCGCAGGCATTATCGGACTTTAATGACGCGATTGTGCTGGATCCGACTTTTGCACTCGCCTATCAAAATCGTGGTGACAACTATGCCGACATCGCCTTGTATAAATCAGCGATTGACGATTTTGATCGGGTTATCGAACTTGACCCGGATTATGCTCCTGCCTACAACAGTCGTGGCGAAGCTCATGTAAACCTGGGTGACTATGCTCAGGCAATTGAAGATTATAACGAAGCGATTGAGCTTGACCCAACCTATGATATCGCTTATCGAAATCGGGGCAATGCTTATGTGGATTTGGGCGATTATGAGCGAGCGATTGAGGATTTTGATCGCGCGATTGAACTTGATCCTGGCTACGCGCTTGCCTATAACAGCCGGGGCAATGCCTACATGAGCCTGGAAGATTACGAACTGGCAATTGCAGATTATGGTCAAGCGATTGAACTTGAACCGAACTATGCCGTGTTTTACATCAATCGCGGCGACACTTACGCCAGCCTAGGCGACTACGAACAGGCGATTG
Organism: Anaerolineae bacterium; assembly: GCA_022843745.1. Classification (GTDB taxonomy): domain Bacteria; phylum Chloroflexota; class Anaerolineae; order Aggregatilineales; family Phototrophicaceae; genus JALHNB01. The sequence continues at coordinate 34,058 of JALHNB010000068.1, read as the reverse complement.
ACGATTATGACCGCGCCGTCGAACTTGAACCGAACTATGCGCCTATTTACATCTATCGGGGCGACGTTTATCGGGAAATGGACGAGTATGAACGGGCAGTGGAAAATTACGATCAGGCCATTGAACTTGACCCCGAAGATTCTGTCGCTTTTGTCAGCAGGGCAGCGAGTCGCTTCTGGTTGGGCGAGCTTGACGGGGCAATTGAAGATTATAGTGCAGCCATTGCGATTGACCCAACCTATGCTGAAGCCTATGCCTACCGAGGATATATCTACGCCCTCATCGAAGAATACGATCTGGCGATTGCAGATTATGACGATGCGCTGCGGCTCGAACCCAACTTTGCCTTCGTTTATAGTGACCTAGCCGATGCTTACGCGGCGCTGGGCGACTATGAACAGGCATTTGAAAATTATGATCGGGCGATTGAGCTTGACCCGGAAAACGCCGTAGCCTTTAAGAGTCGCGCTGAGGTTTATTACGACCTGGCAGAATATCAACACGCCATTGACGATTTCAGCGAGGCGCTTGAACTCGATCCCGCTTATATCGAAGCGTTGGTCAGCCGGGGCAATACCTATACGATGGTGGAGCGCTCTAAAGAGGCACTGGAAGATTTTGACCGCGCCATCAAACTCGACCCCACTTATGCCTTTGCCTACTTCAGCCGAGGTACAGCCTATCATTGGCAAACTAATTACAAATTGGCGATTCGGGATTATGACCGTGCCATCGAGCTTGATCCTGAAAATGGTTATATCTATGGGTGGCGTGGGGTAGCCATGGTTGACAGCCATTCGAGAGATACTGAGCAGATATTCGCAGATTTCTGCCAGCATGTCCGGCTCGTGGGCGACGATGCCTACGAGGACGCTATCGACTGGCTGCGGGAGGAAGGATCGGTGGCGGATTGTTTTGAGACGGCGGACGAATAATTCCGGCCTAACGACTACATCCCATCAATATGATGGAAATGGGTTCAGGTGGGCGCACGGCTGTGCGCCCCTACGAAAACGGTTCGCGATTGCCGATTTATTCGCGGGACATAGCACTAACTGACAGGCTGAGACGCTTCCAGCAAGCGCTTTTCGATCTGCGCGGTGCGATCACCCACCAGCAATAAAACCGCGCCGACAACACACAGAATCGCCGGAATGACGAAAATTTTCTGGTCGTAGCCCGTGACCAGCAGCGGCGAGAGGATGCCGACCAGCGATCCCAGATTCAGCACCGCCACGTAGAGCGATCCGCCCATCCCGGCGCGATGTGCCAGCAAGTTTTGAATATAGGCCATCGCCACGCCCAGCAGTGCCGCGACGAATACGGCGTACAAGACCTGCGTCGCGTACATCACGGGAAGCGACTGGGTGGAGGCCATGATGAAATAATAGACCGCGCCGACCAGTGAACCCGCAGCGATCACTTTTTTCTCGCCAAATTTGCTGGACAGATAGGCCAAAAAGCTCATCATGAACAGCTCGACGGTGGCGGCGATCCCGAACATCAGCGGCGCGATGCTGGCATCCTGAAAAAGCTGGAACATAATCAGCGCCAGATAAGCGATGCGTGTACTGTCCGCGCCTTGCAGGACGATAATGGCGATCAACGGCACAATGAGTGCATAGAGGGGCAGGGTGATCGAGAGTGTTCGCGGTGTGCTGTCCGTTGTTACCGACTGGGCGGCCTGATGCGCGATGTGCGCTTCGATGCGATGCAAGACCCAGGCAGCGTAGAGAGTCAGCAGGATGATCCCGCCGGAGACGAGAAAAAATATCGCCTGAAAATCCATGACTCGTGCCAAAATGCTGGACAGTGCCGTGCCGAAAATGAAGCCCAACGAAAACAGTGTTCGCAGCGCCGTGATGCCCATGACCTGCGCTTCCCGTTCCCAGCCCGCCACAAGTCCCGACTTGGCGACGGCGAACAACTGCGGAAACAGCACCGATAGCCCGACCATCAGTGGCCCGGCGATATAAGCATGAGGTGGCAGCACCGCCACGCCGATGCCGAAATAGCCGAGCGCTCCGACGATCCCGCCGATCATGACCAGCTTATAACGCGCGATTGTGCCGTCCGAAAGATAGCCCGTGCCGAGGGTAATCACGACCCCAATGAGCGTGTTTACCAGATAAAAGGTCGTCACGCCGGATTTATCCAGGCCGATGCGATTCGAAATGACGATGGGCAAAATCGGGTTGACAATCGCCATGAGAAAGCCTTGCAGGAGGATGCACGATCCGAGCGCGACGCCGTAGGGGGTGTTGACAAGCCGTTTCCAGATGGCGAGATTCATGGTGGTTTGCGCTCAGATCGCTTTTGCGGGGAATATTACCCTCATGGGCCGTTTACACCATAAGGCCACCTGTAGTTGGTATGCCTGATTCGCGCAGGGCGGCCTGAAGATCGGTCAGCGTTGGCGCGTGATGCCAGCGTTTGTCACCGATGATGATGGTGGGGATCATCCAGACTCCATCCCGCAGCGCACGGGATGGGTCTGTCAGAATTTCAATCGTCTCGATCTCGACATCCGGCTGGAGGGTGCGCAGTTCGGATAAGCGCCGATCTGTGAGCCAGCAGCGGGGGCAAAAAACCGACTTGTAGTAGCGGATTTTTGGGGTCATGGAAATGGCTATTTTTCGCCGCGAATTTTTGGGCCGCTGAGGGGCGCACCGAACAGTGGCGCGAATACGCAAAAATCGAACGATCCGGCTGCAAGGGGCAAAATGCCGATGACTGCAATGACGATACCGGTTGTTTCTTTCACGACGAGCAGGCCGATCAAAATCAGGGCGATGCCTGCGATAATCCGTGCTGCGCGTCCGGCGCTGGAAGCCATAAATGTCACGAAGGGGTTCATCTTTTCTTCTCCTCTATTGATAATCTATTCGTATCATAGGCGAGGGAAGGGGGGCTGTCTGTGACAAAGTCACCGAAGGGGCTGAAACCCCTCCCCAAACACCATTTCAGAGGTAGGTTTTTAATACAACCTCACCCCCAGCCCTCCCTCTGGTCGTCCGCAAGCGAGAGAGGGGAGTAAAACAGGGGCATAGGGAGGCTGGATAGGTATGATTGTTTTTAGATAGGCGAAGGAATACGACCTGACAAGTCATAGCAGGGTCGGCAAAAGCAATTTTACCGAAGCGTTAAAGTTTGGAGAGAGGTCGTGTCCAGAATTTCGATTGTGCCGCGCCCCATACGAATCCATTTCTGGCTGGCAAGATTTTCGAGAAGGCGGCTGATGACCTCGCGCGAGCTGCCCAATTCTGCCGCGATTTCCTGGTGAGTGATGTCGAGGGGGTTTTGTAATCGGCTGCGTTCCAGCAGAAGCGCGGCTACACGGATGTCCATGCGGCGAAATGTCACTTCGTCCACAATTTCCATGACGCTGGTGAGGCGCTGCGAAAGCAACTCAAAGACGAAATCGCGCCAGAGGTCATAGCGACGCACCCACTCGCGAAACGTGTCGGCGGGGATCATGATGGCTTCGGCTTCGTGTTCGACAGTAGCGATGGCCGAAAATGTCTGCTTGCTGAGGATGGCGTTGGCGGTGAGGATGCAGGATTCGCCGGAACCGAAGCGATAGAGCGTAATTTCGCGCCCGTTTTCCGCGAGCTTATAGACACGAACCGCGCCGGAGAGCAGGAGCGCGATAGCTTCCACATCATCGCCCTGTGCGAACACGTCACGGCCTGCCGGGATGTAGGCGTAAAAGGCCGACTGTCGAAATTCGCGAATCATTTGCGGATCGGCCTGGCGCAGGAGGGGCAGGGCGCGGGTGATTCGGTTGTAGTGTTCGTCGGTAATCATGAGGCGGTCAGCTTTCAGCAATCAGCGGTCAGCTTTTATACCTGATGTGCGGGATTTTGTCACCGTAGGCTAAAGCCATACGGCTAATAAAGAAAGCCGCCTGAAGGCGACTGAGGTCGGGAGAATAGTGGTGAAGGGTATTGGCTGCATCCAAAAGGGCGCATGTGGCGATAGGGGCAGCGGTCAGCTTTTTTGAGGTTTACGGCTCATCCAATTCTGGGACGTGTTCATCTTCGTATTTTTCGATCAGCACACTGATGACTTCCATCAGCGAGGCAAGGGGATGCGTTTCGTCATTGCCGATCTGGTCGATCAGTTGATCGAGGTTGGCGGCGAGGCGCATGTATTCAGTGTCGTTGTGAGGGACATAGAGAATTTTAGTGAGTGACGACCATGTTTGTTCGGCCATAAAATTCCTTTTGCTCACATCATGATTTATGGAGGAGAGGTCATCTCTCTAGCTTACCTATTCTGACATTATCAACATATCCGCTAATCTCGTCACCATAAGTGCCGACTGCAAGACGACCAACCGCATCGCGCATTAAAGATGCTTGGGCAGCGGTATGCGAACCAATCAAGTTTCCATTCACATAGAAGTCAAATATCATTTCTGGTGGAGTAACTTCAATTCGAAAAGTATTCCAACTACCAATATCCAGATGTAGTAAAAGAGGGGTTTCATATTCGTCTATTGTCTGATCATTACGAAAAAATTCGTAATGACAGTATGCTAAACCATCCGAGGCTTGTAAACATTCAGGAATAAAGGCCTCATTCCGTGATAGATCAACGGGAAGATCTAATCTGATAACTCCATTGCTACGATTAGCGTCGATCATCAAATCAGCTTCAATGAAGACAGGCTCACGCATTGTAAAGCGGTATTTGGTGTCAATCCAAAGCCCTTCCTCCTTACCGAATTGTGTCAAATGCAAAATCCCATTTTTTTGAATAGCAGTTCCGAAACGCTCAGTGTGATTATTCCAAAGTTGGGGATTCAAGCTACCATCAAATTGAGAATTACTAAAATCATCCGCCGTAATTACTGGAATCGTATTGCGTTGTATGCCATATGCTACACCAATTGTTAACCCAACAAGAAGAAATAATGCTGGAAGAAAAAATCGTTTTACTCCTATGGAGGTGGTAGGCAGCGAGGGATGAGAACCTCTTTGAATTCTAGCTGCAATAATTTGCGCAGATGCCCCAATCACCGCGCCAAATACAGCGCCTAAAGCACCTTGAAGAGAGAGTTTCATGATCTCATCAACGTTCATAATATCTCCTGCGACTTTTGAAATTTAGATATAATTATAACATAGCACTAAATAAAAGACGGCCTGTTTTCACAAGCCGCTTGTTCATATGTTCAATTAATCTGGGGCAAGATTTCAGTTGTCAGAAGCTGGTTTTGGCTGACAGGCTGAGATGCTGACCAGCTTCCTCACGCATTCTGCGAGACCATGCCACCGAGGGTCATGATCGACACAAGATAAAAGGCTTAGCCTGCTCGTTTTTGTTCTTTCTTATATTTATGGGTATATGCAGACATCGTTTTGAGGATAGCCTGAATTTGTTGTGCGCTTTCCTGGGCGCTCGAAATGGCTTTGGAATCGAGCGCTTCCTGTTTTGTGATGTCCGCATTTACTTCAGACCGGTTCTCAAGGAGGTCAAGTGCTAATTGGATGTTTGCGATGTCAGTTGCGATTTCCGTGATCGCATTCTCGACAAAAGCTTCGATTGATGTTTGATTCCACTCTGATAGATCGTCCGGGTTAAAGAGGGTGTTAGAGGTTTGCACGTCAGACATTTAATCCACTCCTAGATTTTCATTCCGAGCAGTTCATATATCGTTGGGGTTTCAGAAAGGGGCCGACTGGTATCACCCACTTCAAAAGGCTTGCCTGAAGCGGTTAAGAGTTCGCCAGACAGGGGGAATTTAATTCCTATGAGGTTAACGCCTTGCTGGAAGGTTGTTATATCCCGATTCAGATTCGTTTCCACTCGTAATCCTTGCTGCTTCAGAAGTCGTTCAAGCCTTTCTAGCTGATCTGATTCGGTCAGCGCTGCATATATTGTGCCGGGTGAATCTAAATAGAATTGTACAGCATTCGAGATCGAGGGAATAGCACTACCCAAAGGTCGAATCGCAAAAATTTCTGCTGCTTTTCGATTTCCCCAAAGCCTGCTTCGTTGGTGAACGTCAGGAAGGCCGAAGTTTTCGACAAGTACTTCGAGACGATCAGTGTATGTGGGCAAAAGATAGCGCTCTAACAGGGTCGCAAAAGGGAATCGACTCTCAATTGCGATAAGGTCGGCGTTTAGCCTGGCTAACAGTATATTTTCTACTTCGAACGTGTTTGGCCCTGGCCCCAAATCCAACAAAAGCTGTCTTCGAGGCATAGGGTGTGTCACGACTTCTGCTTGCTGAGTAGCTGTTTGCATCTAGCTACCTTCCTGGCATGGCAACATTGTTGGCCTACGCATTCTGCGAGACCATACCCCCCAGCGTCATGATTGACAGCACCGCTGCGACGAAGGCGATGATCGGCGAAAAATTCACGCCCACGACCATGATGATGCCGAAGGTGATGCCCGTCGCCAGGATGCGCGTTTGCAGCACGCGCTTGTTGGTCAGGGCTACCGCGCCGCACAACGCCAATAGAATCGCCAGAATCGGGATAAAAAGTGCGCCAATGGATGTGATTTCCGGCTCAAAACCCTGAGCCAACCACACGACCATCGCGCCCGCAATCGTGGCGATCAACGGCAGAATCACGTCCGCCATCAGCAGTTGCAGACCATCCACGAGCAAAAATTGACGTAAAAAGCGTTCTTCCACGTCGATGCGGAAGACGTGCAGCAAGCCGACTGGCGGTGCGATGCCCACGACCAGAAGCCAGCCGATCCACAACTGCACCGGAAGCTCATTCGAAATGATCCAGACGGCGGCCTGCGCCATCACCCCACCCCATACCGCACTGAAAATCAGCATAAATGGGTGGCGGAGATAGGAAAGGGCGGCGCGGGTGGCGAGAGTCTGGAAGCCATAAACTTTGGGTAAGCTGAGGAAAGGCTTGCGTCCGGCGGCAGCGCTTTGCAGGCGGATACGCAGCAGCAAATTCGGCTGGCGGAAAGCGAGTAAGCCCAAGGCGGCGACACGGGCATGTAGGATGCTTTCATCAACCGCGAGAATCATATTGATGCGGTTGCCGAACCAGACGAAAGCCACCACGAGGCCAATCGCCAGAAGCGCCAGAAATGGATAGACCCACCAGGGCGCGATGCCATAGATCAACAGGACGAGCGCTTGCCCCGGCCACAAAAACGGCGCAGGGAGGTAGGTGGCGGCGAGCAAAATGAGCAGCGGCAAAACCCAAAGATAATTCCAGCGGGAAACGCCGGGGTAGACGAGGCGCAAAATGCCGAGCAGCCAACCTAACGCCCAGGTCAGCACGACCAGCGGAATGCAGGCCAGCATCGCGCGAACGCTGGCAGAGAGGTCGATATTTTGCGCTAACGGGCGGGTCAACACGAGCGCGAACAGGCTGAAAAATCCGGCGATGATGACCAGTCGGAAAATGACCTGCCGCAAAAAGCCGAGTAAGACTGGAACAGAACGCGCGATAGGCGATCCGGCGATATAGGACATATCGGCGAACGAGAGTTTCAGCGGCGTACTGCGGAGGGCGACGATGATGACGAACACCTGCAAGATCAGGACGGCGGGCGGGATGGCTTTCAAAAGATCCGCTAATGAAGTCGGGTGGATATTGCTGCCGATGTTGACGGCGTTGTCGTGACCAAATCCCCACATGGCGAACACCCAAAAGCTGCTGATGATGAGCAGATAGAGGGGGTAAAGCTTTTCGAAAAAGCCGCTGCTTTTGGGGTTGTAGCCCAGAACGCGCATCCAATAAACCAATCCATCGCTGAACTGTCGCCAACGCAGCCAGAGCAGTACACGAAAATCACGCATCGGCTTTTACCGCTTTCCGGCTTTTGATCGCCGAACGCAGCAGGGCATCCAACGAAAGTGGGCCTTCGATGTGCAGCGATTTACGCAGGCCGTCCGGCGAACCCTGGGCGATAATTTCGCCTTGTTCCATGATGACGTAGCGATCCGGGTGGGCTTCCTGGGGGAGTTGATGGCTGCTGAGGAGGATCGTCATGCCATCGTTGCGATGTCCATTGAGTTCTTCCCACAAATCATCGGCGGAAACCGGGTCAAGGGGGCCAAGCGGCTCGTCCAGCAGCAGAATTTTCGGCTCGATGAGGAGCGCCATGCACAGCGCCAGTTTGTAGCGCATCCCGCGCGAGAAGGCGAACGGGAAGGCATTACGGTTAGCATGGAGGCCATATTTACGCAGCAGTTCCTCGGCCTCGTCCTCCCAATCCTGCCAGCCGTGAACCTGCGCGTTGAATTGGAGATGCTCAAAAGCCGTCAATTCGTCATAAAAGGGCGGGGTATCCGGCACGAGGACGACGTGTTCGCGCACGAAACGCTCATTTTGCTTGATCGACTGACCGAGAATGTGGACTTCGCCGGAGGTGGCCTGGGTCCATCCCGCGATGCACTTGAGCAGGGTCGATTTGCCTGCACCGTTGCGCCCCACCAGCGCGATCAGTTGGCCGGGGCTGGCTTCGAGCGTGATGTTGCTCAGAGCGTTTAACGAGCCATACTTAAAGCTCACGTCCGCGACTTTTAACAGCGGCCCGTCTTCCTGGGATTTATCCGCCATGTTGATTTGCTCCTTTGAAATTGAAATTGGGCGCACAGCCGTGCGCCCCTACATTGATTGCACTTAGTGTCTATCCGTAAATTCTGTTTGTAAGGGCGCAATAATGCAATTGAACTTTTTATTTCGGTAATGTCGTCAATATTGGGTGTAAGGGCACGATGCATCGTGCCCCTACGAAATGCGTTACCGATTTATTTTGTTTAACACCATTATTGCGCCCCTACCGGAAATATCGATTTCTCGGATAGATACATACAGAAAAACCTGCGCTAAGGGGTTTATTCTACACGCGCGATGGCAGGTTTGTCTAAGCCAACTTGGTGAGAAGCGGGTGAAAACAGAAAGCTGGCAATCCTCCATTTGACCTCACATATGCGTAAAAGTAGGTCAAGTGGCTCATATCCAATCCCCCATATTGCCCTATAGTCAGATCATAAATTAAGCGATGATATGACCGTACACGAAAAAAGGCGTTTCGTGTGTAAGTTGACCGCAAAGGAGTACCTCATGAAATGTATAGATGTCATGACCCCCAAGCCGGTCTGTTGTACCGTTAGTGATATGGTCGGTATCGCTGCACAACTGATGAATCAACAAAATGTTGGTTCCATACCTGTGATCGATAACCCACAAAGCATGATGCTGGTGGGGATTGTCACGGATCGTGATCTGGCGATGAAGGTGCTTGCGGAGGGCCGCAATCCCCAGCAAACGCTGGTTCAGGATGTGATGACCACCAATCTGGTGACGTGCTACAGCGATGATGAACTGATGGGGACGCTCGATCTGATGTCTGAACATCAGGTGCGACGTATCCCGGTGATTGACCACGAGGGGCATATCGTCGGGATCATCTCCCAGGCAGACATCGCCCTCCGCGCCGAAGACGAACAGAAGACCGCCGAGATGGTCGAAGAAATTTCTAAGCCAACTGCATAAGGACAGACAGGATAGACCATGCGCCGCAAATTGAACACTCAAGCGAACAACGAAGCCAATATTGACTACACCGAGCATGTTCGGACAGCGTGGAGCTATATCAACAAGAATGCCGCCAAGTATGCGGATGATGATCTCAAAATCATCAAAAACAGCATCATCAACACGGCGAAAAAGTACGGCGTAGAGATTGAGGTTTTTTAAACCTCCCAAAACTTGCTGATTCCCTGAGCGTATTGGTACTCCCCCCCTAAAACCAATCGCTCGATCAGAAAAACCAGCGCACAAACAAGGAAAACGGCATCGCAACCTCGCGATGCCGTTTTTCTTTATAGTAGCGACATGGGTCAGGTGGGTGGTCGAAAATCCCTCGGGTATGCCTGTTTGTGCGCTGTGTATTGCGCGATGATAAGCGTGACACACAGGCGATTGTCCAAATGAAATAACAGAGGTGAATCATGAGCAGTAAAATTGATCGACGCAAGGATGTGAAACCCCAGGAAGGCGAACACAAATACGGCGATGTCGAATTTGCCGATCCTGTGAACAACAAATATCCCATCGACAGCGCTGAACATGTTCGCGCCGCCTGGAGCTACATCAACCACAAAGACAACGCTGCAAAATATGACTCGGATGAGGTCAAGACGATCAAGAATCGCATCAAAAAAGCGGCGAAAAAATTCGATGTGGAGATCAACGACGACTAATATCTGAGCCTGATTTTCAGCCAAGTGTGGAGCGGTATCATCAGTGAGAAGATACCGCTTTTATTTTTGGCACTGCCCATAGGTCATGGCGCTTTTTGAACGGTTGTGCGTGGCAGAATGTAGTCTATATCTATCTTTGTACTTTTGGAAAACATGATGATTAATGAACACAGCTTATGGCGCATCGAGATCGCACAAAAAATTGCGCCGATCTATGCTGCCATTCCCGCCGTGCGTGCGGTTCTCCTGATTGGTGGCGTAGCGCGGGGCAGAGGAGATCGATATTCCGACATTGATATTTCCACGTTCTGGGATCATGCACCGACAGAGTCCGAACGCCGCAGCGCTGTCCAAAAATTTAAGAAGGCGCTCGGTATGCCCGTCACTGTTGGCGGTTTCGCAGCGATTCCGGTATTTGACACGTCCGATTTGGGAATCCTATGGGAAGAATTCGTATTTCTCGGCGGCGATCAAAAATCTGGCCTGAAAATTGACGTGAATCACCGCACCGTTGGTTCGATGACGCGGATTATGGACGATGTGTTGATTCACCACGATACACACGGGCATAAGCTGGAAGTGATGTATTCGATCAACCGTGTGTTGGTGCTGCATGGCGAAAATCTGGTCATGGCGTGGCAGATGCGTGCCGCTGAATACCCCGATGAGTTGGCACACAAGCTGGTGACGACGCACCTGTCAAAATTAAAAGCGGATTTCGCATCTCACATTTTTCGCGGCGATTGGCTGACATTTTATCAGGCACTCACAGCAGCGGAGTATCATCTGGTCGCGGCGCTGCTGGCACTCAACCATATCTACGAGCCGGAACTCAAGCGGCTGCGCGATCTGTGCGACGAAATGCCCATAAAGCCGAAAAATCTGGTCGAAAGACTCAACAACATTTTGCGCGGCAATTTTGAACAAGCCGAGCAAGAATTTGACCGATTAGCTGAGGAAGTTTTCGCGCTGGTCGAGGCAAATTTGGCAGGCGTAGATGTTGCGGCGATGCGCGAGAAATTTTATGTACGGCGGACGGCCTGGGATGAGCCGGTTTGAGATGATCGTCCTGCTGATTCAGACACATTTTGCGTTTCAGGCATCTCAAAAGTCATGATTATGGTATGCTGTCCAATGAGATTTTCACTTGAAATGCTTTGAACGTATTCGTAAGGAATATTCCGATGTCCGAGAGTCAACAACGATTTCACGCCATTGTGCATGGGCATGTGCAGGGGGTCAGCTTTCGCTATTACACCATCGCCACCGCGCGGACCCTCGACCTGACGGGGTGGGTGCGCAATCTGCCGAATGGCACGGTTGAAGCCATCGCCGAAGGGCCAAAAGTTCAGCTTGACAGCCTGCTGGTTTTTCTGCGGCGCGGATCACCCGAAGCGCGTGTGACCAAAGTCGATGTCGAATGGCTTCCGGCGAGTGGGGAATTTGAGGCGTTTACGGCGGGAGAGGAATAGGGGGAGGAGCATTTCAGCGGGTCAGCGATTCGTTGCGGATTTTCGACACCGTAGGCTAAAGCCACCCCACAGGGGTTTCCTTTGGTCATACGGCTAGTGGTAGAAAGCCCGCTGAAGCGGACTAATGGAATTGAATGCGCAGAAATAATCTTTAAAGGGTCTGTTTCTGCCGGGTTTTAAGCTTCAGGCGGCTCATAAAACGATTCATCCGCAGAAACTCATCGAGATCGTCGCGCTGTTCGGGGGAAAGGGTGCCCTGACGATTGCGTTCGAGCAGTTCGCTCAAGCGCTTCTGGAGGGTTTCAGGCGGCTCAAAAGCGATGATTTGCTGCGGAGTCGGCGCAGAGGCCAGGAAATCTATAATCTCGTCAAAGATCATGTTTGGCGGTGCAAGTGCCATATCGTTGTCCTATCGCTAACCCATATCTTCCATTATATCGCGGAGTGCTATAAGCGGGTCAGCGTCTCAGCTTCATAGGGCAGAATTTTAGAAGCGATCCGCGTGTAACAAATTTCAACCTGGCGAGTCTAATTGACAGAAATTATCTTATAATGAGTCTGCGGTGCTTTGCCGCTTAGAAAGCAGATGTCTCATGTCCAATCTGAAGGCTCGCCCACCCTGCTAGTCCTCGCGAGCTAGTCTAGAACCACCTCCGGCCCCTGCGGCCATTTTTGCATTCCTGCCATTTCGTAAAAAACCAACGCCCGATGATCTCGACGGTGCCTGACGCAGCCGACATTTTCACGCGCGTGGCCCTCCTGTCTGTTTTGTCCATCCCAGCAAACATCCCGACAAGCAATCCGACAAAACGACAAACAGACAGGAGAACATTATGGAAATCATCCGGGGCAAACACGCCTCGTTTATCGACTCGCTGGACGGCTATGATCCCGTCCATATTGACATTGGCACAGGCGATGGGCGTTTCGTGCAGCATATCGCTCAGGCAAACCCACACTTTCTGGTGATCGGTATTGATGCCTGCCGCGAAAATCTGCACGAAATTTCACGTCGTGCGCCATCAAACGCTTTATTCGTGATCGCCAACGCGCGGGCGCTGCCGCCGGAACTGGACGGTTTCGCCAGCCAGGTCACGATCAACTTTCCTTGGGGCAGCCTGCTGGAAGGGCTGGTCGAAGCGGACTCGGCGCTGATAGCGGGACTGAGGATGATCGCGCGTCCGAACGCCGGAATCGAGATTCGCCTGAACGGTGGGGCGCTGGCTGAAACGGGCTGGTCGCTTGAGGAGGGCGCGGCGCGGGTTCGGCGGGTTTTGGTGGCGAACGGTTTTGATATGCGTCCACCGACGATGCTGACGGCACAAGCGTTGAAATCATGCCCGACGACATGGGCGAAACGGCTGGCTTTTGGGCGTGACCCGCGCGCGATGTATCTGCGCGGCATCAGGATATAATAGGTATACTACCATTTCAGTTCGTCCGGGGCGGCCTTGTGGGTCGCCCTACAAACTCGTAAGGTTTATTTATTGCTGAGAGTGAAAACGTGATTCTGATTATCGAAGGCGCTGATCTCGTCGGTAAAACGACACTGGGTAAACGAATCGCGAAATTACAGGGCTGGCCGATTATCAAAACACGCTGGTCACTGCGCGGCAACCCGGAGATCGAGACACGGGCAATGGCGGACTCGACGCTCCGCATCCTCCATGCCACGCGCCCAGATGTTATTTTTGATCGTATCTATTTTTCGTGGTGGGCATACGGCGCGGCGCTGGGCCATGAGGTCTGGTACATGCCAGAAATTATCGCGGATTTTGGCGGCATCACGGACGCGCGGCTGGTCTTGCTCACGGCAACCGAAGCGGAAATCCGGCGGCGGCATGAACAAGACCCACAGCACCTTTTTTCACTGCGGACGATTTTGAAGGCGAACGAGCGATTCCCATCGCTGCTGCCGCTGCTCCCGCGCAGGCTGCCGCATCTGCACATCGACACGACGGACACCACGCCGGATGATGTTTTTGGGAAGGTCAGTGAGTTTTTGGGGTTTGAGGGGCAGGTGTAGGTGTCAAAAGGTCGGATAATGAAACAATTTGAATTCAAGACCTCCATAGGCAATTTTGCTACATCCGGACTCCATGCCAGACTGTAAATGCTATTAAGGGCGGGTGGTGTGGTTGTGGGCGATGGGAGTAGTGGGATAGAGGGCTGTGGCGGAATATCGATAATGTACGAGACTCCATCATCACCCCCATAAGCCAATTTCTGCCCATCTCTACTCCAGCTTGCAGCAAGTGAAAGTTGAGCTACTGAGATATTGGATACAAATTGCGCCGAATCTGCATCCCAAATCTGTATCCCGTTTCCCTCTGAGATCGCGAGATACAGCCCAGGATTCCAGGCTATTGCACCAAAATAATGTATGTTTGTTTCAAGGATACTTTGCACTGTACCTGTGGAACTATCATGAATTCTGACTACTGCCCCGTCGAGCGTATTCATCGCACTTACAAACTGGTTGCCTTGTGGACTTGTCGCCAAGGATAGGACGCGGGCATCTGGTTCATCTATAAGCCAGATGACGGCGCTGGTAAGGGTATCCCAGGCAAGAATACGCGCTGTTCCATCATCTATGCCCGCAAGTATCACTTGTGAGGGTTCCAGCAAATTCCAAAACACATCTGTTTGGAGTAAACCATCGTCATAAGTTGCTAAACGATCTCCATTGGCGGCATCCCAGACAATCGCTTTGCTGATCTGACCTGCACCTGTACCGCTGGTGCCGACGGTGATGATTCGCGTCCCATCTGCATTCCAGGCAAGCCCGCTTATGTACTCCAGCTCACCTACCAGATTGCGGATAACCGTGTATTCTCCGCCAGAAATATTGACTATCTTTGTCGTGCCATCGCCGATGACTACCGCAAGGATGTTATTGTCAATTGGACTCCAGGCAAGGTCGATCAGTTCAGAAGGGAAAAGGTCAAAAGCAACCGACGAATGCTCTATAAGATTCTCGATTTCCAGAACATCATTAGTATGTGCAACCGCCAGAAGCGTATTATCTTGATTCCAATCTATGGCCTCAATGGGCGAAGCAATGATGTCCTGAGAAGCTGTTTTTCCAAGCCCTAATATGCTCGATATGGCTAACAGCATGAGCGATATTGCTATGCTGTATAGATTGGGGCGGTTTTTGAATTTCAACATTTCTGGCCTCTCAAACTAAGCCCGTTCTTCAAATATAACCCTTGTATGAATGTTATCCAAACCAAACGGTAACGAGCATCACCGCATTTGCCAACCACGTAACGCACATCGTTATGATTCCGGCGTGGAAGCGTCGGATTAGCGCCCATTTTCCGGCTGAGAACGGCGGTAGGCTGGAGGTAAGAAATGCTATTAGTATTCAGACGCAGAGGGCGCACAGCCGTGCGCCTCTACAGGAATGCGCCTGAATCACGCCTGGGGGTCTTATTTTATGAAACGCTGGATCGCACTGATTATTTTTGCCGCCTATGCGCTCTCGGCCTGCACGTTGACCACGATTGAGCCAGAGCAGATACCGCCAGTCCAGATCACGCCCGCCGATGACGGCATCCCGAATCCCGCCATTCCCTCGCCGACTCCGACTCTAAGGCCGACGAACACGCCCGCGCCGACCAGTACGCCGCAGCGCACGAATGTCGTCGTGCAAAATCCGCCGCCCGCGGTGATCCCGAACTGCACGCCGCGCCGCGATTGGCCGATTTATACCGTCGTGGCGGGGGATCGGCTGTCATCGATTGCGCGGAATGTCGGCAGCACGGTTAACGATCTGGCAGCGGCGAACTGCCTGAGCGACCCGAATCGCATCACGACAGGGCAGCAGCTTCGTGTACCGCGCGTACCTGCTCCAGCCCCCGGCAACGCAGGTTATGTGGTTGTCAGCCCGTACACATTTTTCGATTCGTCTGGCTACACGTTACAGCCAAATGTGGTCGTCACCTTAAGCTGGCCGGAAGCGCGGCGCGATGCCACGCGAGTCGATTTTTTCTTCACACCGACAGGCGGCGTGACCAATATCATCAGCTCCGATTTTAACGTGGCGGATGGCGCGGCGATCTCGTGGACGGTGGGGCAGGGGTCGCAGGGGACTCTGACGGCAACGGCTTATGTCGGCGGGAGCGCGGTGCAATCGACCATCGGCCCGGTGCGATTCATCGCAGGAAATCCGGGTAATGTCGGCAATATCGAAATATCGCCGAATCTGGGTTTTGATGGGCGAACCTACACCGTGCGCGAAGGCGATACGATCAATATTTTGTGGCGGAACGCGCCGACTCTGCAAGTGCGCTCGGTTGACTTCATGCTGGCGGCCTCATCCAGCCCGACAGCGCCCTGGACAAAAATCGGCACGGACACGTATCCGGCTGACGGCGTGAGCGTGTCTACGGTGGTGAACCGCGATTTCAACGGGATCATTTTCGCCGTCGCCAGTCTAGTCAACAATACCACGCAGCGCAGCACCGATGTCGCCGTAACGACGCGAACACGCCCGGTTGAAAATCGCGTCGAAGGGCAGATCGTGGTGTCGCCGTATCTGGATTTTGACGGCACGAATTACTGGCTGGAAGCCAATGGTCAGGTATCGCTGGCATGGCCGGAAGCGCCGACGAGCGAAATTTCGCAGGTCGAATTTGTCTACGCCTCACCCGCAGCTCAGGTTTCGCTGGGAATCGACAGCGACCTGCGTGATGGAGCAACCCTATCATGGAATGTGCCTGCCGATTTGAACGGGCAAATTTATGCTTCTGCGCGAATCAATGGCAGCAGCGCTACGGTGGAATCGCGCCGAATCAGCGTGGTCGCGCGACGGGTCGAACTGCCTGCGAGTGGAAGCGTAGGCGTTTCGCCAATTCTTCGCAATGACGGCGGCTGGATGGTGCTGCAAATCGGCGCGACGGTGACGCTGACATGGCCGGAAGCACCCACGCAGGCCAGTTACGTCGAATTTTTTATCGCGCCAAGCGGGACAGGCTCAACACCGATTCTGATCGCGACGGATAACAGTATGCTGGATGGCGCATCGGTGAGTTGGATCGTGCCGCCAAGCCTGATGGGGCATCTGAGTGCGACGGCGACGATGCCGGATGGTCGGACGACCAATACGGCGACACTCACGCAGGTGGTCGGGGAGTAGGGGAAGGTGGTGGGAGGCTTACCCCTCCCCTCAATCCCCTCCCCATTTCGCAGGCTCATGGAGAGGGGAAGCAAGAAAGTTTGCACCTATTGTGTGAGGGCGACCCGCCGGGTCGCCCCTACGAGGCGTGTCTGGGTTAATCCCCTTTGACCAGTCTAGCGCGCATGAGGCGGACGTTATACGGCCCCCATTGCGACATATTGAAGTAGATGATTTCCCCGTCGCTGCCCCAGGGATGGAGATAAGCGCCATAAAGTGCCGGATAATCATTACCGGAAACCACGTTCAGCGGATCGCTCCAGGGGCCGGTGAGTTCTGGCGCTTCGCGAATCACAATCGCGCGGCGTGACTCGTCGAGATAAGTCATGATCCAGCGATTCAGATAAGCGTTCCAGGCAACCGATAATTCGCCGACTGGTGGTGAGGCGATCTCAACCGCTGCCGCCAAATCATCGACCCAATCGCTGCCATCCCAATACTGATAAGCGGTCATATCCAGCAGGTTATCCGAGGGGACACGCGCCAGAGCGACACCGCCAAAACGTCCGCCGTGAATACCAAAAATGTAGACGAAATCATCTACCTGCATCAGCGCGGCTTGTCCGAAATTGGTATCACCGTCCCAGATGGCATCGGCGGGCTGCGTCCAGGTCTGCCCCTGATCGTCGGAATATGCCCAGCCGGAACGATTGAGCGTCCATTCCCCCGGCGGCCCCCAATCACCAACCGCCATATAGTGGAGGTACATGCGATCACCAACAGCTATACCCGCCGTCGGGATAATGGTAACGTCCAGCAATTTTTTCGTGAGGACGGCGCGGGCGTTTCCACCGTCGTCGGTTATCATGCCGTCGAGGGTGATGCCGTCTTCGAGGTCGTGATCTGATGTGTAGGCCAGCACGTTATAACGCCAGTTCGCGCCGCCCGCGCCGCCACCCGCCGGACGACAGCAGCCAAAGGTATCGCCAAAAGCAATGTAAAGCGTGCCGTTCAGATCAAACATGCTGCCGAGGTCGGTGCCGTCCACATCGTAATGGATGTCGGTTTGATTCGGCGATTCCGGCCCCGTGACCCAACCTACAAATTCGACATCTTCGATCCCTGAAAGCGCGGGATTTTCCTGAGCGATGGTCATGGTTAGACTACTCGTCAACAATAGAAACAGTATCATTAAAAAATATCGCATTATTGTCCTGTCGCATAAATAGGATGGAATTGGGTTCATGTAGGCGCAAGCCTTGCGCCCCTACGAAAAGGTTCGCGATAACCGAATTATTTGGGAGACAAAGCACTCAATTCTGGAATTTAGCTGAGACGCTGAAATGCTGAAATGCTGACAAGCTGACATGCTGACATGCTACTCGAACGCGAACGACTGCACCAGCGCGTCGAGCGAATCGAGCGAGGGTGTGAAATCGGCGGGCGTGGCGGCGGTCAGGGTCGCGACACTTTCGCTCAGATAGTCGATAAATCCGGCATCGAAAGCGCTGTAGTCAAAATCAGCCGGAATTTCTGCCGGGAAAAGCGCGGCGTTCAACCAGAAAGTCGCCGAAACATAATGTTCACCATCGTCGCTAATCCCCTGAAACGTGTAGACAAATTCATTGCCGAGGATGGGCGACACGTCCATGCGGAAAATGGTGATATAGGTGATGCCTTTGACGGAGGCTGTTTCGACATAGCGGGGCTGGGCGCGGATAAGCTGTGATCCTGGCTGCGATGGCATGTAGGGCAGGGCGTTGTTACTGGTATTTTCCGGGTCGATGGTTGTGTAGGCGGCAAGGTCAGGACGCTGGTCGAGCAGAGTTTGAAGCTGTTCAAGCTGCTGCGCGGCATAATCGTAATCGGCAAAATCAGCCGTTTCGTAGATGCGAATGTTGCCTGTCGCATCGTAAATGCTCTCCGGCGGGAAGGTGTCGTAGAGCGCAATGTCCGCGTGTGCGACTTCCGGGCCACCGGGCTGCTGTACATCGGGCGCATCGCCGGGATAGAGCGAAATATTGACGTTGGCAGCGGATGCCGAGTCGAGATCGAACGAAAAGTCGTTCACTGCGATGGTGGTGCTGTCCTGCGCCAGGGCAGGACTTGCCCCCAGCGCGAGAATCAGCATCAGGGTGAAAATTTTGAGCTTCATAAATGACCATCCTTTTTACTTTTAAGGATATGCCGACAGCTCAAAGATTTCAATCCTTCTTAAGTTTTGCTTCGGCCTGACGCGCGGCGAAGAAATTTGCCCAATGTGGCTGCCTGCCGTCGGCATCGGTGAAGCCGTATTCCTGCGCGAGATGCCAGGTCGCCAACGTTTTGCCGGATTTTTCGGCGATATTGGGGTCGGCGGCGAGGGCAGCAACCGCGCGACCAATGAAATGCGGCGTTTCTGACTCAGCGAAATAGGGTTCTTTCGTGATGGCATCGCGCCAGTTGGCCTCGGTGACACCGAAGTGGTCGAGCATCCATTCGGAGCGCAGAAATCCGGGCGTGAGGGCGAAGGCGGTAATGTTGTATTTCCCGCGCAGTTCCTCGGACATCGCCACCGCAAGCCGGATGACGGACGCTTTCACGAGGTCGTAAAAGAGATTGCCGCGATAATTGGCGCTGTCGCCGTCGGTAATTTCCATGATGATCCCCTGGTTGCGCTCGATCATCAGCGGCACGCCGTAGCGACTGGTGATAATGTGCGAAAAAATCGCGCGTTCCAGCATCAAGCGGCCTTTATCCAGCGAAAGTTCCCAGAACGATTTGCCCCACTCGGCGAGGTCGTCGCCACCCCACACGTCATTGATGAGAATATCAAGCTGGCCGTTTTGCTCCTGACGGATGCGCTCGAACAACGCTTTGACTTCACTCTCTACCGTGTGATCGACGCGCACCGCGATGCCTTTGCCGCCGCGCTGGGTGACAAATTCCGCCGTTTCGTCAATGGTTTCAGTGCGCTTCATATCGGAAGGATTCCCGCGCACGCTGCGCCCGGTGCAGTAGACGGTTGCGCCTGCTTCGCCAAGCGCCAGGGCGATCCCACGTCCCGCGCCGCGAGTCGCGCCCGCTACCACTGCTACTTTTCCGCGCAAATTCTGCTGATTCGTCGTCATGTTCCCTCGTTTCGACTCGATAACAAAGCGATCTGGCAACTTTCAGGTTATCAGGCAAATATGACATCTTTTGTCATATTTGGTGGACTGTATTTCGTTTTGATGAACGCATTCATGGTTTACAACACGACACTTTTGGGAAATTGGCGGTGTTTTTGCGAAAGGGCATGGCGCGCCATGCCCCTACAGGCCAGATTTGTGAGCGTATTTTTAAAATTGTCCTGTTGCGAACCGCAAGCGAGAGAGGGGAGAAAAACAGAGGTTTTGGGATGGTGAATAGGTGTCAAAACAAAAACCTACCCCTGAAAGGTGCTAGGGGGCGGGGTTGATGCGTGATCGCGGTTCAATTGCGCTGACACACCATCAACAGATTGGCATCAGGGTCTTTGAAAACCAAGAATTTCACACTGCCTATGTCTTCAACCGCGCTGAGGATTTCTACGCCATTCTGCTTCAAAAACGTGACCGTTGCCTGCATGTCGTCCGTCGGGAAGAAAAACAAGGGCTGCGAAGAATTGGTGACTTCTTTTTTGTTGGCATCGAGTATCAAGGTTGTCTCGCCTGTCATTGGTACATCGTAAATCGTGCCTTCGTGGGACGCGGACTGAAGCGGCAGGCCGAGCAAATTGCTGTACCAGGAGATCGCGCGGGGCATATCCGAAACGGGAATAAACACCGCGCCGATTTTATTGAGGATTGGGCTGTGAATTTTGTTCACTCCTTCGTGAAGCACGTTTCTCGATCAAGACAGACACATGCAGACACTATAGCATCAGATTACCGCCGGAGGCTGGAAGCCATCCGGCTAGCGAAGAAAGCCCGCTGAAGCGGACTGTTAAGTTGCGTTGAGTGTCGAATTTTATGAGCAGGTTCGCCAATAGTTGATGGCTTGTTCAATTTGTCTACGACTCTTATCTACAGGTGATAACAAAGGAAAAATGCTCTCGTAGCGTTCGAAAAAATCCAAGATTACATTCTGCTGTTCTTTGGTGAAATATTCGCAGAGGTTTTCATCAATCAATTTATAGCCAAGCTCACGAACGATAGCCTCTCTCACATTTGAACTTACTTTATCTGGGTTCGTAAGAACCATCGTGAGATAGAATGGCAAGTAATACTGTAATCCTGCTTTATTAAAGTAGATCAAAGTGTCGTTTCGATTGAGGTCGGCAGGCGTTAAATCCTTCCATGTCTTTCCTAGAAAATCCCGTAACTCCTCTTTGTCGCCAATTTTTCGACCTGGATAGGACACATCTTTAAAGGCTTTTTTGATCCTTTTGACCAATTCAGTTTTTTCGATCTCACTCATATAAATCCCTGTATGCGTATTGTGCGGCGGGGATTCTAAACGACCCAATTCCCGCCGCACATGTCCAAACTCTTACGTCACGGCGACTTCGACGGAGAGGATCGGCGGCAGAAAATCGGCCAGCAGTTCCCACGAATCGCCATCGTCGCGGCTGTAGAAAAGCTGTCCAGTGTTCGTACCCGCGTAAATTCCGGCGGGCTTCAAAGAATCAGCGACCATCGCCTCGCGCAGCGTGACCATATGCGCTTTTTCGGGCAGACCTTTGGTGATACGCTCCCAGTTTCCGCCACCATCGCGGCTGCGCCAGACGGCTGCTTGCCCATCCACGCTCATGCGGAACTGGTCGCTTTCTTCAAGCATGACGTAGATGGTTTCCGGCTCATGCGGATGAACGACCATCGGAAATCCGAAACGGCTGGGCAGTTTGTCCTCGCCAATGTCGATCCAATCCTCGGCGCAGTCATCGCTGCGATACACGCCGCAGTGATTTTGCTGGAAAAGCACGTCTGGGCGGGAAGGGTGAATCGCGAGTTTATGCACACATTGCCCAAATTCAGGGTAAGTTTTTGCGGCAAAGTCGGCCAGCGTGTTTTTGTTACGGGCATTCCAGGTCTTGCCGCCGTCGTCGGTGCGGTAAACGCCCGCCGCCGAGATCGCGATATACATGCGATTCTTGTCACGTGGATCGAGCACGATGCTGTGCAGACAGAGGCCACCTGCGCCGGACATCCATTGACCACGATGAGGGTGATCGTAGAGGTTCTCATTGAGTTCCCAGCTTTCGCCGCGATCCGTCGATTTGAACAGGGATGCAGGCTGCGCTCCGGCGTAGAGGACACCCGGCTCGTCGGCGCGTCCCGGCTCGATATTCCAGATTTGAAGCACCTGTTCCGGCGTTTCGGGGATCGGTCTGCCGGAGTAGGCTTCTTCGGGTGTGCCGCCGGGTCTGCCGGAAACCGATGGGCGTGAGAAGCGGGGCAGGCCGGGGCTTTGCGTCCAGGTTTTGCCCATATCATCGGAATATTGGGTGGTCGCGCCAAAGACGAAATGGCTGAGGGAGGCATGAAGGCGCCCATCGCGCGGATCCATGACCATGTGCATCATCTTCCAGCCCTTGAACATGATGTCGCTGACCGACCACTCTTTACGCTTCTGGTCGCTGGTGAAGATAAACCCACCTTTGTCCGTACCGACAAGAACATTGACTTTTTCGCTCATTTCAATTGTCTCCCTGAATTATTTTCGCAAACCCACTTTTACAGCAATGTAAGGCAGTAATCTGTAGAACAAATATACTACTAAAGTGGAAATTTGGAAAGTCGGGTGTGAGGGGATAGCGCCGGAGGCTGGAAGCCATCCGGCTAGGGGAAGAAAAGCCCTTTCGAAAAGGGCTGAGAATGGCTTGCGGGGTTGTGGCATTGAGCAAGCCGTTTATTGAGTGTGTCGTTTATGGGGTTGAGGATGCCATATTCGGGTCGATCTCCCATAGGAGAAGCTGCTTTTCATCAAAATCGGGGTATAGATCGAATGAGGCCAATGTGCGTCCATCGGGCGACCAAGCGATCTGATCCGATACATTGTTCATTATCCGCAATGGCCGTCCGCTTTGGGTATCCCATATATACAGATTTTCACCAACCCCAGCCAACAACCTGCCATCAGGTGAAAGTTTTACAGCGGTTATCTTTCTCAAGAACGTGATCTCGTTTGTGATGTTCAGAGTACCTTCACTGTATTCCACCTGCCAGATGCCGACTTGCCCCCAGCTCGTCATAGCAACATGGTCGCCTTGCCAATCCAGGCCGCGTGGACTGTACCCACTACCACAGCAAAAAGGTTGTAATCCCCAAAAATCAACTCGTGAAGTGTCCGTCACAATATCGTGAATACGCGCAAGCGGCTGACTCTGAAGGCCAGTCAATAACATTGAGCTGTCCGGACCCCATAAGAGTCGGCTGAGATAGCCCGTATGCAATTCACGAATCTCGCCTGTATCAATATTCCAGAGTCTGGTCTGCGGCTGTCCATCGTGAAATTCAAGACCACCTCCATAGAAGCCGAAGTTATAGGCAACCACAGTACCATCTGGGCTAAGTGCTGGATTGCCAAAAGATGTTTCCGGGTTGTGGGATGCAATGGGGCTGAGGGTTATCTCGTCGCCGTCTACGGCTACAGCCATCACCTGAATAGTTTCATAATTTGAGATTAAAAGACGAGTGTTATCTTCAGAAAACTGAAGTTGTCGAATATCCCCTTCGAACGGCATTGGAATCGACGCAACCTGGACGCGACGGGCTGCATCGTAAAATGCGAGTTCTTTTTCGCCGCCCACCACAAGCCATTTGCCATCGCCACTCCAGGTAAATATTTGGGCGCTATCAGGCAGGGGAATTGTGTGGGTTGGATAAAAACCCGGCGGGGTGTAATCCTGTTCAATGTCATGCCAGATTAAGACAACGTTATTTTCGTCTGCACCTGCAAGCTTTGTTCCGCTGCTATCCCAGGCAAGCAACCGTACAGGCGCTAGATGGGCGCGAAGGGTTGAAACAGGCTCGGCAGTATCGTCGTTTTTCAGATGCCAGATTCGAATATCTCCGGATTCTTCTGCTGAGGCAACAAGATGAGGGACAGGTTGCCACACGAGAGCAGTAATCAATGCTGAGACTTCCTGATAAGCTGATAAGTTCCCAAGAAGGGCATTGTTTAATCTATAGATTTGGAATAGGTGTGCTGAGTAATCATCGTATTCGTAAAAAGAGCCTGCACTGAAAAAAATGGTCATGAGCGTCGGATCAGCAGTCATTGTGATTAGTTCACCCCTATGCTCTGCTGAGGCCAGAATATCCCAGGTATTAGCATCATACACAACCAAATTTCGATATGGCCCACCGAATGTAAGCAGTCGTTCCCCGTCTGCGCTCCATTGAATCATATTGAGCGCGTACCGATGACTGAGAATTCCGCCGCTTGGATCGGATGTAAAAATCAACGCGCCGGTTGCAGTTTCATACACGCGCAAACGGTGAAATATGCGATAGCTGTCAGAATAATATTCAATTTCGTCGGAGCTTGTCGCAGCGATATATTTTTCATCCGGGCTAAACGCCAGCGAATTGATTCGATCCCCTTCGGCCTGGATTGTCTTTTCAAACGTTAGGCCATCTGCCTGATAATGCCAGAACGTTATTTTGTGGTCTGCGGTGCTGACCGCCAACGTTTCGGCGTTGGGACTCCAGGCAAAGTCGGTTACATTTTCGCTATCCAGAGACGCGACTTCCTGACCTAAATCGTTATAAAACCATATCCCACCGTCGCCGCCAACCGCCAGTAGGCTCTCGTCAGGTTTCCAGGCTATGACATTGACTGCGCCTTTTTCCGCCATGTCGATTTCGTGATAGGGCAAATCTTCCGCAAGCGATACCGAATAAACAATCAACGTGAGCAAAAAAGCGATAAATACACGCATAGCAGAACTCCGAGATAGCTACCCTAGTGATTATTGTAGCTTTTACCGTCTGCTAGAAACTAACGAACCAACCTCCGATTACTCACCACTCGCTCGGTCTGATAATCCCGGTGATCCAACTCATGGCGTTTTCGATTCCCTGTTCGGAGCGGATTTTTTCGCCGAGGGCGGCGGCGTTGGCATGGATGCGCAGAAGTGCCAGCCAGAAGACTGGCACTTTACCCAAGTCTGACATGCTTAACTGGCAGCACCTTTTCGCGTGGCTGGATGGGGTGATTTGGCCTGGTCTTTGCCCAATCTTATTCCGACAAGCAGTATCACGAGCGTTACGCCGATGGCAACGAGCAGACGAAATCCGCTATGTCCGCTATCTGTCCCGGCGAATAAGCCGTGCGCGGTCACAAGTCCGAAAGCCACATAACTCAGATAATGCAGGCGTTTCCAGAGCGTGTTTCCCAGTCGTTTTCGAAGCGGGAAGCTGACGGCAACACCCACAATAATCCAAAAGGCCAGCGTACCCAGGCCGACAACTTCAGGGCGATACGGCCCAGTGAACGGGATGAAGATGCTGCCCAGGGTGTAGGTGAAATAATCATCGAACATCAGCAGCAGGCCATGACCCAGACCAAGCAGCAGCGCCAACCAGGAGATGGTACTGTGGAGGGTCAGTGAGATGACACCCGGCGACCAATCCTTGACGATCTGGCTGCTGAGGAACAAACCCCAGATGGTCGAGGCCATCAACAGCACATAAGCGACAATGCCCGACGAACGAACCAGATGCCATGCCAATTTCTGATCGTTGAAGAGGTCAAGGTTGAAGACCCCACTGGCTGACATGCTCCAGGCCGATAACCCGATAATCAGCAGGCTACACAGGATCACAAGCCAGTCTATCCATTGCGTTGATTTTGTCATTTCATGATCCTTTACGACCAACCGGGGCGGCTAACCCCGGTTGGCATGATGTGTCTCTAGTCGTCGTCATGTTCGTCATCGCCACCATGATCGTCGTCATGGTCATCGTCGTCGTCATCGTGCGATTGAGAACTCGATGATTGATTGGCGGATGAACCCGACGATGGTGCGGCCTGGACAATGACCTGTGGTTCGGGCGTAATAATAATCACTGGAGCAGGCTGCGCATCCCGGAGAGGAATATCAAACACGGTCAGACTGTCGCAGTCACCATTCAATTGAGACACGCTGTCCGAGAGCCATGCACTGCCGGAATCCGTGCCAATCACGACCCAATTATTCTGGGGGTTTATGCCGCCCACAGAGAAGATTTCATCGCGGTATCCATAGTCGATCACGCTGTATCCAGTACCGGGGCCGCTGCGCAGATTGGCGGAGCTAACCATGACCGATGCTGTACAGTCGATCCCGGAACCCGAAACCACCGTGTTACTTGCGGGTAATTCAAGGGGGATATAAGCGCTTTCGGAGGCGGGAACTGCGCGAACCCCGATGACGACCCGATCAGCCAGATTATTTGCCAGCACAGTGAAGTCGTATTCTCCGCTATCCAGTACCGCGTTAATGCCATCAACGTGTCCATTATATGATTCGACGACGATGATGCCCTGCGAGTCGATAAGCTGAGTCGTGGCATTTGCGCCGGGGAAGGTCGCTGAAATCATGCCGGTGGTATTTCCGGGGATATTGACAGCGATGTTATCACCGGGATTGGCGGCATCCAGCGGCAGTGACACCTCCTGGTTGAAGGTCAAAAAGTCCGTTTGCACCAGCGCGGCGCTGCCAGGTATCGACAGTTCAGCAAGCGAATTGATGCTCACATAAGCTTCAGAAAATCCCGGCAGGCGCTCAACGGTCAGGGTATGGGTGCCTGTATTCGGCGCGATATTGAGTTCGAGCGCGTGAAGGCGAGCATCTGCCGCCCTGAAAACCGTCGTATTTGTGCTGTCTTTCAGCGTTACGATGACTGAATCCATATTGAGGGAAATCGTACCTGTTGTATCGGGTGAGAGCGTCACGACGACATCAACAGCGGGAGTCGCATCATTCAGCGTGATGATGCCGCTGTCCTGCGCGAGCATGGGCAGGGCGATGGTGAGCAAGGTGAAAATCAGCAAAGAGATAAGCAAGCGTTTCATTGAGTGAACCTTTCCTGAAAGTACGAAACGAAATTGGTAGTTGCAACGACTGCACGGTCTTGCTGGACAACCAGGCCAGCGGCCTGCCAACGGCTGTTGAGCCAATCCAGACCCGTGCGGCAGCCTTTGAGCAAAACCGCTTTGGCGTAGGCTTCGGCAGTAGGCGCGTGAGGGTGAATGATCGTCGCTGTAAGCACATCTGTCATTGCTGGCTCTCCGGTGCGCGGATTGATGATGTGATGACGCTGTTGGCCGTCAGCGGTTGTCCAGCGGCGATAGTCAATACCGCTGGTGACAATCGCTGTATCGCGCAGCCACACCGCTGCCAGATCAAGATCGATATCCGGGTCGGCGATGTTAATTTGCCAACCGGGTAGACCTTCAGGCGCACCGTTTACGACAATATCACCACCGATATTGACCAGACATGCGCCGTGATCTGCCAGGTGATCGGCAATATGCTGGGCTGTCCAGCCTTTAGCGCTGCCACCCAGATCAATCGCGCTGTTGGCGGGAAGGCGCACCTGACTTTTTTTGATGTTCAACTCGATAGACCGCCAATCGTTGGCAGGCTGCGATGCTGTAACAGGGCGCGAACAGATCTGCTCGAAACTGCGGTCATAGCCGCTGGCAATCAGCGCTGGGAGTACCAGCGGATTGAACAATCCATCCGTCAGCCGCGCCATGTGTTTCGCCATATGAATGTTCTCGAACAGCACCGCGCTGACCGTGACCCATTCGCCCGCCCGTGCATTAAGCTGCATGAGTTCGCTTTGGGGGCGAAAGCGCGAAAGCTGATTTTCGAGCGCATCAAATCGGGCAGGCATCTCGCTCAGGATGGCATCAGCGCCCACAGCATACAGCTTGATTTCGACCTGACAGCCCATTGCGCGGAAAGTGGTTGAGGCGATCATCGGCTTGACTGCGTTTGTGAGGATGACCCGCCAGAGGACGACGGGGCCGAAGCCTGCTGAATGATGACAGGAGGTGGCGCTTCTCCCTGTACGATCACGGGCTGGGGCGGGGCGACCTGCACCGGGGCAGGGGGCTGGATTGAAGCGGGCTGAACGGATACGGACTCAATCGGCCCGGCCTGTCCCGCACGCCGCAGGATGGTTACGCTGGGGGCGGCGTGGACAATCTCGATGGTCGGCGTTACCTGCATGACAGTCGCCCCCTCAGAAACCGAGACAATGGCCGCTGTTGGGATGGCCGTTGGCTCGGCTACCGCTATAGGGTCTGAGGTAATTTGATGAATGTCCAGCAGGGCCAGATTTTGCGCACCGACCAGAGTTGCAATGGTGCTGCTGGTGACAAGTGCCGTGCGGACAAGCAGTTTTCTGGTGCGGTCTACATCTGCCATAGCCAATCCTCCGTATTCGTTTCATCGTTGTTTGTCATGTACTTCTCCCTTTCAATGACCTGCGAATACCATCAGGTCAATTCACTACTCATTCCTTCGAGGTGGTTAATCCCCCGGATGTGATGCTGTATATAACGAGTGTGTATGGGAGAAAAAGTTTCGGTGAGTTTTTTTAGAGGTTGATGGGTGGCAGTGTGAGTTGGCGAATGAATATCGCGGATTCTTCCGAGCAGGCTGGATTTAATGTGTGCTGCGAGTTACCGACTCACCACTCACTCAGTCTGATGATCCCGGTGATCCAATTCATCGCTTCTTTAATGCCATCTTCGGCGCGGATTTTTTCGCCGAGGGCGGCAGCGTTGGCGTGGATGCGTGAGTCTTGCAGAAGCGCGTCCAGACTTGAGGTGAAATTTTCGGCGGTCAGTTTGGGGCGCGGGATCGGCTTGACGCTCACGCCGAGTTCGTGCATTCGTCGTCCCCAGTAGGGCTGGTCGCCGAGGTGGGGGATGAGGAACATGGGCTTTCCGGCACGCAGCGCTGCGGCGGTTGTCCCCGCGCCGCCGTGATGCACAATCGCTGCCATACGTGGGAACAGCCAGGTATGTGACGTTTTGTCCAGTAAATGGACGTGAGAGGGCAGGTTTGTCACCGCCGCGCCACTCCACCCACGTGCTAAAACGCCGCGTTTTCCGACTTTCGCCAGCGCATCAACGATCATGTTGACGGTACGCGCCGGGTCGCTGCTGGACATGCTGCCGAAGCCGACATAAACGGGCGGGTCGCCGGACTCGATAAAATTCAGCAGGTCGGCGGGCGGGGTGTAGTCCTCATCGAGAAACCAGTAGCCGGTCATACGAGCTGTCGAATCCTGCATGACGAGTGGGCTGACGGCGTAAATCGCGAGAATTTTTTGCATCGCTTTTTGATAGGTCGCGGCGGTATGCGGCGGCAAGCCGAGTCTGGTGCGCAAAATATTGGTCACATCGGCGGCGACTGACCACATAAAACGCACACCGATCATGCCCATCCAGTCGTTGAGGATGCTGTTGGAACGCGGGAGCAGGGGGATGAGTGTGGCAGTGCCGCTGCGGGTGGCGCGGTAGGGCTGAAGCGCGGCGGTAATCAGCGGGATGCCGTGCTTTTCGCTGATGGCCTGCAAAAATGGCTCGGAGACAAAGCCGCCGATAAGCAGTTCCGCGCCCGCCGTGCCGTTGATCGTATCGGTGACGTAGCGCTCCTGGTTGGCATCGAGCAGCGCTTTCATATATTTAAGCTGCTGCATCGGGTTCGCGCTCTCGACCCATTTCACGCCGAGTTCGCTCCGCATGAGGACTTCCATGTCGATGATCGGGTAGGCTTCGAGGCCGTGCGATTCAATCCACGACGAAAAATTCGAGCCTGCCATGACGCGGACGGAGTGGCCTGCTGCTTTCAACGCTTTGCCGAGCGCGATCATCGGCTGGACATCGCCGCGCGTGCCGGATGCCATCAATACGATCTGCATGTGAACACCTTCATTGTGAAATTCAGAACACATCAATATTATATGCGAAAAATCAGCCGTCGCGGATCAGTGTTTGAAGTGGACGAAGATACGACCAAAGTTTTTGTCGTCCTTTTCGAGGCGGTGGTACATGGCGCGGATGTGCTTCTGATCGAGGAAACGGAGGACACGCTTTTTGAGCTGACCGCTGCCTTTGCCGGGGATGATTTCGACCAGGGCGATGCGCTTTTCGACGGCTTCATTCATGATGCGCTGCAATTCCGCCTCGATTTTGTCGCCTTTATTGTAGATGTCGTGTAAGTCGAGTTTGAGTTTTGACATAGCGGGAGTCGTTCGTGATTAGTTTTGAGAAAGTGTGTAAGAACCTGTTTGGAAATTCACTCAACCTCACCCCCCAACGCCTCTCCAATGCGTTGGAGAGGGGGAGTCAAAACAGATTTTTTGTGGCGGGTGTAAGTCTAAAAATGAATATTCAAACAGCTTCTAAAAAAGATTACGCGATCAAGTATGGGCATGATAACCCGAAAACCATATCCTGGCGAGGATTAGTGTACTGATGATCGCGCGGTTTTGTAAACGCTGACGGCGAACAGCAGAAAACCCAACGGCATCGATATCACAAACAGGATTTGCAGGCTGGGGAGAGTCAGGCCGATAGTCAATGCACCCGCATACACCAGACTCGCCATGATCGGGATCAGGAGCAGGGGGAGCGCCTGCTTCAGGGTGATGGGCGTTGTTTCAGGCGAAATTTCCGGCTCACGCTGGCGATTGCGGCGTAACGACCACAGAATCAGCGCGAGAAGGGGCGGCAGCACGATCAGCGCAAGGGGCTGAGTCGGCACGGTGACGAAGGCGAAATAGAGCGCGAGTAATAGGGTGGCGATGATGAGTTCGAGGCGAGAGGGGCGAAAAGATTTACCCCTCACTTCCGGCGAATTTTTTGAGGCAGATTCATTCAATGCAACCTCACCCCCCAACCCCCTCTCCGCAAGCAGAGAGGGGGAGGAAAAACTACTCCGAACATGTGAGGGGGTGACTATTTGCGAAGAGAGGCGACTCCAGAAGATATAGGCTGGGACAAGCGGGATGCCGAAAAAGAGGTTGTAAAAAGTGACCGATTCCGGCGCGGCGACGGCGACATCCGGTTCGAGCCACCAGCCGATTGACCACAAGCCGAGCGCTACGCCGAACAGCAGGCATGGAATAATCGCTCGTGATTCGCGCAGTCGTCGCGGAAGCCACCACCAGCCGAACATCACGCTGATGAGCGCGTGCCATGACAGCCCGGTAAACGAAATCTGAATCGGCAAGGCATCGTACATGGTTTGCACCAGCACACCTTCGAGCAGCCAGCCGTAGAGCGCTCCGCACAGGAAAATCGCCCAAAATGAACGGGCGCGAAAATAGCTCACGGTGGTAATGAAAAAGAAGATGATAAAGGAATAGGCGATCCAGGTAGGAATCGCTTCGAGGTAAAAGGACTCGCTCGGCGGGCGGCCTGTCCAGAACATCCACTCCGAGTAGAAGGTGAGGATATAGGCGGTGAGGAAGGTGTAGGCGATGCGGGCGGAGAAGGTCATCGCTATTCAACGTCAAAAATATCGCGCACGGGCAGCGTGAAACCGGACAAAACTTCGCCGCCGTCCAAGAGATCATCCATGCCATACTGCTTAATCAGCATCTCACCGTCTGCACCGAGTGTACATTCGTCCACGCCGGGCTTGTCGGTGTAGACCAACCAAACAAGGCGCGAACCATGTCGCAAATAATAGGCCGCTTTTTCGCGCATTTCACGCTGACTGTCGTCGGGAGATTGGATTTCGACGGCGAGATCGGGCATCCGCAGGACAGGGCCTTGCTTGACGATTTCCCCAGCGCGTTCGGTGCTGGTGAAGGAAATATCGGGGATGCGATCATTGAGGCGATCTTTTTTCAGCGCGTGCCGGACTTCGATGCCGACTCGACCCAATTTTCGCGGCTTGACGAAATTCCAGAGTGGCGCATAGATATTCCCGGCAACAAGACCATGTTCTTCTGTCGGCATTTTTTCGACAATCTCCCCGTAGATGAGTTCGAAGCGGCGATCCCGATTTTCCGGCAAGGCGAGAAATTCCTCGAACTCGTCCGTTGTGCAGAGCTTTTGTTGGACAATCACGTTAGCTACCTTTCATCACCCGACAAGATGATTTTAACGCGGGCGACATTCGACGACAAAGTGGCCGGATGGCTGCTCCCCGGCAGCCATCACCTCTAACGCCGCTTCCTGTGCAAGCGCTTGGATTTCCGTTACGGTGCGGAACTTGCCGCCCACCAGTACCATCTCTGGCACAAGTGGCCTGGGGGCATCGTCCACAGTCACACCGCCGAGGATCACGACCCGACCATTGGGGTGCGCTGCCTGGGCACAGCGATTCAGAATCGCCCTCGCTTCACCGTCAGGCCAGTCATTCAGGATACTCTTCAACAGATAGAGGTCTGCGCCGGAAGGCAGCGGGTCGAAAAAACTCTGTTCAACCGTCGTGACGCGCTCGGTCACACCCGCAGATCGGAAAATCTCGCCAGAGAGGGCTACCGTTCTCGGCTGATCGACCAGTGTGCCACGAATATGAGGATGGACGCGAAGGATTTCGCCCAGCAGCGCACCTGTACCGCCGCCGACATCGACTACTGTATGTATCGAGTCCCAGCCGCCGGAAATTTGGAACTCCGGGTTGGGAAGTCCGTGTCCCGGCAGACCCATGAGGTTATCAAACTGCGCCGCGATGTCGGGATGAGCGTTCAAATCCTCCCAGAAGGGGAGGCCAAAAACTTCGTGATAGCCGGGTTTGCCTGTTCGAGTGTAGGTGAGCAGCGTACCCCAGGCGTGAGAAAGGCGACCTCCGAGGCCATCCAGGTCAAGTGTAAGATGCGCCATTGGATCGAGCAATTGTCGCGCGGCTTCATTCAGCACAAAATGCCCTGGAGAAGATTCCTGAAATATGCCTTTTCCCGCCAGATCGGTGAGTACCCTGTGCAGGGCATAGGCATCACAGCCTGCGGCGGCGGCAAGGTCGGCAATCTGGCTGATACCGGAGTCAATGTGTTCAGCGATGCGTAGAGTCACGACAGCGCGGATACACCAGGGCGTACAAAGATCGCTGAGTTCCCAAATATTCACCGATTTTTGTTCAGACATCGGATGTCACCTCGAATAGTGTGCGCTCACAATCCATTATATACAGATGTAGAACAAATGTCTTGTAAAAACTTAGCCCGTGAGATGTAGGGGATACTGATTTTGACGCGCCTCTTAGAGCGCTGCCCGCAGGATCGTCTCCAGTTCGCCAGTCGCCAGCTTGATCGGGTTGCCCTGCATCGAACTTGTCCCGGCGGATTTTTCCGCGATGGTGGGGATGTCCGACTCAGTGATGCCATAATTCGACAATTTTGGAACCTGCAATTCGTAGCACAATTCGCGCACCCAGGCGACACCATCCTCGGCGGTGGCTTCCGGGTCGCCTGTGAGAATGGTCGCGATGTCGATATAACGCCAGAGCGTGTCGCTTTCCGGCAGGCGTTCATAGAGCGCACCCACGTTCATGTCCATGACGAAGGGCAGTAATCGCCCACAAACTGCTCCATGTGGCGCGGGGAACATGCCACCAATCGGCCCGGCGAAACCGTGAACAGCGCCTAATTTGGCGTTCGCCAGCGCGAGGCCGCCCATCAGACTGGCGATTGCCATGTCGAAACGCGCGTCTTCATCATCACCATAGTGATAGGCGCGGCGTAAACTATTGGCTGCCCGCTGGATGCCTTCCTTGCAAAGCGCGTCGGTGATCGGGTTCGCGACGTTGCAGACGTATGGCTCGATCAACTGGGTCAGCGCGTCCAGACCTGTCGCGGCGGTGGTGGCGGGTGACATGCTGTGCGTCAATTCGGGATCAATCAGCGCGATTTTTGGCAGCATCAACGGACTGCGCAGGCTGACCTTGACCTGATGTTCCGGCGAGGCGAGAACGGCGTTGCGCGTGACTTCCGCGCCTGTCCCGGCGGTGGTCGGGATGGCGATAAAGGGCAGGGGAGGGGCGTTTAACGGCTGATTCTTGCCGATGACTTCGAGATAATTCAGCACGTCGCCGGGGTTGGTCGCCAGCGCCGCAATCGCTTTGCCTGCGTCGATCACGCTGCCGCCGCCGATGCTGATGACCAGATCGCAGCCGGATTCGCGCACTTTTTTTACTCCGGCCTGGGCGATGGCGATGGTTGGTTCGCCACTGACCGGGAAAGTTTCATAGGCGATTTCGCGGTCTTCGAGCAGGTCAAAGATACGCCCGACGCGCTCCGGCTGGCTGCCTGTGACGACGAGGGCGCGTTTGCCCAGGCCTGCCGCCAACGCACCGATCTCTTTT
>JALHNB010000067.1 GCA_022843745.1 Anaerolineae bacterium | reverse complement strand
GAAACGTCAATCGGCTGGCGGGTACAAGTGAAAACTTGTGGTCGGCAGCGGGCAGAGGTGAAGACCAAAAACCCGACCGCCCTCTTTCGAGAGGGACGCAGCTTAACAAATGAATACATGCAAAAATAAGAGTAACGCAAAACAACACACAAACATCGATTTCTCCGTAACACATGCGAAGAAGCGAATAAGGGCACAAGGTGGATGCCTTGGCGTCAAGTGCCGATGAAGGACGTGGTACACTGCGAAAAGCTCCGGTGAGGCGTGTGCAGCCGCAAGCAGCCGGGGATGTCCGAATGGGGAAACCCACTCCGAGTTATGTCGGAGTACCCGCGAGGGAGGGAACCGGGTGAAGTGAAACATCTCAGTAGCCCGAGGAAAAGAAAGGATTCTGCGAGTAGTGGCGAGCGAAAGCGGAACAGCCTAAACCGACAGATACGTCTGTCGGGGTTGTAGGACTCTAATCAGCGGCATGAAACGAAGCCAAACGGTCTGGGAAGGCCGACGAAACAGGGTGAGAGTCCCGTAGGCGTGGGGACATGCTGTGTAGAGGATCCTGAGTACCACAGGACACGAGAAATCCGGTGGGAAGCTGGGGCGACCACGCTCCAAGGCTAAATACACTTGATGACCGATAGCGAACCAGTACGGTGACGGAAAGGTGAAAAGAACCCCGGCGAGGGGAGTGAAATAGAATCTGAAACCTTGTGCTTACAAACGGTCAGAGGTTCCGCAAGGGACTGATGGCGTGCCTTTTGGAGAATGAGCCAGCGAGTTAATTTTTGTGGCAAGCTTAAGGGAGGGACACCCGGAGGCGAAGCGAAAGCGAGTCTGAATAGGGCGCGAAGTCGCAAGGATTAGACACGAAACCAGGTGAGCCATGCATGGTCAGGGTGAAAGTACGGTAACACGTACGGGAGGCCCGAACTCACGACTGCTGCAAAAGTCGGGGATGAACTGTGTATAGGGGTGAAATGCCAAACGAACTTGGAGATAGCTTGTTCTCCCCGAAATAGCTTTAGGGCTAGCGTTGTATGAAAAGTCTCGGAGGTAGAGCTCTGGATGGGCTAAGGGCCGTCTAGGTTACTGAACCCAACCAAACTTCAAATGCCGAGACGGGGTATACAGCAGTCGGACGGTGGGAGATGAGTTTCATCGTCGAGAGGGAAACAACCCAGACCCACAGCTAAGGTCCTGAAGTAATGGCTAAGTGGCAAACGATGTGGTCGTGTCGAGACAGCCAGGAGGTTGGCTTAGAAGCAGCCACCCTTGAAAGAGTGCGTAACAGCTCACTGGTCGAACGCGACTGCGCGGATAATGTAACGGGGCTAAAGCCATACACCGAAGCTTGGGATTAATTCCGCAAGGAGTTACTGGTAGGGGAGCGTTCTGGCAGCGGTGAAGGCAAACCGACAAGGTTTGTTGGAGCGGTCAGAAGTGAGAATGCTGGCATGAGTAGCGAGAAACATGTGAGAACCATGTTCGCCAATAATCTAAGGTTTCCGACGGAAGGCCAGTCCGCGTCGGGTTAGTCGGGCCTAAGCCGAGGCCGAAGGGCGTAGGCGATGGACAACCGGTTAATATTCCGGTACCAGGTGTGGGAGCTGTGAGGAATACCGGGGGAAAGCCCAGCCGCTGAGTGGATTGCGGTGGCAAGCGGTTCATAACCGTGATGCCGTCCCGAAAGGGAAGAAGTGGGTGGCACTCCTGGGCAAGAAAAGCCGAAGCAGCGATGAAAGCAGCTGACCGTACCCCAAACCGACACAGGTAGATAAGTAGAAGATACTCAGGCGAACGGGAGAACCTTCGTTAAGGAACTAGGCAAAAATGCCCCGTAACTTCGGGAGAAGGGGCGCCCCTGTTGAGGGGGTCGCAGTGAAAGGGCTCTACCAACTGTTTACCAAAAACACAGGTCTCTGCAAACGCGCAAGCGGACGTATAGGGGCTGACACCTGCCCAGTGCTGGAAGGTTAAGAGGAGAGGTCAGGGGAAACCCGAAGCTTTGAATTGAAGCCCCAGTGAACGGCGGCCGTAACTATAACGGTCCTAAGGTAGCGAAATTCCTTGTCGGGTAAGTTCCGACCCGCACGAAAGGTGTAATGAGTGGAGCACTGTCTCAACGAGGGACCCGGCGAAATTGAAGTACGTGTGAAGATGCGCGTTACCCGCAGCAGGACAAAAAGACCCCATGGAGCTTTACTGTAGCCTGTCATTGCGTTAGGATGCCGTTTGTGTAGGATAGCTGGGAGACTGGGAAGCCTGGTCGCTAGATTGGGTGGAGTCAACGGTGAAATACCAGCCTGACGGTGTTTTGGCCCTAACCGGAGTGTGTGAAGCCACACGCGGGACAGTGGCAGGTGGGCAGTTTGACTGGGGCGGTCGCCTCCAAAAGCGTAACGGAGGCGCCCAAAGGTTGGCTCAGGCTGAATGGAAACCAGCCGCAGAGTGTAAAGGCAAAAGCCAGCTTGACTGCAAGGCCGACGCGCCGAGCAGAGACGAAAGTCGGGCTTAGTGATCCCACGGTACCGAGTGGAAGGGCCGTGGCTTACCGGATAAAAGCTACCCTGGGGATAACAGGCTAGTCTGGTCCAAGAGTTCACATCGACGACCAGGCTCGGCACCTCGATGTCGGCTCATCGCATCCTGGGGCTGGATAAGGTCCCAAGGGTTGGGCTGTTCGCCCATTAAAGCGGTACGTGAGCTGGGTTCAGACCGTCGTGAGACAGGTCGGTCTCTATCCGCTGTGGGCGTTGGGAGTTTGCGAGGAACTGCCCCTAGTACGAGAGGACCGGGGTGGACGCAGCGCTCGTGTGTCGGTTGTCACGCCAGTGGCATAGCCGAGTAGCGACCTGCGGAGCCGATAACCGCTGAAAGCATCTAAGTGGGAAACGGACCTCAAGATGAGACTCCCCATCTCTATAAGAGAGTAAGACCGCTGGGAGACCACCAGCTGGATAGGTCGGATGTGGAAGGGCAGCAATGTCTGGAGCAAACCGATACTAATGGTCGAGGGCTTTTCCGTGTGATACGGAGAAATGGGTGCTTTGTGAGCAGTTGGACAAAGCGTTACTCGAAGCCTAGACGCAACGAAGCAAGAAGCAAGACAAGAAACGTCGAAGAAATGCATGTATTCATCTGTAGTTGCGGTTGACAACGACAGAGCGAGAGCGCGAGAGTAAAGCGAAGTGAGAGAGAGCATTTGTTGGTGGTTTGAGCCGTGAGGGTCCACCCGGCTCCATCCCGAACCCGGCAGTTAAGCTCACGAGCGCGGATGGTACTGCACTGGTGACGGTGTGGGAGAGTACGCCACTGCCAACGATCCTTTTTCACTTCCTTTACTCTCGCGTCACTCGCTCTGTTTTTATTCCCCCTGCCCCCTACTTTCTTCCTCCTCTTTTCTTCCCAATAGCATCCCGCTTCAAACTGAGTTAAACTTCTGGATATGAGCAAAAATATTACTCCTCAGTCATCCCCGGACGCGGAATGGATGGTTGCTTATGTGACCTATAATTTCCACGAGGCGCACATTATCGCTGGACGGCTTCAAAGCGAAGATATTGCCGCCATGGTACATCAACAAGCGGGCGCAAACGCGATGGGCATACACATTGGACGTTTGGGCGAAATCCGTGTTCTGGTTCATCCCAAGGATTATGACCTGGCACTGAATATTCTCTATCCTGAAGAGGCCGATGCCCTTCCCGATGATGTCAATCAGATCATTTTTGGCGATGAAGATGACGACGAATAATACGCTGACTGCTGTAAAAGGTTTTCGAGTTGGTCATCATACCCACCTCGAAGGCGCAACCGGCTGCACCGTTATTATTTGCCCTGATGGCACAATGGGCGGCGTGGATCAACGGGGCGGTGGGCCAGGGACACGGGAAACTGATTTGTTGCACCCACTTCAAGGGATGGAGCAGGTCAATGCCATCGTTTTATCAGGTGGCAGCGCCTTTGGGTTAGCAACGGCTGACGGTGTGATGCGCTATTTGGAAGAACACAGTTTCGGCTATAAAGGCATTCCTGGTTTCATCGTGCCGATTGTCCCCACAGCGATTTTATTTGATCTTGGGATCGGTCAGCCTGGAATCCGGCCTGACGCTGCAATGGGGTATGCTGCTTGCCAATCCGCGACATCTGATCCAGTGCTTCAAGGAACAGTGGGTGCAGGGACAGGCTGCCGAATTGGCGCAATGATGGGTAATGAGCGCGCAACAAAAGGCGGCATTGGCTCGGCCTGTGTCGAGATTGACCATGAGTTGATCGTTGCGGCCCTGATCGCCGTTAATGCAGTAGGGGATGTTCTGGATGAGCAGGGGCAGATTATGGCTGGCCTGCGTGAATCACCGGAGAGCGATAAATTCGTGGGGATGCTGGATGTCATGCGAACTTTTTCGCGTCAGTCCAGGCCAGATCGTCGCGAAAATACAGTTATTGGCGTAGTAGCAACCAATGCTCGTTTGACCAAAGCGCAGGTCAATAAAGTCGCACAAATGGCGCATGATGGGATCGCACGAGCCGTGAATCCGGCGCATACAATGTACGACGGTGACACAATATTCGCGTTGGCGACGGGCGAGATTCCTGCTAATACGAGCGTTGTTGGCGCTTATGCCGCAGAAGCCGTTGCCCAAGCAATCCGAAACGCAGTGCGGGCAGCGACCTCCTTGGCTGGTGTGAGAGCGATAACGAGTTAATGTCATTAACGCAAGTTGCTACAGCCCTTAATATATTTTTAGCAATCGTTTGATATTCTCCACTATTAAGAAAACAGGACGAATATGAAAAGAGATGCAATGCCGAAAGTGATTATTGTTGAGGATGAAGAATCGCTCGCTCGTAATCTTGCTGAAAAGTTGCGAAGTGATGGCTTTAATGTTGTCACATCCAACGACGGTGAAGACGGACTGGAAAAGATACGCAGCGAACATCCTGATCTGATTGTGTTGGATATTATGCTGCCCCGGCTGGATGGCCTGAGCATTTGCCGGATTGTGCGCCATGACGCGAACACCGCGCATATCCCGATCATCATTCTTACCGCGCGCGGAACCGAGGTCGATAAAATCGTCGGTCTGGAAAGCGGCGCGGACGACTATATCGTGAAGCCTTTCAGCCTGGGTGAATTCCTGGCGCGGGTGCGGGCTGTGATGCGCCGTCCGACAACTCTGGGACGACCAGTGGCGCAGGACGAGATGATTTCGAATAATCTGCGCTTGAGCCTGACCGGACGCCGTTTCTTCAAAGAGGAAGATGAGATCAAATTGAGCAACAAGGAATTTGATCTGCTTGCGGAGTTGATGCGCAATCGTGGCGCGGTGCTTTCACGCGATCTGATCCTGACGAAAGTGTGGGGATACGATTATTTTGTCGATAAACGAACCGTTGATGTTCATGTGCGCTGGCTGCGCGAGAAAATTGAAGATGATCCCTCAAACCCCAGCCGGATCGTGACAGTGCGCGGTGTCGGCTATCGGTTTGAAGGCTAGACATTCTACGATGAATCCCGAAAAAACACTCGAACAAACGATTGAGGAACTGCAACAGCGACTTGTTCAGCAGGAGCAGGAATTTGCTTATCGTCAGTCGCTCATGCTGACATTGGCAAATTCTGCCTATGAGGCCTTGATCGTTATCAACGAAAAACAGCAGATTATCGCTATTAATAACAGCGCTGAGGAATTGTTTCAGCGTCAAAGACCGATTGGCGAAAATCTGAGTGACGTAACGGGTTCGCAGGAACTGGAAATGATGGTCAGCGATACGCTGAGGAATCGCGAGGAAGTTTTTGAAGAACAATTGACCATCGATAGGTATATATATCGTGCGCGTACACAGGTCATTCAGCGAGATGGCAATGTGTTTATCGGCATTGCGTTGCAGGACATCACGGAACTGGTGCGGCTCAATCGCTCGCGGCGTGACATGGTGAGCAATATTTCTCATGAATTGCGAACGCCTATCGCTACAATCCGTTCCTTAATTGATGGACTCTTCGATGAACACGAAAAGCCGAAGCGCAAGCAAAGCATCAATACTTTGAAAGCCATCTCACGCGAGATGAACGCTTTACAGCTTATGGCTGAAGAATTGTATGATCTTTCGATGATTGAAACCGGGCAGGCGATACTCCTGATGGTGCCTGTATCTGCGCGTGAACTGGTACATGAATCGATTGAACGTTTAAACGACCAGAGCGAAGAAAAAGAAATCGATATCGTCTATGATATCCCCAAAAACTTGTACGTCCTTTGTGACCGGGACAAAATTCAACGTGTTCTATTTAACCTGATTCACAATGCGATTAAGTGGTCGCCGCCGGGTGAAACAATCTCTGTCCATGCGGAATCCAAAGGCGACGAGATTGAATTCTGCGTGACTGATAATGGCCCAGGTGTCCCGGAAGAATATAAAGAGCGTATTTTCGAGCGTTTTTATCAGATTGATGCTTCACGCTCCGGCAGCGAAGGGACTGGTTTGGGGCTGGCGATCTGCAAGCATATCATCGAAGCGCATGAAGGCCGGATTTGGGCAGAAGACAATGGTAAACGCAAGGGCGGACACTTCTTCTTCACCCTCCTCAAACCGGAATAGCTGGGAGCTAGTCAGCGTCTCAGCTTGTCAGCAAAATGAGTACGCAGTTTAAAGTGCTGAGTGCTGAGTGCTGAGGTTAAGAATGTGTCTTTCTTCAGTATTCGGTACTCAGGACATGATATGCTGCACAGACCTCAATCCTTTACCATCACTTCTGATTTTCACTCGTCGCTCATTACTTCCTAATTTAAACTCATTACTGCCTCTCCTCAGCACTCAGCACTTTCTACTCAGCACTAAAAGGCTGACTGGTTGAATTGCCGAAACGCTTAGAACCAATTTTGTGTGTAATTCCAATATAGTTTCTGCTATACTGGTCATAATTTCATATGTAAACCTTCGGGGCAGGGCGGAATTCCCTACCGGCGGTAAGGTGCGCAAGTACCAAGCCCGCTACCCGTGTCGCCAACTGTAACAGGTTGGTGCGTCATGAAAGGCAGTAGCCAATCATGCCGGTGGATCTGGTGCGAAGCCAGAGCCGACAGTAATAGTCTGGATGGGAGAAGGTGAAACGACAACCTGAGCGAATATTGCGCTACGGGGTTGTTGTTATATTTAAATCAATCGCATTTTAAGCGGTTCGATTTCGCTTTCCCCTACCCCGTCGTTTGCCTAGTTTGCAACGGGGTTTTTGATGCAACAATCCACATTAAGCACAATCCTCAACCCTATCGAGCGTGATGCTGGCGCTCAAAAGTTATGGGTGCGCCGCTTCATTCCGGCTTTGGTCATGCTCATGCTGCTGCTTTTTTGGCAGATCGTGACGATGCTCGAAATTTATCCGGCGTTCATTATCCCCCCTCCGATAGATGTTGCCGAAAAATTTTATGCTGTACTTCTCGATGGTCGTTTATGGTTGCATACGCAGGCTACACTGTCGGCGGTGCTGTCTGGATTAGGGGTGGGGGTAACACTGGGGCTGGTTTTAGGCTATCTGATCGCTAAACACCCCCTCCTGGAAGATTCGCTTGCACCCGTGATTATCTCTCTGCAATCGACACCGATTGTGGCTTACGCGCCACTTCTGGTGATCTGGTTTGGCAGCGGACCGACCAGCAAGGTTATCACCAGCGCTTTGATCGTCTTTTTCCCCAC
The DNA here is from genome assembly GCA_022843745.1 of Anaerolineae bacterium. Classification (GTDB taxonomy): domain Bacteria; phylum Chloroflexota; class Anaerolineae; order Aggregatilineales; family Phototrophicaceae; genus JALHNB01. The sequence continues at coordinate 27,565 of JALHNB010000067.1, read as the reverse complement.
TTTAATGAATACCGTCGTCGGTATCCGTAATGTGCCTCGGCCTTTGCACGATCTGATGCGGGCGCTGCGGGCATCGCGCTGGCAAACATTCACCAAGCTCGAAGTCCCCGCCGCCATGCCTGTTTTGATCGGCGGCTTGAAAATCAGTGCGACATTGGCGGTCATCGGTGCGGTGGTGGGTGAGTTTATCAGCGCGAACGCAGGGCTGGGTTTTTTGATTACGCTGGCACGAAGCCAGTATGACACCGCCCTGGTGATTGTCGCTGTCATCACATTAGCGATCATCGCACGCATACTGTATTGGCTCGTCACGCTGCTTGAGCGACACGTACTGGCATGGCAAAGTCGCGCTCGCACAATTTAGCGCGTTTCTGCACGACGTTTTGGTTTTTTCACTATGAAGGAGTTCTCGATGCTGCGTAAATTTGCTCTACTGCTTTTGCTGCTCATCATTGTCGTCCCCGGCGTGAGCGCGCAGACCCCTACTGATCTGACTCTGTTTATGACGTTTATCCCGAATATTCAATTCGCTCCGGTATACGTCGCTATCGAAAAAGGCCATTTTTCCGATGCGGGTGTTAACCTCACCATCCAGCACGGTGACGAGCCAGACGGCTTAAATCTCATCGCGGCGGGCGAACTACAATTCGGTGTTATCGGCGGTGAGCAGGTGATTCTGGCTCGTGCCAATGAGCGCCCGGTGGTCTATGTCTACGAATGGTTTCAAAAATTTCCGGTTGGCGTGGTCGCGCCGAGCCAAAATAATATCGTGACCGCAGCCGATCTGAAGGGGCGCAAGGTTGGTATTCCGGGTCTTTTTGGTGCCAGCTATACCGGAATCGTCGCACTGCTTGCCGCTAATGGCATGACGGAAAGCGATATTCAGCTTGACGCTATCGGCTTTAACGCGCCGGAAGTGGTTTGCCTGGGTGGAGTTGAAGCATCAGTCGTCTATATCAATAATGAGCCGCTTCAGATTCAGAATCGCGCCAACGCAGGACAATGCGGCGATACGACAGCGGTGAATGTGATTTCCATTTCGGACGCTGCTGACATGGTGTCGAACGGGCTTATCACGAACGAGGCGACCATTGCCGAGAATCCTGAACTGGTTCGGAACGTTGTCGCTGCGTTTGATGGCGGTGTGCAGGATAGTATCAATAATCCGGCATCAGCCTATCTGTTCAGCGCACTTTACGTCGAGAATCTGTTGACCGACGAGGCTTTTGAGACTGCCTTGAAAACAGAGTCCGCTGCTCAGGATGAATTTCTCGCTACCAACCCGGATCGTGAAGCCATTGCTGCCAGCCGTGTCGCTCTGCTGGAACGGCTTTCGGAGCAGTTTGACGCTGAAACGCTCGTACAGTTCCGGGTATTGTTGAACACCATTGATCTCTGGGACGCGGATCGCCTGGGTTACAGTGAGCTTGCCTCCTGGGAAGTGACCGCAGAAACATTGACGACGATGGGCTTCCTGCAAACACAAACCGACTTGGAAGCGGCCTTTACCAACGATTTTCTGCCAGCGGAGTAGGGTATGGGGTTATCGGTTCGAAATGTGACTCTTGTTTACAACGCGCCGGGGGGAGGTGTCCTCCCGGCGTTGGGGCCAGTGACGTTTCAGATTGAATCTGGGTCATTCGTTAGCCTTGTGGGGCCAAGTGGTTGCGGTAAAAGTACATTGATTCGCATCTTAGCAGGCTTGCAAGAGCCGACGCGCGGCGAAGCGTTTCTCGGAGATATACCCATTTCCGGGCCGTCTTCGCGTGTGGGCTTGATGTTCCAGGATTCGAATCTGATGCCCTGGCGAACCGTACAGGATAATATCGCGCTGCCGCTTGAACTGGGGGGCATATCCAAACAGGAGCGTTACGCTGCCGTTGAAAATTTGCTACCTACGTTGGGTTTAAGCGATTTTGGATTGGCGTATCCTGGCGAGCTTTCCGGCGGGATGGCGCAGCGTGTAGCGATTGGTCGCGTATTGATTCAAAAGCCCGAAGTGCTGCTACTGGATGAGCCGTTTGGCGCGTTGGACGCGCTGACACGCGAACAAATCAGCGTGGATTTGCTGGAAGTGTGGGCGCAATATCGGCAAACCGTTTTGATGGTGACTCATGACATCAACGAGGCGGTATTGCTATCTGACCGAGTGTTGGTAATGAGCCAACGACCCGGCCAGATTATTGCCGATATTCCCGTCACGCTGGAACGTCCACGCTGCCTGGAAGACATTTATAGCGATGTTTTTGGCAAGACAGCCCAACAAGTCCGTGCTGCTATCGGGCGTTGATGAGTAGTCTCACTAGATACCTGTTGTTATCGGGCGCTGATGGGCAGTTTCATACCGAATGTGCTGCCTTGTCCTTGCCCGCTGCGCACATAGACGCTGCCGCCGTTTTTGCTGGCAACCGATTTGACAATGGCTAATCCTAATCCTGTGCCGGGAATGCTCTCAGTTTCTGGCGCACGGTAAAAACGTTCAAACAGCTTGGCCTGGGCTTCGGCAGGGATGCCTGGGCCATTATCCGTGACTTCGAGATGCAGGACTGTATCCTTTATAAAGGCGCGGAGTGTGACCTGTCCGCCATCATTTGTATATTTGACCGCATTATCCAGATAATTGTACAGTGCCCGGTTTAAGAGACGGCGATCAACCACCAGCATCGGCATATTGGCTTCCACCTCGGCGTGATAGGCGATATGCTTGGCTTCCGCGACGGGTTTGATCTCCGCGCTGACTTCGCCGACAAGCTCCGGGATATTCACTTCGCTTTCGGAGATTCCATAGCCGCTTTCGATCTGTTCCAGATTCAGCAAGTCGTCAATAAGGGCTTTCAGGCGTTCAGCGCCCCGCGTTGCCAGCACAATCACTTCTTTGACAACTGCATCCGGGGTGTCGATCAGGCTTTCGAGCAGGTGTAGGGAATTGAGAGTCAGACCCAGCGGATTGCGCATATCGTGGGCGGCGGCCTGAATAAACTGCGCCCGTGCGATTTCTGATTGGCGCAGGTGGGTGACATCCTGCAAAACGATGACCCAGCCATCGTAGCTGTTTTGATCAACCTGACGTTCGACATAAACGGGTGAAACCGTGACCAGAAGGCTTTTTTCGTTGTCGAGCTTTACTTCAAAACATTCGTTTTCGCCTTGAGAGCGAACGGAGAGGGCGCGTATCAGCAGATCGCGCACGTGCTGCTCAATCGGGATTTCCCGCAGCGGTGTCCCGATTAAGGCGCGACCATTCACTTTAAATAGCGTCTGGGCAGCCTGGTTCATCAGGCGGATGCGCCCCTTCTGGTCAGTAGCGATGATGCCGTCCGTCGTGGCATGAAGGACGGCACGTAAACTATTTTCTTTTTCGACAGTGGTTTCATACAGGCGGGCATTATCCAGCGCCACGCCAACCGTATCGGCAATCGCTTCCAGAACGCCGATAATTTCGTCATCAAAGCTGCCGGGTTTGCTGCTCATAATGCTCAGAATGCCGATGATGACACCCCGCGCGTGCATAGGAGCCATCACAATCGAACGGAAATGTTCTTCGCGGAAGCTGGGGACAGCCAGTTCTTCAGTGCCATCGAGATTGTTGTTGACGATCACCCGATCATTTTTAATGACCTGCCCGGACATGCCTTTGCCAAAGGGGATACGCATCGGCTGTGTGACAAAATCCTGAGTCCAGCCATGCTGCGCCCGCAGGATAACCTCGCCTGCTTCTTCGTCTATCAGGCTGATTCCACCCGCCTCGGCCTCAACAATTGCCAGGACGACTTGCAGGGCGGTTTGCAGGGTGCGATTCAAGTCCAGGCTTTGGCTGACGGTGGTTGCAACGGTGTTAATGGCCGCGAGTTGATCGACACGGCGTTTGACTTCCTCAGTCAGCAGACGATTTTGCAGGATAAGATTTAACGGCTCACTCACAGGATTCCTCAAATTCTATCGGCTCATTAGTTGTGAGCAATGCAACAAATTTTATTAGCCCATCAATTCTGAGATATTTAACTGATTTTACTATGTCTGAAGCATATTTACTTTTTTACCTTATTCCACTTATTAGTATTATGCAAATCAGAACGTTAAATTTTGTTTTCCACGCCCGATCTGGATACATCGATTTTCGACAATTCCCTTTTTTTCAATTAGACTCACCATCGTTATTTTCAACTATCATCAGAAAGAATCATCATGACTTTTGATGTCGAAGCGATCCGCGCACAATTTCCAGCGCTGCATCAACCTACAGAAGGCGGCAAAATACCTCTGTTTCTGGATAACCCGGCAGGGACGCAAGTTCCGCAAAGCGTTATTGACGCGGTAACGGCCTATTATACGCACATGAACGCCAACTCCGGTGGCATATTCGCTGGCAGTCACCAGAATGATGCGATGGTGCAGCGTGTCCGCGAACTTGCCGCTGATTTTTTGAATGCGCCTTCTGCTGATGAGATCGTTTTCGGCGCGAATATGACGACGCTCAATTTTGCTCTCAGCCGTGCGCTGGGTAAAACGCTTTCCCCTGGGGATGAGATCGTGCTGACACGCATGGATCACGATGCCAATGTCCAACCCTGGCGGCGCATCGCTGAGGATTATAATCTTGTTGTGCGTTGGGCGGATATTCACACCGACGACTGCACACTGGATATGGACAGCCTGGAAGCAGCACTGACAGAGCGAACCAAAATTGTGGCTACCGTTCACGCTTCGAATGCCGCCGGGACGATTAATCCGGTCAAGCAGATCGCGGATATGGCACACGCCGCCGGGGCGCTATACGTGATTGATGGGGTACAGAGTACACCGCATATTCCCATTGATGTGCAGGCGATTGGGTGCGATTTCTTTCTGTGCTCGGCTTATAAATATTTTGGACCGCATATTGGCGTGATGTGGGGACGCTATGATCTTCTGGGGAGCTTGCCTGTGTACAAAGTTCGTCCGTCTAAGGACAAGCCGCCGCATCGCTGGGAAACGGGAACGCCAAGCTTTGAGACGATTGCCGCTGTCGGCGCTGCGCTGGAATACCTGGCAAAGATTGGTCGCGAGTATGGCGCTGATTATCGCGTTGAATTTTCAGATTTTTCGGGTACTCGGCAGGATTTGAAGGCCGCGATGACTGTGTTGGGCGTGTATGAACGTGAGCTAGCCGCGCATCTGATCGAGGTTTTGCAGCGAACACCGGGGGTGCGTATCGCTGGCATTACCGATCCGAAGCGTTTGAACGAGCGTGTGCCGACGGTGATTTTTACAAAAGAGGGCTATACCCCGCTGGCTATCAACGAGCATCTGGCAAGCAATACCATTTACGCCTGGAACGGGAATTATTATGCAGTCGAGATTATGAAACGACTCGGCTATGAGGAAAATGGTATGGTACGGGTCGGGCTGGCGCATTACAACACGCACGCTGAAATTGATCGTTTTGGGGAAATGTTGGCAGAATTGTAGGCAAAAAATTTAGTGAACTGCTGACACGTAGAGGCGAATGAGAATTACAAATAATCTCAACGCCTCAGCGGTTCGAAATTTAGTATCTATCCTAAAAACCGGTATTTCTGGTAGGGGCGCAATATATTGCGCCCCTACTTAGTTGACGATTTCCTTAGAGACGGCAGCACCGAGCTGGGCGCTGACGAGTTCTAACATGAGGACGTTTTCCTGGGTAATCGTGCCGGGGCGATCACGGCAGGCTACCAGCACACCATAACGAGTCGTGCCAAAAATGACCGGCACACAGGCGACTGCTCCCATACGGAATTTTTTAACCAGCGGATAATTTGGCTCATCTTCCGGCGCGGCGATGCGGCTTTGACCGTTTTTAGCGACCCAGGAAATGAGATCATCCGGTGAGGCCTGTTTAGGCGCAATAGCCTGAATTGCGTTTGGCCCTTCCTGTGCTTTCAGAGGGATCTGGAGAGGTTCAAGGCTTTCGAGCCGGTAGAACGAGACGTAATCGTAATTAAGGTCTTTGCAGGCGGCGACTGCTGCTTGCTGCTTACCAGATTCACCAACGGCTTTGCGCAGGCGCTTGGCAAATTCACGGACAGCGGGCAGGCTGTCTGCGCGCAGCGTTTCAAGCTGACGATCTGACATTAAGCGGGTGATCCGTTTGAGCAGGTCATCGTTGCTGAATGGGTCGGTGCTGATCTCATCCGCGAGACCCGGAAGCCCAAAATCGGCATCATCATCAATGAGGATGATGAACAGGCGTGGGTAGGTATTGCGCAGTTCAGTGATAAGCTCAAATACACCGCCAAGCTGATTTTCGATGACTAACACATCCACGTGGCTGTCTTTGTCGGACAATATGTTGAGCGCATCGCGTGTATCTGAAACAATCTGCAAACGCAGGTCTCTTTGTACCGAAAGATTCTTATGATAGCGGCTTGCCTCTTCGCGACGTGAGGCGACAAGTACGTCAATTGGTGCCATAAATTTGCGCTCCTGGAAACGATTATTCAATTGTAGTACAAACTACAGGCGAAAACATTAGGGATTTAAGTACCCGGCGGTGGCGAGGGTGAGCAGGATAAGCTGCCGCAGTCCTGCCTCAATGGGCTGGCGTTCGATATATTCATCGGTTCGGTGAGCGTTACCGCCGCGCGTGATGCCAATCGTCACAGCCGGACAGCCCGCCGCGAGGGGAATATTGGCATCGGTGCTGCCGTTTTCGAGAATGCCCTGCACACCCAACAGTGAAAGAACATTCAACGCGCTTTGCACAAGTACATGATCGGGCGAGAGGATGCCTGCCGGACGATCTCCTACGACATCAACATCAAAGGTCAAATCGGGTGTTGTGAGGACATCAATATGTGAGCGAACCAGTTTCTCCAAATCCTGGAGCGCGGCATAGGATTCGGAGCGCATATCCAGCCACAAGCCTGCTTCCGCCGCGATGACGTTGATGCCCTGTCCGCCCTCAAGCTGTCCGATATTATAAGTTGTGCGTGGCGATTGCGGCGGCTGGATCGATAGGATACGAGCGCCTAACTCGACGATGGCGTGAGTCGCGCTGGGGCGTCCAAAGTGCAACCAACTATGGCCGCCGCCTGTCCTGGCGCTGATATGCAACCGCCTCACAGCGATCCCAGCATGATAGATATGACCAAAGGCCAATCCTTCCAGATTAATCACATAGCCCAGATGTGCAGTAAGGTGATTAAATGCCGCTTTCATGCCTCTCAGATCACCCAATCCTTCTTCGCCTGTGGTCGCGACAAACCAGATATCGCGCTCAAGCTGAATCTGCCAGCGTTGAATGGCTGCCAGCAAGCCGAGCATCCCTCCGACTCCAACGCAGTTATCACCCAGGCCGGGGCCATAGATCAGATCATCTTCATAACGCAGTTGGAGATCGGTTTCAGCCGGGAATACGGTGTCGGTGTGTGCCGAAATCATAACAGCAGGCAAGTCGCGCTTTTTGCCGGGTAGCAAACCGGAGACATTCTGGACATCATCAATGCGCACATCCAACAGGTTTAATGCCTGAAACTGATCCTTCATGTAAGCGGCGCGCGCATGTTCATGAAAAGTTGGAGCCGGAATTTGTTGGAGAGCGATCGATTGGTCAAGAGTGTATTGAACAATCTCTGGCATCACTTTCCAATCCAGGCGACGATCTATTTTCTGCGCCACATCTTTCATTGAAGGTATCCCGCTGTAAATTATCCTGGACGTAATTATCCCTGATTGTGCGAAAATGTACAGATATGTTAAATAAAAACATCTTTCTTGGTCATTTCTTAAACTTCACGCTATAATTTTTTTTCGCACGATTGATTATAATCGTAGATCGCAAGGAGGTGTGCTTAATGGATGCAGCAAGAATTTTGCTAATTGGGCGCAACCAGGCTCAAAACGCCTCCATCCAGGCTGCCTTAAAAAAACGCTACCAGGTGGTCATGGTCAGTAATCGCGCTCAGGCGGTTGAGCTTGCTGTGCATGAGCGCCCCCATGTCATCATTCTAGATGCTGCTTCAATGCGAACACCCGGTGATCGGATTACGCGTGAATTACGAGACTCGTTGACCGATATACCCATCATCCATATTCGCCCCGGCGCGATAGAAAAAAATACCAGTTTGGCAGATGTTGTTCTCTACCAGCCTTTCACATCCCGGAAACTCATTAACAGCATTGAAAGATTGATCAAGTTTACGGATGACAAAGTGATTGCCTGTGGGCCGTTTTCGCTCAATGTTCCCCGCCGTATCCTCGTCGCCAAAGGCCAGGAACATCAGCTTACGCCCAAACTCACACTGCTGATGGAGATTTTTTTGACAAATCCAGGCAAAACCTTTGACCGTCGATCCTTGATGGAGCAGGTGTGGCATACGGATTACATGGGCGATACGCGCACCTTGAATGTCCATATTCGCTGGATACGCCAATTTATCGAAGCTGACCCCGATAATCCGCTTTATATGGTCACAGTACGTGGGGTAGGTTATTGCTTCGATCTCGATGAGAACTACGAAACTTTAACCCCTGAAGTGGTCGCCGAACTCGAACATTAAAAAATAAGGACACCTAAAAAGTGTCCTTAGTGATTAAAAAGTTTGACGCAAAAGACCGAATACTGTTTTTGTTAGCTTTTGGATTGAAGTGCGTTAAGCTGTTTCATCAGACGACTTTTACGGCGTGCTGCGTTATTCTTGTGAATCACACCTCGGCTGGCGGCTTTATCCAAATCCTGAATAGCAGCCTTGGTAGCTTCAGCCGCTTTCGCGACATCATTACCTTTCACCAGCTCAAGTGCCTTCTTGACGAAGGTACGGGTGCGGGTGCGATAGACACGGTTATAAACACGACGCTTAACACTCTGACGAATGCGCTTGATTGCAGATTTATGATTAGCCATCGAAATATGCGGCGGAAGTCTAAACCCCGGAGGCCGCGATCTCCTTTCAATTTTCACGAGCAGGCAGGTGAGAATTTTATCACAGCAGAATGCTGCTTGTCCAGATTAAGCTTTGGTAAGTGTCTGGAATACAAGATAAATCGCCGCGCCATTTGCAATCAACAAAATCAGCATACCAAGTACCGCCAGCACCGGATAACGTTCATTAACCCCTGGCAGTCGTGTTGCACCGATTTCGGCGGGAATGTGTTTAAAGAACTCCTGTGGATCCACATCCGCCATCTCTGCCTGATCGTAATCTTCGAGCAGGTCAGACTCAAACAAATCGTCATCTTCGATTTCGCCCAGTAGATCATCACTGGATTCACGCAACGGTGAGAACGAAGGCGAAGAAGATGCCGATGGAGATGCCATAAAGCTGCGGGATGAGACTGGCTCAGGCGTGTAAGCATCGGGTTGTTCAAAATCATCCATCATGTCAAACGGGCCAGCCGTCGTACTGTTAATGGATGATGGCAGGTCTGTATCTTCGTCGAACCCAAAAAGATTGTCATTGTCATTCATCACAAATGGCGACGACGGGGATGCGATAGGACTTGGAGTTGGAATCACAGGCTCAGGTTCATTGCCGCCACGAAGATTCAGCCCAGCGACCCAATCATCGTAATCACGCGATGTTGGCTCTTTGACCGGGCGAAAAGAACTGGGGCTGCTGGTTTCAGTCGCGGGAATATCCCAATCGAGGCTGGGAAGTTCTTCCTCTTCGGGCATATCGGGCGCACTAAAAGGCCCGGCATTGGCGCTGCTCGGTTGAGTGAAGCTGATATTTGCAAAGAGATCGTCATCTTCAAAATTTGAAGACGATGGCGTATTGGTGGCGGCGTTACTCGCGGCTTTCTGGCTAAGAATTCGCAAGCCTTGTTTCGCTTTTTCGTTATTTGGATTAATTGACAGGACATTTTCCAGGCATGTCTGTTGGTCTTCTACGGTATCCACAACAGCACTGAGCCACATCCAGGCTTGCTCATTTTGCTCGTCCAGTTCAACCGCTTTGAGCAGCAAAGTCCGTGATTCATCACGGTTGCCTGCACGATACGCATTAATACCTTCGCGAATCATCGCTTCAACATTTGCGGACATTCAATCTCACTCCCTGAATAGGCGGGACGATAATCGCATAATTTCCATCATAGCATGAATCGCTCAGAAGGAAATATGCCTGCTTTACCCCCCACGAAATGGGGGTTTACAGAACCGCGTTGTGGGGCAAACCTGCGCTATAATCAAGACATTTCCGTTTCGTTTTTCAAGAGGACGAGTAGAATGCCTGCAACTTTAGAAAATGATCGCTTTAAGCTGGAAATTTCTGTCGCCGGATACGAGTTTCCCGATAATGTGAAAGACCCCTTTGACGCCAACTGGCTGATTTTCCGCGTGGCATTGCAATCTGTTTTTGGCGCGTGGCGTTGGCAAGTTGAAGATGCAGGTGCGCTGACCTGGGAACTTGAAGATTGTGTAGACTGGATGCGTGCGTTGGCGGCAGGCAAACCCGTCTCGAATGAAATTTACGCTTTTTCCGAGCCGGATGTCAGTTTTCAAGTTATTCGCCAGGAAGATGGTAGCGTTATTGGTTTGACGGTACATTTGATGGATGAATTTCAACCGCCCACTAAAGTCCTGGTGCCCCGTGAGAACAATATTGTCAGTCTGCGTTTTCACACACCGCCAGCGATTCTCAAATCTTTTGCTGCTCGTCTGAATGCCAGCCTGGTTCGTTTTCCGCAGCGCGGTGAACGGCCCAAGATGGAACAACCACTATAATTTCGCTGAGAAATCAGTAAAATCGTTGCCGACGCATCGGAAAGGACAATTTTGAATACGATCCTGTGCCTCGGTACACGCGCTTCAACATTAGCACGCTGGCAGACAGATTATGTGCGAGAACAACTCCAGACCGCATGGTCGGGTCTTGAGATTCGGACTCAGGTCATTACGACACGCGGCGATCAAACTTTAGATACACCACTTCCTCTTATCGGCGGGAAGGGTGTGTTCACGGCGGAATTGGAATCAGCCTTATATGGTCATGAAATTGATTTCGCAGTTCACAGCCTGAAAGACTTACCTACAGAGAACCCAAGTCGATTAACGATTGGCGCGATTCCAATACGCGCTCATCCTGGCGATGCGCTTATCAGCAGGGCAGGCTATACGCTGATGACGCTCCCGCATGGAGCAGCAGTCGGTACAAGCAGTCATCGTCGTGCCGCGCAGATATTACACCGCCGTCCAGATTTACGCATGATTGATATTCGCGGCAATATCGATACACGTATACGAAAAGCGCTTGACCCAAAAGGCAGCTACGATGCTATTGTACTCGCGGTGGCCGGGTTGGAACGCCTGGGGCAGACACAGGTAATCACCGAAAGACTCGCATTTGATAATATGCTGCCTGCGCCGGGGCAAGGCGCTCTGGGAGTGCAGTGCCGCGATGATAGCGAATCACTGAAATGGCTTGCCCCTCTGAATCACCTCTCAACCGAAGTAGCGGTTATCGCAGAACGTGCATTTTTGGCGGCGTTAGGCGGAGGATGTTCACTTCCGGTTGGCGCATATGCTGAAATTGATGACCATAAACTGATTCTGCGCGGACGGGTGACGGCGCTCGATGGACGCCAGCAAATTGATGCGACCTTGAGTGGCAGTGTCGATCCTGTATCCGCCCACCAGCTTGGCGCTGACCTCGCGCAAATGGCGTTGGATAAAGGTGTCGCCCGCTTGCTGGAGAATCTGCCGTGAGCGCCTTAGACGGCAAGCGAATTGTGATTACACGCGCTTTGCACCAATCGTCAGAATTTGAAGAACTCCTGCACCAACAGGGCGCTGTTCCATTGGCCTATCCCTGTATCGACATCGCACCGCCGCAAGATTCTGCGCCCTTCGATTCTGCTTTGCGTGATGCCGCAAATGGTGTTTTCGACTGGTTGGTACTCACCAGCACAAACACCGTACAAGCTGTCGCAGATCGCTTGACGACACTTGGGATAAATTTGCCTGCGCTTAAAACCGCTGCGGTTGGGCCAGCGACGGCAGAAATCACATGGCGCTTGCTTGGATTAGAGGTCAGTTTTATTCCCGATATTTATACGGCTGACCAAATGGCAAATACGTTGCATTTTGCGCCATGTGCGCGTATTTTGCTCCCGCAGTCGGCGCTTGCAGATGAGGTGCTGACGCAAATGCTCAAGGCAGCGGGTGCGAATGTCGTCACTGTTGAGGCGTATCAGACCGTTGTCGGCAGCGGCGGTGTGAATCTGCCCGCGCTGCTGAAATCCGGCGATGTTGATGCCGTAACATTTACCAGCCCATCCACCGTCAAAAATCTGCTGACGCGGTTCGAAATTGAAGACGGCAATATCTCGTTGCTGAAACAAATTTGCGTTGGCTGTATCGGTACGAAAACAGCCAGCGCTGCCCGCGAGAATGGATTTATCGTTTCAGTGATGCCAGACGACCACACGATTTCAGGTTTGGTGATGGCGCTTGAGCATTATTTTGATTCAGAATTGAGGCACGATGTTCAAAACAAAACAAGATCAAACGCAGGTTTCTGAAATCCCTGTGCCGACAGTGCGCCCCCGGCGGCTGCGGCTGAATGCCAATTTGCGCCGCATGGTACAGGAAACCGAACTCAATCCGTCGGACTTTATATATCCACTTTTTATCCGACATGGCAATAATATTCAGCAGCCGATTAGCTCCATGCCCGGTCAATTTCAGTGGTCGATAGATCGTTTGAAAGCTGAAATCCCCAGTATCGTCGCATTAGGAATTCCGGCGGTGATCCTGTTTGGCATTCCCGAAACGAAAGATGCTTGTGGCAGCGATAACTATAATCCTGACGGGATCATCCTACGCGCAATCCGTGCGATTAAGGACATCGCGCCTGATCTGGTCGTGATTTCCGATATGTGCTTCTGCGAATATACCGATCATGGTCATTGCGGCATCATCAATACCCCCGATAACGAACATTACACTAACAATCTGCCACATGGCTATCTTTTAAATGATCCAACCCTGGAACTGCTGGGTCGCGCGTCTGTGGTTCATGCACAGGCTGGCGCAGATATTATTGCGCCTTCGGGCATGGTCGATGGCATGGTCGGGGTCATTCGCGCGGCGCTGGACGCGAATCAGTTTCAGCATGTGACCATCATGAGTTATGCCGCCAAATATTCCAGCGGATTTTACGGCCCTTTTCGTGAAGCTGCCGAAAGCCCACCGCAGTTTGGAGATCGCAGCCAGTATCAGATGAATCCAGCCAATATTCGCGAAGCTTTGAAAGAAGTGGCGCTCGATGTGGCAGAAGGTGCGGATGTGCTGATGGTCAAGCCCGCGCTGCCGTATCTGGACGTTTTAAAAGAGGTGCGGCGAACTTTTAACCTGCCGACGGCGGCCTATCAGGTCAGTGGCGAATATGCGATGCTCCACGCGGCGGCGTCGAACGGTTGGCTGGATTTGGAACGCTGTGCGCTCGAAAGCCTTATCAGCATCAAACGCGCGGGCGCAGATATGATCGTGACCTATTTTGCGAAAGATGCGGTAGGGTGGCTTGAAAAGAGGCATTAAAAACCACCCGTTGAAATCATATTTTTCTTGACACCATAAACTAATTCGATATAATTCAAATTAGATAAATATCGAATTATGGCTAAGGTGATTGAGATGGATACCGAACAACAGCGCGATTTGCTAATTTTGCTCAAAACATTGGCAGACGAACAACGCTTGACGATGCTGGGTTTAATGAGCCAGCGGGAATGTACGGTTACGGAGATGGCGGGCTTGCTGGAACTTTCCGAGCCGACCATCTCGCATCATGTCAGCAAGATGCACAGCGCCGGGCTGCTGCGGCTTCGAATGGCAGGTAATCAACGATTTTATCGTATCAACGAGATACGTCTGGCGAAATTCAAGTCCTACGCGGCAAATATCGAAGCAATACCGACTGAGCCTGAGACAAAGGCAGCGGATCATGCCTGGATTGACGCACTCGACTGGGATGATGCCGATAAGAAAGTCTTGCGCGATTACACAAAGAATGAACGGCTGACTCAATTTCCGACGAAAGATAAAAAATTGCTGGTGATCCTGCGGTGGTTATCGACCAAATTTGAGCCGGGGATGCGTTACAACGAGAAAGAAATTAACACAATCCTGACCCAATTCCACGAGGATTACGCAGTTTTGCGTCGTAGTCTGATCGATTTTGGCTTCATGCGACGTGAACGGGGTGGTGGGAACTACTGGCTCACACCGGAGGATGAGAAAGTCGAGTAGTTGACTATTGCGTTTTGGGGGCTTCTGGATAGAATTGCATGGGTGAGTGGTGTTTTTAAGTCACTCAGCAATATCCTAGCCCCATTCGTCTAGAGGCCTAGGACGTGGCCCTCTCAAGGCCAAAACAGGGATTCGAATTCCCTATGGGGCATAACATTCCGCAAACCTTGAACCGTTGCGGAATTTTCTTTTGTGTACGATATGATCTCATCCTCATAGAGTTTGCCACGTAAGATAACGAATTGATCTGCCCATGACTTGAGTCGGAAACTCAAAATCCGATGTCTATCTAGATCGTAGACGATGTATTCAAACAAACTGCGGGTTATTCCTTGTTTGTCTTCATCCGTGCTTGCATCCCATAATCGACTTAAACGATCAATGGCTTCCATACACATGGCTAGCTCTATCGCAATTTGCTCATCTCCACTCGTTTTGGCTTCCCAGCGGACTATCTCGCGCTCATTGGCCTCAATACGTCTACGATAGTCGTCTTTATTAATCATTCCGTCGCCAAAGAGTGTCACGGCAGCATCAATACGCCTTCTGCACAAAGCAATGGCTTCCTGCTTTTCACGTTCCACATCCTCTTTGCTTTTTCCATTGCCATTTCCCTGTTTAAGCTCGCGTGCTAACTGCTGCATGAGAGCAAGCGCTTTAGGAGTAACCGTAAGTAATTTAATAAGGCGGCTGAAGTCCTGCTCCAATATCTGAGACTCAACGGATTGGTTGATACAGCCACAATTGACGCCACGGCGGTGACGATATCGTCGTGTTCCATCCCGTTCAGTTCTTCCGGTTAATGTAGTGCGTAAATTCTGTTGATTTTTTTCTCGTGCCTGATTTTCACAATGAGCACAGTAGGTGATGACACTCAAGGGATAGGGATGCGAAATCAGTTTCTCCCCGCGATCAATAGGTTTCATTGTCCGCTCCTGCCGAACTTTGGCAACGGCTCGGATCAGTTCAAGTGGGAAAAGAGCACGGTCACTCCGCAAAGGAAGCTCATCTACATTGTATTTTTCATAGGCTGGACGATCTTTGGCTTTGCGGTCAACACGCATCCCACCATATTCCGACCAGTTGGCGATCACTCTGCGGGCATCGTCGCGATTAATAGGTCGTGGTGTGCCTGTACGATCCCGAAATGCCCATCCATCGTTATTGAGTTGATAAGCAATTCTCTCAAGACCATATCCTCCTGTAGCATACAGCCTTAAAATTTGCTCTGCTGCTTCATAGTAGCTACGCCAGATGGCACCCTCTTGCGGTGGATTGTCAGTCATCGTCCCAGCAACCAACGAACCATTCGGAAGTACCCAAGCTCCTTCGGGACTTCTGGTAAGATAGCCGTCTGCATTGCGAATTGTCCCAAAAGGCGTCATGCCAATACTCTTCCCCTGACCTTTACGATAGGCGATATTGTCTTTGGCTCGTTGGGAAATGTCTTCAGCGTAGTATTCATCAACAATTGCACCAAACTGAAGAAACATCCTGCCCTTCATGGTCGTGGTATCAATTTCTCGACCTGGGGCTGCAAGCACCAAATTCACGCCACATTCGTTGAGATATTCGATGAGATCGCCCACTCGCCAACCTTTGCGATGAAGGCGAGAAAGATCATTGGCAATTAAGGCAATGACATCTGGGTCACCCAAGCGGGCTTTAAGCGCTAGCCATTGGGGACGGTTTTTCTCATATCTGCCAGATTTGTGACCTCCTACATCTTCATACCATTCGGGTGTCCAACCATATTTGTTACATACAACTTGAATGTTGGCGCGTTGGCGATCTGGACTGTTTGTGTCATCTGCATCGCGGGTAAATGATAATCGGATATAGCAGAGGGCAACACTTCGCTTTGGTGAACTACGGTCTGATGATTTGCGCTTCATATTGTTTTTCCTTTGTTTAACTGATTGGCTTTGGCTTTCACGACTGCTCGGACAAAGGCACGAAATCCTTGTAGAAACTCAGTTGTCGTGCAGTTTGTTCCAAATTGTTCTTTGTATATTCGACAGACGGTGTAGGCATATTTATCTACGATCTCAAGGGATGGGGGAATATAAACAATATGGCTCGTCTTCTCCTTCGATTTGAGTGGCAGATCAAATAAAGCAAGTTGGGTTCGATCATTCATACTCTCCTTTCCAGACAAGATATAAGCTGCCTTAAAATAAAAAGTCGCCAACTGCTGGGAATCGCAATTGACGACTGAAATAGCTAGAATCGCTTCAGCCTCTCATACTGCTAAGCCCAGCGTGATGGGTTAGCCCTCGATTGGTGTTTCAGCACTTAATCGGGGGCGTTTGATAGTTTCGTGTTTTGTTATGTCATAGTGTAGGTCGTTTTATTCTTAAAATGCAACTTACCCTTGTCTGTATCCGCTTGCGCTTCCCTTGTGTGGATACTTGGGAGGCGGAAACAGCCAATCAGTAATCGTATAACACAAACGCGCCAAAGCGAGAATTTGGGGCGAGTGCATTTGCATATGGGAAAGCTTCATCTGTGTTTCAGTGAGCCGATTTTCATACATTTGACGCGGTTGAGACAGGCGTTTGCGCGTCGCCCACGCAACGAGACGTTGCAGGTCAGCCTCACGACCATAGAGTGTGTAGGCAGTGGCAAACCCCATCCAAGCCGTGATGAGCCGAAACCTCAAAAACGATGAGTTTCGAAGAGCCGAGTTCATATTATTATGAGTCTAGCAAACAGATAATGTGAGTCAAGTAGGCAGATTACTGTAGGTCATTCATCCATTGTTGGTAATCTAGTAAACGGCTGATAAAGCGGCGGTGTCTCCCCTGGGCTACCCACCTCGATATTCGCCAACATCTTTTGGCCGAAGGCCATTCGCCCCGCCGTCAGGCGGAACACCCCGTCGCGCCGTAGGCCGACTACCCACACCGAGCGTGGCGGGTGGCGCGTATTTCGTCACCCCGCCCGCGTCCGCCGATGTTCTGCCCCGGCAACCCAAGCGTACTTTTCAGGGTTGTCGGGATCAAGCAGAACGAGGGAACCGCCAGCCACAGACACACGTTACTCCCTACAGAATCTTTCTGCGTGTGGCTGGCGACGGCGGGGTGGGTAGTCGGGCTTTTGGTGTCCTTCCAAAAGGCCGACGGGGTGGTGGATGCGGAGCGGTGGGGTCGAAGTGATCCGTGCCGAAGCTCGCCTAATTCCAGGCGAGACCGAGGCGGGATGCGAGTACCCTGCCCGACAAAGCCACGGGTATTGTATTTTCGAGGTTGGACTATTCCAGTCCGAGACTACGACTAGCCTAGTCGTAGCGTTAGGCATAGCAAAATACACCTCAAAATGAAGTGGTAAACGCCTTTCTCCTATAAATGCGCTCTGCGCATTTGGAGTTTCCTTCGGTATCCTTCCCTCCCTTCGCTTCCCTTCCCTCTGATGCTTCCTACGCGATGCGTCGCATCGTTTTTTCAATTTCGATACAACGCATCAAATCGCGTGAGGTGTCCTCGGAAATGCTTTCGCACTTCCTTATCTCAAGTGTGTAAAGACTTGAGAAACGGTTCATCGTCGGTTGGTTGCTTCGGTCAGTCGGCCATCACTCGTTCGCCGTGATGGTGGCGTTCCACTTGCAGCGAACTGCAAGTCAGTCATTTACAACACGAGGAAAAGATGGATACAAGGGGTAAATTGCTGTCAGGCTGTCACGCTGTTTGGACAGCTTGCTGTCGTGCTGTCATGCTGTCGTGACAGCAAATCAAAAGGTTATTTTTCTTTGTCTTGGATGAGTTCTTTATATAACTCACTGCGAGTGGCGTGGCGTTTGAAATCTCCCATGACGTAACCCAAAGCTAGAACGAAAATCTCATTTTTTGAAAGGCTCACTTTGTAGGTCTTTTTACACTGGTAGATGACCTCATCCAATTCGTTCATCAGCGCTTGGGGATACCGGAGAGTCGTTTTGTTCTGCGCCCTAGCATGGAGAAAGGAAGCGATGTATTCATGGGTGCTGTCGTGCTGTCGTGACAGCGTGCTGTCATGCTGTGGCGCTGTTTGGACAGCTTGCTGTCGTGCTGTCGTGCTGTCACTTTCTGGCTTTTCAAATACCACTGCTTCCGTTTTCGGTTCGGCCACAAGCTGCTTCAACTGCTGCTGTTGTTTACCGCCTTCTTCGAGTAGTCGGGCAAAGATGCTGCTCATAGTTTAGTCTTCCAAGAAGCGTTTCTGTTGAACTTGAATAATCACTTCTTTAGTAATCCGGCCTGTTCCCAGTGCGGCCACTTCCAGTGCTAGTTGTGCCAATCCACACGAATTACGGGGATGTCCCTGAGTGAGGTCAAACAGGTAGTTGACGGCAGATTCCTCAAAAGGAAATACTTTTCCTCCAGCCTGAGTGAAGCGCCAACGCAACATCTCGGTTAACTCGGCGCGTGTCATTTCCTTCAGTTCGGTTCGCCAGAGGCGGTTACGCAGCGTTTTGGCATAGGCCAGCTTGCGGGTAATAGTTGGCAGGGCAAACAGGATGATCTGCAAGATTTTCTCGTCGCTCGTCTCGAAGTTGAGATACCCGCGCAGGCTCTCCAGGACTTTTGCAGGGAGTTCTTGGGCTTCATCAATCAACAGAATCGAGGTAATCTTGCGGTGGTAGTTCTCAAAGAGCAGTTCCTTCACTTGGTCATAGCGTCCTTTACGGTCATTGTGTGTACTCTTCGCACCAAAGCTTTCAATAATCTCGCCAGCTAGTTGAAACTCTGTTGGGCAGTGTCCAGCATTCTCGATGACACCGACCTGAAATTGGTCGGGGAAGTCGCGCATCTCGGAGTAGAGCCGTCGCATGAGGGTGGTTTTGCCCGTACCAAACTTGCCATACACAACTGCACCGCCTTCACGATCCCGAATGACTTTCGCCACCATCGCAATCGCCTCTTTGTGAGTTGGTGTCAGGTAAAGGTAGCGTTCATTAGGCTTGGTTGAGTACGGCGCTTCTGACAGGCCGTAAACTTCCAAGTATGGTTCGGTAGTGAGTAGACTCAGAGAAACCCCCTTAAAGTCTGATTATGGACATACCTTTACGGACAAATCAACAGGGAAAATGAGAAGGTGCTGTCATGCTGTCGCGACAGTATGCTGTCAAAACAGCATGTCTCGGAGTTCTTTGATCGTGGCGGTAAAACTACCCTCCTGTCCATACTTGGCACGCCACAGCATCCAGAAGTCGATCACCGTCTGTCCTGGACAGCCAGCGAAGCAGTGCCAATAGTTCTGCTCCACGTTGACGCTAAAGCTTTGCTTTTGGTCGTCGTGGAAGGGGCAAAAACCCGTGTGTTTGGTGTCTAGTTGCACATACTCGCTGATGAAATCCAGCACCGAAATTCGGGCTTTGATACGCTCAGACAAGGTATGTCCGGGGGCAGGGGAGGTGGGATTGCGTTCTAGTATCGGTTTTGGTGCTTCGACAGAGGGGAGTGTTTTGACAAGCAAAGACATGATGAAGCCGAATGGAACGCGAGAAGGGGAGGCAAGCAGTGTAATTTGTTCGCGAAAAGTCGGTGCAAGTGGTTCGCCATCGGGTGTGATGAAGTGATATTTGCGTCCGGTCAGGCGGTGAATACCCAGAGGCAGGCGAACGAGTGAGCCAGGGCCAGAAACGAGTTGATCTTGTTTGGGATAGAGTTCAACACTCGACAGTTGATGCTCGGCTAGGAGTTGCTTCCCGAAACGTCGAGCAAACGAGCCATCCAGCGGCTCTGTAAACAACCAGAGATGTCCGCCACGTCTTGAAAGCTCAAGGTAGGCTGGAATATTCTGTTGTTGCAGAGAGCGTGCGAGAGTGAGAAGCCCTTGCCAAGTCTCATCGGTATCGGCATCCAAGCAAATCGACTTGGCCGTACTCGTGACATCGAGCAGATATGCGCCTAACGTAATTTGCCCCAAAAGGTGCTGCATTATGAGGCTCAGTCCCAGCGGCTTATGAAGGGTGATGTAACGCCCATCCGGTTGTTGGACAGGGTAGAGGTCAGTACGGGAGATAAATGTGGCAGCGTATCTGGTCACAAGAGTAAGGTCAAGCTCAACTGGGCGCTGCTCGTTTTCACTTCGCATGGACAGAGTCATTGTACAGAGTAAGGAAGGGAAGGGAAAGAAGTATGGGAAAGATGGATCTGAATGAACAAAGATATTGGATCATGGATTTGGGAATCCACATTCCTGGGAACGCAAATCCGAACACAGGCATTTTTCAGTACCCTTAGTCGGGTCGTAGAGCTTGAAATCATGCCGATCTGCGTCACATCGCGCACTTCGCTGGAAGTTTCAGTACCCTCAGTCGGGTCGTAGACCTAGAAATTTGGATAGTGTTCATGTAAACGTCCACATTCCTAATGTTTCAGTACCCTCAGTCGGGTCGTAGACCTAGAAATATTGCCCCGGATGGCCGGGTGTGGGGGAGTTGGAAGTTTCAGTACCCTCAGTCGGGTCGTAGACCTAGAAATTCCTCAGCCGACATGCAAGCCAGCGTGATAAAGATGGTTTCAGTACCCTCAGTCGGGTCGTAGACCTAGAAATGCGCCAGCACGTCCTATTTAATTCGCGCATCCGGCAGTTTCAGTACCCTCAGTCGGGTCGTAGACCTAGAAATTTCCATGCGATAGAACAGCAGATCGCGCGTCATTCGTTTCAGTACCCTCAGTCGGGTCGTAGACCTAGAAATAGGTATTCAATCGGCGACTGACCGGCTTGTTTTGCGTTTCAGTACCCTCAGTCGGGTCGTAGACCTAGAAATTCGGCAACGTGAAGGCGGTGCTGCGTTTCCACCAGTGTTTCAGTACCCTCAGTCGGGTCGTAGACCTAGAAATGACGATGGGCTTCTGCCCGACGTGCGAATGCTACAGTTTCAGTACCCTCAGTCGGGTCGTAGACCTAGAAATGTTCGGTGGCTTCAATCATCGAAAACGATGCACGAAGTTTCAGTACCCTCAGTCGGGTCGTAGACCTAGAAATTCAAGCCTGCCTTCACACCGTCACCACCGACTGATCGTTTCAGTACCCTCAGTCGGGTCGTAGACCTAGAAATGTGATTACTCTTGCGGTACGCATCCTCAAGAAACTGTTTCAGTACCCTCAGTCGGGTCGTAGACCTAGAAATGCGTTTGGATTCTCGCCCGCTGCCTGGGTTACACTGTTTCAGTACCCTCAGTCGGGTCGTAGACCTAGAAATATTGGTGGATATGTCAACACTTTATGAAGTTGAGAAGTTTCAGTACCCTCAGTCGGGTCGTAGACCTAGAAATACCCACGTAACGAGGCCACTCTATCGGCAGGTCGAAGTTTCAGTACCCTCAGTCGGGTCGTAGACCTAGAAATTGTGATAATAAAGTGACTGTGAACCTTGCCACTTTTGTTTCAGTACCCTCAGTCGGGTCGTAGACCTAGAAATTTATCTTTGCTGGCTCATCTGGCAGCGGCAAAACATGTTTCAGTACCCTCAGTCGGGTCGTAGACCTAGAAATCGCCTCCCCTTCCAGGAACGCCGCCCGCATCCGAAGTTTCAGTACCCTCAGTCGGGTCGTAGACCTAGAAATCATAAACAATCGGTTGCTGCGTTCCATGTCGTTAAGTTTCAGTACCCTCAGTCGGGTCGTAGACCTAGAAATCTCAGCGACCAATACTACGCGACGATTTCCAACAGGTTTCAGTACCCTCAGTCGGGTCGTAGACCTAGAAATCAAATTGCTTTCAGAGTACGTCATTATTGGCGAAGTTTCAGTACCCTCAGTCGGGTCGTAGACCTAGAAATTGTAACCACAGTATTCCGCAACTCGAAAACCTCTGGTTTCAGTACCCTCAGTCGGGTCGTAGACCTAGAAATCATGCGGCGGGATGGCAGCGAGAGCGCCCGGCCTGTGTTTCAGTACCCTCAGTCGGGTCGTAGACCTAGAAATAAGTTCGTGCGCTTCCTGCCGACGTGGAAATCCTAGTTTCAGTACCCTCAGTCGGGTCGTAGACCTAGAAATCGTCTCCTGATTGTTCATCCAGCCGCCGCGTCAACTGTTTCAGTACCCTCAGTCGGGTCGTAGACCTAGAAATAAAGATGTCGTGGTCTTGCAGGTGTTCGAGCGCAAGCGTTTCAGTACCCTCAGTCGGGTCGTAGACCTAGAAATCGCTTATGATTTCCAGGGATCGCAGGATAAAAATGACCTACAATTATTTTTTCGCGCTTAAAACCCATTTTATTGTATCCATGTTTTTTGTGCCAATGAAGAAATCTGGAAACTCGCTTCAACAATTTCGTAACTCGGTTTCTGTCAAGATTGGGGGGAGAGTTTCGTCAAACATCATTGCAAAAGCGTCGGAACTCACAGGCTGCGCAGTAATTAGGATTCACTGCTACCCCCGGCATCCGTTCCTGCTCGATCATTTGCTGCATCGTCGTGAGTGCTGTTTCCACCTGTGTACGCAAAGTGGAAGTGATCGCGACTTTAACCAACTGTCGAGTGCGGATGAGATAGATGTAGCCACGTTTGACAGCTACATTCTCCGCTGTTTCCAATAGCATTGCATAAGCGGCAAGCTGCAGCTTATAGTGTGGACTTGCTTGTTTGGCAAGTTTGTAATCCACAGGAAACACTTCGCCATCCGAGGTGCGAACAACTTCATCAATTTCGCCACTTAAGCCCAGTGACTCGCTTATCACGCGGACATTAAAAAAACGCTTACCTGACAACACATCATAACCGGATAGACTGCGCCGCACTGCCCGTTTTTCCTCTTCTTCGTGAGTATCACGTCCTGCATCCATCTTGAAGGTTCGAGGACGAATATGGGGTAAGCAGCGTTCGTAAAATATGACTCGCTGACAGTAGGTAAATTGCTTCAGATCAGTAACCGTAAACAGAAGCCGATCATCCAACATCGTTGACAATCTCCAATCGTTTTTCCCAATCGGTTGTAGATATAGGTATAAGCTGCACACGCCCTGATTCTTCACCCAACAAACTGCCGATTTTCAGGATTAACTCCTCTTGATGGGTACGACTAAGCTGCCCAGAAAATGCAGAGAATTGAATACGATCCAAGCCATAGTCTTCACAGGCTGCTGAAACTTTGGTTCGAATACGATCATTGGTAATGTCATAGATCAATAGCAAGTGCATGGCTTACCATTCCGCTTTGAATGGTATGTAATCCTCGTTAACTTGGCGAAGAAAGCTTGCGACGCGACGTGTCTGAGTCTGAATGACCTGACGGAGAGGATGCCGTTGTCCTTCAAAACGAACGCCCGATTCCAGGTGTTGAAGAATGTGGTCAGCAAATGCTCGTCGGGTTTCTTGCCTCATATGACCTTTCTCATCCTGCTCAACAATAAAATTTCGGGCAACCAGTCCAAAAACGACCCGATCCACAGCAACTTGTCGAAATTCCTCAATCACATCAAGGGTTAAGCTGGGTTTTCCTGGACGATCAACGTGTATGAAACCTGCATATGGATCAAGGCCAGCTAATACTAAAGCACGCTCGATTTGGCTATAGAGAATCCCGTAACCATAGTTCAAGAGGCTGTTCACAGGATCGGATGCACCGCGTCCTTCACGTCGTTCCCATCTATATTCTTTGGGAACAACCATTCGTGCTGCTGCCCAATAGACCTGGGCGGCATTCCCCTCAACAGCCATTAAACTCCCTCGCAACTCTTCCAGTGACCGAACCTTAAGGTTGTCCAGACGGCTAAGGTGATCGAGCACATCACCAGCGGCAAGTCGTAATTCCTCTCCAACGGGTGTGTCTTTGCGGGTTTTGGCAAGATATTTCAACGTAATGGCTTGATTCTGGATTTTGCCTTCGGCGATGCGTAAGCCTAACCGAACACCCCGCCAATCATCAAAGGCACGAAGCTGTTCCCGTCGGGTAATCACCGTTCCGGTCAATCCAGCAGAATAGATATTGGCATAAGGCGTGCCACGCCCATCGAGAAAATAGATTGGAATGCCACGCTCACAGCACGCTTCGAGAGCATCAGCAGAGATGCTAACGCCCATACTGAGAATATGAACCGACTCCAAGTGGAGAAGCGGCGCTTGCACCAGCGTTTCACCTTTCTGAGTAACCTTTATGCGTTCACTGTATTTACCAACGTGAGAACCGAATTGATCTGCGATAAGGTGCGAAACAATAGGCACGGTATTACCCCCGATTCCAGTATGCGTTGGTTGCAATGTAGCGCGTCACTATTGCAAGTACCGCAAGATTCGGAGAGGCATAAAAAAACGAGGGCATAAGCCTCTCGTTAATGTCACTACTAAAATAACCATAATGTCATCAGCCCGTAATTTTGTACCAACCATTTCCTTTCACGGTATCTTTGCCAACGTGAAGGCTTTGCCCCCACAACAGCCAGGGGTATAGCGCTTCTACATTCCCTTCCCAACGAAAAACACCGACCAACCCACCAATTGGCGTATATGTCTTTTTTCTTCTGCTGCCACTCCATGCGTCGAACCATTCTGTATCATCATAGGCAATAGAGAGGCTCTCTGCCTGTTTTTTTAGGTCAAACATAGTCTGCAACCATTCTTCACGAGTTGGCAACGAATCATTTTCTGCATAGTAAGCAGCTAGGCTCTGGCAGCGCTCGATTAATCGCTGCACAAAAACGGCTGCGTCGGGGGTTTTGACAAGATGATCTGCCGCAATGAGCCGAAGGGGTGTCTGCAATTGAATCGTCACTCGGTTCGATGGTCGATTTAATGTGGCTTCACGAATATGGCCGGGTGTGATTTGTAGTGTTGGCTGCCGCACGACATTTTGGTTCATCAGATCACGTTTTGCATCTAGCAATGGAGTGTGCTCACTAATCATTTCGAGTTTGTAGCGGCCACGCCCTTTACCTACACCATAGTCGCCCATCTTTTGTACGGCACGTGCTAGATAAGGAAAAAGATTTTGTGCGCGACCAATCAATGTAAATCCGAAGGTACAACGCTCATCTTTGTGATATAGGTGCTGATCCGGTGGCTCAATCGTGAGGGGTCGGGGTATATCACGTCCTCGACGTGCTGTTTGATCTTCAAAAGCCAGCAACCAGCAAACCGGACAACGCTCCTGGTGTCCGGGCGTAACAATGCCATCGCGCTCACTGCAAAAATTCTCAGAAAGTGCCTGATAGAGCGCACCACGTAGCGCTGAACCTGTCTGATCTCCAAAGACAATACTTTCGATGGGGCGAACAGTGAATAGAAAATGTTGAACCGTCAACCCGCGCATCAAATATTCCTGGCTCATACATCCGCGTCCTTTGCCTCTAATGCGCCTGCAATGTTCAATCCCCATTCCTCACTGTAATCGACATTTACGTGATCGGCATATTCTTCTTTTTCTCGTTCCTTTACTAACCCTTTACTTCTTAATCCCCAATATTGCCCGTAACTGATATTGACAAGATATTGACTGGCTGCGAGAAAATCTCTCTTTTCGAGAGCGTCATAATATTCGGTTTCGCAGTCCACAGGCAGCACTTGCGTTCCGTCAAATAACTCATAAAACTGCTTGTAAATGCTTATATCCGCCGATTGGAAAGGCTTCATGCGATCAAGAACGCCCTGAAAATTGCGTTCCGCGCTGTCATAGTCCTTCTGCCATTGATCTATGATTTCTTTGCGCTGGTAGATTTCGCCCAGCATCTTCGTAACAAGTGATTCATCAATCGGTTCGCCACCTCCGCAGTATCGCTCCAGAGTTTTCAGGCTTTCTTCAACCAGCAGATAATCGTAGGGTCTCGATTCTCTCTCTCCAAATGGCTGATGAAACACATGCACGGGGCATAGTTCTTTTTCCTTGCGACCCCGGTTAACACGCCCGAAGCGCTGCAATAGAGCTTCCAACGGCGCGGGATCGGTGTAGATCGTATCGAGGTCAATATCAAGGCTGACTTCAACGACCTGTGTGGCAACGATAATATATGGGCGGCGCGACTTGCCTACACCAACAATTTCTGCCAATTGCTTTTCTTTAGATGTCCGATCTTTGCCATTGAATCGTCCATGTAGGAGCATCATATCGTCACGGGTATAATTGTAGTCATCTTGCAGTCGACGATAGACATCCTGTGCTCGTGACACTTGATTGCAGCAGATCAATACTTTGCCCTGGCGACCTTTGACCGCGATTTGATCGAGATATTCCTGCAAATCACCATCATGAAGCTCTACTGTATGCCGCCGTGAGTCCTCGAAAACTTGCGCATCGGCCAGAATTTCAGCACAGTTAGGCAGGGTGCGCTTCAATGCGGTTTCGATCATTAGTGGTAGTGTGGCCGTCATCACTAGAAAACGGGCGCGATAATTGTGTGCAAGCCAGCCCATCATCGTGATAATCAACGCCAGTCGTTTGGGTTCGTAGGCGTGAATCTCATCAAAAATGAACAGGCCGTTGGTGTAGTCAACCAGCAGCGCCTCGTAGCCCTTCAGGCTGTACGCGGCTTTCAGCATTTGGTATGGGCTGAACACCTGTACTGGGTAGTAGTTAAGTTTTGCCAAATTGGTCAGTTTCTTTGCCCCTATCGTCGCAACCTTCGGATTTATGCCGCTGTCGGCTTCCATCATCTCCTGATACAACCTGAGCGTCGCCCGGCTGTGCTGGATTGTAACTTGATCCTTTTCCAAATCATTTTCGGGGTCAAAAAACCGAGTCTGCAAACGTTCAGCCATTGCGTTCATGCTGGCCTGATACGGCAGAGTATAAAACAATCTCGACGCTGGACGTAGTTCAATCTGACGGGCAGCCCATAGCAGGGCTGCTTCGGTTTTTCCGCTCCCGGTAGGCGCAATCATCAATGCCGAACCCTCTCCTGCTTGATCGGCCTCGCGCTGATGCGAACGCCATTTCGCAAGTTCTGGGAGCGGGTTAGCAGCGACATCTTTTGTCAATCGGAGCAGAGGGAATGGTGGTGTCCCTGCTGATGCCGCGTGGTCAGAGGTCAGGATGAGGCCACGGTAGAGATGTGCGCTGTTTTTTTCTTCAGGTAAACGTGTTTCTCGAATCACTGCGAATTCGCGTAATGCCTGGAAGATGGATCGCTCCAAATTAGTTGTGGAAGCCTGTTCAAACGGAAGAAGTTGGGGCATATCAGATATTTCGATGCCCAATGTACTAGCCCATGACTCGCCACATTCGTTAAGCCAGCGCCACAAATGCCAGCGGGTCTTCGGGTTGATCTGCCGAGCCAGATGTGGAATCAATTGCAATGACGATTCGCGTATGACAGTCGCTTCATCTCTCAGGGCGTGCCTACCGCCATACATATCAAATAGCGTTTCGGCATCCTTATGATGACAGGCAATTATCGAAATAATCTCAATACGGTCAGCATTTCCTTTAGGAAAAAGCCAA
>JALHNB010000066.1 GCA_022843745.1 Anaerolineae bacterium | reverse complement strand
TCGCTGCAAAAGCCCAAAAGCGACCATAAAAACGGCGTAAAGCAGTGGATGATAGGTTCAAAAAGTACCTTTTCCAGCCTGTTTTACCCTCAAAATGTCTTAGCTTAATGCGTATGCACAGCTATGCGCCCATATGAACCATTTCCATCGTGTTTATGGGGCAGGCAATTTATCTGACAAGTGATAACGTTACACGAGGGGAATGAACCTACAGGCTGCGTGACATGAACTACAAACTTACCCTACAGGCTGCGTAATATGAATATGCGTACCCGCTTTTTCCAATGCGTGTGCCAGGTCATCCGGCGGCAGGCTGTCGGTCACGATTTTGTCGATGTCCGCCAGACCGCACGAAGTCACCAGCGCCGCGCGTCCCAGTTTGCCGCTGTCCGCCAGTACGGTGGTGTGCCGCGCCTGTCGCATCATGGCACGCATGATCTGCGCCGCTTCCATACGGTAATCCATAAATCCCTGTTTGGCGCTCACCGTACCTACGGTCAGGAAAGCGTGATCGGTGTGAAATTGCTGAATTTGCTCGACGACCATCACGCCCAATGTATCCATTTCAGCGCCGTCATAGTTCCCGCCGAGCAGATAGATGCGGTGGTTACTCTCGCCCTTGTTCCAGAATTCATTGGCGATGGGAGGTGAGTTGGTAATCACGACCAGGCCATTGACCAGTTGGGCGACTTTTCGGGCGAATACGGCTGTCGTGGTTCCGCCGTTAATGAGCAGGCTGTCGCCGGATTTGACGAACTGCGCGGCATATTCCGCAATCGAGACTTTTTCGGCGAGCATGTACTGAGACCGCATCGTAAAGGATGTTTCCTGCGCCGTCTGGAACTTGACCGCGCCGCCATGTACTTTACGCAGCAATGCCTGTTCCGATAATGTGGAGAGATCGCGTCGAACCGTTTCGGCGGAAACATCAAAATGTTCGGCTAATTCATCGACCTCGACATGCCCTTTTTCGTCCAGTAATGACAGGATTGCCTGAAATCTCTGCTCTCGTTTCATATCACGCTTCGTTTGATAAATCAGAAGATTAAATTGAGTCTGAGTCTCATTCATTATTGGAGGAAACCGATGCAAATTCAAGGCACGTTGACCGAGCAGCACAATCATGAACATATTTCCCATGCTTTCACCGTCCCAGAAGGGGCGACGCGAATCGACATTGATTTCCAGTATGAGCCGAAACGGACTGGAAATTATGGCAACCTGTTGACGCTCAGTTTGTTCGATCCTCAGGGCGAACGCGGCACAGGCCATCGCGGTCAGCCCACTCAACACATTACACTCAGCACCAGTGATGCGACCCCCGGCTATATCCCCGGCCCGCTGCAACCGGGCGAGTGGGATATCATGGTCAACGCCAATCTGATTAACCCAGGCGCAAATGTCACTTACGATTTCAAGATCACCATTGGTTTTGATAAACTGCCTACCACCGCCCCACCCTCGTACCAGCGAGGGACGACCAATCCGCGCAGCCCCGGCTGGTATCGCGGCGATCTGCACGCTCACACCGTTCATTCCGATGGCAGTTGGGATGTCGATGGTCTGGTCGGTTTCGCCCGTGAACACAAGCTGGATTTCATCACGCTGACTGACCATAACACGGTTTCTGCGCTGAAGCAGATGGAAAGTTTTTCGGCAGACGACCTCTTAACAATGGGCGGGTTTGAACTGACGACTTTTTACGGACATGCACTGGCACTGGGAATCCGCGATCTGATCGACTGGCGGGTACGCCCTGGCAAACGAAGCATGATCGACGCCTTCAATGAGGTGAACGCCGCCAATGGACTGTTTGTGATCGCGCATCCGATGGCTCCCGGTGATCCCGTATGTACTGGATGCCAGTGGGATTATGAAGATGTCATGCCCGCGCCCGCGCGAGTGGTCGAAGTCTGGAACGAAGAGTGGGAAAGCATGAGCAATAATAACGATGCCGTTCAACTCTGGTATCAGTGGCTCAATCAGGGTCATCGGCTGGCGGCGACTGTCGGGACGGATATTCACGGCCCAAGACCCGGATTCGAATTTGGCTTCAACGTGGTCTACGCCGAAGCGCTCACGGAGCAGGCCATTTTAGAGGGCATTCGTCGCGGCCATCTTTATCTGAGTACCGGCCCGCAGTTGAGCTTTACAGGCACATCCCCCAGCGGTCAAACCACCATGATCGGCGATACGCTCAAGGGCGAAAATTATACGCTGAATTTGGAGTGGACGGGCTGCCGCGAGGGTGACAGATTGCGCCTGATTGTCGATGGCGATGTTAAAGAAGAAACTACCCTTGAACCAACAGGTGCGAAATCGTGGCAACTCAGCGGCAAGCACTGGTATGTGATCGAGATACGCGATACGCGGGATTACATGCGTGCGCTGACCAATCCGATTTTCGCGGAGTAGCTGCCTTAGCCCATCCTCACCCCCGCCCCCTCTCCAAAGCATTGGAGAGGGGAGTCAATCCGATCTAAAGCCCCTCCCTATTGCTATGGGCGACCAACGGAAGTCCCCGTGGGAGAGGGGTTGGGGTGGGGATATACCTTCCCGCACAAACCGAAAATGGATCTCAGATTTTCTGGCCTTATTGCCGCGCTGAAACAATCCTCTATAATCATCGGCAATAACCGAAAAATATGAACACGGATTGAGGTCATGATGTCCGAAGAACGCAAATATCCTGAATGGATGGGCAAAATGCGCGGCCTGACACCCGAAGAAATCCAGGAATTTCTGGATGGCGCGGTTGTCGCTCGCATCGCTACTGTTGACTCTGATGGTTTCCCCTACATCACCCCGGTGTGGGAGGAATGGGACGGCAAAGCCATGTACATTATCCCGCGTGAAAAGACGCTTTTTGTCAAACACCTGGCGACAAATGCCAATGTGACCGTCTCCTGCGCCAATGACAGCGGCACGTACACCCGCGTCCTCATACGCGGCAAGGCCGAAATTCTCGCTGGCCCAGCGGTCATGGAAGGCGAATGGCTGGAAATCGCGCGGCGCATGTCCGTGCGCTATCTGGGGCCGCGCGGGCCGGAATATCTGGAAGGCAGCGCGGATCGCCCCCGCTATCTGGTAAAAATCACGCCCGAAAAAATGACGACGTGGGACGGCGTGGAGTGGGCTTCGAAGTATATGAATGCCTGATATTCACAGGTTAGCAAAGTTGGGTTTGAAAATGCACGTCAACTATTTAATCGGGTAACGCCTCGTATGGATTTGTAGGGGCGCACGGCTGTGCGCCCACATGAACCCATTTCCGACTCATTTGTGACACACGCTAATCACCACGCCTCAGCCAACGGCGTTTTACGCCTCTCAAACGCGCTGGCGCATAAACTCGTTGAGGCCGACAAGCAGTTGGGCGATGTCCTTCTCGCCAACCGCGCCGCCCATATGCCCAATCCGAATGACCTGCTCTTTGTAAGCACCAAATCCGCCTGTGATCTGAATATTGTGTTCACTCAGCAGATAATTTTTGATCGCTGTTGAGGTCGTTCCTTCCGGGCAGTAGGCAGCGGTGATCGTGGGAGCCATCAGGCTTTCATCGACAAACAAGCGCATCCCCATGTCCTGCAAGCCGTCTCGCAGTTGGCGTGACATGCGATCATAACGCGCGATTCTGGCCTCGACACCTTCGCGCATCAGCGAATGCAATGCTGTCCGCAGCGCCATCACAATCGACGTGGGCATCGTCACCGGGAACGGATGCCAATCCGCCCAATTTTTCACAAACCAGTGCCAGCGCTTCAGATCGAGATACCAACTGCGTGGCAGGTCCGGACGTGTCAGAATACGTTCCAAAGCGCGTGGGCTGACCGCGACGATTCCTAACCCGGCGGGCGCACCCAACGCCTTCTGCGAGGCCGAAACGCACAAGTCAATTCCCCACGCTTGCGTTTTGAGTTCGCTTGCCGCCAGCCCCGTCACCGCATCGACCATCAGCAGCGCGTTGGGCTGGGTTTCATGGACAACCGCCGTAATCTCACGAATCGGATTCAGCACTGCCGTCGAGGTTTCCAATTGGACGAACGCGACACCAGCGACATTGGGATTCGCCTGCAAAGCGGCACGGAACGCATTCGGGTCAAGCGGCTCATTAGGAGGGCTTTCTACCGGGATCACGCGCAGGCCGTTGGCGACCATGACTTCGGTCAGCCGTTCGCCAAACCAGCCGTTGCGCCCGACAATGACGGTATCGCCGGGAAAAAAGCTGGAATGTGTAGCGGTATCCACAGCCAGACTTCCCGAACCGGGCAAAATATAGACATTGCCTGAAGTTTCAAATATTTGCTGAAGTAACGAGATCGTTTCGTTATGTACCTCTACCCAATAATCGCCGTAATGGGCGAGCGGTGGCTGCGACATTTCTGCCAACACTTCCGCTTCGAGTTCAACCGGGCCTGGGATCATTAATTTTGGACGCATCATTTTCACTCGATGGTTATAGTCGTTTTGTTTGTTGATTTACCGCTGATTATGTTATATTTTGCGCACTTAGCCAACAGTCCATTCTCCTTTTGGGATCAACGAGGTCAACTTGTCCGCTGAAATGTGGCCCTTGCCGTCTACGACAATCGCGGTTCGGCGTTTTATCGTTCAATACGGTGTCTACGTCTCGCTGGGGATCGTCCTGGTCGCGGGGATATTTTTGACACCGAACCTCTATAGTTCGCAAACGCTTGAGGTCATTTTCAAGCAGGGTGCGCAGTTGGGCATTGTCGCCATCGGTCAAACGCTGGTGCTGCTGGTGTCCGGCCTTGATCTCTCGATGACGGGTGTCATTTTTATGACTTCTGTCGTCATCGCGCGGGTCAGCAATGGCAACGATCAAATGCTGATCCCGGCCTTTATCGTTGCCTATGGCTTGGGCGGGCTGGTCGGGCTGGCGAATGGTTTTCTGGTGACAAAGCGCAAAGTGCCGCCGTTTGTCGCCACGCTTGGTGTCCTCATTCTGGTTCAGGGCGCGGTGCAGGCGTATACACTGGGTGTACCGGGCGGATTCGTGCCGGACGGCCTGGGCATTGTCAACCAATCGTTCGGGTTTATCACGATCCCGCTGATCCTGTGGATCATTTTGAGCGTCATTTTTATTGGCGTTCTGCGGTTGACACCCTATGGACGGCGCATTTACGCTGTCGGCAGCAACCCCATCGCGGCGCGTCTGTCCGGCCTGTCCGTGAACTGGCTCGTGACTTCGGCTTATGTGCTGTGCAGCCTGTGCGCGGTCACATCCGGCATCATTTTGACAGGCTATGTCGGCTATGTTGATCGCTTCATCGCCAGCGGGTTCGATCTGGATTCAATAGCGGCGGCGGTGATCGGCGGCACCTCTTTCGCGGGTGGACGTGGCAGTCTCCTCGGAACGATAGCGGGCGTGCTGCTGATTCAGGTCTTGAGCACGATGGCGCTTTTGCTGGGTCTGGATATTCAGGTGCAGCTCATCATCAAAGGTTTGGTTATTCTGGTGGCGGTAGCGTTGTACAGCGCCGCCCGTGTCGAATAATGTATATCCGGTTCACGTCTGACGGTTGGGTGTTGTAGGGGCGACGCATGCGTCGCCCCTACAGAAAATCGCCCATTCCGGACTTGGGCCAATTCATATCGGTATTTTAGGATAGGAGACTTGCAATGAAGAAGATCATGTTGTTGGGATTGCTCGCGATGCTGATGTTGGGAGCAGTCGTCTTTGCGCAGGATGCGGAAGAATCGCCCTACACGCAGGAAGAAATCGACGCTTCGCCCTATTTGACGAGTGTGCTGGCTCGGCAGGACGAAGAATATGACACGACTGCGTTCAAAAAAGACGGCCCCTACCGCATCGCCCTCGCCGCGCAAGGCACGAGCAATGCGTGGTCGGCACTTTTTGATGCCCATGCCAACTGGTATGTCGAAGAATTGGGTACGGATGTGATTTCGGAACTGCTGTATGCCGACGCGACTGCCAGCGCGGATGTGCAGGTTCCCCAGGTCGAAGATTTACTGGCGCAGGAACCGGACGCGCTGATCCTCGTGCCGATGGGCGCGGCGGCGTTATCAGCGCCCGTTGAACGCGCGATGGCGCAGGGCGTACCCGTGATCCTGTGCGCCAGCACCGTCGAAACCGATGATTTCGTGACCGAAGTCGGCACAAATCTCTACGGCAGCGGCGCGTACCTCGCCCAATGGCTGGTTGACGAACTCGGCGGCGAAGGCAATGTCGTCATGATGACCGGCATCCCCGGCGTTTCAACCTCGGATATTATGCAGTCGGGCGCGGAAGCCGTTTTTGCCGCCAATCCTGGCATCACCGTCCTGGATACTCAGCCCGGTCAATGGTCAACCGCTGAAGGCAAGACCCTGATGGAAACCTGGCTGTCGCAATATGGCGACGAAATTGACGGCATCTGGTCGGGTGGTGCACAGATGTCTCAGGGTATCGTCAGCGCCTATCTGGACGCGGGTGTGGAGATTCCCCCCATCGGTGGTGGCGAATTCGCCAATGGCTTCCTGCGTCAGGCGATTGAAAATGAGATCAGCTTCGCCGCGTGGCAGTACCCGAACGCGATGGTGAAGTTGTGCATTGACACCGCCATCCAGGTTTTGCAAGGTGAATCCGTCCCGCGCTTCATCGACTTCCAGGATTACATTGAAAATACTCAGAATTTCGACGACTCAAAGGTCGAGGAATATTTCAATTCTACCTGGAGCGATGACGTTTCCGGCCCGATCCTGTTCCCGGAAGAAAAGCTGGCAGAACTCGGCTTTATCGTCACGGAATAGCATCAAGCGTTTAGAATCTGTTTGAGTATTCGCTCAACCTCACTCCCTACCCCCTCTTCGCAAGCGAGAGAGGGGGAATAAGAGGCGGTTGCAGTAATTTCAAACAGGTTCGAATTCGATAGCGTTTGCGTAAGGGCGGGTCTGAGACCCGCCCCTACATTACCAATCAGGTCTTGTTGAATGACGATTGACCCCATTCTCGAATTACAGCACATCTCCAAAGTCTATGCGGGTGTCCCCGTTTTGAAGGACGTATCGTTCGCGTGTCAACGTGGGCAGGTTCATGCGCTGGTGGGCGAAAACGGCGCGGGCAAATCCACGCTCATG
The DNA here is from genome assembly GCA_022843745.1 of Anaerolineae bacterium. Taxonomy (GTDB): domain Bacteria; phylum Chloroflexota; class Anaerolineae; order Aggregatilineales; family Phototrophicaceae; genus JALHNB01. The sequence goes on along the minus strand of JALHNB010000066.1, from coordinate 28,288 downwards.
AAGATTGTGGCGGGTGCGGTGCAGCCCAACGGCGGGACGATCACGTTTAAGGGCGAAACATTCAGCCACCTGAATACGCGATTGGCGCTGGACAAGGGTATCAGCATCATTTACCAGGAATTGGCGCTCATACCCCACATGACTGTCGCCGAGAACATCTTTTTGGGGCGCGAACAACGCACGTCATTGGGATTCACCCGGCAAAAATTGATGATGGACGAAGCCGCCGCGCTGCTGCAACGGCTGGGCGTGCAGATTGACCCGCGCACACCCGCCGGAGAATTGACCGTCGCGCGGCAGCAAATGGTCGAGATCGCCAAATCGCTGTCCCGCAATGCCGACCTCATCATCATGGACGAGCCGAGCGCGATCCTGGCTGGACAGGAGCTTGAGCAGCTTTTTCAGATTATCGAGACGCTCACGCAGGCTGGCGTTACGATCATCTACATTTCGCATCGTCTGGATGAAGTGTTTCAGATCGCCAAAAACGTCACCGTGCTGAAGGATGGCGAACTGGTCGGCACTGCGCCGATTGAGCAATTAAACCGTGCACGATTGGTGGAGATGATGGTCGGGCGTTCGCTGGACGAAGTGTTCCCCAAATCCAAACACGCCATTGGCGATCCCGTATTAGTCGCCGAAAATCTTTCGACGCAAACGCTGAAACAGGCCAGTTTTACGCTCCACGCTGGCGAAATTGTCGGCGTTGCGGGCATGGTCGGCTCCGGGCGCACTGAATTGGCACGGGCAATATTCGGCGCCGATGCCCTGCAAACAGGTCACATCACGCTGAAAGGCGTTCCGTTTGCGCCGCGCGGCCCGCAGCAGGCGATTGAAAACGGCGTGACGCTCGTCCCGGAAGACCGTAAACAGCAGGGATTATTCACGGGCTTGTCGATTCGCCACAATATCACGCTGCCCATTTTGAAGCGCCTGACTCGATGGGGAATGGTTGATCGGAAGGCGGAAAATGACGTTATCGCACGGGCGAAATCCGACCTGAGCATCAATATGGCCTCGCCGGAACTGGAAGCCCAATTCCTCAGCGGGGGCAACCAGCAAAAAGTCGTCCTGGCGAAATGGCTGCAAATCCTGCCCTCGGTCATTATTCTCGACGAGCCAACTCGCGGGATCGACGTGGGCGCGAAATTCGAAATTTACCAGCTTATGCGCCAACTCAATGAAAAAGGTGTTGCTATTTTGATGATTTCGTCGGAACTGGTGGAAGTCCTCGGCATGAGTGACCGCATACTCGTGATGCAGGACGGGCGCATTGTCGGAGAATTAGCCGGGGAACAGGTTTCCGAGCAGGCGGTGATTACGCTTGCCACGACCCATCGCGAGGGGATGTCCGCATGACGACTGCCTCCTTTTCTCCTCGCGCCATACTGCGCCGCAACGCGACTATCCTGATCGTCTATGGCCTGATCGTGATCCTGCTTATTATTGGCACCGCCAGTTCCGAGCGCTTTTTCACGGATCGCAATTTATTTAACGTGCTGCGGCAAGCGGCCTTTTTGGGTGTCGCCGCCTTTGGGCAAATGCTCGTTATTCTGACAGGCGGCATTGATCTGTCGGTAGGTTCGGTTGTCAAAGTATCGGTGTTGGTGTCCGCGATCCTGATGAGTGGCGATTCCAACAATACCTTCGCGGCAATCGTCCTGACGCTGGCTTTCGGCGTGTTGGTCGGCTTCATCCACGCCTTCCTGATTAACCGCCTGCGCGTCGCGCCATTTATCGTCACGCTGGCATCCTATGTCATTCTGCGCGGTGTCGCCCTGAATATTTCCACCTCCCCTATCGGAAAATCGAGCAAGGAAATGTTGCTGTTTTATGACCAGCGCATCGGCCCTGTGTTTGCGATTATCGTGCTGTTTGTGGCAATCGTGATTTTGTTGAGCATCCTGCTCAACCGCACCGTTTTCGGGCGGCATATCTACGCTGTCGGCGGCAATCCCGATGTCGCGCATCTGGCAGGCATTTCCGTGCCGCTGGTGCGGTATGGGGTGTATATGTTGTGCAGCGGCTTGGCGGCACTCTGCGGTCTGCTCTGGTTAAGCCGGATGGGGATCGGTGACCCGGTGATCGGGGATGGCCTGGAACTGGATACCATCACAGCCGTCATTTTAGGCGGAACCAGCCTGTCCGGGGGGCGCGGCAAGGTCATCGGCGTTTTGGGTGGCGTGATCCTCCTCAGCCTGACGGGTAATCTGCTGGTCGCGCTCAAAGTCAACCAGTGGATTCAAGGGCTGATTCAAGGGGCGATCATCGTCGCGGCTGTCGCGTTGTTCCGCCAGGAGGACAAGCAAAGCGGCTGATTATTTGTGCAGATGGTGGCTGTAGTCGCTAGTGTATAGTCATTGTCGATAGCGCTGCCAGAGGCTAGTCGTTTCAGCGCTAAGGAGGCTGATTGCTCTGTCCCGCAAACAAATCGGTCATCGCGAACCGTTTTCGTAGGGGCGCAAGGCTTGCGCCCACATGAACCAGTTTCAGGCGTAATTATGAGACAGAATACAGATGCAGTTTAAGAATTAACCGGGATAACGCGACGAAGTTTTTGTAGGGGCACGATGGATCGTGCCCTGATGGATGTTAAGGGCGCACCGCTGTGCGCCCCTACGAAAGCCATGCTCCGGTTTATTTTGTTGAATCGCATAAGCCCACTCAACCCCACCGAGATGCGCAGTGTCCAAAGGTACGCGAAGTTGAAAGAGGTTTACAGGAAGATACTTCGCCTTTTGCCCTGTCTTTCACTCAGCACTTTAACCTCAGCACTGTTTCGCTCAGTCCTCAGTCCTCAAACCTCGTCCTTATCCCACTGTCTCACATCAGATTCGGCGGCACGCCAAGCTGACGGAAGGATTGCGCGGCCTGTAAAATATGGCGTTTCCCCTCTTGCAGCGAAATTTGCAGATGCCCTGGCAGCAGCGCGTCAAATTCCAATTTTTCGACTTTAAAGACACTCTCGGCATATTCGGGGATACGGCAGTCGTGAATAGTTTGCAGCAGGATACGCCCGCCCCAGAAAACCAGATCCGCACCCAGCAGATACGTGCGATCCCCACCCGACACTAGAAAACTCAGATGTCCGTCGCAGTGACCGGGTGTTTCAAACGCTGTCAGAGTCAAATCACCGATCTGGAGTGTGTCGTTTTCGACCAATTCGCGATCAACGGGACAGGGGGGCAGGTGATAATCCGCCGGATAAAAGCCTACAGCCCGCGCGACATCCAGCGAAACGGCTTTTTCGTCCCCGGCTCGGATGACAGGCGCGGCAAGTTTCGACGAAAAGACTTCGCAATCCAGGCGAGTACGGGCTTCTGCCGCTGCGCCAATGTGGTCGCAGTGATAATGAGTCAAAATCATTCTGCGAATGCGCTTGGGGTCGATGCCATCGGCGCGGATATTGTCCAGCACGGTGCTAAAATCGTCACCCAGCCCTAAGCCCGGATCAACCAGAATATATTCCGATCCAGCATTCAGCAGGTAGACGTGGCAGTCCAACGAGCCGGAAATGCCAAAACCGAATCGCCCACCGCCAACCACATGCACCGTTTGCGTCAGCTTCATATTTTCTCGCTTTCCATTTTTACGAAGTCGCTATTCAGGATCGTAATTATTTCGCCCAAGATTATAACATCATGCTCCATTCCACCGAATCCACCACTCACCTACTTTGGCGCTTCATGACCGACTATAAGCTGACACGCGGACACGCTTTCATCCCCTTACCTGGTCACTTGTCCAGGTCTTTGCGCCAGGATAGAACTCCCCAAGAGCATGGCGCATTTGAAATACTTTTGCCTTAAACTTAATAATCGATGACTGAATCTACGAGATGATGTAATGAATCCTATTCGTGTAATGATTGTTGACGATCACGATGCTGTTCGACAGGGTCTGAGATTTTCCCTGCGCATCTTTGATGAGCTTCAATTTGTTGGCGCGGCAGGTAATGGTATTGAAGCCATTAATCTCTGCGGTCAGATACACCCCGATGTGGTGCTGATGGATATAAAAATGCCCGTGATGGACGGCGTTGTCGCCACACGACTCATTCGCCAATCGTATCCCGGTATCCAGGTGATCGCCTTAACCAGCGATAGAGACCCGGAGACCTTTCAGGCGATGCGGCAGGCGGGGGCAATCGGCTATCTGCTCAAGAGCGCCTCCATCGATGAAATCGCAAAGGCGATTCTGGCATCCAATGTGGGCTAGTTTTCTAGCATCCAATGCAGGGTAATGTTAAGGAAAAGAATATTTATGATATCCAAAATTTCAAGTGAACATCGGCCCGTGACCGTCCTGGTCGCAAGCCTCAACAAATTTTCATATCACAACCTCAACGAGGCGGTTTCTGAACGCGCCATTGACCTGCTCGACGCATTTTTTCAAACCATGCTGCCGGTGATCGACGCATCCGGGGGTACGGTGATCGATCTTGCGGGCCATCACTTGTTGACAAGCTATGAACTTTCAGATGATACTTCCAGCAAGGACTATACGGACGAGGCTTCCAGGCAAAGCAGCAAGGCGGTTGAAGCAGCCTTCAAAATGCAGCAGGTTTTCGCCTTGATGAAGCCGGGCTGGGCGGAGTGTGGTTTTGAGGTGGAGATGGGCATCGGCATCCATCATGGTATCGTCACGCACGAACACGAGGAGAACTGTCAATACAAGCTTGAGGTTATCAAGGGGAGCGTGGTCGATGTCGCGCACTGCCTGTCGGAACAGAGTGGAAATATCCTGGTCTCAGAAACCATATTTCAGGACATCAGCCTGTTAGAGGGTAAAATGTTTCAAGCCTCGAAATTGTGGGTCTCAGCCGTTCAGGATGGTACAGTAGCCTATCAGTTAACCGCGCAACCCAGCGTGCCGGAAATGCTATATCCGGCAGCGGGCGAGTATCAGATACTCATCGCGGAGGATCATGCCGACCTACGGGATATTTTTGCAACCGTGCTGCGCCGTGCTGGTTTTAGCGTCAATGTTGCCCAAAATGGTCATGAAGCGATGGAATATTTGAATCGCACCCTGCCCGATTTGCTACTGCTGGACATCAATATGCCGGGGCCATCCGGTCTGGAAATTATCCGGCATGTCCGCCAGAGTCAAAAACCACTTCATGTTATCGTTATTACTGCCAATTATCAGGCCGGACGCAGCGCGGAAGCGGATATGGCCGATGTATTTCTACTGAAACCCGTCAGCATTACCGATCTGGTACAGTTTGCGCACCGCTTTGTCAAAGTCAGGGTATAGAAAGAAACACCATGCAGCAAATATTGGTCATCGAAGATGAGTCCGATAATCGCAGACTCATTGTCGATATTCTGAAATCACAGGATTACCGGGTTATTTCCGCAGAGGACGGCACTTCGGGCATCCAACTGGCGCTCGAACATCTGCCCGATCTGATCGTCTCGGATGTCAATATGCCTGATATGGATGGTTTCGCTGTACTGACCGCGCTGCGCGAGAATCCTATCACCGAGTCAATCCCGTTCATTTTCCTCACGGCTCTCGGCGAAATGAAGAATGTTCGCTGGGGTATGGGGTTGGGCGCGGATGATTATCTTATCAAGCCCTTTTACATCAACGATCTGATCTCGGCTGTTCATATCCGGCTGGAAAAACAGGCACGAGTCGCACGAGGGGCCGAAGAAAAACTCAACGAACTGCGGCGCAATATCACCCACGCCCTACCCCACGAATTCCGCACGCCGCTGGGGATCGTCATCGGCATGTCCAGCCTGCTTGCCGACGACATCGACCCTGAACGTGGCGAAATGATCCAAACCATTCTGAGTTCAGCCAACCGCCTCAACCAGATGACCGAAAAATTCTGGGTCTATGTCGAGACGGAGATCATCGCGGCTTCTCCCGTCTCATCAGAAGCGTTGAAAAACAATCGTGTCGAAAGCGCCTGCGCGATCATCAATGCAGTCGCGTTTGAAATAGCGCAGCATTTTAACCGCGAGCGCGACGTGGTTCTGAGCATGAGCGATGCCAGCCTTCAGATATCCGACCAGCATCTGAGCCGCATCATTGATGAGATTGTCCATAACGCTTTCAAATTTTCGCCGCCAGGAACACTGGTTGAGATCAGCGCATGGGCAGATGAAAATGACTATCATATTCGCGTCACGAACGAAGGTCGTGGTATGACACCCGACCAGATCGCGCGGATCGGCGCTTATATGCAGTTCGAGCGCGAACAGTATGAGCAAAAGGGCGTTGGGCTCGGCTTGACGATCAGCCGCCGGCTGGCAGAATTGTATGGTGGCACGCTCGATATAGAGAGCGTTCCCAATCAGCAGCTAATAGTAGATGTCACATTGCTTCAGGCAGGTCGCGCCGCTTAGCATACTTGTGGCGTTCTATCGTCACGTTTCACCGTATGATCGCGCTCTATCCCGATCGTGTGACAGCGCGACTGCATGAAGGTATCATCACGCAATTGCGCGACGGTATCATCGTGACGCTGCCAAAAGGAAATTTGTAATGCCCTGGAATCCCGATCAGTATCAACTGTTTCAAGCGGCACGTTCCGCGCCCTTTGAAGATGTTCTGGCGCTGATTTCGGTGCGTGAAAACATGCGGGTTGTTGATCTCGGTTGTGGCACAGGCGAACTCACGGCCAAACTTGCGGATAAACTCCCCAACAGCCGCGTATTGGGCCTCGATAATTCTGCCCAGATGCTGGAACGTGCGCAGCAATATGCGTGTCCCGGCCTGGATTTTGAAATGGCTGATATTGGCGATTCATTAGCTGGTGAATGGGATTTGATTTTCAGCCATGCGGCGCTGCACTGGATAGCCGATCATCGCAGCTTGTTTCCACAATTACTGGCGAAGGTCGCACCCGGCGGACAAATCGCCGTACAAATGCCCTCGAATTTCAACCATATCGCGCAAAGCCTCGTCGTTGATATTGCGCTTGAGGATTCATTTCGGACGGCGCTGAACGGCTTCGTGCGCTATTCGCCTGTGCTTCCCATTGATGATTACGCCGAGATGCTGTTCACCGCTGGCTTTAGCAATATCAACGTTTTTGAGAAGATTTATCCGCAGGTGTTGGAAAATTCCGATGCCGTCGTGGAATTCACCAAAGGTACGGTGCTCGTACCCTACCTGGAACGCCTGGGCGATCAAACGGATTCGTTTATGGAAACCTATCGGCAGCGTTTGCGCCAGCACATGCCCGGCAGCCCGGTATTTTACCGTTTCCGCCGGATTATTTTCGCCGCATCGCGAACGCAATAGTTGTGATCCCGTTAGAGCCAAATTTGTAATAAAATAAGTCAAAAGCCTTTGGTTTTTCTTTCAAGGAATAAAATATGATACCAAGAAAAGTATTGCTGGCGCTGCTGGGACTGCACATGTTGATTCTGGCGGTCATTCCCGCATTCGCCCAGGATTCCAGCGAACTGGCAGCGACGCTCGAAGTGCTCTCCCCCACTGTCGAAGTGCTGCGGGTGAATACGACCAACTGGATCGCGGTCAAGGCGGAGGCGATTGTTGGCGTCGGCGATACCATCCGCACCAACGAAGCGGGGCGGGCGCGTGTGACCTTTTTCGCAGACGGCACCGATACTGAGCTGCTGCCCAATACGGAATATCGTATCGAGCGTTTTGAAGGCACAGACGAATCGTTTAATTTATCCGTCGAAGTTGTCGTCGGGCAGACCACACAGCGCCTCGCCCGTCTGCTGGATGCCAATTCCTCCTACAATGTCACCACACCGGGCATGGTGCTGGCAGCGCGTGGCACAGAGTTCGCGATCCGTGTCGAAAGCAACGGACGCGCCGCCATGCTGGTGACTGAAGGCATCGTCAACGCCGAGCAGGATGCCGCAACCGCCGAGGTCGCGCCGGAATTCGGCATTCGTGCAGCCTCAAACGCGGGCTTAAGCGATGTCGTCCGCGCAAAAACATTTGAGCAGCTTGACTCCGCGCTGGATGGTTGTGCGTCAATAATCATCACAACCGACGATGTGCGTCTGAACGTGCGCCTCGGCGCTGGCCTGGATTATCCGCGCGTCGGCACGATTGATGCTGCTGATGTGACCAATATCATCGGTGTGTCCGAGCAATGGTATCGCATCACTTTCCAGGGCGGCTTCGGCTGGATTTTGTCCACCAGCGCTCAAATTCAGGAAGGCTGCGCCGGGCTACGGCAGTTTGATACCAATTATGGCCCGGAAAACGCCGCGCTTTACACGGCTGTCGGCGAGGTGATCGAACTCGACAATCTTGAAATTGCACCGGAAGCGACACCCGAAGCAACGGAATCGCCCTGATGCACAGCGGGGTTTTGAGACGCTTTCGTAGGGGCTGGTCTGAAAGGGTGTTGAAAAAACCCTCCCAAACCCTCTCCCACAGGGACTTCCGTTGGTCGCCCGAATTCAGGGAGGGAATAAAACGCAGCATGGCTTTTAGCCCCTCTCCCTTGAGTTCGGGGGAGAGGGGTTGGGGTGAGGGGGTTAAATGGGGAAACTAATTCACCCTTTTTCAACACCTTCTAAGACCTGCCCCTACAAATTCATATTGTTACACGCTAAAAGGCATCACTCGTTGCCAGGATTACCCTGATGACCTCTGAATCTCCTCTGTTTGTGCGCGATTCCCGCTGGCGGGCTGGCCTGTGGCTGGGCTGCATCTCGGCAGCAGTTTTGATTTTGTTATGGCGTGGTGACTTATTCGCTCAATCCCGCCTGCGCCTAAGCGATATTTATTTCGCCCCCACACCGAACTCCGGCAGCATTGTGATCGTCGCGATTGACGATGCCAGCATGGAAACGTATGGTCGTGTGCTGACCGAATGGCCGCGCACCCTCTACGCCGAACTCATCAACCGAACCAGTACGGCGCGTGTCGTCGCCTTTGATCTGCTTTTTGACGTGCCTAATGGCGGTGATAATGCCCTAGCTGCTGCCATCCAACAGGCGAACGAGGGTGAGGCGCGTACCCGCACGATTATGCCCGTCGTTGGGGTGCAGCGCGTCTTTGGCGATGGTAGAATTGCCCGCTTCCAGGATGGCCTGCGCCCAAATCCGATTTTAACGGCTGCTGTGGACAATCTGGGAAGTGTCAACACCTTTCAGGACATCGACGGTGTGATCCGCCGCCAGCCTGCGCTCGTCCAGATCGGCGAAGAAGAAAGACTCTCCTTCAGCCTTGCCGTCTATCTGGCCTATTTGCGTATCCCCGTCGCTGCTATCCCGCAGCTCGTCGTGGCCGAAGCGGACGCAGGTACGCTAAATGTCACGCCGCAGCGTAAAATTATTCTGGATGATGTGGGCTTGTGGCAGCAAAATTATTTCGCGTCGCCCATCACCGTTTCCATGCAGGATGTGCTTTCCGGCACGGTTGATCCGGCGCTGTTTACCGACAAAGTCGTCCTCGTCGGTCTGATGAACGCCAGCGGATTTATCGACCAGTATCCCGTTCCAACCGATACATCTGGTAATCTGATGGCCGGGGTGGAGATCCATGCCCACGCCATCGAGACGCTGATCCAAAATCAACTCCCACGCGCTGTGAACCCCATCCTCTGGATTCTCGGCTTGTCGATCATCTCCAGCCTGCTGTATGTCTATGTGCGCTGGTATTTGCTGCTCCCCATCAGCGTCATTATGATCCTGGTACTCGCAGGCGCAGCTTTCTACATCTTCCGCCAGAGACAGGAGATGATCGATCTGTTTTACGCGGGTCTGGCACTGATCGTACCGCTAATCCTGAACGCAGCCCGCAAGCTGAGTATCGAGATTGACCGCCGCCGCCGCAGTGAATTTTTGCTGCAAAGCGTCGTCCAAATCTCGAACCAGCGTCTCGTTCTGGAGCGCATTCTGCCCAGCATTGCGGCGGATATTCGCCGTGTTTTGAACAGTCCCGCCGGGGCGATCTGGCTGTTCGCCGATGAAAACAGCACACCCCGTCTGGCGCATCAGTGGCCGGAATCCGCAGCCTATGTGCCGATGCTGGAGGCGATCTGCCGCCGCACCTATGCCGAGCGTCATGCCATCATCAGTTACCCCTGTGTGGCGGTGCCGGTGTTGTGGCAGGGGCGGATGCTGGCTGTCCTGACGGCGCAAATCCCACTTCGTTGGAATCCGCCGCGTGCCGCTCTCTATTTACTCCAAAGCCTAGCCGATCAACTCGCGCCAAGCCTGGAAAACGCCATTCTCTATACCGAAGTCGCACGTCAGAAAGTGACGCTGGAGGCTATTCTCGCCGCTTCCCCCGCCGGGATCGCTCTGCTAGATGACAAACTTCAGCCGCTGCGCCGCAACGCTGCCTTTGAAGAAGCGATGCCCGATGCCATTGTGCTGCCCGAAAAATTTGAATCGGGTGAAGCCTTTCGCCAGGAGATTCAAATCGGCAAGCGCAGTTTCAATCTCGAAGCCGCGCCGCTGACCGATTTTAAGCAGTGGGTGGTTATCCTCAACGATGTGACCACACTGAGCGAGCTGAACCGCTTCAAAACGCAAATGATTCGCATGGCCTCGCACGATCTGCGCAATCCGTTGGCGCGTATTCTGGGCTATGCCGATCTGGTGCAGCAGATCAATCGCGATATCCTGCCGGAACAGACAGTCCGCTTTCTGGACAGCATCAAATCCGCTGCCGAGCAGATGAACGAAATTATCGGCGGCATCCTCGACCTGGAACTGGCGCGTACAGGCGGGGTGAAGTACCTGCCGCTTGACCCGCGCGAAGTCGTGCAGGAAGCGATCCAGCACCATAAAGCGGATATATCGAGGCGAAAACAGACGTTTAACGTCGAGATCGCCGATATATCGGTACAGGTTTCAGGGAATTATCGCCAGCTTACCCAGTCCGTCACCAATTTACTGGGCAACGCGGTGAAATATACGCCCGACGAAGGCCATATCAACCTGCGCTTGTATCAACCCGACAGCGCCCTGATCCGCCTCGAAATCGAAGATACGGGCTACGGAATCTCCGAAGAAGCGCAGAAACAGTTGTTTACCGAGTTTTACCGTGTCCGCACCGCCATCACCGCCGACATTCCCGGCACAGGCCTGGGCTTGAGTCTGGTGAAATCGGTTATTGATTCGCATAATGGACGGGTGTGGGTCAAAAGCAAGGAAGGCACAGGCAGCACTTTTTTTGTTGAACTGCCTGTGATAAAGGATGAAGGTAATGCGTTATAAACTATCGGCAGTTGGAATCGTGATTCTTCTGATGAGCGCGTTTTCCGTCCACGCCCAAACGCCCTCTTATGCCGCTCTGCTCACGATCACCCATTCCGGTGTCGAGATTCGCCGCGCCAACACCGAAGCCTGGGTAGCCCTTCCCGAAAATTCCGAATCCCCCTTCGGCGTGGGTGATGTGCTGCGAACGGATGAAACCGGGCGGGCGCTGCTCACTTTTCTGGATCAGATTGACCTGCTGATTTTGCCCGAATCCACTTATGAACTGCTTGAATTTGGTAACGAACTCGACGCGCGTATCAATGGATATGCCGTCCAGCGCCAGACTCAAACACCGCGATTTCGCGCCTATCGCCTGGAAGTGATGGGCAGTGCGCCGCTGGTCGTCACAAGCCCGGCGGCCTGGCTCGCGGTCTGGCCGGACGTGGTAACGGTTGCCGAGGGTGAAGCTAAAATTATCACCAACGATGTTGAACATACTGTCACCGCCGGGGAAGGAATTCGCGCCGTACCAGGCGGTGAGCCGGATATAACGCCTCTTGAATCGCCCCTTAACGCCGCCCGTTTGGTCGGCCTATTGGATGGCTGCCCCGGCGAAATGGATACCGTCAATAACCTGAATGTGAATGTGCGTTTCGGCTCGGATTTGCGGCAGGGCGTGATCGGCAATATCCCCAACGCGACACCCGTGAGCGTGATGGGCGTTAATCTCTCTGGCACGTGGTATCGCATCCAGGCGTTCAGCGGCTTCGGCTGGGTGCAGCAGCCGTTGGTGGCGAACACCTGCGCCGATTTGCCGATCCTCCCCGACGACCAGTTCGAACGCAGCATCGGCATTTTTGAGGTCTTGCCGCTGGAACTCGCACTGCTGGAGCCGTTCTTCGGCCCACCCACAAGTGATCTCTGGTTCTATCGCAGCATCGTTGAGTGATTTAAACGCGTATCAAAATCGAATCTCGACCACTCGGTAACTGTCGAAAATCAGGGGCGGATATGGTAAAAATTGTCATCCTCGACTAATCGGTAGGTATTCATGAACCCCAACAGCTCAGAGGCAAATATATTCAAATTGCCCGATCCAGATAACTGGTACTGTAAAGTCATTAGTTATCCCTACGCGATGACAAATCTAAAAATTCAGGCTGATCATCCCGATGGTAGTGTTCTCTTCCTGGAATTCCGTAACATCGTCTATTTTTCAGGCTGGCTATCGTGGAAAGGAATAAGATTTAGAGTTACTGAAGACGAAGAACTTCTTCAATTCGTTCGTACCACTACATCTCATTTTGATGCGCTTACAAGCCGTGAATTATTAAGCCCATCTAAATTGGGGGTCTTCAAATTGTTTGTGGGGCAAGGAAGCGAAAACACATCAATCAGGTTAATCGCCAATGCAGCAAGAAGCTTAGATCGAGCAGGTCAGATACTCGTTGAACCCTTAACAGTGAACTAGCCTCCACTCTGGTATCAGGATTCCGCACGTCGCTAAACTTCGACTACTTCAACATCGCACTATCGAAATTCCAATAATTTTTGTGGTAAACTCCGAAATCTTATTCCCTATATTTGGACATGCAAGCGTGATGGTAGACTGGCGACGCGCATTACTCGAAATCGCAACCAACGTTGAAGATCGCTTTGACGAACTGAAATTTCGCCTGGACCGGCGGCTGGATTCCAACCCCATTATCATCATGCCCTACCTCGGACATGGTTCACACGAGGCTTTTCATCTCGTCGGGCGCGTATTGACGGATAAAGACATCACCAGCGCCAAAGATAACGACACCATCTGGCAAAATCTGGTTAATATGTACCGCCGTCTTTCTTCCGACGAAATCCCCCACGCCCGTGTTCGCATCCGTTTTGGCGACCAGGAGACCGAAGTCACCGCCGACGAGGAAGGGTTTTTCGAGGTCTTTCTGAACCCCGGCCCACTTTACCGCGCCGATCAGATCACCTATGACGTTCAATGCGAACTGATAGATTACCCTAACCGTGTTGGTGAACTTCCGTCCGTCAGCGCCACCGGGCAGGTCATTGTTCCCCCACCCGGCTCACAATTCGGCATCATCAGCGATCTGGACGATACCGTCATCAAAACCGACGTGCTGAACATCCTCAAAATGGCGCGTAACACCTTTTTGCGCAACTCGCGTACTCGCCTGCCCTTCGAAGGAGTCGCCGCCTTTTATCGTGCGCTCCAGACGGGCATCAACAACACCTACAATCCCATTTATTACGTCAGCAGCAGCCCCTGGAATCTTTATGACCTCCTGCTCGACTTTTTTGAGGTGCGCGAGATTCCCATTGGGCCATTCTTCCTGCAAGACCTCGGCCTCACCCGTGACCATTTTCTCACGGGCGACCACCTGCACCACAAATTCGCCGCGATCCGCAGCATCATGGAGACGCATCCCAATCTGCCGTTTATTCTGATCGGCGACAGCGGTCAGGCTGATGCGGATATTTATCGCTACGTGGTGGAGCAGTATCCCAAGCGCATTCTGGCGATCTACATTCGCGATGTCTCCGAAGATGAGGAACGCGAACGCAAAATTCTGAACACGTCCGATTTTTTGAAGCCGCGGGGCGTTGATCTGCTGCTCGTACCCGATACCGTCGCCGCCGCTGAACACGCGATTCTCAAAGGATTCATCCCCGAATCCTCCATGCTGGATATTCGCATCGAGCGCACCGAGGACAAAAAACCGCCGGAACCTCTCGAAACACTGCTCGATCCCAACGCCACCGTCGAAGATTTGCAGCCGAAGGAAATTCCCGACCCGAAAGGCGACCCCGAAGAACCGCCTAAAAGTTCGACTTAATCAGTCTGCTTATTTAACTTCGATCAGATTAGCATCCTTCAAATGAAGGGCTATTGTGACCAATTGTACAGATTTCCAAAACGATGAACCGCGCATAATTCTCGGCTCTACGATTGGAATAGGTGTTATTTTGGACGATTTAATAGCGCTTTTGCAGTCTAATGATTTGAACTTCTCAACCGGACAGCGTAATCGATTTCTCCTCAAAATCATCTTATAATAGAGAGATATAAACAACTTTTCAGTCTCATTGACACATAAGGAGATTTATCATGCGCAACCGAGTTTGGCTGATTGGACTGGTCGGTTTGTTATTGATACTAGGAGTCTTCATTGCGCCAACTAATACGACGGCACAGTCAACAAGCTTGGATGAAAATAAAGCCCTCGTCCAACGCTATTATGATGAAATCCTTAACGAAACGGACGCTGAATTAGCCAATGCAGCAATGCTTGAAATTGTGGACTCGGAGTTTAATTTTTATCATTCGGGTAGCATGGATCCAGAGGTAGGCTGGGATGGACTGGAACAGGCCCTAGATCTGAAACGGACGGGATTCCCAGATGCTCATTTTACCGTCGAGAACCTCTTAGCCGAAGACGACCTTGTCGCAGTACGCTGGACATTTGTAGGCACAAATACAGGAATGTACATTGACATTCCTGCTTCAGATAATGAAGTCAAACTTGAAGGGATGGATTTGTTTCTTGTCGAGGACGGCAAAATCACGGAATTGCGCCGCATCTTCGATATTCTTTCATTGGCGCGACAAATCAATGCAATGCAATAAACTGACGTGTTATCCCGATCCGAAATCATTGACTTTTTAACCGGTATGCAGTTGCCGGGGCGACCCGATGAGTCGCCCCGGCTGATGTCAACTAGACCTTCGGGTTTTCAATCTCGCCGCGCCAAGCGCCAGTTTCAGCCTGTCGCGCTTCGATAAATTCCTTAAAACGTTCCAGATCACCCGCCACACGGCTTTCGACCAGCCCCAACTTGTCGCCAATATTCTCGATAATACCTTCAGGATCATAATCGAGTTGCAACATCACGCGGGTTTTGTTCTCGTCCAGATAATGAAAAGTCACAACACCGGAGTTTTCCGCGCCATTGGTGCTGTGCCATGCCACGCGGTGGTCGGGGTGCTGCTCGGTGATTTCGGCATCCCATTCTTCGACCTTACCTTTAATGTTTGCCTTCCAATGCAGATGACGGTCATCGACTTGCTGGATTGAGATGACACCATCCATAAAACGCGGGAATTCCTCAAACTGCGTCCATTGGTTATAGGCTGTGCTAACGGGGACATTCACATCAATATGTCCTTCAATAGTAGCCATGTTAAACTCTCTAGCAATAAATCTTACAGATATTGTTAAGGTACATGGCTTCTATCAAAATGGGTTTAGAATTTTTTGAGAGGCTTCTCATGTAGAGCGCTCAACCACGCCCCTATTTCGCGCCGAATATAATCCAATGTCGCGTCCGGCTGAAGTCGCCCATCCGTATAATTGCTCAAAAATTCGACCACCGTCCACAGCTTCGCCAGCGCCATCCACTCCGCGAGTACCTGCGCTGAAATCGCGTAGGGTCGCCCAATTTTTTCGCGTTCATCCAGATAGGCCTGCGCGGTATTCAGAAATTGCGCTTGATTCCCCAGCCCCGCCACGATAATCGCCAGATCAATGGCGGGCGCGGCGCGTGTGAATCGCTCCCAATCGAACAGCGCCAATGTGCCATCTTCCCGCGCACCCCAATTCGCCGGGTTCGGATCACCGGAAATAAACGCTTCCGGCTGGAAAAGTAGCTGTGCTTTAACGCGCAAATCCGTGAATTGAGGCCGGAACTGCGCGGCAATTTCCGGCGAAAAACACACCAGCGCTTTCTCCGTCAATTCATCCGACCAGGTGGGTCTATACGGGTCGTTAAGCGAAATCTCGGCTTCCAGCGTGTGCAAACGCGCCAGAATCGCGACCATGCGTCCATCACCCGCTTGCACTTTCAGCGGAATATCTTCCAGCACGACCCACGAATCGCCGAAAAACGAATCGGACTCCGGCAGCGGGATGGCATTGGCGCGTAAAATCGGCGCGATGTGCTGATAAAAATGGAATTCCTTCGCGCTCTCCTTTACGATCAGTGTGCGCTGCGGCAGGTGGGCGCGATAAACACTCGCGCCACTCTTGCCGCTCAACTTTTCGATCTGTGTCGCTTGCTTAAAATGATCCCGCAGGTCATCCGGCCAGTTTGCGGGGATCAGGTTGTCAGCACCTTAAACGCCAGCTTGCGCCCCATCTTCTGACCGCGCACCAGCGCAAACCACAGGCGCAGAACGCTATCGACGATTTCGACCTGATCTGTCCCGCCGACGTACAATGGATGGAGTCCCACATCAGCAATCAGCTTTTCCATGATCGAACGGGGTGCGCCGTCCGGCCCGCAGTAAAACAGATCGCTGGGGACGCCATCAAAAGTGGTGTCCTCGAAATTTTCCCAGCCGTAGCAGTTAAATGCTCGGTAGACCTGTGCTTTCGGCGTTTGGGCCGCAAACGTCGCCATACTGTTCGCGGTGGTCGATCCCGCCGCCAGATTATTGGCCGCATCGACAAGGATTTTGCCATCCAGAGCGCTGGCATAGGCGGTAATCGTTTCAGCCATGACTCCACCAGGGATCGCAAAAACGACCACCTCACCAAATTGAATAGCCTCATCCAACATGGATGCTGAAGTATTTTTGCCAAGCGATTTCACCAACGTCTGTATCTCCGGCTTATCAGGATTGCGCACGCCAAACCGAATGGCGTGTCCTGCTTCATGCCATTTTTTCCCAAGCACCCAGCCAATATTACCTGCCCCAAGAATCGCGATATTCATCTTTTAGCTCCTTATGGTCGCACTCAACACGATACTGAGACAGACAAGCCATGTGTTTTCTTTCCATACCTCATCAGGCGTTAATAAAAATCTCGATGCGCTCTTTGCCCTTGCCGATATTCTTGCGCTTCAGTTCGATCTCCCCCACTTCGCCTGTCTTTTTGAGATGTGTCCCGCCGCAAGCCACTTTGCCGAATCCACTCACTTCCCAGTAGCGCCGCTCCTGCGCTTCATCGCTGAATGCGCTCACGATGGGCTGGTCAGCACCAATAATCGCCCGCGCTTTGTCCTGAAGCATCGGGAACGAAGTGGCAATATTCTCGCCCCACTCAAAATCAATGCGCGACTTATCCTGGGCGATATGTGCGCCGATTTTGGTGATCGGCCCCAGATTTTGAACCGCCAGTTCCAGAATTATCTCGGCGGCGAAGTGCAGGCGCATCAGACGGTAGCGCCGTTCCCAATCAATCGTCATCGCAACGCTATCCCCGCGATTCAGCCCATGTCTATCGCCAAGCGTATAAACAATCTCCAGTCCTTCTTTCCGCGCCTCCAGCACCGGAAAACCACCAATCGTCCCGGTATCGCTTTCCTGCCCGCCAGAGAAGGCATAGAAAATCGTCTGGGCGACAGTCACATTTTTTCCATTCACGCTGGTAACATGCGTCTCCAGCCGTGTTAAATAAGGATCATCCCAAAAAATTTTCTTTGCCATTTACTCCTCCTGCCTCTGTCATCAGTGTAGACATGAAACTGGTTAAGAGTCAACCTACACAAGAACAGAATTGCTATAACGTTGTTAATAGTAGCGTGGATAACCTTCGATCAGAAGACTTCAGTACCATTGTACCGCTGTACATCCAGGATAATTGATTTACTATTGGTATTCACCACCCAATATACACAATCTTAATATTTAATGGGGTATTGACTCGTGAAAACCAACCGAAAAGCTGGTCTCTTTCTACTGTTTGCAATCGCGATTTTTACGGTTGCCTTCTCTACTGAGCTTTCGACAACCGATGCCGCTACGCCACGAATTTACTGGGGCGCCCATCTTTATGGCAGGCCGCCGGAAAGTTCCGCCTTCCAGCCGGGCGGGTTTATCAACAATTTCGAAACCAACATCGCCGAAAAAGGCATGTCGATTATTGCCTGGGGTGCGCCTTGGGAATATCCAACAGGCACGATGCTCCGTTTCCAGACTTCCTATTTCAATAATGTTCGCAATCATGGCTCGATCCCCATGCTCGATTGGGGTTCATGGGCCTGCTGTTCCGCCGTTCAGCCCAAATATAAGCTGACGAACATCACACGCGGCGATTTCGATGCCTTTATTACCCAATGGGCCAGAGATGCGAAAAACTGGGGACACCCATTCTTCCTGCGCTTCAATTGGGAGATGAACGGCAACTGGCAGTTCCCCTGGAGCGCACAACTGAACGGCAACACCGCCCGCGATTATATTAACGCCTGGCGTCATGTACGAGGTATTTTTAATCGTGTTGGCGCATCCAATGTGACCTGGGTCTGGGCACCCAATATCAGTTCGTGGAACACCCTGCCCATGTCGCAGGTCTACCCCGGCAATTCCTATGTCGATTGGATCGGTCTGGATGGCTACAACTTTGCTTCAAATCAAAGCATGCCCTGGATGTCCTTTAGGCAGGTTTTCTCCGGCGATACCCAATTGGTTTCCAACAGCCGCAACAGTTACAACGAAATTACCCAGCTCGCACCTGGCAAACCGCTGATAATCACCGAATTCGCGACTATCGAAGCCGGGGACGGCGGCGCACAGAAAGCCGAATGGATTCGAACCGCGCTCACGAACACGATCATCAACCGCTATCCGCGCATTAAAGCGATTGTGTGGTTCAACTGGAACGACGGCGGCCACTCCTGGGCGGTTGAAAGTTCGCAGGCTTCGCAGGATGCGTTTGCCGCTGGCATCAGCCGACAAATTTATCTTGGCAATGTATTTGCCAACATGGGCAGTGGAAAAATTCGCGCCCGCCGCTAGGTGCATTTTGCAGCGACTGTCAGGGCGGGTATCATGTATCCTTGCTCTGACAGTTTTGCCCTATTCTGGATAAATTCAGTGAACGCTGCAAGGCCCTGTACGACAGAAGCAGATCTCAAAACAATTCAAACAGCGACAGCAGAGTGGATCGCGGCAGGCGGATTTGAGGGTTATTTGAACATTGGCGATATTGCCCTGTGACTCATGTACACGGCACTTGTCTCCTACGCAGAGACTCCCGACCCAGCTTCTAAACTCTACGAATCGGTTGGCTTCCAGCCGGAGTATCAAGTTTATAATTACACAAAACCGAGGCTAAATTAGACACCCGCCAAGAAAGATCATTTTCCACGATGTCCACAACCTATCACCTGACCTTATTTCCAGCAAGAGTCTTAGCCCAGTTTAAATCAACAGATGATATACCTGATCTCAATTTTGAAATAGATTTTGTTGAATTTGCAAATGGTTTAAAACGATTATGGTCAAATGTGTTCCTAAATATCGGTGAGCTGGATATTGAGTGGGAACTTAAAGACGAGGATGGAAGTATATCTGGTACGCTTGACCATCTTCATATGGTTACAGTGAAACCCGGCTCGATAAGACGCATTGTTGAATTTGTCAACTGGTATCGAGACTTAGTGCCAAGTCAATACACGATATATATGTTCCATTTAGGGCAGCCAGATGGGATTGTGATCGGGGGAGGAAAGCACATCAAAGATGTAGACTTGGAAAGACTTTGAATTGGATGTAGCTTTGCTCCTTCTTTGGCTTTCAATTTACTTTTAATCTTACTCTCCAAAAATCGTTTTCACCGCCAGCGTGAACCCCGGAATCAGATCGCCTACATCCAGAACATCATCAATCCCTGCCTCACGAAGTGGCTGACCGGGCGCATACACATCAATGCTTTTTGACGGGCCATAAAATTCCCATAACAGAATTCCTGCACGGCGGTAAATCTGGCGCTTGTCGCGAATATCTGGCGCTTTGTCCGTTGGGGAGATAATTTCGACTACCCACAACGGCGGCGCAGTGTCAGGGTATTCATCGCTCAGGGGAGTTCTCTTATACGCAAAATCCGGCACAACGACATTATTGCCAACTTTATACGCTCCATCACTGCCGCTGATATAACACACAATATCGTTATCGCGGCAAAACAGCCGAACTTCAAAACTGATAATGTGCGGAAAGCCTGAATTGCTGGTGCGTCCTGGCGACACTTCGATAATCTCCCCGTTAATCAGTTCGAACAAGCGGTCATCGTTTTCTGGTTCAGCGATAAATGCTTCAAATTCTTCCATGCTATGCAAATTATGCTTAATCACCATTGTTGCGCTCCCATATTTTAAGATGAGCGTTTTCTGTTATCGTGCCATTATAACCGAAAAACTCACCCGAAAAGCTGCGCGTAAAATCCCTCGCGCCCCCAGCTTTCCAGATGCTCGATTTTGTGCTTCTCGTAGAAATCGTCGGCATCTCCACGCGCAAAGTACCAGACGCAATCAATCATAATGCTCAGTTTATACACGTCAAAAAGATGCCGCTGTTCATCGACGTTCAGGGCGCGATATTTGGTATACGCCTGCACCACGTCCCGCGCGATGCCAAAATCGAACGCCTCCTGATACGGCCACGCGAACTTTTCGATCAACCCCACCACGTCAAAGGTCAGAAACGTCATGTTCGCGTCGTCGAAATCCAGCAGCGCTTTAAATTGGCCGTCCTGAAACAGCATATTCTCAAAATAAAAATCGCCGTGACAAATGCCTTTCCGCAGCGATTCGGGGAGTTGCAGTTGTGAGAGCTGATTTTCATGCCATTTCAGCTTCTCACGCGCCGCTTCGGTGTTGATGTTCGCGGCGGCTTTTCTCGCCAACTCCCGGCAGATTTCGACACTGTAATTCCAGCGCTGCTCGATGTGAATTGGCTGATACCCCTCGGTGATGGTGTGCAGTTGCGCGATTTTTTGAATAAACTGTTCGCGCTGATCCGCGTTCAGATTTTCAATCGAGTGGCCTTCAACAAACTCGAAAATCACGTAGGGCTTGCCGCCGTGCGTCCCAACAAACGCCCCTTCCCTGTTCGCCATCGCCGCCGGACATGGATAGTGATGCTGCGTCAAAAGTTGGATGACATCGCACTCGAACAGAACCATTTCGCGCGAACGATTCTCGTAATAGCGAAACACAAATTGGCCTTTGGCGGTCTGAAGCCAAAAGTTGGTCTGCACCGTGCCTTTGGAGATCGGCTTCGAGTCGCGAAATTCACCCAAGTCGTAATTGGCAAGAATTTCGACAAACTCGGCTTTCGAAAATTCCGTTTTTACAGTCATTCCGCCCTCACGACCTGTCGAAATATCTCTCGCGCAAAAATGTCCTCCGGCTTTCCCACATGACCACATGATCAGCATTAACTCGCTGAAAAATTTCTCTGGTCACATCGCTAAAATCATCAGGGATATCTCTATGTGCAGGAACAAGCAGTCGGCTATCGTACTCTTTCAGTTGATCTAGCGATGGATCAATGGCGTCAAGCGCTTGGGTTGAAAACGGGGGAGCAGCTTCTATCCAAAGATTGTTTTCGAGCTTAAACCACTCTGCATCGACTCCCCCAATTAGCCAGTGAGTATCTAACCAATCTCTTAAAAGCCATTCTGTAAGTGCGTCAAGCAATTCATCTTGCGAAATTCTTCCTTCTTCGAATGCTTTCCACGCCATTTGATGATGACGACGCAGATATTGAAACCCCTGCAATAGCTTGGTATTGTTCTTTTGATAGATACGATCAACCACTTTGATCGTATCAGCCAGATCACCCTCTGATAGGTATGTTTCATCGTCAAACTCAAAGTGGATGCCATTATCACCAGGAAATAGATAGCGATGGTCAACGTGAGCATTGGCAATCGCTTCAGGCATCCCGTCTGGGAATGCCGAACAAATCCAATATCCTGCATTACCACCGCTAATCCAATGCTTGCAAATTAAACATAAACCGCCAGCAGGATAAGAAGTAGTTGCTTTCCGATACATCTCAGCCTGAACTCTCCGCCCGTTCGATCAGCGCCCGCATGTAGCCAATCGCGTAGCCTGTCCCGCCGCCGAGCGCGTACCCACCCGCGAACTCCGGCGTGTGGTCGAGGATCATCGTGCCGTCGTAGCCCGTATCGACGAAAATTTTCATCGCCTCGTACATATCCATATAGCCGTTATCCAGAAATGTCTCGGTAAATTCCGGCAGCGGCGCGGTCACGTTGCGGAAATGCACGATAAAAATGCGCTTCTGCTCGACAAAATAGCGGATCGCTTCCAGCATATTGCCGAACAATTTGCCGCCTTCCAGCCAGCATCCGGTGCAAAATTCCATGCCGAGATTCGGGCTGTTGGCGATCTCGAAGGCGCGTGTATACGTCTCAAAACTGTTAATCAGGCAAGGAATGCCGCCGAGTGAGGTGGTCGGCGGGTCATTGGGATGCAGCGATAATCTCACGCCTGCTTCCTCCGCCACTGGGATCACCTGACGCATAAAATACTCAAAATTCGCCCAGATTTCGTCCTCGGTGTAGACACGCCCATGAGTCAGGCCGCGCTGCTGCAACTCGTTCAGATCGACTCGCCGCGCCAATGCGCCCCGGCTCTCCCCCGGCGGCGACGACCACACGCCATCGGCTTCCCATGTAAACGTCGTCGTATAGATGCCTGCCCGCCCCAGGTTGCGAATCATTTGCTTAAATTTTTCAATTGTCTCGTCGCGACCCGGCAGCGCCAGGTGGATTTTGTCGGATTTCGCCACGTCCAGGTTGCCCACGTTCCACAGCTTCAGCCCGTATGACTCGACCTTCCGCCGCAGGCCGTCGAGATATTCAAAGCTGCACTGCTCCGGTGACACCCAGGTGTAGACACATTGCAGCCCAAGCTGGCTGGCGAACGCAAGCTGGTCGTCGCTCGGCGCGGGGTCAATGTACATCGACAGCTTGATTTTTGACTCGGTTTTTTTGTTTTTCATGATGATTTCTCCTTTGGTGATGCCTATTTTAGCGTAGCGTTAATCATGCCCCCATTTTGACACCATTCTAATACGCCATTGATATACGGTTAACCTGCGCACCGTAAAATTAATGTCATGAAAAAGGGAGTATTGGAAAAAATGAGAACTTCAACAATGTGGTGGATTCCCGGCGCGGCGCTGCTGTTTTTCGGCTTTATGATCGCCGTTTTCCCGGAGCTTCTGGCGCTCATGGTCGCCTCGGCCTTCATGTTCATCGGCGGTGGCTATCTGCTGGCGGGCTGGACGATCCAGCGCAACCGTGGCAACACACCGATCCGCGTCTATGTGGATCGCAACTGGCCTCGATAAGATTTTTGGATGCTGCTGACGAACGAATTCGCCAGCAGCATTTTTATCACGTATTACGACAACACGACGACAGTATCCATCGAGTCGCGCTGAGATTCCGGCACGATCAGAATGAGCTTGCCCTCTTTTCGCTGCATTTCGACGGGCAGGCCATTGGAGAGTAATCGCGCACTCTGGGCAGGCACATCATTCAAAACCACATAATCACTTACATTGTCGAGAATATGGACGTAATGGGTATTCCCTTTGCGCGTGCTGACCGTTACCGCTGTCGGCGCAATCGTTCCAGCGCGCGTCCCATAAATGGACTCGCCATTCACTTTTAGCCATTTGCCGACTCTGCGCAGTCGCTCGGCGTGCTGCGGCAGAATTTCACCCTCGGTGGTTGGACCGACATTGAGCAAATAATTCGCCCCGGCGCTGGCACTCCGCGCCAGATATTGTACAAGCTGTCGCGCCGATTTGTGATTGCGGCTGCCGTCGACGTAGAACCAGTGATCGTTAATCGTCATGCACACTTCCAGCGGAAATGTGTAGACAGTAGAGGGATTAAAGCCCGCCGTGTTCATCCCCGGCAAATCCTGCTCAAAACCCTGAACATCTTCACCCGACAGCGGCTCATCATGGCGATTATTCAGCACTACCGCGCCCGGCTGCAAAGTGTGGATCAGGTCATAAAGTTTGTCATACTCGAATGACCCACCCGCCTTGAAATAGGCGTGTTCTGCGGGAAGCTGGTGGCGAGGCCAGTCCCCATCGAACCACAGGCAGGCCAGTTCGCCGTAATTCGTGCAGAGTTCGCGCACCTGCCCATGCAAAAATTCAAGATAATCCGACCACGCTAACCCACTTTCGTCACGAAAACGATAGGCTGGGTGATGCCAATCAAGCACCGAGCTATAAAATCCGAGCTTGATGTCGCCGCGTCGGGCAATTGCATCCGCCAGTTCGCGCACCGGATCGCGCCCAAATGGTGAGTTGGTGATCTTGTAATCGCTTAATGCTGTGTCGTACATGCTAAAGCCATCGTGGTGGCGGCTGGTAAAGACCATGTACTTTTGCCCGGCATCGGCGGCAATACTCACCCACTCGTCAGCGCTGAATTTCGTCGGGTTAAATTGTGCAGCGAATTTTTCGTACTCCGGCACGGGAATCGACTCAGCAGCCATAATCCAGTCATGCCGCGCCGGAATAGCCGACGGCCCCCAATGAATGAACATGCCAAACCGAACATCCTGAAACCACTGTAGCCCCTGCGCCGATACCTGTTTCGCCATTTTCTTGTCCTATTCAATACCAAGCCCCAAGATAACCTTGTCTTTTGCTCCCCTCTCCAATGTGTTGGAGAGGGGATGGGGGTGAGGTTGTATTCCCTTTACGACAACACGACCACCGTATCAATCGGATCGCGCTGCGTATCCGGCACGGTCAATATCAGATCGTCGCCGCTGCGTTCCATCTGCACCGCCTCGCCATTTTTCAACAGCTTCGCCTGTGTGATGCTGGCGGGAGCGCCTTTCAACGTCACGCTATCGCTCACATAATCCAAAAGATGCACATAGTGGGTATCGCCCTTGCGCGTGCTGACCGATACCGCACTCGGCGCAATCGCCCCCGCGCGTGTGCCATAGACCGACTCGCCGTTTGATTTCAGCCACTCCCCTACCCCGCGCAGGCGTTCGGCGTGCTGCGGGACGATTTCGCCTTCGGGAGTCGGGCCGACGTTGAGCAGATAATTGCCGCCGACACTGGCACTCCGCACCAGCATATGGACGAGATTGCGCACCGACTTGGTGTTATAGTCGCCCGCGCTGTATCCCCAATGCCCGTTAATCGTCATGCACACTTCAATCGGCAGGCCGTAAATCTTCGTCTCGTTAAAGCCCGCCGTGTTCATCCCCGGCAAATCTTGCTCAAAACCCTGAACATCCTCACCCGGCAGCGGCTTATCGTGACGGTTGTTGTGAATAACACAGTCCGGCTGTAACGTGTGGATCATGTCGTAAAGTTTGTCGTACTCGAACGAGCCGCCTGCCTTGAAATACTGATTCGTTTCGTCGAATGGGTGATGCGGCCAGTCGCCATCAAACCAGATTTCGACCACTTCGCCGTAATTGGTGCAAAGTTCGCGCACCTGCCCGTGCAAGAATTCGAGATAATCCGACCACGCCAGGCCACTTTCCTCGCGGAAACGATACGCCGGATGATGCCAGTCCAGCAGCGAACTATAGAAGCCAAGTTTTACGTCATTCCGGCGGGCAACTGCGTCGGCCAGTTCGCGGATCGGGTCGCGCTTGAAGGGCGTATTCGTCACTTTGTAGTCGCTCAGAGCCGTGTCATACATGCTAAAGCCATCGTGGTGGCGGCTGGTGATGACCATGAATTTTTGCCCCGCGTCGGCGGCGATACTCACCCACTCGTCGGCGTTATATTTGACCGGGTTAAACTGAGGGACGAGTTTTTCGTACTCAGGCACAGGAATGCGATCCGTGTGCATCACCCATTCCTGCTTGGCGAGGATCGAATACAATCCCCAGTGGATGAACATCGAAAAACGAGCGTCCTGAAACCACTCAAGCCCTTGAGCTGATACGGGTTTAGCCATCGTTGTAACTCCTATAAAAGAATATAAATTTGCAACATCAAAATAAGAGTGTGCTGAAGAATGATAAGTTTGTCCAATAAATTCGGGAAGTTTTGTGTAGGGGCGACCCGACGGATCGCCCACAATGGCTATGATGGATGATGCTGTTTGGCGAAACAATCGGGCAGCGTCCGTAGGGGCGCAATATATTGCGCCCCTACAACATTATCAGATCGAATGACTAAATCCACATCCACCCATCACAGAATGAACGCAAAATCCGATCAGCCGCCTTCGCGCTGCATTTCGCTGCCAGCGACAGCCTGCGCGTCATAGGCTTCCTGGAAGATTTCCTGGAGGCGCGGCAGTCCGAGCGATTCCAGCGTGGCAAGATAATTTTCCCACTCGGCATCGACATCGGCGTTACCGACGACGAAATTGACGAACATTTCGTCCACATAGGTTTCGATTGCCAGCCGCAGGTCAGCCAATTCGCGAGCCTGATCTTCGGAAAGAGTCAGGGGCGGGATCAGGCGATCAATTGGGCGGACATAGGGCATCATGTTATCGGCAGTCGCCGCGTACAGCATCGTCTCGATGTATTCACCTTCTGCGTTCTGGCCGAGGCGGAATTCCGATGTACGGTAGGTGACTGCGGCCTGCTGCCAGGATTGATTCTGAATTTCCTCAGTCCACTGGTGCAGGTTGTCATAAAGCGCTGGCTTGCCGTCGATTCCCGTCATGCCTTCGCTGGCCCATGCCCAATCAACACCTTCTTCACCAAACACGTTGCGGATTGTGGCATCGCGGCTGTAGAGGAAGTCGCCCAAACGGAAGGCAGCTTCGGGGTTTTCCGCCGCGCTGGTCACGACCCAACGGCCAGGAGCGAAACCAAATGGTACATAGGCGGTTTCACGGAAGCCATTCGGCCCCTCAAGCACAGGGACGGAAACCCAATCTTCGAGTCGTCCACCATCAGCTTTAAACTGAACCTGGGCGAACATACCAGGCCAACCCGCGCCCGTCGCGCCGAGGATGTTGACATCGGGGTTGTTTGCCAGTGTGCGAATCTGCGAATTATCCTGGGTGAAGGCATTCGGGTCGATCAGGCCTTCGCTGTACAAACGATTCAGATATTTCAGGCCTTCAGCAAAGCCGGGTTGGGCATAAGCGACCTGAACTTTGCCATCCTCATCCAGCAGCAAACGCTGTTGATTGCGTTCGGAAATGCGGTCATAGTACACGAACGACTGCATAATAAACTCGTCAATCGGTTGGTGCCAGCCGCCTTCGAGAATCTGACCAGAGAAAGCTACTTCGTCGGCGATGCCGTTGCCGTTCGGGTCTTGTTCCTTGAAGGCCTTCAGAACCTGGTAGAATTCCTCGGTGGTCGTGGGCATTTCCATGCCAACCGCGTCCAACCAGGGCTGATAAATCCACATTTTCTGCGATGTGAAGCAGTGGAAGCATTCGTTAATGTCCGGCAGGCCGTAGATATTGCCATCCGGTGACGTAATCAGCGGCAGCAGATAGGGGCGTTCTTCCTGGAAAGCCTGCTTCGTCCAGAAGCCGGAATTTTCGATATAGTCGTTCAGCGGGAGGAATTGACCCTCCGCGCCCTGCTGCGCCAGCAAGCCCGCGTCAATCGGGAAGCCCGCGAGCACATCCGGCAGCTCACCGCTTGCCAGGGTGATGTTCAGTTTGGTGCGGGCATCAGCCGACGGCACAACTTCGAATTCCATGTTGATGCCGGTCTGTTCCTCGACCCATTCTGTAAATTTGTTGCCATTGTTATAGTCTTCGACGCCTGTCGTCTGCACCATCAAAATCCTGATCGTGACCGGCTCGTTGACAATCGGCAGTTCGCCAGCGGGGTTCACCGCCACGCCCTGCCCCTGAACCGCACCCACAACCAGCGTGAGCAAGAGGATCAGAAATAGGGTTTTCAATGTTTTACTACTCATTATTCGAGTCTCCTTAATTCAAAAATATTGCGAACTATATTGTGATACGCCATAAACACTCTGCGATAACGCCAATCCTTTCTCCAATTTACAATCGCGCATCAGCCTTTGACCGCGCCGAGCGTGATGCCTGTAACGAAATATTTTTGTACCAGTGGGTAAATCAGCATCACAGGCAGTGATGATACCACCAGTACCGTGAATTTTAACTGTTCTTTCAAACCCTGCTGGAGCGCCATCTGCCGGATGTCCGACAGCATCGACAAATCAAGCTGGTTGAAGACCAGGATTTCGCGCATAACCAATTGTAGCGGGAACAATTCTTTACTGCTCAGGAAAATCAGCGCCAGGAAATACTGATTCCAGTGCCAGACACCGTAAAACAGGAAGAGGACGGCGATGATCGGCCCGGAAAGCGGCAGCACGACCTTGAGCAGATATTGAAAATCGTTGATACGATCCAATT